>NZ_QBBV01000009.1:0-3377 GCF_003073115.1 Acuticoccus kandeliae | reverse complement strand
AGAGGGCAGAGGGCAGAGGGCAGAGGGCAGAGGGCAGAGGGCAGAGGGCAGAGGGCAGAGGGCAGAGGGCAGAGGGCAGAGGGCAGAGGGCAGAGGGCAGAGGGCAGAGGGCAGAGGGCAGAGGGCAACAACACCTCAACACCCGTCGCACGGCGCTTGGCCCCGCGCGCGCCGCCGGGCATCCTAGTGGACCCGTTCCCGCGATTCGGGATCACCAGCGCGGTCGGCCTCGGCGCGACGCCGCTGCCAACCGAGGGCCTCGACCATGACGGAGCCGCCCGCGCAAAGGCTCGCCCTCCCGGCCCTCATCGCGATGGTCGTCGGCTCCATGGTGGGGGCGGGGATCTTCTCGCTGCCCCAGACATTCGGCCGCGTCACCGGCGGCGTCGGCGCGCTCATCGCGTGGGCGATCGCGGGCGGCGGGATGCTGATGCTGGCGCTCGTCTTCCAGACCCTCGCCCGCCGCAAGCCGGGGCTCGACGCCGGCGTCTACGCCTACGCCAAGGCCGGCTTCGGCAATTATCCGGGCTTCCTGTCCGCGCTCGGCTACTGGGCCGTCTGCTGCCTCGGCAACGTGTCCTACTGGGTGCTGATCCAGTCGACGCTCGGCGCTTACTATCCGGTCCTCGGCGACGGCAGCACCGTGACCGCGGTCGCCATCTCCTCGGTCGGCCTGTGGACCGTCCACTTCCTGATCCTGCGGGGCGTGAAGCAGGCGGCCGCGCTCAACACGATCGTGACGGTCGCGAAGATCATCCCGATCATCCTCTTCCTGCTCTTCGCCCTCTACGGCTTCGACGCCGCCATCTTCTACGACAATCTCGACGGCGGTCCCGGCCTCGACAACGCGCCGATCCTCGAGCAGGTGCGCGGGACGATGCTCGTGACGGTCTTCGTGTTCGTCGGAATCGAGGGGGCGAGCGTCTATTCGCGCTACGCCCGCCGCCGCGCCGATGTCGGCCTTGCGACGATCCTCGGCTTCGCGGGGGTTCTCAGCCTCCTCGTCCTCGTGACGATGCTGTCCTACGGCGTGCTCCTGCGCCCGGACCTCGCGGCGCTGCGCAACCCGTCGATGGCCGGGGTGCTGGAGGCGGTAGTCGGCCGCTGGGGCGCGGTGTTCGTGAGCGTCGGCCTCATCATCTCGGTGCTCGGCGCCTACCTCGCCTGGTCGCTCCTCGCGGCCGAAGTGCTCTTCTCGGCGGCGCGGATGGAGAGCATGCCCGCCTTCCTCGCCCGCGAGAACCGCAACCGCGTGCCCTCGGCGGCGCTGTGGCTGACGAACGGCCTCGTCCAGGCCTTCCTGATCGCGATGATCTTCGCGGAGGAGGCGTTCATCCTCGCGGTGAAGCTCACCTCCTCGATGATCCTCCTCCCCTATCTCCTGACCGCCGCCTACGCGCTGAAACTCGCCTGGCTTGAGCCCGACCCGACGGAGACGGCGCGCGCGCGCCGCGGCGACTTCATCCGCGCGACGCTCGCGACGATCTACGCGGCGGGCCTCATCTACGCGGGCGGCCTCAAATTCCTCCTCCTGTCGCTCCTGATCTACGCCCCCGGCACGATCCTGTTCGCGATCGCCCAGCGCGAACGCGGCCACCGCATCTTCACGACCACCGAGGCGATCCTCTTCGCCATCCTCATCGCCGGCGCCGCCCTCGCCTTCGCCGCCCTCCAGACGGGGGCGATCCGGCTATAGGGGGCTGATGTTGCAGGGATGATCCTTTTCGGCTTCCTCGCGACTGGTGCCGCCGCCGCTTTCGGTACCCTCAAGACGGGCACGATCCGGGTCTCGGGGCGGGGTGTTGTCACGGTGGAAGACCCTCTTCGGGAGGCCTCGCAACCGGCGTCACTCTCGTTTGCGCCGCTCTCCAGACCGGCGCGAGCCGGATTCAGGGAATTGGGTGCTGGTGATGACCAGAGGATCCGCTTCGGCGGCCGTCTTATGGGAGCCCTCGCTGCCGTTCCCAAAAAATGGGTGCGATGCGTTGTCGGGGCAGGGCGCTGTCGGCTCTCAAATGAGCGCGCATCGAACGGCCTCGTGACTAGCGCCGCTCTCGCGGCCGCCCTCAAGGCGGGCGCGATCCGGTACCAGTAGGGCCGGTTCCGCTGACACCCCGAGGGCCTTTTTGGGGCCTCGATGCAGATATCGCCTCGGCCCTCGTCGTCCTTCCTATGGAAGCGATTTAACTCTGGGCCGGGATGCAAGTGAGCGGCGCGGCACCGCCTCAGGCCGTCGGACGACGCGGTGCCTCACGATCTGACCAGATCGCGAGTGTTCACCCGGTCGTCGCTGTCACCCCGATAGGAAGGGTCTCGGGCCGGAAAGCCATCGATCGGCGCCGGCACCCGCGACCGAGAATGGAAGGATCGGCGCCGCCGCCTGCCGCGAGAGATGCGCCGCTTGCAGCCCATCAGGCTGTCCCGCATCCTGCCGCGATGAGCGAGCCATTGCAGACGATCACCCTATGGCGCCCGGTCGGCCCCGAGGAGCTGGATCTCATCCAAGCCAGCGGCATGAAAGCCTTCCCCCCGCGTCTGCCGGAGCAACCGATCTTCTATCCCGTTCTGACGGAGGACTACGCGATCAAGATCGCGCGCGACTGGAACGTCGCGGCCAGCGGCGCCGGTTACGTGACCCGCTTCGAAGTGCAGCGATCCTTCCTGGCCAACTACGCCATCCAGGAAGCGGGCGGCCGCGCCCATCGCGAATATTGGATCCCCGCCGAGGATCTCGACGCCTTCAACGCCGCCATCGTCGGCAAGATCGAGGTGACGCGGACGTTTAAATAGAGCGAGAACCGTGCGGCATCAGAGAGGCAGAGCAGCGACTCGCCGTTCGGAAGAGCGCGGGATGCTCGAGCGTAAAGCCGTCCCAGAATCCGCCGCACGCCGTGGGCTCTGACGGACCGCGGAAGAGACCGCGCGCCGCCGCGCTTCAGTGGGCCTCCCGTGTTGGACGATCGAAGCGTGGCAAGGGCGCCACCCCGATGAGTGCAGCCGGACGGGATTGAGCCAGCGGACGATGCCGCAAGGTGCGGTGGCTATCGCCCCCTTGTGACACCCGACCGGCGCCCCGCGCGCTGGACCCCGGCGCCGACATGGAAGGGGCCTGAGCCGAACTCCAGGACGAGATGCACGACCAGGGCGATGTCGGCGAGGCGTCATACGCGGCCGTGCCGCACCTCGTCAGGATCCACGACCACGCGGCGTTTCGGACTGGGACACATGTGCGGTCGTCGCGACCTCGATGTCGCCCACGAGGCGGTCGGCGAGATCGTCGCGCTTGGTGCGCCGGGGGGCGGGCACGGCTGGTCGGTTGGCGACCGCGTCGCGCTCAACCCGATGCGCGTCGACATCGCCGGGATGGGTGCGCTGCG
>NZ_QBBV01000050.1:0-460 GCF_003073115.1 Acuticoccus kandeliae | reverse complement strand
CACCCGGACCGCGCTCGCCGTGCGCAGCAGCCGGGGGTCGACCGGCGGGCCGCCTGCGGGCGGCGCCCCGGCGGTGGCGGACGGCGTGGACACGGTCGTCATCGTGGGGCCGGTACCGCGGTGTCACCAGTGTCGGAGGTCCCGGCCGGTGCGACCCGCGCCCCGCCGAGGCGGCGGCGGAACACCCAGTAGCTCCAGGACTGGTAGCCGAGGACCAGCGGCAGGAACACGGCCGCGATCCAGGACATGACGCCGAGCGTGTACGGCGCGGACGCCGCGTTCGCGACGGTCAGGGTGTGCGCGGGGTCGGTCGTCGAGGGCAGCAGCGTCGGGTACAGCTGGCCGAACAGCACGACCGACAGCCCGCCGATCGCGAGCGCGGTGGCGGTGAACGCCCACCCCTCGCGGCCGGCCGGCAGCGCCACCCCGGCCGCGGCGAGGGCCGCGCCGGAGATCCAGG
>NZ_QBBV01000049.1:0-465 GCF_003073115.1 Acuticoccus kandeliae | reverse complement strand
CACCGCAACAGGGGAGCCGGCTGGGACTTCGTGCACGTCGCCATCGACGACGCCACGCGGCTCGCCTATGTCGAGATCCTCGCCGACGAGAAGCGCGGCACCACGACGGGCTTCCTCGTGCGCGCACTCCGTTGGTTCCGCAGCCGCGGCGTGCGCGTGGAGCGCGTCATGACCGACAATGGCTCGGCCTATGTTTCCAAACTCTTTGCCAAGGCTCTGCGTTGGCTCGGCATCCGCCACATCCGCACGCGGCCCTATACGCCGAAGACCAACGGCAAGGCCGAGCGCTTCATCCAGACGCTCCTGAGGGAATGGGCCTACGCTGTTCCCTATCCCTCTTCAGCCAGCCGCGCGCGCGATCTGCCGAGGTGGCTCATGTGGTACAATCGCAATCGCCAACACGCCGCGCTCGCCGGCCTATCTCCCGAGACTGCGCTGAACAACCTCGCGAGAAATCACAGCTAG
>NZ_QBBV01000048.1:0-469 GCF_003073115.1 Acuticoccus kandeliae | reverse complement strand
CTCGATCTTGCGGATCCGGACGTTCTCCGGGGTGATCTCGACGCACTCGTCGGTCGCACAGAACTCCAGCGACTGCTCGAGGCTCAGGATCGTCGGCGGGATCAGCTTGACCAGCACGTCGGAGGTCGACGAGCGGATGTTGGTCAGCTTCTTCTCGCGGGTGATGTTGACCTCGAGGTCCTCGTTGCGGGTGTACTCCCCGACGACCATCCCGCCGTAGACCAGCGTGGTCGGCCCGACGAACAGCGTGCCGCGGTCGGCGAGCTGGTCGATCGCGTACGGGGTGACCGGCCCGGAACGGTCCGAGATCAGCGAGCCCTTGTTCCGGGTGCGGATCTCGCCGACCCAGGGGCCGTAGCCGTCGAAGACGTGGCTGGCGATGCCCGCGCCGCGGGTGATCGTCAGGAACTCGGTGCGGAAGCCGATGAGGCCGCGGGACGGGACGCGGAACTCCATCCGGACCCGGCCG
>NZ_QBBV01000047.1:0-469 GCF_003073115.1 Acuticoccus kandeliae | reverse complement strand
GCCGAGCTGGTCCACCCGGACCTCGGCACCAACGTCTCCGCGACCTGGGTGTTCGACTCCGCCGCCGCCGGCACCGGTGCCGACGTGGCCGAGGCCATCAAGGCCGCCGAGGCCGACAGCGACTCCGTCGTCGTCCGCCGCCGCTTCCGCCAGCAGCGCCTGATCCCCGCGTTCATGGAGCCCCGCTCCTGCGTGGTGGACCCGACCGGCGAGCAGCTGACCATCTGGGCCGCGACCCAGGTGCCGCACATCCTGCGCACCATGACCACGGTGACCCTCGGGGTGCCGGAGTCCAAGCTGCGCGTCATCGCCCCCGACGTGGGCGGCGGCTTCGGCGGCAAGATCGGCGTGCTGCCCGAGGAGATGCTCTGCGTGCTGCTCGCGCAGAAGCTGGGCAAGCCGGTCAAGTGGACCGAGACCCGCAGCGAGTGCATGCTCACCGCGCACCACGCCCGGGACCAGATCCAGG
>NZ_QBBV01000046.1:0-471 GCF_003073115.1 Acuticoccus kandeliae | reverse complement strand
CCGGGCCGGAGTAGTCGAGCAGCGTGTTCATCAGGGTCAGCGAGTTGACGCGCTGGTCTCCCTTGGCCTCCAGCCACGCCGTCATCGCGGCGGAGAGCGCGCCGCCCAGGCAGAGCCCGGCGACGTTGACCGTGTCCCGGCCGGTGATCTCGCGGACGACGTCCAGGGCCGTGACCGGGCCCTCCTGCAGGTAGTCGCTCATCGTCACGTCGGCCAGCGACGAGTCCGGGTTGCGGTAGCTGATCATGAAGACGGTGTGGCCTTGCTGCACCGCCCACTCCACCAGCGACGTCTGCGGCGCGAGGTCCATGATGTAGTACTTGTTGATCCACGGCGGGCTCATGAGCAGCGGCACCTCGTGGACCTTGTCCGTCTGCGGCTCGTACTGGATGAGCTCGATCAGCCGGTTGCGGAAGACCACGTGGCCCGGGGTGAACGCGAGGTCCTTGCCCACCTGGAAGGCGCCGGGAG
>NZ_QBBV01000008.1:0-6623 GCF_003073115.1 Acuticoccus kandeliae | reverse complement strand
TCGCCCACGAGGCGGTCGGCGAGATCGTCGCGCTTGGTGCGCCGGGGGGCGGGCACGGCTGGTCGGTTGGCGACCGCGTCGCGCTCAACCCGATGCGCGTCGACATCGCCGGGATGGGTGCGCTGCGCACCGTCGGCCTCTATCCGCTCGCCGCGCTCCTGCCCGTGCCGCCGGATTTCTCCGACGCGGAGGGCGCGGCCTATTGGATGGCCGTCTTCACGATGGGCGGCGCGCTGATGCGGGCGGGTCTCGGCCCCGGCGAGGGTGGGGGGAAGACGGTGCTGGTCACCGCCGCGACCGGGGGCATGGGCGTCGTCGGCCTGCAGCTCGCGCGCCACTGGGGCGCGACGACCATCGCGACGACCCGGAGGACGGAGAAGGTGGACGCCCTCGGGACGCTCGCGCCGCACCCGCTGGTGATTGCGACCCCGGACGACCTCGTGCGCGGCGTCACCGCCCTCGCCCCCGAGGGGATCGACGCGGTGCTCGATCCGCTGGGCGGCGCCTATGTGGGCGCGGCGCTCGCGGTGCTCGGCACGGGCGGGGTGTATGTCGGCTACGAGATGATCGCGGGCGCCACCGGGCGCTACGACATCATGACGATGCTCGCGAAGGGGGTGACGATCCGCGGCCACACGGTGTTTCAGCTTCTGGGGGATGCGCCGCTGCTCAACCGGCTCGTCGCGGCGGGGCTTGCCGCCGCGGAGCACGTCCGGCCCGTCGTCGCGGCGCGCGTCCCATACGCAAACGCGCCCGAAGCGTTTGTGGCGCTGCGGGCGGGCGATGGTGTCGGGAAGATTGTCGTGATGGGGAAGGGGGTGTGAAGAGAAGGTTTTGATGAACGTCCTCGGCAGGCCTGGCAGCGACCTACTCTCCCGCGTCTTAAGACGAAGTACCATTGGCGCTGAGGGGGTTAACGGCCGAGTTCGGAATGGGATCGGGTGGGGGCCCCTCGCAAAGGCCACCAGGCCGGCAGAGGACGTTCATTTTTGCTGATTGCTGCGCAATGAGGCGATGCCTTCGGGCTGTGTGGGGCACCGTTTGGGCACCGCGCACGCGCCCTTTGCGCTGCGATCAGATCGTGAAACTGGCGGGTCGGACCCGTCCGGCAAAAGCCGGTCTTTCCAAAATCGTATTCGTTTCGGTTCTTGCCGCAGCCTCACAACAAGCAGCCCGAAGGCATGGGCTCGTTGCGGCGCCATCGGCAGAGAACCATTCGCCACTGGCGAATGGGCATGAACTAATGAGAGTGATCAAGCCGATCGAGCGATTAGTACTGGTAAGCTACGCATGTCGCCACGCTTCCACATCCAGCCTATCAACGTCGTCGTCTACAACGGCTCTCAAGGGAGAACTCGTTTCAAGGTGGGTTTCCCGCTTAGATGCTTTCAGCGGTTATCCCGTCCGTACGTAGCTACCCTGCAATGCGGCTGGCGCCACAACAGGTCCACAAGAGGTACGTCCACCCCGGTCCTCTCGTACTAGGGGCAGATCCTTTCAATTCTCCGACACCCACGGCAGATAGGGACCAAACTGTCTCACGACGTTCTGAACCCAGCTCACGTACCGCTTTAATTGGCGAACAGCCAAACCCTTGGGACCTGCTCCAGCCCCAGGATGCGATGAGCCGACATCGAGGTGCCAAACAACACCGTCGCTATGGACGCTTGGGTGTCATCAGCCTGTTATCCCCGGCGTACCTTTTATCCGTTGAGCGATGGCCCTTCCACGCGGGACCACCGGATCACTATGGCCGTCTTTCGACTCTGCTCGACTTGTCAGTCTCGCAGTCAGGCAGGCTTATGCCATTGCACTCAACGAGCGATTTCCGACCGCTCTGAGCCCACCTTCGCACGCCTCCGTTACTCTTTGGGAGGCGACCGCCCCAGTCAAACTACCCACCATACACTGTCCCGGACCAAGGTCGCGGTTAGACATCCATGAAAGCAAGGGTGGTATTTCAAGGGTGGCTCCACGCAAGCTGGCGCTCACGCTTCAAAGCCTACCACCTATCCTACACATGCCGTCACGAATGCCAGTGTAAAGCTATAGTAAAGGTGCACGGGGTCTTTCCGTCTGACCGCAGGAACCTCGCATCTTCACGAGGAATTCAATTTCACTGAGTCGATGCTGGAGACAGCGGGGAAGTCGTTACGCCATTCGTGCAGGTCGGAACTTACCCGACAAGGAATTTCGCTACCTTAGGACCGTTATAGTTACGGCCGCCGTTTACCGGGGCTTCAATTCGGAGCTTGCACTCCTCCTTTTAACCTTCCGGCACCGGGCAGGCGTCAGACCCTATACGTCGTCTTGCGACTTCGCAGAGCCCTGTGTTTTTGATAAACAGTCGCTACCCCCTGGTCTGTGCCCCTCGAACCTGGTTGCCCAAGCCCGAGGCCTCCTTCTCGCGAACTTACGGAGGCAATTTGCCGAGTTCCTTCAGCATCGTTCTCTCAAGCGCCTTGGTATACTCTACCAGTCCACCTGTGTCGGTTTCGGGTACGGTCTGTACGGTGGAGCTATTTCCTGGAACACCTTCGCTGCACAACCAATCCAATAAGGTCGTACAACACACAGCATTCGTCACTACCACCAGGTTGCAGAATATTAACTGCATTCCCATCGACTACCCCTTTCGGGTTCGCCTTAGGGGCCGACTAACCCTGCGCAGATTAACTTTACGCAGGAACCCTTGGACTTTCGGCGAGGGAGTCTCTCACTCCCTTTATCGTTACTCATGTCAGCATTCGCACTTCCGATATCTCCACCGCCCCTCACGGGTACGGCTTCACGGACCTACGGAACGCTCCGCTACCGCTTGTCATAGACAAGCCCACAGCTTCGGCACGTGGCTTGAGCCCCGTTACATTTTCGGCGCGGAGACCCTTATTTAGACCAGTGAGCTGTTACGCTTTCTTTAAATGATGGCTGCTTCTAAGCCAACATCCTGGTTGTTTTGGGGTCTCTACATCCTTTCACACTTAGCCACGATTTGGGGGCCTTAGCTGGTGATCAGGGTTGTTTCCCTCTTCACGACAGACGTTAGCACCTGCCGTGTGTCTGCTGGATAGTACTCTCTGGTATTCGGAGTTTGGTTAGGATCAGTAAGGCGGTAAGCCCCCATAGCCCATCCAGTGCTCTACCCCCAGAGGTATTCATCCAACGCTCTACCTAAATAGATTTCGCGGAGAACCAGCTATCACCGAGTTTGATTGGCCTTTCACCCCTAACCACAAGTCATCCGAGAATTTTGCAACATTCAACGGTTCGGCCCTCCAGTTGGTGTTACCCAACCTTCAGCCTGCTCATGGCTAGATCACCCGGTTTCGGGTCTAATCCGACGAACTGAACGCCCTGTTCAGACTCGCTTTCGCTACGCCTACACCTACCGGCTTAAGCTTGCTCGTCAGACTAAGTCGCTGACCCATTATACAAAAGGTACGCGGTCACCCTTGCGGGCTCCCACTGTTTGTAAGCATCCGGTTTCAGGAACTATTTCACTCCCCTTGTCGGGGTGCTTTTCACCTTTCCCTCACGGTACTGGTTCACTATCGGTCATCGAGGAGTACTTAGCCTTGGAGGGTGGTCCCCCCATCTTCGAACAGGATTTCACGTGTCCCGCCCTACTTGATACGTCAACTTCGGATCCACATACGGGGCTGTCACCCGCTATGGCCCACCTTTCCAGATGGTTCTGCTTTCCTAAGTTGCTCGGCTGGTCCGCGTTCGCTCGCCACTACTAGCGGAGTATCGGTTGATTTCCTTTCCTCCGGGTACTGAGATGTTTCACTTCCCCGGGTTCGCTCCCTTTCGGGTACCCTTAACGGGTGGGTTTCCCCATTCGGACATCCGCGGATCAAAGTTTGTTCGCAACTCCCCACGGCTTTTCGCAGCGTACCACGTCCTTCATCGCCTCTCGATGCCTAGGCATCCACCAGATGCTCTTAAGGCACTTGATCACTCTCATTATCAATGCCCACCCAAAAACACCCTGCGGAGGTGCACCTCTTGCGAAGTGAGTGGACACGATAAGGAAAGACCAGTTTCACGAGATCTGTCCGCATCATCCCATCATGGCCGGTCAGGACCATGTGGGCAGGGGAGGGGAACAATCAGCCTCTGTCGAGGATGGATGTCGGAGATACCCTCCGCCCGTCGCACCGGAACCGATCAAACCAGGACCGTGACGCTCACGCGTAACAATGTCCTGCTCGACCCCGGTGGGCGAACAAACCTTCTCTTCACGATGTCTTGGAGTGTCGGGCCGCACCGAAGTGCTCAAGCCCAGGCGCCGCTCCGCGGCGCGATCCCGTCCGATGGACAGGAATTCGGTTCTTCTCGAACGGTCACGCGTCGTCGACGCAGCGATCTCACGATGGTGGAGCCTGTCGGGATCGAACCGACGACCCCCTGCTTGCAAAGCAGGTGCTCTCCCAGCTGAGCTAAGGCCCCTCTGTCGCGCGTCGTCGGCAATCTCTCGTGCTTCCACACCGAGATCCGTGGTGGGCCTGGATGGACTCGAACCATCGACCTTACGCTTATCAGGCGTACGCTCTAACCACCTGAGCTACAGGCCCGCCGGCTCAGCCCCTTACACAACACAGGGCCGACACACAACGTTGGTTCGCGTCCCGTCTCCATACCCAACCCCGAGAGGGGAGGGGAGACCGGTCCCACGCATACCGTTCTTTGAGAAAGAGAAACGAAGGCGGCGCCATCCCGCTAAAGCCGGTGTCCGTAGACCCGGCGTGTTTCCAAGCGTTCCGGAAAGGCAAGCCTTGATCCAGAACATCCTTAGAAAGGAGGTGATCCAGCCGCAGGTTCCCCTACGGCTACCTTGTTACGACTTCACCCCAGTCGCTGACCCTACCGTGGCCGCCTGCCTCCTTGCGGTTAGCACAGCGTCTTCGGGTAGAACCAACTCCCATGGTGTGACGGGCGGTGTGTACAAGGCCTGGGAACGTATTCACCGTGGCATGCTGTTCCACGATTACTAGCGATTCCGACTTCATGCCCTCGAGTTGCAGAGGACAATCCGAACTGAGACAGCTTTTTGGGATTCACCCATTGTCACTGCCATTGTAGCACGTGTGTAGCCCAGCCCGTAAGGGCCATGAGGACTTGACGTCATCCCCACCTTCCTCTCGGCTTATCACCGGCAGTCCCTTTAGAGTGCCCAACTGAATGCTGGCAACTAAAGGCGAGGGTTGCGCTCGTTGCGGGACTTAACCCAACATCTCACGACACGAGCTGACGACAGCCATGCAGCACCTGTGTCCGCGTCCCCGAAGGGAACCCAACGTCTCCGCTGGTAACACGGCATGTCAAGAGCTGGTAAGGTTCTGCGCGTTGCTTCGAATTAAACCACATGCTCCACCGCTTGTGCAGGCCCCCGTCAATTCCTTTGAGTTTTAATCTTGCGACCGTACTCCCCAGGCGGATAGCTTAATGCGTTAACTGCGCCACCGAGATGCATGCATCCCGACGGCTAGCTATCATCGTTTACGGCGTGGACTACCAGGGTATCTAATCCTGTTTGCTCCCCACGCTTTCGCACCTCAGCGTCAGTACCGAGCCAGTGAGCCGCCTTCGCCACTGGTGTTCTTCCGAATATCTACGAATTTCACCTCTACACTCGGAGTTCCACTCACCTCTCTCGGACTCAAGCTCACCAGTATCAAAGGCAATTCCGAGGTTGAGCCCCGGGATTTCACCCCTGACTTAATGAGCCGCCTACGCGCGCTTTACGCCCAGTAATTCCGAACAACGCTAGCCCCCTTCGTATTACCGCGGCTGCTGGCACGAAGTTAGCCGGGGCTTCTTTACTAGGTACCGTCATTATCTTCCCTAGCGAAAGAGCTTTACAACCCTAAGGCCTTCATCACTCACGCGGCATGGCTGGATCAGGCTTTCGCCCATTGTCCAATATTCCCCACTGCTGCCTCCCGTAGGAGTCTGGGCCGTGTCTCAGTCCCAGTGTGGCTGATCATCCTCTTAGACCAGCTATGGATCGTCGCCTTGGTGAGCCGTTACCTCACCAACTAGCTAATCCAACGCGGGCTCATCTATCGGCAATAAATCTTTCCCCCAAGGGGCGTATCCGGTATTAGCTTCCGTTTCCGGAGGTTATCCCGAACCGATAGGTAGATTCCCACGCGTTACTCACCCGTCTGCCACTCACCCGAAGGTGCGTTCGACTTGCATGTGTTAAGCCTGCCGCCAGCGTTCGTTCTGAGCCAGGATCAAACTCTCAAGTTGAGACAATTGATCCGGCAAGATCACGTTGACGAGGACACACTCTCCGACATCACGTCGGAGCGGTCCGTCCTGAAACGTGTCCGCCATTGTCTTGTCGATCCAGATCCGGCCGAAACCAGATCCGAGATCCGCAAGGACAACGCCGCCCACGCTTCTCTTTCTTCATATGCGATTGTCAAAGAACCCGAGGTCTAAACCTCGTTGGGAGCAGCGCTCCCGACATTCAGAGGGACAGAAGCCCTTGCCCCGATCTCTCGGGCCATCTGGCCAATCTGTCCCTGAAGCCTTCCAGGGCGGCGCCGGTTGGCGTCGCGCCCCGTCGGTGGTTGGGGATATACGCAGCCGCCCCACCGGTGTCAACACGG
>NZ_QBBV01000045.1:0-471 GCF_003073115.1 Acuticoccus kandeliae | reverse complement strand
CCGCCGGCACCGGTGCGGTCCCGCCGGGCGCGCCGCCGGCCGGGCGGTCCAGCTCGGCGAACACCTGCCGGGCCGCGGCGACGCCCTCCATGCTGGCGTGGAACCGGGCACCGACCTCGCGCAGCGGCAGGTAGGCCTCCGGGGCCAGGACCAGCACGAACAGCGCGGTGGCGTAGTCGAGGTTCCCGTAGAGGAGCCGCAGCCCGACCTCGACCGCGACCAGGGCGACGGCGAGCGTCGCGAGGACCTCCAGCACGAACGCGGACAGGAACGCGACCCGCAGGGTGCCGGTCATGGCGTGCCGGTGGGCGTCGGTCGTCTCCCGGACCTTGCCTGCGACGACCTGCGCACGGCGGAACAGCGCGAGCGTCGGCAGTCCCTGCACGACGTCGAGGAAGTGCCCGCCGAGACGGGACAGCAGCCGCCACTGGCGGTCGGTGCGGGCCCGGGTGTGCATCCCGACCAGGGCCA
>NZ_QBBV01000044.1:0-472 GCF_003073115.1 Acuticoccus kandeliae | reverse complement strand
TTAGTTTAAATCAGAATGGCAAAAATGTATTGCTTTGCTGTTCCAAATCTTATGAACTACAAACCCAAATGTGACACAAGCAATTTTAAAAATTGTTTTCACCAGCCTTCCCAACCCCAAAGGAGATTAAAAAGTAGTAATGTAAAATGTTAAGGTCAAGTTGCCTTAACTTGTTGTTCACTCTCTAAGTCATGTCCGACACTTTGTGATCCCATGGTCTGCAGCATGCCAGGCCTCCCTGTCCTTCACCATCTCCCAGAGTTCACTCAGACCCACGTGCATCGAGTCCGTGATGCCATCCAGCCATCTCATCCAGTGACCAAAGCGATTTGGAACGGTCTTCAGTGTCTGAGAAACTGACTCAAAAATTTTATGGTAATGCTGATGAAATAAGTGCTGTATTGATATCTAAGTAAATATATGCTATTGTCAGTTCTTTAAAAAACAGTGATAATGCAAAATGTGATTTTTT
>NZ_QBBV01000043.1:0-472 GCF_003073115.1 Acuticoccus kandeliae | reverse complement strand
GCGGGTTCGACCCGGACACCTTCGGTGACGACGGTCAGGACTACGCAGAAACGGAGCAGTTGTAGCCATGCCCCAGCCCACCAAGGGTGCCCGCCTCGGCGGGTCGCCCGCGCACCAGCGGCTGATCCTGGCCAACCTGGCGACCTCGCTGTTCGAACACGGCCGGATCACCACCACCGAGGCCAAGGCCCGGCGGCTGCGTCCGTACGCGGAGCGGCTGATCACCAAGGCCAAGGCCGGCGACCTGCACAACCGGCGCGAGATCATGAAGGTGATCCGCGACAAGTCGGTCGTGCACCGCCTCGTCACCGAGATCGGCCCGTTCTTCGCGGACCGCAACGGTGGCTACACCCGGATCACCAAGACGATGCCGCGCAAGGGCGACAACGCCCCGATGGCGGTCATCGAGCTGGTCCAGCAGAAGACGGTGACCGACGAGGCCAACCGTGCCCGTCGTTCGGCCGCGTCGCAG
>NZ_QBBV01000042.1:0-474 GCF_003073115.1 Acuticoccus kandeliae | reverse complement strand
ATCTAGGTGACGTCCGCGGCCGGGGTCCCGACCTTCTCCGCCGCCGCGAACAGCTGCGGGGCCGGGGTGATGTGGTCCGCGGAGCCCGCCAGCAGCAGCAGCGGGCAGTCGATCGCCCCCATGTCGACGGTCCGGCCGTCGACGGTGAGCGTGCCCTTGATCAGCCGGTTCTTCCAGAACAGGTTCTCCACCAGCCACAGGTAGAACGCGCCGGGGATGTCCTGGGTGTACTTGAACCAGTCCTCGAACACCCGGTAGCGCTCGACGTGGGTGGGGTCGTCGATGTTCTCCAGCAGCTGCAGCTGCCGGGAGATCTCCGACTGCGGCTGGATCGAGATGAAGTTCGACAGCACCGCCGAGCCCGGCATGTTGCCGCCGCCCGCGGCGACCAGCGCCTTGTACGGCGCCATCCCCATCGTCCCCGCCATCAGCCGGGTCGAGGCGGTTTTTTGATGGTTTTTTTAACATCGAGCG
>NZ_QBBV01000041.1:0-475 GCF_003073115.1 Acuticoccus kandeliae | reverse complement strand
GCCATGATTCTCTATCTCCAAACGAAGAGGGAAGCCAGGAAGAACCGGGGTCAGATCAGCTTCTGGCCGACCAGGAACTCGGCGATCCGCGCGCCGCCGTCGCCCTCGTCGGTGACCTTCTCGCCGGCCTGCTTCGGCGGCTTCGGCGACGCGGAGACGACCGAGGTCAGGGCGTTGGCCAGACCGACCTCGGAGGCGTCGATCCCGGCGCCGGCCAGGTCGAGGGTCTCCACCGGCTTCTTCTTCGCCGCCATGATCCCCTTGAACGAGGGGTAACGCGGCTCGTTGGACTTCTCCCCGATCGACACCACGACCGGAAGCTCCGCGGTCAGGTGGGTGACGCCCTCGTCGGTCTCCCGCTTGGCCTTCACCGTGGAGCCCTCGACCGAGAGCTCGTTGGCGTGGGTCAGCGACGGCCCACCGCGCAGCTCGGCGATCATCGCCGGGACCGCACCGATCTGGCCGTCGGACGCCG
>NZ_QBBV01000007.1:0-37471 GCF_003073115.1 Acuticoccus kandeliae | reverse complement strand
TGTTGTCAGCTGACAGCAAGTCGCTGCGAGGGGAAGAAGCGCCGTGTCCTCATGGCGCGGCCATCACGCGTGGAGGGGAGGTGCGGTCCCCGATCTGGGACCGAAGGGGAAGGCGAATGAGGCCTGTCAGAACATGTTGAAAGGCGGCCGGATCGGCTTCCGAGCCTCGGCTCGGCAAGGTACCATTCGCTGGAGGCAAATCTCAAACGCTCAGCAAAGCAGAATCCATCCCAGTTATCCCCGTTTTCCCGGGATAACTTCGAATGCCCCTTAGGCCCTTTCTCGGTAAGCCTTTGATTCTAAAGGCGAATCCCGAGTGTCCTAGGTGTCCGGGTAACAATCTCAACCTAGGACACGGTAAGTCACTGATTTTAAAGGCGCTGTCCTAGGTGTCCGGGGTGTCCGGGGTATTTCGCGTATGTACGCGCGCGCGTTTTTTAGATTCTTAGATTCTATTCTATTAGTTACATACCGATGGTTTAGGATTCTAAGAGCGCTCCGAGTTCGCGAAACTCGCCTAAGCGTTTCACCAGATCCATACCCCCATCCAGAAAACGCCTCTGGGTCCTTCCGGCACCCTTGGCCTACGGGTTGTTCGCGCCCCGCCTTTTCACCAGTGGGTCTCGAAAACCGGAGCCTAAACCGCCCCGCTAAAGACAGGCCGGCCCCGACGGGCGCTTGAAGGGGAGGGGGGATCTCAGCCATCCTCTCGCAGCGTTGGTCTTGTTGTCAGCTGACAACCCGGCCGCCCGGTTAAGCCGGCGTCAACCTTCACGCGGCACATCTTCACTCACGCAATGAGGGCGCGATCGCGTAAGTTTGCGTGAACGCAGGGAGGATTCGCCGGTGACGCAGCCTGTGAACCGCGGCGCGAGCCCCGTCGGCTATGACACGATCGCGCACGATGCCGAGGCGCTGAGCGCGCAGATCGCCCGCCTCCGCGCCCAGATCTTCGAGCCGGACGCGACCAAGGCCCTCCGCCTCTTCACGAGCACGGAGGCGGCGAAGCTCCTCGGCGTCACCGATTCGTATCTGCGCCATCTCGCTCGCGCCGGCGAAGGGCCGGAGCCGCAGCGCCTCTCCGGAAACCGTCATGGCTACAGCCTCGAAGAGATCGAGGCGCTGCGGGTCCTCCTCGCGAAGAAGGGCGGGGCGAAGGCGCGCGTCATCGTGCCGAACCGGCCGGCCCACGAGCCCGCCCAGATCATCGCCGTCGCGAACTTCAAGGGCGGGTCCGGCAAGACCACGACCACGGCCCACCTCGCCCAGCATCTCGCGATGCGCGGCTTTCGCGTGCTCGCCGTCGACCTCGACCCGCAGGCCTCCCTCTCGAGCCTCTTCGGCTACCAGCCGGAGACCGATGTCAGCGCCGGCGAAACCCTCTATGGCGCGATCCGCTATGACGACCCGCGCCCGATCGAGGCCGTCATCCGATCGACCTATTTCACCAACCTCGACCTGGTGCCCGGCAATCTCGAGCTTCACGAGTTCGAGCACGAGACACCCCGCGCCCTCCTCGAACGCGGCGCACGCGAAGCGCCCTTCTATGCGCGGATCGCGACGACCCTCCACCCGGTCGCGGACCGCTATGACGTGATCCTGATCGATTGCCCGCCGCAGCTCGGCTTCCTGACGCTCGGCGCCCTCTGCGCCGCGAGCGGCGTCCTCGTCACCGTCCATCCGCAGATGCTCGACATCGCCTCGATGAGCCAGTTTCTCGTGATGATGGCCGACCTCATGGAAGTCGTGCGCCGCGCCGGCGCCGACGTGAGCCTCGACTTCTTCCGCTATGTCCTGACCCGTTTCGAGCCGAAGGACGGGCCCCAGGCGCAGGTCGCGGGCTTCCTGCGCAGCCTCTTCGGCGAGCGCGTTCTCGTGAACGCGATGCTGAAGTCGACGGCCCTTGCGGACGCGGGCCTGTCGAAGCAGACGCTTTACGAGGTCGGGCGGGAAGGGATGAACCGGGGGACGTACGACCGGGCGCTCGAAAGCCTCGACGCGGTGAACGGGGAGATCGAGGCGCTGATCCGGGCGGTGTGGGCGCAGCGCGCGGCGGCGCCGGCCGAGGCGGCGGCGTGAGTTGTCAGCTGACAACCATGGGAGACGCGGGATGACCAAGCGGCGGATCGCGATGGAGCGGCTTCTGCAGGTGGAGGAGCCGGAGGGGACGGGGCCGGCGCCGCCGATGCGCGCGGGCGCGGTGCGCACGATGGGCCTCGCGCTTCACCGGATGAGCGAGAAGCGGCCGCGCGAGGAGGCCGTGGAGGAGCTCGACCCGGCGCTGTGCGACCCGTCCTTCGTCCGCGACCGTCTCGAAGATGGCGCGGATGGGGCAGGGGAGTCCGACGCCTCCGGCATCGCGGCGCTCGCCGCGAGCATCGCCGAGAGCGGCCAGGCCGTGCCGATCCTCGTCCGCCCGCACCCCGAGGCCGCCGGGCGCTACCAGATCGCCTACGGTCACCGCCGCTGGCTCGCCTGCCGCCGCCTCGGCCGTCCGGTCCGCGCGCTGGTGCACGCCCTCGACGACGAGGCGCTGGTGGTCGCCCAGGGCCGCGAGAACAACGACCGCCGCGACCTCACCTTCATCGAGCGCGCCCACTTCGCGGCGGCGCTCAGCGAGCGCGGGATGACGCGGGCGGTGATCGGCAAGGCGCTCGGCGTCGACAAGTCCGAGCTCGCCCGCTTGATCGCGGTTGCGGAGGGGTTGCCGGAGGGGCTCGCCGCCCGGATCGGGCGCGCGCCGAAGGCGGGGCGGCCGCGTTGGCTGATGCTGGTGGAGCGTTGCCGCGCGGGGGGGCGCGAGGCGGCGAGGCGCGCGGAGAAGGCCGCCGTCGCCGGCGCGCACCTTCCGACCGATGAGCGGTTCAAGGCGGTGTTTGAGGCGCTCGCGCCCGCGCCGGCGTCAGCGGCTGTGGAGGTGGCGGGGTCGGATCTGCCGGTTCGCATCCGTGCCGGGCGCGGAACGACCGTGATCACCATCGATGAGGCGGAGGCGCCGGAGTTCGGGCGCTTTGTCGAGGAGCAACTCGACGCGCTTTTCCGGGCGTATCTGAAGCGGAAAGGCGAGGGCGGCTGTATCGTCCCTTCGGATTGATCGGCGGCCTAGGCGAGGCTTAGGCGGCCTCCGCCTTGTCGATAGTGGCTGGCGGCAGATTGGCTCAATCTGAGCTAGGGAGAATCGCACGAGATGAAGAGCAAGTACGCTGCGATCCACTCGATCTGAGTTAGATCGAGTGGATCGCGCTCCGTTTGTCCGTTGCGGATTCGCCTCAAGCTTCGGCACGAGTTCTCGCCAGAATAGCCCTGGCTCATGGAGGCCCGATGCGCACGACACTGAAATTCATTGCCCACCATCCTCTGACACGTGACAGGCCACTCGCCGCATTCGCTCGCGTTCTAAGTTGGCAGCTGCGCAGCCGCCTCCGGCGCGAGGTCGAGTTCGCCTGGATCGACGACGCCAAGCTCGCTGTGCGTCGGGGCATGACGGGCGCGACGGGCAACATTTATGGTGGGCTGCACGAGTTCGCCGACATGGGCTTTGTGCTGCACACATTGCGGCCGGGCGACCTTTTCGTCGACGTCGGCGCCAACGTGGGATCTTATACGGTGCTGGCCGCCAAGGTCTGCGGCGCCGAGGCGATCGCCTTCGAACCTGATCCTGTCACCATGGAGTTCCTGAAGCGTAACCTCGTCCTCAACGGCATCGAAGACCACGTTGCTACGTACCAATGCGCGCTCGGTGCGACAGAGGGGATGGTACGCTTCACGATCGGGCGGGACACCGTCAATCGGGTCGTCAAGACCCAAACAGTGCTCGGCACGCGGGAGGTTCCGTTGCACACGCTTGATACGGTTCTAGGAACGGACTTGGCGCGCGTCACGCTCGTCAAGCTCGATGTGGAGGGATACGAGCAGGAGGTGCTAGAGGGCGCTGCGCGCCTCCTCGCCTCGCCGTCCCTTATCGCTGTGGAAAGCGAGGCGGAGAACGCCGCGGTGGTGGAGCGCTTTACCGCCGCCGGGTTGGTGCGGCGCTTCTATGATCCTTTCACCCGTAAGTTGTCGAGCACGGCACACGGGTCGGCCTCCAATGCGCTTTTCGTGCGGGACGAGGCCGCGATCGCCGCCCGCCTGGAGGCTGCCCCTCTCCGTCACCTCTTTGGTAAGGCATTCTAGGCTTTAACCACCTCCAGCTCGATGCATTTCGTTCGCATCTAGCTGGAAAGGGATCGCTGGCCGTCTTCCAGTTCATCGAGGGTTGGCACAACCCCGGCCGACGCCACTCGGCGCTCCGCTACCTGTCACCCGTCAACTTCGAGCGCGACTGACGTGAGCCCCTGTTTTTCCTCCACGAATGGCTAGAGTCCGTCCCATCGAGGGACGGACGATGAAGCGATCACGGTTCACGGAAGAGCAGATCATCGCGATCCTGCGCGAGTAGGAAGCGGGCTTGGGAACGGCGGAGATCTGCCGCAAGCACGGCGTCAGCAGCGCGACGTTCTACGCCTGGAAGGCCAAGTACGGTGGCCTCGATGTCTCGCAGGCTCGCCGGCTCAAGACGCTGGAGGACGAGAACGCCCGCCTCAAGAAGCTGCTGGCGGAAGCCATGCTCGACGTGGCCGTTCTGCGGGACGTGACCGCAAAAAATGTATGGCCTGCCCCGCCCGGGCAAGTCTCTCGGTCGTTCTGACGACGGCAGTCCGCCTAAATGTATCCGGCCTCTCGCGAGTGGACTGCTGTTGCAGCCAGGCCGTGATGAGATCCGCGCGCATCGTTCCCAATAATGGTTCGTGCAGTCCGCACGCTTTTTTGCGCAGGGCTTACGACGCGCCGATCGACTGTTTCGTCATCACTTCCTCGAGCCTCGCTTTCCGCCCAACCGCCGCGTGTCAGGCGACGGCCGGATCCCGCCGTTCGTAGGTCGCGCCCGGCTTGGTGATGATCACCCACGCCACCCGTGCGACCTTCGCCGCCAGCGCCACCGTCACCTTGTTCACGTGCATCCGCGCGCAGAGCCCATCCAGCCAGTTCCCCAGCCGATCGCGAGACCGATCGAGATGCGTCACGCACGATCGGGCCCCGTGGACGAGCAGCCGGCGCACATACCGATTACCGCGCTTGGTGATCCCGAGAAGCACTGTCCGACACCCGGTCGAGCTTTGTCGCGGCACGAGCCCGAGCCAGGCCGCGAGATCGCGCGCTCGCCTGAACTGCGTGCCATCGCCGACCCCCGCGAGAAGGGCGGTTGCACCGAGCGGACCGATGCCCGGGATCGTCATCAGTCGCCTGGCGCGGTCGTCGCGGGCCGCCAGTCCCTCTACCTCGCGCGTCGCCGCCGCAATCCGGGTGTCGAGCCGCTCGATGTCTTCGTAGAGCTCGGCGAGCATGCGTCGCATCGCGGGCGTCAGGTCGTTCCCTTCATCGGCAAGGGCGCCTGGGAGATCTCGGCAGAAGACGCCGGCGCCCTGACGGATCGCGACACCGTATTCGAGGCAAAAGCCGCGGACCTGGTTGATGAGCCGTGTCCGGCTGGAGATCAGCTGATCGCGGATCCGATGACGTGCCTGAAGGTCGACCTCGTCCGTCGTCCTCACGCGTGTGAAGCGCATCGTCGGACGCGTCACCGCTTCGGCGATCGCCTCGGCGTCGATCGTGTCGTTTTTATGCGACTTGACGTACGGCTTCACGAACTGGGCCGGGACGATGCGTACCCGGTGTCCCATCGCTTCAAGCTTGCGCGCCAGCCACTGCGAACCCGGACACGCCTCCATGCCAACGATCACCTTCGATACCTGCTCGAAGAATGCCAGCAGCGTCTCACGGCGAAATTTTGCACGCTGGATCACCGCGCCGTCCGCATCGAGTCCGACAACGTGGAAGACGTTCTTGCCGAGATCGACGCCGTAGATGGCGGCGCCACGTGGTACGGTCCTGTTCATCGCTCTCACCTCCTCTTCAACGGCGCCTCACGATGAGGCTGGAGGGCGGGGCAGGCCATCCCATTAGTGGTGACGCCCGCGGCACGGCGGCAAGCTGTGGCTCACGTCAGTGACGTCGTAGGCGGCTTCGATATCTTCGCCGGCTGGCGCGTCGTGTATCCGTTCGCACACATCTGTCGATGGGGGTCAGGCCAGCCAGACTGTCGTGCGGCCAGCCCGGCATTGCCGGCTGCTGGCGATGAGGCGGTCGGCGTTCTACCGCCCGGTGAGAGGCGAGAGCTCGCTGAACCTGGCCTTGATGCGCCTGATCGACGTACGTACAGTTCCTCGAGATGCCTTGGTACGGGGCGCGCCAGATGTCCCGGCATCTGCGCCGTCAGGGTCATGAGGTGGGCGTAAGCGTGTGCGGCGGCTTATGGCCACCGCCTATTGTTGGCAGGGTCGATGCAGCGCAGGTGAACATCCGTTGGAAAGAGCTTGAGCTGGTTCATGTCAGCTCTCCCGTCCCGACAGGTCGCTGAAGCCTTGAGATGGTCGAAGCTGATACGCCCATGTCGCGCGCGATCTCGCGGCAGCTCTCGCCCGCCGCCAACCGCTCCAGTGCCTTCTTGCGTTGATGCTCGCTGAGCTTCGGTTTTGGTCCGAACTTGACCCCGCGCTCCCGCGCCACCGACCTGCCGTCGGCAGCGCGTTGGATGATCCGACCTCGCTCGTCCTCGGCTAAGGCCGAAAGGAAGGCGAGGAAGCCACGTCCGATCGGTGTGGTGAGGTCGAGATGCGGCTTGTCGAGCACCTTGATGGCGGCGCCGCGCTCGGCAATGCGCTGCATGATGTTGATGCCGTCCATCATCGACCGCGTCGCGCGGTCCCATTCGGCGACAATGAGGATGTCGCCAGTGCCGAGGGCATCGATTGCGCGCTCGAGCTGTGGGCGGTTCTTCACCGCCTTGCCGGATGCCTTCTCACGGAAGATCGTACCGCAGCCGGCGGACCGGAGCGCCCCGATCTGACGATCGAGGTTCTGGGATGGGGTCGAGACCCTGGCGTATCCGATCAACATCCTTCACAGGATGCCGAACCCGCCGCAAACCCGCAACGTGAACATGCAACATATCCTAAGCGCAGAATGCCTGCAGTCCTGAGTCTGCTGCATAAGTCGTGAAATGTGAAACAATTGGCCGATGGCGCCCGAATCATCTGCCCCAGCGCAGCCGTGTAACGGACGCCGCCTCCGCAGGTGCCGTTCGTCAACAGCCTGTTAGTGGTGCACCGGATTTAGGGTGCCGCCCACTTCCAGCAGAATATCTAGCGTAATACCTTTGCAGAAGAGAAGATGATTCAGCTGATCCTAATAAGAAAAATCAGATGATCTAGGAGTTTGATCGAACACAAAAAATCCGGCTATGATGTCGGCGCCGACCAGGAGAATAAGAACCTATTTTTGATTTACTAGTGACGATTATTTTATTTCCTATATTTGTTGTTATCGTCCGTCGTCCCTTTCGGATAATTGTTCCACGTTTCACTGCCAACGTAGCAGCGGCGCCAACATCACCGGTCGCCATGCAGGCCAATCAGGCAACGGTAGTGTCTGAATCTACGCGAGCTAGATCCTGCGCCTTCGCCTGCTCCGCCAGCGGGGGCTCGACGACTTCGAGCAAACTAGGCCGATCAGCGAGGCCGTCTCGGACACGACTCACGAAGGGGCGTTCGACCGCCCAGAGAAGACGCAGCCCGATCTCCACAGCGGGCAGGCCTATGCCACGTTGTGCCGGGCGCTGACCCGTCTGCAGTGCACCCAGATCTATACTGACATCCACGACCACGGATCGCCGCATGTCGGCAGATCTCGCTGATCACAGACGCCACGATCATCAAGGAGAATGCGACGGGGCGGATGATCGACGGGCGACCAGCTGATGGCGCTCGTCGAGGGCATAGACTGGACGCAGACTGTTGGCGGTGGCTGATCTGCGGCGAGGTGACTCAGGGCGCGACGTAAAGGCAGCGCGAATCGGCACAGCGTGATTCAATTGCGGCCATGGACGCGACCGCAGAACTTCCCGACAATCTCGAGGCTTTGAAGGCCATCGCGCTCGCGGGGGGCGAAGAGATCGCCGCGTTGAAGGCGGTCAACGCGGGCGCCGAGGCGAGGATGGAGCGTTTGATCGCCCCTCAAGGCGCTCGATCGGCGCGCTACGGCCGGCGTTCGGAGACGCTCGACCCTGAGCAGCACGCCTTCGTCTTCGAGGAGATCGAGGCGACCCTCGCCGCCGCCAATCCCGAACGCGCGAAGCGCACGCCGCGCCTGCCGCGCATCGAGGTCGCGGTGGAGCCGGACGCGGCGCCGTGTGTCTGCGGCTCGGACGATCGCGTCATGATCGGCGAGGACGTCTCCGAGCGGCTCGACGTGGTGCCGGCTAAGTTCCAGGTGATCGTCACGCACCGGCCCAAATACGCCTGCAAGGCGTGCCGCGAAGGCGTTATCCGGGCCCCGGCACCGGCCCGCCTGATCGAGGCTGGATTGCCGACCGAAGCGCTAGCCCACGTCGCCGTCTCTAACTAAATACGCTGACGGCCTTGGCGACGATCTCCTCCTTCGCCGACGTCGACCAGCGCCGCCTCGGCGTCGCAGGGCTCGCATCGAGCCGGGAGATCTCCCCCTCGATCAACTGGAAGCTTCTATGTCCAGAAATAGGTCCAGACCCAGTACCTACTGCTTGCTCACATCACCGATCCGGCCAAACGCCGCTACATGGGATCTGTTGGGTGCTTACGTATGACTCGTGTGAATATGCGACGGGTCGTCGGAAAGCCTCGCGATTCCCGGGGAAACCGGTTTACGCGCTACACCGGCAGGAAACGGACATTGATGTTGCAACAATCCGTCCGCGTCGGCCAATCTAAATGACTCCTGCAGCCGCTTTCTCGTCTGGCACCCCAAATTTCCAGTGGTCCCACGCATGAGCACGGCCATGCATATGGTGTGTTGCGCCAAGTGAGTGCCGAAGCGGTTATGGGGGCCAACCAGTCATCGTCCGATAGCCTTGGTTCTGCGCATCGGGCGCGTTCGGCACGCGCGGTGCAGCGGAGCACCGCCGGGAACACTTTGGAACCGAGAAGTAAACTGGTCATCAAATAATATGAAGCTGGCTCTATTTGCAAAAGGCTGGTCATTGCTCGACGAGCGTGAGAAACGACGTGCCCTGCTTGTTCTGGGCGTGGTCGTGTTGGCTGCCCTCACCTCGGCATTGATGGTCGGATCGATCATGCCGTTTCTGGCCACCCTCGCCGACTCGGAGCGCATCCGCGAGGTCGACGTCTTTGTCTGGGCCTACGCGGCGGGCGGGTTCAGCTCGGACTACGGCTTCCTCGTCGCCCTCGGCCTCGCCTCGCTCGCCGCGATCGTGGTCGCCAACGTCATGCAGATGCTGCGCGTCTACGCGGTGACGAAATTCGCGACGATGCGGATGCACAGCCTGAGCATCCGGCTCCTGCGGGTCTATCTCAAGCACCCATACGCGTACTTCCTCGACAAGAACTCCGGCGAGCTCGGCACCCAGATCCTGGCGGAGACCCAGCAGGTGGTGCAGCTATTCTACCGCCCCGCCGCCGAGGTGATCGCGGCGACGCTGACGGGTGGCGCCATCGTCGCGCTCCTGGTGTGGATCAACCCGCTGGTCGCGGTGGTCGCCCTGGTGGTCGCGGGCGGGCTGTATTTCGCATCCTACTACGTCAGCCGCAAGGCGGTCCGGAAGTATGGGGACATCCGGGCGGTGGCGAACAAGGGCCGGTACCGGATTGCCAGCGAAGCCCTGGCGGGGGTGAAGGACATTAAGCTGCTCGGGCGCGAGGGGAACTACGTCGACGTCTATGCGACACCCTCCTTCGAGATGGCGCGCGCCGAAACTTCCGCGATCTTTTTGGGCACGCTGCCGCAATACATGATGCAGATCGTCGCCTTCGGTGGGATGATCCTGCTCATCCTACTACTGCTCGACCCGTCCGCTCTGAGCAACGCGCAAACGATGGGCGATCTCCTGCCGCTGCTCGGCGTCTTCGCCTTTGGCGGCCAGAAACTGATCCCGGAACTGGCGAAGATCTATCTCGGATTGACTCAGCTCGCCTATGGCGCGCCGGTCGTCGACGCGCTCCACCGCGATCTCGCGGCCGAGCCGGATCTGCCGTCCTTGCCAGCGCGCGACATCGTGCCGCTCGGGCTTAAGCGCGATCTCGAGCTGCGGGACGTGTGCTATGCCTACCCGAATTCGGAGGGGGTCGGCCTTGCAGGCGTCTCGCTTCGCATCCGCGCCGGCGAGCGGATCGGGATCGTCGGCGGCTCGGGTGCCGGCAAGACCACGCTTGCCGATGTTATCATGGGGCTCCTCCGGGTGTCCGGCGGGGAGATCATCGTCGACGGAACGGCGCTCACCAATCACAGCTTCCAGGCGTGGCAGAGATCCGTGGGCTACGTGCAGCAGGCCATCTTCCTGTCTGATGCCAGCATATCCGAGAACATCGCCCTCGGCATTCCGCGCGACGAGATCGACCAGGCGCGGGTCGAGAAAGCGGCCCGCCTCGCACGGCTCGACGACTTCGTGCGTCATGACCTGCCCCAAGGCTACGAGTCGATGGTCGGCGACCGCGGCGTCCGGCTGTCGGGCGGTCAGAAACAGCGCATCGGCATCGCCCGGGCGCTCTACCATGATGCCGATCTGATCGTCTTCGACGAGGCAACGAGTGCGCTCGACAACATCACCGAACGGCAGGTGATGGAGTTGGTCGATGCACTGCCTGGTAACAAGACGGCGATCCTGATCGCGCATCGGCTCAGCACTCTGAAGAACTGCGACCGGTTGATCGTGATGGAGCGCGGGCGAGTGGTCGGTGTCGGGACATGGGACGAGCTGCTTGCGACCAACGCCCATTTCCGAAAGCTCGAGGCCGGCACTTCAGCGGTGAAACATTCGACCTAGCCCGGATGGCGTGCCGTGCCGGATCTGGTTTAGAAAACAAGGGAATTGCGATGGAAGACGGACGGAGCATCGTGACGCCGCTGCAGGAGGGTGCGGCCCTGAACGGGCCGAGGTACCTCAACATAGCGTGCGGCGGCACTTACGTCGCCCGGGCCGACTGGGAAAACGTCGACTACACGCCGGACGAGGCGGGGCACGTCACCCGGATGAACGTCCTCAATCGACTCGAGCCTTCGCGCTCGCAGTACGAGGTCGTCTATTGTTCGCATTTCGTCGAGCACATTCCTGCGGACTCGGTCATGGCCTTTCTCGAACGCTGTCGCAGTCTGACGGCTCCGGGAGGGGTCTTGCGGGTCGTCGTCCCCGATGCCGAGTTCCTGCTGCGCGAACACCTGCGTCACAAGGATGCCGGCAACCACGGCCTCGCCGAATTCGCATTCGTGAACTTTCTCGATCAATGCGTTCGTCGGACAAGGGGTGGGCGGCTCGGGGCGATTAATGGCGAGATCGCACAGGGACGGCGGCCGGATCTCGTTGAGTACGCGGAATTCCTCAATGGCGCACCGGACGCAGGTGCCGTCACGACCGGGGCAGCCGACGGGCGACCACTTGCGAAGGTGCTCAGGCTGATCTCGTCACCCGCCCGGTTGCGAGCGGCGCTGGAGCAACGTTACATCCGTTTGATCAGCCGATTGCTCCCGGAAGGGTTCCGTGCCCAGAACGTGTCGTTTGCCGATGTCGGTGAATTGCATCACTGGATGTACGACTTCGCCCAACTCGAGGGGCTCCTGAAGGCGGCGGGGTTTTCGTCGGTGTCCCGGCTGGGTTTCAACACCTCGAAACGGTCGGACGGGATATTCCTGCCGCTCGACGCGGTCGATGGCGCTCCACGCAAGGGGCACCACCAACTCTTCATCGAGGCCTATCCGTGACCATCGGGTGCGCTCCTGCCGAGACGCGCCCTTCGGCGACCGCCGAAACCGGGGCCAAGATCGTCGCGTTTTGCTGGATTTTCCCATTGGTCGCTACCCGGGGCGGGGTGGAACGTGTCACCTTGCGGGTGATGGATGGGCTCGCCCGTCGGGGCCACCAATGCCTGTTCATTCGCTACGACCTCGCCACCGACAGCTTTCTGGTGGACGAAGAAGACATCGGTGATCTCGACGCCTTCCTGTGCAGACACGAGGTTGACACACTGATCGATCAGAACGGCGCGGCGGATCGGGTCGCGCAGGAACTCGAAGGTAGCAGCTGGCGCGGGCGCCTCCTCGTCTGTCACCACGTCGAGCCGCTTTATCTGCGAAAAATCTACGATCTGCGTCGGGTCATCGCGGAAGCGGGCAATCGCGAAAACCGTTTGCGCGTTCGATTGGCTTGGTTGGCGCGTCTGGCGGGCTACCCGTTGTGGCAACGCGGCGCGCGCCGTCGGATCGCGGCGACGCAGACCCGCAACTACCGGCGAGCGGACCGGTATGTCATGCTGTCGAGGCGATTTCTGCCCGACCTAACGAGCCTCCTCGAACGGAATCCGTTGACCAAGGTGGCGGCGGTCCCGAACCCGCTCTCGTTCGAGATCGAGCCAGGCGAGGCGCGCGGATACGAAAAGCGCAACGAAGTGCTGATCGTGTCCCGCTTGAGCGAGGGGCAAAAACGGATCTCGGCCGCACTCGAGGCCTGGCGGCGCATTGAGGCCGAGGACCAGGGGGAATGGCAGCTGAAGATCGTCGGCGATGGCCCCGATGCCGCGGACTTGCAGCGCTTGGCGCGAAAACTCGGGCTCAAGCGTGTTCGGTTTCTCGGCTTTCAGAATCCGTTGCCGCACTATCGGTCGGCGGCGATCCTCCTCATGACATCCCGCGTCGAAGGCTGGGGCCTGACGCTGACCGAGGCGATGCAGACCGGGACGGTGCCGGTGGCGTTCGACGCGTATGCTTCGCTGCGCGACATCGTCGAGGATGGCGAAACCGGGATCGTGGTGGCGAACGGCGACGTCGCGGCACTCGCCGAGGCAACGTTGCGACTGACGCGCGATCCGGCGCAGCGCAATGCGCTCGCGGCCCGCGCCATTGAGGCGGCGCAGAGGTACCGGCTCGACAGGGTGCTGGACCAGTGGGAGGCGATCCTGTGACCCGCTGGCGTGCGGCGTGCGGCCGCCACCCGTTGGGCGGGGAACAGACATGGACCTGAGTACGTTCGACAATTCTGACTTTGACCGCGGTGCGTCGCGGGCGAAGGAGCTGGCCTGGATCGTCGTCTCGACGCTGAGTGTCGCCGGGCCGGTGCCCGGCTCGGGATGGCGCGCGGCGCTGCTCCGGGCCTTCGGCGCTGAGATCGCCGCGGGCGTGGTGCTGAAGCCGCGGGTGCGGGTGAAATTCCCCTGGCGGCTGGCGGTCGGCCGCAACAGCTGGATCGGCGAGGGCGTCTGGATCGACAACCTCGCCGAGGTCCGCGTCGGGCGCGACGCCTGCATTTCGCAAGACACCTATCTCGGCACCGGCAACCACGATTGGACCAGCCCGGGTTTCGACCTCGTGACGGTTAGGATCACCATCGAGGATCAATGTTGGGTAGGTGCCCGCGCCACCGTCGCTCCCGGGACACATATGGAGGCTGGCGCCGTGCTAGGGATCGGCGCGGTCGCCTCCGGACGGCTCAAGGGCTGGACCGTCTATGGCGCGGGAAAAGCGATCGAGCTGGGCGCGCGCCGTGAGAAACCGGCGGGCGACGGCGCGTGAAGGTGCTGCATGTCAATGCGTTTGATGCCGGAGGCGGTGCCGCGCGGGCGGCGATGCGATTGCATGCCGGGCTTCGGGGCCAGGGGGTCGACAGCCGGTTTCTGACGCTGAAGCCTAGTTCCGGCGAGGCCGGTGTGTTTTCGCCGCTCAGGAAGCGGCAACAGCTCGCGGCCTTCGCCAAGCGCCAGGCGGCCGCACGGATTGCGGCATTGCAGAAGACCCCCACCAATCCGATCATTCATTCGCTCGGGCTGTTCCCTTCGGGCCTTGGCCGCTGGATCAACGCCAGCGATGTCGACGTCGTGAACCTGCACTGGGTCTGCGCCGAGACCTTGTCGATCCGCGAGATCGCCCGGATCGAAAAGCCGATCGTCTGGACGATGCACGACATGTGGCCGTTCATGGGGGCCGAGCACTACGACGACCTTGATCACCCCGGGCGTTGGAAAGCGCCCTACACCCGTGCCAACCGCCCGGCGAACGCAACCGGACCGGGCATCGACGCCTGGGTCTGGGCCCGCAAGGCGCGGGCCTGGGCGGGCAGGACCTTCCATCTCGTCGCCCCCAGTCGCTGGCTCGCCGGCTGTGCCGCCGACAGCGCGCTGATGGGCCACCAGCCCCGCACCGTTATAGCCAACCCGCTCGATACCGATGCCTTCGCTCCGATCGACCGGGTCGCAGCGTGCCGGATGCTTGGGCTGCCGGAAAACCGGAAACTCGTCCTGTTCGGCGCGTTCGGCGCCACCTCGGACCGGCGCAAGGGATACGACCTGCTGGTTGCGGCGCTGCAGGCGTTCGAGCGCAACCACGGCAGGGCCGATGTCGAGGTGATGATGTTCGGCGGTCAGACCGACGGCGAAATTCCGGGGGTGGGGCTGAAGAGCCATTTCCTAGGCACCTTCCACGACGATCTCAGTCTGAGAGTGGTCTATTCCGCCGCCGACGTCTTCGTTGCGCCCTCGCGCCAGGACAACCTGCCAAACACCGTCGTCGAGGCGGCCGCCTGCGGGGTGCCGACCGCAGCGTTCGACATTGGCGGGATGTCCGACATCATCGACCACGGCGAAACCGGCATGCTCGCGCCGGCCTTCGGTGCAGACGGGCTTGCGGCGGGGATCGCCTGGATGCTGAACACACCGTTTGCGCGCGAGAAAGTGCGCGCGGCCGCCGTGGCAAAGTTCTCGCGCGAGGCGACCGTGCCGGCCTACCTGTCACTGTACCGGCGGGTGCTCGGGGCATGATGAGGGCCATGCGTCCTCGCGTGGGAATATCGGTCTGGCCACTACGGGCCGGCCTGCCTGCTTCAGGCTTGACGCAGGGGTCGCCAGCGTCAAGCCGAGGAAGGGGATCCGCATGCTCAGCCTGAAACGCTACCTGGTCAACATGCTGGTCGCGCTCCTCCCGCCCACGCGGTGGTTCGGTCTCTACCGGATCCTTTGGCAATTTGCCGGCGACACCGTGGGTCGGGGCGCGAACATCAACGGCGGTGCGAAGGTCTGGGGCGTCGGCCGGGTGTCGGTCGGAGACAACAGCTGGCTTGGGATGAACCTTGTGGTGATTGTCCCGGATCGCGCCGAAGTGCGCATCGGCGCGAACGTGGACATCGGCCCGGATGTCCTTCTGGAATGTGGTTCGCACGAGGTCGGCGGGGCGAAGCGGCGGGCCGGGAAGGGCCACGCGCGTAGCATCGAGATCGGGTCGGGAACCTGGATCGGCTGCCGGGCGACCCTCCTCGGCGGGGCGCGCATCGGCTCCGGCTCGGTCATTGCAGCGGGTGCGCTGGTGATCGCCGGCGACTACCCGGACAACGTGCTGCTCGCGGGAGTTCCTGCAAAGGTGGTGCATCGACTGGGCGAGACCGGAGAGCCTAAAGAATGACGCGCCGCGCCCGGGTGTTCTACATCGGCATGATCACCTCCGACGCCTACGGCCGTGCCATCGGCGAGCAGACCTATGCCGGGGCCGCGGCGCGCAAGATGATTCTAGTCGTGCGCGCCCTGCGCAGCGTCGGGCATCGGGCCATTGTCGTTTCCCTGCCGTTCGTCGGCGTCGGCGCGAGGCGGCGCAGCTATGGAACGGTGACGACCACCGAGGGCGGCGTGCCGGCCGTGTTTCTCGCGACACTGCGGTCCAGGTACCTCCGCAAGCTCTTCGGGCCCTTCGTGCTGGCCGGTTTCGCCTGGCGTCGGGTCGGCCGGCAGGACACCGCGATCGTTTACAATCACGCCATCGAGTACCTTCCAGCGCTGGTCCTGTTGCGTCTCAAAGGCGCGAGGATCGTACAGGATATCGAGGATGCTCCGACCGCGGACGAGACCGGCGCGCGCGGGGTCCTGAACCGGTTGTCCTTTGCCGTCACTTCGGCGTTGACGGTCCGTCGCAAGATGGTTGTAGCAGATCATGTCGCCAGGGAACTCGGGCTTGCTGACTATGTGGTCGTCCGTGGAGTGGCCTCGCATGAGACCGACGGCCTGGACCCGGACGCGACGAAGTGGGATGACCTGCGCTCGGGGCAGGCATTGCGGATCCACTACGGCGGTACGCTCATCGGCGAAACCGGGGTGGACCTGTTCTGCGCAGCCGTCGCGCGGCTCGCGAAGGATGCCGACCGTCTGGCGCGTCCGGTGTGCTTCGCCGTGACCGGCGTGGGCGAGCTCGACAAGATCCGCGGACTGCAGGGCCGGATGCAAGGCTGCGTGAAGGTCGACGTGACGCTGCGCCCCGAACTGGTCAAGGCTGACTACCTCGCCCTGCTCGACAGCTGCCACGCCAGTCTGTCGCTGAAACGCCCGGGCAGCGGGATGGCCAACACCACGTTTCCGTCCAAGGTCATCGAAATCACCGCCTCGGGCCTGGCATTGGTCTCGACCCGGCTTGGCGACGTGGCCGAAATCTTCGACGCCCATAGCGCGATCTTCCTCGCCGGCTATGAGCCCGCTGATCTCGCCGACGCGATCGTCGAAATGGCTTGCAATCCCGAGATGGTCGGGCGGGTCGCGCGGGTCGGGCAGGAAGTCTGCGTGGCGACCTTCTCGCCGGAATCCGTCGGCCATGAAATGACGCGACTGTGCGAGCGGAAGCGATGACGGACTGCATCGTCTTCTGGCAGCGGATGTTGACGCCGCATATCACCGAACTTGCCCGCGAGCTGGCGCAGCAGGGCGTCGAGGTTTATTACGTCGCCGAAGAGGCGCTGTCCGACGAACGCCGCGCGATGGGCTGGGAGGCCGGGGACTTGGCCGGAGTGCAGGTCCATGTCGTCACCACCCCGGCCGAGGCGCGCGATCTGGTCGACAGTCTTCCCGCCACGGCCGTGCATATCACCCAGGGAGTGCGGTCGAACGGCTTGGTCGCGGACGCGCAAAAGCGGATCATGGCGCTCGGGCGGCGGCACTATCCGATCATGGAAAAGGTCGATCTCAGGGGCCGGCTGGGCCGGATCAGGCCGCTGGTCTACGCGGCGCGGTTCCGGGTGCTCGCCGGGGGGATCGAGGGGCTTCTTGCCATCGGCGAGGGCACCGCGGAATGGATCGCGCGCCGGGCGCCGCGCAAGCTGTGCATCTTTCCTTTCGCGTATTTCCTGAAGGGTCGGGCTTCTGGCGCGCCGATAGGGACAGGCATCTGCACCAAGTTCATTTTCGTCGGCAGCCTCGTCGAACTCAAACGGGTAGACCTCTTGCTTGCCGCTCTCGCGACGCTGACCGATCGTCCTTTCGAACTCGAGATCGTTGGTGACGGTCCCGAGCGCTCCGAGCTAGAGCAGCTGGCCGCTGCGACGTTGCCCGGCCGCGTCGCCTTCGTCGGCACCCTTGGAATGGATGCGGCGATCGAACGGATCGCATCCGCCGATTGCCTCGCCCTGCCCAGCGACAAGGACGGCTGGGGGGCGGTGGTTTCCGAAGCCCAGATCAACGGCACGCCGGCGATCTGTAGCTCGGAATGCGGTGCATGCGGAACCGTGCGGGCGAGCGGTTTCGGCGGGGTTTTCGAAGCGGGGGACGTTGACGACCTGCGCCAGAAGCTCTCGGCGCAGCTGGACCGGGGGCCGGTCGGCACGGCGGACCGCGACCGGCTCGCGGCTTGGGCGCAGGGCCTGACCGCCGAGGCGGGCGCCGGTTACCTTCTGGAAATCCTCCGAGACGGCGGCCGCGGGGGCGACGATATCGTCGCGCCCTGGCAGCGCGGTGCCGGCAGCGGGGGCGGTCCAGCATGAGGGTCGCACATGTTACCTCGCAAGTCTGCCGCCGGTCTGCGGGCCTCGGCACCGCCGTGGCCGCGATCTCGGCGGCGACGGCCGCTGCGGGCAACGAGGTGCGCGTGTTCGGCCTCGCAAGCCCGGGATGGTGGGAGAACGACAGTGCGGCTTGGAAAGGTGCGCCGGCCACGGTGTTCGACACCGCGCGCTGGTCGGGACCGCTCGGATACGCCCCCGACCTGCTCCCGGCGCTTCTGGACTTCGACCCCGACGTCGTCCATCTACACGGGCTCTGGACCTATCCGTCCATCGCTGCCTACCGGTGGCACCGAAAAACGGGACGTGCCCTTGTCGTCTCGGCCCACGGTATGCTGATGCCACCCTCGCTGTCATACAAGCCGGGCCGGAAGAAGCTGGCCCGCCGTCTGTTTCAGGACCGGGTGCTGAGCGCGGCCGCCGTGCTGCACACGACCTCGGCCGACGAGGCGGCTGCCTACGGCGCTCTCGGGTTCAGGGGACGGACCGTGCAGATCCCGCTCGGTCTTGACACGGTCACACGACCCGAGGTCGGACGGGACGGGACGCGGCAGCGCGTGCTGTTCCTCGGCCGCCTGCACCACCAGAAAGGGCTCGATTGGCTGATCGAGGCCTGGACCGGGCTGGAGCGGGATTTCCCCGATTGGTCGCTGTCGATCGTCGGCCCGACCGACGAAGGCTACGCGCGCGCCGTCGCCGCGTTGCGGAAAGACGCAGAAGACAGACGGGTGTCGTTCCTCGAGCCGATCTACGGAGACCAGAAGTTTCGCTACATTGCCGGCTCGGACCTTCTGGTGATGCCGAGCCGCAGCGAGAATTTCGGGCTGTCGGTCGCCGAAGCCCTGATGATGGAAGTGCCTGTCATCGCGACGCATGGCACGCCGTGGTCGGGACTTGTCGACAATGACGCCGGGTGGTGGATCGAGCCTGCCGCCGCCGCGCTGAAGACGGCGTTGCGCACGGCAATGGCCATGCCGGCGGAAGTGAGGAGCGAGAAGGGCCGCAACGGACGTCGCTGGATCGAACGCGACTTCTCCCGGCCGGTCATCGGCGCGAGATGGCAGGACGTTTACCAAGGGCTGGTGAATCGCGACGCATGATGCCGACCGTCTCGCCAAAAACCGGAGACCCCAGTCCGCGACGCGCGAGGATGGGGCAAAAGTGCCAATGACAGACGTCGTTCGAAAACTGTTCGCTGCGGCGAAGGTGCTGGTTTCCGATCCGTTGATCGTCAACGCCTATGTCAGGATGGCGGATGGCCGGCCGGTGGCCTGGAACTGGGGCGACGACATCAACTACCATTTCCTCAAGCACCTGACGAAACGGGAGATTGCGGTCTACTTCGAGACGCCGATCACGATGAAACTGAAGAAGATTAACTATCTCTGCATCGGCAGCACGTTGAACTACCTGTCGACGCCGGAGACGGTGGTCTGGGGGGCCGGCGTGATAGACGACCAGCTCGACCTGCGTGCGGTTCCTGCCCGGATCACCGCGGTGCGCGGGCCACTGAGCCGGGCATACCTGCGCGACCGCGGCATCGATTGCCCCGAGGTCTACGGCGATCCGGCGCTGCTGATCCCCTACTTCTATCGGCCGGCCCCCGCGCCGTCGCCGCATGAACGCCGGATCGGCATCGTGCCGCACTACGAGGACAAGGACGCGCCAGCGATCGAGGCGATCCGGCGCCGGCACCCGGAGGTGCGGGTGTTCGACATCGCCGACTATGGTAGTTGGACCGATTTCATCGACGGGGTTGCGGGCTGCGACGTGCTGTTTTCAAGCTCGCTGCACGGGTTGATCATGGCCGAAGCCTATGCGGTGCCCAATTACTGGGTAGAGTTCTCCGACAAGGTCATCGGCAAGGGGTTCAAGTTCCGCGACTACTACGCCTCGCTCGGAAAACCGACGCCCGAGCCGCTGCGACTTGACGCGGGTTCGGACCTTGACGAGATCATCGAGGCCCATTCCTGGAGCGCGGGAACCATCGATCTGAGGCGGCTTCTGGACGCCTGTCCATTCGAGATCAAACAGGCCGTGCGGTATGAGCATCCTCTGGATCTATGACAAACCGATCGACCCGCAGGCGGGCGGCACCGAGCGGGCGACCCATCTGGTCATGACCGGGCTCGCAGCCCGAGGATACCCGACGGCTGGGTTTCTCGCTTTCCGCCAGGATCATCCGCGCGCGGTCTTCGATCCGAACGGCGCCCCGGTCGAAGATCTCTATGCGTACCTGCAGGCACATGAAGTCGAAACGGTCGTTAACCAGATCGGGTTCTCGAAATGGCTCCTCGAGGAGTTCCTCGCCCGCGGCGGCGAGCGGTGGAAGGAAGAGGGCGGCAAGGTCATCACCTGCCTGCACTTCGGTCCGCCTATGTTTCTCGAGACGGTCTGGGCGCTGACCCGCGACTGGCGCGAAAAGTCCCTGCGCCGGAAGGTCAAACGTCTCGGCCGGATCGCGCTGTTGCCGGTCTCGCGGCGCAACGTCACCAACATTCGCAAGCAGGCCTACGCCTATCTCATCGAGAAATCGGATGTATTTGTCCTGCTGTCGGAAATGCACCGCCTTGAGCTCGAAGCCATGTGCCCCGTCCGACATCCCGAGCGCGTCCGGGTTATCCCGAACCCGAACACCTTTGCAGCCGCGTTGCCGGCGGAACGGGTGAAAGACAAAACCAAGACCGTGTTGATCGTGTCCCGATTGGAGGACACGCAGAAACGGGTTTCGCTGGCACTGCGGGCCTGGGGGCTCGTCATGAGAACGGGGGAGTTCGGCGACTGGAATCTCCAGGTCGTGGGCGACGGCGAGCACGCGCAGGATTATTGGAACCTGGTGGCACGCAAACGGATCCCAAATGTCGCCTTCATCGGCCGAACCGACCCGGAACCCTATTACGAGTCCGCATCGCTCTACCTGCACACGGCAATTCACGAGGGCTGGGGCCTGACGATTACTGAGGCGATGCAGAAGGGGACGGTCCCGATTGTGATGAATAGCTCGTCCGTTTTCCGGGAGATCATCGACGACGGCCGAACCGGGATACTCACGAACTTCGGCAACGTGGAGGCTTTCGCGGCACAGATCGCCAATCTGATGCGCGATCGGGCGTTGCGCGAAAGCATGGCCCTAGCGGCAATCGAGGCGAGTCAGCAGCACGACCTTGACCGTGTCGTTGAGAAATTTTTTGAGGTGTTAAAAACAACAGCAGACACAGCATCAGAGCCGTGCCCCTCGAAATTCCGATGAACGGAAATGCGTCCCACCCTGGGTGGAACCGGTCGAACCCACCTGGGTCACTGGATTATCTCGTGGTTCTAGTCTGCCTGTTGCTCATCCCGTCAGCTGTTGCCCGAGGCATCCTGGGTATGGACGAAAGGGCCGCTTTCGCACTGTTTGTTCCAGTGGTCCTCGCCGCATCCTTATTCGCGAACCGGCTCAAGGTTCACAAGACCATTCCTTCTGTCGTACTCCTACTCGCGTTGACGGGGACCTTGGCGAGTGTCCTCTCCCAGAGTTTCAGCCAGACCCTCATGGCTGTCTCGCTTGCGGTTGCGGTCATTGTCGGACGACAGCTGTACATGAGCCTAGGCAAGCCCCGCGTGCTCCGCGCCGTGAGTTGGTTCACCCTTGCCCTGCTTGTTGGCGGGGTCGTCGGGATCATCTATGCGGCGGTCGGCGGCGCGCGACTTATGGATGTGCAGGTCGGATACAGAACGACGCACCTGTACCTCACAACATTCTCTTTCGCAACGATCGGCAACATCATTCGACCATCCGGGATATTCGATGAGCCCGGTTCGTTCGTAATGTATGTGAGCGTGATAACGATGTTCAACGACACGCTGCGGCAGAACCAGAAACTGACCACAGCTTTGGTGGTTCTCCTGGTGTTCACCGGCTCGCTTGCAGGTATGGCGCTAGCGGCATTGTATGCCGTGACGTCGAATGCCGCGAAGGCGCACCACAAGAAGAGTATTTTGATACTTGGCTCGTTCCTGACCGCGTTTATGGTCCTGTCGATTGTCGCCCCGTCGAACCTGGTCTCCATGACCGTCGACACGTTTTACAGCGATCGTTTACAGGTGAAAGACGGGCGTCTGAGCGGCGATAACAGATCCAGACAGGTCTACGAGTTCTTCTCGATCGTCGACGACGACATGCTTTTGCGGGGTACAAAAAATTCGACGCAACTGAGCAAGGCCGAGGATCAGAGTTCCAACCCGTTTTCGATTGTGTACGGCTATGGTGTTCTCATCTCCCTGCCGTATTTTGTCTTGCTGTTTTGGCTCGCCGGCACGGCGGTTCGCCAGAATTTCCGAAACAGCTACACGTCGCTGGGCCTGCTCTTGTTGCTGTTACAAAGGCCGTATCTCTACAACATGGCGTGGTCGATCCTCATTCTGGCCGCAGTCTGGCTAGTCTACCATGCGTCGCGCGACGGCCGGAACAGGACCTGTGCACGCCAATGAAGCCGGTCTTGTAAGTCGGGCGGCGAGTGGACATGCCGACCTGGAAACCGACCATCGCAGATCATGCAGATCTGCCCCTGGCGAACGGCGCCCGGGCATCGACCAACGAAGGCTTCGCGGTTGAGGATGCGTGGCGGCAAGATCGAAATCGAACGCAAAGCACTCTGACCTTTGGGGCCGACAGGTGAAATACAGGCCGGAAATAGACGGGCTGCGCGCGGTCGCCGTCGTTCCCGTCGTTCTGTTCCACGCCGGGGTTCCCTTCTTCGAGGGCGGCTACCTCGGTGTGGACGTGTTCTTCGTAGTCAGCGGCTATCTGATCACGACCATCATCCTCGACGACATCGCCGCGCACAGGTTCTCCCTGCTGACCTTCTACGAACGGCGGTTCCGACGCATTCTTCCGGCCTACGTCGTGGTGATGCTTGCGAGCATGGTGTTCGGCTGGCTGTGGATGATGCCGGATCAACTCAGGAATTTCGGGCAGTCGCTGTTCGCCAGCAGCATCTTCTCGTCCAACATCCTGTTCTGGACCGAAGCGGGCTATTTCCTCGCTGGTTCGGCGGAAAAGCCGTTGTTGCACACCTGGTCGCTGTCGGTGGAAGAACAGTTCTACCTGTTCTTTCCACTGATGCTCGCCGGCCTCGCCCACCTGCGCTGGCGCTGGACGGTGTTGACGATTGCGCTCATCACGGCGGCCAGCATCGCGCTCGCCGAATACGGCTGGCGGCACTTCCCCTGGGCGACCTTCTACCTCCTGCCGTTCCGCGCCTGGGAGCTTGGCTTCGGGGCGCTCGCGGCGATCTTCCTCAGGCTCTATGGTCCGCGCAGCAACGAGGTCCTGGCCGGTCTCGGCCTCATCGTGCTCGCGGTGTCCATGGCGGTGTTTACCGAAAAGACGCCGATGCCGTCGGTTTTCGGTCTTGCCCCGGTGCTCGGCACCGTGCTGATCGTGGTCTTCGCGTCGCAGCGCACCTGGGCGGGGGCGGTGCTTTCGCTCCGGCCCGTGGTGTTCATCGGCCTGATCAGCTACAGCACCTATCTGTGGCATCAGCCGTTACTAGCCTTCGCGCGACTGCGCAGCATTCCCTCGCCATCCGAAGCCCTGCTGTTGGGTGCCGTGCTCGCGTCCTTCGGGATCGGCTACATGAGTTGGCGCTTCGTCGAGCAGCCCTTCCGGAAGGGGGGCGCACTCTTCGCAATCCCGCGGGCGAAGATCCTCGGTGGCAGTTTCGCGGCGCTCGTAGGGCTGGCCGTGATCGGGCTGGTCGGCAACTTCGCCGACGGGTTTCCAAGCCGATTGTCGGAGCGCGCAAAGCACCTCGCAGCTTTCGTCAACGACAAGAACCCCTTTGAAAACGGAGATAATTGCGCGTTCTACGGCGGCCATCCCACGCCGGAGCATCCGGCGCCCAAATGCGATGATTTCGTCGTCGACGGGCACGCCGACGTGGTGTTCATCGGCGACAGCCATTCCGGTGCGATGTCCTACGATGCGCAGATCGCCCTCAAGAAGGTGGGGATATCGTCCTATGCCGTGACATACAGCGGCTGCATTGGCCTGCGGGGCTTCAAGCATCTCGACATGCCGGTCGGCTATGACTGCGAAGGCTACAACGACAACATGATCGCCTACGCCCGCGAGACCGGGGCGAAAGTGCTCGTCATCACCTCCCGGTTTCCGTTCTATGTCTCCGGCGAGCCCTTCGACAACGGAGAAGGCGGGGTGGAGATCGGAGACGGCGTCCGTTTCGAGCGGACCGGCGGCGACGCGACGGCGGGCGACACCAATCAACAACGCATGCTCGCCGGAATCACCGAAGAGCTGACAAGGCTAACCGACGAGTTTTCGGTTGTCCTGCTCTATCCCTTTCCAGAGGCTGGATGGTATGTGCCGCAGCTCGCTGCGAAGGTCGCCTATTTCCGCAACAAGGAAGTGTTCACCGTCTCGACGGACTACGCCCGTTATCAGGCACGCACAAAGGACGTGTTCGAAGCGTTCGACAGGATCGACAGCCCGCGCCTGTTCCGGGTGCACCCGGAGGACTTCCTGTGCAATACACGCCTGCCTGGGCGCTGCATCAACGCCGATCAGGACGAAGCCTACTACTTCGACAACAACCACCTCTCGCGCACCGGCGCACGGCTGTTTGTTCCCGACCTCGTCGCGGCGGTTCGCGATGCGCTCGATCACGCTGGCGGCCTGGCGTCTGACGAGACGGCAGTGACGAGAGCCGGCGAGTGCCTGGACAACGTGCGCGGAAACGCAACACCGACTCTGAACCCGTCGCTCGCTCAGCGAACCAGGACAAGACATTGTCGATGACGTTGCCCCCGCGACTGTAGTCGAGCCACCATTCCTCAATGAGGAGCCGAGCGGTCGGCAGGCTGCGGAAGAGGTGCTCGTTCAGCTGACGTAGTCGGGGCTCGGTGCCCAGACGCGCCGGTATGTGTGATCTTCTCCCCGGGATCCGGGCCATTGCGAGGTGGGATTTTCCACCTTTGAATGGACGAAGGAGGATGTCCCATGAAGCGCAGCCGGTTCAGCGATGAGCAGATCATCGCGATCATCAAGGAGAACGAGGCAGGGGCGAAGGTCGACGAGCTGTGCCGCCGGCACGGCATCTCGAGCGCGACCTTTTACGCCTGGCGCAAGAAGCTCGGCGGCATGGAAGCGTCGGATGCGAAGAAGCTCCGTGATCTTGAGTCCGAGAACGCACGGCTGAAGCGGATCGTCGCCGACCAGATGCTCGACATGTCGGCGATGAAGGAACTCCTGCAAAAACATTGGTGAGCCCATGGCGAAGCGCAAAGCCGTGGGCTTTCTTATGACCGAGCTGGGCCTGAGCGAGCGGCGGAGCTGCCGGATCGTCGGCCTCGCGCGATCGGTGCAACAGTACCGGTCGGTCGATCGCGACGACACAGCCGTGCTTGAGCGGATGCGCGTGCTGGCCTCGGAGAACCGTCGCTACGGCTATCTCCGGCTGCACGCCATGCTGCGCCGGGAAGGACTGGTCATCAATCGCAAGCGCACCTGGCGGCTCTACAACGCCGAGGGTCTCCAGGTGCGGACGAAGAGGCGGCGGAAGCTGCCGCGCCGGGACCGGATCGCTCCGCAGGTGCCGGAGCGGCCGATGCAGCGGTGGTCCCTCGACTTCATGAGCGACCAGCTCGCCGATGACCGCCGCTTCCGCGTGCTCAACATCGTGGATGATCACAGCCGCTTCTGCCCGGGTCAGATCATAGACCTCTCGATCTCCGGTGCCCGGGTCGCCCGTTATCTCGATGAGCTCGGCGAACGGTTCGGGCTGCCCGGGGAGATTGTTCTCGACAACGGGCCCGAGGGCACGAGCCGGGCGATGTTCGATTGGTCGGAGCGCACCGGCGTCCGCCTACGCTTCATCGAACCCGGCAAGCCCGTCCAGAATGCCTTCGTGGAGAGCCTGAACGGGAAGCTCCGCGACGAGTGCCTAAACCTGCACTGGTTCCGCTCGCTCCGTCATGCCCGCGAGGAGATCACGGCCTGGCGCCACAACTACAACACCGAACGCCCCCACTCGGCGCTCGGATACCTCTCACCGAAGGAGTTTCTCAGCCTCACCGCCGCGCCGTCGCTTGAGCCTCTTGCGGGCTCCGCGCCAGCGCTCACCGCAAACAACCAACCGGAGAATTCCAGCTCAGCGCGGCCATGATCGAGGGGAAAGGTCACCTCGATCATCTAAATAATCGATATTTATAAAATTATTTCAATTTTCATAGTACTTATTGTTATATCCAGATCGATAGTAACTGGCTCCGTAAGAGCTATATCCATAACTATTTGCCTTATCGGAATCTACGCGTGTCATCACAGTTCCCGATATTTTCGAATGAACCAAGGACAACTCCCGCAACCCTTCGGCAACTGCTTCACGCGGCGTATGATCCCACCTAACACAGTATAGAACTGCATCTGCGTGCGGCGATATGATTCGCGCATCAGTTACCGATAAAATCGGCGGCGCATCGAGGATAACTAAATCAAATCGCTCACGAAGCTTTCTGACTATTGATGCAAATCTCTCCGACGCCAAAATATCTGCCGCATTCGTTGCCATTGATGCTTCAGAGTGACTCGTAAGTACGGATAATCCAGTATCTTCGTCTTGGTAGCAAGCATCCTCAAGCGCAACAGTTCCCTCTAGAACATCTCTAAGCCCGATCATATCATCGCTATTATTTTGAAGACCGGTGTGCAATGACGGCCTCCGAAGGTCGCAATCGACAATTATTGCCGATTTACCCATCTGTGCGCTCGTAACAGCGAGCAAAAGACTCGTTGTTGACTTCGCTTCTTCCGGCACAGTCGATGTCAACATTACCACCTTAGGGGGATCATCGATCTTCGAAAAAAGTATGCTCGTTCGCATATTTCGTATGGCTTCCGCCAAGTGTGACGTAGGCTTGTCAAGCACATAGTTGACAACATCGCTTCGCGTGGCGCTGCGTCCAATAGATGGTACAGCGCCAAGCAGCGGCAATCCTGTGGCATCTTGGAGCTCGTCGAAGCCACGAAACGTCCGATTCAGCCGATCAAGAAGCATGACGAGACCGAGGCCACCAAGCGCCCCAACAACCCCTCCAAGAGCAAGAGTACGTTTTTTTGAGGCACTGTCTGCCCATGCCGGCGGCTCAGCTGGAGAGAGAACAACCGCGTCGGCTTCTTCAAGTTTTTCTTGTTGAGTTGTTTCCTTAAGACGCCCTAAGAAATTCTCATATATTAAACGGCTAGCATCTGCTTCACGTTCAAGCTGACGCAACTCGATTTCAGAAGATTCCTGTTCTTGAATACGAGTTTCAAGTGCACGAACCTTTGCTTCAAATTCACTCTCTTCCGACAAGGCGATAGCGACTTCACTTTCCAGCGCACCAACAACACGTTCAGCTTCGCTCCTCATATTGGTACGCGCATTCGTAATTCGCGCATCCAATGCGTTGAGGCGTTCATGCCCCTCCGGAACGAGCTTTTCAAGCGTCGCTCGCTCGCTGAGAAGCTCCAATTCTTCAGTGCGGTAGCGTGTAACCATATCGGAGTTCTGAAATTCGGCGAGCGCAGCAATTCGGTTAGTGTCTTTCAAGGCATCGATAGCTCGTTGATAGCGAATCTGAGCTGTCGAACGTCTTGCCGAAGCGTCGGCATACCCTTCGCTAAGCGCAGCTAGTTGCTGCCGAAGTACGGCCGAACTCTGACCCACACGATCTGTGATTTCAGATGAAGACCTCGTTACGGCCTCTTCAGCGGCCTCGAGTTCGCCTCGCAATTCCTCTACTCGCTCGTTGAGCCAGCGGGTCGCGTCCCGAGTTGCGGCTAATTTAGCATCAAGACGTGCAGTTATATACTGCTTCGATATTTCATTTGCCACTCTTGATGATTGGCTAGGAATTCTTGTCGTAACCTTTATTTGTATAACTCTCGAATCAGGAACTGGAACATATTCAACGGAATTCATTAATATATTCCGCGCTACCGTCACCTGCCTTCTCTCTATCTCCTCTTCGGTGACGAGAACCCCTTCCTCCGGAAGACTTACCACACCGATGTTCGCAAGGAATGTCCATGGAACCAGATTAGTTAAATCAAATATTGACTTGATTTGATCAAAAAGACTTCTCTCAGCGCTCAGAGACGGGTTAAACTGCGGCGTTCTATGAAGACTCAACTCTTCAACTACTCGAGCCATAAGGGCTGTCGATTTTAGTATTTCTATCTGATTCCGCAAGCCATCACTTCGAGAAGACTCAAGTACATCCTGTATATTTACAATATTTTTCTCCTCTGGCGAAAAAAGAACCGTTGCAACTGCTGTAAATGTTGGCCTAATAGATGCAACATATATAGCCGCCAACACTAATCCTACAGTAGCTCCAATCAATATAATCCATCTTCCACGCCAAAGTAGAGTAAATACCTTACGAAGGTGAAGATCATCTCCACCTTCGGCGTCCTCTAGAGGCTTGATCGGATACGCTTCAGCCGGATAACCCGAGGTGATCTTCATTCACTTCCGTCCATCAATTGATACGCGACGGCAATGGTGGACTGTCATTTATAAAGCCGAATTTTCTGATGCTATCTCATTCGCCTCTTCGGCGAGCACGGCTTCGATGGTCGATGCCGCTTCTGGTGCGATGTTCAAAAGCTCCTGAACCGCGCGAGGGTTGCTCTTAGCTAGGGAGCGGACGTCCCGACGTATCGCCGCTTTGACTGCGGGATCACTCTTCGAAGCATCGAAGTAGCCCAGAGCGGCAGACATAAGAACGCGATCCAACGCGAGAGGGCCGCTGTAAGGAGCAAGAACCCAGGATCGCTTCAGCGCACGTTGCGCTTCGACGTCGTTTTCAAGAATCGTTTGCCCCCAAGCGAGCAGCGTCCATGCGTACACGTCAGAGGGTGCGGCTTTGAGCCCGCGGCGGGCGGCCTCGACAGCAACCAGAATTGTGTCGGGCTCACCACTTTCCACGGCCGCTCTCAGATGCTCGTAGGATTGCTCGCGCAGATAAGCGTTGCCTTCCAATAGCGCTGCACCATCATCAACGCGCCAGTTGCCAGCGGCGTCGGTCACGCGCAGAGACGAGTTGGCTGCTGGAATGTTTTCCACGAGCATTAGGCCGTTAATGACCGCAAAAATAAGAAAGACGGGCTTGAACAAGCTCAGGAGAAAGAGTCTCAGCTTCAGCATCAGTCACAATCGTCCATCTGCCTTTTTGAGCGAGCCGTTGCGTTCGCGGCGCCGACCCGCGCTTTTCGCCTTCGTCATACCATGCCCCGGCTGGAAAAACTCTGTGACCAGCCGAGCCCAAGAATAAAGGCGAAAATCGCCGCGGTGGCGGGCATCTGAAGGCTGAAATCGACCGCACTGTGGAGTGTGGCGACCGCGAAGACACCCAAGGCAAACGCTGGAATGGGCACTGAACGCTGGCGGATTTGTGTCCCATTGAGCAACCGTAAACCAATCAAGCCAAGAGCGGCAAAAAAGATCAGGCTGGCCGGAATCCCAAAATCAAAAAAATTCTCTAGGTACGTGTTGTGGGCGTAATTCCATTCGCCTGTTGCTACCCCCTCGGGAACGAATGGGCGAAACCCATCCTCGAAACCACCCGGACCATAGCCGAGAAGAGGGCGCTCAAGAATGGCTTCCATAATCGCGGGAAAGACGACGAAACGGGCCTCTGAACCAACATTGAGCAATCTCCCGAATAGCGCTGAGAGTCCGAGCGCCCCCACGTAGACCAGTATAAGACCCCCGAAGATCACGACAGGTGCGACCGCGGCCAAGCTTAGCCCTCTGAAGCGCCACGCCGTGAGGACGAAGATGGCCGTGCCCCCCAATGTCGCGATGATGCCACCCCGAGAGACGGTGAGGATCAATGCGGCGGCCACCATCACTGTGCCAAATGTATAGAACCAAGCGCCAGCGAGCAGCCTCTCCAGCATGGCCCTCGTTAGCTTCTCGTTGGTCTCGTAGTCAGCCTCATTGAACCCCTCAAAGCTCAACGCGATCATCGCGAGGTTGGCAATAAGGCCAAAACCAGCATAGGTCGCGTAGGAGTTTCGATTCACGAAAGTCGACGTCAGCGTACCGCTCACATCGAGCGTTCCCGCTAGCCAGTTCGCGCCAACAAAGATCGTCAGGATGCCGTAGGCGGCGAGGATCACCGACCACACAGCGAAAAAGGCCACGAACCTCCGCGCGCGATGCCGATCGGCGCTGGCCCGGACGGCCACCCAGAAGAGCATGGCGTAGGCAGCGAGGCGCGCGAGCACGTTGCGGCCGAAATCCGGATCGATCGCGATCGAGCCATGAACGCCGACGACCCGCCAGCTTTCATGGACCCACGCCTCCGGCACGGAAGACGAGAGCTGGATCGCCCCCCAGCAGAGGGCAATCAGATAGAGGACGACGACCGGAAGGAGCGCCGCGAGGGCCGGCCACTTGGGCCGCTCGACGATGTCGAGGATGAGCTGCGCCGTGAACAGAATCGCGCTCGCGAGGGCGAGCCACAGCCAGCCGAGCGGATAGTTCCCGCCGAGGGGAACGGCGTTGAAGGCCGCGACCACGAGCGCAGCCCAGCCGAGAAAGCCTTGCGCGACAACGATCGGGGGCGCCGGTCTGGCCACCTTCGGGCGCTTCACGCGTCGCTTACTCCTGGTACCGACCAAATCACTGGGTGGGACGTTACAGGAGGCAATGCCTGCTTCGCCATAAGGCCGGCCGAGACTTAAACGGATTTTCGTCCCCTTGCGGGACGGGTGTGGCTTAGCGGCCGGCGCTCGCACAGATGATGCGGACGGTCCGCACCAGGATGATGGCGTCCATCCGGGTGCACGCGGTCCGGATATAGATCCGGTCCTTACGCGCCTTCTCGGCCGTGACCGCCGAGCCTTCGGCATAGCCGGTTGTCACCTGGGCGAAGCCCGTGATGCCGGGGCGGACCTGGTGACGGCAATGATAGAGCGGCACCGTCTCGAGGAAGCGGACGGCATGCTCGTACATGTCCGGCCGGGGGCCGATGATGCTCATTTCGCCGCGCAGCACGTTGAGGATCTGCGGGATCTCGTCGATCCGCGTCTTGCGCATGAACTGGCCGAGCGGCGTGATGCGGTCTGCCTCGACCGGGTCTTCCGGGCCGCGCGCCACCTCCGGCGCCGCCGTCATCGTGCGGAACTTGAAGATCGTAAACGGTACGCAATGCCGGCCCATCCGCCGCTGGGTGAAGAACAGCGTGCCCGGGTTCCAGATCGGATTGATGACGAGAAGGACGAGGGCGAGGAGCGCCAGGAGGGGAAGAAGCAGGATGCAGACGGTGATGTCGAAGACACGCTTGCCGACCCAGTAAAAGGATGGCGACTCCTTAGAGGCTCTAACCGACGACCGTCCTTGTGCGGGGGAGGCGAAATCATCCGCATCCAGAAGGAGGTCGATCGACGTGTGCTCAGCTACCGACATTTTCGTCCCAAGTTGGTTGAACCAACTGAAGGCCTGCACTCGCCGATCAGATCACCGCTCGCGGCAAGAAAACTGGTCAGCAAACAAAGACCGTCACTCACTCCGGGAACGAAATCCCCGGAGATGTACCTTTCAACGCATACGCTTAAGAAAGAACTGTCCCGGAAAGGGGCAACAACTACCCCTGAGTTAATGGGCGGTAGGCGAAGAAATACATAATGGCCGCAAGGAACACATTTCGAATGGGTGTCGCCGACGGGCTTTGCTCGTCACAGTGCGCCGGGCGATAGATGATGCGGCGGCACGAGAGCGAGGTCCGATTGCCGAGCAAGAGCGACTGACTTTCCTGGTTCTGGCTCTGCGATGGGCCAAACGCCTGACGCAGATAGGAAATCCGGGACAACGATTGTGCGTTCGCGGCTTCGATCCCGAAGACGGAGAAGGCGAGCGCGAAGGCCATCAGGCCGGCGCAGGACGTTCTCAAAAACTTCTTCACACTGGCTCTCCTGTCGCGACGCCTTGAGAGACGTAGGTTCGGCCGTCAACTTGCTGCGGTGCACACAGGACTAAAAAACACGCAACTTTAAGCGGCGTCAATCGCTTAATTCCAATTTGCCCATGGGTTGTGGCCGTTTCATGGCATGGCCGGGGCATTCCAGGGCGTGGAGCGACAATTCTGCACTCATCCATCGTGTACCGTAAGCCGGTTTCCAAAGTTTGGTATAGGGGACAACTTTAAGAAATCCAGCGTCAGCAGAGGAATAAGCGAAATCATCCTCTAACCCTGAGCACTTCATGCACTTTTGTGCCGAAAACGTGACATCGAAATGCAGCGGTACAAATGGCCCTGAAACTCGCGAAATTCGGTCAATTCAATTGCAACGGTTACACAATCTATAATTTTATTACGAAATTTTTAGCCAGTTCCCAAGCCCCCAACTTGCCCAAAATTGCTTCGCCGGTGCGGAAACGAATCCCGCCCCCATATCCGGCCGGGTTGGGCTAATGTCCGCCCCGGAAGCCTCCCGACGGGAGGGCTGTGCGTGATGTGAAAGGACCCCGCGTCCCATGAAGATCCTGGTTACGGGTGGCGCTGGCTTCATCGGTTCGGCCGTGTGCCGGCACCTCGTCGAGAACACCGGCCATGCCGTCGTCAATCTCGACAAGCTGACCTACGCGGCGAACCTGTCGTCCCTCGCCGCGATCGCGGACAGCCCGCGCTATCGTTTCGTCAAAGGCGACATCTGCGACCGTGCGTTCCTCTCCGAGCTCCTCGCCGCCGAGGCGATCGACGCGGTGATGCACCTTGCCGCCGAGAGCCACGTCGACCGCTCGATCGACGGCCCGGGCGATTTCATCCGCACCAACATCGTCGGCACGTTCGAGCTCCTCGAGGCCGTTCGCGGCCACTGGGAGAAGCTCCCCGGCGAAAAGCGCGACGCCTTCCGCTTCCACCACATCTCGACCGACGAGGTTTATGGCGACCTGCCGCTGGAGGGCGGCTTCTTCACCGAGGAGACGTCCTACGAGCCCTCATCGCCCTATTCGGCCTCGAAGGCGGCCTCTGACCATCTCGCCATGGCCTGGCACCGCACCTACGGGCTCCCGGTCGTTCTCTCGAACTGCTCGAACAATTACGGCCCCTATCATTTCCCCGAGAAGCTCATTCCGTTGATGATCCTCAACGCGCTTCACGGTGAAAAGCTGCCTGTCTACGGCAACGGCGAGAATGTGCGCGACTGGCTCTATGTCGATGACCATGCGCGAGCGCTCGAACTCATCGTCACCAAAGGCATTCCCGGCCGCTGTTACAATGTGGGTGGTCGAAATGAGCGCTCGAACCTTGAGGTCGTCCGATCGATTTGTGACACGGTCGATCGCGTGGCGCCGGCGAACGCCTCACGTCACGATCTCATCACCTTCGTGACCGATCGGCCGGGTCATGACCTGCGCTATGCGATCGACGCCACGCGGCTCGAGACCGAGCTCGGCTGGAAGGCACGGGAGACCTTCGACACCGGGCTTGAGAAGACGGTCCACTGGTATCTCGCGAACGAGGCCTGGTGGCGGCCGATCCGGGAAAAACACTATGCCGGTGAGCGCCTTGGCGTGCGTCTTCCGGCCTGACGGAAGGCCGCTTTCGGACCGCGTTTTGCGCGGTCGGGTGTTAATAGAGGTGTTAATACTAGTGTTAAGGGGAATCACCCCTCCCCTAACACGCTGGGATCATTCGGAAATTTCGGCTGATTTTTGACTTTCGGTCTTTAAAACCCCGAATCTCGGTCACTAAAACCCCGAATCCCGGTCTTTAAAACCCCGAATCCGAGCCCCGGTCACTGAAACCCCGAAGACTTGACGACGGTCACTAAAACCCCGAATTTGCATCATGGTCACTGAAACCCCGAATCAGCCCGACGACGACCTCTTCTCCGACCGGGGAATCGGTCACCTCCTGCCCGAGCGACACCCCCAGCAGGATCTCTTCATCTGCGACGTCGCCGACGCGGTCCTCAAGGATCTCGTCCAGCACATGGAGCATCCGTTCTATTCGCTGTCGAAGAAGCCGGAGACGTCGATCCGACGCTACGAGCACAACGGGAACTGGATCGAGATCACGCCGAGTGTGAAGGGCCTCGCGACGATCTACGACAAGGATATCCTGATCTACTGCATCTCGCAGATCATGGCGAAGCTGAACCGTGGCGAGGCGGTGTCTCAGCGTGTGCGGATCAGTTCGCGCGATCTACTGGTCTTCACCAATCGCGGTACGGCGGGGAAAGACTACGCCGCGCTCGCCGAGGCGCTCGATCGGCTCGCCGGAACGCGCATCTCAACCAATGTGCGCGCCGGCGATGAGGAGGAATATTCGACCTTCGGCCTCATCGACGCGGCCTCGATCCGCCGCAAGCACGGGCTCGACGGGCGGCTCCTCTGGTGCGAGGTGAAGCTCTCGGACTGGGTCTTCCAGGCGATCCGCGCGCAGGACGTCCTCACCCTTCACCCGGACTATTTCCGCCTGCGCAAGCCGATCGAGCGGCGCCTCTACGAGCTCGCCCGCAAGCATTGCGGCGTCCAGGCCGAGTGGCGCTGCTCGGTCGAGATCCTTCACAAGAAGTCCGGCTCCAAGAGCCCCCTCAAGCAGTTCCGCTATCTCCTGAAGGAGATCACCGCGAGCGACCACCTCCCCGACTATCGCATCGAGTTCGACGAGGAGGCCGACAAGGTGGGCTTCTTCAACCGCAACACGATGCAGCAGCTCGCCGCGATGCCGCGCTGGATCGACGAGATCCGCCTCGAGAGCGAGACCTACGAGGCGGCGCGCGAGGCCGCCCCCGGCTGGGACCCCTACTTCATCGAGGCCGAATGGAAGGCCTGGCTTCAGACGAGCGCCAAGGCCCCGCCGCGCAAATGCGACCTCGCCTTCATCGCCTTCTGCGCCCGCTTCTACGAGCGGCGCGGGGATCCGAATTAAAGGATTGCCTTCCACCGGCAATTCCATCTAATCCGCGGCCGACATATTTCCGTCTATGTCCGTCCATAGATGCTCTGGTCAATAAATATGGTTGAATATCAAGGATTGTCTAGGAAGAAGCTTTCTGAAGCAACCTTGTTTCGAGTTTTCATTCGAAAACAGGTTCGATTTATTTAATAATTAGCGAGCGTCGGAATGGTTTATTCTAAATGAATTGCAACTGTTCTTGAATAAGGTCTAAGGAGATCGGATGCGCATCCTCGTCACTGGAGGAGCTGGCTTTATTGGAGCCCATACCTCGAAGGCGCTCGCGGCCGCTGGGCATGAGCCTATTGTGTTCGATAACCTAAGCACGGGACACCGCTGGGCTGTGAAGTGGGGCCCATTCGAGTATGGCGATCTCCTTGATCGGGCCGCTCTTATTGATGTGATGCGACGTCACAGGGTAGAGGCTGTACTTCATTTTGCCGCTTTATCATCCGTTGGTGAAAGTAATATTCGGCCTGACGTCTACTATAGAACAAACGTTTTAGGGACTCTTAGCGTTCTAGATGCGATGAAAGATGCTGGAGTTGGTCAGATAATTTTATCTTCTTCCTGTGCAGTTTATGGTATACCGGAAAAAATACCTATTGATGAAAGTGCCTTAACTGATCCGATCAATCCATACGGTTCTTCGAAGCTCATGGCGGAGAAAATGCTTGGTGACTATGCCAGAGCGTTTAATTTAGCTGCCGTAGCTCTTCGCTATTTTAATGCGGCGGGAGCCGATCCCGATGGTGATGTTGGCGAGGAGCACAGTCCAGAAACACACTTGATTCCATCTGTACTTCAAGTCGCTTCTGGTATTCGAGATTATGTAAATGTTTTTGGTTCTAATTATAAAACTCTAGATGGAACATGCGTACGAGACTATGTGCATGTGTCTGATCTCGCGAACGGCCATGTATCAGCCTTGACTTCGTTCAAATTCGGTGAGTTTCGATCCTTTAATTTATCATCTGGGTGTGGCTATTCTGTAAATCAAATCATCGATAGGGCCAGATTTATTACAAATAAGGAAATAAATACCAGAATTTTGAATAACCGTATGGGCGATCCTCCAGTATTGTATGCCAATTCAAATTTGGCTAAATCGGAAATAAATTGGATCGCTAAGAGAAGTGACATAGATACAATAATAAGTGATGCTTGGTCGTGGATTTCTCATCACAGATTTAAGGTAGTTTGCTCATAGAGCGAGAATTATTCTTTTAATATACATGATAAAATGATAAAATAAATTCGTGTAGTCAGCATGGACTCTTGATGTAATCAAATCCGTATCGACGATGCATTGGATCCAATTTATAAAAGAATTTTCTATACCGACGGTAAAATTAGAGCCAATGTCGGTTTACGCTTCCCTGTCTTGGGCTTGAACCGGAATGACCCCATTTCTGCTTCTCGGCCTCAAAGTCTCGGTCATCGCGCTGATCCTGGCGATCGGCCTCGGCTCCACGTTCGCCGACCTCACCTATCTGTGGCGCCATCCGGCCCGCCTCGCCCGTGCGCTCTTCGCGATGTACGTCGCGGTGCCGGCCGCGGGCTTCCTCCTCCTCATGGTGCTCAGCCTGCCGGCTGCCGTGGAGGTGGCGGTGCTGGTGCTCGCGGTCTCGGCCGGCGCGCCGCTGCTCCCGCGCAAGCTCATGAAGATCGGCCACGAGTCCTACATGCTGAGCCTCGTCGCGACCTCCTCGATCGTCGCGGTCGTCGCCGTCCCGCTCTGGCTCCAGATGCTGGGGCCCGTCTACGGCCTCTCCCTCGAGCTCGCCCCGCGCGAAGTCGCGGCCGCGATCGCGAAGGCGTTCGTGCTGCCGCTTCTTCTCGGCATGCTGTTCCGGTGGCGCTTCCCCCAGATCGGGGCAAAACTCTCCGGTGACATCCTCGCCGCGGCTGGCATCGCGCTCGCGGTCGGCGCGCTCGGCCTCCTCCTCCTGCACGGGCGCCTGCTCCTCGAGGTCGGCTGGCCCTCCCTCTTCGCCCTCCCCCTCTTCACGGCCCTCGCCCTTCTCATCGGCCACGTCCTCGGCGGCCCCGACCCGAAGGACCGCACGGCGCTCGCGATCGCCTGCGCGACGCGTCACATCGGCATCGCGATCCTCGTCGCCGCCTCCCTCCCCGGCGCCCGCATCGTGGTCCTCCTCACGGCCTATCTGTTGTCGACGGCGATCGTGAGCGCGCTCTACCTGCGCCTGCGCCGTGGGACGGGCACGGAGGCGGCTTGAGGCTGGTTCAGTGCTGGCTTGCGCACCGCGGCCCGGTGAAGCCGGTGTTGTCAGCTGACAACCAGTCGCCGCGAGGGAAGGAAGCGCCGTGTCCTCGTGGCGCGGCCGTTATGCGTGGAGAGGGAAGCGGACGCCTTTTCACGAAGATGCTTAGTGGAAGTGCCCGCGTCGGCGAGCTTTAGCTGCGCCAGCGTCGCGTGGATTGGCGTCGAGGCGACTCGAGCGGAGAGTGGCGCGGACTTCAGCACCGCAGCGAGGTGAAGCCGATGTTGTCAGCTGACAGCAAGTCGCTGCGAGGGGAAGAAGCGCCGTGTCCTCATGGCGCGGCCATCACGCGTGGAGGGGAGGTGCGGTCCCCGATCTGGGACCGAAGGGGAAGGCGAATGAGGCCTGT
>NZ_QBBV01000040.1:0-497 GCF_003073115.1 Acuticoccus kandeliae | reverse complement strand
CGCAGTTCCTGTCCGAGCTCGTCGCCGACAAGTCCGCCCACCCCGGCGACGACATGCTGTCCGAGATCGTCCGCGCCTCGGAGGACGGCGACTCGCTCAGCTCCACCGAGGTCACCGCGATGGCGTTCCTGTTGCTGGTCGCCGGGCACGAGACCACGGTCAACCTCATCGGCAACGGCATGCTGGCGCTGCTGCGCGACCCCGACCAGCACGCCCGGCTGCGCGCCGACCCCGACCGGGTGCCGCAGGCGGTCGAGGAGTTCCTGCGGTACGACGGACCGGTCAACCTCGCCACGATCCGCTTCACCGACGAGTCCGTCGAGTACTCCGGGGTGACGATCCCGGCCGGCGAGGTCGTGCTGGTCTCACTGATCGGGGCCAACCGCGACCCCGGGCGCTACCCGGACCCGCAGCGGTTCGACCCCGATCGCGACACCTCCGGGCACCTCGCTTTCGGCTACGGCATCCACCACTGCCTCGGCGCCCCGCTGGCCCGC
>NZ_QBBV01000039.1:0-500 GCF_003073115.1 Acuticoccus kandeliae | reverse complement strand
GCGCGGCGTGGACGCCACGGTGAAGTTGGCGACCGCGGCGCCGGACGGGGTGAACCGCAGCTCGGGATCCGCCGTCAGGTTGCCCACGACGGTGATGACGGTCTCGCCGGCCATGACGGCTCCAATCAGCCGGCGGCGGGCGCCGGCGTGCGGGTGACGTCCTTGCGCAGGACCTTGGTGCGCAGCACGGACTCGTTCAGACCCAGCTGGCGGTCCAGCTCGGTGACGGTGGCCGGCTCAGCGGTGATGTCGAGGACCGCGTAGATGGCCTCGCCCTGCTTCTTGATCTCGTAGGCCAGGCGGCGCTTGCCCCAGACCTCGATCTTCTCGACCGATCCGCCGTCGTTCTTCACGACGGTGAGGAACTGCTCCAGGGACGGCTGCACAGTGCGCTCGTCCAGGCCGCCGTCGAGGATGACCATGACCTCGTAATGACGCATGAGAACCACTCACCTCCTATGGACTCGAAACGGTCACGGCCCGGACGGCCGTGACAGGAG
>NZ_QBBV01000038.1:0-509 GCF_003073115.1 Acuticoccus kandeliae | reverse complement strand
CGGACAGCGGGCCGCCGTCGATCCCGCCCCGGCCCGGCCCGTCGGCCGAGCTCCCGCGGCCGACGACGACCGGGCAGCCAGCGTGCGAGGCCACGGCGAGGGTCACCGATCCCAGCGCGGTGCCCATCGCCCCGCGTCCGGCGGACCCGAGTACCAGCAGCTCCGCCGTGGCGGACCGCTCGACCAGTGCCGTCGACGGCGCCCGCCGGTCCTCGGCGACGTCGACCGCGACCTCGGGTGCGGCCTGCGCGGCGGCGTGCCGGGCCGCGTCGAGGGTCGCTCGGGACTCCTCGCGGATCGACTCCTCGACGTCGTCGAGCAGGGGTGCGACGGCGGCGTCCGCGTACAGCCCGGCCACGTCGAATGCCTGCACGAGCAGCAGGTCGGCGTGCCGGGCGGCGGCCTCGCGGGCCGCCCACGCGACGGCGTCCAGGGCCGCGTCCGATCCGTCCACGCCGACGACGACGGTGCTCATCACTGTGCTCCGTTCCCGGCCGGCCCGGTGTCGG
>NZ_QBBV01000037.1:0-513 GCF_003073115.1 Acuticoccus kandeliae | reverse complement strand
CCCCGCCGCCGTCGTCACCGGTCCGCCCGGTGCGGCGGAGGTCGCCGCGCAGCGGCGCCGGGAACCGGCACCGGCCGCGCTGGCCGAGCTGGTCGCCGAGGCCGTCGTGGCGCACCCGTCGGTGGTGCGGCTCGACGGCGGTGCCTTCGGGACCGTCGCGACCTGGCTGTCCGGGCGGCGGTTGGTCGGTGTGCTCGTCGGCCGTACCGACGAACCGGTCGAGATCGGGGTGGTGCTGCGTCTGGACCGGCCGATCCCGGCTACCGTCGCGGCGCTGCGGGCGTCCCTCGCGCCGTTGGTCGACGGGGTCCCCGTCGACGTGACGGTCGCGGACGTGGAGGTCTCCTGAGGTGGAGGTGGGTACGGGATGGACGAGCCGGATCCCGGCGGGCACGGGGGCCTGACCCCCGCTCAGCGGTCGGCCTACCGCTCGTTCGTCCGTACCCACCACCCCGACCGCGGCGGTGACCCCGAGGTCTTCCGCGCCGGGCTGGCCCAGATCGGAAGAGCGTC
>NZ_QBBV01000036.1:0-518 GCF_003073115.1 Acuticoccus kandeliae | reverse complement strand
CGTGTTCTCTTCCGATCTGAGCGGGTTACCGCGAGGTAACTCCAGCGGGTCCGTTCTGCCCTGCCGCCGGAATACCGAAGCTCCACGCACGTTACACCCGGTGGCGGAGACGTAACCGTCGAGGTGCTCCCTCGACATCGCGCTACAGGAGGGTGACGCATGGCCGACCGCGTTCTGCGTGGCAGCCGGCTCGGGGCTGTCAGCTACGAGACGGACCGCAATCACGACCTGGCGCCGCGGCAGATGGTCCGTTATGTGTCCGAGTCCGGCTACGAGTTCCAGGTGCCGTTCGCGAACGACGCCGAGGCTCCCGCGACGTGGGAGTCCCCGCAGGGCGGCGTCGGCCGTCGGGTGGACGGGACCGAGCCGGAGCAGAAGAAGCAGAAGCCGCCGCGTACGCACTGGGACATGCTGCTCGAGCGCCGGTCGATCGCCGAGCTCGAGGAGCTGCTCGACGAGCGCCTGGAGCTGCTGCGCGAGCGGCGCGCCGACATGCTGCGCACCGCGCTCGACGAGGA
>NZ_QBBV01000035.1:0-519 GCF_003073115.1 Acuticoccus kandeliae | reverse complement strand
CCGAGTGCCAGCCCGCGGGCGGGCACCGCCCCAGTTCGTCCGGAGGATGTTGTGCCGACCTACCAGTACGCATGCACCGCGTGTGACCACCGCTTCGAGGCGGTGCAGTCGTTCTCCGACGACGCCCTCAGCACCTGCCCGAACTGCGGTGGGAAGCTGCGCAAGGTGTTCTCCTCGGTGGGCATCGTGTTCAAGGGCAGCGGCTTCTACCGCACCGACTCCCGCTCGGGCTCGGTGAGCAGCGGGTCCGGGTCCTCGTCGGAGTCGGCGAAGTCCGACAGCTCCTCGTCGAGCTCGTCGTCCTCGGACTCCTCGTCCTCGTCCTCGTCCTCCTCGGACTCCTCGTCGTCGAGCTCCTCGTCGAGCTCGGCCGGCACGTCGTCCTCGAAGGCCGCCGCTTCCTGATCCGTCCACAACCGGCCGGGTTGTCCACAGGCCGGTGGATCGGCCCGTCACCGGCCGTGTCCCGCCCTAGCGTCGGAACGACGACGGCGGAGGGGCGGCCATGGCGGAGCAGAC
>NZ_QBBV01000034.1:0-525 GCF_003073115.1 Acuticoccus kandeliae | reverse complement strand
TGTGCTCTTCCGATCTCGGCAACCTGTTCGAGATGTACGAGCGGATCACGGGTGAGAACCCGTACGAGGTCCCGATGCGGATCTTCCCCGCCGTGCACTACACGATGGGTGGCCTCTGGGTCGACTACGACCTGCAGTCGACCGTCCCGGGGCTGTACGTGGCGGGCGAGGCCAACTTCTCCGACCACGGCGCGAACCGGCTCGGTGCGTCCGCGCTGATGCAGGGCCTGGCCGACGGCTACTTCGTCCTCCCGGTCACCATCGGCGACTACCTGGCCAAGAACGAGCTCGACGCCGTCGCCGACGACGCGCCCGAGGTCGTCGAGGCCGTGCAGTCGGTCACCGACCGGATCGACCAGTTCCTGTCGATCAACGGCACCCGCACGGTGGACTCGTTCCACCGCGAGCTGGGTCAGATCATGTGGGACTACTGCGGGATGGAGCGCACCGAGGAGGGTCTGCGCAAGGCGCTGGACCGCATCCCCGAGCTCCGTCGCGAGTTCTGGAACAACGTCAAGGTGCCGG
>NZ_QBBV01000033.1:0-529 GCF_003073115.1 Acuticoccus kandeliae | reverse complement strand
GTCGTTGCCGCCCTCCGCCTCGGCCTCGGCGGCCTTGCGGATCTGCGCCATGTGCTGGTCGTAGCGGGCCTGCGCCTCGGCGTACTGCTTCTCCCAGGCCGCGCGGGCCTCGTCGAAGCCTTCCTTCCAGTCGCCGGAGTCGACGTCGAAGCCCTCGGGGTAGATGTAGTTCCCCTGGTCGTCGTACTCGGCGGCCATGCCGTAGCGAGTCGGGTCGAACTCGGTGTCGACCGTCATGCCCTCGTTGGCCTGCTTCAGCGACAGCGAGATGCGACGGCGGTCGAGGTCGATGTCGATGACCTTGACCATCGCGTCGTCGCCGACCTGGACGACCTGCTCCGGGATCTCCACGTGGCGCTCGGCCAGCTCGGAGATGTGGACCAGGCCCTCGATGCCCTCCTCGACGCGGACGAACGCGCCGAACGGGACGAGCTTGGTGACCTTGCCCGGCACGATCTGGCCGATCGCGTGGGTCCGGGCGTACAGGCGCCACGGGTCCTCCTGGGTCGCCTTCAGCGACAGGGAGACG
>NZ_QBBV01000006.1:0-180099 GCF_003073115.1 Acuticoccus kandeliae | reverse complement strand
AGCTCGGAAGCGGGCGAGCCACTTGAAAGCGGTTCGCTTCGAGATACCGGCAGCGCTTGCGGCATCGACCAAAGATCACCCCTCTGCACTCACCCGATGGACCAGAAGGAGCCGGCTATGTCGGTTCGTCCGCGCATTCTTGTGGGTGTTCATGACTGCTCCTCACCGCCTTCGGACCATCCAATCAGCCCTACACTCGAGGAGCAATCGTCGTAGCATCCACATCTTAGGTGCCCACACAGCGGGTGAGCGTGGCACTGGAGCGCGCCTCCACCGCCGTCGCCGGCCGCCAGTCGCGAGCCGCGCATCGGAGTTCACCCGCCGGCATCTCTTCGCAGCGCACGAGGATGCCCAGGCGCGGATCCTCGACCGGCGGGCCCACGGGCGCCCGCGCCCATCCGCGGCGGTCGCCGACGCGGCCTGCTGCACTCGCACGATGCCCAACCTCGCCGCCGCCGTGACGCGCGACGTCATCTACCGCACCGCTCGCAAGCCTCCGCGCGCTGAATGCGCGGGCGACTGGGAGGCCGGGGCGACCCGGTGGATGCCGCCTTCCCCGGCCAGCGGGAGACGGTCGATCATCTCCTCATGCGCCTGCGGCGCCAGGACTCGGCGGCCGTGCAGGTCCTGATGGCGACGCAGCTGATGAGCCAAGCGCTTGAGCGCACCGTCGCGCCCGTCGCTGGTCGCAAGTCGTCGAGGCGCGCGGTCGAATTCGTCCGCCCGCCTCTCGCCGGCGTCCACAAGGTGGCTGCGGTCCGGATCGTCGACCGGTGGACGCACGCGTGCCCGAGCGCCACAACCGCCGCCATCGCCGGCGCTGCCTTTCGCACCGGCACGATGCCCGAACACACCGCCGCCGCGACGCGCGACGTTCTATACCGCATCGTTTCCCAAGCCTCCGCGCGATGAGCGAACGTGAGGCCGAGCGGCTGGAAATCGCGGTGGATGCGGCCTTCATCGGACAGCCCGGGACACTCGACCGCCTCCTCACGCGCCTGCTCGGCCAGGACCCGGCCACCGTGCCGCTCTTGATGGCGGCTCAGCGTATAAGCCACATGCTGGAGTTCGCCGCCGCGGTCGGTCGCGGACGACCAGTCACCAAGCGACGCGGTGGGGTTCGCCCACCCACCTCGCTTCGACGCACAAGTACGCCACGGTGCGGCTTCTCGGTCGATGGACGCTCCCGCGGCCCTCGCCGACGCGACTTTCCGCGCCGGCACGCTGCCGCATCCGAACCCGCTCGTTGCCGCACCTCGCCGCCGCCACTCACGACGTCCTTTACCGCATTCCTTCAGAGGTCTCGGCGCGCCGGGCGCACAGCCGGGAGGCCGGGAGGCCGGGAGGCCGGGAGGCTTTCGACCCGGCAGACACCGACAATATCAATCGCCAGTGTACGCGGCCCGAGCCGCCAATATTCAATTTTTTAAATCGATTTTAGAGCCGCGTTGTGCGCTGCAAGAGCGCTCGTTCTACTCCTCACCGAGCATCCGGCAGACGGAGTCGAGCTGCTCCAGCGATGAGTAGCGGATGGTCAGCGTGCCGCTCTCGTCGGTGTTGTGGGCAAGGCTCACCTGAAGGCCGAGCCGGTTCGAGAGGCGACGCACCAGGGCGCGCGTGTTCGCGTCGTCGATCGGCGGCGTCTTCGCCTTCTTCTCCTCGCGCGCCTCGGCCGCCTTGCCGAGCCGTGCGACAAGCGCCTCGGTCGCGCGGACCGAAAGGCCGTTGCGGATCACCTCCTCGGCGATCGCGTCGGGGTTCGCCGTCCCGATGAGGGCGCGCGCGTGGCCCGCCGAGAGGCTGCCGTCGGCGACGCTCGCGCGGATCGAGGCCGGGAGATTGAGAAGACGGAGCGTGTTCGCGACGTGGCTGCGGCTCTTGCCGATGAGCTTCGCGAGCTGCTCCTGCCTGTGGCTGAACTCGTCGATCAGGCGCTGGTAGCCCATCGCCTCTTCGATCGCGTTGAGGTCGGTCCGCTGGACGTTCTCGATGATCGCGAGCTCCAGCGCCTCGCCCGCGCTGACATTGCGGACGATCACCGGCACCTCGTAGAGGCCGGCCCGCTGGGCCGCGCGCCAGCGGCGCTCGCCGGCGATGATCTCATAATGATCGTCGACCCGGCGCACGAGGAGCGGCTGCATGACGCCGCGCTCCTTGATGGACTGGGTCAGCTCGTCCAGCGGCTCGTCGTGGAAGGAGCGGCGCGGGTTGGCCGGATTGGGACGAAGCGACTCGATCGGCAGCCGACGCGGGTCGCGCTCCGGCGCGGAGGCGGCGGCATCCACCGCCGGCACGTCACCCAGAAGGGCGGAAAGACCGCGACCCAGGCGCTTCTTCGTGTCCTCCATCCTCAGGCCACTCCCATCCGTTGTTCGCGATCGATCAGCTCCGACACCAGCCGCAGATAGGCCTGGCTGCCGGCGCACTTGAGGTCGTAGAGCAAAGCAGGCTTGCCATAAGACGGCGCCTCTGACAACCTTACATTGCGTGGAATCATCGTTTCGTAGACGAGATCGCCCATCGTCGCCCGCACATCCGCCACCACCTGGTTGGCGAGGTTGTTGCGCGCGTCGTACATGGTCATCACGATCCCATGGATCGCGAGCTCCGGGTTCACGCTCTCCCGCACCTCCCTGATGGTGCGCAGGAGCTGCGACAGGCCCTCCATCGCGAAGAACTCGCACTGGAGCGGGGCCAACACCGCATGGGCGGCCGAGAGCGCGTTCACCGTCAGCATGGTGAGCGACGGCGGGCAGTCGATCACCACGTAGCGGGGCACGCCTGGGTCCGTCGACAGTGCCGCGATCGCATCGCGAAGGCGCATCGCACGGTCGGAGGAGGTCGACAGCTCGATGTCGATCGACAGGAGGTCCATCGTCGCGGGCGCGATCGCGAGGTGCGGCACCGCCGTCGGGACGGAGGCCTCCTTCAGCGACGCGGTCCGCGTCAGCACCTCATAGGTGGAGATGTCGCGCTGGTTGGGCTCGATCCCGAGCCCCGTGGAGGCGTTCCCCTGCGGGTCGAGATCGATCAGCAGCACCTTCTCGCCGAGCGCGGCGAGCGCCGTCGCCGTGTTGATGGCGGTCGTCGTCTTGCCGACGCCCCCCTTCTGATTGGCAACCGCGATGACCCTCGGGCGAGCGGGCAGCATGGTTCAAACCCTCGTCAATTGGGACACGGTGAGGATGGCGGCGTCGGCCTCGGTCCGGCTCGGCGTCTCGCGCACCTCGAAATGGAAGCGCCGCCGCGCCTCCTCGATCTCTCGGGCCGCATCACGGCCCTTCGGGAACAGGCCTATGGTCCGCTCACCGAAAAACGGCAAGGCGTAGCCGAGCAGCGCGTCGAGCGCGGCGAGGGCGCGCGCGGACACAACATCGTGCACCTTCGTCGGCAACGCCTCGATCCGACGCGGCTCGACCCGAATGGACGCGCCGCTCGCTGCCGCAGCCTGCAGCAGGAAGGCCGACTTCTTGCGATTGGACTCCACGAGCGTCATTCGAGTCCCCTTCCGCGCCAGCGCGACGACCATTCCGGGAAATCCACCCCCGGAGCCGAGGTCGATCCAGTCGGGTCCAGCCCCCTCCGCAAGCGGCAGAAGTTGGAGGCTGTCCATCACGTGGCGGTGCCAGAGCCGGTCACGGTCGGCCACGCTCACGAGATTGGTGACCCGTCCCCACGCCTGACAAGACGCCACAAAGGTTTCAATTGCCTCAAAAGTCGCCGGATCGACAGACGCACGCACGGCCTCGCGTGCCTCCTCCTCGATGTTGTTCACGGCTTTATGCGGCCTTTCGCCGGGCGTGGGCGGCAATGAGGGCGAGCCCGGCCGGCGTCATGCCGGAAATCCGGCGCGCTTCGCCCAATGTCGCAGGCCGCCGCCGCTCGAGTTTCTGCTGCAATTCAGTCGAGAGACCGGGGATGCTGCGTTCGAAAAGCGCGGCCGGGATCGCGAGCGCGTCCGCAGCCGTCTCACTTGCCGCCGCCTTCGCCCGCCGCTCACCATAGACCCGGTAGAGCGCATCGGCCTCGAGCCCATCCCGCACCGCTGTCGGGAGGTCTGCAAATTTCGGGTCCAGCGCCTCCACGACCCGCCAGCCACCTTCGGCGTGCGCGAGAAGCTCGAACCCGTTGCGACGCCGTCCATCCTGGTTGAGCGTCACGCCGTGTTGCGCGGCCTCGTTCGGCGTCAGCGCGATGGCCTTCAACCGCTCCACCGCCTCCGCCTTCGTCGCCCGTTCGGCGGCATGGAACGTGGCGCGCGCGTGCCGCACGAGGCCGTGCGTCTGGCCCCAGTCGGTGAGCCGCTCGCCGGCATTGTCCGCGCGCATCATCAGGCGGTTCTCAGCCCGTGATGTGAACATGCGGTAGGGCTCGTCGACACCGTTCGAGACGAGGTCGTCGATCATCACCCCGAGGTAGGCCGTCTCGCGATCGATCGTGACGCCCCCGGCCCCGCCGGCGCGGCGGGCGGCGTTCAATCCGGCAATCAGCCCCTGCGCGGCGGCCTCTTCATATCCCGTGGTGCCGTTGACCTGACCGGCAAGGAAAAGGCCCGGCATCGCGCGCAGCTCCAGCGTCGGGTCGAGCGCACGCGGATCGATGGTGTCGTACTCGATCGCATATCCGGGTTGCGCGATCTCGGCTGCTTCACAGCCCGGCATCGAGCGAACCATCGCCCACTGCACGTCCTCCGGGAGCGAGGTGGAAATGCCGTTCGGGTAGATGAGGTCGCTGTCGAGCCCCTCGGGCTCCAGGAAGATCTGATGCGTGTCGCGGTCCGCGAACCGAACGATCTTGTCCTCGATCGACGGGCAATAGCGCGGCCCGACGCCGGTGATGTGACCACCGAACAACGCCGAGCGGCCGAGATTGTCGCGAATGAGCTTGTGCGTCTCATCCGTGGTGCGCGTGATGTGGCACGGAAGCTGGCGCAGCGCTGGGGCCGTGGTGAAGCTGCTGAAGAAGGCCGGTGCATCGTCGCCCGGCTGCTCGTCGAGCACGTCGAACCGGATGGTGGAGGCCTTCAGCCGAGGCGGGGTCCCTGTTTTGAGGCGGCCCATTGGAAGGTTCGCCTCACGGAGCCGCGCCGAGAGCGCCGTTGCGGCCGCCTCTCCGATGCGTCCCGCCTGCCACCGCTGGTCGCCGAGATGGATGAGCCCGCCGAGGAACGTGCCGGTGGTCAGGACGACGGCGGCGGCCTCGATCCTGCGTCCATCCGCAAGCAGCACGCCGCCGATCGGTGGTCCTGGGATAAGGTCCGCCACCTCGCCTTCCACGATGTCGATCAGCGGCTCGTCGCCGAGGACCTGCTGCATCGTGCGGCGATAGACCTCTCGGTCGACCTGCGCGCGCGGACCGCGCACGGCCGGGCCACGGCTCCGGTTGAGGAGCCGGAACTGGATGCCGGCTGCGTCTGCGATGCGGCCCATGATGCCGTCGAGGGCATCGATTTCACGGACGAGATGGCCCTTGCCAATTCCGCCGACGGCCGGATTGCAGGAAAGGCGGCCGATCGCGTCGGCGGCCAACGTCACCAGCGCGACGCGCGCGCCGGTCCGTGCCGCAGCTGCGGCCGCCTCGCATCCCGCGTGGCCGCCGCCGACCACCACCACATCATGTTTCACGTGAAACACTCACTTGCCGATACAGAACCGCCCGAACACGTCGTCGAGCACGTCCTCGATCCCGATCTCGCCTGTCATACGGGCCATTGCCTGGCACGCCAAGCGCAACCCTTCCGCTTTGAGCTCCAGCGCCTGCCCCACGAGGGCCTCGTCGACCCCTTCGCGCACTCCAAGAAGCCCCGAACGTTGCCGTGCCCGCGTGACCAACGCCGACTCCGACGCTGCGAGGAAAGAGGCTGCCCGCACGGCGATCAGTTCTCGTAGCCGGGACACAGACGCAGGATCAGCCAGCGCGGTTTCAAGGTCACCGGTCCCGTCCCCCAAATCCACCTTGTGCGCGACGACGATGTCCGCCCCATCAATCCGGAGCGGAACGGTGTCGGGGCTACGCACCTCGATCACACAATCCGCCTTCTGCCGCACCGCTTGGGTGCGTTCGATCCCAAGGGCCTCGATCCCCAAGGCACCTTCGCGGATCCCCGCGGTGTCGTGCAGCACCACGCGGTAGCCACCGAGCTCGATCTGGACGGACACCACGTCACGGGTGGTGCCCGCCTCGTCGGACACGATTGCCGCGTCACGCCCAGCCAACGCGTTGAGGAGGCTCGACTTGCCGGCGTTCGGGGGGCCGACCAGCGCCACATGAAAACCGTCGCTGAGTCGGTCCGCTTCAACGCTGCCGCGGAGAGTCTCGTCGATCTCCTCGCGCAGGCGGATGAGCTCCAGGTCGAGGTCGGGCGTCCCATCCCCGACGTCGCCCTCGTCGGCGAAGTCGAGATAGGCCTCTGCGAGCGCCAGCGCCGCGATCAGGCGGGAACGCCAATCGTCGATCCGCCGGGAGAGCGCGCCGTCGGCGAGACGGGTCGCGCGGCGGCGCTCCGCCTCTGTGCGTGCCTCGATGAGGTCGGCGAGCGCTTCCGCATCGGCGATCCCCACCCGGCCGTTGAGAACGGCGCGGAGCGTGAACTCGCCCGGCTCCGCGGCGCGCACGCCGGGAACGGAAACGGCGTCGGCGAGGACGCGCTCCACCAAGGCCGGACCGCCGTGGAGGTGGAACTCCAGGATGTCCTCGCCCGTCGCCGTGCCGGGTGCGTCGAAATAGACGCAGAGTGCCCGGTCGAGGACCGTGCCGTCGACCGGGGAGCGGATCGTGCGGAGCGTCGCGCGGCGCGGCTCGATCGCGGCCACGCCGAACGCCGCGCCCAGCTCGAGGGCTGCCGGGCCGGACGCGCGAACAATTGCGACCGCACTGGGTGGCGCTCCGGACGAAAGTGCCACAATTGTCCCATCAGACTTCATGGGAGACCTTATCCTGATGGCCAACCGATTGGCGGACCAGACCAGCCCCTACCTGCTCCAGCACGCCGACAATCCGGTCGACTGGTGGCCGTGGGGCCCCGACGCACTCGCGGAAGCCGAACGGAGCGGACGACCCATCCTTCTGTCGATCGGGTATGCGGCGTGCCATTGGTGCCATGTGATGGCGCACGAGAGTTTCGAGGATCCCGAAACCGCCGACGTCATGAATGATCGCTTTATCAACATCAAGGTCGATCGCGAAGAGCGGCCGGACATCGATCAGATCTATATGGCGGCGCTCCACGCGACCGGCGAGCAAGGCGGCTGGCCGCTCACGATGTTCCTCACGGCAAAGGGCGAACCCTTCTTCGGCGGCACCTATTTTCCGAAAGAGTCGCGCTTTGGCCGGCCGCGCTTCGTCGACGTGCTGACGGCCGTCTCGGATTCCTATCGCGGTCGCGCCGAGCTCGTCGCCGACAATGTGGAGGCGATCAAGCAGCGCACGACGGTGATGTCGGATCCCGGCGAGCTTCCGGACGATGCGCCGGACCGCGCCGCGGCCCAGCTCCTCCAGATCATGGACCCGGAGAATGGCGGGACGCGCGGGGCGCCCAAATTCCCGAATGCCGGGCTGTTCGAACTCCTGTGGCGCGGGGCGGCACGGAGCGGGAATGCCGCCTATGGCGATGCGGTGCTGACCGCGCTCAACCGGATCTCCATGGGCGGGATCTATGATCATCTCGGCGGCGGGTTCGCGCGCTACTCGGTCGACGCGCGCTGGCACGTCCCGCACTTCGAGAAGATGCTGTACGACAATGCCCAGCTCCTCACGCTCCTCACCGACGCCTGGTGCGTGACCGGCGACCCGCTCTTCCATGCACGCGTCGACGAGACCATCGACTGGCTTGTGCGCGAGATGCAGGTGGACGGGCTCTTCGCCGCGAGCCTCGACGCCGACAGCGAGGGTGAGGAAGGGAAATTCTACGTCTGGTCCGCGAGCGAGATCGCCGACATCCTGGGGCCGGACGCCGATGCCTTCAACGCGCACTATGACGTGTCCGAGCCCGGGAACTGGGAAGGCACGAACGTGCTGAACCGGCTCGGCGCGAAAACGCTCTCCGACGAAGGGGTGGAGGCCGCCCTCGCCGCCTCGCGCGCCGCGCTGTTCGAGGCGCGCGCCCGCCGCATTCATCCGGGGCGTGACGACAAGCAGCTCGCGGACTGGAACGGCCTGACCATCGCCGCCCTCGCCCGTGCCGGTGCCGCGTTCGGCCGTGCGGACTGGGTCGACCTTGCCAAGGCGACCTACGCCAAGGCCAAGGCACGGTTCGGCGATGGGGATCGCCTCATCCACGCGACCCGCGCCGGGGTGCGCGTCGAGCAAGGCTTCGCGCTCGACTATGCCGGGATGATCCATGCCGCGCTCGGGCTCGTCGCGATTGGCGCAGGCGATGGCGCCGTCGACGATGCCGAGCGCTGGGTCTCGGTGCTCGAGCGCCATCACGTCGCCGATCATGGTGGCTACTTCTGGACGGCCGATGATGCGCCGGCCCTCATCAAGCGGCCGGACAGCCCGATGGACGAGGCCGTGCCGAACGCCAACGGGCTGATGGTCAAGAACCTCGCGACGCTCTGGGCGGTCACGGGTGACGACCGGTACGAGGCCATCGCGCGCCGCGTACTTCGGGCCCATGGCCGGCTCGCCGCGGCCAACGTGTTCTCCTGCACGAGCCTCTTCAACGGGCTCGACCAGCTGCAGCGGCTCGCGACAGTCACGAGCGCGGATGCGCCGGAAATGGTGATGGCGACATTGCGCGCCGGGCATCCGGCCGCGATCCCGCTCGCCGCGCCGCCGCGCAACCATCCGGCCGAGGGCGCGACGCTCCCGAAGGGCAGCGCCATCCTGTGCCGCCGGGGCGTCTGCTCGATGCCCATCAGCGACCCCGTCGCGCTGAAGAATGCGCTCTGGCGGCCGGACGGGACCACGACGACAGGGTAAACAAAACGCCAATAAAAAAGGCCGCATTCTCATGCGGCCTTTTTCGGATCTGCTGTCGGAGCCGATCAGGTGTTCATCGAGTCGAAGAACTCGGCGTTGTTCTTCGTCTGGCGGAGCTTGTCGAGCAGGAACTCGATCGCATCCACGCTGCCCATCGGGTTGAGGATGCGCCGCAGAACGAAGATCTTCTTGAGATCTTCCTTGCGGACCAGAAGCTCTTCCTTGCGGGTGCCGGAGCGCTGGATGTCGATCGACGGCCAGACGCGGCGGTCGGAGATCTTCCGGTCGAGGATGATTTCCGAGTTACCGGTGCCCTTGAACTCTTCGAAGATGACTTCGTCCATGCGGCTGCCGGTGTCGATCAGCGCGGTCGCGATGATGGTCAGCGAGCCGCCCTCTTCGATGTTGCGCGCCGCGCCGAAGAAGCGCTTCGGGCGCTGCAGGGCGTTCGCGTCGACACCACCCGTGAGCACCTTGCCGGAGGACGGCACGACGGTGTTGTAGGCGCGGCCGAGGCGCGTGATGGAGTCGAGCAGGATGACGACGTCACGCCCATGCTCGACCAGGCGCTTGGCCTTCTCGATGACCATCTCGGCCACCTGCACGTGGCGCACGGCCGGCTCGTCGAACGTGGAGGAGACGACCTCGCCGCGCACGGAGCGCTGCATGTCGGTCACTTCTTCGGGCCGCTCGTCGATCAGGAGGACGATGAGATAGCAGTTCGGATGATTCGCGGTGACGGACTTCGCGATGTTCTGGAGGAGGACCGTCTTACCGGTGCGCGGCGGCGCCACGATCAGCGCGCGCTGGCCCTTGCCGAGGGGCGCCACGAGATCGATCACGCGGCCGGAGAAATCCTTTGTCGGCGGGCCTTCGACTTCCATGTGGAGCCGCTCGTCGGGATAGAGCGGGGTCAGGTTGTCGAAGTGGATCTTGTGACGAGCCGCTTCCGGCTCCTCGAAATTGATCGTGTTGACCTTCAGGAGCGCGAAGTAGCGTTCGCCTTCCTTCGGGCTTCGGATCTGCCCCTCGACCGTGTCGCCCGTGCGCAGGGAGAAGCGCCGGATCTGGGAGGGGGAGACATAAATATCGTCGGGACCGGGGAGGTAGTTCGCGTCGGGAGAACGCAGGAAGCCGAAGCCGTCCTGCAAGACTTCGACGACGCCTTCGCCGATAATGTCAACTTCTCGCGCAGCGAGCTGCTTGAGAATAGCAAACATCAGCTCCTGTTTACGGAGCGTGGAAGCATTTTCAACTTCATGCTCTTCGGCGAACGCAATGAGATCGCCGGGGCTTTTCGCCTTGAGCTCGTGAAGTTTCATTTCGCGCATGGGGCTGTCCTAATCGCCGGCCATGTACCGGGAAGAAACGAGGCTGCGAGAGACGCAAATTGCGTGGGAGGAGAGGATCCGTCGCCGCTTACCCTGGCGTGGCCGCCTGGTTCGTCCACGATGCGAGCGTCGGACCGCGCCTAACCTATAGACGGCAGGCGGGTTTCGCAAGCCCATCAACGCAAGAAGAGCGGCTGAACCCTCAGAAAGGCTTCACCACCACGATGATGACGATCACGATCATCAGCACCGTCGGCACCTCGTTGGCGATCCGATAGAAGCGCGCGGAGCGGGTGTTGGCGTCGTTTCGGAACTCCCGGACCCAGCGCGCCATCAGCATGTGCGCCATCGTGAGCGCCAGCACGAAGGCGAGCTTCGCGTGCAGCCACGGCATCGACCAGGACTGGCTGACCGTCGCGAGCGCGATGCCGAGGATCCACGCCGCGATCATCGCCGGGTTCGCGATCGCCCGCAGAAGGCGCCGTTCCATGGTCTTGAACGTCTCGGACTGGACCGAGCCCGTCTCCGCGGCCACGTGATACACCATCAGGCGGGGCAGGTAGAGGAGCGCCGCCATCCACGCGATGATCGCGATGATGTGGAGCGCCTTCAACCAGAGAAACAGCATCATGGGGCGGTCGTTTCTTTCACGAGGTCGATCACGCGGGTGACATTCTCAGGGGGTGTCTCCAGCGAGATGCCATGGCCGAGGTTGAAGATGAACGGCCCGTCCCGCAAGGCCTCGCAGATCGCACGGACGGCCCTGTCGAGGCCCGGCCCACCGACCGCGAGGCGCGCCGGATCGAGGTTGCCCTGCACGCAAACGCCCGATTTCTGGAGCGATTTGGCCGCCTCCAGCGTGACCGTCCAGTCGAGCGAGACGCCGTCGACGCGGGTTCCATCCACGAAATCCCCGTACCCGGTGCCCGCTCCACGGGGAAAGCCGATGATCGGCACATTCGGCGCTTGCGTGCGGACTCCGGCCACGATCCGGGCGATCGGCTCGATCGACCAGCGGCGGAATCCCTCCTCGTCGAGCGCGCTCGCCCAGCTGTCGAAGATCTGCACCGCGTCGGCGCCAGCCTCGATCTGCGCCACCAGGTGACGGATCGCGGCGTCGACGAGGATGTCGATGAGGGCGGCGAACGTGTCCGGGTCGCGAGCGGCGAAGGTGCGGGCGGGCCATTGGTCGAGCCCGCCACGGCCGGCGATCATGTAGGTCGCGAGAGTCCAGGGGGCGCCGCAGAACCCAAGCACCGCCTTCTCGGCCGGGAGGGCCGCACGCAGCCGCCGCAGCGCCTCGTAGACCGGGGCGAGGTGGCCCGAGAAGGTCGCGAAGGTGAGGCCGGAGGGATCCGTGAGAGGTTCGAGGCGCGGACCTTCCCCTTCGACGAACCAGACCTTCTGTCCCAGCGCGTGCGGGAGAACGAGGATGTCCGAGAAGATGATGGAGGCATCGAACGCGTAGCGCCGCATCGGCTGCAACGTCGCTTCCACGGCCAAATCGGGTGAATAGCAAAATTCTAGGAAACCAGACGCGGTCTTCCGGAGTTCTCTGTACTCGGGGAGGTATCTCCCGGCTTGGCGCATGAACCAGACGGGAGCCGGTCGAACCGTCTCGCCACGAAGAGTGCGCACAAGGGAGGAGGTCGGCGGTGTGTCGGCTTCCATCATCTTAAGAGAATCTAAAGGTAAGTGTTGTTGTTGGTGTTGGTCCGTGGGTCGCGGGGACAGTCCGCGGCGCACAGGGCTTGGAGCGCTTCATTCCATCGGCGCGCGCTCTGGAACTCCCTGTTCACATGATTGAACAAGTCCGCGCAATCCCTCCGATTGCGGCGGATCGCGTTTCGTTTGCGCGGCGGGTCGGGCTTGGGGCGATGTGTGGACCGTCGCGCAAGAGGCTCGCGGCGGTAACGATCCGTTCATATCTCTTCCGGTGTTGTCCACCCCACGGTGGCGGTGGACAGGGACGGGGATCGACCAAACCCCTCTCCACAGGCTTGCGCCCGGCGGCCGTCGGGGCCAGGACTTGTCCCAACACTATCCCCATGCCGAGGCGCACCTCGTGAACCGGAAACGCACGTTCGTCCACGTCCACCTCGTCTCCGACTCGACGGGCGAGACTCTGATGACGGCCTCACGCGCCGCGGTGGCGCGATATGAAGACGTTGAGGCCATCGAGCACGTCTATCCGCTCGTCCGATCCGACCGTCAGCTCGACCGCGTGCTGTCGGAGATCGAGGACGCGCCGGGCATCGTCATGTTCACGCTGGTCGCGCCGGAGATCCTGCAGCGCCTGCAGATGACCTGTGCGAAGCTGGGCCTCCCTTGCATCGACGTGCTAGACCCGCTGGTCGCCGTCTTCCAGTCCTATCTGAACGTCCAGAAGGCGGCGCGCGTCGGCGCGCAGCACGAGCTCGACGCCGGCTATTTCCGCCGCATCGAGGCGCTGAATTTCGCGATGCGTCATGATGACGGGGCGCTGCCGGACGATATCGACGAGGCGGACGTGGTCCTCGTCGGCGTCTCGCGCACCTCCAAGACGCCGACCTCGATCTATCTCGCCAATCGCGGCGTGCGGACGACGAATTTGCCGATCGTCACCAATCTCGGCGTGCCGCCCTCCCTCTTCGAGGCCAAGCGCGCGCTGATCGTCGGCCTCACCGCCTCGCCGGAGCGGATCGTGGCGCTGCGCGAGAATCGCCTCCTCACCATGCAGGCGGAGCGGCGAGGCTCGTCCTACGTCAACCGGCAGGAGGTCGCGAAGGAGGTGGCGTTCGCCCGCAAGCTGTGCGCGGAGAATGGCTGGCCGCTCATCGACGTCACGCGCCGCTCCATCGAGGAGACGGCCGCGGCGATCGTCGCCCTGTTGACCGACCGGCGCTACGGCTCCGGCCTGACGGAACAATATTGATGGGCGAGACGGTGAGGGTCGGCGTCGTCGGCTGGCCGGTGAAGCACTCGCGCTCCCCGATCATCTTCGACCATTGGTTCAAGGCCTACGGGATCGATGCGCACTATGACCGCATCGAGGTGAAGCCGGAGGAGGGTGAGCGCTTCTTCGCCGACCTCGCCGCGTCCGACCTTGCCGGCGTCAACGTGACGATGCCGCACAAGGCAACGGCCGCGCGCTTTGCCGTGCTCGATCCCGCCGGCGTGCGGCTCCAGGCGATCAACACGCTGTGGCGCGACGGAGACCGGATGGCCGGGACGAGCAGCGACGGCTCGGGCTTTCTGAAGAGCCTCGACGCGCAGGCACCCGACTGGCGGCGCGATGGGCCGGCGCTGATCCTCGGCGCGGGCGGGGCGGCGGTGTCGGTCGCCGATGCGCTTGCGGCGGCGGGGGTGCGGGTGCGCATCGCGAACCGCACGCACGAGAAGGCGGCGGCGCTCGCCGCGCTCGTCGGCGCGGAGGCGGTGCCCTGGGAGCGTCTGCCGGCGGCGATGGAGGACACGACCCTTCTCGTCAACGCGACCTCGCTCGGCATGAACGGGTCGGGGCCGCTCGATCTCGCGCTCGCCCCGCTGCCGCACGACGCCACGGTCGCGGACCTCGTCTACTACCCGCTGGAGACGCCGCTCCTGCGTGATGCGCGGGCGCGCGGTCTCGTCGCCGTCGATGGGCTCGGGATGCTCCTCTATCAGGCGACGGTGGGGTTCGAGCGCTGGTTCGGCATCGATCCGACCGTGGACGATGCGCTCCGCCGCGCCGTCCTCGCGACGATGTAGGGTGATGCGATGATCGTCGTCGGCCTGACGGGCTCGATCGGGATGGGCAAGTCCACCACCGCCGGTCTATTCGGCGCGGAGGGTGACGCCGTCTACAACGCGGACGCTGCGGTCCATCGCCTCTATTCGGGCCGTGCCGTGGGTCCGGTCGGCGAGGCCTTTCCTGGCGTCGTGGTGGACGGGGTCGTCGACCGCAAGGCGCTCGGCCAGGCCGTCCTCAACGACGCGGCGGCGCTGAAGCGGCTCGAGGCGATCGTTCACCCGCTGGTGCGCGAGGAGCAGGCCGCCTTCCTGGAGGCCGCGCACCGGGACGGACGGCGGATCGCGATCCTCGACATCCCGCTCCTCTTCGAGACGGGGCGGGACCGCGAGGTCGACGCCGTGGTCGTCGCGAGCGCGCCGGCCGACATCCAGCGCACCCGCGTCCTGGAACGTCAGGGCATGTCCGAGGAGAAGTTCGCCGCGATCCTCGCAAAGCAGATGCCGGACGCGGAGAAGCGCCGCCGCGCCCACTTCGTGGTCAACACGGGCGTCGATCTCGACCATGCCGCGCGCGAGGTCGAAGCGATCCGCCGCGCGCTCCTGACGATGGGCTGAGCCCGGCGCCTCGGCGTTGGAAAGGCGCGGCCGGTTGGTGCAATTGCGCGCCGCTTGTGGCATTTTCGCGAGGTGCCCCGCCCGCTTGCGGGGCCGGCGACCATCTCAGACTTGGGCCAGGGGGCCGTCGCGGTGCGCGAGATCATCCTCGATACCGAAACCACGGGGCTCGATCCGGCGACGGGTGATCGCGTCGTGGAAATCGGTGCGGTCGAGGTGCTGAACACGATCCCGACCGGCAACAGCTTCCACGTCTACATCAACCCCGAGCGGGACATGCCGGAGGAGGCCTTCCGCGTCCACGGCCTTTCGGCGGAGTTCCTGTCGGACAAGCCGGTCTTCGCCGCGGTGGCGGAGGATTTCGCGACCTTCATCGGGTCCGACATGGTCGTCGCCCACAACGCCTCGTTCGACATTGCCTTCCTCAACCACGAGCTGACGCGCTGCGGGCGAACGCCCATCGGCGCGCATCAGGTGGTCGACACGCTGGCGATCGCCCGGCGCAAGCACTCCGGCTCCAACTCGCTCGACGCGCTGTGCGCGCGCTACGGGATCGACGCCTCACGCCGGACCAAGCACGGCGCGCTGCTCGACGCCGAGCTTCTGGCCGAGGTGTATCTGGAGCTGCGTGGCGGCCGCCAGGCGACGCTGCTTCTCGCGGAGGATCAGGGCGGCCCGGCGGTGGTCGAGGTCGGCGCAACGCGTCACCGGCCGCGCCCCGCACCGCTCCCGCCTCGGATCAGCGCGGCAGAGCGCGCCGCGCACGCCGCCTTCATGGCGACGTTCGAGGAGCCGCTCTGGCAGACCTTCCTCGCCGAAGAGGACGCCACGGAGGCGATGGTCGCCGCCGAGTGAGGTGCTGGGCCGGACGCTCCGGCCTCAATCCCGAATCTCGATCGCCGATCCTGTAGCCGGCTAAACATCTTCCTTGGATTTGACCGCGACATCCAGCGGTTCGACCGGCGCGAACGGCCGGTTGGACGTCTGGATCGTGACGCGACGGCCGAGAACCGTCTCGCGCCAGAGCGTATAAAGCCCGGCTGCGGCCACGATCAGCGCGCCGGTGATGGTCCACGCGTCCGGTACGTCGCCGAAGATTAGGTAGCTAAATATAAACGCCCAGAGGAGGACCGTGTAGCGGAAGGGTGAGACCGAAGCGATGTCGCCGGTCCGCATCGCGATCACCATGCAGATATAGCCGACCATCACCGCGAAGGCCGCGCCGCCATAGAGGCCGACGATCTCGACCGAGAGCGGGTTCCACCCTTCCACCAGCGACACGGCGAGCGCGATGAGGCCGACGGAGAAGGAGGTGAGGAGGCTCGCATAGAGCGACGGCGTCTCGCGGCTGAGCTGCCGCGTCGCGATATCGCGCAACACGACGAAGCCGACCGAGAGGAGTGGATAGACAACCGCCATGCCGATGCCGCCTTCGGCGCCCGGCCGGATCATCACGAGCACGCCGACGAAGCCGACCGCGATGGCCGACCAGCGCCGCCAGCCGACCGGCTCACCGAGGAAGAGGGCGGCGGCCATGGTGACGGCGAGCGGCGTCACCTGCACGACGGCCGTGGCGTCGGCGAGCGAGATGCGTTGCAGGGCCAGCATGAAAAAGACCGTCGCCCCGATCTCGCCGATGGTGCGGAAGAGGAGGGCGATCTTGTCCGTCCGGTTCGGCCGGTATCGGAAGGCGTGCGTGTAGAGCGCGAGCGGGAGCATGAACAGCGAGGCGAACGCGCCGCGAAAGAACACGCCTTGCGAGATCGGCATGGTCTCGAAGGTCACCTTCAGCAGGGCATCGTTCAGCGCGAAGCCGATCGTTGCCACCGCCATGAAGACGGCCCCACGAGAGTTCTCGGAAATTGGCATCGGACCTTGGGCATTTTTATTGTTCGTGGGGCGGTCACGAGCGAGCTCAGCTTGGCTATCCGACGGTCCACCCAGCCGTCGGCGACAAGAAAAGGTGCCCCAAGGACATGGGGAGATTGCGCCGATGTCGTGTCGCGCGGGCGGCACGGCGAGTCGGCGCGCATCGAAATGGCGTCGATGATATTTGCGATTCGATCGATCGTCAGACTGTGATCATGGCTGAGCTTTGGCGCGGCGTCGAGGCCGCTCCCGACAACCCTGACGCGCGAAATCGGCATGTGGCACCGCCGGCGCGGGGCCGGCGGTGTGCAGGGGGATGAGGCCGGTCGGCGGTCTCAGAGCGCCTTTTCGAGATTGCCGAGGATCGCGTCGGTCATCTCATCGGTGGAGATCGCCTTGGCGCCGTGGGCGATATCGGCGGTGCGCAGGCCCTCGGCGAGGGTCGCGGCGATGGCGGCGTCGAGCGCCTTCGCCTCCGTGATCATGCCGAACGAATATTGGAGCGCCATGCCGAAAGAGGCGATCATCGCGATCGGATTCGCGATGCCCTTGCCGGCGATGTCCGGCGCGGAGCCGTGCACCGGCTCGTAGAGCGCGCGGCGGCGGCCGGTCTTCGAATCGACCGCGCCGAGCGAGGCGGACGGCAGCATGCCGAGCGAGCCGGTGAGCTGGGCGGCGATGTCGGACAGAAGGTCGCCGAAGAGGTTGTCGCAGACGATGACGTCGAATTGCTTCGGGTCGCGCACGAGCTGCATCGCGCCCGAGTCGGCCAGCATATGGTCGAGCTTGACGTCCTCGTTGCCGTCCTTGTGCGCGGCCTCGACGACCTCGCGCCACAGGACGCCCGTCTTCATGACGTTGCGCTTCTCCATCGAGGTGACGCGGCCGTTGCGGGCGCGCGCGAGCTCGAAGGCGGCGCGGGCGATGCGGTCGATCTCGTAGGTGTCGTAGATCTGGGTGTCGATCGCGCGCTTCTGGCCGTTGCCGATGTCCTCGATCGTCTTCGGCTCGCCGAAATAGACGCCGCCGGTCAGCTCGCGCAGGATCACGATGTCGAGCCCCTCGACCACCTCGCGCTTGAGGCTGGAGGCGTCGGCCAGCGCCGGATAGCAGATCGCCGGGCGGATGTTGGCGAACAGCTCGAAGTGCTTGCGCAGGCGTAGGAGGCCGGCTTCGGGGCGCTTCTCGTAGGGCAGACCGTCATATTGCGGGCCGCCGACCGCGCCGAACAGCATCGCGTCGACCGACTCGCCGATCGCCAGCGTCTCGTCGGAGACCGGGTCGCCTTCCGCGTCGACCGCGGCGCCGCCCACGAGCGCGCGCTGCAGCTCGAAGCCCGCGCCACGCCGGTTGAAGAAGTCGATGACCCGCTCGGTCGCCGCCATCACTTCGGGCCCGATGCCGTCGCCGGCGAGAAGGAGGAGAGAAGGCATGTCACGTTTCTTTCTGATCGAGGCGGTTGGTCCGTCATGGACCGGTTGGTGTCTGGGTCGCCGCGGCGTCCTCCCCGGAGGCCGCCGCGGGTGATTCTGGGCCCCTCAGCCGAGGAGCGCGGCGAATGTGGCCGGGTCGGTGTTGGCGCCGCAAGTGAGCACACCGACGCGCTCGCCCGGCTCCGGAACATAGGCGCCGGAGGCGAGCGCGGCGAACGCCGTGGCGCCCGACGGCTCCAGCAAGAGCCGCGCGCTCTGCCAGAGGGTGCGCTGCGCGTCGAGGATCGCCGCGTCGGAGACGAGCACGACATCGGAGACGAAGCGGCGGGCGATCGCGAGATTGAGGGGGCTCGTCCGCCCCGCGCCGAGCGCGTCGGCGGCGATGGTGTCGATCGAGACGTCCACCGGCGTGCCGCTCTCGAGCGCGGCATGGAGCGTCGGCGCGCCTTCCGGCTCGACGCCGACGACCTTGATCCGGTCGCCGAACCAGGTGCCGATCCCGCTGATGAGGCCGCCGCCGCCGACCGCGATGAGGACGGTGTCGAGGCCCTCGCTGTCGGCCTCCCACTCCATCGCGACGGTGCCCTGGCCGGCGATGGTCGTCGCCGTGGCGTAGGCGTGGACGCTGATCGCACCGGTCTCGGCCTGGAAGGCCTCGCAGGCGGCGAGCGCCTCGGGATAGCGGTCGCCGACGATGTGGACATCGGCCTTCGCCGCCTCGATCGCGGCGATCTTCGCCGGGCTCGCGATCGAGGGGACGAAGATGGTCGCGCGGATGCCGAGCCGGTGGGCGGCGTAGGCGACGGCGGCGCCGTGATTGCCGCCGGAGGCGGCGGCGACGCCCGCGGCCGGCACGTCGGCCGACAGCAGCGAGTTGAACGCGCCGCGCGCCTTGAAGGAACCCGTCACCTGGTGGTGTTCGAGCTTCAGCTCGCACTTCACCGGGCCGTTCAGCCGCAGCAGGGGCGTACGCCGGACATACGGGGCGATCCGGACGGCTGCGGCGGCGACTTCGTCGGGCGCGACGACGGTGGGATGGAGGCGGGTCATGGCTGCGCTCTTCCTATCGGACCCGCCCGGTCTACACCAAGTCGCTCAATGCGCGCAGGACGAGCTGCACGCCGATCAGCGTCAGGACGACCTTCAGCGCCAGCTTGAGGGAAGCCTCGGGCAGCCGCTTCATCAGCTTGGCGCCGAGGAAGGTGCCGATGAAGCCGGCCACGATCATCGCCGCCATCATGGGCAGCCACGGGATGAAGTCGAAGCCGAGCGTGGCGAAGGCAGAGATCTTGAGCCCGTGCTGGACGGTCATGCCCATCGCGGTGGTCGCGACGAGGGCCGCGTGGGAGAGGCCCGCCTGGCGCATCAGCATCATCACGAAAGGGCCGGTCGCGCCGACGAACATGGTGAGGATCGTCGCGAGGAGCCCGCCGCCGGCGAGGATCCCGCGCTCGCCGCGCCCGAGCGGCGGCAGCTTCACCCACGTTGTGATGACGACGAAGAGGCCGATGATGAGGAGGAGGACGTGCTCCGGGAGGTCGGTGACGAGCATCCCGCCGATGATGGCGCCCACCACCGCACCGGCGGTGAAGGGCACGATAAGGCGGAGCGCCACGTCCTTCGCGAGAAGGGCGGCGCGTCCGATATTGGAGCCCATCTGCACGACACCGTGCACCGGGACGAGCGCCTCCACGGGAACGACGAAGGTCATCGCCGCGAGGAGGGTGACGCCGCCGCCGATGCCGACCGATGCCGAGAGCGCACTCGTCAGCGAGCTGAGGACGATCAGGATGATCGCCCCGAGCGGATCGATACCGGCGGGCAGCAGGTCGATCATGGGCAGACGTTCGCGTGCGCGCGGTGGATGGTGTCGATCGCGGCGAGGAGGTCGTCGCCGAGGGTGAGGGAGGCGGCGTCGAGAACGCTCTTCAGCTGCTCCATCTTGCTCGCCCCGATGATGACGCTCGTCATGAACGGGCGGCCCATCGCGAAGGCGATCGCCATCTGCGCCGGATCGATCCCTGCCTCTTCGGCGAGGGTGACATAGCGGTTGATGGTCTCGTCCGCGCCCGGCCCCTCATAGCGCTGGAGGCGGTTGTAGAGCGCCTTGCGCGAGCCTTCCGGCAGCGCGCCGTTGCGATACTTGCCGGAGAGATACCCTTGAGCGAGCGCCGAGTAGGCAAGCAGGCCGACATCCTCGCGCAGGCACGCCTCGGCGAGGTTGGTCTCGAAGGTGCGGTTGACGAGGCTGTAGGCATTCTGGATCGAGGCGACGCGCGGCAGCGGGTCGGAGGCGCCGAGCCAGCGCATCAGGCCCCAGGTCGATTCGTTCGAGAGGCCGATATGAAGGACCTTGCCCGCTTTCACGAGGCGGCCGAACGCCTCGAGGCTCTCCTCGATCGGGGTCTCGTCGGCCGGACGGTCCGGCACGTTGAAGACGGTCGGGTTCGAGCCGAATTGCGAGACCGGGCGATCCGGCCAATGCACCTGGTAGACGTCGATCCGGTCGGTCTGAAGGCGGCGCAGGCTTCCCTCGACCGCCTCCTCGATGTCGCGCGCGGTGAGGCGGGGCTCGTGCCCGTCCTTGCGCAGCCACGACATGTGCGAGCGGCCGACGACCTTGGTCGCGACCACGATCTTCTCGCGCGCGCCGGGGCGGGCGGCGAGCCAGTTGCCCATGATGGTTTCGCAGCGGTTGGCCGTCTCCGCCTTCGGCGGCGTCGGATACATTTCCGCGTTGTCGAAAAGGTTCACGCCGCGTTCGAGCGCGTAGTCCATCTGCTCGAAGGCTTCCGCCTCCGTGTTCTGATCGCCCCAGGTCATCGTGCCGAGGGAGAGCGCGCTGACGGACAGGTCGGTCCGACCGAGTTTACGGTATTCCATGCGGACAGAGGGTCCCAATTTTTGTGCGGAGAACGTCAGGCGGAGCCGCCCGGCGAAGTGTCGACCCCCCGTCTACTACCGGAAACGCCGTCGGGAAAGGGCAGTCAGCCTGCCTTTTGCACCCGGCCTACCAGCTCGCGCACCTTGGGAAGGATCCGTTCGACGATGACGGCGACCCCCTCGACGGTCGGATGGATGCCATCGCCGAGATTGAGGGAGGGGTCTGCGGCGACGCCGTCGAGGAAGAAGGGGTAGAAGACGACGTCGCGCGTCGCGAGGTCCTGGAAGACCCCGGCGAAGGCCTTGCCGTACTCCTCGCCGAGATTGGGCGGGGCGAGCATTCCGGCCAGAAGCACCGGGAGCCCGCGCTCGTCGAGCCGGTCGAGGATGGCTTCGAGGTTCGCCCGTGCGTCGGCCGGATCGAGGCCGCGCAGCGCGTCGTTGGCGCCGAGCTCCACGATCACCGCGTCCGCCTCGGGGCCGACGGACCAGTCGAGCCGGGAGAGGCCGGCCGAGGTGGTGTCGCCGGAGACGCCAGCGTCGAGAACCTTCACGTCGAGTCCTTCAGCCTGAAGCGCCTTTTCGAGCTGCGCCGGGAAGCCGGTGCCGGGCGGGAGCTGGTAGCCGGCCGTGAGGCTGTCGCCGAGCGCCACGATGGTGATCGGCTCCGCGCGGGCGGCGCCCGTCATCGCGCCCGTCATCGCGGCGGTGAGCGCTGCGGCGAGGACGAGGCGTCGGAACGAATGGGACATGGCGGGCTCCTTTGCGGTCAGCCCTAAGGTGCGGTCTCGCGGCCGGATCGGCCAGACTACAGTCCGTCGCGCCCCGCGAGCCCCTCGGCGATCGCCGCGCAATAGCGCTCGGCGGCGGCGCGCGGATCGGAAGCGGCGTTGATGGGCCGGCCGACGACGATGGCGTCCGCGCCGGCGCGGATCGCGTCCTGCGGGGTCGCAACGCGCTTCTGGTCGCCCGCCGCATCGTCAGGCATCCGGATGCCGGGCGTGATCACCGTGAGGCCGGTGCGCTTCGCGACCGTCGCCTCGGTCGGCGCGCAGACGATGCAGTCGGCCCCGAGCGCGGCGGCCTGCCCGATGCGCTTTTCGACGAGCGCCGCGGCGGTCATCGCGTAGCCGGTCTCGACGAGGTCCGCATCGTCGAGCGAGGTCAGCACCGTGACGGCGACGATGTTGAGGCCCGCCGGCCGCGCCGACACCGCCGCGCGGATCGCCTGCGGGTAGGCGTGGACGGTGAGGAATTTCGCGCCGATCAGGCCGGCCGAGCGGACCCCGCCCGCGACCGTGTTCGCGATATCGAGGAGCTTCATGTCGAGGAAGACGTCGTGTCCGGCGTCCACCAGCTCCTTGGCGAAGCTCAATCCGCCTGCTATCGCGAACTCGAGACCGACCTTATAGACCCCGACCACACCTTCGGTCGCGCGGACGAGGCGCTCGGCGGCGGCGCGATCTGCAACATCCAGGGCCACGATGAGCCGACTCTCGGGTGTTGAGAACGTCATTTGCCTAGCCTCCGCCGCTTGCTAGAAGCATCCGATGACACAGACGCCCCCTTCTCGCAAAGCCGACGTCAGCCGTCGCACCCAGGAAACCGCCATTCGCGTGTCGGTTGACCTCGATGGTGGCGGTGCGCGCACGATCAAGACCGGCATCGGCTTCTTCGATCACATGCTCGACCAGCTCGCGCGCCATTCGGGCATTTCGATGACGATCGAGGCGGAGGGCGACCTTCATATCGACGATCACCACACGGTGGAGGATGTCGGCATCGCGCTCGGCCAGGCACTGCTCGAGGCTGTCGGCGACAAGCGCGGCATCGCCCGCTACGCGGACTGTTTGCTGCCGATGGACGAGACGCTGACCCGCGTCGCGCTCGACCTGTCGGGCCGCCCCTTCCTGGTGTTCCGGACGACCTTCCACACCGACAAGATCGGCACGTTCGACACGCAGCTGGTTCGCGAATTTTTCACGGCACTTGCCATGAATTCGCGAATGACGCTTCACATCGAGACGTTGTACGGCGAGAACGATCATCATATTGCGGAAAGCTGCTTCAAGGGCGTCGCGCGGGCGCTGGGAGCAGCGGTGAGGATCACGGCGCCGGACGGCGCGATTCCGTCCACCAAGGGCGCGCTGTAGGGCGCGGGGGCAGTTCCATGGCCGTTTGGACCGTTTTTGAGCATGAGAAGTTCGAGCCCGAAGAGCGGGCCGAGCATGCGCGGTTCGTGCGTGACGGCTTTGCCTGGCTCGCGATGCTGTTTCCGCTCTTCTGGATGCTGGCGAACCGGATGTGGGTCGTCTTCCTCGCCGCGCTGGTGGTGAGCGGCGGGATCGTCGCGCTCGTCTCCTATACGCTCGGGCCGGACGTCGCGATCGTCGCCTCGATCGGCCTCGCAATCTGGTTCGGCTTCGAGGCGCGGGCGCTGAAGCGCTGGTCGATGACGCGGAAGGGCTGGATCCTGTCCGGCGTCGTCGAAGGCCGCCGCTTCCGCAACGCCGAGCGGCGCTATTTCAGCGCGCGGCTTGACCCGACCTATGTCGCGCCCGGCGCATCGCATCCGCACGTCCCCTCCCATATCACCCCGCCTGCCCCTTGGGGTCAGGCGGCCCCCGCATCGGCTGTGCCGAACGTCATTGGTGTCTTTCCCGAGGGGACAAGGTGAGCGTCGTCATCATCGATTATGGCTCCGGCAATCTGCGCTCGGCCGAGAAGGCCTTTGAGCGCGCCGCCTCGGAGCGCAATCTCAAGGACGCGATCGTCGTGTCGTCCGACCCCATGCGCGTCGCGCGGGCGGACCGGATCGTGCTGCCGGGCGTCGGCGCCTTCGCCGACTGCATGACCGGCCTCGCCTCGACCACCGGCATGGTCGAGGCGCTGAAGGAGGCCGTGCTGCGCCGTGGCGTGCCGCTCCTCGGCGTCTGCGTCGGGATGCAGCTCTTCGCCACGCGCGGGCTCGAGCATGTCGAGACGGAGGGTCTCGACTTCATCCCCGGCGTGGTGAGCGCGATCGAGGTCGACGACCCGGCGCTGAAGATCCCGCACATGGGCTGGAACGTGCTGGAAGAGGTCAACGCGCATCCGGTGATGAAGGGGATCCCCCTCGGCCCGGACGGGCTCCATGCCTATTTCGTCCATTCCTACGCGATCCGGCCGAATTCGTCCGACGATCTCGTCGCGACGACCGATCATGGCGAGACGTTCGCGGCCATCGTCGGTCGCGACAACATCGTCGGAACCCAGTTTCACCCCGAGAAGAGCCAGACACTCGGTCTCGCCCTCATCGGCAATTTCTTGACGTGGACACCATGATTCTTTTCCCGGCCATCGACCTGAAGGACGGGACCTGCGTGCGGCTCGAGCAGGGCGAGATGGATCGCGCGACGGTCTTCTCGAACGATCCGGGCGAGCTCGCCGCGCACTTCGCGCGCGTCGGCTTCAGCCGCTTGCATGTGGTCGACCTCAACGGCGCCTTCGCCGGCGAGAGCCGCAATGCCGAGGCCGTCGACGCGATCCTCGCCGCGACCGACTGCCCGGTGCAGCTCGGCGGCGGCATCCGCACCATGGAGGCGATCGAGGGCTGGATCGAGCGCGGCGTCGCCCGCGTCATCCTCGGCACCGCCGCCGCCCGCGACCCCGCGCTCGTGCGCGAGGCGTGCCGCGCCTTCCCGCATCGCATCGTCGTCGGCATCGACGCGCGCGACGGCAAGGTCGCCGTCTCGGGCTGGGCCGACGCGACGGAGCTTTCCGCCCATGACCTCGCCCTCGCCTACGAGGACGCGGGCGTCGCGGCGATCGTCCACACCGATATCGGGCGCGACGGGATGCTGACCGGCCTCAATCTCGAGGAGACGCTCGACATCGCCCGCGCGGTGACGACCCCGGTCATCGCCTCGGGCGGCTTCTCCGGCATGAACGACGTCGCCCGCCTCGCCGCGCCGGACGCCTCGATCCTCGAAGGCGCCATCATCGGCCGCGCGCTCTATGACGGGCGCGTCGACCCGGCGGCCGCGCTCGCCACCCTCTCCGGAGGCGAATGATGCTGAAGAAGCGCATCATCCCGTGCCTCGACGTGAAGGGCGGACGGGTCGTCAAAGGCGTGAAGTTCGAGAATCTCATCGACGCCGGCGATCCGGTCGAGGCGGCGGCCGCCTATGACCTCGCGGGCGCCGACGAATTGACCTTCCTCGACATCACCGCGAGCCACGAGGAGCGGTCGATCCTGTTCGACGTGGTGCGCCGCACCGCCGAGCGCTGCTTCATGCCGCTCACCGTCGGTGGCGGGGTGCGCACGATCTCCGACATCCGCTCGCTGCTCCTCGCGGGCGCGGACAAGGTGTCCATCAACACGGCGGCGGTACGCGACCCCGATTTCGTGCGCCGCGCCTCCGAGAAGTTCGGCGCGCAGTGCATCGTCGTCGCGATCGACGCCAAGAAGGCCGGCGACCACTGGGAGATCTTCACCCACGGCGGCCGCAAGGCGACGGGCGTCGACGCGGTGGAGTTCGCCGTGCACATGATGAAGAACGGCGCCGGCGAGATCCTGCTGACCTCGATGGACGCCGACGGCACCAAGCAGGGCTTCGACGTGGCGCTCACCCGTGCCGTGGCCGACGCCGTCACCATCCCCGTCATCGCCTCGGGCGGGGTCGGCACGCTCGACCATCTGGTGGAAGGCGTCACGGAGGGGCATGCCGAGGCGGTCCTTGCCGCCTCCATCTTCCATTTCGGAACCCACACCATCCAGGAGGCGAAGGCGCACATGGCGGCCGCCGGCATCCCGATGCGCCTCGACCCTCCCCATGGCTGATTTTTCCATCCAGGCCCTCGAGGCGATCGTGAAGGATCGCCTCGCGGATCCCGACGCGGCATCCTACACGCGCAAGCTCGCGGCGAAGGGTGTCGACAAGTGCGCCGAGAAGTTCGGCGAGGAAGCGGTGGAGGCGATCATCGCCGCCGTCCGCCGCCAGCCTGACGAGCTGACGGCCGAAGCCGCCGACGTCGTCTATCATCTGACGGTGCTCTTGGCTGTGTCGGGTCTTTCGTGGGACGCGGTGATCGCCGAACTCGAACGGCGCACGGCGCGTTCCGGCCTGGAGGAAAAAGCGAGCCGCGTGTCCTGAGGAGTCTCCCTCTGCAAGAGCATCGCATCATGCCGGCGCAAGCCGAAGCCGTAGCCCTCCAGCGGGACGAGCTGGCGCCGTTCCACGTGTTCGACGAGGCGGAGTGGTCGCACCTGCGTGCCGACCAGCCGATGACGCTCGACCAGGACGAGATCTTCGCCCTGCAAGGCTTCAACGACTTCATCGAGCCCGGCCAAGTGGAGACGATCTACCTCCCCCTCTCCCGCCTCCTCTCCCTCTATGTCGAGGCGACGGGCGCGCTTCATCGGGCGACCTACGAGTTCCTCGGCCGCAACGGGGCGCAGACGCCGTACATCATCGGCATCGCCGGCTCGGTCGCGGTGGGCAAGACCACCACGGCCCGCCTCCTCCAGGCGCTGATCGCGCGCTGGCCGTGGAAGCCCAAGGTGGACCTCATCACCACGGACGGCTTCCTCTACCCGAACGCCAAGCTGATCGAGTTCGGGCTGATGGAGCGCAAGGGCTTTCCGGAGAGCTACGACGTCGCCTCGCTGATCGCCTTCCTCGCCGACATCAAGGCGGGCGTGCGCCATGTCGAGGCGCCGGTCTATTCGCACCTCACCTACGACCGCGTGCCCGGCAAGACGATCGTCGTCGATCAGCCGGACATCCTGATCGTCGAGGGGCTGAACGTCCTCCAGACGCAGCGCCTGTCGGGCGACCGGCCGCGCGTGCCGTTCGTGTCCGACTTCTTCGACTTCTCGATCTATATCGACGCCGACGAGACTGCGCTGGAGCAGTGGTATCTGAAGCGCTTCTTCCGCCTGAAGGAGAGCCGGTTCACCGACCCGCGCTCCTACTTCCACAAATATGCCAGCATCTCCGACGACGAGGCGAAGGTGTTCGCGCGCGGGCTGTGGGAGCGGATCAACCTCAAGAATCTGCGCGAGAATGTCGGCCCGACGAAGCTGCGGGCCGACCTCATCCTGCGCAAGAGCGAGGACCACCGGATCTCCCAGGTGGCGCTCCGCCGGGTCTGAGCCGGGTCTGACGGGCCGTCAGCGCCGGCGGAAGACGCGCACCAGGTCGCGCACGCCGATCGCCCCGGAGAACTCGCACACCAGCGCGAAGATGATGGCCGACCCGGTCACGAGGAGGCCGAGCGCGGCCGCGGCGCTGACGAGGTCGGCGTTGAAGAACCACCCGTTCAGCTCGCGCGCGATCAGGACGGCGACGATCATCAGAGCCAGCGAGGCAGCGAAGATGCCGAGCGCCCGCGTCCACAGGAGCGGATCGGGCTTGAAGTCGCCGCGCCGCAGAAGGCCGACGAAGAGGAGCGACGCGTTCACCCAGCCCGCGAGGCTGGTGGCCGCCGCGATCCCGACATGGGGGAGCCCCTGGGGGGCGAGCATCCGCGCGAGGATGAGGCTGCCGCCGATGTTCACGACCATCGAGATGGCGGCGAAGATCATCGGCGTCGCGGTGTCCTCGCGGGCGAAATAGGCCGGCGAGAAGACCTTGATGAGCACGAAGGCGGGGAGGCCGAACCCGTAGGCCGAGACGGCGGCGGCGGTGAGGGCGGCCGCCTCTCGGTCGAACGCGCCGCGCTCGAACAGCGTCACGACGATTTCGAGCGGCACCACGATGAGCGCTGCGGCGGCCGGCAGCGTCAGCATCAGCGCGAACTCGAAGGCGCGGTTCTGCGTCCACAGCGCGCCGCCGACATCGCCGTTGCGCAGCCGGCGCGACAGGTCCGGCAGCAGCGCGACGCCGAGCGCGATGCCGACGATCCCGAGGGGGAGCTGGTAGAGCCGGTCGGCGTAATAGAGGTGGGAGACGGCGGCGGGCCAGAAGGAGGCGATGATCGTCCCGACCACGATGTTGATCTGGGTGATCCCGCCCGCCGCGACGCCGGGGAGACCGAGGACCAGGAGCCGCTTCAGCCGCTTCGAGGGGCGTGGGCGCGGCAGCGTGAGCCGCACGCCGAGTCGCTTCACCGCGACGGCGAGGAGCACGACCTGCGCGATACCGGCCGCGAAGACGCCCCAGGAGAGGGCGAAGCCCGCGCTCTCCGCGTCGAGCTCCATGAACGCCGCGACGAGGAGCGCGCTGATCATCACGATGTTGAGGAGGACGGGGGCGAAGGCGGCCGCCGCAAATCGGTCGAGCGTGTTGAGGATGCCCGAGAGGAACGCGACCAGCGACATCGCCGCCAGATAGGGGAAGCAGATCCGCGTGAAGAGCGTCGTCAGCTCGACCTTGCTGTCGGCCGAGAAGCCGGGCGCCATTACCAGGATGAAATAGGGGGTGAACAGCTCGGCGAGCGTCGTCAGCACGAGAAGGCAGATGAGGAGCCAAGAGAGCACGGACGAGGCGAATTTCTCGGCCCCGTCCTCCCCCTCCTCCGCCCGCACGCGCGCGAAGAGCGGCACGAAGGCGGAGTTGAACGCCCCTTCCGCGAAGAGGCGGCGGAAGAGGTTCGGCAGCTTGAAGGCGACGAAGAAGGCGTCCGCCACCGGCCCCGCCCCGAGAAGGGCGGCGACGAGGATATCGCGGGCGAAGCCCAGGACACGCGAGGCCGCAGTAAACGCGCCGACCGTCGCGAAATTACGCAGAAGCTGCATGGGCGCCTACGCGACCGGCAGCGCGATTCCGCGCGCTTCTTCTGGGTTGTCGTAGGCCTTCACCAGCCGCTCCACGATCTTGGCGCGCAACAGGGGGTCGGAGATCTGCTCGCCGTCGGGCCCCGTCACGTAGAAGACGTCGACGACGCGCTCGCCGAAGGTTGCGATCTGCGCCGAGCGGACGTTGAGGTCGAGCTCCAGGAGCGCGTCGGCGAGGTCGCGGAAGAGGCCCGGCCGGTCGAGGCCCGAGACCTCGATCGCGGTGTAGCCGTCCGACCAGTCGTTCGCGATGAGGACGTCGGTCGGATGGTGGAAGGCCTTCTGCTTGATGGCGCGCGGGCGGGCGTCGATCGGCTTCGGCACCGGCGCTCGGTCGGCGAGCGCGTCGCGCACGGTCTGGGCGATGCGGCGCACCCGCTCCTCCTCGTCGCGCGGATCGCCCGACAAAGGCGTCAGGGCGAAGATGTCGACGGCGAGATCGTCCGTCGTGGTGAAGACGTCGGCCGAGACGATGTTCGCCTGCGCGGAGGCGCAGGCGCCGGCGACGACGGCGAGGAGGCGCGGCGCGTCGGGCGCGATCAGCGTCATCTCGGTGACCGCGCGGTCGGCCCGCATCCGGACGCCGACGATGACATTGGACGGGTCGCCCTTGCTCATCAGCTCGGCATGATAGACGGCGTCGTCCACCGCCGTGCGGATCCAGTAGGGCGGCGTGTGACGTTGCAGCACGGTGTCGCGCTGGGCGGGGGTGAGCATGGTCGCCCGCTCGCGGAAGGCGGTCTTCGCCGCCTCGATCCGCGCCGAGCGCGGCCGGCGGGTGTGGCGCGAGGCGATGATCGCCTCGGTCTCGTCGAAGAGGGTCGCGAGGAGCTGGCTCTTCCAGCCGTTCCAGACGTTGGGGCCGACGGCGGCGATGTCGGCCTCGGTCAGGATCTCCAAGAGCTTCAGCCGCTCGAAGCTCTGCACCTTGTTGGCGAAATCGTCGATCGTCTTCGGGTCGGAGAGGTCGCGCGACTGCGCGACGATGGACATCGTCAGATGCTCCTCGACGAGCCAGGCGACGAGGTCGGTCTCGGCCGGGGTGAGGCCGAGGCGCGGGCAGAGGCGGCGCGCGATGCGGGCGCCCTCGACCGAATGGTCCTTCGGCCGCCCCTTCGCGATGTCGTGCAGGAAGACGGCGACATAGAGCGCGCGGCGGTTGTGGACCGTCTTGATGAGGTTGCTCGCGAGCGGGTGGTCCGCCTCGGCGCGCCCGTTCTCGATGTCGGCGAGGATGCCGACGGTGCGGATGAGGTGCTCGTCCACCGTGTACGAATGGTACATGTTGAACTGCATCATCGCGACGACCTTGCCGAAATCCGGCACGAAGGTGCCGAGCACCTCGGTCTCGTTCATCATCCGCAGCAGCGTCTCGGGATCGCGGCTTTCCGTCAGGATGCGCAGGAAGATGCGGTTCGCTTCCGGGTCGGCGCGGACGGTCGGGTCGAGCGCGCGCAGCGAGCGGCGCAGCTCGTGCAGCGTGTCGGGATGGGGGCGGATGTCATGCTCGTCGGCGAGCTCGAAGACGCGCAGCATGTTGACCGGGTCGTCGCGGAACGCGCTCTTGTTGGTGAGTACGATGCGGTTCAGCTCGGCGTGGAAGTCCGGCGTGAGGGGCTTCCAGCTCTGCCCGGTCAGCGTGCGCATCATGCGCGAGAGGCCCGCCGCCTGCATGACGTGCTGCGCCTCCAGCGCCGCGCACAGGATGAGCGTCAGGTCACCGACATCCTTCGCGACGAGGAAGTAGTGCTTCATGAAGCGCTCGACGTCGGACAGGCCCGGCCGCTTCGCGTAGCCGAGGCGTTGCGCGATCTCGCGCTGCAGCTCGAAGGTCAGCCGCTCCTCGGCCCGTCCGGTGAGGAAGTGGAGGTGGCAGCGCACCGACCAGAGAAAGTCGTCGCATCGCTTGAAGAGGCGGAACTCGTTCGCCGAAAAGACGCCCTTGTCGACGAGCTCGGCCTCGTTGCGGACGCGGTAGAAATATTTCGCGATCCAGAAGAGCGTGTTGAGGTCGCGAAGACCGCCCTTCCCTTCCTTCACGTTGGGCTCGACGAGATAGCGCGTGCGGCCCTGGCGGCGGTGCCGTTCGTCGCGCTCGGCGAGCTTGGCGGCGATGAACTTCTTGCCCGTCCCGCGCACAACGGCCTGGTCGAAGCGCTGGTTCAGGCTGTCGGCGAGCTCGGCGTCACCGTCGATGAAGCGGCATTCGAGGAGCGCGGTGCGGATCGTCATGTCCGTCCGCGCGAGTTTGATGCACTCGTCGATCGAGCGGGCGGCGTGGCCGACCTTCAGGCCGAGATCCCACATCATGTAGAGGACCGTCTCGACCATGGATTCGGTCCAGGGCGTCGGCCGGTAGGGGAAGAGGAAGAGAAGGTCGATGTCGGAGCCGGGCGCGAGGAGGCCGCGCCCGTACCCGCCGGTCGCCACCACGGCGAGGCGTTCGGCGACCGAGGGGTTGGCCGTCGGGTAGAGGTGCTCGGCGGCGAAGCGGTAGAAGGCGCGGATGATCGCGTCCTGCCCGGCGGCGAGCGCCTTCGCGGCGACGGTGCCCGATTTCGTCTCGTCCAGCGTCGCGGCGCAGTTGGCGAGCGCGTCGGCCCGCGCGCGCTTCAGGCGGGCGAGGATCGGCGGGCGTGCCTTGTTCCAGTCATTGCCGCGCTCGACATAGATCTCTTCGAGGTCGCCGAGGATGGTGACCGTGTCGACGGCGGCGTTCATGGCATCAGCTCCCGGACGACGGCGTTGGTGAGAAGGCGGGCGGACTGAGGAATGCGGATGCGGCCGTTCCCGTGTTCGAGAAGGCCGCTGTCGATGAGCGTCGTGATGCGCTCCGCATCGAGCGGCGCGCCGGCGCGTTCGGCATAGCGGTCGAGGGCGAGGCCCTCGCTGAGGCGCAGCGACATCAGGAGATATTCGTCCGCGATCATGTCGCGCGCCAGCGCCTCGCGCTCGGCAAGGCCGTGGCCCTCGGCCTCGACGGCGGCGAGCCAGGCCTCGGGCATCCTGTGGGTGGCGGTCGCGGTGCGCGTGCCGTCGACGAGGATGCGCCCGTGCGCGCCCGGCCCGATGCCGAGATAGCGCCCGCCGCGCCAGTAGACGAGATTGTGGCGCGCCGCCTCGCCCGCGCGGGCGTGGTTCGACACCTCGTAGCGCTCGAACCCGGCGGCGGTGGTCAGCGCGTGGGTGAGTTCGTAGAGATCGGCCGCGGCGTCGTCGTTCGGCACCACGAGCTTGCCGGCCTTCGCGAGGTCCCAGAAGCGCGTCTCCGGCTCGATCGTGAGCTGGTAGAGCGACAGGTGGTTGCCGCAGATCGCGAGCATCTCGCCGAGCTCGGCGGCCCAGGCCTCGGTCGTCTGCCCCGGCCGGGCGTAGATGAGGTCGGCCGAGACGCGCGGGAAGATGCGCTGGGCGAGCGCCAGCGCGGCGCGCGCGGTGGCGACGTCATGCCGGCGGCCGAGCGCGACGAGGTCCGCATCGTTCAGCGACTGGACGCCGAGCGAGACGCGGTTCACCCCCGCGGCGCGATAACCCTCGAACCGGGCCTGCTCCACCGAGGATGGGTTCGCCTCCAGCGTGATCTCGACGTCGGCCGGCAGGCCGAGCGTCCGGTCGATCGCCTCCAGCACCGCGCCGACGGTCGACGGCTCCATGAGGGAGGGCGTGCCGCCGCCGAAGAACACGCTGATCGGCCGGCGGTCGGGATTCCAGTCCGCCATCGTTTCGAGCTCGCGCACGAGCGCGGCGGCGTAGCGCGTCTGGTCCACCCCGCCGTGGCGAACGTGGGAGTTGAAGTCGCAATAGGGGCACTTCGACTGGCAGAACGGCCAGTGCACGTAGACGCCGAACCCGCCTTCGTCGTCGGCGCGCGTTGCGATGGCGTCGTCAAGCAGCGTCAGCATGGCCCCTCCCCGCACGTGGTCCGGCGGTGACTGTCACGCGTCCGCCTTGTGTGCGTCCTGCACTCCCGATCGTCGATCAGCGGGCGCCTCCTCCTTCCAGTGCGGCCTTGAACAGGGCGACCGCCCGCGCTCTGTGCGAGAGGGGCCTTTCGCCGCCGTGCTTCTCCTCCGAGCTCATCTCGCCGAAGGTCCGTCCATCTCCGTCCTGCGGGACGAATATGGGATCATAGCCGAAACCGAGACCGCCGCGCGGTGCATCGGTGATGTGCCCGTCGCAACGGCCTTCGAAAAGGAGCGTCTCCGCGCCGGGCCGCGCGAGGGCGAGGACGGCGACGAACGCCGCGCCGCGCGCCTCATCGGTGGTGGCGTCCGCCGTCGCGAGCTTGTCGAGGACGAGGCCCATCGCCATGCCGAAATCGCGCGGCTCGCCGGCCCAGCGGGCCGAATAGACGCCGGGGTCGCCGTTCAGCGCCTCGACCGTCACGCCCGAATCGTCGGCGAGGGCGGGCAGGCCCGTCGCGCTCATCGCCGCCACGGCCTTCAGCTCGGCGTTGCCGGCGAAGGTCGTCTCCGTCTCCTCGGGCTCCGGCAGGCCGCAATCGGCCGCGCTCATCACGGTGATGCCCATCGGGGCGAGAAGCTCGCGGAATTCGCGCAGCTTGCCCTCATTGTGGGTCGCCAGGATGAGGCGGTCGCTGATTCCGAGGCGGTCCTTCGTCATGCCACCGTCATTTTCTGAAGTTCGACGAGCTGCGCAATCCCCGCCGAGGCGAGGTCGAGGAGCGCGTTCAGCTCGTCGCGCGTGAACGGGACGCCCTCGGCCGTGCCCTGGACCTCCACGATGGTGCCGGCCCCGGTCATCACGAAGTTCGCGTCGGTGTGGGCCGACGAATCCTCGGCATAGTCGAGGTCGAGCACCGGGCGGCCCTCGACGATCCCGCACGAGATCGCCGCAACGTGATCGGTGAGCGGATTGCCCATGATCATCCCGGCGTTCTTCATATGCGTGATGCAGTCCGACAACGCGACCCACGCCCCCGTGATGGCCGCCGTACGTGTCCCGCCGTCCGCCTGGATCACGTCGCAATCGACGCTGATCTGCCGCTCGCCGAGCGCCTCGCGGTCGACGATGGCGCGCAGCGAGCGGCCGATGAGGCGCTGGATCTCCTGCGTGCGGCCCGACTGCTTGCCGGCCGACGCCTCGCGGCGCATGCGCTCCTTGGTGGCGCGCGGAAGCATCCCATATTCAGCCGTGACCCATCCGGCACCGCCGCCGCGCAGCCAGGGCGGCACCCGCTCTTCGAGCGAGGCGGTGCACAGGACATGGGTGTTCCCGAATTTCACGAGGCAGGAGCCCTCGGCATATTTCGAGACGCCGCGCTCCAGGCTGACGGCCCGCATTTCATCGCCTGATCGGCCGTCGTGTCTCATGTCGAATTCTCCTCCCGTTCGGGAAAGACCGTTGGCATATTAAATGCCGGGACGATAGGCCCGGAGGGACCCACCTTTTAGGAGGTTAAGGGACGACTATGCACTTGGTGGACGCGACGATGGATGCCATCGAGCTCGACGAGCGCTCGCAGGACATTTTTCGTCAGATCGTGGAAGCCTATCTTGCGAGCGGCGAGCCCATCGGTTCGCGGTCGATTTCGCGTGCGTTGCCGCACAAGCTCTCGCCCGCCTCCGTCCGCAACGTGATGAGCGACCTTGAGCAGCTCGGCCTGATCTACGCGCCGCACGTCTCGGCGGGGCGTCTTCCGACCGATCGCGGGCTGCGCTTCTTCGTGGACGCGCTGCTGACGGTCGGCGAGCTGACGCCGGACGAACGGGTCGGCATCGACCAGCAGGTCTCCGGCAGCGGGTCTGACGCGGTGGACGCGGCGCTGACGAAGGCGTCGATGGTGCTGTCGGGCCTGTCGAGCGGGGCGGGCGTCGTCCTCACCAACACGGCGGACCTGCGCCTCAAGCACATCGAGTTCGTCTCCCTCGATCCGGGCAAGGCGATCGTGGTGCTCGTGGGCGAGGACGGGTCGGTCGAGAACCGCATCGTCAATCTGCCGGCCGGCCTGCCGCAGTCCGCGTTGCAGGAGGCGTCGAACTATCTGAACGCGCACATCCGCGGCCGCACGGTCGGCGAGGCGCACTCGATCATCGAGCAGCTCGCCGTCGACGCGCGCGCCGCGCTCGATTCGCTGACACAGAAGCTCGTCGAACAGGGCATCGCGACCTGGAGCGAGGCGTCGAACAAGGGGCCGGGGACGCTGATCGTCCACGGGCGCGGCAATCTGCTGCAGAACCTGGAAGTGCGCAGCGATGTCGAGCGCGTGCGCCAGCTTCTCGACGACCTCGAGACCAAGCGCGACCTGATGCAGCTCCTCTCCCTCACCGAGGAAGGCGAGGGCGTGCGGATCTTCATCGGCTCGGAGAACAAGCTCTTCTCGCTGTCCGGCTCGTCGCTGATCATCTCACCCTATCGGGACAATCAGCAACGCACGGTTGGCGTCCTCGGGATCATCGGGCCGACCCGGCTCAACTACGCGAAGATCATCCCGGCGGTCGATTATACCGCTCAGGTTGTCAGCAAGCTTATGAAATAAAGCAACCTACGAGCAGGCTTGCGAGTTTATTTCGCAAAACGCATCTGATTGGGATAAGGTATTGCGGTCCAATCGATTGCGGAGTCGTGTACGTGGCGTATCGATCGGCACAGGCGACGCGCGCCACACGAGGCGGATGATCCGCCGGGGAGACATTGATGATGAAGCATCTTTTGGCGATCGCCCTGATCGCGGGATCCATGGGGACCGCGTTCGCGCAAGAGGTTCCACGGATCACCGTTCGCCCCTATGGAGACGGCGCCGGCGGCCAGGGTTATGTGGGTCCCTACGGCCGGAACCTTCCGGGCGTGGCGATGTTTGCCGGCCGCGCGGTCGACCTTTCGCCGCTGGCGGCGTTCGGCGGCGTCCCGGTGCCGAGCCTGCAGAAGATCGAGAACGAGGCGACCTACAATCCCTCGCGTCTGCCGATCCTCGATGGCTATCAGGGCACCCTCGGCTACGGCATTCCGTTCTAAGGGCTGATGCCCGCACGCGCGGCGGGGCCCCGGCTTGGCGGCCCCGCTCGGCGCTCCAGTGAACGCGACGGCAGCGCCCACGGATGGCGCGCGGACCGATCGAAAAGACGCTCGGCGACACGACGCGTAATTTAATCAGAATGTCGCCTTGCAGGCCGGAGGAGATGCTCCGATAAGGGCGGCGAAAAAAGAGCGGTTCTGCCAGGTCGTCCTGGTCCTTCCGCCCGTCGCTCCAGCACCGAACGGACCAAGCCATGGCCTTTTTGTCCGACACGTTATCGCGCGTCAAACCCTCTGCCACGATCGCCGTCACCACCAAAGCGGCCGAGCTCAAGCGCGCCGGTCGCGATGTGATCGGCCTTGGCGCCGGCGAACCCGACTTCGACACGCCCGAGAACGTCAAGGAAGCCGGGATCCGCGCGATCCGCGAAGGCAAGACCAAGTACACCGCTGTCGACGGCATGCCCGAGCTGAAGGAAGCGATCTGCCAGAAGTTCGCGAACGAGAACAAGCTCATCTACACGCCGGCCGAGATCTCCGTCGGCACGGGCGGCAAGCAGGTCCTCTACAACGCGCTGATGGCGACGCTGAACCCCGGTGACGAGGTCGTCATCCCAGCCCCCTATTGGGTGAGCTATCCCGACATGGTGCTCCTCGCCGGAGGGACGCCGGTGCCGGTCGATGCGGGGCTCGACACGAACTTCAAGGTCACGGGCGCGGCGCTCGAGGCGGTGATCACGCCGAAGACGAAGTGGCTGATCCTCAACTCGCCCTCGAACCCATCGGGCGCGGCCTACACCTATGACGAGCTGAAGCAGCTCACCGATGTCCTCGTGAAGCACCCGCACGTCTGGGTGATGACCGACGACATGTATGAGCACCTCGTCTATGACGATTTCACCTTCTACACGGTCGCCGAGGTGGAGCCCGCGCTGAAGGACCGCACCCTCACGGTCAACGGCGTCTCGAAGGCCTACGCGATGACCGGCTGGCGCATCGGCTATGCCGGCGGCCCGACGCACCTCATCAAGGCGATGGCGAAGATCCAGTCGCAGTCGACCTCGAACCCGTCCTCGATCTCCCAGTGGGCGGCCATCGAGGCTCTGCTCGGCCCGCAGGACCATATCGCGGCGAACAACAAGATCTTCCGCGAGCGGCGTGATCTCGTCGTCGCGATGCTCAACCAGGCGCGCGGCATCCGCTGCCCGTCGCCGGAGGGCGCGTTCTACGTCTATCCGAGCTGCGAAGGCGTGATCGGGCGCAAGGCGCCGTCAGGCAAAGTGATCGAGACGGATGAGGACTTCGTCACGGAACTGTTGGAAACAGAAGGCGTTGCCGTTGTCCAAGGTTCTGCATTCGGGTTGGCCCCCCACTTCCGGATCTCCTACGCGACGGCGACGTCGGCACTGGAAGAGGCTTGCCAACGCATCCAGCGGTTCTGCGGAAACCTGTCATAACCACGCCGCTGGCGGCTAGAAGGACGGTTCGCGATGTTACGGATGATCTCTGCGGCTTTATTGGCAATCGGGACGGTGTGGGCGGCAGCGCCCGCCCATGCTGAGTTCGGTGTGCGCGTCGGCATGCTCACATGCCACGTGGACCGCGGCTACGGCCTCATCCTCGGATCGCGCAAGACGCTCGGCTGCACGTTCCGTCCGCTCCGCGGCGGCCACGAGCCCTATGAGGGCTTCATCACCAAGATCGGCATCGACGTCGGCGAGACCGGCGGGAGCCAGATCGCCTGGGCCGTCTTCGCCCCGACGACGCAGCTCTCCCCCGGCGCGCTCGAGGGCCGCTATTATGGCGTGACCGCCGAGGCGACGCCGGGCGTCGGCATCGGCGCGAACGTGCTGATCGGTGGCTTCGACCGGTCGATCAACCTCCAGCCGATCTCGGTGCAGGGGCAGGTCGGCGCTAACCTCGCGGCCGGTGTCGCGGGTCTGCGCATCCGGTCGGTGAACCCCGGCCCGCCGCCCGTCTACAAGCCCTGAGGCGCCACGGGCCCGTCCACCAGGACGCGGCCCGCGGACGATGGCAAGCGACGATTGTCGCCGCTGGGTGCCCCGTGCGCCCGGCGGCGTTTTCGTTTGGGGGCGGGGTTTACTCGGCCGCCTCGTCGCGCGCGGCGAGCCAGGCTTTCCGGTCGCGCCGGTGCATGCTGTAGAGGGCGGGCAGGTTGGCGACGATGCCGAGATAGCGCCCGCCGAGCCGCTTCGGCTCGGAGGCGGCGCGGTAGACCCATTCGAGGCCCGTCCGGCGCATCCAGGTCGGCGCGCGGCGCACCTCCTCCGACAGGAAGTCGAGCCCGGCGCCGATGCCGAGGAACACCCCGTGCGGGACGGCGCGGGCCATCTTGTTCGCCCAGATCTCCTGCTTCGGCGCGCCGAGGGCGACGAGGATGAGGTCGGGCGCGGCCTTCCGGAGGAGGTCGACGAGCTCGTCGTGGAGCGTCGCGTCCTTCTCGAAGCCGAAGGGCGGCGCGTAGACGCCGCGGATCTCGAGGCCCGGATTTTCGCCGACCAGATAGTCCCGCGCGCGCTCCAGCCGCTCGATGGTGGAGCCAAACAGGAAGACGGAGCGGCCCGCATCGGCCGCCGCCTTCATCAGCGGCGCGATCATGTCGGAGCCGGTGACGCGCTCCTTGAGGGGGACGCCGTCATGCCGGGCGACCCAGACGAGGGGCATCCCGTCGGCGGTGACGAGGTCGGCCTCGCTGTAGACCCGCTGAAACTCGGCATTGTCCCGAAGCTTCATCACGTGGTCGAGGTTCGCGGTGATCACCGTGCGCGCCGGCGGGCCGCCGGCCCACGCGATGATCCGCTCAATCACCGCCTCGGGCGTCGCGACGGCGACGGTGATGCCGAAGACGCGGGCTTCCGGGAAATCTGGGAGAGGGGGGGCGGGCGGCACGGAAACGGGTCCGGTCGGCGTCGGGTCGGTCATCGGGCGCTCTGCGCGTTCGCGGGGAAAGGGCGGAGAGGGGTGGCCGCGGGCGGCACCGAATGCGACCGCCATCTCGGGAGCGTCGCATGATGGTGTGGACGAAAAAAGGCCCGGGCGTACCCGGGCCTTTCGATGCGCATGAAACGGAGCGGCTGGGCGCGGGTCAGACCCGCGTGGAGCCGAATTCCGGATAGGCGTGGACACCGACTTCGGACGTGTCGAGACCGATCGCTTCTTCCTCCGGCGTCGCGCGCAGACCCGTGACGGCGGCAAGGATGAGCCAGACGATGAGGCTCGAGAAGAAGGCGAGGGCACCGACGGAGACGACGCCGATGAACTGGACGTAGTAGGTCGCGTCGGAGTTCGACAGCGGGACGATCATCGTGCCCCAGATGCCGCACACGAGGTGGACCGGGATGGCGCCGACCACGTCGTCGATGCGGATCTTGTCGAGCAGCGGCACGAAGATCACGACGAACACGCCGCCGATACCACCGATCATCGCGGCCTGAGCCATGGTCGGGGCGAGCGGTTCCGCGGTGATCGAGACGAGGCCCGCGAGCGCGCCGTTGAGCGCCATCGTCACGTCGACCTTCCGGTAGAAGAGCTGGGTGAGGATGATGCAGACGATCACGCCAGCCGCCGCGGCGGTGTTCGTGTTGACGAAGATCTTCGCGACGGAGGACGCGTCCTCGATCGTGCCGAGGGCGAGCTGCGAGCCGCCGTTGAAGCCGAACCAGCCGAGCCACAGGATGAGCGTGCCGAGCGTGGCGAGCGGGATCGAGGAGCCCGGCATCGGGTGGATCATGCCGTTCTCGCCGAACTTGCCGTGGCGGGCGCCGACGACGATGGCACCGGCGAGAGCCGCCCAGCCACCGACCGAGTGCACCAGCGTCGAGCCGGCGAAGTCGGAGAAGCCCATCTGGTCGAGCCAGCCCGTGCCCCACTCCCAGGAGCCGGTGATCGGATAGAGGATACCGGTCAGGAAGACGGTGAAGATGAGGAACGGCCAGAGGCGCATGCGCTCGGCGATGGTACCGGACACGATCGACGCCGTGGTGGCGCAGAAGACCATCTGGAAGAACCAGTCGGACGCGGCGGCATAGTCACCCGTGTCGGCCGACGGATCGGGGATCACCTTCATGGACCAGGTGCCCATGTAGCCCGAGAGCTCGGCGATATTGTCGGCGACGTTCACATTCTCATACATGAGATTGTAGCCGAGCAGCCAGAACATGATGCCCGCGATCGAGTAGAGCGCGATGTTCTTCAAGCACTGCATCGCCGCGTTCTTCGAACGCACGAGGCCCGCTTCCAGCATGGCAAAACCAGCCGACATGAACATGACCAGGAAGCCGGCCATGAGGAAGAGCAGCGTGTTCAGGATGTACGGGTAGGGATCGGGCGCGGCCTCGGCAGGCGCCGCCTCGGCGGCCGGAGCCTCCGCAGCAGGGGCCTCAGCTGCGGGCGCAGCCGCGTCCGCAGCGGGTGCCGCGGGCGTCGCGTCCGGGGCAGTCGTCGTCACGGCGGGGGTCTCCGTCGTGGTCGTCGTGGAGGTGGAGTCGGCTTGCGACCACGCCGCCGTCGCCGTGAGCGCAAGCGCGAAGCCCGCTCCGGCGATCTTCCAAAGTAATGTATTCTTCATGAGGCTGTCCGCGAGAGAGGAAGGAAAGGTTACAGGGCTTCGGCATCCACCTCGCCGGTGCGCACGCGCACGGCGGTGTCGAGCGTGTAGACGAAGATCTTGCCGTCACCAATCTGACCGGTCTTCGCGCTTTGCTGGATCGCATCGATCACACGCGGAACCGACTCGCTCGTCACGGCCACTTCGATCTTAAGCTTCGGGAGGAAGCTCACGGCATATTCTGTACCGCGGTAGACCTCGGTATGGCCCTTTTGCCGGCCATAGCCCTTCACTTCGGTCACCGTCAGCCCTGCAACGCCAATGGCCGAAAGCGCATCACGCACCTCGTCCAGCTTGAAGGGCTTGATGATCGCCATCACAATTTTCATGCGCATTCCCTATGTCTCCCCGGCGGGCTCGGGGCGCCCGACGGCGGTCAACACACGCGCTTTACAAGACGTGTGCCAACCGTGAGCGCCGCGATTGCACGTCTCCTGTACACGGGAAGTGCTCAAAGAAAAAGCAATTGCCTATCCAGTTGGCGGCATGATCCCCGCGAATGCAGCCTCTTCCGCCATTCGCGGCGAAGCGATAGCGTCGCACCCGTCGATTCTGCGGAGGCACAATGGCGTACTGGCTCTTCAAGTCCGAACCGAACACATGGAGCTGGGACGACCAGGTCGCGGCGGGGAAGACGGGCACCGAATGGGACGGGGTCCGCAACTATCTGGCCCGCAACCAGATGCGGGAGATGAAACGCGGCGACAAAGGCTTCTTCTACCATTCGGTGGACGCGAAGGAGATCGTCGGCATCGTGAAGGTCATCAAGACCGTCCATCCCGACTCCAAAGACGACAGCGGCACCTGGGAATGCGTCGACATCGCCGCCGTGGAGCCGCTGAAGCGCCCCGTCTCGCTCGCCGAGGTGAAGGCGACGCCCGAACTCGCCGAGATGGCCCTCGTCAAGAACATGCGCCTGTCCGTCCAGCCCGTCACCGAGGCGGAATGGAAGACGGTGATCGCCATGTCGAAAAGCTGAGATTGTATGGAGGCAGCGGAGTTCGTTCGCGCCAACACCCTTCTCGGCACACCCTCCCACGTGCCGGAGCTGCGCCTCCATCTCGCCGACGAGGCGCTGCCGCTCTGGCAGAAGACGGAGGATGAGCTTTCCGAGACCGGCCTCCCGCCTCCCTTCTGGGCCTTCGCCTGGGCCGGCGGACAGGCCCTCGCCCGCTACGTGCTCGATCATCCCGACCTTGTCGCCGGTCGCACCGTGCTCGATCTCGGCGCGGGCAGCGGCATCGCCGGGATCGCCGCGAGCCTCGCGGGCGCGCGCCGCGTCGTCCCGAGCGAGCTCGACGCCTTCGCCCGCGCCGCGATGGCGATGAACGCCGCCGCCAACGCGGTCTCGCTCGAGCCCTGCGTCGGCGACCTCCTCGACGGGAGCGCCGACGCGGACGTGATCCTCGCCGGAGACATCTTCTACGAGCGGCCCCTCGCCGAGCGCGCCTTCGCCTTCCTGCGGCGCGCGCAGGCGGCGGGCGCGCTGGTGCTGATCGGCGACCCCAAGCGCTCCTACCTCCCGGCCGACGCGCTGGAGGCTCTGGAGACGTACGCGATCTCCGTGCCCCTCGCGCTCGAGGATTCGGACGTGAAGCGGACCACCGTGTGGCGCCTCAAGCCGTGAGGCCTCATGCGATCGTGAACAGTTCGCGCGTGGCCTTCCGACAAGCCCGCCGACAGACTCGGCGGACCCGACAGAGGAGCACGACCATGCCGATCCTCAGGGCCGCGATGCTGACCATCGCGGCGCTCCTCGCCTACGTGCCCGCTGCCAGCGCCTGCGGCCCTGACACCGACTGCACGATCGGCGACCGGACCTATCGGATCGCGGTGCCGGAGGGCGAGGGCCCGTTCGGCGCGATCCTCTTCATGCACGGCTATCGCGGGACGGCCGAGGGCGTGATGAAGCACAAGGAGCTGCGCGAGGTTGCCGCCGAGCGCGGCCTCGCCCTCGTCGCCGCCAAGTCGGGCGGGGAGGACTGGCTGATCCGCAACGCCCCGCGCAAGGGCCTCACCGACGATGCCGCGGAGCTCGCCTATTTCGACGCGCTTCTGGATGCGCTCGTCACCGAGCACGAAATTGACCCGGACCGCATTCTCGCGACGGGCTTCTCGGCGGGCGGGATGATGACGTGGACCCTCGCCTGCCGCCGCCCCGACCGGTTCAAGGCGTTCCTGCCGATGTCCGGCACCTTCTGGGCCCCCCTGCCGGACGACTGCACCCCCGAGCCGGTGGACCTCGTCCACATTCACGGCACCGCCGACACCGTGGTGCCGATCGCCGGGCGCGCGATCGCCGACACGAGCCAGGGCGACGTGCGCGACGCGATCGCCCTTTTCGGCACGGCCGGCGGCTACGACCGGCCCCCGCTGCGCCGCGTGCCGCCCACCGATCTCGGCCTCGCCTGCACCGGCGCCGCGCGCGAGGACGGCAAGGCCCTCCTCTACTGCCTCCACGATGGCGGCCACATGTTCCGACCCGAATGGGTCGCCTGGGCCGCCGACACCTTCCTCGCCCCATGACGCGCCTCGCGCTCGCGATCGCGCTCCTCGCCGCGCTCCTCCAACCGGCCGCCGCCGAGGATCTCGCGAGCCGCACCTTCGGCGCCGTCGCCGCCCCCTCCCCTTCACCCGCCCGCGCGGTCGGAAGCTATTCGCGCGGCTGCATCGCCGGCGCCGCGCCGCTCGCGATCGACGGGCCGCACTGGCAGGTGATGCGCGCCTCGCGCAACCGGAATTGGGGCCACCCCGCGCTCGTCGCCCTCGTCGAGGATCTCGGCGTATCGGCCGCGGCGCTCGGCCTCGGCGGCGTTCTCGTCGGTGATCTCAGCCAGCCGCGCGGCGGTCCGATGCCCTATGGGCACGCGAGCCACCAGATCGGCCTCGACGCCGACATCTGGTTCCAGCCGATGCCGGAGCCGCGCTTCACCGAGGCCGAGCGCGAGAGCCTTCCCTTCCGCACCGTCCTCAACGCCGCCGCCTCCGACGTGGACCCCGCGCGCTTCACGCCCGCCTACGCCGCGCTCCTGGAGCGCGCGGCGAAGGACGCGCGGGTCGAGCGCATCTTCGTCCATCCGCTGATCAAGAAGACGATGTGCGCGGCGACGGAGGGCGCACCCTCCCGCGACTGGCTCGGCAAGATCCGCCCCTGGTACGGCCACCACGAGCATTTCCACGTGCGGATGGGGTGTCCGGCCTCATCCAAGGCGTGCCAAAGGCAGGCGCCACCGCCGAAGGGGGACGGATGCGGCGAGGCCCTCGCCTACTGGTTCACCCCCGCCCCCTACACGCCCGACCCCAAGGCGAAGCCGAAGCCCCCGCTCACGATGGCGGGGATGCCGCGGATCTGCCGCCTCCTCGCCGAGGCGGGACACGTCGCCCGTCCCCGCCCGCGGCCGTTCCTCGATCAGGCGGCCGTGCCGACCCCCGCAGGACAGGCGACGCCCGTCCCGCCGAGCCCGCAATAGCCGTTCGGCACCTTGTGCAGATATTGCTGGTGCTCCGGCTCGGCATAGTAGAAGGGCGCCTCGCCATCGATGGTGGTGGTGATCGGCCCGTACCCCGCCTTCTTCAGCGTCGCCGCGTAGGCGTTGCGAATCGCCTCGGCCGCGTCTTTCTGTTCCGGCGTCGTGGTGAAGATGGCGGAGCGATATTGCGTGCCGACATCGTTGCCCTGGCGCATCCCCTGCGTCGGGTCGTGCCCCTCGAAGAAAATCCTGGTGAGCGTCTCGAACCCGACCACGCCCGGGTCATAGACGACGAGCACGCCCTCGGTGTGCCCCGTCCGGCCCGAGCAGACCTCGCGATAGGTCGGGTTGGGGGTGAAGCCGCCGACATAGCCGACCGCCGTCACCGTCACGCCCGGCGTGCGCCAGAAGAGGCGCTCCGCGCCCCAGAAGCAGCCCATGGCGAAGACCGCGCTCTCGCACCCGGGCCATGGCCCCGCCATCGGCGCGCCGTTGACGGCGTGCCGCGCAGGAACCGGCAGGGGCGTCGCGCGGCCGGGCAGCGCCTCGGCCTCCGTCGGCAGCGCCACCTTCCGTGCGAATCGCGAAAAGAGCCCCATCGCCCGCCTCCCCACTATCTCGGACGATAGATGAGCTGGGCGATGAGGAGGATCAACGTCGCGAGGATGAAGAGGGCGAGCCAGGCCGGCAGGCGCAGGACGACCTGCATGGCGGGGTCCCAGAGATCGGGCGCGGTGCCGAGGAGCCAGGCGTGAAACGCCTCGAACGAGGACTGCGACGTCAGGTACCAGAGGTCGCCGAGCGGGGTGAGAACCAGGCTGTCGGTGAAGACGGACTGATAAATGTCGTGGAAACCTGCCGCGAGGGCAGCGATGACGGTGACATAGCCGAGGATGCGGAAGGGGAGGCTCAAGAGCCACAATATCCCGGACACATTCAATCCTTCCCTTGACAAGATGGGGCGTCCTGGTGTGCCAAGACCGCGTAAGTACCCCCTTAACGCAGCGCACGAGGTCTGCTAAGCGGGGCGCTCGCACGGAGGGGTGGCCGAGTGGTCGAAGGCGCACGCCTGGAAAGTGTGTAGGCGGGAAACCGTCTCGAGGGTTCGAATCCCTCTCCCTCCGCCACCGCATCAGTTCGAACCGTTCTCCGCTTGCCGGGTGATCGCTAAAAGCGCCACGGTCCGCGCCGCCTCGCATCAGAGCTGTTGACTGCGGTTTGATCCGAATGGCGCTATCTCGTTCTCTCGGCGGGTCCGTTCTCTCAAGCTGTTGACTTCACGGATCTAGTCAACAGCTCGGATCGCCGCTCCTGGCTTGATCTTGTGGCCAGCCGCATCACTCGCTTTTTGCATATCCACTCGGTAGGCGTTCGGCGCTGCGATCGAACTCGCTTCGGACGTATCGCGGAAAGTCGGGCAATCCTCCACTCTGTAGCTTCTGACTTATTCCGGCAGTTCAGCCGACTTGGGGCGCGAATTGATCGACGCTGGCCCTTCCTCTCAAAACTCGCAAAGCACCGCGGCTTCGAGGGCCCGGGTTTCGCGAGATGGTTTTGGGGGTCGATACCTTCGACTGAGTCGGGGCGCCCTCGATAGGTGATGGCTACACGCGAAAACGTCCATTTTGAGACGTTGCCCTGTCACTTGGGGCCAGCATGGGATGCCTCCCGCCGACGCGGGAGCGGATCGCGCTCCTTGTGGAGGTCAGCACATAGAACGAGCAAAAGGTATACGCTAAGGTTGCGACATCATCAGCAAGGAAGCGTGAGTTTAGCGATCCATTGGTTCAAGGCCGTATTATGCCATCGTTCGAAACGCAAGTGTCCTCATTATCAACGGCTGATCGAGTAAGTCTGATTAAAAAATGCGTAAATCTACTAGTTGATCACATTTCGGGCGTAATTCTACTAGAGCAGACTAATAAAATTATATTCAGGAGCAGGGAGTTTAGAGCTGAGCGGCTCGGCCGAGCAGGCGTTGCGGTTAGTCGATTACGCTGGCCATTGCTGCGGGCGGAGATCATTGAAACGCAATCGGTGTGGGACAGTAAGTTCGATATTGATACGATTGCGCTACCAATGATCGCATATCTACTGGATGACAAGCACGTTCTCGCCACTCTCAAACAAGAGACTTTTGACGGCCACAACACCTATGTTGCGCCGCCGCGAGATCTGTCACAAGATGACCCCGACTATGAACAAGTGATGGCAGCGCTGCGTAAGCATCATCGCGACTTTGCCCAATCGCAGGCTGATCGCGGCGAGAAAGAATTGCGAGCTATAATCGCCGAGATCCGCACCGAAGCCAAATCAGATCGCATTCGTGGGTTTAGGAACTTCCGCATGCGCTCTGCCCATCTTGTTATTCAGACACGCGCCGAACGTGGTGCACCTGGCGGCATCCCAAAAATCACATTCGACGATGCATCCGACATATTGGAGTGCACTATCACACTGACCGAGCGGCTTTATTGCTGGGTCTGCGGAACCAGCTTCGACATCTCCACAGACGTGCGCCGTATCGAGGAGGAACATGCCAAAGCCCTTTGGCTGCAATATCTGCGGCCACTCGACGAAGCCTAGAAACGTACTCGGTTCAGCAACCTCTGCTGGCTGATTCGCTGCGCTCGGCCTCCGCCGGACGCACGGATTGCAAAAGCGTGGTGCGCGAACGTCCTTCTAGCCCCTCAAAAACGGTCGATTCTGCGAGCCGTCGAATGTCTGCATACGGGACGATGCCCCATTGAGCTTGCGCAACTGTTCAGGGTTCAAGAGAGACGCGGAAGGGACCGATGCTCCCTCCCGCGTTCTGGGGTCCTCGGGGGGACGGGCGCCCTTCCACAAATCCGATTACCCACCTCGCCAACAGACCGGGGTACGGCCCGTGCTGTTCAACGATCGGCCGTCAGTTGATCGCCGAATTGACCCTCCCCATTGGGGGCTGGGGCGACTCGAAGCTCTCGAAGAAGTAGGAAACTGGAACGCCGAGGAGCTGTGTAAGGCGGGCAAGATACTTAGCCCGTACCCTCGTAGCGCCATCCTCAAACTCGACGAGCTGGTGTGGAGGTAGCCCGAGCTTGAGTGCAACCTCATCGACTGACAGCTTGAGAAGCCTGCGGCGGCATCGAAGTTTTCTGCCGATATGTCGATCTAGGTCTGCCGCTCGATTTGTCTCGCTCTTCGCCTGCGTTCGCATCGCTGCCCTGTGTCGTCCTCGAATAAGCTGACAATGAAGCTACTAAAGCGTGTGACGTACGGCAACTAAAAATTGCTTTAGTTGGAGGCTGACCCAACAAAGTTGACGGGAGGCCTCGCGGGGTCGAAAGGAGAGGCGCTAGGAGGCGACCTCTCAAATGGTTGTTCGAGTACCTGTCACAACGGCGAAGCACGTAAGGGATTTTTGTCGGTCCATCAGTTCCGATGCCAAGCCGCTCCTGTTGACGATCGATCCCGATCCGGCCGCGGTCGCTCGAAACTGCTTCGTGAACGTGAAGGAGAAGGTCGAGCGCGACGGGGGGAGAATCGTCTACGGATGGACCATCTGGGAGTACCCAGGTGTTTTTATCGAGGCGGAGCATCACGCAATCCATCGTGACGGTGAAGATCGATTGCGCGACATTACGCCGGCCGATCCGGGGGAGGGGCATCAGCGCCTCTTCCTCCGGGATGACACGCATCCCTTCGACTTTGAGAGGCCTTGGGCCCATCTCGACAATGTCAGACAAGCGCTATCGAAAGACCCTCTGATCGATCGCCTATTCGAGTTGTCGGCCGAGCGGCACAAGCTCTTCGCATCACTCGGCGCTGTCGGATTGGTGCAACTGCCCGACGATGTCGCTGATCAGCTCATGCACATCGGAGCCAAGCACGATCAGGCTCTATTCGACATCGGCATGAAGTACACAGGGGTGAATGATCCCTGTTTCTGCGGAAGTGGACGTAAGTTTAAGAAATGTTGCCGTGACAGGAGCTAAAGTATTTGTTTGTAAATCGTCGTTCATGGTCGTGGTATATTTGAGGAAGAATTCGAAGTTCTTAAGCTCTGAACGGCTGATTTAAGCTGATCCGATGGTAACTTGGAATAAAGCCTATAAAATCCGTCGACTATATTATTGATGGAGATAAATTTATAATTATTTTGGTACAGTTGAGTGGTCCTGTACTTTAGCTTAAAATAATCCGCGACAAAATCAAAAATGGGCAATACTTGATGTTCAGCAAGACGATCAGGGGTCGCCGCTACATCAACGCGGCGCTGCCTAACGTCAATGTGCTTGAGTATTTGACTCATGTATCTAGACATCATGAAAATCGTTGGATGATTCATCGTATAAAACAAGCGGTGTGAGCGGTAGAAGCGGTTTATCAATTCTACGCCCTTGACCGGAGCATCTGCCTCTCTGTGTCCCAGCTCAGTGAGCGCCTGGTCATGTACGCCAAACAGGCCAAGCTCTTCGAACCCATCGGGTGAGAACTTCGAAACGCACTCTGTAGCCGATAGCCCGCGTCGGAATGCTTCGAGGACAACGATGCTGTGATAGGGCAGGGGGCCTGAAAGGCGGGATGCTCGAGCGCCGACATAGCAACAGTCTGGCGTCAAACCACGGTAGTGGAGGTTCGTGACGAGGACCAGCTTCTGTCCAAACCGTTGGTTCAGTGCGGCCGGCGTGAGAAGCGGGCGCGAGTTCGGCTGTGAGAATACAAAGTCGGCATTTTTGGCTTCATCCAGGAAGCGTTCCTGCGCAACCGGATCGTCCCACCCTGGGTGATCGAGCCTGAATTGAGTAATATCGACGTCCGCAATGGCTCTCTGAAGGTAGTCTGCTGTCGGCTGTGACTGACAGTTTTGAATCGTAGCGATCTTCAATCTCTGTTACCTTAATGCCTTAGTCGGAATCGCGCCGGCCATGCAACTTATCGGCGGAGTGTCACTTTCTCGGCGTAGCCGGTGGCAACCCTGCGCTGTAGTTTCTTTTCCACTGCCCTGTCAGAAAACGCGTCCATGAAAGCCTTGCCGCTCTCGGCGATGCGACGACAGTGTTCGTGATGCTCCCGGCACCATTCAAACACTTCTTCGAGGTCAGATAGGTCTGCCTTGACCGGTACGTAGTGCGTGAACGGTCTGAGAAAACTTTCGCAGGCCCAAGATTCGACTGTCGGGTGAGGCATAATGACAACTGAATTAGATGCCAACATCCATTTGAGCGATGTCGCCACATCGTTGCCTTCCAAGCAAAGTAGGTATTTGGCTTGTAGTTGATCGCGCATGCTCATGCGATCTTTAAGGAAGGGTTCAAATTCGCTGGTCTTTAAGTTGCTGTCTGATATGTTTTCGGTTAAGGCCGAATAACCTATATCTATATCGAGAGTTTTGAGGTTTGGCGATACATCTGGAATGAACGCACGACTGCTAGGGGGCTGAAGCGGAGAATTCATTTTGAAATTGCCGGTGGTGGATCCCCGCCAGACCAAGCGATCCTCTTTTTCGCCAAAGGGAATATCCCACTTATTCAGATCACGAATCGCCCCGAAATGAAGTTCGCGCTTCAGTGGTAGAAGAATCGAGTTGCCAGGATGCCGCAGATCTCGGCTCTTGCAAAAGGTCGGGATCTTGAATGAGGCCCTGCTGTCTCCCGGAAAAACTGTAAAGTTCCCGTCGAGTTCATGTTCGGCAAAGAGCTCAATTACGGGAGTAAGGTAGTAGCCAATAATTCTTGGAAAGCGCTCTTCTCCGTAGGCGCGCATGAGCTTCGGGCCGGCAGGTTGATTGAGGGCACAATTGACGACTTCATCAATGTTGATGTGCCTGTTTGCCATAAGGGCTGGGAAACTGTCAGGCACATGGAACTCGCCGCGGACCATGTGCTGGAGGCCTGCCAAATAAAGCGCACGTCGCCGCTTCGGCGTCGGAACGTCGGTCTCGGCGAACTTACTTATCGCATCCACAACTCTGCACCTTCTCTCATTCCCGGGAGCGAGCAATGGCGCGGCCTTCTAGGGAGCTCGCCCCTACGCCTGACCCCGAGAGAGCTCGCCATAGCCCAATCTCGCACTTCAGAACAGGGCAACAGGGCGGACGAGTGGTCCGTCTCGCGGGGTGCATGGATATCGGTTCGGCCCGTCCAACTATTGGGTTCCCAGCGTGAAGCGGGATGTCACTTCGAACGGATCAAGTTGAAGAACCTCTACGGCAACGACTCTTCCGGTTAACGGCAGCATGTCATCAGCGAGCGTGTCCATCTCGCTGATTGGGGTTTCAGTCCTCCAAGGGAATTTGACGAGGGGATCCCAATACACCATCGAGAGCTGACGGCTCGGCCAATCCTGTTGAATCGCGCCGATTATTCTGCGGTGCAGGTTCATCAAATCCACCGTGCTCACTGCGCGGAGGAACAGAAATGGGTTCCTGCTCGGTAGCCAACCGAGCCTGGTGAACCTGATTCGACATTGCCGCGCCCCGACTAGAGTGGAGCGCAAGGAATGACCTGCCTTCGGATCTCTCTGAAAAGTGGCGACCGGGATATGCGGGGGGTATGGTGTCCAAGAAAAGGGCGGCAGAAGCCCTTGCTGCTCCAAGCGATCCTCTAGGCGCGAGATTTGGGCGGTCAGCCGGGGGTCGAACCTGAGGGTGATGGCGGTTTTCATGCTTCATCCTCGTTTGGCCCCAACAATCTAAGCGATAGAACTCGGTCGCTCCATGGCAGAAATCCAAATTGCCGCCGGGTTTGACGGAAACGACGCCACGAGGGCCGAAGGCCACGCACTCAAACTCGGCTACGACAATCTCCTACGTCCTGACCTGCCCCGCTAATTTCGGACCAACAATTCCTTGAGAGGCTGCCCTCCGGCATGGAGGGAAGGATGCGCAAGTCGAGATTCACGGACGAGCAGATGGTGTCGATCGTGCGGGAGGCGGATCGTGACACGACGCCGACGGTGGCCAAGCGGCACGGTGTCAGCGAGCAGGGTCTCACCCAGCGCAATTCCCAGGAGACAGTATGAGGGACGCCTGTTCCTGCCAATCTAGGGAGAAGCGACCTGTTAGTTTTCGGAGATCGAGTGCGCTGGTTTTCGTTCCGTTTATGGCGTCCTCGATAAGCATCGGCGCCAACAAGGTCAGCTTAAGCACACGGCTCACATATGCCGGATCGAGCCGTTCCGCCTTCGCTAACTCCCGTAGCGTCGCGTGTTCACCGCTCTCCAGCATGCGCTGCCAGCGGTACGCCCGTGCGATCGCCTTGACGAGTGCGTTGTCGATCTCACCGACCGAGGGCGTCCCCGGAGCTAGCTCAGTCCCGTCTGGCGCCACGATGCGTTTCCGACCACGTCGCCGCTTGAACGTGATCGGCACAGTCACGGTGATCGTGTCTGCGAACATTTCGCTCACGCCGCCAGCGACTCCCGCGCCGCCATCTCGTGCGCTACGCCCGATAGACCGTCGACCCGCAGCCGAATAGCGAGACCGTCGACCCCGATCTCCACCCGCTCCACGAGCAGCTGGACAAGACGCGCCTGTTCAGCTGGAAACAGCTCGTCCCATAACGGATCGAGGGCATGCAGTGCCGCGCGCACCTCGGCCTCCGTCGTGTCCTCATCCTGCTTGCGGGCTTCTCGCCATGTCCCGACGATGATTTCGGGCTGGCGGAAGATGACGCGCAGCTGGTCGATGACGGTGCGCTCGATTTCGCCAGCCGGCACACGCCCGATGGGGCAGGCATCCGGCCCGCGCTTCAGGATCGCCTGGCTGACATAGTACCGGTAGAGCTTGTTACCCTTTGTGGTGTGGGTCGGGGAGAACGCCGAACCGTCGGGCCCGAACAGCAGCCCTTTGAGGAGTGCTGGGGTCTGTGCCCTGGTCCGTGGTGCCCGGGCGCGTGGGCTCTCCCGCAGGATCGAATGCACCTTCTCCCAGATCTCGACGTCGATGATGGCCCGGTGCTGTCCGGGGTAGGCGGTGCCCTTGTGAACGATTTCGCCGAGGTAGATCCGATTGTTGAGGATCTTGTAGATCGCCCCCTTGTCGATCGGACGGCCGCGCTTCGTGGTGAGGCCCTCGGCCTGGAGGGTCTTCGCGAGGAGTGTGGTGGATCCGAGTTCGAGGAAGCCCCGGAAGATCCGTCGAACTGTCGCGGCTTCAGTCTCGATCACAACGAGCTTGCGGTCCTCGACGTCATAGCCGAGCGGCGCCCAGCCGCCCATCCACATGCCCTTCGCCTTCGAGGCTGCGACCTTGTCACGGATGCGCTCGGCGGTGACCTCGCGCTCGAATTGAGCGAACGAGAGCAGGATGTTCAGCGTCAGCCGGCCCATCGATGTGGTCGTGTTGAACGACTGCGTGACGGACACGAATGTCACGCCGTTGCGGTCGAACACCTCGACGAGCTTGGCGAAGTCAGCGAGGGAACGGGACAGACGGTCGATCTTGTAGACGACCACGACATCCACGAGTCCGTCCTCGATATCGGCGATCAGCGCCTTCAGCCCGGGCCGCTCCAGCGTGCCACCTGAGAAACCGCCGTCGTCGTACTGGCCGCGCAGCAGCACCCAGCCCTCGGAGCGCTGGCTCGCGATGTAGGCCTCGCAGGCCTCGCGCTGCGCATGGAGTGAGTTGAACTCCTGCTCCAGCCCTTCCTCGGAGGATTTGCGGGTGTAGACCGCGCAGCGGCGCTTCAGCTTGATTTCGGGCTTCGCCATCATGCCGTCCGCCGTTGATTCTTGAGGCCGAAGAAGACGAGGCCGTTCCAGCGCGTGCCGGTGATGGCGCGGGCGATGGCCGAGAGGGACTTGTAGGGCCTGCCCTGCCATTCGAAGCCCTCGGTGAGGACCGTCACCGTGTGCTCCACCCCCTTCCATTCGCGGATGAGGCGTGTGCCGGTGATGGGCCGGTCCCGATGGTCGGCACGCTTGCGGCTCTTGGCCCGATCCCCGCCATCAAGTTCCTCGCCGAGCCGCTCCAGCCGGCGGACGGTCTCGGGCTTGAGGCCGCCATAGGCGAGCTCCTGGATGCGATACGCGAGCCGGCTCTCCAGATAGCGGCGGTTGAAGGCGGGCGGCTCGCTGTCGAAGAGGTCGCGCCATTGCTTTTTCAGCTCGGGCGTCGGGGTGGTCTTCAGAGCCGCGAGGCGGGCAGGGATCGAGTCGGTCATGCGTTTCTCCGAACGGACGGGTTCGCACCACCGCTCTGGTCGGGCGAGAAGTGAAGTCCGAATTCTCCAGGCTCCGCTGGTGTCTCGCGGTCGCGGAGGCGAAGGCGGATGATCCCGCGGGCGAGGATCGCGCAGACTTCGCCAAGGCGCTCCTTTGTAGTCATCCGGTTCGGGGAGAGCGGATTCATGCTGCGCCCCCGGAATCGAGGGCACGATCATCATTTTGGTCGGCTGATGCGATGCCGGTTTCATTTGTCGCCGCCGCGAAATCCCGCGGGTCTGTCACAGCAGCGGGGGAAGGCACAGCCGTGAACGAGGAGATGCTTGTATTGGGACCGACGGGTGCCTCGCTCCTCGTGTTCGTAGGCGCAGCGCTAGGTGTACTGGAGCCGTACGGATCTCGGAGGGGATGCCCCCGATGACCCCGATGCGTTTCGGGAGCCTGAGAACCTTGCTGAGTGAATTCCTCAATATGCCATCGTCCAGCGCCACCGGGACCTGGCCTGTAGCTGCATGTACTCTCTAGTCGTGGCTCCGTAGTGGCATCGGGGTCATCGGGGTCATCGGATCCATTCGAGGCCGTATGACCCCGATGACCCCGATGTGTTTCCGCCTCTTCGGATTTTTGGAGCGCGTAGACCGCCACGCCGTGTTTGCCTGCGCCTGCTTGGCGGACCAGCACATATCCCGACATCCGAGTTCCGGTCAGGCTCGCCAGCCGCTTCGCCTGGTATTGGCGGCCCCGTCCTAGGGGGTCGAGTGCGTCGATCACGGGGGCGGCGAGGTTCCTTTGCGAGACCACCGACTCCCCATGGTGCGTGTTCCAGAGGCTAAATAGCTCTGTGATCTCTGCTCGTTGCGTATCGCGGGTCTTGGTCTCCGCAATTCGAGCCACGGGATCCTGACACCCGAGTGCCACGAGTGGGTCTCGCACCCACGAGGACCACGTCTCGAAGCTCCCGATGGGAAGTCCAGCTGGGAGCTCATCTTTTGAACAGCGCCCCCACCGCCATATGGTCAGCACGGCCGCCAGGATCTCGCGGCGCTTGTCATGACAAATCGCCTTGATGTCGGTTTGGAATGACCGCAACTCCGGGTTCTCGGTTCGCGGATCCAGCTCGATGATCAGGAAGCGTCGGACTAGGTCTTCCGCCAGCCCCAGGCCATTGCCAGTCAGGACTACGAAGGTCGATGAGTTCAAAGGCACCATTTGCGACCGGCCGAGCAGACGAATGCGCGCCGGGCGCTCGGTCAGAACGCTCGCAAGGAGGTCAGACTTCAGTGTTCGGTTGTTCAAGTTGTCGAGGAACAGCGCTGGACTGGCCTCGATGAGTTCCGCGGCGATTCGCTTTTCCAGCTCCTCCTGCCCTGAACCACCGGAAACGGCATGAGGCTCTTGTCCGAAGGCGATTTGACAGATGCAGCGGACGAGCAGCCCCTTTCCCGCGCCCGCCCCGGACATGGACGCAGCGCCGATGAGGCAACCGGGCGCCAGAGTGAGACTCGCGCGGCAGACGGCGGTGAGAAGCGCGGCGAGGAAAGCCGATTCATCCGCGCCGGGCGGCGATTCAATATCGACAACCTCGCCTCCGCGCGCATCACGCAACACCTTGGCGTCGCTGAAGCAGAAAGTCCTGAATAGCTCCCGTATGTGACGGAGTGCTGCGCGGGCGTCCGCGATTGTGGGACGCTCAGGAACGAGGTCGGCAACGTCGGGCACGTTCTCACACCACAGGCCGGACCGCGCGTCGTAGCCGACCGCCGCGTGGATTGACCCGTCTTCGCGCAATACCGGCGCGCGAGTGATGCCGTTGAGTATGGGGAGGTTCAGTGCACCGTTCCAGCCGAGGTACATCTCGGCGATAGGCTTGGGCAGTTGGACATCAACCTCGCGCTCGCCCTCTCTGTTCGTCCTTATTGCGTAGGGACGGCACTTACTGTGGGCGTGCAAGATGAGATCGCCCCCGTCCAGCACCCGGACGCGCGTCCCGCCTTGCACTGCGTCGGGGTAGAGGCGAACAACTGCTCCGCGGTCGTAGAGGCCGCCGGCCATCGCGAGGACGTCGCGCAGGTTAGACACAACGATGTCAGGGCTCGCACGGTCCACCAGCAAGCGGGGCTTAACCTCCGCGAGCGTTTCAGCACTCTCGTCCGGCTGGTCGATCGCATCAGTGATGGTTTTCAGGTTGTCTTCCGTCGGATCAATCACGCGCCCGCTCCCGTGCTCACATGGCGGCCCAGGAGGACGTCGTTGAAGTCAAATCCGGCAGGAGGCCGGGCGATCCGCACACTGATGCCGCAACGCGTCCATCGGCGTAAGCAATCTTGCGCAGCGGCCTCGCCAGGTTTGTCGCCGTCGGCAAGAATGATGACATTGGTGACCGTCTCGGGGACATCGAGCGCTCGTAGGCCTACGGTGCAGAGGGCGGCCCAGGCGGGCTTACCTGTTGCTTGCATTACGGAGAGGCAGGTTTCGATGCCTTCCCCGACCATGAGTTCATCGCCCGGTTCAGCGAGCCGTACGGCGCCTCCCCGGCACGGACCGAGCATCATCTTCGCGGAGCCTACGGGCGCCTTTTGAGATCCATCTCGTGCGAGAAAGGTCCGATGGATTGCGACGGGTTCGTTCGATCCGACCCGATGGACTGCCGCGACCATGCAAGGCCAAGAGTCGCCGCTCGGGTGGCGCAGCGCCGGATGGAAGCGAATCGACGGTGGGATTGGGAGCGTGATGCCGCGAGAGGCCTGGTATGTCTCAACCAGCGTCCCCGATGCGGGACGAGTGGCTGACCATATCCGCCGCCAATTCTGTTCGCGATCCTCGGAGGGAGTGGGCCTCGCCCGAGCCACAGCGTGGATCGGAGTTCGTTCCCTCTGCTCGTTCTTGTGGTGCTGCGACGCAGGCCAGTGGCCCATCCGCTTCAGCTCATGGATCACGGCGGCCTGGGGGCATCCGGCGAAGCAGTGGACAAGGACGGTCGTGTTTTTCCCATCCGTAATTGAGAGGCTGGGAGTGCGGTCGGCATGAGCCGGGCACACTGCCATCCATGAATGGCGACCTACGGGCTTTGCCTTGAGCGCTTTTGCGAGTGCCTCAGCGCTCATGGCGGCGACCCCTCTCGTCGGAGGTCAGCGGATCGTCGGGGGATGATGCCGTGTCGTTGGTGCACGTCTGGCGGGGGCCGATCCTCGCCGTCGCCCAGCGATCAAGATCCTCGGCAGCGTAGACGGTGTAGCGGCCCGCCTTATGAAAGGCGGGTCCGCCGCCTACACAGGCAAGCTTCGCCAGCCACTTCGGAGAGCAGGAAAAGCCATAGTTCTCGCAGACATATTGGGCAGCGGCCACACGGCTGAAGTATCGCGTCGGTGGAGGAAGTTGAGCGGGCTGCTTCATTTGCCGTCTCCGGTGGCGCCCGCAGAATCACGGGGTCATCACCGGAGATACAGGTCGTCACATGCCCGAAATAGAGGCCCGAAATTGCTCTGATCCGGTTATTTCGGGCCTTCTTGGGCCATACGATACGCGCGATGCTGGTCGCGGATGTTGTTCCGAATCGTCTTCACGGTCGGTGCAGGGACGTCGCGATGGTGCGCGGTAAGCCAGTCGAGCAGCTGTTCGGCTTCCCTCGCCAACTTTCTGGAGGCCAGACCGTTTTCGCACCGCCTCGTGAACTCCGCCTGGACAAGGTGCTTTGTTGTTGGGCGGCCCGCAAAACCACTGTGCGTAAGGGGATTGTGCCCCGCAAAGGGCTGGTCGAACGCCCAGTGGCGGGCGATGTGCTCTGCTCGCACCATGATTGTCGACCAAACCGGTCCGTCTTGATTGCAAATGGAGTCGCCGGCCCCGCTGCTCCAATCGGGCTGGCCGAGGTCGGGACAGGAGACAAGCGTCGCAGGGCCGCCCGCCGGAACGCCCAGGAATGAATGGCACTCGAAGGGATAGACGATCCGGATTCCGGCGAGTTGATAACCTTCGATGCGTTCAGTCGCGTCATTTTGCGTCCCGATAACCTCGACCTCACCGGAGTAAATTCGCGCGAAGAGCTGGCTGTAAGCGACGCGCCAGGGATCAGGAGACCAGTCCACGTCGGTCGATGCACCCTGCGTCGCGATCCACTGAGCTGCGCAGAACAGGGGTATGTAGCCGCCCTCTGCCGGTGAACGCATTGGCGGTGGCATTTCGGGCAATTCAACTCGTGCGGACCAAATGCGCCTGATCGCTACGGCCTCCAGGAGGACGTTCTGGTAGCAAGAGCGGCTTGGAAATACGTCGCGATCCATAAGCACATCGCGACCATTTTCGGTTGTGGGTTTGAGATGTTCCCACTCGGAGGGGGGAATGCGTGTGTGCTCTTCTGAGTGGCCATCGACCGCCGTCGCCATGACGGCGCCGCGGCGTAACGCGGCCCAAAGCTGTCCTCTGGCTTCGGCAAGTGGGACCACGGAAATGGCTGTGGGTTCCGTTTCATCTGCAAGATGATCGCAGAGCAGCATCTCGACGACGGTGCCTGCCCTGCGCCGCTTGAGGACATAGCCTTCGTAGTCCGGTTGACCTCTTCCGTAGGTCCAGAGTTCTCGTCGCCAATCCCAGCAATGTTCGACGTATGTGTCCCACCACTCTCGAACCTTCTCGGGTGTACGCCACGCAATCCAGGCGATGGCCATGGGCAACGTCCAGGTCGGCTCTCTCATGGGCTCGAATGCGTCGTGGTCGGGTGTCGATGCCAGCGGACCACATTCGAGCCGAGAGGCCTCTTCCTCAGCCTGTTCGGGGGTCAGCTCTCCAATGCGAACCTGCTGCAGGAGGTCGCCTCTCTGATTAATGATCCGTTCGTCATCGTCGGCATCCCCGGTCATTATTCCCCCCGACCAAGTGCCTCGTCGGTTGAATGGGACGCGCGTCCCTCCGACGATTGTCGGCGCCAGTATGCGGGAAGTTCAGGCTTGCACCAGCCGGGCCTCAATCGCCGTGCGCGGGAATATTCGGCATGACGCATCAAGGGTTTCGCCAATCACGGTTTGCGTTCGAATAAATGTGCGGAGATGAGCCTCGAACCCCGAAGCGAGGGCAATTCTCCGCTCCAAGATGTACAGGTAATCTGAAGAAATTTGTAGAAAACATAAGAAACTATGACTGAGACGAGTGCGTTGATCCGGTTGTAGTCTGTGGCGAATATTTGTCCGTCGTTACGGATCGTGGTAGAATTCAACTGTGTGATTGTGCTCAGTGCTTGATGTTCAGGGAAGCGCTTGAGCGCCGATCATTGTCCGGAGCGCCCGTTCGTCCGCGGAATTCTTGCTCGGGGTGAAGTCTGTCGTTGGCCGATGAAATGCGTCGATGAGTTTGCGTATGCAGAAGTCCACTGATGATCGGCTTGCCGTTGAGTATCGCTCGACTGACAGCCTCATCCCCTATGCCCGGAACGCACGGACCCACTCCCCCGCGCAGGTGAGCCTGATCGCCGGGGCCATCCGCGAATTCGGCTTCACCAACCCCATCCTCGTCGATGGCGAGAACGGCATCATCGCTGGGCATGGCCGCCTGCTGGCGGCCCAGCAGCTCGGCCTCTCCACCGTCCCGGTCATCGAGCTTGGACACCTCATGGAGACTCAGAAGCGCGCGTACATTCTCGCGGACAACAAGCTCGCGGAGCAGGCAGGCTGGGATCGCGATCTGTTGGCCCTCGAAGTGGCGGACCTCTCCGAGCTTGGCGTTGATGTCTCCTCCCTGGGCTTCGCGGGTGCCGAGATCGATGCGCTCCTGGCCGCCGATGGCGTTGATCCTCGCGAGGAAGAAACGCCAGGGGTTCCGGACATCCCCGTCTCCCGGATGGGCGATCTGTGGCTCTGTGGGCGGCACAGAGTGCTGTGTGGGGATGCGACAGATGCGGAGGACGTTCGCAGGCTCCTCGACGGCGTGGGCCCCACGCTGATGGTCACGGACCCGCCCTATGGCGTCTCGTATGAACCCGAATGGCGGAACACGCGGGCAGGGAGCCACACCCGTCGTCTCGGGAAGGTGAAGAATGACGATCGGGCCGATTGGCGGGAAGCCTGGGCGTTGTTCCCCGGGGAGGTCGCCTATGTCTGGCACGCTGCCCTCAACACCACTGCCTTCGCGCTCAGCCTCGAAGCGAGCGGCTTCGACATCCGTGCGCAGATCATCTGGGCGAAAGAACGCATGGTGCTGAGCCGCGGCCACTATCACTGGCAGCACGAACCCTGCTGGTACGCGGTGCGGGGCAGGGGCCACTGGTCGGGTGACCGGCGCCAGACGACGCTCTGGCAGATCGCGAACCGTGACCAGGACACCGCCACCGTCCATGGCACGCAGAAGCCCGTCGAGTGCATGCGCCGGCCGATGCTGAACAACTCCTCGCCCGGTCAGGTGGTCTACGACCCCTTCCTCGGGTCAGGAACCTCGCTCATCGCGGCGGAGAGCATCGGACGTGCCTGCTTCGGCCTGGAACTCGATCCTGCGTACGTGGACGTCATCGTCAGCCGCTGGGCGTCCTTCACGGGTGAGGAGCCGATCCTCGCGGAGAGCGGGCAGACGTTCGGCGACGTCCGAGCCGAGCGGCTCCATCAACTCGTTGCGGCGGAATAGAGGAGGGGAGCCATGCGCGGACGCAAGCGCGTTCCAACCGCCATGAAGCGGGCCAACGGCAACCCGGGCAAGCGCAAGCTCAATGAGAACGAGCCTCAGCCGCCGAGCACCAAGCCTTACTGCCCGGAGCATCTGTCGCCGACCGCGAAGAGGGAATGGCGGCGGATCGCGGGAACACTTCACGAGATGGGGGTGGTCACGTCCGTCGATCGCGCGGCATTGGCGGCCTATTGCCAGGCCTATGGGCGGTGGGCCGAGGCGGAGCAGAAGCTCGCCGAGGGGCCGACGCTGATCAAGACGCCCTCCGGCTACGTGCAGCAGTCTCCGTGGCTTGGGGTGGCGAACCGGCAGATGGAGCTGATGGTCAAGTACATGTCCGAGCTTGGGATCACGCCCGCCTCCCGGAGCCGCATTGCCCTCCCGGATGCCGTGTCCCAGCCGGTGACGGTCAAGATCGTGAGCTTCAGCGACGTGAAGGTGGAGCCGGAGATGAAGCAGATCGATCTGTCACCCACGGCCATCTCGGCGCAGCACTGACCTCCATGGTCCACCAAAGCCGCGTGATGTCCCTGGTGGAGGCTGTCACCAACGTGGCGGTGGGCTATGGCCTCGCGATCGTCACGCAGCTCCTGCTCTTCCCGCTGTTCGGGCTGCCGGCCGATCTCGGGACCGCCGCGGCCCTCAGTGTCGCGTTCTCGGCGATCAGCATCGTTCGAGGATTCGTCATCCGTCGCATCTTCGAGCGGCTGAGGACACCTTGAGAGATCTATCCCGGCTATAGAACACCCTTGAGGCGCTACACTCTCCTCGCGCTCTGAGCGTACAAAACTGCGCAACCAACGTTAGGCAGTTCTGTACGGAGCCGATGACCCCTATGACCCCGATGCCATTCCGCCTCGTCGCCTATCATCGCGTCTCCACGGCCCGGCAAGGACGCAGCGGGCTCGGCCTTGCAGCGCAGGAGGCGGCGATCATGGCGCTGGCGAAGGATCGGGGCGCGGAGGTCATCGAGACCTTCACCGAGATCGAGAGCGGAAAGCGATCCGATCGTCCTGAGTTGATCAAGGCACTGCAGTTGGCACGGCTGACAGGGGCGACGCTCGCCATCGCCAAGCTCGATCGCCTGTCTCGCAATGCTGCGTTCCTTCTTACCCTTCGCGACAGCGGCGTGCGTTTCATCGCGGCCGATATGCCCGAGGCGAATGACCTCACGGTGGGCATCATGGCGCTCGTCGCCCAGCAGGAGCGGGAGGCCATCGCGAGGCGCACCCGTGAGGCCCTGGCGGCCGCAAAGGCGCGCGGTACAAGGCTGGGTAATCCGAATGGGGCCGCTGCGCTGAGGCGCGCCCAGAAAGGCAACGAGGCCATCCTAACGGCGATCGCGGACAACACCCAGGCCTTCGCCGACGAACTGTTGCCGGTGATCCGGGGCATTCAGAGCCAGGGCGCCACCAGCCTCCGCGACATTGCCGCGGAACTGAACGCGCGTGGGATCCGAACTCGCCGAGGAGCGAGATGGCACGTTTCGAACGTTCGGAACCTTGTGCTGCGTATCGCTGAATATTAACGGGCAACGCCTTCGCACGGTGCGGGATACGTATGGTTCGCGGCTCGCTAGGGCGGGGACCGTGCCCAATCGCGAAATCGCACGACCCATCGAGTTCAGTCATGAAACTCACGGTGATGGACGAGGGGCGATATGGTCGGCATTCAGGCGCCAGCAGACGCGCTCGGCGAGGGTGGAAATGATGTCTCATGGCACGATGAGCTTCGTGGCCGGATTGCTCGTCGCCTTGTCCTCCGGACCAGCTTTCCCCCAGGCCTCGGCAATTCCTGACGAATGCGACCTCTACACCTACCGCGCGACCGTCACACGCGTCATTGACGGCGACACCGTCGTGGCGGACATCGATCTCGGATTCCACGTTTGGAAGCATGGTGAGCGGCTGCGGCTCTATGGGATTGATACACCAGAGATTAGGGGGGAGACACGTCAAGAAGGTCTTCGCGCTGCTGAGGCGTTACGGGAGCTTGTCGAGGGAAAGGATGTACTTCTTTGTACGGTCAAGGACTGTGCTGACGGCTTTGGCCGCTATCTGGCGCGGATCTTCGTGATCGATGACAAGCCCTTCAGTGTGAACGCCTGGCTCATCTTGAACGGCTACGCCGTCCCTTACGTCCCGAAGGGGCGTTGCAAGGCGGAAACGCCTGTCGGCGAGCTCGAGGGATTCAACGACTGACCCACGTTTTCGCGCAGTCGCGCGCGGCTTAATGCAGAGTCCGACTGGGGACCACTGTCGATCCGTTCTTCTCGAATAAATAGCTGACGGGTATCTGAAGGATCACTGTAAGCGCCGCAAGTTTCGACGAGTTGACCCTTCTTGATCCCCGTTCATACTCATTCAATGTCTCGGGCGAGATGCCCAACTTTAAAGCGACAACGTCTATCGGGAGCTTGAGTTGTCGTCGGCGCAGTTTCAGTCGCCGTCCGATCTGCAGATCCAGTTCGGATTTCGCGTCGGTCAAAACGGCCTCTCCCAATTTAGAAATAATTTATGGTTGCAGAACCTTCTATCAAAGGGTGTCAAGAGGCGCAACAACACTGACAAGCCAGAGCTGTCCGTTCCGGAGGGGCGCCGGTGAGGGCTTCAGCCCGGCCTTGAGCTTAGCCACGATCAATTGCTCGACGCGTGGCGAACGGTGTCAGCGTGAGGCGCTCGAGGGGCTCATTCGCGTAACTCTCATAGAACGAATGGACAATGCTTCTTAAAGAAAAAAAGTCGGAGGCCTGCTTATAGAGCTGGGTCTCTCTGAATGTTAGGCCGAAGCGTTCCGCTACGAAGTCGAAAATCGGCAATACCTGATGATGATAGAGGCGATCTGGCATCGCAGTAACGTCAGTTCTTCGTGGTTTCGCGTCAATATGCATCAGAATTTGATGCATATATCTGGATATCATGAATATAGAGGGGTGGTTCATCGTATAGAAGAGGCGCTTGGTTTTGTAGAACCTCTCGATAAGCGGAACCGACTTAACCGGCATGTCCTCTTCACGAGCCTTCAGCTCGGCGATGGCCTCGGAGTGGATCGAGAAGAGTCCGAGTTCATCAAACCCCTCGAAGCTGAACCGAGACACGCATTCGTCGACAGAATGGCCCCGCTTGAAGGAGTCGAGGATGACCACACTGTGATATGGAAGCGGGCCTGGCACACGTGAGGCACGCGAACCAACATAGCAGCAATCGGGGGTGAGGCCTCGATAGTGCAGATTAGTGACCAGGACGAGCTTTTCGCCAAAACGGTCTCTCAGTGCCTCCGGGGAGAGCTGCGGCAGCGCAGTCGGTTGGGCGAAGACGAAATCCGCGCTCCTTGCTCCGTCAAGGAAGCGCTCCTGCGCGTCCAAATCGGTCCAGCTAGGATGGTCCAGGCGAAACTGTTCGACCTCGGCTTTGTTCAGCGCCTTCTGAAGATAATCGGCCGTCGGGTTCGATTGGCAATTTTGAATCGTGGCAATCTTCAATGGAAGTTCATCTCTTCAATGCCGACGGCTGAAAAGGCGTCATTAGATCGTGGAGGGCGCTCAATCGGTCGCGCCTTGACACAGGCTAAACCGCTCATCCGATATTGCAATAAGGTCGCCGGCAGCGGTTCGGTTCTGCTCAAATCGGGCACAAGCATATTGTCGCTCGGAGGTTGCCAATGCTCTCGAGCTCGGGGCCATGCACCATTTCGGTCGGGGGAGGGTGGGGCTTCCTTGTTGAGGTTGCTGGAGAGCGATTGGTGGTTGCCGCCGCGCACTGCCTTCCCGGGGTGCCAGGATCGACTCCCCGCCATGATAACTCATACGCTGTCACCTACGAGTTTATCCTTGGCGAGCTCGACGGGGATCTTGGTGTCTCGGCGAGGCTCATACTCGCCGATGCGGGCGCTGACATAGCCGTCCTGGGAAAGCCGGCAGAGGGACGCTCGCCCGAGCTCGCCGCCGAGTATGACAAATTCGCTGGTAGATTTCTCCCGCTCCCCGTTACTTCGGCTGAGGCAGTCGCATTTGGCTACGTTCCGCTGTCAGGTGGTGCCTGGATAGGTAGCCGCATCGTCGATCAGGATGAGCGCTTCCTCGACCTCCTTGCGGATTCAGGATCGCTTAGCGATGTGTGCTCCGGCGCGCCCATCGTGACGGCCTCAGGGGCTGTCGTTGGAATGTTCCGGCGAAATGCGCGTCAATCAAGCACTCGACCTGGTCCACATCCTAAAGTTCGTCAGATCTTGTCGATGGTAGCTGAGGTGAAGGACGCCACGCCGCCGGCTGGATCTGACTGAACCTGACCATATAGGTTGGCCTCCTTCGCGTGGCTGTCGCCACGTGCGACCTGGAGGCACTGGTACGCAGGACGATCTACCGCGATGGGCTCATTCTCTTCGAGGACGAGGATGTCGAGCAGGCGCGGGGAGCCGTCTCACACCCAGGCAGCGCCAGTTTCGATTCGCGTGCCGTCTTTCTCGGCGCTACGCTTCCATAGCCGAAGCCAAATGGGAAATGTCGAATGAAGCGGTAAGCGCCGGCCGCCTGTCCGGAGCCTTTCATACACCGGGCGCCCCACGTCCGGCGAAAGTCACCGGCGGCTGGCGAGGAGGAGGAACTCCGCCGCCGGATACCAAGGCCTGAACCCGACCGAGGAGACCCCGATGATCCGCCCGCTTTTCACCAGCACCGCACTCTGCGCTATGGTCACGGCCGCTCCGGCGCAGGAGGCACTCCCGCCACTTACCGCAGATAATCTCGTCTTTTCGGTTGAGAACATGGATCGCAGCGCCGATCCCCGACAGGACTTCTACCGCTATGCGGCGGGCGGATGGATGGACCGGGTAGAGCGTCCGACACGGTTTCCCACCTATGGGATCTTCACCATAATGAACGACCGGCTGTCCAAGCAGGTCGCCATCGCAGCGGCCAAAGCAGGGAAATCCGCCGCCGATCTGCCCAAGGGGTCACCTGCCCAGCAGGTCGGGGATTTCTACAACGCCTTCATGGATGTCGATGCCATCGACGCTGCCGGGATCGAACCAATCCGCGCCATGTTGGACGAGATCGACGCAATGTCTTCACTCGCCGACATCACACCGTTCATGGCGGCGCAGGCTGCGACCTCCGGTCCCGGTCTATTCGTGCTCTTCGGTCCGGGGCAGGACCCGGAGGACAGTGGCAAGCATGCGCTCTACGCCGTCGGTCAGAGCTTCGGGATTGACCGCCATTTCCTTGAGCTGCTGCGGACTGAGCCGGGCGACAGTGCGCTGATCCCCTATCACGACTATGTCCGGAAGCTGATGGAAATCGCAGGGTATGCTCCTGAGGATGCCCTTCGGATCGCGGACAAATCAATCGCCATCGAAACGGCGCTATACAACGGGTTCCTGACGCCGGAAGAGTTCAAGGACCCCAAAATGCGGTCCTCCAAGCTGCCCTTCGATGAAGTCGCCGCCCAGGTGCCCGAGATCGACATCCCCCTTTACCTGGAGATGATCGGATTCGAGAAACCGGACGAATTCGTAATGTTCCAGCCCCGGGCGCTGACCCGTCTGTCCGAGGTCCTGCGCGAGACACCTTTGGGCGACCTGAAGGACTACATGACCTACCGGATCGTTCAGAACTACTCGCCGTTTCTCGATACGGAACTTCTCGAGCCGAAACTTAACCTCTTCGAAGCCCTAATCGGCGCACGGCCCGATCAGCCACGGTCGGAGCAGGTGTACGACCTGCTGAAGGAAAAGATGGGGCACCCGGCCAGTAAGGTTTTTGTCGACCATTTCTACCCTGAGGGGACGAAGGAGGACGTGCTCGACATGGTCGATCGGATCAGGGCCGTGTTCCGCCACCGGATCGAGAACAGCCCATGGCTGTCCGACACGACGAAAACTGAGGCGCTGAACAAGGTCGACAATTTTTACTACAAGGTCGGATTTCCCGACAAATGGATCGACTACAGCGGTGTGGAGATCGGCCACGACCCGGTGGCCAATGTGATCGCACTGGGTCGCTTCGACATGGAACGCACCATCGATAGTCTGACCCGGCCGCCTGAACACGAAGAGTTCAACGGTGCGTCAACTCTGCCGATCGCGATGAACGCGGCGTACACACCGCAGATCAACGGGTTTGAGGTGACGGCAGCGATCACCATGGCGCCGGCCCTGTCGCCGGACATGGACGCGCCATTGAAATTCTGCCGGATCGGCGCAGTCATCGGGCATGAGATGACCCACGGTTTCGATTTTGGCGGCCGCAAGTATGATGCGACCGGTAATCTCCGAGACTGGTGGACACCCGACGACACGCAGGCTTTCATTGTCGAGGCGAAGAAGCTGATCGAACAGGCCGACAATTTCGAGGTTCTCCCGGGACTAAACATTAACGGCGCGCTCGGTGTCGGCGAGAACATGGCTGATGTGGGCGGCATCACGCTCGCCTACGAATCGCTGAAAGTCTACCTCGAGGAGCATCCCGAGGAGAATGTCGAGATCGACGGCATGTCGCCTACCGAGCGCTGCTTCGTAGGTTGGGCGCAGTTCTGGGCGTCGAAACAGACGGACCAGTTCCTGCACACAATCGTCACGAACGATGGTCACGCGCCGGACTTCTACCGCTCAGTCGCCGCTCTTCAGCATCTGGATGCATTCTATGAGACTTATGGGATCGTCGAAGGAGACCCGATGTGGTTGCCGCCGGAGAAACGTGCGAGGGCCTGGTGAGGAGCTCGGTCGAGCGCGCACTTGATAAGGTGCGGACTGAGTTCGCTTCTGCCCTGCCTACGGACATTCTGGCCAAGCCTTTCGAGTTCCCAAGAGGAGGGACAAAAACGCAATCACTGCGCTCTTTGAAGGCGTGCCGGCCCCGTAGCGCAACTATTGCCGGCATAGCCACCCACACGCCCTACGCGTGACTCTCCACCTGCGGTATTCTCGAACTATCCCGCAAGCTGAGAGTTCAATGTTCCGAATGCGGCCTTCGTCGGGCAACCACGGCTAGGGTAAGATCTTCGAGCCGATCCTTGCTGCTGAAACGCGCTTCGCAGTGGCGGATGACAAATGCCACGCCCACGATCAACGATTTCCGGCCGCGGAGCGGCCGGCAGGGCATTGTCAAAGGCAATTCTGAATACTTCGTCTGGCGATGGGGTCGCGCTAAGCCGGCTTGGAAAACGTCCATAAATTCAGGGTCTGCGAGAACCGGTCCGAGCCTTCAACTCGAGTATTCGAGTTTCCTTTGACAGTGCCCCTCCCTGTCCTCACTACATTCCTCTGACAATGCCGTCTCAGCGCTTCGGAACACCGCCGAAGTCGCGCATCTGTCCGTGATCACCGGCCCCGTGGCCTCTCCGCCGCGGAAGGATGTCGACTGATGGGGATCGCGCGCTCCACCTACTACGATGGTCTCGCGCGAGCGGGCGACGACACCGCTTTGGTCGAGACGATGCACGGTATCAAGGATGAGTTCCATAAACGGGCCGCGGTGCGAGCCCGAGTGTGGCGCCGTCAGGGTTCCAGCGAAATCGTCGTCGTTTCATCTGGCGCTTCCCCGCGCCAGGAGATGATGGTCGCGTTGCGCTCACCGATATAGGCGAAGGCACCATCCTCTTCGATCAGCGGACGGTCGTGGCCCGGAACGATGATCGTGCCGGGCCGGGCGAGGGCCATCTCCCGGATCTTGCGGATCGTGGCGCGGCTGTCTTCCACCGACAGCGACATGTCCGCCTCGCCGGACAGGAACTCTGCCCGGTTTTTGGCGGCGTCGCTGGTGAAGATGACGTGCCAGTCGTTGTCTTCCAGCACGAAGATCAGATGTCCGGGCGTGTGGCCCGGGGCATGATGCGTGATCACGCCCGGCAGCACTTCGTCTCCCGGGCTGAGGCGCCGGGTGCGCTCGTGGCGATTGAGCGCCTCCACATGGAGCTCCGGCACCGGGGTGCGGCCCCAGGGTTCTCCGACCGCCCACTCGAGCTCGCCGCCGCCGATGAAGAAGCTCGCGCACGGGAACATCGTCCAGTTCACGATGTGGTCGAAATGGGCGTGGGTGAGGATGACGTCGGTCACGTCCTCCGGCGCGAGCCCGAAATCGGCGAGGCGTTGCAGAAGCACACCGCGCACGCCGTAGCCGCCGGTGTCGATGAGCGCGACACGGTCGTGACCGCGCAGAAGCGCGATCGTGCTCCAGCCGAGAGCCCCGTGGCAGACGGACTTGCCGGGGAAACCGGTGACGAGAATGTCGATGCGCCAGGACCCCGAGGTCACCAGCGGGTCGGCGGTCGGCTTGGCTTGCATCACATTTGCCTTGGCAGGAACGTCGCGAGGCCGGGGATCAGCGTGACGACGATGAGGGCGATGAGGAGGAGCAGGAAGAACGGGAAGGTTGCCCGCGAGACCACGCCGATATCGCGTCGGGTGATCGACTGTAGAACGTAGAGATTGAGCCCCACCGGCGGCGTGATCTGCGCCATCTCGCAGACGATGACGATATAGACGCCGAACCAGATGACGTCGAAACCCGCGGCCTGGATCATCGGCATCACGATCGGCGTCGTGAGCACGACGATGGAAATCCCGTCGAGGAAGCAGCCGAGCACGACGAAGAGCAGCGTGAGCCCGGCAAGGAGGAGGGCCGGGCTGAGATCGAGGCCGGCGACACCGGCGGCGAGACGCTGCGGGATGCCGGTAAAGCCCATCGCATTGGAAAGAAACGCGGCGCAGACCAGGATGAATGTCAGCATGCAGGACGTGCGCATCCCGCCGACGATGCTCTGAAGGAACGACGCGCGCGTCAGCCCGCCGGACGCGGCCGAGAGCACGAAAGCACCGAAGACGCCCACCGCGGCCGCCTCGGTCGCCGTCGCGATGCCGGCATAGATCGATCCGATGACGCCGCCGATGAGGAGCACGATGGGGATCAGCATCGTCGACCGGCGGAGCTTTTCGACGAAGGTGGTCTCCGCCTCCACCGTGACGTCGCGCGCGAGGTCCGGGTTCATCAGCGAGCGCACCACGACATAGCCCATGAAGAGCACCACGAGCAGGATGCCGGGCAGGATGCCCGCGATGAAGAGGCGTGCGATCGAGACCTCGGCGGCGATGCCGTAGACGATCATCATGATCGACGGCGGGATCATCAGGCCGAGCGTGCCCGACCCCGCGAGGGTGCCGATCGCCATCCCCTCATTGTAGCCGCGCGCCTTGAGGGCCGGCATCGAGATCCGCCCCACCGTCGCGCTCGTCGCGGCCGACGAGCCGCAGACCGCCGCGAAGATTGCGCAGCCCAGGATGTTGACGTGAAGGAGCCGGCCCGGAAGGCGGGTGGTCCACACGCTGAGGCCGGAGAAGAGGTCCTCCGACAGGCGCGAGCGGAAGAGGATCTCGCCCATCCAGATGAAGAGCGGCAGGGCGGTGAGGCTCCAGTTGGTCGACGCACTCCAGATCGTCGTCGCCATGACCTGACCGGCAGGGGCGCTGGTGAAAAGGCTCATGGCGATGAGCGCGGTGACGAGGAGCGTGGGCGCGATCCAGAACCCGGCCGCAAGGAACAGCAGCAGTGCTGCGAAGATAAGCGTGATGACGCCGCCGTCCATGAGACCGTCCGAGCGTTTGGAGTTTCTAGAGTGCAGAATCGGTGGCGGCGGCGCCGGTGAAGCGCGTGCCACCGCCGGAGAGGAGAAGCACCAGCTCTTCGAGGAGAACGATCGTCGCCATGCCGGAGCCGAGGACCAGCATGAGCTGCGGCATCCACAATGGCACGGGGACGAGGCCGATCGAGACGTCGTCGAACTGATAGGAGACCCAGGCCATGTCGCCCGTCATCACGGTCACGAAGCCGAAAAGGGCCGTGGCCGCTGCAACGTTCAGAACCTCGATCGCGCGCTGCGGCCGCTCCGGCAGCGCCTTCAGCGCCAAGAGCACGCGGATGTGCCCGCCGGCACGGAAAGTGCCGGCGAGCCCGAGGAAAGTGACGCCGGCCATCGCGAACGCCGCAAAGTCCACAGCCGACGGCACCATCGCGCCGAAGAGCCGCCCCACGATCTGGGCCAGGATGAACGCCGCGATGGCGAACAGGCCGATGCACGCGAGGACTTCCGAAATCCGGCAGCCGAAATCGATCGCAGCGCGCACCGCCCGCACGAGGGTCACTGCCCGGTCCATCCCATCGTCTCAGCGATGGTCTTGCCATCCTCGCCGGCCTGCTCGACCCAGGAGGAGATCATCTCGTTGCCGATCTTCTCCATCGCGGCAGCCACTTCGGGCGGCAGAGCATCGTGCGTCGTGATGCCGTTCGCCTGGAGCGTTTCCTTGGCTTCCACTTCCAGCGCCTTGGCCCGCTTCCAGCCGCGCTCCTCGGCCTGCTTGGCGACCTCGAGGATCGCGGTGCGCTGCTCTTCGCTGAGGCCGTCCCACGCCCGCTTGTTCACCGCCACGATGTTGCGCGGGGAGATGAAGGCGATGTCGTAGAAGTGGTTCAGATAGTCCCACGACTGAGTGTCGACGCCGGTCGTGCCGGAGGTGAACATCGCTTCGATGACGCCGGTCTGGAAGGCCTGTGGCACCTCGACGAACTGAACGTCGACGGGGCTCGCCCCCATCAGCTCGGCGAGGCGGGCGAGGATCGCGGTCTGTCCACGCATGCGCATGCCGCTGAAGTCGTCCATCGATTCCACGGCGTTCTTCGTATAGAGCCCGTTGCCCGGCCAGGGCACGGAGTAGAGCCCGACGAGGCCTTCCTTCTCGAGCCGCGCGTCGATCATGGGCTTTTGGGCCGCGTAGAGCTTCTTGGCCTCATCCTGACCGTTGGCGAAGAACGGCACGCTGTCGCCCTCGTAGATCGGATCCTCGTTGCCGTAGGCGGAGAGGAAGAACTCGGCGATCGGGATCTGGCCGGTCCTGAGGGCGCGCTTGATCTGCGCCATCGGGTACATCGATGCGCCGGAGTGAACGTCGATGGTGACGGCGCCGTCGGTCGCCTTTTCCACTTCGTCCGCGAACCAGTGCACGTTCTCGGTGTGGAAGTTTCCTTCCGGGTAGGGGGTTGCCATGGTCCAGGTCTCGGCCTGGGCGAGAGCCGGGGCAAGCGCCAGTGCACCGGCGCAGGCTGCCATCCTGAAGAGCTTCATTGTGTTCCTCCTTTTGTTTTTTCTGAAGGCTAAGAGCAGCCTCGTGAGATGGTCAACAATCCTGTCGTCAGGTTTCGTCACTCGATCGGTCGGCCGGATCGAAAGTAGAACGAGAAGCCCCGCTGCCGGCCATATTGGGGCATGACCCTGTCGAGTTTGCCGGATGTGCCGAGCCGCCTCCTTCCCTCGCTCATGCGGGTGGCCGACGGTTGGGCTCGTCGATCGACTGCACGCCAAGTTCCTCGGCCCATGTGACGAGCCCGGCGAGAACCTCGGCGCTGACCGGGACGCCCTTAGAGAGCGCAGCGCGCCGGTGGCCGGCGGCACTGTCGCCGGGCACCCGGACTTGGGTCACGCCGGGGCCGGGCGGCGTCGCGCGGCACGCCTCCGCCATGAAGGTCGACTGGCGCAGGAAGTTGTCGCGCCCGCCGAACGCCTCCGGATCGATGACCTGGACGAAGATGGACTGAGCCGTTCCGGTCGGCCGGTCGGCGCGGCCGAAACCGGAGAGCCCCTGGGTCAGCATCTCCACGATGATGGCGAGGCCATACCCCTTGTGCCCTTTGAGGTTTCCGCCCAGCGGGAGGAGCGAACCGCCCCGATGCACCACCTCTTGCGGGTCGTCGGTCGGATGGCCATCGGCCGTGAGCGCCCATGCTTCGGGGAAGCGCTCGCCGCGCCGCGCGAGGGTCTGAGTCATGGTGGTCGTGGTGATCGAGGCGGAGATGTCGATGATGACCGGGTCGCCATGTGTGGGAAAACCCGCGGCGAGCGGGTTGGGCGTGAAGAGTGGTACCGTGCCGCCGAAAGGCGCCATCCGTGACCCGGCCGGATTGGACGACTGAACGATGCCGACGAGCCCGTGCTCGGTGACACGACGCAGATACGCGGCCAGCGCGCCGGTGTGCTGACTGTTGAAGATCGCAACGGTCGCAACACCGTGCTCGGCCACGAACGCACACGCCTCCTCGAGCGCCCTGCGGATCAGCCAGTGGCCCGGCAGGCGCTTGCCGTCCCAGGTCGCGCAGGCACCGTGCCGGTGGATGATTTCAATATCGCCCCGCCCGGTCATTCGTCCGTCCCGCAGGTCCGAAAGATAGGTCGGAACCATGCTGACGCCGTGCGTGTGGTGGCCGATCAGGTCGCCTTCGACGATAACCTCGGCGACGATGTCCGCCTTCTCCGCCTCCATACCGGCGGCCTGCAACAGCGCCGAGGTGAAGGTCGTCAGTGCGTCCACCTCGATGAGGGCGGGCCCGTTTCGGGGGGCGGCTGCGGGATTGGTCATTGGCGGGTTTGCTCGGCCTCGGTCATGACGGGTGGACGCGAGCGTCGCTTCCGAACGAGGCGAATCAGCGGAAAGACGAGGACGAGGACGGTGAGGAGCACGATGACGAGCGAGATCGGCCGCTCGACAATGAACATGTAGTCGTTCTTGTGGATCAGCAGGCCGCGCCGCAGGTTCACCTCCGCCATCGGCCCCAGGATCACCGCGAGCACGGCCGGCGCGACGGGTATGTCCAGCTTCTCCATCGCGTAGCCGATGATGCCGAAAGCGAGACACATCCAGATGTCGAACACACTGTTCTGGATGGCGTAGGCACCGATGAACGTCATTGGGACAAGCATGGTCGTCAGCAGTACCGGCGGCACGCGCAGGACCTGGATGAAGAGCCGGGCGCCGAACCGGCCGAGGACGAACATGATCCCGGCCGTGAGCAGCATCTGAAGCATGAAGCCGTAGATCACGTCCGGATTTTCACGGAAGAGGCCCGGGCCCGGTTGCATGCCGTGGACGAGGAGACCGCCGAGGATAACGGCCGAGACGGCGTTGCCGGGCACGCCGAGGGTGAGCGCAGGAATCAGCGCGGTCGAGGAGTCGCCATTGTTGGCGCACTCGGCGGCGGCGAGACCGCGCGGCTCTCCCTTACCAAAGTCCTGCGGGTTGCGCGACGAGCGCTTCTCCTCGTTCCAGGCGAGGAAGGCAGCGATGTTGCCACCGGCGCCGGGAATGATGCCAACGATGCAGCCGATGATCGAGGCGCGCGTCCAGGTCTTCCAGAACATCAGCCAGTCTCGCAGCCGGATCCGGCTCCGGTTGAGGACGAGGAGGTCGCCGCTCGCACCGTGCTTCACCGCCTGCTCCGCCATGATGAGCGCGGGCGGGATTGCGTAGAGCCCTGTCAGCAGGACCACCATGTCGAATCCGCTCAGAAGGTGCATGCTGTCGAAAGTGTAGCGTTCGTGGCCGGACGTCGGGTCAATGCCGACGACGCCGATAAAGAGGCCGAAACAGGCGCTGAGCATCCCCTTGACGGGGTCGTCACCGAGGAGGACCGAGATGCTGGCAAGGCCGAAGACGGCAAGCATGAAGTATTCGGCCGGCCCGAAACTCAGCGCGAAGCGGGCCAGCGGCGGTGCGAGCGTCATGAGAACGAGCGCGCTGACGACGCCGCCGATCGACGAAGAGACCAGCGCAACGCGCAGCGCGTAGGCCGCCTCGCCGCGCTGCGCCATCGGGTATCCGTCGAACGTCGTCGCGATGGCGGCGGGCGTGCCGGGGATTCGCAGGAGCACGGCCGGAATCGCCCCGCCGTACATCGCGCCCTGGTAGATGCCGGCGATCATGCCGAGGCCCATCAGCGGTTCCAGCGAAAACGTCACCGGGATGAGCACGGCGATGCCCAGCGTCGCCGTCAGCCCCGGCAGGGCGCCGATGCAGATGCCGCCGGCGACCCCGATGACCATGGCAAAGATCACCGGAAAGGTAAGGACGTGCCCAAGCGCGGAGATGATCACATCGAACATGGCGTATGGGGCCCCTCGGCGATCGCTCGCGCCTAGTGGATCTGAAAGAATTCGGGCGGTAGAGGGCGTTCGAAGATCACGACGAACACCAGGTAGATGAAGAGGACGAACCCCGCGGCGGTGGCGATGACGACGAGCGGCCGCCGGTAGCCGAGGAGGAGGCTGGTGGCGATCACGAAGAGCCCCGACGCGGAGAAGTAGCCGATGAGATCGATGAGGGCCGCATAGGCGACCGCGCAGGCAAAGAAGATCGCGATGTTGGCTGGGTTCGCGATCAGCTTACGCGGCGCTTCCACCACCCCCCGCCGTGCGCGCGACACCCGTTTCACCTGCGCCGAGACACCCCAGATCACGGAGAGCACGGCCGCGAGGATGAGGATCATACGTGGAAACAGGGCGGCCCCGGCCGGCATCTCGTCGAGAAACGTCCACGCCCAGATCGAGAAGGCAAAGACTATCAGCGAACCAATGCTGTCCTTGTCGAGACGCGTCACGGCAGAACCCTGTTCATGGCGGTGAAGGGGAGGAGGCCGGAAGCGGTACGTGCCGCCACCGGCCGGCGAGGCGGACCTACTCTTTCCAGGGATCCTCGGCCCAGAGGTCCTTCATGTCTGCATCCATCCTCTGAAGGAGAACCAGGTATTCGTCGTGCGGCATGTAGCGGAGCGGAAGCTTCTGCTGCTTCGCTGCCGCCTGGAACTCCGGGTCGGCCATCGTCTTCTCGATCGACGTTCGCAGCTTCCCGAGAATGTCTTCGGGGACACCTTTTGGAGCCGCCATGCCACGATGGGCGGCGATCGCCACGTCGAAGCCCTGCTCCGCGAAGGTCGCGATGTCCGGCGCCTCTTCCCAGCGCTCGTCGCTCATGATCCCGAGCGTGCGTAGCTGGCCCTCGTTGACGAAGTCGACGGCCTCGCTGACGTTGAACGAGCCGATGTCGATGTGACCGCCGAGGACGGCGGCGCGGACCGGTCCGCCACTGTTATAGGGGACGTGCGTGAACTCGATCCCGGCCGCCTTCTCGAACATCAGCATCGCGAGGTGATCGTCACCGCCGACACCCGAGGTGCCCACAGTCAGCGTACCCGGGTTTTCCTTAGCGTAGGTGATGAGGTCGTCGAGTGTCTCGAACTCGCTATCCGCGCTAACGTTGAATGCGGCCGCGTCAGTGACGAGGTTTGCCAGCGGCTCGAAGCTCTCCAGCATGTGGAAGGCTGCCTTCCGCTCGATCGGTATGGCGATCATGTGCGGCAGGTTGATCATGCCGATCGTGTAGCCGTCGGGCTTGGCCTCCGCGAGAGTCGTCGCGCCAATCTCGGTACCGGCGCCGGGCTTGTTGATCACCGTGATCGATGCGCCGTCGCCCAGATACTTCTCCATGAACGGAACGATCGTGCGCGCCATGACGTCCGTCCCGCCGCCCGGCGACGCGGCGACGATCATGCTGATCGGCCGCTCCGGATACTCCGCGAGCGCGGCGCCTGCTGAGCCGAGCGTGACCGCGAGGGCCGCGCCCGCGCCCAGCAGGCCGCGGCGGTTTATGGTCTTGGTTATCATGATCTCCTCCCGACTTTTGTTGTTGTCGCAGCGTGCCTTGCCGATGGTCCGGCCACAGGCATACTTTTCAGCTAGGCCTCCTGCCAGGAAATGACCGCGAGGCGAGCGACGACGTCTTCGATGAAGTTGAAGCCGAGGCCCGGTTCTTCGGTCAGTAGAATGCGGCCGTCGCGAACTCTGACGTCCACGTCGATGAGCTGCTGGAGATTGACGATGCGCTGGTCTGGGAAATACTCGACGAAAAGGCCGTTGGGCGCGGACGCGATAAGCGGCATGTGGAACTCGTGCCAGGCATGGGTGCAGACCGGCAGGCCGAACGCCGAGGCGAGAGCCGCGATGCGCCGCCATTCGGTAATCCCGCCACAGGCGAATACGTCGGGCTGCAAAAATGCCGCCGCCTCGTTCTGGATGAGTTCACGGAACCTCCATCGCCCCGCCTCCACCTCACCGGTCGCTACCGGAACAGGGCTCACTCGTGCCAGCCGCGCATGGTTCTCTATATCGTCCGGACTGAAAGGCTCTTCGATCCAGTAAGGGTGGAGGTCGCCGACGCGGCTCAGAAACTGCATCGCCTCCGCCACGTCGGACCAAGAGTTGTTGGCGTCCATCATCAGGTGCCGGTCCGGCCCGATCGCCTCGCGCGCGGCAGCGACTCGGCGTTCGTCGATCGCCGGGCTCGCGCGGCCTACTTTCATCTTCATCGCCGAGAAGCCGGACTCGCAGTAGGCTTGCATCTCCTCGGCAAGCTGAACCTCATCGTCGGTCTCGCGGTAGTAGCCGCCGCTCGCGTACGCCGGCACAGAGCCTTCATGGTAGGCGCCTAGATATTTCCAGAGCGGTTGCTTCGCGGCTCTGGCGTTCCGGTCCCACAGGGCGATGTCGAGCGCCCCGAGCGCGCGCATCACCGAGCCGGTGCGGCCCTGAAGCAGCGCCTCCTTGTACATCGCCGTCCAGAGCGCCTCGGTCGCGTGGGGGTCGCGGCCGTTCAGGACCGGGGCAAGGAGCTGCTGCACGGCGATATGGCAGAGCTCGCCGCCGCGGTCGCCACAGTAGGTCGCGCCGATACCCTCCACCCCGTCGCTGCAACGGACGCGCACCAGCAAGTATTGACGCGACGCGACACGGCGCGTGGAAAACACCGCGGGGGAGTCGAGCGGACAGTCGACGAGTGCGCTGCGGATCGATTCAATTCTTGGCACCAGCGACCTTCTTCCTCTCGGTCCCGCGGCTACGAGCATGGCGTAACCGTCTGAAATGATTCGGCTCCAAAGCTCGCCGACGCACTCTTTTTCGCCACCTACTGTGATGCTAGTATACAAGCTTGTCAACGACCGAAGGGATCGGAGATGGATGGCGAATTTCGGTCAGGACATCGTTGTTGCAGAGGGAAGACAATTCCGGCGATGCTCACAGCATGAATGAGCGATCGACACCGACCGCCGACCCGCTGGGCTATGAGCCCGCGGAGCGCGTGCCTGAAGTCCGACCGAAGGACGGTGCAATCGAGCGCGGCCAGCCGACGCGAAGCCAGATCTACGACCGCATCCTCGACGATGTGGTGTCGCTGCGCCTGAAGCCCGGCCAGCCGGTCTCGGTGAAGGATATTGCGGCTGAGTTCGGCGTCAGCCGCTCACCGGTGCGCGAAGCGGTGATCCGCCTGACCGACGCGGGCTTCGTTGAGGTCTATCCGCAGTCGGGCACTCGGGTCGCGCCGATCCGGATGGACATTGTCCGCCGGGTCTATTTCGTGCGCACGGCGATCGAAATGGCGCTGGTCGAGGCGCTCGCCCGGGAGCACAAGCCTAGGCATATCGTGGCGCTGCGCAAGATCATCGGGCGGCAGGCCAAGAGCGCCGTGAACGAAAACGTCGAGCAGTTCTACAGGCTCGACGAACAATTCCATGAGGCGATTGCGGAATTTGTCGGTCATACTGGCCTCTGGTCTTCCGTCGAAAGTCAACGGCAGCATATCGACAGGCTTCGTCGGCTGATCCTTCCGCAGCCCGCGCGACTGCGCGAGATCATCGCCGAGCATGGCGCCATCGTCGACTGCATCGAGGCGTCCGACAGCGAGGGAGCGCGCCACGCCATGACAAATCACCTCTCCCAGGTTCTGAAGATCCAGAACGCGCTGAAGGAGAAGTATCGGGAGTATTTCTCGCCGTAATTCGCCTCCGGTTATCAGTTATCGGATAGTTCGGGGCTGCTGATCGGTCGGCTGGCGGCGACACTTCTGGGAGCTGATGCCTGGAAGGAGGGAAGCCATGAGCCGATGCGCCGCATTGGACCTGTCAATGGAGACGGCCCCGATCTGCGGCGGTGCCGATCGCATCGATGCCGTGATCGATGATGGCGGCCAGCACGTGGAAGCACCCACTTCTTCTGTCGTCCAGCCGAGGACGTTTCCGCCGAAAACGATCGGTGCGATGGGGAGGCCGGTCGCGCCAAGCCTGCCCCTGTGCATCGAAAATTTCCGGTCAGATCAGGGCGCCGCCGCCGTCGACATAGACTGTTGCGCCGGTCATGTAGGGGTTGGCCATGAAGGCGAGGGCATGCGCGGCGATATTCTCCGGCGTGCCGACCCGTCCGACGGGAAGCCGCTGGGCGGCGTTCTCGAACATCGCCTTGCGGCCGTCTCCCTCGAGGGTGTCGAGCATCTCGGTCTGGACGAGGCCGGGGGAGACGCAGTTGACGCGCACCGGCGCGAACTCGAGAGCGAGCCCGCGGGTGAGGCCCTCGAGCGCGGCGAATTCAACCAACAACCCGGCGAGCGCAGCGCTCCAAAGGGAAGACGCTACCGTCACAATCCCAAACCGCATCAGAAGTGAGTCAGGCCCTCTTTTGGACGCCTATCCGGGGTTTCCGTTAAATGCCGTTTGACAGAACGGCGTCCAGCACCAGCAGCGATCCAAATAGAGAAGGTTCGACTCCAGACCCGTCCCTTCCGCAACTCCCGCGCCAGAAATCTGCGGATGGTCCTGGGCATCGCGCCCGCCGAGGCTGATCGCAACACTCTTCGACGTTCCGCCGTATGCGGAGCGCGCGGATGAGAGCGCCCCGCGGGATCTTGCCGATCGTCGTCCGGCCGACCCCGCGGGGCCCGCACAGGATTAAGCCGGCCCGTCCGCGGCAAGGAAGAAGCGGATCATTGCGGCCGAAGCGTCGGGGCCGTCCGGGTCGGTGTAGGAACCGGCCTGCGATCCCCCCGCCCACGCGTGACCCATCCCCTCGACAATCCGCATCTCTGCGACGACGACGCCGTCCCGTTCGAGCCGATGCACGGTCTCCGATCGCCCGTTCGGCGGGCCGGCGATCCGCTCGACGCTGCGCCGGCCCACGGGCGACAGGTCTTCCATCGCGTCGAAGATCGACGCGGCGTTGCTGGGGACCACGGTCTTGTCGGCCGTGCCGTGGACGATGATCAGCCGCGGCTGCGCGTCCGTCGCCGGCCCGGCTCGGAGCGGGCCGCCGCTGCCATTCATTGCCGAGAACGCCGACATCACGTCGGATGCGGCACCGTAGCCGAGCCCGGAGTGGATCCCGACCGCAGCGTAGATCTCCGGATAGGTCGCCGCCACCACCGCCGCCATCGCACCGCCGGCTGACAGCCCGGCGACGAAGACCCGGCCGGAGGCGATGCCGAACTCGTCCCGCAGCGCCGTCGTAAGATCCGCAAGAATGGCGGGCTCGCCACTGCCGCGACGTTGATGGTTCGGGTCGAACCAGTTCCAGCACCCGGACATATTGGCCCGCCGCGACTGGCCCGGATACGCGACGAGGAGACCGTGCGCCGCCGCAAGGCGGTTCATGTCCGTTCCGGCGGCAAAGTCGTCCGGATCCTGGTTGCAGCCGTGCAGCATCACGATGAGGCCGTCCGGCATGCCCGACTTCGTTGCCGGGAGGTAGAGGCGGTAGTCACGGCTCCCCGAACGCCCTTGGAACGTGCGCGAGATGAACCGCGCGTCGGCGGGGGGTGTCCGTGGCGCAGCGGGGCCGTGGGGGGCAGAGCTTCGGGCACGTTGCGCCTTCAGCATCTTGACGACCTTGCCGAGCGGGTGGGTCGGCCGCCCGGTCGACTGCGGCTCGCCGCTCGGGACCCGCGCCGTCGCAAGCCGTGGCACGCCCGAGGGGTCACGCGGTGCGACGTGGCCGGGGGGCACTGGCGCGGCTTCTGCGTCGGGAGTGAACGCACTCGTGCCGCCGAGGTTGAGGGCGGACCGGATGATCGCCGTCGCCTGTTGAGGCTGTCCGTCGCGCACGGCCGCAGTCGCCTGACGCATGGCCGAGGCCAGATGTTTGTTCATGGAGATCCTTCGCCGGCGATGGCCGGCAGTACGAGTGTCCCGTCAGGCAATGCGGTCGGCGATTGCCGCCTTTACGTCCCGGCTCGCCTGGAGCGTACCGAGAACGGTGATCGAAGCGATCGTGGCCGCGGCGAGATCCGGCGTGACGTCGGCTGCGATCCGCATCAGCCCGACGACCTTGATGTGGAGCCGCTCGCCTGCCGCCCGCGCCGCTTCCAGCTCTTGCCTCGTGACGTCGCGCAGGCCGAGATCGAGCATGTGGCGATCGATCGCCCGCGAGACCTCACCAGCGTGCCCCGTGATCTGGTTGCGGATCGCCGTGCGAATGAAATCGGTGCGGTTCTGGTAGAACCCTTCCTGGACGAGCAGATCGATCCGGCCAAGGTCGACCGGACCAAGGTTGATCGTGATCTTTTCCGTCTCCATCCGCGCTCGACCAAAGGTCGCCTCTACCATCCGTGTGGATGGTATATGGATGGTTCTTGGAGGGTTGGCAAGTGCGGTGCGAGGCGCGTGCAAAGCTGGGACGGCCAAGCCGTACTGGGAGATCGACGCGGCTCGTCGCGAGGGGCTTCTGATCCTTACCGAGGCGGCGTCGAATGCGAGAGCCCTTGGCTTCCTGCGCACCTTTGTGGTGGCCCATGCCGACACCCTCGGCCGCATATCGGCAATCTCGGCAATCGCCTTCCGCACCCACACCCCGAACAAGGCCAGCTGCGCCGACGACCGACGCTGAAACGCTATCGATTGTTAGCGCGGGACGGATCAGAGAACGTTCGACCCCAGCGCCTCTCCGTCCGCCAAGCGGTTAGTCTAACCTCTTTATTGCTTGAATATTTTAGTCCCAAAGCGAGCGCGGTCCCACTACGGGTCCCACTTTGCCCGCTTGATCACTTCACTCGCAGATCGCTTCCGTCGATCACGAACGCGTGAGCGATGTGTCTCTCGACGCTCCGTTTCCGCGGATTTCACCATCTGGCAGGGCGATTCTCTCAGCTTTGGCTGACCATTTGATTTCTGACCGTAATGCAGAGAGGCCCTCAGGCCGGTGTGAGACAACCGTGTTCACAGCGAAACGCGGAGGCTCACATGGCCCCACTGGCATACTCTGTTTCGGACGCGGTTAAGGTGAGCGGCATTGGGCGCACGACGCTCTTCGCTGAGATCCGAGCCGGTCGCTTGCCGGCGAAGAAGCTCGGGGCGCGAACAATCGTGATCGCGGACGACCTTGCCGCCTATCTCGCGGCACTGCCCAGCGCCTGTCGGTCTCAAGGAACACAGCCGGGAACGGACTGGGGTTATCAGCGCCGACCGACGACATCAGTCGGCTAGATCCGGTGAGCGCGCCCGTCGAGCCAATGTTCCTGCTGCCGCGGGACCCCAACGAGCTGCCCACGGGGCCCGTCTGGGAGGAGTGGGTCAGGGACCCGCACTGGCTGGTCTGGGAGGCCCTCTGGGTTCCCCCTGCCGGCCCGGCTCAGCAAGGCAAGTGGACGAAGCCGCCCGTCGACCCGAGTGGCCGCAAGACCGACAGGGCCAGCGCCGCGAAGATGACGTTCGGGGAGGCGCTCGAATGCGCGAGCGACCTCAACCGCGGCGGACGGCGCTTCGGCATCGGATCGTGGCCTACCCCTGATGGTCCCGTGCGCTTCGGCGACATCAACCACGTCGACGACTGCCCGCTCCGGTTTGGCGTTCTGCAGCACATCCTGCGCGGTGACATGACGTATGTGGAGCGGTCGCCCTCGGGCAGCGGCGTGCGCGTCGTCTTCGCCGTCGACCCCTTCGAGCGCGACGATGACACGCCCCTCAGGGGCCGCGGCATCGAGTATTCGGGCAGCGGCGGCAACTTCTACAGTTTCACCGGTGCCCTCCTCAGCAAGCGCCGAACGATCGAGGTGGCGACCCGCGGCTACGACGTGATGATGGGCCTCATCGAGGCCGACCGTACCCAAAAACCGCCGAAGCAGCGCAAGCCCACGAAGGCGTTGGACCACGCATGGTTCGAGCGCCTCCACCTGGATGACAGGCTGGCGTGCGCGCGCGAGGCGGCCATCGCGATCTTCAAAGCGCGAGGGCCCCAGGCTGGCAGGAACCCCGGCGACCTCGACCCGTATGACGGGTGGATCGAGGTGGGCATGGCGCTGCACTGGTGCTTTGCCTACGAGGCCTCGGAGAGGGGGCTCGCGATCTGGCAAGAGGCCAGCAAGCCGGGGGCGAACTACGGCTGCGAGGCCGATTGCTACATGACGTCCGACGAGCGCTGCGCCGCTCTGCAGAAGTCGGGCACCTGCCGCTACTACTCGTGTTGCCGCCGTTGGAAAACTGACCCGGTCGCCGACTGAAAGCTGACCCACCCGATAGGCTTGGGCCCGACGCGATGCGGAGGGCCTGGATGATCGGAGTGGAGCTGTCGATGGAGATCCGGGTGTTGGCCAAGTATGGCAAAGGGGTGCGAGAGATCGCGCGGGAGGTGGGCGTGTCGCGCAACACCGTGCGGCGCTATCTGCGAGACGAAGAGGCGTCGCGCTACAAGGAGCGGCCGGCACGTCCGGCGAAGATCGATCCGTTCGAGGGCTATAACAGCGAGCGTCTGGCGTCCGCGGCGCCGGACCTGATCCCGGCGAAGGTGCTGTTCGACGAGATCCGCGATCGCGGCTATGGCGGCGGCTACACGATGGTGAAGGTGTTCGTGGCGACGCTCAAACCGGCGCCGAAGCCCGAGCCGGTCGTGCGCTTCGAGACGACGCCGGGTCAGCAAATGCAGGTCGACTGGGCGACGATCCGGAGGGGACGGAACCGACTGTCGGTCTTCGTCGCGACGCTCGGCTGGAGCCGGGCGGCCTACGTGGAGTTCGTCACCGACGAGCGCGTCGAGACGCTGATCGCCTGCCACGAGCGGGCCTTCCTGGCGCTCGGCGGCGTGCCGCGCGACGTGCTCTATGACAACGTGAAGACCGTCGTGATCGACCGGGATGCCTATGGACCGGGCCGGCACCGCTTCCACGCCGGCTTCCTCGACTTCGCCGGGCACTGAGGCTTCCGCCCACGCCTGTGCCGTCCCTATCGCGCGCAGACGAAGGGCAAGGTGGAGCGCTTCATCCGCTACGTGCGGGCGAGCTTCTATGTGCCGTTCGCGAGCCGCCTGGCGCAGGACGGAATCACCGTGGACGCCGCGGCAGCGAACGCCGCCGTGCGGCGCTGGCTGCGTGAGGTGGCCGATGCCAGGGTCCATGCCACCACCAAGGCCGTGCCGGCCGAGCGTCTGGCCGTCGAACGCGCGATGCTGCAGTCGATCCCGGCGCCCTATGGCGGGGAGATCGTTCGGTCTGATCCACGTCCGACACCGGTCCCGATCGTTGGCCTCCAGCACCCGCTGTCGATCTACGACGAGCTGATGCTGCCAGGAGCGGCGCGATGAACGCTCTGCAGCACGAGCGCATCGCCGACCTTTGTGCCGAGCTTCGGCTGAAGACGGTCGACACCGCCTGGACCGCGGCGGCGCAGGTTCAGGCCACGAAGGAGGGATCGGTCGGGGACTTCCTTGAGGACGTCCTGCGGGCCGAGGCCGAGGCTCGACGCGTGCGGGCTCGGGAGATGGCGGCACGCGTCGCCGGCTTCCCGGCGATCAAGACGCTGGAGAGCTACGACTTCGCGTTCGCCACCGGTGCACCGCGCAAGCAGCGCCTCGAACTCGCCAGCCTCGCCTTCGTCGAGCGGGCCGAAAACGTCGTGCTCCTGGGACCGTCCGGGGTCGGCAAGATGCACCTTGCGATCGCGCTCGGTCATCTGGCGACACAGAGGGCGATGAAGGTGCGCTTCACCACGGCGGCCGACCGCGTCCTGATGCTCGAGGCCGCCCAGCGCCAAGGCAGGCTGAAGGAGGCGATGCACCGCGCGGTCAACGTCTTACCTGCCGCTCGGCCGCGAGCAGGCCAACTTGTTCTTCCAGGTCGTCGCCAAACGCTACGAGCGCGGCTCGATGATCCTGACTTCGAACCCTACCTTCGGCTCCTGGGACCAGGCCTTCGCCGGCGAGACGGTGCTCACCGCGGCAATGCTCGACCGCATCCTGCACCACGCCGCGGTCGTCTCGATCCAGGGTGAGAGCTATCGCTTGAAGGATAAACGCAAGGCCGGCCTTATCGCCGCCACGGCTCCAAAGTGGGAGGCCGCCTGAACACGAGGGTGGGTCAGATTACGATCGGCGCGACCGCCGAAAGTGGGTCAGTTTTGGATCGGCGTTGACACTGGGAAGAGCTCACTAGATATCGTCGTCATCAATCAAATGATGGGGCTTCGCGAATCGCTCAAGCTCGTCTTGATCGTGAATGGTGATCAGCGTCCCATCAATTTCGATACCGCATTTTTGGAGGCTTTTGAACGCACGGCTCAAATTCTCGGCGGTCATGCCGAGCAGGGAAGCGAGGCGTTTCTTATCGCAAGGCAATTGAAACGCTGCACCAGCGCCGCTCTTCTGCTGCTCCCGAATCAGAAAATTGGCCACACGTTCAAGAGAATTTCGAAGCTTTAATTCCTTTGTGCTTTTGATGAGCGAGCGATATTGCTGCGCCAATTCGTCGACAACGGCGAATGCAAAATCACCATCAATACTGAAGGCAGCCCGAACGTCCTGGCTGGGTATCAGGGCGATCCGGCTTTTCGCGATTGTTCGGGCCGACATGAGATAAGGCGCATCTCGGATCGTTGCGGCCAGGATAAAGGTCGACACGGGCCTGACAATCGCCATGCTTGTCTCACGGTCATTCCAGCCCGAGAACAATTCCACCGACCCCGATAGCACGATGTGCAGGAAATCGCTCGGCTCGCCCTCTCCGATCAGATCGATCGACGGCGGAAAGTTCTGCACGTAGGCCCCACGCATAAGCAGCGCGAATTGCGCGTCATCCATCCCGCGGAACAGGTCGAGTTGGCGGACCTCTATCGGCTTGGGTTCGGTCATGGCGCGGCTGACGGCTCAATCATGACAAGATCGCCAGTTGTCACTGTTGGGCTTGATTAATGTCAAGATCTCACTTGATTCATATGAAATCGTCAATCTAGATTTTGCAGAAAGAAAGATGATAATTTTGAAGCCAGCAATTTTTTTAGTAATTTTCCGAAATATAATGACCTAGATCAAGTAATGTTCGCCGAAGGTGGCGCAACGGTGAGGGGCCCGGTTCGGGCGTCACTCAACGTTGCTCTCCGGAGGCACCGCCATCATGCTGACGCACGCCTTGCCCTCGCGCGCCGATCAGAAGCGCGCACTTGGGCTCAGCACCGTCTCTTTCACCGCATGCTTCGCCGTCTGGACGATTTTCTCGATCATCGGCGTCGCAATCAAGGACGAGCTCGGACTGACCGAGTCCCAGTTCGGCTTGCTCGTGGCGACGCCGATCCTCACCGGCTCCATCACCCGCCTCTTTCTCGGCGTCTGGACGGAGCGGTATGGGGGCCGGATCGTCTTCGCCACGCAGATGATCCTGACCGCACTGGCCACCTGGGCGCTGACGCTGGCGCACAGCTACACGATGTACCTGGTCGCGGCGCTGGGGATCGGTCTGGCCGGCGGCTCGTTCATCATCGGCGTCGCCTATGTCTCGCGCTGGTACGAGGCGGGCCGCCAGGGCACCGCGCTCGGCATCTTCGGCGCCGGCAATGTCGGCGCGGCGGTGACCAAGTTCGTCGCGCCGTTCGTCATGGTGGCGTTCGGCTGGCACGGTGTCGCCTACGTTTGGGCAGCCGGTCTCGCCCTGATGGGCATCGTTTTCTACCTGTTCGCCAAGGACGACCCGCAGATCGTCGAGCGGCGGGCGAAGGGCACAAGAGCTCCCTCCTTCGCAGAGCAGTTCGCTCCGCTGAAAAACCTCCAGGTGTGGCGCTTCTCGCTCTACTATTTCTTCGTCTTCGGTGCCTTCGTCGCGCTGGCGCTGTGGATGCCGCACTACCTGATCGACGTCTACGGGCTCGATGTCACGACGGCCGGCATGAGCGCCGCTGCCTTCTCGCTCTCGGCTTCGCTGTTCCGAGCCTATGGTGGCCATCTCAGCGACAAGTTCGGCGCGCGGTCTGTCATGTACTGGACCTTCGGCTTCAGCCTGGTGCTCCTGTTCATGTTGTCCTATCCGCCGACGGATTACGTGATCCACGGCGCCGAAGGCCCGATCGCCTTCTCCACCAGCATGGATCGCTGGCCCTTCGTCTTCATCCTGTTCGTGCTCGGCTTCTTCATGAGCCTGGGCAAGGCCGCGGTCTTCAAGCACATCCCGGTCTATTATCCCCAGCACGTCGGCGCGGTCGGTGGCCTCGTCGGAATGATCGGCGGGCTTGGCGGTTTCGTCCTGCCGATCGTGTTCGGCGCCGCGCTCGACCTCACCGGCATCTACACCTCGTGTTTCGCCATCCTCTTCGTTCTGGTCGCGGTCGCCCTCGCGTGGATGCATCTGTCGATCCGCGCAATGGAGCGCAGCGCGCACGGCGAGGCGCTCGACCGGCTCCCGGCCCTGCCGGAAATGCAGGAGATCCACGATCCCACGCGCACTGCCATGGCGCGCGTGCTGGATGACTGGCGCCCCGAAGACGCGACCTTCTGGCAGGAAAAGGGACGGCGGATCGCACGGCGCAATCTGTGGATCTCCATCCCGGCGCTGCTGCTGGCCTTCGCGGTCTGGATGGTCTGGTCGGTGGTGGTGGCGCGCCTGCCGGCGATCGGCTTCGAATTCTCGACCGCCCAGCTCTTCTGGCTCGCGGCGTTGCCGGGGCTGTCGGGCGCGACACTGCGCATCTTCTACAGCTTCATGGTGCCGATCTTCGGCGGCCGGTTGTGGACGACGCTGTCGACGGCATCGCTGCTCCTGCCCGCGATGGGCATCGGATACGCCGTCCAGAACCCTGACACGCCCTATCTGATCTTCCTGACGCTGGCGCTGCTGTGCGGCTTCGGGGGCGGCAACTTCGCCTCCTCGATGGCCAATATCGCCTTCTTCTTCCCCAAGGCGGAGAAGGGCAACGCGCTGGCCCTCAATGCCGGGCTCGGGAATCTCGGCGTCTCGGTCATGCAGTTCCTCGTCCCCATCGTCATCACCGCGGGCGTCTTCGGTGCCATGGGCGGCGCGCCGCAGACGTTGAGCGACGGGGGGCGGTTGTGGATGCAGAATGCGGGCTTCGTGTGGGTCCCGTTCATCATCCTCGCCACCGCCGCGGCGTGGGTCGGCATGAACGACATCGCCGATGCGCGGGCGAGCTTCCGCGAGCAGGCGATCATCTTCAGCCGCAAGCACAACTGGCTGATGTGCGTCCTCTACACCGGCACCTTCGGAAGCTTCATCGGCTACTCGGCCGGCTTCCCGCTGCTCACAAAGCTGGCCTTCCCGGAGGTGAACGCGTTGTCTTTCGTGTTCCTGGGGCCGCTCGTCGGTGCGCTCAGCCGCGCCGGGACCGGCTGGATCAGCGACCGCTTCGGCGGCGGGCGGGTCACGTTCTGGACCTTCGGTGGCATGATCCTGTCCGTCCTCGGCGTGATCGCCGCGCTGGGGGCAGGCAGCTTCGCCGGCTTCTTCGCCGGTTTCATGGCCCTCTTCTTCCTGACCGGCGTCGGCAACGCGTCGACCTTCCAGATGATCCCCGCGATCATGGGCAGGGAGGTGCCCCGTCTCATGCCGGAGCTCGGCGCCGCCGACGTCCGTCGCCAGACGGAGCGGGAAAGCGCCGCCATCATCGCATTCACGTCGGCGATCGCGGCCTACGGCGCCTTCTTCATCCCCAAGGCCTATGGCACGTCGATTTCGATGACCGGCGGGCCGGTGGCGGCGCTGTGGGGCTTCCTGGCGTTCTACGTCGCGTGCCTCGCCATCACCTGGGTCTTTTACACCCGGCCCGGCGGCCTCCTCCATGACATCGAGCGCGGCAGCGCCAAGCCGGTGCTCGCGAGCCAGCCCGCCCAGTGACATCCCGTCCGGGTGACGCCTGCCGCCGCCCGGAGACCGAACTCAAAAAGGAAAGTGCGATGAGCCATCTGCTCGACCGGCTGAACTTCCTGCAGGCCAACGGACGGGAGACGTTCGCGAATGGATATGGCGAGGTCACGCGCGAGAATCGCGACTGGGAGGAGACCTACAGAAACCGCTGGCGCCACGACAAGATCGTGCGTTCCACGCACGGGGTGAACTGCACCGGTTCCTGCTCGTGGAAGATCTACGTCAAGTCTGGGATCGTCACCTGGGAGACCCAGCAGACCGACTATCCACGGACCCGCCCCGACTTGCCGAACCACGAACCGCGCGGTTGTTCGCGCGGTGCTTCCTACAGCTGGTACCTCTACTCGGCCAATCGCGTGAAGCATCCGCTGGTGCGCGGTCGGCTGATGAAGGTCTGGCGGGAGTTGCGCGAGACGCAGGGGCCGATCGAGGCGTGGAGCGCCATCCAGAACGATCCCGCCCTTCGCGCGTCTTATGTGCAGACTCGCGGGAAGGGCGGCTTCGTGCGGGCGACCTGGGAAGAGGCGACCGAGATCGTCGCCGCCGCCAATGCCTACACCGCCAGGACCTACGGACCCGACCGCGTCTTCGGCTTCTCGCCCATCCCGGCGATGTCGATGATCTCCTACGCAGCAGGCTCACGCTATCTCAGCCTTATCGGCGGCGTCTGCATGAGCTTCTACGACTGGTATTGCGACCTGCCGCCGGCGTCGCCGATGACGTGGGGCGAGCAGACCGACGTGCCCGAAAGCGCCGACTGGTACAACGCCGGCTACCTGCTCCTCTGGGGCTCGAACGTTCCGCAGACCCGGACACCGGACGCCCACTTCTACACCGAGGTGCGCTACAAGGGCACGAAGTCCGCCGTGATCTGCCCGGACTACTCCGAGGCGGCCAAGTTCGGCGACGTCTGGCTCAACGTGAAGCAGGGCACAGACGCCGCGCTGGCGATGGCGTTCGGCCACGTCATCCTGCGCGAGTTCCACCTCGACCGGCAGGTCGACTATTTCGAGGACTATTGCCGCCGGTATTCCGACTTCCCCATGCTGGTGAAGCTGGAGGAAAAGGACGGCCGCCTCGCCCCGGGCCGCTTCCTGCGCGCCGGCGACCTCGGCGGAAAGCCGGGTGAGACCAACAATTCCGAGTGGAAGACGGTCGCGATCGACGAGACCACCGGCGATCTCGTCGTGCCCAACGGATCCATCGGCCACCGCTGGGGCGAACAGGGCGCATGGAACCTGGAAGAGCGGGCCGGCGGCGCCGAAACGCGGCTCAGGATGTCGCTCATTCTCGACACCGATCATGACGACGTCGTCGGCGTCGACTTTCCCTATTTCGGCGCGGACGCCACCGAGGCCTTCTCGACCGGTGACAAGCGGCCGAACGTTCTGACGCGGAACGTGCCGGTGAAGGTCGTCGAGATCGACGGCAGGCGCGAATGCGTCGCGACCGTGTTCGACCTCTTCTGCGCCAACTACGGTCTCGACCGCGGGCTCGGCGGCGACTGGGTCGCTACGTCCTACGAGGAGGACATGCCCGGCACGCCGGCCTGGGCCCAGAAGATCACCGGCGTGGCGGCCGACAAGATCATCCATGTCGCGCGGGAATTCGCGCAGAACGCTGAAAAGACCCGTGGCCGGTCCATGATCATCATCGGCGCGGCGATGAACCACTGGTACCACATGGACATGAACTATCGCGGCGTCATCAACATGCTGGTGATGTGCGGCTGCGTCGGCCAGTCCGGCGGTGGCTGGGCCCACTATGTCGGCCAGGAGAAGCTGCGTCCGCAGACCGGCTGGCAGCCGCTGGCCTTCGCGCTCGACTGGGCGCGCCCGCCACGGCACATGAACTCGACCTCGGCATGGTACGCCCACACCGACCAGTGGCGCTATGAGACGCTGACCGCCGGCGAGATCCTGTCGCCCACCGCTCCCGAGGGCGACTGGGACGCCAGCCTCATCGACTACAACATCCGCGCCGAGCGGATGGGCTGGCTGCCGTCGGCCCCGCAACTCAAGACGAACCCGCTGGAGGTGGCGAGGGCGGCGAAGGCGGCCGGCCAGGACGCTGCGTCCTACGTCGCCGCGCAGCTGAAGTCCGGCGCGCTGGAGATGGCCTGCGAGGACCCGGACGATCCGGCGAACTGGCCGCGCAATCTCTTCGTCTGGCGCTCGAACCTGCTCGGCTCCTCCGGCAAGGGGCACGAATACTTCCTCAAGCACCTCCTGGGCACCGACAACGGCGTCATGGGCAAGGACCTCGGCGAGGAAGGCCGACAACTGCCCAGGGAAGCGAAGTGGCATCCGGACGGTCCGCGCGGCAAGCTCGACCTCCTCGTGACCATCGACTTCCGCATGTCGACGACCTGCGTGTACTCCGACGTCGTCCTGCCGACGGCGAGCTGGTACGAGAAGGACGACCTCAACACCTCCGACATGCACCCCTTCATCCACCCGCTGCAGGCGGCCGTGGATCCGGCCTACGAATCAAAGTCCGACTGGGAGATTTTCAAGGCCATCGCCAAAACGTTCCAGGCGGTCGTGCCGGGCTATCTCGGACAGGAAACCGACATCGTCGCCCTGCCCATCCTGCACGACACCCCGGCCGAGATCGCCCAGGATCAGGTGAAGGACTGGAAGAAGGGCGAATGCGAGCTGATCCCCGGCAGGACGGCGCCGAACTACATCGCTGTCGAACGGGACTACGGCGCGATCTACGACCGGTTCACCGCGCTCGGGCCCCTGATGGACAAGCTCGGAAACGGCGGCAAGGGCATCACCTGGAACACCGAGGACGAGGTCGCCGCGCTCAAGGCGCTCAACGGCGAGCGGCACGACGGCGCGGCGAGGGGCCGGCCTGTCATCGACACAGCCATCGACGCGGCCGAGGTGATCCTGATGCTGGCGCCCGAGACGAACGGGGAAGTCGCCGTCAAGGCATGGGAAGCGCTCGGCAAGACGACGGGACGTGCTCATGCTCACCTCGCCGAAGGTGAACACCACAACAAGATCCGCTTTCGCGACATCGCCGCGCAGCCACGCAAGATCATCTCCTCGCCCACCTGGTCGGGCATCGAGAGCGAGAAGGTCAGCTACAATGCCGGCTACACCAACGTCCACGAGCTGATCCCCTGGCGCACACTGACCGGTCGCCAGCAGCTCTATCAGGACCATCTGTGGATGCGCGCGTTCGGCGAGGGCTTCGTGTCCTACCGCCCGCCGGTGGACCTCAAGACGATCACCGATGCCGTCCACACCGACAGGGACAAGCCGCATGTGGTGCTGAACTTCATCACGCCGCACCAGAAATGGGGCATCCACTCGACCTACACCGACAACCTCCTGATGCTGACGCTGAATCGCGGCGGTCCGGTGATCTGGATCTCCGAGCACGACGCGGCCAAGGCCGGCATCGTCGATAATGACTGGGTCGAGCTCTACAACACCAACGGCGCCCTGACGGCGCGGGCGGTCGTTTCGCAGCGCATGAAGGACGGAACGACCTTCATGTACCACGCGCAGGAAAAGATCGTGAACACGCCGGGCTCCGAGAAGACCGGCAAGCGCGGCGGCATCCACAATTCGGTCACCCGCGCCGTGCTGAAGCCGACGCACATGATCGGCGGCTACGCCCACCAGTCCTACGGCTTCAACTACTACGGCACCGTGGGGTCCAATCGCGACGAGTTCGTCGTTGTCCGGAAGATGCAGAGGGTCGACTGGCTCGACCGCGAAGCCGCGCACAAGGAGGCAGCGGAATGAAGGTTCGCGCGCAAATCGGCATGGTGCTCAACCTCGACAAGTGCATCGGCTGTCACACCTGCTCGGTCACCTGCAAGAACGTTTGGACGAGCCGCGACGGCGTCGAATACGCCTGGTTCAACAACGTCGAGACCAAGCCGGGCACCGGCTATCCGACGGACTGGGAGAACCAGGAGCGCTGGAACGGCGGCTGGGTCCGGACCCGCTCGGGCAAGCTTCAGCCCAAGCAGGGTTCGAAGTGGCGCATCCTGGCAAACATCTTCGCCAACCCGTCACTGCCGGAGATCGACGACTACTACGAGCCGTTCGATTTCGACTACGACCACCTGAAGTCGGCACCCGAAATGGAGGCCGTCCCGACGGCGCGCCCCCGTTCGAAGGTCACCGGCGAGCGAATGGAGAAGATCGAGAAGGGGCCGAACTGGGAGGAAATTCTCGGCGGTGAATTCTCCAAGCGTTCGCAGGACTACAACTTCGAGGGTATCCAGAAGCAGATCTACGGGGAATACGAGAACACCTTCATGATGTATCTCCCCCGGCTGTGCGAGCACTGTCTCAATCCGGCCTGCGCGGCGTCGTGCCCCTCCGGCGCGATCTACAAGCGGGAGGAGGACGGCATCGTCCTCATCGACCAGGAGAAATGCCGCGGCTGGCGCATGTGCGTGTCCGGCTGTCCGTACAAGAAAGTCTATTATAACTGGTCGACCGGCAAGTCGGAGAAGTGCACGCTCTGCTATCCGCGGATCGAGAGCGGTAACCCAACGGTCTGCTCGGAAACCTGCGTCGGGCGCATCCGCTATATCGGCGTGATCCTCTATGACGCCGACAGGATCGAGGAAGCCGCCAGCGCCGCCGAGACGATGGACCTTTACGACGCGCAGCTCGGCGTGTTCCTCGACCCGCGCGACCCCTCGGTCATCAAGGCGGCGCGCGAGGCGGGCATCTCGCAGGACTGGATCGAGGCGGCGCAGAACAGCCCGATCTGGAAGATGGCGATGGAGTGGAAAGTCGCCTTCCCGCTGCATCCCGAATACCGGACGCTGCCGATGGTCTGGTACATCCCGCCGCTGTCACCGATCCAGAACGCCGCTGCTGCGGGTGCGATCGGCATGGACGGCGCGATGCCCGACGTCAGGAACCTGCGCATCCCGCTGCGCTACCTCGCCAACATGCTCACGGCGGGCGACGAAAAACCCATCGCCCGCGCGCTGGAGCGGATGCTGGCGATGCGCGCCTACATGCGCTCCAAGTCCGTCGAGGGGGTGATCGACGAGGCCATCGCCACCCGCGTCGGCCTCTCCGGCGCGGTGATCGAGGACATGTACAAGATCATGGCCCTCGCCGACTACGAGGATCGCTTCGTGATCCCGACGACGCATCGCGAGCAGGTCGAGGACGCCTACGATCTGCGCGGCGGCTGCGGCTTCACCGACGGCAACGGCTGTTCCTCGGGCACCTCCCGGGGATCGCTCTTCGGCGGCGGCAAGCGCCCGCTGAAAATGCCCGAAGAGGTGCGGTGATGGACCGCTCACTCAAGGCGCTGTCGCTGGTCCTCAGCTATCCGACAGCCGAACTCAAGGACGCCATGCCCGAAATCGGCGCCGTCCTCGCCTCCGACACCCGCCTGACCGCCGCAGCGCGCAGAGCGCTTCGCCCACTCGTCGAGGCGCTCGCGGGCCGCGATATCTACGAGCTTCAGGAACGGTACGTCATGCTGTTCGACCGCTCGCGCACGCTGTCGCTCAACCTGTTCGAGCATGTTCACGGCGAAAGCCGGGACAGGGGGAGTGCGATGGTCTCGCTGCTGGAGACCTACCGAGCCGGTGGTTTCGAACCGGCGACCAGCGAGCTGCCGGATCACCTGCCGGTCCTTCTTGAGTTCCTTTCGATGCGCCCTTCAGCCGAGGTTCGTGGGATCCTCACCGACGCGGCGCACATCCTGGAAGCGCTCAACACCCGCCTCGCGCGGCGTGAGTGCGACTATGCGGCCGCGTTCGCCGCGCTCGTGCAACTGGCCGGCACGTCTGGCGACCGCGCGACGGTGGCCGAACTGCTGCAGGAACCTGATGTCGCCCCGGACGACCTGGAGGCGCTCGATGCGGTCTGGGAGGAAAGCGAGGTCCGCTTCGGGCCCGATCCCAATGCCGGCTGCCCCCAGATGCGCGACGTCCTCGCTCGAATGGACGGGCCGGCCGGCCCTGCTGCCGGCGCAGCCGCCGTGCCACGGAGGTAGAGATGAATAACGTCCTGTTCGGCATCTATCCCTACATCGCCCTCGCGGTGCTGTTCATCGGCTCGGTGGCCCGCTACGAGCGCGATCCCTTCACCTGGAAGTCGTCGTCCAGCCAGCTCCTGCGCCGCCGGCAGTTGATGGTCGGCTCGGTGCTGTTTCACGCCGGGGTTCTGTTCATCTTCCTGGGGCACCTCTTCGGTCTGCTCGTGCCCCACCAGATCTACGAAGCCATCGGCGTTCATGCCGAAGCCAAGCAGCTCCTCGCCGCGATCGCCGGCGGCATCGCGGGCGTCGTCGCCATCGTCGGCGGCCTGATGCTGGCGCACCGCCGGCTGAGCGACCCGCGTATCCGCGCGACGTCGAGCTTCTGGGACATCGCGATCCTGTTGATGCTGATCACCCAGCTCGGGCTCGGGCTCATCAGCGTGCCTTATTCCATCCTCACCGCCGAGCATGGCGAGGTGCTGAAGTTCATGGCGTGGGCGCAGGGCATCTTCACCTTCCAGTGGGACGCCGCCGAGCACATCGCCGACGTGCCGCTCATCTACAAGGCGCATATCGTGCTGGGGCTGACGATCTTTCTCGTCTTCCCCTTCACCCGCCTCGTGCACATCCTGTCGGGCTTTGCGGCGCCCTTCCGCTTCCTCTTCGCGCGAAAGGGCTACCAGATCGTGCGCTCGCGCCGTCAGGCGACGCGCTATCCGGCGGAGTAGATCGATGGCCGACCTGTTTCCCGATCTGGTGGTCAACGGCGAGGTCGTCCCCCGCCGGCTCGTCGCCGCGGAGGCCCAGCACCATCCGGCGCCGAAAGGCAAGCCGGGCCGTGCCTGGCGCAACGCGGCCAACGCGGTCGCCATGCGCACCCTGCTCCTGCAGGAGGCCCGGCGGCGCGGTCTGCGCCCCGACCCGGCCGAGGTCGGGCCGGGCCGCTTCGAGACGGAGGACGAGGCCCTCATTCGTGAGGTCCTCGAAGCCGCGGTGACGACGGCGACGCCCACCGAGGCGGAGGTTCGGGCGGAGTGGCAGCGGGATCCGGGGCGGTTCCGCTCGCCGCCGCTTTGGGAGGTTTCGCACATCCTGTGCGCCTGCGACCCCCGCGACGAGGCCGCGCGCACGGCTGCTCATGCCCGCGCGGCCGATCTTGCGCAGCGCGCCGTCGCCGACCCGGGCGGCTTTCCCCGTCTTGCGGCTGCGCACAGTGATTGTGGCTCGAAGACCGCCGGCGGGGCGCTCGGACAGCTCGGGCCGGGCGACACGGTGCCCGAGTTCGAGGCCGCGCTGCGCCCGCTCGGCGAGGGCGAAATCACACCAGCGCCGGTGCTGACGCGCCATGGTTGGCACGTGATCCGGCTCGATGCCCTGGCCGAGGGGGCGATGCTTCCGTTCGAGACGGTCCGCCCGAAGATAGCCGAGGCGATGGAGAAGGCGGCCTGGGCGCGCGCGGCGAAGACGTTCGTGGCGCAGCTCGTCGCGTCGGCCGAGATCACCGGAGCCGATATCGGTTCGGCCAAGGCGGACGAGTGAGATGAAGCGGGCGCTTCACAACCTCCGTTGCGGGAGCCCGGCGCGCGACCCCACGGATCTCAGGCTGCTGGAGAACCCGCTCGATTTCATCAAGGAAGGCCACATGCGCATGCGGGCAATGTGCGAGGTCGTGGAGATGGTCGCGGCCAGCGAGATGCCCGATCCTGTGGTCGTCAGCGACCTGTTGCGGTTTCTCGACCGCGAGGTCGGCCTCCTGATCCAGGACGAGGACGATGACCTGCGCGAGCTGCTCGCCGCGCGCTGCGAGCCGGAGGACGACATCGAGACCACGCTTCGCCGCGTGGAGGCCGAACATCGCGTGCTGAAGAAGATGATCCCCGCTCTGCTCGCCACGCTGCGTGCCATGCATGAGGAGCGGCGCCGTGCAACGCCCGGCGAAGCCGAGTTGCAACGGGTATTCGCGTCGCTGTTGCGCCGGCATCTGATCGTCGAGAACGCCATCGTGCTGCCGATGGCACGGGCAAGGTTGACCGAGAACGACCTCGCGGTCCTGCGGAGCAACATGATCCGCCGGCGCGAGGAGGACCTCTAGCGGATGACGGAGTGCGTCCGTCGCGGGTGACGGGGCACTCGGAATCAGGATTTTGGCCGATGAAGATTGCGTACACGATGGCCCGAGGCAGAGGCGATACCGATCTGCTCCTGTCCCGTCTTGCCGGGACGCTCGTCGCGCGAGGCTTTCGTCCATGCGGCACGGTTCAGATCAACACCGAGCGTGACGATCGACGGCCTTGCGACATGGACATCGCCGTGCTGCCCGACGGTCCGGTCCTGCGAATCTCCCAGGACCTCGGAGACGCGTCGAGAGGCTGCCGCCTCGACCCGAACGCGCTGGAGACAGCGGTCGCGCTGGTCGAAGCCCGTCTTGACGGCGAGGCCGACGCTCTTCTCATCAACAAGTTCGGCAAGCACGAAGCGCAGGGACGCGGCTTTCGCATGGCGATCGCAAAGGCATTGGAGGCGGACCTGCCGGTCCTCGTCGGCCTCAATGCCCTCAATCTCCCCGCGTTTGAAGAATTTACCGAAGGGGTGGCCGAAGCGATCCCGCCGGACGCATCGCTGTTGCTGGACTGGCTTGTCGAAGCGATCGGCGAACGGTCCCGGGATGCGGAGAGCGGCACGATGAGCCGGACGAGAGCGACGATGGACACCGCGCTTTAGGTGTCGCCCCAGCCGCCCGGCATTACTCGCTCTTTCGTGCGGACAGCAGCATCGGACCGTAGAGCAGCGCGAATCCGGCGAATGCCATCACCCACAGTCCGGCGGACAGCGACAGGAACGGGCCCATCAGCGCCGGGATGAAACTGGCGAGGACGCGCAGAAGCGCAGCCGCCGCGACCGCCAGGTAGAGAGCCACCGTCGAGGGCGGCGCGGTCAGCGCCTGACCTGTGTGGCCACGACTGGCGCGGGTCATGACGGCGAGGATCATCAGCCCGATGGCGCCGATCGTCCAGGCATGTACGGCGCCATGAGCGATATGGGGCTGGGCGGACAGGGAGCCGACCCCGGCGATCACGAAACCGGCCGCAATGAAGAGATAGCCGGCGTGCAGGACCGCAAGCAGCGGCTCGCGCAACGTGGCGAACGGCCGCCAGCGCGCCTGACGCGCGACCTGAAGCGCAGCGGCGAGGAGCAGCAGGACCCCGCTCCACCGGCCATCGACGGCTGGCTCGACCACCCAGGCGGTCACGCCCGCAGCGCCGAAAAGCAGCGCCAGTTTGTCGAACCGACCGAAAGGAGAGGGAAGCCGCGTCGCCCCCTGCTTCTTAAGCCAATTCGTGGTGAAGCTCGGCGTGATCCGTCCGCCGATCAGCATGACCAGCATCAGCGCCGCTCCGATGGCGATCCGCTGGCCGAACACGGGATAAGTGTGGGTCACGATCTCCAAAGCGAAGACGGCTTCGCCCGTGGCGAAGATGCCGAGGAACAGGACGACCACGAGATTGCGCATGTTGCCGGCGGCGACGATCTCGCGCACCGCGAGCACGATCATTGCCAGCGGAAACAGGAGCGCGATGCCAAGGGCGGGAGCGAGCCCGATGATAGCGGACACCGCCACGGCCAGCCGGCCAGTGACCCACAAGACGAAGAGGCCGACGAGCGGCCAGCCCGCAACCGGTAGCCGCCCGGTCCAGTTCGGGATCGCGGTCAGAAGGAAGCCCGCGATCACGGCAGCGATCATACCGAAAAGGAGCTCGTGGACGTGCCACGCAACCGGCGGCAACGCCGATGGGAGGATGAAAACGCCTTTGAACCAGGGCACCCAAAGCGCGACCATCAGCGCGCCCCAGAACGCGCCGCCCATGAAGAACGGCCGGAACCCGTAGGAGAAAAGCGCCGGCCCAGTCCAGGCGCGGCTTGCACTTGTCGTGGCCATGGTCAGTCCAGTGGCAGGAACCGAAGGGGCGTGCCGATCGATGCGACCTCAGCAGGAAGAACGATGCGCTCGCCCGCGTGCGAGGCGTGCGACGCGTGCCGACGATAGCGGCGAGGTCCCTATCGTGCAGTCGCTGTGCGCGCGTTCGGCCCGTCGCCAGCACGCGACATCGTGGGCATGGCGGCGATCCAGACAGAGTGAATCGAAACAGTTCGGAGCCAGCTTCGTGGCGAGGCACGAGGGCGACGGATGGTGGCTTTGAAACCGGCCGGCCACGTTCATGCGGTTCCTTTCTCGACGTTCCGCACCGAACGACGTTGCGCGAGCAGTGTCGCGGCTTCGTCGGCAATCCGGTTCAGACGGACCGCGGCGGGCACCACCTCACCGATTCGTCCGGCGCCCTGCCCGGCGTAGAGCGCCATCTCTTCGAGGTTGCCCGTTGTCGTGCGCAAGGGCGAATCCGTGCTGAAGCGCAGTCTCGGAACGCCTTCGTCCCAGGCGATAGGCTCGCACGGCAGGGCATCGGGATCGTGGCCGAGCAGGTGCTCGCCGAGTGCGTCGGTCACGCTATTGCGCAAGACGCGCACCGCTGCGCCACGGGGCCAGTTCAAGACGAACGCGTCGGTGAGGAGCGTATCCGACCCATCGGATTTCACGATTCTCATCTTGTGATAATCGTGTGCAAAGGCCTCGACGGTCGCGAGGAACGCCGTGCCGCACTGCACGCCGGCCGCGCCCAGGTCGAGCGCGTCGGCGAGGCCCTCACCGTCTGCGATGCCGCCGGAAATGACAACGGGCAGCCGCGTTTCCGCCAGAACTCGGGCGGCGAGCGCGAAAGCGGCCGTCCGACCATGCACATGGCCGCCGGCCTCCAGCCCCTGCGCGATCAGCACATCGGCTCCCTCCGCCACGGCTGCCCGTGCGGCCTCGATCGTTCCGACCTGATGGATGAGCCGACATCCGGCTGACTTGACCCTCCCGACCGCTTCCGGGACGACGTCCCAGAAGAAGGAGAAGGCGCGGACGCCGAGATCGAGACAGCGCTCGATCTGTGCATCGAGCAAGTCGGGGTCGGTGGCCGCCGGGATCAGGTTCACGGCGAACGCGCAATCCGTTGCCGCACGGAGGGCTTTGATTTCGGTCTCGATCAGATCGGGCGCTTCCCGCACCATGCCGAGCGTGGGAAAGCCGCCCCCCTTTGCCACGGCCGCCGCGAGCTCCGCGCGAGCCACGCCACCCATGCCCGCCAGCAATATCGGCAGATCGCACTCGAGCAAGTCGCATAGCGGCGTGTGCAGGACGGATCGGTCCGGGTTCATGAAACCCCCGTTTTCGTCTGATCGCTCAAATACTCCCGCAGGACGACGGCCTGATTGTGCTCGCGGTCCTTGGCGGCGAACAGCAGCGTCACCGGCCCCTTGCGGCACCACTCGAGGCAGCGCGATACGCCACCGGGGTTGCTGCCGAGTTCGGCGAGATAGCGCTCGCGGAACTCTGTCCACTTCTTCGGGTCGTGGTCGAACCATTGGCGCAGCGTCTTCGACGGCGCCACGTCGCGGATCCACTCATCGTGGTCAAGCTCGGCCTTCTTCACCCCGCGCGGCCATTCGCGATCCACGAGAAGGCGGGCTCCGGTCGTGTCCTTCGGGGCGTCGTAGACCCGCGCGATGTCGATGGTTTTCGCGCAAGCCATGTGCGCAGCCTCCCTATGTCGGCTCGGGTGATTTCAGCAAGTGCGCAGGACGCACCGGCACGTATTCCGGCGACGATCCGGATCGCCTCCATGATCTGCTCCCTGGCCGCAGCGCCTCTCTTCGCGGCTTTTCTCTTGCCGGGTGAACCGATCGGAGAAGCGGATGCGCCTATGCATCGCGACCATCTTTTGAGAGCGGAGGGACGGAGGGCGCGGCGTCGGTGTGAGCCTTGTTGAGCTCCACAGCGATGAGAAGTGACCGCGCGATGCGTTCGGCACGCTCGACGAGATGATGCGCGCCAGCCGACGTGCAGACTTCGCGCGCGGTCTCGCGAAACAGGTCGAGCCAGCGATTGAAGTGTGATGCGTCCACGGGGAGGGGCGTATGCGCAGGCACGGGTTGGCCGTGATAGCGGCCGGTCATGAGCGCCACCGACGACCAGAAATGCACCATCCGCTCCAGGTGCCGGTCCCAGTCAGCGACACGCGCGTCGAAGATCGGACCAAGAAGCGGATCGGTGTGTACCTTGCCGTAGAACCGTTCGACGAGTTCGCGCAGGACGCCCTCGTCAAGCGCTGTCTGCTCCATGATGGTGGCTGTCATCTGCGGCCGCGCCGAGCTGATTTGCGGCTTCACCTCGTGCCCGATCATGTCCACTCCCGAACGTAAGCTTGCAATGAAACTAGAACTTCGAATAGGTATTGTAAATACCGATTAGCGGGAGCCGGCGACAGATGCGCCTCACATCCTTCACCGACTACGGGCTGCGCATGCTCATGCGCATGGCGAGTGATCCCGATCGGGCCTTCTCCACGGCCGAACTGGCGAACGAGTTTCGGATCTCGCGCAATCATCTCGCGAAGATCATGCAGCGTCTCGCGCGGGGCGGTTTGATCGAGACCCGCCGCGGCGGGGGTGGTGGTGCGTCGCTCGCGGTCCCGGCGGGAGAGATCCGCCTCGGCGCGATCGTCCGGCTCCTGGAAGAGGGTCAGCCGCTGGTCGAATGCTTCGCCCCCAACGGCGGGAACGAATGCACGATCGAAGGCCAGTGCCGGCTGAAGGTCCGTCTCCGGCGTGCCGAGGCGGCATTCATCGCAGACCTAGACCGCTCGACGCTCGCCGACATCGCGCTACCCCGGCGCGTCCCGGCCTGAACCAGCGGAAGGAGGACGATGAGATGACAACGAGACTGTTACCTCGAAGTGCTGGCCCTAAAGGGCCGCGGATCGCAGCCATCGAGCGTGATGGTGATGGTTTCGTTGTCCCCGCCGAACTTCTCGGAGAGGCGTTCGGCTTACCGGTTTCACAGGTTCAAGACGCCATGCGCGCTGGGAGCATCACGTCACGGTTCGAGATCGGAACGGGCGCCGACAGTGGGCGCTGGCGATTGACGTTCTACTACGGCGGCCGTGCCTACCGGCTCATCGTCGACGAGAACGGTCTGGTGATCTCCCGATCCGCCTGAGACCTCCTGCGTCATATGACGTGGGTCCCCCACGAAAGATGAATTGCGTGCGAGGCCTCCCTCCACGCACTTCATTGCCTGGCCGATACCAAGCATTACTTGCAAGCCGGGCAGGATTCACATGAGAGGGGGTGGATGCCGCTCTCACCCTCCGCCGGCATCGCAATTGCCAGGCTGCGATGTCGAAGCACAGTCCCAGGGGAGACGGCATCCATGAACGAAGCGGTCATCATCGGCGTCGATCTGGCGAGGAACGTTTACCAGCTGCATGGCGCCGCGGCGAACGGGTCGATCGTGTTCCGCAAGAAGCTGTCGCGCATGCGGTTCGCACGGTTCATGGCGGAGCATCGGCCCTGCATGGCCGCGATGGAGGCGTGTGCCGGCGCGCACAACTGGGCGCGGGACATGGCGCGGCACGGTCATCAAGTCCGGCTTATCGCGCCGCACTACGTGAAGCCGTTCATCAAGCGGCAGAAGAATGATGCGGCGGACGCCGAGGCGATCGTCGAGGCCGCACAGCGTCCGACCATGCGCTTCGTCACGCCGAAATCGGCGGATCAGCACGCGCGGGCGATCGCATTCCGCACCCGCGAGCAGCTCGTGAAACAACGAACTGAGGCCGTGAATACGCTTAGATCGCATCTCTACGAGTTCGGACTCGTCGCCCCCGAAGGGATCGGCTACGTGTCGCGTCTTGCCGAAGTCATCGAAAATCCCGACGCTGGCATTCCTGATCTGGGTCGATCCATCTGCCGTATGCTCCTTGAGCAGATCGCGCACTTGACGAGCCAGATCAACGCGTTGAAACCGAAGATTGCCGAGATGTCGAAGTCGGCCGAGGCGCCGCGCCGCCTGCAGACGATGCCGAGTGTCGGGCCGATCACCGCGGCACGCATCGGCCTCATTCATCACAGCGATCGCGGCGTCCAATACACTGCCGAGGCCTACCGAGAGGTCCTTGCCGCGTCGGCATAACCCCATCCACTTTTTCGGGGCAGGATCAGCAGCTGCCCCGCGGAAAATCGACATCCTGCGCGAAGCGCTATATCCAAAAACGACGAGGGCTTGGGAGGGTGCCGTGGGGCGGCAGGTCGAGCGCGTGGCGGTGATCGGCACCGGTCTGATCGGGGCGAGCTGGGCCAGCGCGTTTCTCGCCGCAGGGCTCGATGTCACCGCAAGCGATCCGGGCGATGGGGCGGCCGAGCGGTTGCGCGCGAGCGTCGCGGCGCACTGGCCCTCGCTGGAAGCCATCGGCCTTCGCCCCGCTGCCGATCCGGGCCGGCTGACATTTGCCTCGAACGCCGCGGAGGCCGTCGAGCACGCCGACTTCGTGCAGGAGAGCGGGCCGGAAGATCGCGCCATCAAGCGGGACCTCTTCGCCGTCCTCGACGCGGCGGCTCCGCCCCATGCCGTCATCGCCTCCAGCTCGTCGACCATCATGGTCAGCGAATTCCAGGATGCATGCGCACACCATCCGGAGCGGATCGTCCTCGCGCACCCGTTCAACCCGCCCCACCTCATCCCCTTGGTGGAGGTCGCAGGCGGGGTGAGGACCTCGGCGGCCGCGATCGACACGGCGATGGCGTTCTTTCGGACCATCGGCAAGCATCCGATCCACCTCAAGAAGGAGGTTCGGGGCCACGTGGCGAACCGCTTGCAGGCGGCGCTGTGGCGTGAAGCGTTCCATCTGGCGGAGCAGGGGGTCGCGAGCGTTGCCGACATCGACGCGGCCATCGCCCACGGGCCGGGACTGCGTTGGGCGCTTCTCGGCCCGTTCATGAACCTCGATCTGTCGGGTGGCAGCGCGGGGATTCGCGGGCTTCTCAACAGCCCGCTCGGCGCCGCGACGCGCGCCATGTGGGACGATCTCGGCGCGCCGTCCGACGATCCGGGCCTGACGGAGGCGATCGCGGCGGGCGTCGCGGACGCGCGGGGCGGGCGCGAGCGGGCCGAGATCGTCGCCGCGCGCGACGCGGTGTTGATCGAGCTTTTGCGCCGCAAGGCGGACGCTGCGGTGCTGCCGTGAGCCGCGGCGCGGGTCGGGGGCCCGGCGTATGAGTGGGCTTCCCGCCTCCCTAAAGCTGGAAATCGACGGCGATGTCGCCATCCTCACCCTCGCGCGCCCGCAAAAGCGCAACGCGCTCGACCTGTCGACGGTGCGAGCGCTCGGCGGGTTCTTCGCGGACCCGCCCGAAGGCGTGAAGGCCGGGGTCCTGTGCGCCGAAGGCCCGCACTTTTGTGCCGGGCTCGACCTTTCCGAGTTGATCGAGCCGATGACGCCCATGGAGCAGGTCGCCCATTCGCGCACCTGGCACGCGGCGTTCCACTCGATCGAATATGGCGCCATTCCTGTCGTCAGCGTGCTGCAAGGGGCCGCCATTGGCGGTGGGGTCGAGCTTGCCGCCGCCACCCATGTGCGCGTTGCCGAGGCGAGCGCCTATTATGGTCTGCCGGAGGGGCAGCGCGGGCTCTTCGTCGGCGGCGGTGGATCGGTGCGGATCAGCCGGCTCATCGGCGCGCACCGGGTGATGGATCTGATGCTCACCGGCCGCACGCTGGGGGCCGAGGAGGGGCAGGCGGTCGGCCTCACCCACTATCTCGTCGGCGAGGGGGAAGGCCGCGCGCGCGGTCTGGACCTTGCCCGCCGCATCGCGCGCAACGCGCCGGAGAGCAACTTCGCGATCATTCAGGCCTTGCCACGCATCGCCGCCAGCGCCGCCGATGCCGGGCTCTTCACCGAGTCGCTCACGGCCGCCTTCGCCGCCGCCGCGCCGGACACGCAAGCGCGCCTGCGCGACTTCCTCAAGGAGGGCAAGGGCAAGGTCACGCGCGAGGGAGGGGACAGTTGAAGACGGAAGACCTGATCGCCATCGACGTCCACACCCACGCGGAGCGCTCGTGCCGCCAGCCGGTCGACGCATTCTGGGAACCGTACGAGGAGGCGGCCAACCGTTACTTCAAGTCGGAGGGCCGGCCGACGATCGCGGACACGATCGCGCGCTACCGCGAGAAGAAGATCGGCCTCGTGATGTTCTGCGTCGATTCGGAGGCCGAGATTGGCAACCGCCGTATCTCCAACGACGAGGTGGCGCAGGCGGCGGCGGACAATGCCGACATCATGATCGCCTTCGCCTCGATCGATCCGCACAAGGGCATGATGGGCGTGCGCGAGGCGCGCGATCTCATCGAGGGCGGGATCATCAAGGGCTTCAAATTCCATCCGACGCTGCAAGGGTTCTTCCCGAACGACAGGATGGCCTACCGGCTCTACGAGGTGATCGCCGAGCACAAGCTGCCGGCGCTGTTCCACAGCGGTCATTCGGGGATCGGCACCGGGATGCCGGGCGGCGGCGGGTTGCGGCTCAAATATTCGAACCCCATGCATCTCGATGATGTCGCCGCCGACTTTCCGGACATGACGGTGATCATCGCGCATCCGTCGTGGCCGTGGCAGGACGAGGCGTTGTCGGTGTGCCTCCACAAGCCGAACGTCTACATCGACCTGTCGGGGTGGCGGCCCAAATATTTCCCGCCGCAGCTCGTCCAGTTCGCCAACACGCAGCTGAAGCGCAAAATGCTGTTCGGGTCGGACTTTCCGCTGATCGACCCCGAGGTGTGGATCGCCGACTTCAAGGAGGCCGGCTTTCGTGAGGAGGTGCACGACCTCATCCTGAAGGAGAACGCGATCCGCGCGCTGGGGCTCGGCAGCTGACGACTGCTTCGCAAACGGCCGGGGTGCGTCCGGGGCCGGAACGTCTGGAGCACGGCGGCGATCGCTATAGCACCTCGTAGATGTGCATGCGCACGGCAGTGGCCTCACGCGCGCCGGTGCCGATGCAGATCATCCGGTTGAGGTGCCGATAGGCCGGCGCGCCCGTTTCGAACCGCGGATGGGTGCGCATGTAGTAGAGCGCCGGGTCGACATCCTCGCCCGCGGCGAGGCGGGCCAGCACCTCCGGCGGGCCGTGGCGATATCCGAAATTGCGGATCTCGATCAGCGCCCCGTCCTCGGTTTCGATGGCGTATCGCGTGTCGATCTCGGCGAGGCCGTCGGCGAAGACGGTCTGCCAGTCGGCGCCGTGGTCGATGATGCGGCCGCGGAAGCGACCGCTCACCGTGCCGCCGACGATGGGGATGATGCGGCGCCGGCCGGCCCGGCCGTCGGAAAGCTCCATCGGCGGCCCGAGCTCGACCCTCAGGTCGACGAGATGCGCGAGGCGCGGCGGTTCGGGTGTCATCACATGGTCCGTGGCAGGAACAGAATGAGGGCCGGGAAGGCGATGTAGAGAAGGAGGCGCAGGATGTCGGCCACGACGAACGGCAGGATGCCGCGGAAGATCGTCTGCAGCGGCACCTCGCGCGCGATGGAGTTGATGACGAACACGTTCATCCCGACTGGCGGGGTGATGAGGCCCAACTCGACCGTGACGACGATGATGATGCCGAACCAGATCGGGTCGAACCCCAGCGACTGGATGACGGGGAAGACGATGGGCACCATCAGGATGATCATCGCCATCGCGTCGAGGACGCAGCCGGCGACGAGGAACAAGCCGAGGATCGCCGCAAGCGTGCCGTAGGCGCCAAGATCGAGGTCGGTGAGATAGGCCGTGATCTTTTGCGGCGTGCGCGTGATCGCGAGGAAATAGCCGAACAGGATGGCGCCGATCAGGATCGTGTAGATCGCCACCGACGTGCGCAGCGCCTCGGTGAGGCTCTCCATGATGGTGCGCCGGTCGAGCCGGCCGCGGGCGATCCCGATCACCATCGTCAGCAGCGCGCCGACGGCAGACGCTTCGGTCGGTGTGACGACGCCGAAATAGATGGCGCCGATGACGGCGATGAACAGGAGAAGCACCGCCCAGATCCCCGAGAGGGACGCGATGCCTTCGGAGAGTTCGAAGGGCGTGCCCTCCGGCAGGCTGCGCCGGTAGGCGATGCGCACCGCTCCCATATAGAAAAGGATCGCCACGATGCCGGGGATGATCCCGGCGATGAAGAGCTGCCCGACGTCCTGTTCGGTGATGTAGGCGTAGACCGCGAGCACCACCGACGGCGGGATGAGGATGCCGAGCGTGCCACCGGCGGCGATCACGCCGGTGGAGACCGTTTCGGGATAGCCGAAGCGGCGCATTTCCGGCAGCGCGATCTTCGTCATCGTCGCGGCCGTCGCCACGGATGAGCCGCAGATCGCAGCGAACCCGGCGCAGGCGGCGATGGTGGAGAGCGCGAGGCCACCGCGGAACCCGCCTAGCCAGGCCTGGCCGGCGCGGAACATCTCCCGGCTCATGCCGGAGTTGGTGGCGAAGACGCCCATCAGGATGAAGAACGGAATGAGCGTGAGGTTGAAGTCGGCGATGACCCGGATCGGTGACGTGGTCAGCAGGTTCAGCGCCGGGCCGAACCCGCGGATCGCGGCAAAGCCGAACACGCCGACGAGGCCCATGGCGACGCCGACCGGGACCCGGATCGCCATCATCGCGAACAGCGCGATGAACCCGGCGAGCGCGACGCCATCGCTCCCCATCAGCGGGAAGCCTCGTCGCTCGCGAGGACCGCATCGGGATCGTCGAGCGTTCCGCGCCCCGTGATGATGAGCGCGAGGCGGGCAGCGACGGTGAGGACCGAGGCAGCCGTTCCGGCCCAGATGAGCCCGATCAGCGGCCAGACGACGATGCGGAGGTCGAACGTCGACTCGCCGCTGGCGTAGGCGCTCGTCACCCGCCCGAGCATCTTCCACGCGAGGAGGATGACGAACACGAGAACGATCGTCCACGCGACGGCGTCCATCACGCGCCGGCCGCGGGCGGGAAGCGCCGTCGCCAGGATCTCCACCTTGATGTGCGTGCCGCGATAGCCGAGCGCGGCGAAGCCCCACATCACGGCGGCGCCGATCAGGAGCCGCGACAGGTCGAACGAATCCGGGAGCGGCATCGTGAAGAGATATCGGCCGACCGCCGAGGCGACGATCAGCACCGTGACGAGCGCCAGGAGGAGGCCGGCGACGGCCTCCGTCGCGGCGCAGAAGCGATCAAGCAAGCGTGCCACATTCATCCGGGCGCGCAGCCCGCTCCCAATGATCTTGACCGAGGGTCACGGCCACGCCGCCGCCGTCCCGAGACGCGGCGGCGTGCCCGCTCCGGCCCGCAGTGCCGGGATCAGTTCTCGCCCATCAGCGCGCCCGCCTCACGCAGGCTCGCCACATATGCATCGTACGCGGCCTGCGCATCGATGCCGCGCTTGTTGACGCTCGCCATCCACTCCTCGGTGAGCGGGGCGGCGGACTCGCGCCACGCCGCGAGGTCCTCGGCGGTGGGCTTATAGAGGGTGTGTCCCTCATCGATCATCCGCTGGCGGCCGGCGGCCTCGGCGTCGACCCAGCCGGAGACGACCTTCTCCGTCCATTCCGGCGTGCAGTGGTCATCGATCACCTTGCGCAGATCGTCCGGCAGACCCTCGACCATGTCCTTGTTCATGACGATCGCCTGGCTCGAGACGTAGAGCGGCGTGTCGAGGTGATGCTTCACCTCCTTGTCGATGCCGAAGATGAAGATCGAGCCCCAGGGGAACGTGATCATGTCGGCCGCGCCCTTGGCGATGGCCTCGCGCGCCTCGGGCGCCGGCACCTGCACCGATGCGCCGCCCATCAGCGACACCCACCGCGCCATCGTGGCGTGGGCCGGGCGCACGTTCTTGCCCGCGATGTCGGCCGGCGTCCGCACCGGCTCCTTGGAGTGGAAGGTGCCGGGGTCGTGGCTGTGCGTCATGCAGTAGTAGACGTCGCTCATCTCCTCGGGCGCATAGGTGCGATACCAGGCGTCGAACGCGCGCGAGCCGGACTTGGCGTCCGACATCATGAGCGGCAGCTCGCCGATGGCGTGGAGCGGGAATCGGCCGGGCTGGTAGCCGGGGTTGATCCAGGCGATGTCGGCGATGCCGTCGCGGGCCATGTCGTAGTGGTCGGCGGCCGCGCCGAGCTGCTGCGCCGGGTAGATGTCGATCGCGATGCGCCCGCCGGATGCCTCCTTGATCGACTCGATCCACGGCTCGAAGCCGGTCGGCTGGAGCGGATGGGTCGGCGGCAGCCAGTGGGCGAACGAGAGCGTCACCTCCTGCGCGCAGGCGACGCCCGGAAGCGCGGCGACAAGAGCCGTGGCGATGAGAGATCGCATCTTCATTGCGGTTCCTTCCCCTTCGTCCGGCGCTCTTCGGCGCCGGTTATTGTGTTTGAACGTCGTGCGTTGGCGGGTTGCGGCGCAGATTGCCTTTGTCCTGACGGTCGCGCAACTATCACCCCGCGACAAGGTCGACGAGCGCGAAGGAGAGGGGCGGGACGAGGACAAGGATCGTCACGCGGCAGATCTCCATGCCGACGAAGGGCAGCGCTCCCAGCATGATGTCCCGGCTTTCGATCTGCGGCGCGACCATCTTGATGATGAAGAGGTTGAGGCCGACCGGCGGCGTGATCATGCCGAGCTCGACGACGATCAGCGTCAGCACGCCGAACCAGAGCGCCTGGTGCTGCGCGGTAAGGCCGAAATCGAGTGCCATGAAGGCGGGAAAGATGATCGGCACGGTGAGGAGGATCATGGACAGCGAATCCATGAGGCAACCGAGCACGAGATAGATGAGGAGGATCGCGCCGAGGATCACGATGGGGGCGACGTCCGCCCCGCCGATGAACGCGGCCATCTCGTCCGGAAGGCGCGACAGGGCGAGTGCCACGTTGAAGAGGTCCGCGCCGAAGAGGATCGCGAAGATCATGGCCGTCGTGCCGGCGGTCTCGGCCGCCGCGCTGGCAAAGCCCCGCCACCTGAGCCCCCCGGCCACCACCGCCACCGCCCCGGTCAGAACGGCGCCGACGGCCGCGCCCTCCGTCGGCGTGAAGGCGCCGAGGTAGATGCCGCCCAGCACGACGAGGAAGATGACGACGATGTGCCAGACGCGCCCCAGCGCCGCGAGCCGTGCACGCCAGGGCAGACGATCGGCCCGCGCGGCATCGCCGGAGCGGCGGCTGAGGAGGAAGACCGTCGCCATGAAGCCGGCGACGGCGAGGAGGCCCGGCACCGTCGCGGCGAGGAAGAGGTGGACGATGTTCTGCTCGGTGAGGATCGCGTAGATGATGAGGACCACCGACGGCGGTATCAGGATCCCGAGCGTGCCGCCGGCGGCGAGCGTTCCGGCGGCCAGTCGGTCGGAGTAGCCGAAGCGCTTCATCTGCGGCAAAGCAACCGTCGCCATCGTCGATGCGGTGGCGAGCGACGAGCCGCAGATGGCGCCGAACGCGCCGCACCCGAGAATCGCCGAGTGCGCCAGCCCGCCCCGCTTGTGGCCGACGAAGGCGTTGGCGGCGGTGAAGAGAGCCTCGGTCATCCGCGCCCGCGAGGCGAACGCGCCCATCAACAGGAACAGCGGCACCACCGAGAGTTCGTAGGACACGAACAGCGAGACGATGTTGCCCCGCAGATAGGCGAGCAGCGGATAGGAGCCGATCTGCAGCACGTATCCGGCGGCGCCGACCAGCGCCATCGCGAGGAAGATCGGCATCCTCAGCACCATCAGCACGATGAGCGCCGCGATCATCGAAAGGCCGATCTCGATGGGGCTCATGCGGCCGGTCCGTCCGCCTCGTCCGGCAGATTGGCCCCGAGTGCCAGAACGTCGACGAGCGCGAGGAGCGAGGTCGACGCGACGCCGAGGATCGCAGGCGCGAAGGCGACCGCCATCGGGATGCGCAGGAGCGTCGTGCGGTTGTTGTACTGGAACTGCTCCTGAAGACCCTCGACCAACTGCACCGCGACCACGGCCGCGGCCAGCCCCAGGACGAGCGCCCAGCACGCATCGATCGCCCGCGTCACCCGCGGCGGAAGCCAGCTTGTGAAGATCGTCACTGTGACGTGCGCCCGTCGCGCCTGCGCATAGGGCAGGAACAGGAAGATCGCGATGGCGCTCCCCATCGAGATCAGCTCGAAGTCACCGATGAGCTGCCGTCCGGTCGCGCCACGCAGGACGATGGAGGCGACCATCACGATCGCCGACCCCAAAAGACAGAGCGCGCCCGCGGAGGCGGTGAGCCGCGCGAGCCAAGTCAACCGGCGATGGAGCGCCGCCGCGCTCGCCCGCATCGCGGTCACGCGGCCCTGTCAGCCGGCGCCATGGCTTTCGACAAGGCTGTCGACCTCGTTCACCACGGCAGCGCCGTCGAAGCCCCGGCTGGTGAGTTCCGCGGCATAGGCGTCGAAGATCGGCTGGGCGATCTCGTGCCAGCGATCCATCTCCGCCGCGGGGATGGTGTGGAACGCCGCGCCCGAATCCACCGCCATCTTGCGGCCGAACGCGTCGTTCTCCTGAAAGATCGCGGCGAACTTGTTGCTGAGATCCAGGCCCGCATTGGCGTCGATCACCGCGCGCAGATCGTCGGGCAGGGCCTCATATCGCCGCCGGTTCATCAGGAACAGCATGGGCAGCGTGTAGAAGCCGCGGCCGCCTTCCTCAGGCTCGGAGAAGTTGTCGACGAGCTCGTGGAAGCGGAAGGCGGGCACGATCTCGTAGGGCAGCGCGACCCCGTCTATCGCGCCGGTCGCAAGGTTCTGCGGCGCTTCGGGGACGGGGAAGAACACCCCGTTGGCACCGAGTTCGGTGAGCGTGCGGGTGATGATCTCGGTGCCGCCGCGGATGCGCTTGTTGGCGAGGTCCGCCGCCGAGGTGATGCCGAAGCCCTTGGTCATGAAGATGCCGGGCGTCTGCAGCCACCAGGCGAGCGGCACGACTTCGGAGAACTCGTCGCCGGCTGTGGTGGTCATGAATTCATGGAACGCCGGGGTCGTCTCCACCGTGGTGGTGATCTGGAACGGCAGCGTCCACGTTTCCATCAGGGGATAGCGGCCGGGCTGGTAGTGCGGCAGCGCCCAGCCGAGATCCGCGATCCCATTGCGCACCTGGTCGACCAACTCGGGCGGCCGGCCGCCGAGCTGCATGGACGGAAAGATCTGGACGTCGATCCGGCCGCCGGAATCGGCCGTCACCTTCTCGGCCCATGGCTGGAACATCGTGCGATGCGCGGCCGAGACGGGTGGAAGGAAATGACTGAGCCGCAAGGTGATTTCGGCAGCATGTGCGCGTCGCAGCACCGCGGGCATCGCCACTGTGCCGGACAGGCCGAACACGACGGCACGGCGTGTTGCCTCCACCATCGGATCCTCCCAAAAAATTTCTTGTTCTATGCTCAGGCGTACCAGCCGGCCGGACATTTGAGAAGCCGGGCCGACCAACCCGAGGTGGTGGGCGGGATGCCGGATGGGCCAACGGGGAGGGCGCGCCATGGCGCGATTGAAGCCGGTCAGGACGTGGACGCCGAAGGTCCGCCACGAGACCAGGGCGGACGGGACGATACTCGTCTGGCGCGACGACCCGCTCGGCCCTTATCCCGACACCATCACCGAGCGCCTCGTCCACTGGGCTTGCGTCGCGCCCGACCGTCCCTGGATGGCCGAGCGCGAGGGGGACGGGTGGCGCACCGTCACCTATGGCGAGTGTCTGGCCACGGTGCGGCGGCTGGGGCAGGCGTTCCTCGATCTCGAACTCTCGCCGGAGCGACCGCTCCTCATCCTCTCCGGCAACGATATCGAACACGCGCTGATGGCGCTGGGGGCCCAGTTCGTGGGCGTGCCCTCCGCGGCCGTCTCGCCGGCCTATTCGCTGATCTCCGAAGACTTCATCAAGCTTTCGGACATCAAGGCGCAGCTCACCCCCGGCCTCGTCTTCGCCGCGGAGGGCGAGCCCTTCGGCCGCGCCCTCGATGCCGTCTTCGCCGACACCCCGGTCGCACTCACCCGCGGCCGCCTGCCCGGACGCGATACGCTGAGTTTCGCCGAACTCGCCGCGCACCAACCCACCGACGCCGTGGATGCCGCCTACCGGGCGGTGGGGCCGGACACCGTGGCGAAATTCCTCTTCACGTCGGGGACGACGGGTTCGCCCAAGGCCTCGATCCAGACCCACCGCGTGATCGCGTCGAACCAGGAGATGGTCGCCGATTGCTACGCCTTCATGCGCGAGGAGCCGCCGGTCATCGTCGACTGGGCTCCGTGGCACCACACGGCGGCCGGCAACAAGGACTTCTACCTCGTTCTCTATAATGGCGGCACCTACTACATCGACAACGGCAAGCCGACGCCCGAGCGGATCGGCGAGACGATCCGCAACCTGCGCGACATTTCTCCGACCTGGTATTTCAACGTGCCGGCCGGGTACGAGCTGCTCGTCGACGCGATGGAGACGGACGAGACGCTGCGGCGGACCTTCTTCGCCCGGCTGCACATGATGATGTACGCCGCCGCCGCGATGGCGCAGCACACGTGGGACAGGCTGAATGCGATCGCGGAGGCGACGCTCGGCGAGCAGCTTCTCCTGTGTGCCGGTTACGGTGCGACCGAGACGGGACCGTTCGCCCTGTCCTGGATGGAGCCGGAGGCGCACGCCGGCCATATCGGTATCCCCGCCCAGGGCGTGACGGTGAAGCTCGTCCCCTTTGGCGACAAGCTCGAGGCGCGGCTGAAGGGGCCCAACATTTCGCCCGGCTACTGGCGCAACGATGCGCTGACCGAGGCGGCATTCGATGAGGAGGGCTTCTACAAGGTCGGCGATGCGTTCCGCTTCGCCGTGCCCGGCGATCCCGCGCGGGGGTTCCTGTTCGACGGCCGCATCGCCGAGAACTTCAAGATGGCGACCGGCACCTACGTCAACGTGGGCGCGCTGCGCGGCGCGCTGGTGAATGCCATGGGGGGGCTCGCGCGCGACGCGGTGATCGCCGGAGAAAACCGGTCCGAACTCGCCGCGCTTATCGTCCCGTACCTGCCGGCGATGCGCGACCTCGTTGCGGGTGGTGCGGGCCTGACGAGGGCCGAGCTCGCTGCCCATCCGGCCGTGCGTCAGGCGATCACGCAGCGCCTCGCGGTCTTTGCCGCTGCGGCGTCCGGGTCGGCCTCCCGCGTGACGCGGGTGATGATCCTGGAGGATGAGCTGTCGCTCGATCGCGGCGAGGTCACCGACAAGGGCTCGATCAACCAGCGCGGCGTGCTGCGCCGCCACGCCGACCTCGTCGAGGCGCTCTACACCGACGATCCGCGCGTGATGACCGCCGCGACAGGGCAAAGCCTCGATTGATCTCGTGTATGCTTCGCGTCATCGCGCCGGTGGCGCGGCACAAGAAACGTCGATCGCGGAGGACCGCGAAGGAGGGGGAGCGATGACCGCCGATAAGGTTTTGATCGCCGGTGGCGGCATCGCGGGGCTGGCGATGGCGTTGACGCTCGATCAGATCGGGGTCGACTGCGTCGTCTTCGAAAGCTCGCGCGAGATGAAGCCGCTCGGCGTGGGCGTCAACCTGCAGCCGAACGCCGTGCGCGAGCTCTACGATCTCGGCATCGGCGCCGCCGATCTCGACGCCGTCGGCCTGCCGGCTCTGGAATGGGTTCTCGTCGGCCTCAACGGGCGCGAAGTCTATGCCGAGCCGCGGGGCCTCAAAGCCGGGTACGACTGGCCGCAATATGCGGTGCATCGCGGCGCGTTTCACATGCTCCTCTACCGCACGCTGATTGCGCGGATGGGGGAGGGCGCGGTGCGGCTCGGCACGCGCGTCACCCGATACGCGCGCGATGGCGAAGGGGTCGTCGCCACCGTCCGGAACGCCGACGGGACGAGCGAGGAGGTGCGCGGCTCCCTCCTCATCGGCGCCGACGGCATCCACTCCGCCGTTCGTGCCCAGATGCACCCCGATCAGCCGCCGATCCATTGGGGCGGCGCGGTGATGTGGCGCGGCACGGTGCGGACGAAACCGCTCCGCACCGGGTCCTCGTTCATCGGCCTTGGAACGCACCGCCAGCGGATGGTGATGTATCCGATCTCGCATCCGGCGGCGGACGGGACGGCGCTCATCAACTGGATCGCCGAGGTCACGATCGACAACGAGAAGGGCTGGCCGCACGAAGGCTGGTTCCGGCCGGTCGAGGTCGACGAGTTCATCACCCACTTCGAGCGGTTTCGCTACGATTGGCTGGATGTGCCGGCGATGCTGCGCGACGCGGACTGCGCGTACGAGAACCCGATGATCGACCGCGATCCGATCCCGACATGGGTGGACGGACCCGTCGGGCTGATCGGCGATGCGGCCCACCCCATGTATCCCACCGGCTCCAACGGGGCGAGCCAGGCGATCGTCGACGCGCGGGTCCTCGGCGCGAAGATGCTGGCTCATGGCGTGACGTCGGCGGCGCTGGCGGCCTATGACGAGGAGCTCTGCGCGCCGATCTCGGCCGTTGTCCTGCGCAACCGTGGGGCGGGTCCCTTCGGCCTCCTCAACCTGCTGGACGAGCGCTGCGGTGGTGAATTCGTCGACATCGAAGACGTCATTCCCGCCGCCGAGCGCGCCGAGTTCATGTCCACCTACAAGAAGGCCGCGGGTTTCGCGATCGAACGCCTCAACGCCGCCGGACCGACCATTCCCGAGGCAAGCCGCGCTTCGCGTCGCGCCGATCCCGCCTCCGGATAACGGGCCACTCGTCCAGGCACGCACCGCGCTCGCGGCGAGCCGGGCACACCGACCTGAAGACGATCAGCGTGCCGACGCTGGTGATGCACGGTGACGACGATCAGGTCGTCTCGATCGCAGATAGCGGGCCCGTGTTGGCCAAGCTTCCGCAAAATGCGACGCTGAAGGGCTCGGCGCTGAAGCCGCGGTCGCATCTGACCGAGGGTGCCATGTCATATGTCGGCCGGCGCCAGCGGGGGAGCGGGGGTGGCCTCGCGGGCAAGGCAGGACACGAAATCGGCGAGGCAGGCGGGGCGGGAACGATTGTTCTTCCATACCGCGTAGACATCACCCTTGATCGGCGCGCCATCGTCGTGGAGGGCGATCGTGCGGGCGGCGTTCCGAACCGGGCGCGCGGAGGTGGAGACGACCGCGATGCCGTGCCCGTCGTCGGCGAGGCAGGCGAGTGTGTCGGCACTGTCGCTTTCCAGGAGGATGTTCGGCCGCAGTCCGGAACTCGCGCACGTCAGGTCGAAGAGCTGCCGCGTCAGGAACCCGCGCCGCAGAAGCATCAGATGCTCGTCCGCGATGTCCGCGATGGTTGCCACCGAGGCGCCTTCCAGCCGGTGGCCCGGGGGAACGATGAGCCGCAGCGCCGCCTCGAAGAGTTTGGTGCCCGCGAGCCCACGCGCGTTGCTGAACGCGGCGACGGCGACATGGACGACGCCCGTGTCCACCATCTCGAGGAGGCTGTCATTGTCGCCTTCGCTGAGGATGATGTCGACCAGAGGATAGCTCTTGCGGAAGCGCACCATCGTCGGCGACACCAGCCGCGCGATCGTCTGCGATGTGGCACCCACCCGCAGCAGCCCGACACTGCCGCTCTTCAACTTCTGCGACCGGTCCACGAGGTGCTGCGCCTGGTCGATGAGCGCGACGGCGCCGCGTAGCAGATCCTCTCCGTCCGCGGTGAGGACGAGGCGATTGCCGACCCGCTCGAACAATGTGAGCCCGAGGCGCTTCTCCAAAGCCTGCATCTGGCGCGACAGCGCCGGCTGGCTGAGGTGCACCACCTCCGCCGCCCGCGTGATGTTGAGGCGTTCGGCGACGGCGACAAAGTTCTGGATCTGCCTGAAATCGAGCACTGCATTCCCCTGACGCTGATGTCAGCGGCGATCGAGGCGGCCAGAACGGTGAACCCTCGACGTGCGCGGACCATGTGGAAAATGCATGGCCGGTGCCAGAAGGAATGCATTAGACGAAGGCTGCGTTTCTCCATACCGCACGACTCGCTCGAAGACGTACCCAGCGGGAGGAATGTCCGGACGTGCGCATCAACATCAATGCCGATATCGGCGAGAGCTTCGGCCACTATCAGATCGGCAACGACAGCGTGATCATGGCCGGGATCGGCTCAGCCAACATCGCCTGCGGCATGCATGCCGGCGATCCGACGATCATGACGGAGACGGTCCGCCTCGCAATCGAGAACGGTGTGTCGATCGGTGCGCACCCGGGCTTCAATGACCTTTGGGGCTTCGGGCGCCGCCAGATCCGCATGCGGGCGATCGATCTGCAGCACCTCGTCACCTATCAGATCGGAGCGCTGATGGCGTTGGCGGGGGCGCAGGGCGCGCGCGTGACGCACGTGAAGCCGCATGGCGCGCTCAACAATATGGCGCACACGCAGGACGATGTGGCGCTCGCCATTGCCCGCGGCATCAAGGCGGCGGACGCGGAGCTCATATTCGTCGCCAACGCCAATTCGGCGATGACCCGTGCGGGCGAAAGCGTTGGCCTGAAGGTCGCCAACGAGGCCTACATAGACCGTCGCTACGATGAAACCGGCTACATGCTCTCACGCGAGCGGGACGACGCGGTGATCCATGACCCGCAGGAAGCCGCCGAGCAGGTCGTCCGATTCCTCGAGGAAGGGGCGCTGATCTCGACCACCGGCAAGCGGGTCAAGGCCGAGATCCATACGTTCTGCCTCCATGGAGACGAGCCGACCGCCGGTGTGGTGCTCGACGCGGTGCGCAAGCGGCTCGCGGCGGCGTCCATCGAGGTCGTCACCCTGCCGGAGCTCTTCGGCTGACCCGACCGGACCGCACCCCGTTGGGGAGACGGCCAGCGGCCCTTCCTCTGTCGCAACCATGTGCTGAGCACATGAGGGGCCGATGCATGAATGCATTGGACAGAGGGAAGGGCGGCTGGTTGGCTAAGCCGTTGCCACACTTACGGAGGACGATCGAGAATGCGTTTGCGCTTCTTCCTGGCACTTGCCGCTGCAACCTCAGTCGCGTTCGCGGGTCTTTCGGCTCAGGATCGTGCGCTGGCCGACTTCCCCGAGAAGTCGGTCACGATCAATGTCGGTTTCGGCGCTGGCGGCGGCGTCGACACGATCACACGGGCCATCGCCCCGGTATTGTCCGAAGCGCTCGGTGAGACTGTCATCGTCGTCAACCAGCCGGGCGCCGGCGGCGCGGTCGCGACCACGCGGCTGAAAGCGACCCCTGCCGACGGCTACACCCTCGTCGCCACCACGTCGACGACGCTGACCTTCGACCCGCACACCGGCGCGGTCGCCTTCGACGTCGGCGAGTTCGACTACATCGCCGCTTTCGGCACCTTCCCCGAGGCGCTCATCGCGCTGCCGTCGCGCGGCTGGGCCGACGTCAACGCGATGCTGGAAGAGGCCAAGGCAAACGGTTCGGCGCTGACCTATGCGTCGAACACCGCGATCGACAAGATGGTCACCGCAGCCCTTTCCAAGGCAAGCGGCGTCACCATCAATCCGGTCCCGGTCGAGAGCGGCGCGGAGTCGGTCTCGCAGACTCTCGGCGGGCATGTCGACTTCGCCTACAGCTCCGGCACCTACTACCCGCAGGCCGTTTCAGGCGACGTGATGATCCTCGCCGGTCTCGGCGACGATCCCGTTCCCGGCTTCGAGTCGCGGCCGACGCTGCGCGGTCTCGGCTACGACATCTCGAGCGTCAACATGATCCTCTACCTCGCCCCGAAGGGGCTGCCGGACGATGCCAAGGCCAAGCTGGCTGAGGCCTTCGAGGCGGCGGCGAAGAGCGAGGCGCTGCTGAGCGTCCTCGACAAGCGCAACATGGGCAGCTTCACCGTTACGGGCGATGCGCTGACGGCGCTGGTCGAGAAGCAGTACAAGCAGTTCGGCACGCTGGCGAAGGGGCCGAACTGAGCCGAAGGTCGATCATGCGGGCCGCTCCCGTCATCGAGTTCGCGATCGTGGGCGGCCTCTGCGCGGTCGCCTACTTCGTCGTGATCCCGGCGCAGATCTCCGCGCAGGGCGCCGTCGGCCTGCGGGCCGACGTTGTCCCGCGCGTTGCCGTGGTCGCGATCGCCCTCTTCGCGCTCCTCCATATGGTGACACGATTGGCCGTCGCCGCCCCACCGGCCGAGACGGCCGCAGCTGAGGAGACGGCTCCGCCGTGGCGCTACGTCGCCCTGCTGCTCGCCGCCATCGCCGCCGGCTATGCGGGTATCATCTGGTTCGGTCTCGTGGCGGGCGGCGCACTCACCGTCGGCCTCATCACGCTGGCGCTCGGCGAGCGGCGGCCGCTGCCCCTGACGCTTCACGTTCTCGGTGGGGCAGCCGTTGCTGGCCTCATCCCCCTTCTCGGACTTTGACCGTCGACATGTCCATTCCTTGGAAGGCGCGCACGCGCCGATCCCTTCGCCGGACCCGCGCATCGTGGACATGATCATAGACGGCTTCGGCGCGGCCCTCGCACCGTCCTCGCTCGTCTCCATCGTGCTCGGTGTTCTGTTCGGATATTTCGTAGGCGTCGTGCCGGGTCTCAGCCGCCCGGCGGCGCTCTCGATCGCCGTGCCATTGACCTACACGATGAGCCCGATTTCGGCGATCGCCTTCCTCATCGGCATCGCCAAGGCGAGTGCGGCCGGCGGGGCGACCGGGGCGATCTTGCTCAACACGCCCGGCGAGCCGAGCTCGGCGGCGACCTGCTTCGAGGGATACCCGCTCGCCAAGGCCGGGCAGGCCACCAAGGCGCTCAAGGTCGCGCTCTACGCGTCCGTGTTCGGCGACATCTGCGCGACCATCGTGCTCATCGCGCTCGCCCGCCCTCTCGCCGCCTTCGCGCTGCAGATGGGGCCGGTGGAAATGACCGCCGTTATGCTCTTCGCACTCACATTCATCGCCGGCCTCTCCGGAACCGCCCTGTCGCGGGGGCTCATTTCCGGGACTCTCGGCCTGCTGCTTGCGACTGTCGGCCTCGATCCGGAGACGGCGACGCCGCGACTGACCTTCGGCATCGTCGACCTTTTTGACGGCGTGCCGCTGCTGGCCGTCACCGTCGGCATGCTCGCCTTCACCGAGATGCTTGTGCAGGCCGAGCAATATCTCATGAAGATGCGGGCCGGTGCCCATGTCGAACCCGCGCCGCACCGTCACGACCAGAGCCTCTCCTTTGCTGAGCTGAAGCGCATTGCGCCGACCGCGGTGCAATCGACCGGCGTCGGCATTGCCGCCGGCATCATCCCCGGCCTCGGCCCCACGATCGGGGCCTTCCTGGCCTACTCCATCGCGCGGCGGACCGGGCGGCCGGGCGACAAATGGGGCGAAGGCGAAATCAAGGGCGTCGCTGCCACCGAAGCCGCGGACAACGCGGTGCTCCCCGCGAGCTTCATTCCCCTGTTCGCCATCGGGTTGCCGGGCAGCGTCTCCGCGGCGATCCTCGTCGCCGCATTCATGCTTCATGGCGTCGCGCCGGGCCCTCTGATCTTCGAGCAGCACCCGGACCTGATGTACGGGATCTACGCGGCGATGCTGGTGGCGAGCGTCGCGATGCTGCTGATTGGCCGGGTGGGCCTGCACCTTTTTGCCCGCATCGGCGACGTGCCGCTGACAACAATCGTGCCCTTCGTCGTCCTGTTCTGCTTCCTTGGATCCTACCTCGAGACCCACACGCTGTTCTCGATCACCGTCATGCTGGCGCTTGGCGCCCTCGGATACGTGATGCAGCGCTTTGGATATTCGGTGGTCACCTTCCTGATCGGATTCGTCGTGGGACCGCTGTTTGAGATTTCGCTGCGGCAGAGCCTCGTGATCGCCAAGACGCACGGGCTCAGCCCGACGGACCACCCGATCGCGATTGTCTTCCTCGTCCTGACGATCGGTGCCGTCATCATTTTCGCGCGGGAAAGCCTTGCGAACCGTCCCGGCCGGGTGATGGAGAGCGAGTAGGATGCCGGTCAGGAATCCGCCGGGTCCAGCCCGCACCATTCGGCGGTGGCCAGCGTGACGGCACCGGTGATGCGGTCCACGGAGGACAGGCCAACCTGCTCGTCGAACCGGTGGATTGATTCTGACATCGGGGCTCTAATCACCGCACCCCGACGCAGCGATATCAGTCGCTTGCCCGGTGCGCGGCCGTTGCGAGCTTCTTGCGGTCAGCCTCGGACAATTGCGGCCGGTCGACCTTGATCGTCAGCTTGTCGAGCTTGGCGGTCAGTTTGAATGGCGGCGTATAGTCGGCGTCGTTCACGCCAGTGAGCGTGTCGGAGCCGATGTCGAAACTCTCGTCCCACTGGAGGATGATGGGGATGGTCTTGTCCATCTTCCTGGAGTCCACGACCTTGCCGTCGACCTTGAGCGTGCCGGTGCCGGACCGGCCCACACCGCTCATGTCGTTGAAAGCGAGCGTTTCGGCGCCGAGACCATCATAGACGAAATCGAACTCAACGGTGTGCTTGCCACGGCCAAGAGCGTCTTTGCCCTCCCACTTGATCCGCTCAAGGTCGACGAGGTTCCAAAGGAACACCGGCCTGCCACCCAGAAGGTAGAAGCCGTAGCCCGCGAAGCGGCCGCCCGAGGTGAGGATCATCCCTTCGGCGCCACCTTCGGGCACGTCGATCTCGGCGGTGATCGTGTAGGAGGAGTTGAGGAGCATCGGCGAGTCGCCTTGGGGAAGGCCGACCATCGGGCGGGTGTAGACGAACTCGTCGCGGCCTGCGGTGATGTTCGGCCGAGGCGCTGCAACGCGTTCACCCACGGATGCATCGAGCGGGAACACCTGATACCGCGTCGCCTCCATGATGAACATTTCCCGCAGCTTCTGGACCATGTCCGGGTGCGCGGCTGCGATGTCGTTTGCCTGAGTGGGATCGTCCTTGAGGTTGTAGAGCTCGAAGGTCTGATTGTTCAGTGGATCTTGGTTGGTGGGGCCGAAGGCGATCCACGGGGGACGGTTGACCTTGGTGGCGAGGAACCAGTCATCATGCCAGAGGCCCCATTGGCCCATCATTTCGAAATATTGGGTATCGCGCGGCGGGGCGGCATCGGCGTTGGCGGGGTCGAAGAGGTAGGCGAAGCTCTTGCCGTCCATGGGCGCCTGGGTGATCCCATCGACGCTCTGCGGTGCGGAGATGCCGGTCACTTCCAGGATGGTCGGCACCACGTCGATAACGTGTAGGAACTGGTCGCGTCTGCCGCCCTTGTCGGTGATCTTTGCGGGCCAGGTGACGGTCATGTTCTGCCGGATGCCGCCAAGCTGCGAAGCGATCTGCTTCATCCAGGGGAAGGGGGTGTCGAAGGCCCACGTCCAGCCGACGGCCATGTGGTTATAGGTCTCCTCGGTGCCCCATACATCGTACCATTTCATCTGCTCTTCGACCGGGATGGCGTTGATCCCGTTGAAATAGGCGACCTCGTTGGGTGTGCCGAGCAAGCCCCCCTCGGCGCTGGTCCCGTTGTCGCCATTGATGTAAATGATGAGCGTATTGTCGTACTCGCCGATGTCTTTCAAAAACTGAATAATTCGGCCGATCTCGTGGTCGGAATAGGCGGAATAGGCTGCGAAGACATTCACCTGCTTGATAAAAAGCTTCTTTTCGTCATCGGTGAGGCTGTCCCAATCCTTGATGTAATCGGTGGGCCACGGGGTTATTTTTGCGTCCTGCGAGAAGTACCCGAGATTCTTTTGGTTTTGAAAGATAGTCTCCTGCAGCTTGTTCCACCCGTCGTCGAAGAGGTGCATCGCCTCGATCTTCTCCACCCACTCCTTCGTTGGATGGTGGGGGGCGTGGGTCGCCCCCGGTGCGTACTTGATGAAGAACGGGTTCGAGGGGTTGGTCTGGTGCATCCGCGTGATCCAGTCGATGGCGTCGTCGGCCATCGCCGTGATCAAGTTCCACTCGCCCTTGGCATTGTCGAAGGGATAGATCTGGGTGGTGTTGCGGAAAAGATTCGGCTGCCACTGGTTGGCGTCGCCGCCGACGAAGCCGTAGAAATACTCAAACCCCATTCCGGTCGGCCACTGGTCGAACGGACCGGCCTGGCTCGCCTCGAAGGCGGGCGTGTTGTGGTCCTTGCCGAACCAGGACGTGTTGTATCCGTTGTCCAGCAGGATCCTGCCGACGGTCGCCTTGTCTTCAGAAATAATGCTGTTGTAGCCGGGGAACCCCGTCGACTGCTCTGAAATCACGCCGAAACCCACGTTGTGGTGGTTGCGGCCGGTGATGAGGGCGGCGCGTGTGGGCGAGCAGAGCGACGTTGAATGCATGCTCGTGAAGCGCAGTCCGTCGGCGGCGAGCCCGTCCATGGTGGGCGTGGGAATGACGCCGCCGAAGGTGGACGGAATGCCCCAGCCGGAATCGTCGGTTATGATGAGGAGGACGTTGGGCGCCTCCTCGGGCGGGACGACGCGGGGTGGCCACCACTGTGTCGATTCCGCAGTGTTCGTGCCGATCTCGCCGCCGAACGGAACCGGTGGCGGCGGCAGCTGGAGGCCGTTGAGCGTGGTCGTGGCGTTGGGAGCTCCGGTGTTTTCTTGCGCGTCAGCCGGACCGCTCAAGACCAAAGCCATCCCAAGCGCAGCAATGATGGCACCAAGAAGCTTTGACATCTTCGTTTCCTTGTTCACGAGGATGCCGCGCCAAAACCACCGCACTTCTTAGACACGGCCCAGTGTTCAGCATGCACCGCGCAGGCGCCTGGTGCTTTGACCTATGGCAATCCGCTTCATCGCTTCTCGTAGTGAGGGGCACTGCAGATCGTGCCAGCGCTCGAATCGCGTTGGCCGGATGGGACTTGTCGACGTCCAGACCGTCTCCCGTCGCCTGTTGCGCACCTGAAAACGCTCTCCCGCCGCCCGCGGCCGGCGTTCGTTCTTCTCCAAGATTGTGGCGCTCCGTACCGGCGCCGGCGCCAGACCATGCGGAAATGGCCACCCGGGTTCCGCGGGCCGTGCGCTGGTGCTCGTGCGGGCCATTGGCAGGCCGCGCAAAGTCTCGATTGACGTGGCGGTCGTTCCGCGAGACGATACAGAAAGTTCCGCTATAAGGAACAGTTGATGGGAGGGATGCGGTCGGGTCGCCGATCGCGCCGTGTCTGCCGGCCCCGCGGGGCCCCGTGTGCATGGTCGTGATCGCATCGCACTGCGCCCGAAGGAGGACGACATGTCGCCAGGGATCGCGACCCCGGGCACCAACCTCGACGTGCGCCATTTTCTGGAGTGTCACCGCACAATGCTGCGGATCCGGGCGTTCGAAGAGGCCGCCATCCGCTCGTTGGACGAGAAGCTCGTCCTCGGTGCGATCCATCCGTCCATCGGTCAGGAGGCGATCGCCGCTGGCGTGTGCGGGCGGCTGAACCGGGACGACGTCATTCTGTCCACCCACCGCGGCCACGGCCACACCATGGCCAAAGGTGGCGAGCCGCTGCCCATGATGCGCGAGCTGTTCGGCCGCGCCGGCGGTTTCTGCAGGGGCAAAGGTGGCTCCATGCACATTGCCGACTTCGACATCGGCATGCTGGGTGCGAACGGCGTCGTCGCCGCCAACATCAACATCGCGGCCGGCGCGGCGCACGCCATCAAGCTGACCGGGGGCAACCGCGTCGTCGTCTGCTTCTTCGGCGACGGGGCGATCAATCGCGGGCCGTTCCTCGAGGGCCTCAACTGGGCCGGCGTGTTCGGCCTGCCGATCCTCTTCGTGTGCGAGGATAACGGCTTCGCGGCGACCACGCGCACCGCGTCCATGACCTCCGGTCCCGGCCCCGCCGCGCGCGCCGAATCGATCGGCATCCCCGCGAGCGAGGTGGACGGGAACGACATCGTCGCCGTCTCCGAGATCGCCGGCGATCTCGTCGAGAGGGCGCGTTCGGGCCAGCCGCAGATGCTCGTGGCGCGGACCTATCGCCTCACCGGCCACACCGCGACGGACACCGCCCCGTACCGCACGCAGGACGAAGTCAGCGCGCGCTGGAAGGACGATCCGATCGCCAAGAGCCGTACGATGCTGGAGCGCCTCGGCGTGTCCGCGGACGATCTCGACGCGATGGCGAACGCGGCGACGGACGAGATGGCCGAGGCCTACGACACCGCGCGCGACACCCCCTGGCCGGAAACCGATCTCGCCTTCGCCGACGTGCAGGACATCGGCGACCCGCGCGCGGTCCCTTACTGATGATTCCCGACATGACGATGACCTATCTCGAAGCCGGCAAAGTAGCGCTCGCCGAGGAGATGCGCCGCGACCCGGCCGTATGGGCGGTGGGCGAGGATCTCGGCCGCGGCGGCGTGTTCGGCCAGTATCGCGGCCTCTCCGAGGAATTCGGCAGCGAGCGTATTTCCGACGCGCCGATCTCCGAAGCCTGCATCATGGGCGCCGCGGTCGGCGCGGCGATGATGGGCACGCGGCCGGTGGTGGAGATGCGCTTCTCCGACTTCGCGCTTTGCGCGGTGGACGAGCTGGTGAACCAGGCGGCGAAGGCCCGCTACATGTTCGGCGGCCAGACCCGCGTGCCGCTCGTCGTGCGCGAGCCCATCGGCATGTGGCGGTCCTCCGCGGCCCAGCACTCCCAGTCGCTGGAGGCGTGGTACGCGCACATTCCCGGCCTCGTCGTGGCGACGCCGTCGACGCCCGGGGACGTGAAGTCGCTTCTGAAGGCGGCGATCCGGTGCGACGACCCGGTCGTGTTCATGGAGCACAAGGCGCTCTGGCAGCTCGAAGGCGAGGTCGGCGACGCGGACGATGTCGGCACCTTCGGCAAGGCGCGCACGGTGCGCGCGGGCGGGGACGTGACCATCGTCGCCTGGTCCGCCGCCGTGCACGACGCGACGGCCGCCGCCCAAACGCTGGCCGGGCAAGGGGTCGAGGCCGATGTGATCGACCTGCGCACCATCTGGCCCTGGGACCGCGAGGCGGTTCTTGCCAGCGTGGAGCGCACCGGCCGGCTCCTCGTGGTGCAGGAGGCGGTGAATGTCGCCGGCTTCGGCGCCGAGATCGCCGCGACCGTCGCCGAACATCTTCACCATAGGCTGAAGGCGCCGGTCCGCCGGCTCGGGGCGCCGCGTGTGCCCATCAGCTACGCGCCGCCGCTGGAGGCGAAGGTCCGCGTCACGCGCGACCAGATCGTCGCCGCCGCGGCCGACCTCGTCGCCGCCCGCCAGCCCGCCTGACAGTTCGAGAAAGATCCGATGACAGACACCAACGAAATGACCGGCGGCGAAGCCATCGCGCGGATGCTGAAGGCGCTCCAGACCGGGCCGATGTTCGGCATGGGCGGGTTCCAGCTCCTGCCGTTCTATGACGCGGCGCGGCGCGTGGGCCTCGACCACAACCTCATCAACGACGAGCGCTGCGCCGTCTTCATCGCCGACGCCTACGCCAAGGTCTCCGGCCGCGTCGGCGTGTGCGACGCCACGCTCGGTCCGGGCGCGACGAACCTCGTCACCGGCCTCGTCGAGGCGCTGAATGCGGGCTCGCCGATGGTCGTGATCGTGGGCGACAGCCACCGTCTCCACTCCTGGAAGAACATGACCCAGGAGAGCCGGCAGACCGAGATCCTGCGCCCGGCGTGCAAGGAGTTCATCCGCGTCGAGATGGTCGAGCGCATCCCCGAGCTCGTCGCGCGCGCCTTCCGGGTGGCGACTTCCGGCCGGCCCGGTCCCGTCGTCGTCGCCGTGCCGGAGGACATCTGCCACGCGACGTTCCCGTTCGATCCGGAGGAGTTCGACGTCGACCCCGCGCTCGCCACGTCGCCGCGCTGCCGTCCGGCCTCGGCCGACACCGCCCGCGCGGCGGCGATGCTGGCCGAGGCGAAGCGGCCGCTGATGCTGTGCGGCGGCGGCGTGCACATCTCCGGCGCCACCGGCGCGGTGGAGGCGCTCGCCCACGCGCTGAACCTGCCCGTCGCCCACACGATGACGGGCAAGGGCGCGATCGCCTGCACGGACCCGCTCTCGGCTGGCCTCTTCGGTCGCTATGACCGCATCGCCAACACGCTGATCGAGCAGTCGGACTGCCTTCTCGTCGTCGGCTGCAAGCTCGGCGAGATCGCCACCAAGCGCTACACCGTGCCGGCGGCGGACAAGGTCGTCATCCACCTCGACAATGTCGCCGAGGAGTTCGGCCGCACCTTCAAGCCCGCGCTGCGCCTGTGGGGCGATGCGCGTGACGGCCTCGCCGACCTCGCCGACGCGCTGGCGGACAATGCCGATGCCATCCGCGGCCGCCAGCAAGCCTACGCCGACGAGGTGAAGTCGCGCATGGACGCATGGCGCACCTCGGTCGACGCGCGTCTCACCTCGAGCGAGCAGCCGATCAACATGGCGCGCATGTTGAACGAGCTGAACAAGGTCATGCCGAAGGACGGCATATTGGTGGCCGATGGCGGGTTCGCTGCGCACTGGGGCGGCCTGCTCTACGACACCAAGACGGCAGGTCGCGGCTTCGTGCCGGACCGCGGCTTCGCCTCCATCGGCTACGGCCTGCCCGGCGCCATCGGCGCCGCGCTCGCAGCCCCTGGCCGCCCCGTGATCGGCCTCACCGGCGACGGCGGCTTCAACATGGTGATGGGTGAGCTGGAGACGGCCAAACGGCTCAAGCTGCCGCTCACCGTCATCATCGTGAACAACGCCGCGTCCGGCTACGTGAAGGCGCTGCAGCATCTCATGTACGGGGAGGGCGCCTACCAGTCGTCCGACCTCGTGGAGATGAACTACGCCAACGTCGCGCGTGCGCTCGGGGTCACCGGCATCCGCGTCGAGGACCCGGAACAGATCGCCGATGCGCTGAAGGCCGGCATCGAGGGCAACGGACCCACCGTCATCGACATGGTGGTGACGCGCAACCCGGCGCAGATGCTGCCGGCCGTCGACAACCGAACGCAGAAGGTCAGGAAGGGCGACCGCGTCGCCTGACGCCGAACGCCCTCACCACAGAAACGATCAACGGAGGAGACAACGATGAAAAAGACTTCGCTTCTCGCCGCGGCTCTCGGCACGGCAGCCGTCCTCGCGCTCTCGCCCGCACAGGCGGAGGTCGAGAAGGTCACCCTCGAGATGGCGCACATCTATAATCCCGGCAACATCTGGTACGACGTTGCCGAGCGCTACGCCGAAGGCGTGAAGGAGGCGACGGGCGGCAACGTCACGATCAACATCGCCGCCGGCGGCTCCACCGGCACCTGGCAGGAGGCGATCGAGGCGCTGCAGATCGGCACCAACGACATCGTGCTGCAGTCGATCGGCACACTCGACCGCTACGACCCGCTCCCCGGCATCGAGGCGTTCCCCTACCTCATCCGCGACCTCGACCACTTCAACAAGGTCTACTATGGCGAGGTCGGAGCCGAGCTCTTCGACGCCATCGAGGAGGCGACGCAATTCAAGATCGTCGGCGCCGGCTTCCGCGGCGCGCGCAAGCTGTCGTGCAACTGCGAAGTGACCGAGGTCAGCGACCTCGAAGGCGTGAAGCTGCGCGTGCCGCCTTTGAAGATGTACCGCCGCACGTGGGAGCTCCTCGGCGCGAGCCCGGTGCCAATGCCGGCGTTGGAGATCTACACCGCCCTCCAGCAGGGCGTGATCGACGGGCAGGAGAACCCGCTCGAGACCATCCTGACCTTCAAGTGGCACGAGCATCAGAGCCACATCATGAACACCGATCACGTGATCGGGGCGATGACGTTCATCTACGATTCTCCGCGCTTCCAGCAGTTCTCCGATGAGCTCAAGACGATCCTCATCGAGCAGGGCGAGGCTGCGATGAAGTGGGGCACCGAGCGCATGATGGAGCAGGAAGAGGGCTACGCCGACGAGCTGCGCGCGGCGGGCGTCACCATCCAGGACGTCAACCGCGAGGCGTTCGCGGAGACGGTCGCGCCGATCCGGGACGAGTTCCCCGAGCTCGCCGACTGGGTCGAGCGCATCAAGGCCGTCCAGTAAGGCGGCGGCCGGGCAGGGCGTTCGGCCCTGCCCGCAACGGCGCAACGGCCGTCCGACCGGTGGTCGGTCGCGCCGCTGCGTGTCGGCCCGGTTCGCAGGGCCCTGCGCCCGGCCACACCCACAAAGCCTGATCCGCCCGGGAGGGGGAACGCGTGTTCAACCGTATCGCATCGGCCGTCGAGCGGGTGATCGATCTGGCGCTGATCGTCCTCATCTCCGTGATGGTGGTCTCGATCTGCTACCAGGTCGTCGGCCGCTATCTGCTCAACCACGCACCCGGCTGGACCGAGGAGATCGCGCGGTTCCTGATGGCGTGGATCACCATGCTCGGCAGCGCCATGGTGATGCGCACCGACGGACACGTCGCCGTCACCATCGCCGCCGATATCCTGCCCGACCCCCTCCGCCACGCTGTCGGCTGGCTCCGAGACGCGCTGATCCTCACGATGGCGGGCGCGCTCGGATATTACGGCTACCTCTTCGCGCTGATCGGCGACCGGCGCGACTCGGCGGCCATGGAGATCTCCATGTACTGGCCGCACCTCTCCATCCCGGTCGGCGCGGCCCTGATCGCGCTGCTTCTCCTCCTGCGCCGGCTCGATCAGGTCGCAACCGGACGGAAAGAGCCATGACCATCGCAGCCCTTGCCGTCGGCATCGTCGCGCTGATCCTCATCGGGGTCCCGCTCGGCTTCGCCATCATCACCGCCTCGCTGGGCGTCATCTGGGCGGCCGGCACAAACCCGGTCATCGCGGCGCAGCGCCTGTTCTCGGGCCTCGATTCCTTCACGCTGCTCGCGATCCCGTTCTTCCTGCTGGCGGGGTCGCTGATGTCGCGCGGCGGCATCACCATCCGCCTGGTCGAGTTCGCCAACGCGCTCGTCGGCCGCTTCTCCGGCGGCCTTGCCATGAGCAACGTCCTCGCCTCGACCTTCTTCTCCGGCATCTCGGGATCGGCCGTCGCCGACACCTCGATGATGGGCCGCATCTTCATCCCGGCGATGGAGAAGGAGGGCTATACGCGCGGCTTCTCCGTCGCGGTCACGGCGGCGTCCTCGGTCGTGGCGCCGATCATCCCGCCGTCCATCGGCTTCATCGTCTACGGCGTCATCACCGGCGAATCGATTATCCGCCTGTTCCTCGCCGGGCTCATTCCCGGAATCGTCTTCTCGGCCGCGGCGCTCGCCTACGTTTACTACACCGCCCGCCGGCGCGACTTCCCGGTCCATGCGCCGGTGCCGCTGTCGGAGCTCGTCCGCACGTTCCGCCGGGCCTCGCTGGCGATCGTGATGCCGGTGCTGATCCTTGTCGGCATCGTCTCGGGCGTCTTCACGGTGACGGAATGCTCGGCGGTCGCGGTGGCCTACGCCTTCGTCATCGGCGCGTTCGTCTACCGCGAACTCTCATTCGGCGGCGTCATCTCCGCGCTGCGCGAGGCGGTGCAGACGACCGCGGTCATCATGATCATCGTCGGCGCGGCGCAGCTCTTCGCCTGGCAGCTCGCCTACGCGCAGGTGCCCCAGGCGGCCGTCGGATTGATCACCACGATCTCGGAGAACCCGGTCTTCTTCCTCCTCCTCGTCAACGTGCTGCTCCTCTTTGTCGGCACGTTCATGGAGGCGAACGCGGCGATGGTGATGCTGGTGCCGATCCTCCACCCGACGGCGCTGGCGCTCGGTGTCGACCCGATCCAGCTCGGCGTGATCGTCATCGTCAATCTGTGCCTCGGCCTCATCACGCCGCCGATCGGGCTGTGTCTCGCGGTCGCCTGCAAGATCGCGGACCTGCCGCTCGAACGCGGCATACGGGACGTGATGCCCTTCGTGCTGATCGGCATCGTGCTGCTTCTGGTCCTCTCCCTGGTGCCGGCAGTCTCTCTGTTCATCCCGGACCTTTTCTTCTGACGCACTCCTTAGGATCATCATGGCTGACAGGCTGAAAGACAGAATAGCCCTCGTGTTCGGAGCCGGCTCCGTCGGCGAGGGTTGGGGCAACGGCAAGGCGGCGGCGGCGGCCTACGCGCGCGAAGGCGCGAAGGTCGTGTGCGTCGACCTCAACGCGGACGCGGCCGAGGCGACGCGCGCCATCATCGAGGGCGAGGGGGGCGAGGCGATCGCGCTCAGCGCCGACGTCACCGACGCGGCCTCGATCAAGGCCGCCGTCGACAAGACGGTCGAGACCTACGGGCGGATCGATATCCTGCACAACAACGTGGGCATGAACATTGCCGGCTCCGTCGTCCAGGCGACCGAGGAGGACTGGCGCAAGGTGATGGACGTGAACCTCACCTCCATCTTCCTGACCTGCAAGGCCGTGATCCCGGTCATGGAGGCGCAGGGCAAGGGGGCGATCATCAACATCTCGTCGATGGCCGCGGTCCTTTATACGGGCTACCCCTACGCCTCGTACTACGCCTCGAAGGCGGCGGTGAACCACCTGACGCGCTCCATCGCGATGGACTATGCGACCAAGGGCATCCGCGCCAACACCATCATGCCGGGCCTGATGGACACGCCACACATCTACAAGCAGATGGCGGGCTACTACGAGGGCGATCTCGACCGGATGCGGGACGATCGCGCGTCGAAGGTGCCGATGCGGCGTCAGGGCAGCGGCTGGGACATCGGCTGGGCGGCGGTCTTCCTCGCTTCCGACGAGGCCGGCTTCATCACCGGGGTCGAGCTGCCGGTCGACGGCGGCCAGCACTGCATGGGCAAAGCATGATCGCCGCGGGGCAAATGCGATGACGACGCCCCGCCTCGCGGACGGCGTCATGACGTGTCCGACGGCGACGAAGTTCACGCCCGACATGCGCGGCATGGTCGTCGTCTGCGGCTCGCACGGCGGGCTTTATCCCGGAACGCTCGTGGTCAAGGCGGGGCTGCGCGGCGTCGTCCTGTGCGACGCCGGCGTCGGGCTCCAGGAGGCGGGCATCGCCTCGCTTCCGCTGCTCGACACGATGGGCATTCCGGCCGCGACCGTTTCGCACACGAGCTGCCGCATCGGCGATGCGCAGGACATGGTCGAGCGCGGCATCATCAGCTTCGCCAACGAGGCTGCGCGTGTCCTGGGCGTGCAGCCTGGCGATGCCGCCGCGGCGGCCGCCGCAGCGATGCGCGCCGCCGCCGAGCCCGCCCTGAAGACGGGCGCGGGCGAGGGGGAGGCCGAGGCCCGGATCGTCGAAGAGGGCGAGGGGCGGACCCTCGTGCTGATCGACTCGGCGGCCATGGTGACGCCGCAGGATGCGGGCGCCATCGTCGTCACCGGGTCCCACGGCGGGCTCGTCGGCGGGGCGCCGAAGATGGCGCTGCAGGTGGACGCCTTTCTCGCGCTCTTCAACGACGCCGGCATCGGCATCGAGGAGGCCGGCATCGGCCGGCTGCCGGCACTGCAGACACGCGGCATCGCTGCGGCGACGGTGTCCGCCGATACGGCCCGCATCGGAGAGGCGCGCTCCACCCTCGACGACGGCATCCTCTCCGCGGTCAACGAGGCGGCCGCGGCGATGGGCGGGCATATCGGCATGCCGGCGCGCGCGCTTGTGGCGGCGGCGCGGCGACTGTAGCCCTCACGCTGCACCGGGTGGAGCTTCGCGCGTGAAGCGTCCCGGCTTTGGAAGGGGAGTTCAACGATGGGCGCGCCGAAGAGCACAGAAACGGACGGGTCCGTCCGCTCCGTCGAGCGGGCCGCGCGTCTCATCAAGCTTCTCGCCGCGGCGACGGTGGAGGGGAGCCGCCTGTCCGACCTCGCCGTCGCGACCGGTCTCGGCAAGTCCACGGCGCACCGCATCCTGTCCGCGCTCGCCGATCAGGGGTTCGTCTACCGCAACCCGGCGGACCGGCGCTATTTCCTCGGCTACGAGCTCGTCCGCCTCGCGCGGGTCGACACGATGAACGAGATCACCCACCTCGCCGCCGCCTCGCTCGACCGCCTCGCCGACGAGACGGGCGACGTCGTCTTCCTGCAAGTGCGGGAGGGAGCCTTCGCGGTCTGCCTGGCGCGCCGGGTCGGCAACTTCCCCATCAAGACGTTGACGCTGAATGTGGGCGACCGACGTCCGCTCGGCGTCGGCGCGGGAAGTCTTGCGCTGCTGTCCTTCCTGCCGGATGCCGAAGTCGACGCGATCGTCGCCGACACGACGCGGACGGTGACCTACCCGCAATATCCGGCGACCACGATGCGCGCCCTCGTGGAGCGCACGCGGCAGGCGGGCTTCTCGCTGAACGAGGGTCGCATCGTCACCGGGATGGGGGCGGTGGGGGTGCCGGTCGTGGCGCCCGACGGGCGGCTTCTCGCCGCGCTCAGCATCGCCGCCATCGAGGAGCGTATCGTCGGCGAGCGGATGGCCTGGATCGTCGAGCTCCTCAAACGGGAAGCCGAGGCGATCGCCGCTCTCGCCGCCATCAGCCGCACGCCCGCCGCCACGGCCTGATGCGGCGTGTTGGGCGTGTCACCAAGCCCACGATGCGAGCACCCGCCAGCCATGCCACGCGCTGTCAGATCCTCAGGCGGTAAGATGCGGACCCAGAGCAGCCGTTGAGCTTGAGATTGCGCGAACTCGACTAGTACGTCGCGCGACCGCCGGAGAGGTCGTAGATCGCGCCGGTGCTGAAGCTGCACGAATCGGAGCAGAGCCAGACCGTGAGCTCGGCGACCTCCTCAGGTTCACCGAGCCGCTGCATCGGGGACTTGGCAATCATCGTCGCCACATGCTCGTCCGACATCTGCGAGAGGAGGGTCGTGCGCACCGCCGCTGGTGCGAGCGCATTGACGAGGACGCCTGTGCCGGCGAGTTCCTTCCCCAGGGACTTGGTCAGCGCCAGAACGCCGGCCTTCGCCGCGCTGTAGGCGGACGCGTTCGGTGTCCCTTCCTTGCCAGCCAGCGAGGCCACATTCACGATGCGCCCCCATCCGCTCGCCTTGAGGACGGGGACGAGGCTACGGCAGACGTGAAATGTCCCGATGAGGTTGACGTCGACGATCCGGCGCCACTCCGTCACATCGTACTGGTCGAGCGGCGCCGTCGAGCCGGCAAACCCGGCATTGTTCACCAGGATGTCGACCGGCCCGAACCGCGCGGCGGTGGCGTCGGCCGCGGCCTCGACAGACGCGAGGTCGGCAATGTCGACCTTGATGCCCTGCGGGTCGGAGTCGGCAATGTCGCGGTCCCACACAACGACATCGGCGCCGCACTGGCGCAAGCGCTCGGAGATCGCGAAGCCGATCCCGCGCGCGCCGCCGGTGACGACTGCTCGGTGGGCCGAGAGGTCGTACTCGGCCCGTCCAGCCGGCATGACAGGACTGGTCATTCGGTGGGCGCGCGGTGGATTGGGTCGACCCAATAGACCGTTTCGGGTGCCTCGACGGGGTCGACGTCGGTGATGTTCACGACCACCGCCTCGTTGTCGGAGCGCACGAGGACGCATTCGAGCGTCTCGTCGGGATTGGCGTTGATCTCCTGGTGGGGGCAGAAGGGCGGCACGAAGATGAAATCGCCCGGCCCCGCCTCGGCGACGTATTGGAGCCGCTCGCCCCAGCGCATCCGCGCCTTGCCCTTCACAACGTAGATGACGCTCTCGAGTTCGCCGTGATGGTGCACGCCCGTCTTGGCGTCGGGCACGATGGAGACGGTGCCGGCCCAGATCTTCTGCGCGCCGACGCGGGCGTGGTTGATGGCTGCCTGGCGATACATGCCGGGTGTCTGCGGCGTGTTGTCGTCGAGCTGGTCGCCGCGAATCACACGCACACCGTCGTGCTTCCATTTCGCTTCTTCGTCGCTGGCGTTCATGTCCCGCTCCTCGCCTCTTGCCGGACCTGGGCGGCCCCGTTTCTTAACTCGGACGGTCGGTGCCGCGAACTCACCGTGCATCCGCTGCAGGGAACCGTGCCTCAGCACCTGCACTTCTGCAAATGGCACAATATCGCGAAATTGACGTCCGCCATGGACGTTGCGCACGAGAACGGTCGATCTGGAAGAGCCTGAGACGGCGGCCCAGCGCTGCTCCGCCCTATGCAACACGCCGAACTCGCAGGATGCCGAGCCTCGCTCGGGCGGCCTCACCCCGCCTCGTCCAAGGGCGCGTACACGATGTCGTGGGGGCCGAGGTGGGCGGCGAACCAGTCGGCGTTGCGCAGGTCGTTCTCTTCGGCGCGGCGGAGCGCGTCGGCGGGGGAAAGGCCGTGGTCGCGCCAGCGTTGGACGAGGCGCTCCGACAGGACCGCGCGCGGCACGTCGATGACGATCCGCAGCGTCCAGAGCGGCGCAAGCGCCGACCAAGGCGGCACATCGGCCAGAAGGTAGTTGCCTTCGACCAGCGCCACCCGCGTCGCCCCCGTGATTTCGACGGCACCGGCGATCGCCTGGTCGCCCGCGCGATCGAAAGCCGGCAGGACGACCTCCGCCTCGCGCGTCAGGCGCGTGACGGCGTGGACGACGCCGAGCGCGTCGAACGTCTCGGGTGCGCCCTTGCGCGCCAGAAGACCGCGCGGTGCGATGAGACGGTTGTCGAGATGGAAGCCGTCCATCGGCACGACAGCCGCGTTCGGGCCGAGGGCCAGGGCAAGCTCTGCGGAGAGGACTGACTTGCCGGCCCCAGGCGGTCCGGCGATCGCAACGACGCTGCGCGTCTCCTCCGCCATCGCACAGTCGCGGACCCTCGCCGCCAGGGCGCGCAACGTGGTGATCCGGTCGCTCATCGAGGCCTCCGTTCCCCTGCCGCGTCGCGCCTCGAACCGCTGCGCCGAAGGGGCATCTCACCGTCCCGCTGGCTGCAACTTTGACACCGACGCGCCACGCTGCTCCGAGCCTCAGCGAGCGTCTATGAAACAGAAAAGCTTCGCGCCAAGAGTGAACAGGGTCCGACGTCCACCGACCTTATCGTGGTTGATCGATCGGCTGAAGCCGGTTGGGCATTTGACGCGCGGGCGGGCGCGCTCGAGCTGCACCAGGCGGGCCGGTGGTCGGACCTCAGCGCTGGGCCGGGCGTAAATTTTTGCACCAAAGGAACGGGGGGCTCGTCGAGTGGATTGGCAAGTCGCCGGGCAGCGTGCTGCCGTAAACCCGTCCCCATCGCTCTTGCGCAAAGATCTGCCTTATGGACATCGACATCGTGCAACATGGAAGCGACGACCCTGTGAAATCGGCTCCCGTCGCCATCCCGGAGGCGGCGCCGAAGTCGGCCTCGACGCTGCGCGAGGGACGGCCGGCGCCGCTCGGCGCCACCTGGGACGGGCTTGGCGTCAACTTCGCGATCTTCTCCGCACATGCCACCAAGGTGGAGCTCTGCCTGTTCGACGACAGCGGCGAGCAGGAGCTCGAGCGGATCACGCTGCCTGAGTACACGGACGAGGTCTGGCACGGCTATCTGCCCGAGGCCCGTCCCGGCACGGTCTACGGTTACCGGGTTCACGGACCGTACGACCCGGCGAACGGGCACCGCTTCAACCCCCACAAGCTTCTCCTCGATCCCTACGCCAAGCAGCTCGTCGGCACGCTGGAGTGGAACCCTGCGCTGTTCGGCTACGTGATGGAGTCCGGCGACGATACGACCTTCGACGAGCGCGACAGCGCCCCCTTCATGGTGAAAGGTCGCGTCATCGACCCGGCCTTCACCTGGGGCGGCGATCGGCGTCCGCAGACGCCATGGGACAGCACGATCTTCTATGAGATGCACGTGAAGGGGTTCACGAAGCGCCATCCGGGCGTGCGCGAGCCGTTGCGCGGCACCTATGCCGGGCTCGCCTCGCCCGAGCCGCTCGCCTATGCCCGCTCGCTCGGCGTGACGGCACTCGAGCTTTTGCCGATCCATAGCTTCGTCGACGACAGCTACCTCACCGAGAAGGGTCTGACGAACTACTGGGGCTACAACACGCTCGCCTTCTTCGCGCCGGAGCGGCGCTATGCGGCGAACCCGGACTTCGCCTTCGCCGAATTCAAGGAGATGGTCGCCCGCTGTCACGCCGAGGACCTCGAGGTCATCCTCGACGTCGTCTACAATCACACGCCCGAGGGCAACGAGATGGGGCCGACGCTCTCCTTCAAGGGGATCGACAACGCGTCCTACTACCGCCTCGCCGAAGACAAGCGCTACTACATCAACGACACCGGCACCGGAAACACGGTCAACCTCTCGGACGGCAGGGTGCTGCAGCTCGTGATGGACTCGCTGCGCTACTGGGCGCTGGAGATGCACGTCGACGGGTTTCGCTTCGACCTCGCCACCATCCTCGCGCGCGAGCCGCACGGGTTCCACGAGGACGGCCGTTTCCTTGACGCGATCCGCCAGGATCCGGTCCTCGCCGGCGTCAAGCTGATCGCGGAGCCGTGGGATTGCGGTCCTGGCGGCTATCAGGTGGGCCGCTTCGCCCCGGGTTGGGCGGAGTGGAACGACCGATTCCGCGACACCATGCGCGCCTTCTGGCAGGGCGAGACCGGCAAGATCCCCGACGTTGCCGCACGGATCACCGGTTCGGCGGATCTGTTCGACCGGCGCGGGCGCAAGCCGTGGGCCTCCGTGAACTTCCTCACCGCGCACGACGGCTTCACCCTTGCGGACGTGTTCTCCTACGACGAGAAGCACAACGAGGCGAACGGCGAGGACAATCGCGACGGCCACTCGCACAACCTGTCGCACAATTACGGCGTCGAGGGTCCCACTGACGACGAGGCGATCAAGACCGTGCGCCGGCGCCAGATGCGCAATATGCTGGCGACCCTCTTCCTCGCGCGCGGCACGCCGATGCTTCTGGCCGGCGACGAATTCGCGCGCACGCAGGGGGGGAACAACAATGCCTACTGCCAGGACAATGAGATCTCCTGGCTGGACTGGGATGGGATCGACGCGCAGGCACTCGACCTCGCCCGCTTCACGCAGCGCCTGATCGCCCTGCGCCAGGCCTTGCCGCTGCTCCACCGTGGCCGCTTCCTTTCAGGAACCGAGGACGAGGAGCGTGGCGTCAAGGACGTCGCCTGGCTGACCCCCACAGGCGAGGAGATGACCGAGGATCACTGGGCGGACGGGCATGCGCGGTGCTTCGGCGTGCTGCTCGATGGGCGCGCCCGCGAGACGGGCGTCAGGGTGGGCAGCGACGCGACGTTGCTCCTGGTGCTGAACGCGCACGATGACGTCGTGGAGGTGACACTGCCGCCGGCTGCGGGCGGCGGCGAGTGGGTGAGCCTCGTCGACACCAACCGCGAGGGGCCGGCCGACATGGCGCGCTTTCCCATCGGCCACGTCTACCAGGCGACAGGACGGTCGCTGCTGCTGTTCATGCTGCGACCCGCAGGAGGCGCCCGCTCCGGCGGCACCGCCGATCGCTCGTTCGAGCATGTCGCCGATGTGCTGCATCGCGTCGACGACCTCGCCGTGCGGGTCTCGGCATAAGACTTGAGCGAGGTGGCCCCGCATATACGCATAAGCTGGAACAAACTGTGCGGTTGGGGCCGCCAAGCCGACCGGGTCGACCATTTTTCGCGCGACCCGGGGCACGTACGCACCGCGCCAAGAGCGGCCGATGGAGAAGGCCGTTTCAGCGCCTTCTTCGTTGGCCCGCCCGAGGGGAAGCGCGATCCGCTCCGTGAGGCCGTCCAAACGGCGAATTGCGCGGGGGCGCGCGACGGCGAGCGCACTGTCCCAAGCACGCCATCGGCGATTTGGGGTTCTGCCTGAGACTCCAGCTTCATACCACGCCCCGACGATGATATTGGAATGGCCGGCGAAAGCAGCGGTGCCAAGTTCTGTGCGGCGGATCGACTTGATCACCCGATCGCGCAGAGCAAATAGCTGGCGTCCGCCTCGTCTCGTGATCCACGAGCGCCTTGTAAACGTGTGACGATGATCAGAATCACCCCCACAATCGCGATCGACGAGAGCGAGATCGACGAGAGTTTCATTCGCGCCTCCGGCCCCGGCGGCCAGCACGTGAACAAGACGTCGTCCGCGGTCCAGCTCCGTTTCGATGCCCGCCGGTCGCCATCGCTGCCAAACGACGTTGCCGTGCGCCTCATGCGGCTGGCGGGCAGCCGCCTGACGCGGGACGGCGTGATCGTCATCACCGCCCAATCCCACCGCAGTCAGCAGAGAAATCGTGAAGACGCCCTCGGGCGGCTGGTCGACCTCATCCGAGAAGCGGCGACACCAATAGCCGTCCGTCGCGCCACCAAGCCGTCGCTCGCGTCAAAGCAGCGCCGCCTGGAGGCGAAAGGGAAGCGATCGGCGGTCAAAAATCTGAGGCAGAACAAGCCTGGCCCGGAATAGACACGTTGCTGTCGAACCCGGCGACCGTGGTCCCCGGGTGCTGACCCGGATCGACCCCGACCATGAGTTCAGACCCTCGTTCCCCGCGCCGCTGGTGCCCGACGATGCCGGGCACCGCGCCGGGATGAATTGACAGCGAGACATCGCTGCCCGCCTGCCGGCCGGGGAAGGCCTCGCGGATATCTTCATCCCGGTGGCAACGCGCGTGCGGTGTCGGCGCCGCCTACCAGCTCTGGCCGCGGCCGTGGATCGGCCAGATGTCGACCAGCGTGTCACCGCGCACGCAGTGATAGAAATCGTAGAGGTTGACCGTCGGGTCGCAGTGCGGGGTCACGCAATTGACGATATCGCCGACGCGCACGCCGTTGGACAACTCCGCATAGACCAGGCATCCGTGCTCGTCGCCTAGAAACTCGTACTTGGTCCCGGCCGGTGCGCCGTCGTGAATGAGGGGCCGCGGTCCGTCCATTGCGAATGCCTTGAAGCCGCCGTCGGTTGTCGCGCGCTCTGCCACGTTGGCGCTGATCACCGTTGTCTGCACGAACAGCGAGGTCTTGAAGGGACCGGATGTCCCGTCCTTGCGGTTCACCGCATTGTATTCGACGTCCATGAAGACATAGGAACCGACCTGCATGTCGGTGAACACGCGGGCCTCGGGGTCGATATCGAACGTGCCCGTGCCGCCGCCTGTCACGATCTGCAACGGGCCAGCAACCTCCGTCATGGCATCCCGCGCCTTCGCGATCCGGTCCATGACCTTCATCGCCTCGGCGTGGCGTGTCTCGAAATCCTCGATGTGCTGGATGGCGCCGGCATAACACTGCAGACCCATCAGCTCGAGTTCCGGCTTGGTCTTGATGATCCGCGCGAGCGCAGCCGCCGCCTCGATCGTTGGTGCGCCGGTCCTGTTCTTGCCGACGCCAAGATCGACAACGACACGCATCGGCTTGCCGCCGGTGCCAACAGCGGCGCACAGGAGATCGACCGTCAGCTCGCAGTCGACGGCGAGGATCAGCTCTTCCATTTGCCCGTTGAGCTCGATGACGCGCTCGATCTTGCTGGGCACAACGATCGGCGAGGTCAGCAGAATGTTCTGCACGCCTTCGGTGGCCATCGCGACGGCTTCACCGAGCTTGGCGCAACAGATGCCGACGGCGCCGGCCTCGATCTGCCTTTTTGCGATGTCTGCGGATTTGTGAGTCTTGGCGTGCGGTCGGAATCCTTCCGGCAACTTGGCGAAGTGGTCCGCCATCGCCGCGATATTGTGCTCCAGCGCGTCGAGATCGAGCACCAGCGATGGGGTGAGCATGCGATTGCGCGAACCCGTCTGACCGATCAGGTGTTCATTGGGTCCAAGGTTGCCGTTCATTGCCGATCTCCAGAAGGGGTAATGCTGAATAGTTGAGGTTTTCACCGCGCGTGCTGCGGCGAACGACGATTGCGCTCGTGCAGGGTGAGCCGCCCACGCAGCGGATGGCGCGGGTCTCCAGAATTGCATGAGTAGGGGAGGGGGAGGGATGCCGCTCGTCGGTGCGAACGGCATCGCTGTTCAATATTCTTGCCCGGTCAGTTCACACCATAGGTCGAAGGGTCGAGCTTGCCGTAGATTTCGGTCCGGGCAAGTTCCGACATCGCCTCGATGTCGGAGCGGTCGACGCCTTCGAGAAGGCCGGCCCACTTGTCGACGAGCGCCTTGTAGTCGGCGAGAATCTGCTCTGCGTTGTCCACGCCGCGGCCCTTGGCCTCGGCGATGACGGCGGCTTCGTCGGCTGCGGCGAAATCCGCCAGTGCACTCTTCAGCGCATCATCGGGCTCGACCGTGGTGAGCTTGCCGGCCTGCACTGCATCCGCGATCGCGCCATCGGCGTCGGACACGTTGTCCATCGATCCTTTGACCACGTAGTAAGCCATCTGGTCGAAGAGGGCGGAACGCTCGTCGGCGGTCAGTCCCGCCCAGAATGCGGGATTGTAGCCCCACAGGAAGCCGGCATAGTAGTTGCCGACCGACAGCGTGTTGAGCGACTTGGTCACGTCGGCAAGGCTGAACGTGACGAGCGAATCTCCAGGCGTGACCGCGCAGTCGAGAGAACCCGTGTCCAGGCCGATATACATTTCGCTCGAAGGGACCGAGACCGGCACGGCGCCAACATGCTCGGCGAAACGGGTCCAGGCGCCGCCGGCCATCCGCATGCGCTTGCCCTTCACGTCAGCCAGAGTTTCGACCTTGGACGAGCAGATCAGATTGTACGCCGCAGTCGAGTAGCCGCCGCCGAACACGATCCCGTTCTTCTTCCACTCTGCGAGCGCGGCCGCGTTGGTGAGGCCGAATTCGGTCGAGGCAAGCGCGATCACCGCAGCGTCGGACTTGTAGAACGGGATGTTGCCGATGAGATTGTTCACCGGCAGCTCCGCGGGCGTATAGGTGCCGGCATGATAGGAAACCTGGGCCACACCGTCGGCGACGCCCTGCATCGACGCGTTGGGCGGCAACAGTGAGCCGCCAGTGAATACTTTCAAGGTGACCGAGCCGTCCGTCGCCTCAGCCACCTTCTTGGCGAATTCGTTGTATGGTCCGCGCGCCAGCGAGTGGCTATCGGCAAAGAAGATGTTGGCGTTGTAGTTCGCTGCGAGCGCCGGCACCGAAATCGACGCCGCCAGCAGCGCTACCGCACCTGTCAAAGTCCTCACTCTCTGCATAGCTAAGCCCTTGTTTTGTGGGTTTCCATTAGCCAGCCATCAAAGATGGCAGGTAGAGACTGATCACGGGGAACGCGATCAGAAGAGCGAGCGTCACCAGGTCCATGGCGACGAACCAGGTTGCACCCGAGATGATTTCGCCGAGCCGGACCCTTCCCGACAGCGCGCTGTGCAGGACGTAGAGATTGAGTCCGACGGGCGGTGTGACGAGGCCGATCTCGAGAAGCTTGATCGTGATGATGCCGAACCAGATCATGTTCACGTCGGCGGCATCCAGAACCGGCAGGAGTGCCGGCAGCGTCAGAAGCATGAGCCCGATCGAGTCGATGAACATGCCGAGCACCACATAGAGAGCGGCGATCATGATGATGATGACGATCTGATTGTCGGAGACCGCAAGCATCGCGTCCGACATCGCCTGCGGCACGCCGGACAGACCCATGAAACGGGTGAACATGACCGCGCCGATGGTCAGGAAGAAGATGGAGGAGGTCGCGACGACCGTCTGGCGTATCGCCAGCCACAGCGCCTCACGTGTCGCCTCACGGCGGATGATCGCCACCAGCAAGGCGAGTGAGGCGCCGACCGCACCGGCCTCCGTCGGTGTGAACAGGCCTCCGAATATTCCACCCAGAACGCCCAGCACCAGCACCGGGAACGGCCAGACCGACAGCACCAGACGGAACAGTTTGCTTCGGTCGACCATCACATTGGCGGATGGAGCAAGCTCCGGGTTCCTGGCGCACCGGATGGTGATCATCGCCATGTAGATGAGCGCCGACACGACGCCCGGAATGATGCCGGCGATGAACAGCTTGCCGATCGATTGCTCGGTGAAGATGCCGTACAGCACCATGAGTATGGACGGCGGGATCAGCGATCCCAGCGTTCCTGAGGCCGCGACCACACCGGTCGCAAGCGAGGGACGATATCCCGCCTTGAGCATCTCCGGCACGGCGATGCGCGACATCGCGGCGGTGGTTGCGATGCTGGAGCCGGACGCGGCGGCAAACATCGCGCAGGCGCCGACTGCCGACGACGCCAAGCCTCCGGGCACGCGCCGAAGCAGCAAGCGCAGAAGGTCGAACGCGCCGGACGTCATGCCCGTGTTGGCGGCGATAAAACCCATGAAGAGGAACATGGGAATGGCCGTCAGCGACCAGTCGCCGATCAGGTTGAAGGGAAGCGCGCTGACGATGCCGAATGCGGCCGTCAGGTTGAGCATGAACCAGATGCCGACGAACGACACGATCATCAGCGCGACGCCGATGGACATGCGCAGTGCCAGCAGCCCGAACAGGCAGCCGATCCCGATCCAGCCAATGTCGAGCTGGCTCATGCCGTGGCCTCATGAATGGCGCGGGTCATGGGCTTGCCGAGCGCCGCCATCACCGTGCGAAGGCCGGCCGCCACCATCGAAAGGCCGAAGCCAAGCGGCAGCATCACCCGCGCCGGCCACACGATCACCTCGCGGCTGCCCATCACCACTTCACCCACGCGCCACGCGCGGATCGCATCCTGGCCGGTGCGCCAGGTCATGACGCCGAGGATTGCCGTCGTCGCGGCACAGGCGACGACGAGGCAGATGCGCTGGAGCCAGCCCGGGAGCCGATTGTAAACGAGGTCGACGACCACGTGCTCGTCGTCGAGTTCCACCAGCGCCATCGGCAGCATGACGATGGCGATCATGTAGTAGTAGGACGAAATCTCGATCGTCCCTTGTATCGGCGTGTTCCAGACCGCTTTGAGAACGACGTCGATGGTGACGTTCAACATCATCAGAACGACGCCGGCGCCGCCCAGCAGCATCAGAAAATGACAAATGCGGCGTAGTGCCTTTTCCATGGCCCCTCTCAGCTTCCGATGATGCGATCGCCTCGCGTCACGCCTTCACGGTCCGCTTCACCATCTTCGTCTGAAGAAATTCCTCGAGTGCGCCCGGTCCACCTTCACGACCGAGACCACTCGACTTCACCCCGCCAAACGGCGTGTCGGCGCCGGCCAGTGCCAGGTTGTTGATGCCCACCATGCCGACATCGAGCCCCCGCGCCGTGCGCGCCGCCAGCGCCTCGTCGTTGCACAGCACGTAGCCACCGAGCCCGTACTCGACGCCGTTGGCCATGCCGATCACATCATCGTCGTCACCGAAGGACACGATCGGCGCGATCGGAGCGAACGGTTCCTCGATCATGATCCGGCTATCGAGGGGGACGTTGGAAAGGACTGTCGGCTCGAAGAAGAAGCCCTTGTTGCGGTCGGCAGGCTGGCTGCCGCCGCATTGCAGCGTCGCCCCGCGATCGAGCGCGTCTTTGACAAGCGCCGCCGCTGCGTCGACCCGCGAGCGGTTGACGAGCGGCCCCATCGTCGTTGACGCGTCCGTCCCCGCGCCGAGTTTCAGGCCTTTCGCGAAGGCCACCATCTCCCCGGCAAAATCGTCAGCGATCGATTCGTGGACGAAGAAGCGGCTTGGCGAGACGCACGCCTGACCCGCGTTGCGGAACTTGACCGCCCCCGCAAGGGCCGCCGCTTCCTTTGGCGAGAAGTCCCGCTGGATGATCACCGGTGCATGGCCGCCCAGTTCAAGCGTCATCCGCTTGAGCGATGCAGCCGCCATCGGCGCGAGCAGCCTTCCGACTCTGGTCGAGCCGGTGAACGACAGCGCGCTGACCAGCGGCGACGCCAGCCAGCGCTCGGAGACCTCGGCCGGCTCGCCGAAAACGAGATTGACCGCGCCTGCCGGCAAACCGGAATCCTTGAGCGCCTGGAGGATCAGCATCGCGATGCCCGGCGCCTCCTCGGATGCCTTCAGCACGACCGTGCATCCGGCGGCCAGCGCGTAGGCGACTTTGGCCGCGATCTGAAGTGCGGGAAAATTCCACGGCGTGAACGCGGCGACCACGCCGACCGGCTGATGTTCGATCACGGTCACGGTGCCGGCGGGACGCGCGGGCACGATCTGACCGACGAGCCGCGTCGCCTCCTCGGCCGCCCACTCGAAGTGGTCGGCGGCCATGCCGAGCTCGCGTTCGGCTTCCACGGTCGGCTTGCCCTGCTCCATGCTGAACAGACGGGCATGATGGGGCGCCCGGTCGCGCAACGACCGCGCCGTCGCCTTCAGGATCGCAGCGCGTTCCCAGGCATGGCTGTGTCGCCACGTATCGAATGCGGATGAAGCCGACCGGACGGCGGCGTCGAGGTCCTCGGGACGCGCCAACGGTATCTCGCCAATCGCGTCCTCGGTCGCGGGATCAATCACCGGCAGTCGACGTGCAGCGCCCGGAAAGTCCCACTGTCCGTCAATGAAGAAACCGCAGGCCTCATAGAGCTCGGCGTTTGTTCTGGCCGCGTTATTCATCGGTGGCTTTCCTCATCCGCGCTCTGTCGGCGATCTTCTCGGCGATCATCATGGTGGTCAGGTTGGTGTTTGCACTGACGATGGTTGGCATCACCGAGGCATCGACGACCCTCAGGCCATCGACGCCGATGACGCGGCAGTCGCTGTCGACGACGGCTTCAGGATCGTTCGGTGCGCCGATGCGGCACGTGCCGCAGGCATGCCAGCCGTGCGTCACGCTCTTCATCGTCCATTCGGTCAGGCGGTCGCGGTTCTCGAGCAGCGAAGACAGATCGCCGTCGGGCGCAATCACGCTTCGGGTTATCAGGCGACGCGCCGACCTGCTGCCGTCCATCAGGATGGCGCCGGCCGCCGCAAGGACCCGGTTGGCGAGATTGATCTGCCCCAGGCGCCGCTCCCGGTCGGAGTAGGAGGCGGCGAACGGCTCGGGAGCGATCGCCCGCAGCTGCGCGGAATTGTAGAGTCTGACAATGAAGTGAAGGGCGTCGGTCAGTCGGATCAGATCTCGCTGATCGCTCAGCAGATTGAGATCGATCTCGGGCGCGCCATCCGGCTTGTTGAGATTGAGAAGAACGCGGCCGCGCGAGTAAGACTTGTTGACCCAGGCGATCAGCGCCCCGAATTGCTTACCGATGCTGTGCCACGCGACCCGGTTCGCGCACAGAAGGTACATGTCACCGTGGGTGCATCCCTCTGCACCTGAACTGTAGCGGGCGCCCAGAAGGAGGTGCCGGCGCATCTGGCGCGGCAGCCGCGCCTCTCGCGACATGAAGGCGGCGATCCCGATCGTCGGGTGGTCCTGGAGGTTCCGTCCCACCCCCGGCAGTGGAACGGCCGTCTGCAGGCCGGCGGCCGCGAGATGACGCGGATCGCCGATGCCTGAGCGCATGAGCATCACCGGCGAGTGCATCGCGCCGCAGCAGATGAAGACCTCGTCGGCCGAATAGACGGCCGGCTTGCCGTCGGTCAGCGCGACCACGCCCTTCGCCTTGCGGTCTTCGATTTCAATCCGCTCGACCTGCGTGTCGGACAGTATGGTGAGGTTCCGCCTCGCGCGGACCTTGGCCGTCAGGTTTGCCGCTGCCGAAGACACCCGCCGGTCGTCGCGATTGTTGATGGGCATCGGATAGACGCCCTCGCACGATCCGTCATTGTGGTCCTCGCGATAGGGAAGCCCCGCGGCTTCGAGCGCCTGGCAGGCGGCTTCCGAGAAGCCCGGCCATTGCGAGCGCGGAATCCGGCGCACGGGCAGATTGCCCTGCGCACCGTGGAGCGGGCCGTCCATGTCGAGATCGGTTTCGAGCTTCCGGAAATAGGGCGCGACATCGTCCCAGCCCCAGCCACTCGCGCCTTCGTCACGCCAGTCGTCGAAGTCCGACGGAAGGCCGCGGATGGCCATCATGCCGTTGATGCTGGAACTGCCGCCCATGATGCGGCCCTGTTCATAGGCCTTGAAGCCGGAGTCCTGATTGGACGGCCACCCCGCCCCGTTGCGAACCCTGAGGCCGGGCCAGTGATGCTCCCGGTTGTAGTAGGCCCGGTGCGGGTAGCTATCGAGAACATCATCGGGAACAGCGCCGGGCGGCGTATCGCGTCCCGCCTCGATGAGAAGCACCCGCCTGCTCGAATCTTCCGACAACCGGCTGGCGAGCACACAACCGGCTGAGCCGGCCCCGACAACGATCGCATCAAATCTCCCCGCCACGTCCAGCGGATCGGAGGTTGTGCGGGGGGCGACGGGGCGGCTGGACATGCCTGCTCGGATCCAATACCTGTTCACCTAGTGAACATATGTTCATTGAATGAACACTAGGGTTGGCCGCGGATGATTGTCAACAGGCAAGGTTTCATGCCCGATTCAGGTTTGTGGGAGCGTATTGCGGCTCGTTCCTACGGACGCCGGCCTCATGCGTTGCTGATTGCACCGGCCAGCGCTAGTTTCCGCCGCGCGCACGGGAGGAGAGATGAATCGGGGCATTGACGAGCCGAAGGGATGGGTCCGGGCATTCGAGCGCGGACTTCAAGTTCTCGAGGCTTTCGACGGCGGCCAGAGCGGTCTGACGCTTTCGGAGGCCGCGAAGCGGACCGGGCTGTCGCGCGCCACGGTTCGGCGATTGCTCTCGACCTTGACCGGAATGGGCTACGTCAAGACTGACGGCCACTGGTATGAGCTTCAGCCCCGAATTCTGACGCTGAGCCACGCGTTCCTGTCATCGGTCGCGATGACGGATCTTCTGATGCCGTTCATGGAACAGGTCATCGAGGACACCGTCCACATTTCGTCCTCGGCGTCGGTGCTGGACGATACCAACGTGATTTTCGTGTGCGGCGTCCCCGCCAAGGGTTTCGTTCGCACATCCATGACGGTCGGCCTCACTTTCCCGGCCCCGCTCGCCGCGACGGGCCGGGCGATGCTGTCGCAACTGCCGATCGCCGAGATGGATGACGTTCTCGAACGCACCACGCTAAGGGCGCTTACGCCGCGGACGGTCATGGACAAGACGCAGCTTCGAGAGATCATCCTCGAAGCCCGCGAGAAGGGTTATGCGACCAACGATGGCGGTCTGGATCTGACGATCAAGTCGGTCGCCGTCCCCGTTTTCAACCGGGAGAAGCGCTGCGTCGCATCGATCAGCATCAGCTGCCACAACATGGACCGTGATCTGGACGACTTGGTCGCCGAATTTCTACCGAGGCTGAAATCAGCGACCGAACAGCTCTCCATGAGCTATCCGAAGGCCCCGCTCCGCGGGTCGAGGTCCGCACCAGTGGCCTAGTCATACGGTCTTCCCGTCGAGGTCCGGCTTGGGCCAAATGCGCAACGACGGGCCGCATTTCGCATGACCGAAGACGAAGACTGCGCGGAGACGTTCAGGCATCAGTTCCGAGCCCTTCGTCACACCCATGCGAGAGGATCCTGGGGCCAACTCTTCTCCGCCGCATTCGAGCGTTTTGTCGACCGAGCGAACGATGAGACGTGGCGCGCCAGCTGAGCCGAGAAGCCTCCGAAGCGAAAGACGACTTTCGATCGAATCCTCGCCTGTGCGCAGTGAGCGCATTCGCCAGGCAGGCGACGAGCCCGCCGGCTCCGTCGAGACAACCCTCAATGCCCCGAGTGCCGCTACGGGGCAGGCCACCCACGCTCGCGAAACCCTTGAGCCCGCGCGCCGCGTGCGGCCTTACCCGAGGGCGTCGGCCACTGCCTTGCCGCAGGAGACGGTGTCCGCCTGGCCGCCAAGGTCGCGGGTGCGCAGTGACGGCTCGGCGAGGACCCGTTCGATCGCTGCGACCACGTCGGCGGCGGCTGCTGGGTGGCCGAGGTGGTCGAGCATCATTGCCCCCGCCCAGATCTGGCCGATCGGGTTGGCGACGCCTCGCCCGGCGATGTCGGGGGCCGAGCCGTGCACCGGCTCGAAGAGCGAGGGGAACACGCGCTCCGGGTTGATGTTCGCCGACGGCGCGATGCCGATGGTGCCGGTGCAGGCCGGCCCGAGGTCGGACAGGATGTCACCGAAGAGGTTCGACGCCACCACCACGTCGAAGCGGTCGGGGTTGAGGACGAAATGCGCGGCGAGGATGTCGATGTGGTACTTGTCGACGCTGACCCCCGGATAGTCCTGCGCCATCGCCGCGACGCGCTCGTCCCAGTAGGGCATCGTGATGGAGATGCCGTTGGACTTTGTCGCCGAGGTCAGCCGTGCGCGCGGACGCTTCGCCGCCAGCTCGAAGGCGTATTTCAGGACGCGGTCCACGCCGGTCCGGCTCATCACCGTCTCCTGCATGACGATCTCGCGCGGGGTTCCCTCGAACATCTTTCCGCCGATCGAGGAATATTCGCCCTCGGTGTTCTCACGCACGATCCACATGTCGATGTCGCCGGGCCCGCGACCGGCGAGCGGGCTGGGCACGCCCGGCATCAGCCGCGCGGGGCGCAGGCTGACATACTGGTCAAACTGGCGGCGGAACTGGATCAGCGAGCCCCAGAGCGACACGTGGTCGGGCACGGTCGCCGGCCAGCCGACGGCCCCGAAGAACAGGGCGTCGTGCCCGCCGACCTGGTCCTTCCAGTCGTCGGGCATCATCTGGCCGTGCTTCTCGTAGTAGTCGCAGGCGGCGAAGTCGAACTCGTCGAAGCGCACGTCGATGGCGTGGCGCTTCGCGACGGCCTCCAGCACCCGCAGCCCTTCCGGGACGACTTCCTTGCCGATCCCGTCGCCCGGAATGACCGCGATATTGAGGTGATTGCTCGACATCATGGCGCTCAGGCGTTGCGGCCGCGGATGGCGTCGATCACGGCGTCGGTGACCATGCGCGTCGTTGCCTTGCCACCGAGATCGGGCGTGTGCAGGGCGGGATCGGCGGTGACCGTCTCGACCGCCACCATCAGCCGGTCGGAGGCGGGTTTCTCGCCGAGATGTTCCAGCATCATCGCCGCGGTCCAGAACGTCGCCACGGGGTTGGCGACGCCCTTGCCGGTGATGTCGAAGGCGGAGCCGTGGATCGGCTCGAACATGGAGGGCGTCTCGCGCTCCGGGTTGAGGTTCGCCGTGGGCGCGACGCCGATGGAGCCGGACAGCGCGGCGGCGAGGTCCGAAAGGATGTCGGCGTGGAGGTTGGTGGCGACGATGGTGTCGAGCGAGGCCGGGTTCATCGTCATGCGCACGGTCATCGCGTCGACGAGCATCTTGTCCCAGCCGACGTCTGGAAACTCCTTGGCGACCTCGGCGGCGATCTGGTCCCACAGCACCATCCCGTGGCGCTGGGCGTTCGACTTGGTGACGACGGTCAGGAACTTGCGCGGCCGCGATTGGGCGAGGCGGAAGGCGAAGCGCATGATGCGCTCGATCCCGGCGCGCGTGAAGATCGAGACGTCGGTCGCGATCTCGAGGGGCAGGCCCGGATGCGAGCGTCCGCCCTGGCCGGCATACTCGCCCTCGGAATTCTCGCGCACGATCACCCAGTCGAGTTCGCCGCCATTCACATGGCGCAGCGGCGACTGGATGCCCGGCAGGACGCGGGTGGGCCGGACGTTGGCGTACTGGTCGAGCGGCTGGCAGATCGCGAGCCGCAGGCCCCACAGGGTCAGGTGGTCCGGCACGTCCGGCGCGCCGACGGCGCCGAAGAGGATCGCGTCGAAGGCGCGGAGCTGGTCGGCGCCGTCCTCCGGCATGAACGACCCGGTGCGCTTGTAGCGGGCGGTGGACCAGTCGAAATTCTCGACCGCGAAGTCGAAGCCGCCATCCTTTTCCGCCAGCGCGTGGAGGACTTCGAGGCAGGCGTCGACGACCTCCACACCGATTCCGTCACCGCCGATGGCCGCGATCTTGTGCGTACGTTTGCTCATTGACTGGTCCGTTTCAGAAGAGGAGCCCGGCGGGCATGCGGAGCAACAGGACGTTCGCCATCAGCCACCAGAAGCCCGTGCAGATGATTGCGCCGGCGGCGATCCACATGAGCCATGTGCGCAGCGGCGGTCGGTCGTAGTCGGCGATCGCGGTGATCACGATGAAGGCGGCGAAGCTGGTCACGAGGAAGCCGATCTCGGGCAGCACGAACACCCAGACGAGCAGGACCGCGCCCAGGAGGAGGCGACGACGGGCGCCGCCATCCAGCACGAGAGGCGCGCGGCCTGCGGGACCGGCCGGGCGGCGCAGGTTCTGGATGATCAGCAGCACCGAGAAGAGGACGAGCACCAGCGCGATCGTGCGCGGGAAGACCATCCCGAGGTTCGACAGGCCCGACGCGCCCATCCAGATCGCCACGCCCAGCACCACGAACGCCGCCGCGAAGCCTATTCCGGCGACGTCGCGGGTCTTGATCTCGGGGGCGATCGCCGCGCCGGCATCGTCCTGGTCGGCGGCCGCGGCCTCGAGCTGCTTGCGCCGCCGCGCCTTCCAGTCGGCCCAGATCGGGAAGGCCAGCGTGATCAGCGCGGCGAGGATGATCCCGATGCTGATCGGCCGCCCGAAGAACATCTCGGGGATCCGGCCCGATGCGTTGCCGATGAGCCAGGTCTGGACGAAACCCTGCTCCGCGATGGACCCAAGCACGAGGCCGAGGACGATGGGCGAGGGCTGGAAGCCGTAGCGGTTCAGGATCCAGGCGAGGATGCCGAGACCGACCATCAGCTGCGCGTCATCGACGTTCGAGTGGATCGCGAAGGAGCCGATGATGGTCAGCAGCGCGACGGTCGGCGCGAGCACCGCCTTCGGCACGCTCGCAATCGATGCAAACGCGTAGCGTCCGATCAGGAGGCCGACCGGCAGCATCAGCAGCGTGGCGATCAGGAGGCCCCAGATGAAGGTGTAGACGACCGGCGCGTCCGTGGTGAACAGCGTCGGGCCGATCTTGATGCCCTGCACGAGCAGGGCGCCGAGGATGATCGCGTCGGGCGGCGTGCCGGGAATGCCCAGCACCAGCGTGGGGATGAAGCCGCCGCCCACGGTCGCGTTGTTGGCGGCTTCGGTGGCGATCACGCCGTCCGGGTTGCCCTTGCCGAACGTCTCGGGCTCGCGCGAGGACCGGCGCGCCTCCGAATACGACACGAGGCCCGCGATGGAGCCGCCGGCACCCGGCAGAATGCCGACCACCGTGCCGATGACCGACGAGCGCAACAGGTTGAACTTGCTCCGCATCGACAGCGCGAGGCCCTCCGCCGTCCGGAGCCCGCCCTGCGCCGAGGGTTTCAGGTGCGGATCGGCGGTGGCGACGAGATCGAGGATAACGGGGATGCAGTAGAGCCCGATGATCGCCGAGGTGAGGTCGATGCCGCCCAGGAAGCGCTGCATGCCGAGCGTGTAGCGGACGTCGCCACCCACGACCGCGACGCCGATCATCGACAGGAAGAGGCCGATGCAGGCGCCGATCAGCCCCTTGACGGTGTTTCCGACCGACAGCGCCGCGATCAGCGTGAGCCCGAACATCGCGAGCCAGAAATACTCGGTCGGGCCGAAGGCGAGGGCGACTCGCGCGAGCGGCGGCGCCAGCAGGAGCAGCGCGACCGCGCCGACCACGCCCCCGACGACAGACGCGATCGTGGCGATCGACACGGCGAGCCCACCGTCGCCGCGCTTGGCCATCGGGAAGCCGTCGAAGGTGGTGGCGATCGACGACGGCGTGCCGGGCGTGTTGACGAGGATCGCCGCGAAGGCGCCGCCATAGATCGCGCCCGTGTAGATCGCGCCGAGGGCGATGAGGCCGGCGGCGGGATCCATGGTGAAGGTGAAGGGGACAAGCACGGCCACCGCCATGGTCGCCGAGAGGCCGGGCAGCGCACCGATCACCGTCCCCAGCACCACGCCACCGAGGGCGAGTGCCAGGTTGAGCGGTGTCAGCGCATCCAGGAGATAGCCGAGGATGTCCATGACGGGTGCGTCGTTACTGGATGATACCCAGTGCCTTGGCGCCGGCGGTGTACTCTTCGACGCGCTCGGCGACGAAGGCGTCCATGTCCTTGTAGCCGATGTCGGTCAGCACGAAGCCGCCGCTCTCCATCTTCTCGACGAAGCCCGGCTGCGCGTTGATCTGCGAGACGATGTCCGAGATCCGCTGGCGCAGCTCTTCGGGAGTCGAGGACGGGACCGCGACCCCGCGATAGGCGCCGCCGACGATGTCGTAGCCGAGCTCGCGGAAAGTCGGCACGTCGGGGAAGACCGGCAGGCGCTCCTCGGAGGCGACGGCGAGCATGCGCAGCGCGTCACCCTGGCTGACGCCGGAGGTCGCGTAGTTGAAGCCGGCCATCGTCGAGCCGCCGAGCACGGCGGTGATCGACGGCCCTGTGCCCGAGAAGGGGACGTAGGTGGTCGTCACCCCGGCCTCTTCGTTGAAGCGGATGGCCGCGAGATTGTTCGACGAGTTGGAGCCCGACCCGGCAAAGGTGACGAGGCCCGGATTCGCCTTGGCGTGCTCCACCAGCTGCTCAAGGGTGGTGAACGGGCTGTCGGCCCGCACGAAGATCGCGTCGGGCGTGTAGTGGAAATAGTGGACCGGCGTCAGGTCCTCGGTGGTGTAGCCGACCGATCCGGCCAGCGGCTGGAGGACGGTGTGGGGCAGGTTGATGCCCATGATGGTGTAGCCGTCGCCGGGCAGCGAGTTCAGCTGCGACCAGGCCTGTGCGCCGCCGGCGCCCGGCTGGTACTGGATGACGACCTGCTGGCCGGTGACGGCCTCCCATTCGGACTGCTGGAAGCGGGCGGAGATATCCGACTCGCCGCCCGCGTTGAACGGGATGATGTAGGTCATCGGCTTGGTCGGGAAGTCGGCGGCAGATTGAGCCGCGAGCGGGGTTGCGGCGAGCAGCCCGGCAAAGAGCGTGGCGAATGCAGTCTTCATTGGTTTCCTCCTCATGACGTGACGCGGTGGGCCGCGATTTCTTGGTTGAGGGAAGTCTCGGGCGATCCGTGGCCCTTGTCGTTGCTCCCTCGCTCGTCGGACGAAATCCGTCCGGTGGCACAATGGCCGATCCCTGACGGACACAGACTGCAGAGCCTAGACAAATTCATCGATGTCCGTAATTTCATAATCGGAATGTGATTATTGCATTGAGATCAGCAATGAGCGAAAGCGACCTCGGTTTCTTCGTGCTGCTGGCGAGCCGGGGGAGCTTCGCCGAAGCGGCCCGCGACATCGGGGTCACCGCATCCGCCGTCAGCCGGCGCCTCGCGCGGCTGGAGGAGCGGTTGGGGGTCCGGCTGATGAACCGGACGACGCGGCGGGTCAGCCTCACCGGCGAGGGCAGGGCCTATTTCAGCAAGGCCACGAGGCTGTTGGGAGAGATCGAGGAGCTCGAGAACAGCCTGCGATCCGGGCAGGAGATGCCGAGCGGCCTGCTTCGCATCAACGCGACCTTCGGCTTCAGCCGGGAACACATCGCCCCGGCCGTGTCCGCGTTCTGCCGAACCTACCCGGATGTCGAGGTGCAGCTGATCGTATCCGATGCCCCGCTGAACCTCATCGAACAGGGTCTCGACCTGAATATCCGTTTCGGCAACCCGCCGCCCAGCAATCTCATGCAGCGCCTCTTGCAGAGAAACCGCCGGTTCATGTGCGCCTCACCGGACTATATCGAACGGCACGGCGCGCCTCGGCGCCTCGACGACCTGCGCGACCACAACTGCATCGTGCTTCGGCAGGAACACGATATCTACGGCATCTGGCGGTTCGATGAGCGCGACGGTGAGACCCCTTCGGCGCGGATCAAAGGCGGGCTCAGCACGAACGACGGCGAGATGGCGCGGGAGTGGGTGCTGGCCGGCCATGGGATCATGCTGCGATCCGAATGGGACATCGCCCGTCATGTGCGCGAGGGGCGTTTGCGGGTGGTGCTGCCGGACTATTTCCAGACCGCGAACATCGCGGCCATCTATCCCGAGCGTCACCAACTGACCGCAAAGGTCCGCGTCTTTGTCGATCTGCTGGCTAGGCGGATCCGCGAAGCCGATTCCATCGCACCCTTCCAGATCAGTGAGGGTGGCATCGGGGGCTGACGGCACTTGCGGTGCAGACCCATGCCGAATGTGCACCGAGGAGGCGGGGAGGGACGGCCATCAGATCGGCCTTCCCGATGATGTTTCGGAGCTTGCGCGCGAGCTGTGAACCTCACGACACGCTCGGAACCGCCTGAATGGCGCTCTCGTTCGCCCGCAAATGCCGCTATCCGGTGAGGACTGGCTTCAGCTCTTCAATCTGGGTCCCGACGAAGTCGAAGAAGGAACGAACGCGATAGAGCCGTCTGCTGTCCGGATGGCAAAGCAGCCGCCATGCCCGGCTGAGTTCCGGGACGGGAGGCAGAACGCGCGTGAGGTCGGGATCGCCATCGCCGAGTGGTGTCGGGAGGGCGGCGATCCCGACGCCCGACTTCACCGCGGAGACGAGGCCGAGGACGCTGTTGCTGCGGGCGGCGACATTCGCATTGGGCGCCACGTCGCGAAGCCATACCGAGAGTCGGTGCCCCGAAAGGCTGCTGTCGAAGGCGACCACCGCGTGCTGGCCAATTTCAGCGACGGAAGCCGGCGCCCCGCGGCGCTGCACATAATCGCGGCTCGCGTAGACGGCCCACAGCGAGTCCGCGACCTTGCGCCCGACGAGGACGTCCTCGGTATCCCCTGAACGCAACGCCACGTCGGCTTCGCCCTTGGCGAGATCGATATAGCGATCCGCAAGGATGAACTCGACGCTCAGATCGGGATACTTGCCCTGGAACCGGTCGAGAAAGCCCGAACGGACGAGGCGGTCGGCGATGGGTTCGGGGCAGGTCAGCCTCAGAATGTGCGCGTGGGCGACCTCGTTGCTGACGCGCTCGAACGCTTCGACTGCGCTCTGAACCCCTTCGGCCGCGGCAAGAACGGCCTCCCCGGCCGGGGTCAGCCGATAACCGCTCGGCGAACGCTCCACGAGACGAAGCTTCAGCTGTTCTTCCAGGTCGACGAGCCGTCGCTGCACGGTCGACTGGTTCACCTTGAGCGTTCGGGCGGCGGCGAGCGTGCTGCCGTGTCGCGCAACCGCAAGGAAATACTTGAGGTCGTTCCAATTGAACATGAGCAGCACAAGCTGAGCAACGTCTAACACCTCGCTTATGCAGCTTCGCGGCCGGCTTATGCAAGACTGCTCACTGCAAGCGCCGCGGGATTTAGGCGAGCTTCGTCCATGCAGTTGGACCCGGCGGTCGGGGCCATCGGGGCCCCCGCATGGCGCCGCCGTCGGTCGCCAATATCTCGAAAGGTTTTAGATCGATGCGGATTCTTCGTAATTCGGTGATGGCACGCGCCGCGATCCCCCTCATTGCGCTGACGGTGACGGCCGCCTCCGCGCAAGATGCGGCCGTCACCGATCCGAACCTCTACAAGGTCGTCTTCGAAAACGATCGGGTGCGCGTGCTGGAGTATCGCGATCAGCCCGGCGCGAAGACGAGCATGCACGCGCATCCCGCATTCCTGGTCTATGCGCTCAGTTCCTTTGAACGGCGTCTGACACTGCCGGACGGGAAAGTGCTGAACCGCACCTTCTCACCCGGCCAGATCTTGTTCTCCGAGGCGCAGACCCACATGGGCGAGAACGTCGGAACGACGGAGACCCACATCATCATGGTCGAGTTGAAGTAGCGCCGCAGGCGGTCCCGCGGCGTTGCGCGGTGGGGTTCGGGACGCACGGAGGGTCGGGAAGGCTGAAGTCCGGCCCATCTCCCTCCGGCGCGGCGTTGCGCGAGAGCTTTTGAGTGCGGTGGTGCCGGCGAGGCCGGACCGAGGAGTGCGGTCGGCTTCAGGACGTCGCGCCGCGGCAACGGGCTTTCCGATCCGGCAGAGCCGGGCGACACTGAAGCCCACCGTCGCCTCACCTTCAGGCCAACACATGCGCCGCGGACGACGGAGCGGCGTCGAAGCCTCCATCGCGCGCTCCGCGCAGAGAGCGGCGCTGCCATGCAGCCTTGATGCTGCCCGTTTGATCTCGCGCAAAAGGCGCGGCCTGCGATCGGCCCACTATGGGCCGAATGGAGGTCGGCCATGTCGCCTGTCGACAGCATCGATGCGCCAACGGACACCACCGAGCGGACGGAACGCGGCACCCGCGCCGAGGGGCATGTCGCGGCGGTGCGCGGCGCGGTGGTCGACGTCGCGTTCAGCGGGGTGCTGCCTGAGATCGAGGAGGCGCTCTCGGTCGAATGGGACCGCGGGGCGCCGCTGCTCCTCGAAGTCGCGGCCCATGTCGACACGCGCACCGTGCGATGCGTCGCGCTCGCCCCAACCGGTGGCCTCGCCCGCGGCGTTCCGGTGCGGGCGACGGGCGGGCCGATCAGCATCCCTGTCGGCGACGGCCTCCAGGGGCGCCTTCTCGACGTCACCGGCGCGGTGCGCGACGACGGGCCCCCGCTCCCCGAGATGCCGCGCGCGAAGATCCATCGCGCCGCGCCACCGCTCATCAAGCGCAACGCCGCCACCGCCATCTTCGAGACCGGGATCAAGGTGATCGACCTCCTCGCCCCGCTGCCGGAGGGCGGGAAGGCGGCGATGTTCGGCGGCGCGGGCGTCGGCAAGACGGTCGTCGTCATGGAGCTCATCCACTCCATGGTCGCGACCTATAACGGCATCTCGGTCTTCGCCGGGATCGGCGAGCGCTCGCGCGAAGGGCACGAGCTCCTGCACGAGATGAAGGATTCGGGCGTCCTCGACCGGACCGTCCTCGTCTTCGGGCAGATGAACGAGCCGCCGGGCGCGCGCTGGCGGGTGGGCCTCACCGCCCTCACCATCGCCGAGCATTTCCGGGACACCAAGCGCCAGAACGTCCTCCTCCTGATGGACAATGTGTTCCGCTTCGTCCAGGCAGGGAGCGAGGTCTCGGGCCTCCTCGGACGGCTTCCCTCGCGCGTCGGCTACCAGCCGACGCTCGCCACCGAGGTCGCGGCGCTGGAGGAGCGGATCGCCTCCGTCGACGGCGTCTCCATCACCGCGATCGAGGCGGTCTACGTGCCCGCCGACGACTTCACCGACCCCGCCGTGACCGCGATCTCGGCCCATCTCGATTCCATGATCATCCTGTCGCGCGGCATGGCGGCGGAGGGCATGTACCCGGCGGTGGACCCGCTCGCCTCCTCCTCCGTTCTCCTCGACCCCTCGGTGGTCGGGGCCGAGCATTTCGCGGTCGCCGACCGCGTGCGCTCCACCATCGCCCACTATCGCGAATTGCAGGACATCATCTCGCTGATCGGCATCGAGGAGCTGTCCGCCGCCGACCGCCTCGCCGTGAACCGCGCCCGCCGCCTCCAGCGCTTCCTGACCCAGCCTTTCGCCGTCACCGAGGCGTTCACCGGCATCAAGGGGTGCTCGGTCAGCCGGGCCGACACCGTCGCCGGCTGCAAGGCGATCCTCGACGGGGAATGCGACGACTGGGACGAGAGCGACCTCTACATGACCGGCAGCCTCGCGGACGCACGGGGGCGGCGCAAGACATGAAGCTCACCATCGCCACCCCCACCAAGATCGTCGCCGAGGCGGACGTGCGGTCCGTGCGCGCGGAGGACGAGACCGGCAGCTTCGGCATCCTCGACCGTCACGCCGATTTCGTGACGGCGCTCACCGACGGCGTGGTGAGCTGGGAGGCGGCTGACGGGACGACCCACCATTGCGCCGTGCGCCGCGGCGTCCTCGTGACGGACGGCAAGACCGTCCATATCGCGACGCGCGAGGCGGTCCTCGGCGACGATCTCGACAAGCTCGCCTCCGACGTCGTCGCCGCCTTCACCCACCGCGACGAGGTGGAGCGCGCCGCCCGCACCGAGGGGCTGAAGCTCGAGACGCGGGCGATCCGGCAGATCGTGCAGAGCCTGTCGTCCCGGCCGGGCGGGCACGCGGGGGGCGGGCGATGAGCGAACCCGACCCGATGGCCCGCGCCGCCCGCAAACGCGCCGAACGCGAGCGCCGCGCGCAGGAGGAAGGTCCGCCGCCGATCATGCGCCAGATCGGCCAGATCGGGATGCTCGGCTGGATGATCGTCGCACCCACGCTGATCGGCCTCTTCCTCGGCCGCTTCATCGACCGCGAGTTCGGGACCGGTGTCTTCTTCAGCGCGCCGCTGATGATGGTGGGCGTCGCGGCGGGCGGATGGACCGCCTGGCGCTGGATGCACCGCCAATGATGACGGCCGCGACGATGCTCGCCGCCTTCGCCGTGGGCGCCCTCGCGGGGGCGGCCCACTTCCTCCTCCTGCGCAAGTCCGTGGCGCTGCTTGCGGCCGGCCGCGTCGCCCTTCCCGCGGCGCTGATGCCGCTGCGCTTCGTCGTGCTCGGCGCGCTCCTCTACGCCGTCGCGCGCCATGGCGGGGCGGCACCCCTCCTTGCCGCGGGTGCCGGCATCCTCCTCGGCCGCCAGGCCGTCCTTCTGTGGACGCGCGGCGATGAGTGAGACCCCGCTCGTCGCGCACGTCCTCTTCTCCATCGGCCCGGTCCCGATCACGACGCCGGTCGTCGTCACCTGGGGGATCATGGCCGTCCTCGTCCTCGGCGCGATCCTCGCCACGCGGCGCCTCGCGCGCGTGCCGGGGCGGCTCCAGACGGTGCTGGAGCTGATCGTCGGCACCATCGACTGGCAGATCAGCGCCACCGTGCGCGCCGATCCCGCCCCCTATCGCGCCCTCGTCGGCACGCTGTTCCTGTTCATCCTGACGGCGAACTGGTCCTCGCTGATCCCCGGCGTCGAGCCGCCCACCGCCCATATCGAGACCGACGCGGCGCTCGGCCTCGTCGTCTTCGCCGCGACGCTCGGCTTCGGCATCCGCGAGCTCGGCGTGCGCGGCTATCTCGCGACCTTCGCGCAGCCCAATATCCTGATGCTGCCCCTCAACCTCGTCGAGATCTTCACGCGCACCTTCTCGCTGATCGTGCGCCTCTTCGGGAACGTGATGAGCGGGGTGTTCGTCGTCGGCATCGTCCTGTCGCTGACCGCCCTCCTCGTGCCCATCCCGCTGATGGCGCTCGACCTCCTCACGGGTGCGGTCCAGGCGTATATTTTCGCCATCCTCACCCTGGTCTTCATCGCGAGCGCCGTCGAGGAAGGGCGCCCGCACAAGGGGAGCCTCACCTCATGAACTGGATCGAAATCGCCAGCATCGCCGGGGCCGCCTTCGCGGTCTCCTTTGGCGCGATCGGGCCGGCGCTCGCGGAGGGCCGCTCGGTCGCCGCGGCGATGGACGCGATCGCGCGCCAGCCGGAGGCGGCGGGGACGATCTCGCGCACCCTCTTCGTCGGCCTCGCCATGATCGAGACGATGGCGATCTACTGCCTCGTGATCGCCCTCCTCCTCCTGTTCGCGAACCCGTTCGTCCAGTGACCATCGACTGGTGGACGCTGGCGATCCAGACCGTCAACGTCATCATCCTGGTGGCGCTGCTCGGGCGCTTCTTCTTCCGCCCCGTCGCCACGATGGTCGCCGACCGGCAGGCCGAGATCGCATCCGGCCTCGCCGCCGCGAAGACCGCGCGGGAGGCGGCCGAGACGACGCGCGCCGAGCGTGAGAAGGCGCTCGCGGGCGTCGCGGCCGAGCGCAGCCGCCTCCTCGCCGAGGCGACGCGCGAGGCGGACACGCAGAAGGCCGCCCTCGTCGCCGCCGCGAACGCCGAGACCGCAAAGCTCCGCGCCGAGGCCGAGGCCGGCATCGCCCGCGAGCGGGCCGCCGCCGAGCGCGCCGTCGCCGAGCACGCCGCGACCCTCGCGGTGTCGATGGCCGAGCGCCTCGTCGCGCGCCTGCCGGCCGAGCAGATAACCCCCGCCTTCCTCGCCGACCTCGTGAACGCCCTCGACGCGCTGCCGGCCGACCGGCGCGCCGTCGCCTCGGCCGAGCTCGTGAGCGCCGCGCCCCTCGCCGGCGCCGACGCGGCGGCAGCGCAGGCGGCGGTGGCGAAGTCCATCGGCGTCACCCCGACCCTGCGGACGGATCCCGCCCTCATCGCGGGCTTCGAGCTTCATGCGCCCGGCCTGATGGTGACGAATTCCTGGCGCGCCGACCTCGCGCAGCTTGCCGCCAAGGCGCACGGATGAGCGCGGAGAGCGAACTCGACGGTTGGCTCGAACGGGCGAAGGCCCGCGTCGAGGCGACGGACCTCGCGCCCGCGGCGGCGGAGGTCGGCCGCGTCGAATCCGCCGCGGACGGGATCGCCCTCGTCTCCGGCCTGCCGGGCGTGCGCCTCGACGAGCTCGTCCATTTCGCCGGGGGCGAGGTCGGCTTCGCGACGAGCCTCGACACCGACACGGTCGGCTGCGTCCTGCTCGACGATGCGGTCGGCGTGGTCGCCGGCGCCAGCGTCACCCGAACGGGCGAAGTGGTGCGCGTGCCGGTCGGGCCGGACCTTCTCGGCCGGGTCGTCGACCCGCTCGGCCGGCCGCTCGATGGGGGCGGCGAGATCGCGGCGCACGAATTCCTGCCGATCGAGCGCCCGGCCCCGACCATCGCCGAGCGCGACTTCGTCACCGAGCCGGTGGAGACCGGGCTCCTCATCGTCGACGCGATGTTCGCGCTCGGGCGCGGCCAGCGCGAGCTGATCGTCGGCGACCGCGCCATCGGCAAGACCGCGCTCGCGATCGACACGATCATCAACCAGCGCGGCAGCGACATGATCTCGGTCTATGTCGCCGTCGGGCAGAAATCCTCGACCATCGCGCGCGCCATCGAGGCGGTGCGCCGCCACGGCAAGCCCGAGCGGACGATCTTCGTCGTCGCCGAAGCCTCGTCGGCGCCGGGCCTCCAGTGGATCGCCCCCTTCGCCGGCTTCACGATGGCGGAATATTTCCGCGACCAGGGCGGCCACGCGCTCGTGGTGGTCGACGACCTCACCAAGCACGCGGCGACCCACCGCGAGATCGCGCTCCTCACCCGCCAGCCGCCGGGGCGCGAGGCCTATCCCGGCGACATCTTCTACGTCCACGCCCGCCTGCTGGAGCGCGCGGCGAAGCTGTCGGCGGAAAAGGGCGGCGGGTCGCTGACGGCCCTCCCCATCGCCGAGCTCGATGCCGGCAACCTCTCCGCCTACATCCCGACCAACCTCATCTCGATCACCGACGGGCAGATCGTGCTCGACGCGGCCCTCTTCCGGGCCGGGCAGAAGCCGGCCGTCGATGTCGGGCGGAGCGTGAGCCGCGTCGGCGGGAAGACGCAGGCGCCGGCCCTGCGCGAGGCGGCCCACGCGCTGCGCCTCGACTACGCCCAGTTCCTGGAGGTGGAGATGTTCACCCGCTTCGGCGCGGTGACCGACCCGCGCGTGAAGGAGCGGATCGAGCGCGGCCGCCGCATCCGCGCCGTCCTCGCGCAGGCCCAGTACGCACCGCTGCGCCTCGTCGACGAGGTCGCCCTCGTGCGCGCGGTCCAGCACGGGCTCCTCGACAAGGTGCCGCTCGACCGGATCGCCGCCTACCGCGCGGCCCTTCCCGCCTTCCTCGACGCCAACGCGCGCCCCGTCGTCGACGCAGTCTCGGCCGGCGGCAAGCTCGAGGCGGAGGTCGCCGCCAAGCTCGACGACGCCTTCACCCGTCTCGCCGCCCAGCTCGGCCCCGACCATGGCTGAGCGCCACGCCGAGATCCTCGCGCGGATCGCGAGCGTCGAGCAGCTCCAGGCGATCGTCACCGCGATGCGCGGGATCGCCGCCTCGCGCGTCCAGCGCGCCCGCTCGCTGCTGCCGGGGATCGACGCCTATGCCGGGGTGGTGGCGGAGGCGATCGCGGCCATCGCGATGCCGGACGGCGAGAGCGCCGCGACGACGGGGCTCACCGTCGCCTTCTGCGCCGAGCAGGGGTTCGCCGGGGCCTTCAGCGAGCGCGTTCTCGAGGCGGCCGGCACGGGTCCGGTCGCGATCGTCGGCACGCGCGGCGAGGCGGCCGCGCACGAGCACGGCATCACGCCGGTGCTGACGATGGCGATGGCGAACCATATCGACACGATCCCAGCGCTCGCGACCGCCCTCCTCGACGCGATCCTGCGGCAGATGCCCGAGGCGGGCCCCTGGCGGCTCGACCTCGTCTATGCCTGCGCGGTCGGCGACGGGATCGAGGTGGAGCGCCGCCGCGTCCTGCCGCTCGACCCGTCCCGCTTCCCCGCGACCCGCACGGCCCCGCCGCTGACGACGCTTCCGCCGGCCGCGCTCCTCGACCGCCTCGCCGAGGAATATTTCTTCGCCGAGCTCTGCGGCGCGGCGATGCACGCCTTCGCCGCCGAGAACGCCGCCCGCCTCTTCTCGATGGCCGCCGCCCGCGGCAACATCGAGCGCCGCCTCGACACTCTCTCAGCGGCCGAACGCAGCGCCCGCCAGTCCGAGATCACGGCCGAGATCACCGAACTCGTCGCGGGCGCGGAGGCGACGCGGGGCTAGCGCGTCGCGCGGCAGGCAGGCTCAGACCGCTTCGAGGAGGTCCACCTGCGCGACGCAGCGGCGGACCGCGCCGACGACGGCCGCGACCGTCGCGGATGCCTCGTGCGCCCGGTGGACGACGAAGAGGTACGCATTTTCGATCGGCGGGCGGCACTGCAGGGCGACGAGCGTGCCGGCCTGCAACTGCGCCTCGATCAGTTTCGTCGGCAGGATGGAGATGCCGATGCCCGCGGCGACGAGATGGGCGAGGACGCTCGGCACCGTGTTGCAGAAGGAGACGTGCAGCGGCTCCAGGCCCGCCGCCGCGAACCAGCTCATCGTCTGCCGGTGGTTCGGCGACGGCGACGGGTTCATCAGGATGGTGAGCTGGTGCACGTCGCGCGGCGTGATCACCCGCGGCAACGCGGTGCCGGGTGCCGCGGCCCAGGTCGATTGCTGCATCCCGAGCGGGTACATCTTCAGGCGCGGGTCTTCCGCCGGATTGACCACCACCGCGAGGTCCAGCCTGCGCTCGTGCAGGGCCTCGATCAGCTCCCGGCTGGGTCCGACGCTCAGCTCCGTCCGCAACGCCTTGTACTCTTCCGTGAGGAGCTGGAGGAGGCTCGGCAGCCCGGCCGTCGCGAAGGTCTCGGAGACGCCGAGCCGCACCGTGCCGCTGATCTCGTCGGGCGTCTCCGGGCCCTGGATCTTGCCGACCTCGTTGAGGATGATCTCGGCATGCTGGAACAGCGCGGCGCCGTCCGTGGTGAGCTGAAGCCGGCGGCCCTCGCGCTCGAACAACCGCGCCCCGACCGACCGCTCGAGATCGCGCAGGCGCAGCGACACCGTCGGCTGGGCGATGTTGAGCTGGCCCGCCGTCTCCCCGACCTTGCCGAGCCGCGCCACCCAGTAAAACGCCTCGAGCTGCGCCAGCGTGACCCGCATCGATCAGAAATCCAAATGATAATCAGCCCTATATCCAAATTGGCATAGGCCCATCAAATGATCTAGCCTCGGTCGTGGTTTTCGCCCAGGCCGGCCGTGGCCGGGTCCCGGCGAGCCACAAAAAACACGCCCGGCGTCATCGGCGACCGTGGCAACAAGGGTGGGAGGGTCCAATGCAGCGTCGATTTCCGTGCCTGATCGGTCTTTCGGTGGCCGCCGCGATGGCATTCGCCGGCTATGCCGCGGCGCAGGATTTGCCGAGCGTCAATCTCAAGGTTTCCGGCGGCAACCGCACGCAGAACATGTTCCGCTATATCCAGGAGCCGTTCTTCACCAAGGAGCTCGCGGAGGCATCCAACGGCGCGATCACGACGACGTTCGGGTCGCTCGACGATCTCGGCCTGCAGGGGCCGGAGGTGCTGCGCCTGCTGCGGCTCGGAATGTTCGACATTTCGGAGGGCACGCTCAGCTACATGGCGGGCGAGGACCCGCACTTCGACGCGCTCGACCTGCCGGGCCTCACCTCGGATATCGGGGAGCAGCGCAAGAGCGTCGACGCCTACCGGCCCACCCTCGAGAAGATCATGGCCGAGCGGTTCAACGTGAAGCTCCTGTCCATGTCGCCGATCGCGCTGCAGGTGGTCTACTGCTCCGGCGACGTTGACGGGCTGGCCGCGCTCTCGGGCAAGAAGGTGCGCGCGTACAACCGGGCCATGTCCGATCTCGTCGAGGCGGTGGGCGCGGCGAGCGTCAACATCCCGTTCGCCGAGGTCGTCCCGTCCATGGAGCGCGGCGTCGCCGACTGCGCCATCACGGCCACCTCCGCCGGCAACACCGCCCGCTGGTGGGAGGTGACCGACAATCTCGTCATGCTGCCGATGGGCTGGGCGATGACCTTCTTCGCCGCCAACCTCGACACCTGGAACCGGCTGGACGAGGCGACGCGGGCTTTCCTTGCCGAGGAGTTCAAAGGCATGGAAGACCGCCAGTGGGCGCAGGCTGCCGCCGACATCCAGGACGGCATCAACTGCAACACGGGGCAGGGCGAGTGCAAGGGCGGCATCAAGGCCGAGCCGGCCATGACGCTCGTCGAGCTCTCGGACGAGGAGAAGGCGAAGGTCGCCGCGCTGGTCACGGAGCGCGTCCTCGCCGGCTGGGCCGAGCGGTGCGGCGCCGAGTGCGCGGCCGGCTGGAACGAGAGCGTCGGGGCGATTCTCGGCGTGACGGCGCCGGTCGAGTAACACCGGCGGCGTCCCGGCAGGAGAGCGGTTGCCGTGCTGGACAAGGTCCTGTGGCGCGTGTCGCTCGCCATGGCGAGGATGGGGGGCGCGCTGTTCGTCGCGACCGCCCTCCTCGTCTCGGCCGAGGTGATCCTGCGCAAGACCGGCATCGTCACCTTCAGCGTCGGGACGGAGCTTTCCTCCTACGCCCTCGCGATCGCGGCAACGTGGTCCTTTCCGCTCGTGCTCATGGTGCGCGGACACGTGCGGATCGACATCGTGAGCGAGCAGCTTCCCGGCCGGCCGCGTGCGCTCCTCAACGTGCTCGCGGTCGCGAGTCTCGCTGCGGTGGGGCTGGTGCTGTCGTGGAGCGCGCTTCTCACGCTGCGCACCTCGCTGGAGCTGAACGCGGTGTCGAACACGACGCTCGCCGCGCCGCTGTGGATCCCGCAGGGGCTGTGGCTGACCGGCCTCCTCTGGTTCACCGTCGTCGCCATCGTGCGGACGGTCGTTCTCGTCGTCGCCTTCCTGCGCAACGACCTCGCGCTGATCGATCAGCTGGCAGCGCCGCCGAGCGCTGATGCCGAGGCGGATGCGGCGGCGCAGGAAGCGCGCAGCCGCCTCGCCCTCGACGAGGCGGGCCGATGATCCCCGTCGCCACCGGCCTCATCTTCCTTTTGCTCGCGATCGGCCTCCCGGTCGGGGCCGCGCTCCTCATCCTGGCGATGGGGCTCGACCAGATCTTCACCCCGATCCCGCTCTACAAGGCGCTCGGCGAATTGAGCTGGGTGTCCTCGTCCAACTCGCTCCTCGTCAGCGTGCCGCTGTTCATCCTGCTCGGCGAGATCCTCCTGCGCTCCGGCATCGCCGACCGGCTCTACAGCTCGATGAGCCAGTGGCTCTCGTGGCTGCCGGGCGGGCTGATGCACGCCAATATCGGCGCGAGCATGGGGTTCGCCGCGACCTCCGGTTCGAGCGTCGCGACGGCGGCCACCATCAGTGTCGTCGCCGCGCCGCTGGTCGATCGCTACAAGTACAATGAGCGGCTCTTCTTCGGCTCGGTGGCGGCAGGCGGCACGCTCGGGATTCTGATCCCGCCATCGATCAACCTCATCATCTATGGCTGGCTGACCGAAACGTCGGTCCCGCGGCTGTACCTCGCGGGCTTCCTGCCGGGCCTCGTCCTCGGCGGGCTGTTCTCCGGCATGATCCTCCTCATCTGCCTCGCACGGCCACGCATGGGCGGCACCCGCGTCAGTGCCACCTGGCGCGACCGCTTCGGCGCCCTCTCGGGGCTTCTGCCGCCGCTCGCGATCTTCCTCGTGGTGGTCGGCAGCATCTACGCGGGCGTCGCGACGCCCACCGAATCGGCCTCGCTCGGCGTCGTGATCGCGCTCGGCCTCGCGGCCGCCCATCGCAGGCTGACGCTGCCGATGATGATCGAGGTGCTCGACGGCACCATGCGCGCGACGGGGATGATCATGTTCATCGTGATCGCCGCCTGGTTCCTCAATTTCGTCCTGTCGGCGCTCGGCTTCGTCTCGGTGCTCGACAACACCGTCTCCGGCATGGGGCTCAGCCCGCTGGGGCTCCTCCTCGCGCTGATCGTCTTCTACGTCGTCCTCGGCTGCTTCATGGACCCGCTGGCGATGATGATCGTCACCGTGCCCGTCACCGCGCCGATGGTCGTGAGCGCCGGGTTCGATCCGGTCTGGTTCGGCATCCTCATCGTCCTCCTGTGCGAGACCGCGCTGGTGACGCCGCCGATCGGGATGAACCTCTTCGTCGTGCAGGGCGTGCGCCGGCGCGGCACGATCGCGGACGTGATGATCGGTGTGCTGCCGTTCGTGCTGTGCCTGTTCGTTGCGATCGCGCTCATCATCGCGTTTCCCGGCATCGCCCTGTTCCTGCCCACGCTGGTCGGGTCGTAGCGCTTCGGCGCGACACGGCACCCGACGAAATTTGGAGAAGAATCCAGTGAAAGAGCCTCGCGTTATTCGGCTTCGGGATCGCGCGATCACCATTAATGAGGAGATGCGCCGCAAGATCCTCGACGAGATGCCCGAGATCGAATGGATCGAGGACGAGACGCTCCGGCACAACGTCACCGACGCTTGGGCCGCGGCCGTCGCCTCGGCCGGCTTCGGCGCGATCGGGGACATGCGCCCATCCGGCAATTATGACAGCCTGCCCCTGCGCACCGGCACGCAGGCCGACCATATCCGCTCGGTCGCGCGCCTGTCGCTCAAGATCGCGGAGGAGATGGCCGGGCTGTTCCCCCATTTCCGCTACGACCGCGACCTGATGATCGCCGGCGCGCTGTGCCACGATATCGGCAAGGTGTGGGAGTTCGATCCCGAGAATGTCGCCCGCTGGAAGGCCGACCCGCGCCGCGTCGGCCTGCCGTCGATGCGCCACCCCGGCTACGGGATTCACATCTGCCTGTCGGCCGGCCTTCCGGAAGCCGTCGCGCACATGGCGGCCGCGCACTCCGGGGAGGGCGAACTCCTCCTGCGCAGCCTCGAGAACACGATCCTGCGGTGGGCCGACCACACCTTCTGGCTGGTCGCCGAGGCGGGGGATCTCCTGGACAGCGACAGCCAATGGCAGCCACCCGCGAAGGTCAGCACCCCGATTTAGCGGCCATCCGCTGAATAAAGCATGATGATCTAGCAGGAACGTGTCAGTATCGACCGAGTCACCAAAACAAAAACAACGATCAATGGGGAGAGACGTCACAATGGTTGGAATTTCAAAGAGGCTCGCCGTCGTGGCATTCACTGTCGCCGCGGTGGCGGTGTCAGCCTATTCCGCGCAGGCGCAGACGACGATCCGCTTCGCGACGTCGGTGCCCGAGGCCGAGACGGCCGAGGTGCGCGGCATGAAGGCGATGGCCGACTATATCGAGTTCAAGAGCGACGGCCAGCTTCAGGTCGACCTCCTGTTCGGTACGCTCGGCGCCGGCGAGCGCGAGCTGACCGAGATGGCCCAGCAGGGCGCGGTGGAAATGGCGCTCGCCGCCGACGGGGCCGTGTCGGGCTTCTACGACAAGCTCCAGGTCTTCGCGATCCCGTACCTCTTCAAGTCCTCGCCCGTCGCCTGGGAGTTCGTGCGCCTGCCGATCGCCAAGGAGATGCAGCAGGAGATGCTGGACCGGACCGGGCTGCGCACCGTGGTGTGGGCCGAGAACGGCTTCCGCAACCTCACCAACTCGAAGCATCCCGTGAAGGGCCCGCAGGACATGCAGGGCCTGAAGATGCGGGTGATGGAGAGCCCGGTCTACATGCGCTTCATGGAGTCGCTGGGCGCTGCGGCGACGCCGATCAGCTTCTCCGAACTCGTCATGTCGCTCCAGCAGCGCGTTGTCGACGGGCAGGAAAACGCCTCGGTGAACGTGTTCGAGAACGGCATGGCCGACGTGCAGAACTACTTCTCGACGACCGAGCACATCTATTCGATGACGGTCATCACCATCAACGACGCATTCTATCAGAGCCTGACGCCGGCCCAGCAGCAGATCATCATGGAAGCCGGCCAGCTCTATGCCTCGGTCGCGAACGCCATCAAGGTTTCGGCCGACCGGGCTTATGTCGAACGGATCCGCGACGAGAAGGGGCTCGAAGTCCACATCACGACGCCCGAGGAAAAAGAGGCCTTCCGCGAGGTCTCGCAGGGCGCGGTGGTGGAGTACGTGAACGAGCAGCTCGGCAAGGAGTTCGTCGACCGCATCCTCGCCGCGGTGAAGGACGCCGAGACCGCGGTTTACGGCCAATAGCAGTCCGACTGACCCTGCGTCCGGTGGGGGCGGTCTCCCCGCCGGACGGCTTCACCCGAAAAAGGGGGCCGGCTTGCGCGCGCGCATTCTGAAATTCGCGGACGCGATGACGCGAGTCACCGAGTCCATCGGGGCGGCCCTGATGGCCTTCATCCTCGTCGCCAACTTCCTCCAGGTGTTCTTCCGCTACGCCGTCGGGGACCCGCTCGGCTGGACCGAGGAGGTGATGCGCTATTCCGTGGCGTGGATGACCTTCCTCGTCGCCGGGGCTGCGCTCTTTCGCGGCGAGCAGATGTCGATCGATCTTCTCTCCGGTGTCCTGCCGCCGCGCCTGCGGCGGGTGCAGAACATCGTGATCCTGTCGCTCATCTGCGCCTTCTGCCTGATCCTCGTGATCTATGGCTGGCCGCAGGCGCTGCGCAACATGAGCCAGTATTCGCCGGTCGCGCGGATCCCGATGATCGTCCCCTATCTCAGCGTCGTCGTCGGCGGCCTCCTGATGCTGGTCAAGGCGATCTGCCTCATCATCGCCGAGCCCGAGCGGCTCAATTCCAAGGTGGGCGGCGTCGAATGATCATCCTCTTCATCGCCTTCGCCATCCTCCTCGGGATCGGCGTGCCGATCGCCTTTGCGCTGGGGCTCGCGGGCGCCGTCGGCATCATCGAGCGCGGCTTCACGCTCGTCTCCGTCCCCTCACGCATGTTCACCGGGATCGACAGCTTCATCCTGCTGTCGGCCCCGTTCTACATCCTGGCGGGGGAGGTCATGAACCGGGGCGGGGTGACGGATCGGCTGATCCGCTTCGCCCAGCTTCTGACCCACGGCCTGCGCGGCGGCACGGCCTACGCGAACACGGTCGCCTCCATCGTGTTCGCCGGCATCTCGGGCACCGCGATCGCCGACACGGCGGCGCTCGGCCAGATCTTCATCAAGGGCATGCCCAAGGAGGGCTACACCAAGGAGTTCGCCGCCGCCGTCACCGCCGCCGGCTCGATGATCGGCCCGATCATTCCCCCGTCGGTCATCATGATCATCTACGCGGCCGCATCCCGCGTGTCGGTCATCGACCTCTTCCTCAGCGGCGTCGTTCCGGGCCTCCTGCTCGCTGCGTCCGTCGCCCTGGTGATCTTCATCAAGGGGCGCAATGGCGGTCTTCCGGTGTCGCGGACCGACGTCACGCGGCGCGAGGTGCCGCGCATGGCGATCGACACGCTCCTCGTCGTGTCGCTGCCGCTCTTCATCGTCGTCGGCACGCTGTCCGGCACGTTCACCGCCACCGAGGCCGGCGGCGTCGCCGCGGTCTACGCCATCCTCCTCGGCTTCGTGGTCTTCCGCCACCTCGACCTCAACGGGCTATGGGCGGCACTCGTCGTCAGCGCGCGGACGACCTCCAGCCTGTTCCTCATCATCGCCGCGGCGACGGTCGTCTCCTACGTTCTCGCGCTCTCCGGCATCAATCAGTTCGTCGGCGGCCTCGTCGACATCTTCGGCGGCAACACGATCCTCTTCATGCTCGCCGTGATGGGGGCGCTGCTCCTCGTCGGCTGCTTCCTCGAGCCGGGGGCGGCGATCGTCCTCTTCGTGCCGCTGCTCTTCCCTGTGGCGCGCTCGATGGGCATCGACCCGCTGCAATTCTCGATGGTCGTCATCCTGACGCTCACGATGGGACTGATCACGCCGCCCGTCGGCGTCTGCCTCTTCGTCGCGTGCCGGATCGGCGACATCCCGACCATGCGGCTCGTGAAGGCGCTCATGCCGTTCTTCATCGCCGAACTGTGCGTCATCCTCCTGATCATCCTCGTCCCGGGCCTCTCCTCCTGGCTTCCGGGCCTCTTCCACTGAGGCGGCCAATGCCACGCATCGCAGAGATCAACGCCATTCCGCTCGTGGTATCGGTCGGGGCCGACCGCGCGTTCGGCAACGCGCGCGGCCGGTTCGACAAGCGCGGCAGCATCGTCATCGAGGTCGTCTGCGATGACGGCACGCGGGGCTGGGGGGAGGCCTGGGGCGCGGCCCCCGCCGCGACGCTCGGCTATTTCGAGACAATCAAGCCGCTCTATATCGGCCGCGACGTGTTCGACCGGAACGGCGCCTGGCATCGCATCCTGCAGCAGATGTACAGCGTGCGCGTCCAGAACCAGCTCACCGCGGTGGTCAGCGGCATCAACATCGCCCTCTACGACATTGCCGGCAAAGTGCTCGGCCTGCCGGTCTACAAGCTGCTCGGCGCGGCGGATTGCGATTCCGTGCCGTGCTACGCTTCGGGCGGCTATTTCGCGAACGACCCGAAGAACCAGCTCGAGCACCAGCTTGCGCGGGTGGCCGGCGAAGGGTTCACGGCGCACAAGATCAAGATCGGCGCCGGCGTTCGAGACGACGCGGCGCGGACGAGGCTCGCGCGCGAGATCATCGGCAGCGACCCGCTGCTGCTCGTCGACGTGAACGGCGCCTACAATGAGGAGACTGCCTACGCCTCGATGCGGCGTATCGAGGAGTACGACATTCACTGGATGGAAGAGCCGGTGATGTCGGAGGATTTCGCCGGTCTGGAGCGCCTCGGCCGGCGTCGCACCATCCCCATCGCCTCCGGCGAATCCCACATGACCTGCCACGAGTTCAAGCGGCTCCTCGAAACCGACGCCGTCGACATCCTGATGCCGGACCTGACGCTCTGCGGCGGTCTCGACGAGGCGCAGGGCGCGACGCTCCTCACCCGCCTCCACGGCGCACGCGTCTCGCCGCACGTATGGGGCACGGCCATCGGTCTCGCCGCGGCCATCCACTATGTGGCGGCCATCCCGTCCGACCCGTTCGCGCTCCAGTCGCCATACCCGTCACTGGTCGAGTACGACTATTCCGAGAACCCGCTGCGCGACGACCTCGCCGTCGACCCGATCCTGCCGGCCGCGGGCCTGCTCCCCGTCCCGACCGGCCCCGGCCTCGGCATCGAACTGGACGAGAGCGTTCTGCGGAAATACGCGGTGGCGTGAACGCTGGGGGCGACGCGGCCTGTCGCCGAAGCCGAGGGCGGCGGCTGCGTCACCGATCCGCCGTGGGTGCGACTTGGCGGCATGGCTTGATCTGGCGCCACGACAGCACTCGATGGGCGGCGGGCGGCAGCTTCGCCGAACACACAAGCACTTCGATCCACCTCGCCGGCGCAACGCTCCAGTCGCCGTGCTCGACCACCGAGATTGGACTGCTCAAGACTGACCCTCGTCTGTTATGAATTCTTGTCGGGCCGTTGCGACCGGTCGACGTCTACGTTCTGGGACAGACGATGGTGCGTGGCGGGCCGGAGAAGGTTGAGCGACGATTGGCGGCGATCCTCGCGGCCGATGTCGCCGGCTATTCCCGGCTGATGGGCCAGGACGAAGTCGGCACCCTGCGCCGCCTGACCGCATGTCGGGCCGTGCTCGATGGGCTGATCGACGACCATGGTGGCCGGATCGCCAACACCGCCGGGGACAGCGTGCTGGCGGAATTCGCGAGCGCCGTCGAAGCCATGCAATGCGCGGTCGAAGCACAGGCGCGCATGGCCGACCTTGCGCAGAGCGAAGGGGGCGACCCGATGCGGATCCGCATCGGGATCCACGTCGGCGACGTGATCGTGCGGGGCGAGGACCTGCTCGGCGACGGCGTCAATGTCGCGGCGCGGCTCGAAGGGATCGCGGAGCCGGGCGGCATCTGCATCTCCGGCGTCGTGTACGACCAGATTCGCCAGGCGATCCCGGTGCCGGTCCGCAGACGCCGGCGCACGAAGCTCAAGAACATCGATCGCGACGTCGCCGTCTATGACGTTTCGCTCCCGCCCTCGGGCCGACCGGCCGATGAAGCCGCGGCCACGTTCAGAGCGGTCAACGGGCCGAAGCGGCGCAGAACGCGGCTGCTCCTCCCCCTCGCCGTCGCATTCCTCGTGCTCGCGGGCGCTGGCGTCTGGCTCGGCCTCGGCGAACGACGCCTCATCGTCTTCGGTCCGCAAGACCGGGTGGATCAATCTTCGGCCAAGCCGTCCCTCGCCGTGCTGCCGTTCGCGAACTTCAGCGACGAGACGGCTCAGGACTATTTCGCCGACGGGATCACGGATGACCTGATCAATGATCTGTCGAAGGTTGCCGGCCTCTTCGTCGTCGCCCGCAACTCCACGTTCACCTACAAGAATGTCGCCGTCGATGTGCGCGAGGTCGCGGAGAATCTGGGCGTCCGGTACGTCGTTGAAGGGAGCGTCCGGCGGTCGGAGGGCCGCGTCCGCATCAATATCCGGCTCATCGATGCCTTGAGCGGCGGTCAGCTCTGGGCGGATCGCTATGAAGGGTCAACGCGCGACCTCTTCGGCCTGCAGGATGACATCGCTGGCAAGATCACCTCCGAGCTGGCGGTCCAGCTCAGTCTCGAGGAGCACGGTCAGATCGCCACGAGGCAGACAGAAGATCCCGCCGCGTACGATGAGTTCCTGCAGGGGTGGAGCCGCTACCTTCAACAAAATCCAGCAGCCGCGCGTGAGGCGATCGGCCATTTCGAGCGCGCGATCGCGCTGGATCCCGACTACTCGCGCGCGTACGCGGCGCTCGCGGCGACATATTGGCAGATCGCGCGAAGGCAGTGGCAGGAAGAACGGTTCGGCCTGAGGTCGGTCCATGATGCGCGACTGAAGGCCGAAGACTATCTGCGGAAGGCACAGCTTTCGCCGACGTCACTGTCGCATCAGGTGGCCGCGGCGATCCTGTCCCAGCAGGGCAGGCACGACGCGGCGGTCGAGCAGGCCGAAGCCGCGATCAGCATGGATCCCAACGATGCGGACGCCTATGTGGCGCTCGCGAGCGCCTTGAACCTGCGCGGGCAGGCGGAGAAGGCACGGGACTTGGTGCTCCACGCGATGCGGCTCAATCCAATCTCCCCGGAGACGTACTATTACGAACTGGGGTTGGCCCAATTCGGGCTCGAAGAGTTCGAGGCCGCGGCCGAGAGCTTCGAGCGGGCGTTGGCGACGAGCGCGGATGACCGCTGGTCCTCCCGTGCGCTGCTCGCGACATACGGGCAACTGGGGCGGACTGCGGACGCCGAACGGATCTTCGCGCTCGCCAGCGCCAACCGCCAGGGCCTCGACCCGCTGACGATCCGGGGGACGGCATTCTGGTACCCCTTCGAGCATGCCGCCGATTGGGAGCGGATGGCGACCGGCCTCCGGTTGGCTAACGTACCGGACTAGACCCTTCGAACAGGATGGCCTGGCCGGGCACGACGTCCAGCATCTCGATATCGGTATCGCCCAGCGCGTCCTTCATTTCCGCCGGCGTGCGGTTGAGGACCGGGAACGTCCCGTAATGGATCGGAATGACGGCCTTCGGCTTGATGAGTTCCCGGACCGCGTAGGCCGCCTCCGTCGGGCCCATCGTGAAAAAGCCTCCGATGCACACGAGCGCGAGGTCCGGTGCGTAGAGCTCGCGGATGAGCGCCATGTCTCCGAACACCGCGGTGTCGCCCGTGTGGTAGATCGTGAAGCCGTTCTCCATCTCGATGACGAAGCCGACCGGGACGCCGGCCCCGCCGCCCTGCCGGACGGAGGCGTTCGCGTCGGGGCTTCTGATGCCGAGAATGTTGTAGTCCAGCGACGAGCTGTGGTCGGCGTGGACCATGTGAATCTTGACGCCGCGGCCCAGCGGCTCGACCGCGCCGCCCTTGTTCATGCTGATGACGCTGTTCTCGTCGACCAGCCCGAGAGCCACGAGATTTCGCGCGAATTCGTAGTTCGCGAGAATCTTCGCCCCGGTCAATCGGCTGAGCTCCAGGAGGTCCGACACATGATCCTGGTGGCCGTGGGTCACGAGGATGAGATCCACGTCGCCGACCGCGTTCAGATCGCGATACTCGGGCGGCGTGACAGGATTTCTCGTCAGGAACGGGTCGATGAGGATGACCTTGCCGGAAACGCTGGTCAGCCGCGTTGTCGAATGGCCGAGCCAGAGCACTTCAACCGGTTGTGCGGCGGCACGAAGCGGTGCGATCACGAGCAGCAAGGTCAGAACAAGCCACCGAATGATCATCGTGACCTCGGATGTTTCGCCGCTCTATTCGCGAAGAATTGCTTAGCCGCTTAAAGACGTAACAGATCTACCATTCAGGTCGACACCGGTCCAGCGGACCGCAAGAAGCCGTCGGCAGTCCGTCCCTCTTTCGGTCCTGGCGACGCCGTCAGGACGTCACCTTGCCCCCTCCACCCGCGTCAGCGCCGCCACGAGCCGGTCCAGCTGCGCCGGTGGGTAGCGGACCGTCCGCGCGAACCCTTCCACGGTGAACGCCGGCTCCGCGTCGAGGAGGTGGCGCATCGCCGCCGCGGCGGCGTCGGCCTCGCCGAGGTTGATGTGCGCCGCGGCGAGGTAGGCATAGGGCACGCTGAAGGCGGGGTTGGCCTGGATCGTCAGCCGCGCATAGGCCGCCGCCTCCTCGAAGCGGCCGGCGAAGAGGCCGGCCACCGCCAGCGCGCAGAAGGGATGGTAGCTGAGCGGATCGTCGAGCGGGCTGAGGCGCAGCGCCTTGCGCGCATGGGCGACGGCCCGCTCGTCGCGCCCGCTGTGCGCCGCCGCGAGGGCGCTGAAGCCGTAGACGAGCGCCGAGTTGGCGTTGATCGCGAGCGCCCGGTCGAACACCACCAGCGCCGCGTCCTGGTCTCCGGTGAGATTGCCGCGAACGAAGGCGCCGATGCTCATCGCCTGCGGATCGCCGGCGTTGACCCCCAGCACCACCTCGGCATGCGCCAGCGCCGCGGCGCGGTCCGCCGGGTCGAGCCCGCCACGAAAATAGCGCTGCTCATGCAGCCAGGCGGCGTAGCCGTGCGCCGGCAGCAGTCCGGGATCGAGTTCGAGCGCCGCCCGCAGCAGCCGCAACGCCTCCTCGGTCCCGCCGACCTTGTTGGTCAGGACCTGCGGCACCGCCCGCAGGTAGAGGTCGTAGGCGTCGAGCCGGCTGTGTGCCTTGCGCTCCGCTCGTGCGATCTCCGCCCGGCGGAGCGACGGCTCGAGCACCCCGACGATCTGCTCGGTGAGCTCGTCCTCCAGCTCGAACACGTCCTCGGCCGTTCCCTCGAACCGGCCGGCCCAGACCTCGGCTGCGGTCGCGCCGTCGATCAGATGGGCGTTGATGCGCAGCCGCGCGCCCGCCCGCCGCACGCTGCCGTCGAGCAGGTAGCGCACCCCGAGTTCCGCCGCGATGCGCCGCACGTCGACCGCCTGGTCGCGATAGGCGAAGGACGAGTTGCGGGCGATGACGAAGAGCCCCGGCAGCCGCGAAAGCCCGGTGATCACCTCCTCGGCGAGCCCGTCGACGAAGTGGCTTTCCACCTCGCCACCGGTCGCGAACGGCAGCACAGCGATGGAGGAACCGTCCGGCGCCGTCGCGCGATCCTCCGGCAGGTTCAGCCGGTAGCCGCGCCGGGAAACGGTCTGGAGGAGGGTGCGGTCGTCGTCGCCGAGCGCGCGGCGGATGGCGTGGATGCATTGCACCAGGCTGTCGTCGGTGACCGCCACCCCGAACCACACCGCCTGGTGAAGCTCGGCCTTGCTCACCAGCCGGTTGGCGTTGGCGACGAGATAGCGCAGCGTGGCGAAGGACTGTGGCCGCAGCAGCGCCGTGCTGCCATCGGGCCGGCGAAGCGTATCGCCCTCGAGATCCACCTCGATGCCGTTGATGACGACATTGCCCGGCAGCGACGTGTCCATACCGGAGCGACTCGATTGAACCGATCCCCGCCCTAGAGACTAGCACAACCGGGGCGCGACCGCCGAAATTTCGTGGAACGATCGGAAAATGTTCGCCACTCGCGGCCGGGCGCGGCGCCATCCTCCATCCGCCATGATTGCACGAGGTGCGAAGATGATCCGCCGATATCTCTCCGTTGCCACCGTCGCCGCGACGCTCGCCGCCGGGGGGGCCGCGCTCGCCGACGAGGCCCAGCGCCTCCAGGGCCTCTTCTGCAACACCGAGGCCCAGATCGACCGGGTGCGCGCCGACATCGCCGCGGGCGTGCCGCCGCATCACGCCGCCGACCTCGCGAACCGCGACGTCGTCGTCTGCACCTATGTGGACCGCATCGAGTATCTGATCGCCCGCCCCGTCGCCCTCGGCGACGCCGCGCTGCCGCTCGTCAAATATCGCGGCGCGCTGGTGGGGGTGCTGGTCGGCGACGCCGTGAGGCCCGTTATCCCGGAGGCGGAGCTGTATTTCCTCACGCCGCGACAGGTCGTCGGCGCTGCGGTCGAGCGGCAGATCTGAACGCGCGGCCGCAGAGAGTGGCTGTCGTTGTTGTCAGGGTGCGGACCGGGGCAGCGAAAGTCGTGTACCGTCTTCCAGTTTCAGGGCATGGTTCGCGCTGAAATTGGCAGAAATCATCATGCCTCGCACGCAGCTATACTCGAAAATGCGTCCGCTTCATTTGGTTGCCGTGTCGTTGTTTTTATCAGCCGGGATGCCGGCGGCGGCGCAGGTTACGGCCGAGGTGGCGAGCATCGAGGCCAGGGCCGGCCTGGTTTCGGACAGGGTCCGTGCCGCCATCCCGAAGCTCGAGACATATATCGAGACCCTGATCGCGACGGACGCCGTGCCGGGTCTGGCCGTCGCGATCGTGAGTGGCGATGAGGTCTACCTGAAGGGCTTCGGCATCCGGAAGGCCGGGGCGCCGGAACGCGTCGATGCCGACACGGTGTTTCAGATCGCTTCGCTGTCGAAGCCGGTCTCGTCGACAATCGTCGCCGCGCTGATGTCGGACGGCGCCTTCGGCTGGGACACGCGCATCTCGCAGATCGATCCTTCGTTCCAGCTTTTCGAGGCCTATTCGACCGCAAACGTCACGGTGGCGGATCTGCTGTCGCATCGCAGCGGCCTGCCCGAGGCGGTCGGCGACGAGCTTCTGACGTACGGCTTCGACCGTGAGACGATCCTTCATCGGCTTCGCCTCGTCGAGCCGGCCTCCTCGTTCCGCGGCCGGTATGAATATAGCAATTCCGGCTTCACGGCCGGCGCCGTCGCGGCCGCGCATGCCGTGGGGCTCGAGTGGGAAGATGCGGCCGAGACCATGCTCTTCGGCCCGCTCGGAATGAATTCGAGCAGCATGCGCTATGGCGATTTCCTGGCGAAGGAGAACCACGCCGAGCTGCACGTTCGCCACGACGGACGCTGGCAGGCGCGCGTGAAGCGCAACAACGATGCGCAGGCGCCGGCCGGTGGCGTCAGCACCAATGTGCGCGACCTTGCCCGGTGGATGAATTTCGTCCTCTCCAACGGCGTCTACGACGGTCGGCGGATCGCGGCGGAGGACGCCCTCGCGGCGAGCCATATTCCGCTCTCGTTCGCGGGGACGCATCCGATCGACGGGACGCCGGTCTTCTACGGAATAGGGTGGGGGCTCACCCACGGCGCCGACGGCTGGGTCTGGACCCATGCCGGTGCGTTTACCGCAGGAGCGCGCTCCGTCGTGACGTTCTATCCGGACAGGCAGTTCGCGGTCGCCGTCCTGTCGAATGCCCATCCGACCGGCGCGCCGGAGGCGGTGACCGACAAGCTTGTCGACCTCGTCCTCTCCTCGGGGGATGGACCGGACACGATCGAACCGTGGAACGCGATCTATGCGTCCATGGTGCCTGGATATTCTTCGACAAAATCCGACAGCGCGTCGCCGCCATCGCCATCGCCGGTCCTGGCGCCGGAGGCCTATGTCGGCCGCTACCGGAACCCCTATCTGGGGACCGCCGTCGTCACCGCGTCCGATGACGGAACCCTGACCCTCGCGCTCGGTCCGGATGGCAATCTCAAGCGGCCGCTGCGCCATGTCGGTCGCGACCGGTTCACCTTCGCCCTCCTCGATGAAGTGCCCGAGACGCCCTTCGGCATCGGCTTCAATATCGGCGCTGAGGGCGTGGCCACGACGATGTCCATCGACGATTTTACCGACAGCGGCTTCGGAACGCTCGAACGGATGGACGACCTGCCCTGACCGGGGGCCGTGGGATCACGACGCGACATCGCCGGCCGGGTCATCCGGGATGGGCGGTGACGGTCGCAACAGGCGGCGTCGGGCGAGCCAACGGTCGACGAGGGCGAGGGCGACGCCGATCACGAGGATCGCGAGGAGCGCGCGCAGCACGCCGGCGAGAAAGAGCGGGTCGAGCGTCGGGAAGGGGAACTGCATGAGGTCGTCCCCGCGCGCGATCATCCAGTGCCAGGCGGTGTGCACCACGAGCGCGGAGATGATCGTCACGCCGAGGCGCTCCGAGACGAGCGTCGCGAACACCACGCGCAGGAGGGGCACGAGGATCAGGAGCACCAGGATCTGCCCCGCCTCCACCCCCAGATTGAACATCGCCAGCGAGGTGACGAGGTGGTCGCCCGCGAACTGGAACTGCTCGCGCAGCAGGAACGAGAAGCCGAAGCCGTGGATCAGGCCGAAGCAGAACGTCACGATCCAGCGCCGCCGCAATTCGCCTTCGCCGGCGCCGCGCTGGAACGCGACGACGATGTTCTCGAGCCCCATCCAGACGATGGTGGCGGCGATCAGCGTCTCGATCAGGGGCGGAAACCAGAGCGCCTGCGGCACGAAGCCGAAGGCCGCCGCCGTCAGCGAGACGGAGTGGGCGAGGGTGAAGGAGGTGACGAGGATGAGGAGCGGCCTCAGCCTCAGGAACGGCACCACCAGGCAGAGCAGGAAGAGGAGATGGTCGGCCCCGCCGAGAATGTGGTGAAAGCCGTCCACGAAGAAGCGCCACGCCGCCTGCGCCCAGCTCGGGTCGAGGTGGATGAGGCCGGGATTGCCGACGAACTCGAAGGCGCGCACGCCGCCGCCCGGCGGCAGGAAGCGCAACAGCGTCTCCACCCGCAGCGCGAACTGTTCGACCCCCAGCGCGATGGTAAACCGCGATGTCTCCGACGTGATCGGATAGGCGAGGAGGACGTCCAGCATCTGCTGGTTCCAGTAGAGATCGAGATCATCCGCCAGCGGCGGGTCGGAGAGGTGGGCGAGCGCGGTGTCGAACGAGGTGAAGTCGCGGTTCGACGGCAACGAGACGCGCGGACGGACGACCTCGGGCTTGGGCAGGAGGCGGCCGTCCTCGTAGACGTCGATATTGTCGGTCAGCCAGAGCTTGACGGCGTTCCGCAAGGGCTGCTCGGCCTCTGAGATCGTCAGATAGCCGCGCCCATGCTTGGGGAAGTCGACCTCCAGGAGCGCGCGCATCGGCACGCGCAGGAGAAGCTGGAGCTGGTCTCCGGCGGGACGCACGAAGCCGTTGATGCGGATGTCGGCCGGGACATCATGGGCTTGCGCGCGCCCGCTTGCGGCGAGCGCGGCGCAGACGAGGATCAGCCACAAGAGGAGGGTCCTGAGGACCAGCGAGCCATGCCGCCGGGGGCGGGGGATCGGAAGCGCTGACCCATGCAATCCGTCGGTCGCAGCGGCGCGCCGGGCGCCGATCGCCACCATCATCGCCATGCCTCCCCGTGAAGTCCGCCATTTTTCCGGCTGATTTTCAGCGTAAACAATACTCAGTATATGTTAGTGCATACGATTGTGCATGACAAACAATGCTGGGCTGGTAAATTGCCCGTAAGTTGATGGGCGCCTTTCGAAGGACTCGGCGCCAAAAGAATAAGAACAAAATCAACCGAATACAGGGAGAGATTGCCATGTATTTCAGTTCGCTACACCGATATGTTTATTGCGCGGGCGTTGTTGCCCTCGGGGCTGGGCTGTGGTTCGGCCAGGCCGCTCTGCAAAATCAGGCCGAGGCGCAAGGCGCCACCGTCGAGGGACCCGTCTTCGAGGTCGATCCGTTCTGGCCCAAGCCCTTGCCGAACAACTGGCTTTTGGGGATGTCGATCGGCGTCTGGGTCGATGACGAGGATCATATCTGGATGATCCATCGCGGCTCCTCGACGCTGGACGACAACGAAAAGAGCGCGGAGCTCGAGCCGAAGGTCACGCAGGGTTGCTGCGTCGGCGCGCCGCCGGTCCTCGTGTTCGACCAGGAGGGCAATCTCATCAATTCGTGGGGCGGCCCGGGCGAGGGCTATGACTGGCCCGCCTCCAACCACGGCATTCACGTGGACTACAAGGGTAACGTCTGGATCGGCGGAAATGGCGGCACCGACGCGATGGTCCTGAAGTTCACCAAGGACGGCAAGTTCTTGATGCAGGTCGGTGGCTCGGGCACCACCGGCGGCAGCAACGACGAAGAGAATTTCGGCCGCGTCGCCAAGATCTGGGTCGATCCGGAGACGAACGAGGCCTATCTCGCCGACGGTTACGGCAACAAGCGCATCGCCGTGATCGATGCGGACACCGGCAAGATGAAGCGTTTCTGGGGCGCCTACGGCAACACGCCCGACGACGCCGATCTCGGCCCCTACGACCCCAACGCCGAACCGGCGCAGCAATTCCGCAATCCGGTCCACTGCGTCGAGCGGGCGGTCGACGGGCTCGTCTATGTCTGCGACCGCGCCAACGACCGCGTCCAGATCTTCCAGCCGGACGGCACGTTCGTGAAGGAGGCCTTCTACGCGAAGGAGACGCTGGGCGCAGGCTCCACCTGGGATCTCGCCTTCTCGCCCGATCCGGAGCAGCGCTTCATCTACATGAGCGACGGCATGAACCGCGTCGTGCGTATCATCGACCGCAAGACGCTGGAAGAGATCAGCACGTTTGGCGGCGGCGGGCGTCAGCCGGGGCAGTTCTACGGGGTGCACAGCATCGCGGTGGACTCCGACGGCAACATCTACACGACCGAGACCTGGGAAGGGAAACGCATCCAGAAGTTCTTGAACAAGGGGATCGGCAAGATCGCGCGCGAACAGGGTGTGGCCTGGCCGCGATCCTAAGAGGCCCGCGCCGTCACGGATGACGCCCGTCGTCTCGACGGCAACACGCGGCAGCCGCCAGCGCGCGTTCCAATGAGGCCGGTCGGCGCACCAGTGCCGGCCGGCCTTCGAGACGCCTGCAGCGGCAGCGGCTCATCTGCCATGGCCGCCCCCCCCCCCCCCCCCCCCCCCCCCCCCCCCCCCCCCCCCCCCCCCCCCCCC
>NZ_QBBV01000032.1:0-556 GCF_003073115.1 Acuticoccus kandeliae | reverse complement strand
ACGACGCTCTTCCGATCTGTGGTCGTGCGGGTGCTGCTCAGACCTCGCCGCGGTAGCCGGCGGCCTGCGCCTGCCACATCCAGCGGGCCTCCTCCAGCGCGCGGCCCAGCTCGATGAGCAGGTCCTCGGTGAGCGGGTCGGCCTTGCCGGCCTGCTCGATGCGCGGACGCAGCCGGTCGACGGCGGCGTCGACGGTCGCCGAGATGGTGAGCACGGTGTCGGAGTCGGACACGTAGCCCGCCGGGTACTCGGGCAGCCCGGTGTCGCGGCCGACGGTCTTCGCGCGCCCGTCGGGGGCGACCCCGATCGCGGCGGCCCGCTCGGCGACCGAGTCGCCGTGCTCGCGGGCCAGGTCGACGAGCTCGTCGAGGTGCAGGTGGATGTCGCGGAACTGCCTGCCGACGAGGTTCCAGTGCGCCTGCTTGGCGACCAGGGACAGGTCGACGAGGTCGACGAGGGTCTCCTGCAGCACGCGGCCGGTGATGTCGGTGGCGCCGCTGTCGAGCGGGCTCGTGATCGGGGTGGCCATGGTGCTCACCGCTCCTTCCGATGTCGG
>NZ_QBBV01000031.1:0-559 GCF_003073115.1 Acuticoccus kandeliae | reverse complement strand
CGTCCATGTACCCGCCCTTGATCGTCAGACCGGGGTTGTCCTTCGCGAACTGCTTGATCGCCTTCGCGGCCTCGACGGGCTCACCCTTGATGAAGGTGATGGCCGTCGGGCCGGCGAGCAGGTCGTCCAGGCCCTGGACCCCGGCCTCCGCCGCCGCGCGCTTGACCAGGGTGTTCTTCGCGACGCGGAAGTTCGCGTCCGAACCCAGGTCCCGGCGCAGCTGGGTCAGCTTGGCGACGCTGAGCCCGCGGTACTCGGTCACGACCGAGGCGTCCGACTCGCGGAAGCGGTTGGTGATCTCCTCGACCGCTGCGACCTTCTCAGGTGCTGCCATCGCTGCCCTCCTCTCGGGGGTCGGTCTCGTGCACGTGGGACGTGCTTGGGGGTGCCACCGACACAGTTCCCACTCCGACCCCGGAGACGACGAACGCCCCGTGCGCAGCAGCACGGGGCGTCGGAAGTTCGTGGGGCGCTCGCGCGCCCGGTGTCGCCTCGTCCTCCTGCGCGGGCCGTCCGGACGTTCCCGGAACCTGCGTACGCCCTTCGGGAAGGACGCAGA
>NZ_QBBV01000030.1:0-568 GCF_003073115.1 Acuticoccus kandeliae | reverse complement strand
CCGGCTGCCCCGTCGTCGGTGTGAAGCTCACGCTGCTGGACGGTCAGTACCACGAGGTCGACTCCTCGGAGATGGCCTTCAAGGTCGCCGGTTCGATGGCGTTCAAGGAGGCGGCCCGCAAGGCGAGCCCCGCCATCCTCGAGCCGATGATGGCCGTCGAGGTGATGACGCCCGAGGACTACATGGGTGACGTCATCGGCGACCTGAACTCCCGCCGCGGCCAGATCCAGGCCATGGAGGAGCGGGCCGGTGCCCGTGTCGTGAAGGCGACCGTGCCGCTGTCCGAGATGTTCGGCTACGTCGGCGACCTGCGGTCGCGGACCCAGGGCCGGGCGAACTACACGATGGTCTTCGACTCCTACGCCGAGGTTCCGGCGAACGTGGCGAAGGAGATCATCGCGAAGGCCACGGGCGAGTAAGAGCTCCCCGGGGCGGGCCCCAGTGCCCGACCTGCTCGGAGGGTGTGGTCCGCGGATCGGTAAGGTCCGCGGCCCGCACCATCCGACACCCACAGACCTGCCGTCAGCACGGCGGAGTACAGACACGAGTCCAGGAGGACCCAGCAGTG
>NZ_QBBV01000005.1:0-255959 GCF_003073115.1 Acuticoccus kandeliae | reverse complement strand
GTGCGCGCACGAGGAAGCCCGTCGTGGTGCCGCGCTTCTCGTCGGCGAGGATCTCGACATAGGCGAGCCGCGTGGCGTCGTCGATGGCGACGTGCACGAAGTCCCAGCCGGCTCCCCTGTTGCGGTGACCCAAACGGGAACCGGTGACGCGATGGCCCGCCCGCTCGAACCGTCCGAGCTTCTTGATGTCGAGGTGGATGAATTCGCCCGGGCGCTCGCGTTGATAGCGCCTCGGCGGTTCTTTCGGCTCGAGCGCCTTCAGGCGGCCGAGGCCTGCGCGGTGGAGCCATCGCGCCACGGTGGAGCGCGCCAGGCGCAGCTTGTGCGCGATCTCGGCGGCCGTGAGGCGATACTCGCGTCGCAAGCGCAAAGCTGCCGCAACCGAAGCGTTCAGGCAAGCGGCGGGCGGCGCGGCACTGGCGCCGTTGGCCAGCGCCTCCACCCCGCCTTCGCGGTGGCGCCGCAGCCATTTGAAGACCGTCCGCTCCGAGATCCCGAGCTCTTCCGCGATCCGCTTGACCGGCCGTCCCTCGGCCCGTCGCGTCACGATCAGCGCTCGACTGTGAACCGTCGTGCGCGCATTCTTGTGCGGGTTGTTCATCCCATCAGGGTCCGACTGGAGGTTTGGCGATCCCAGCCTAACCCCGATGCGGGTGAACAACCTCCTGAGAGTTCACATCTAGCCCCTGTCCTGGTTGGGTCCGGGTCTGAGGCGCCTCCGGCTCGTCACATCGCCTGATTGAACATCAGCGGCACGCCGCTCTTCGCCTCCAGCCGCTCGGCATAGGCGCGCACGGGGGCGGGGAAGGTGAGATCCTTCACGATCGAGAGCGAGCGCAGCACCGGCCACAGGATGATGTCGCTGATACCGATCGTCTCGCGCCCTTCGAGCATGGGGGCGAGCGCTTCGAGCTTCTCGTTCATCGCGGCGACGAGGGCAGGGGTGTCGGCCATCAGCGCCTCGAGGTCGCCGAACGCCTTCTCCTCGCGCAGCCGGTAGGCCTCGCGCGCCTCGGGCGTCGCGAGCTCGGCGAAGTCGCCCTTGGTGAAGCGGGGAATGTAGAGCTTGGTGCCGACCGGGCGGGCGTCCTTGACCCATTCCTCGAGCGCGTCGTCGTTCGGCCCGTCGAGGATCGGGGTGCCGAGCTGGTCGAGATGGTGCGCGATGTCGAGGCTTTCGGCCATGTGCGTGCCGTCCGCCTTCTGAAGGATCGGCACGACCTTGCGCCCGATGAGGCGGATCGGCGTCTCCGCGTCCCCCTCCAGGATGACTTCGGTCTGAAGCGGGATGCCCTTGAGGCCCGCCGTGAGGCGCGCACGCGTGCAGAAGGGGCAGTGTTCGTAGATGTAGAGTTTCATCGGGTGCTCCGGCGCCGCGCGTGTCACCCCTCGCGGGTGGTGGCTTTTGGAGGCCACAAGGCGCGGCGCGATCGATGATGCTGGTGGGCCCCACTCTAGCCGACGCAAGGATTGCGGCAAGGCAGCGCGGTTAGTGGCGGTGCGGAATCCGTGGCGCGCCCCGGTGCGGCCAAATACAGGCGGACGCGCGTGCGCGACGCCTTGCGAAAGCCGCCGCCGCCATGTTACCGGACATCGTGAGACGAGGAGGTGCCGGGCCGGTTCGTTCGCGAACGCATCGACCGGGCCATTCGCCGTGTTCTCAGGATGGAGCCGTGGCCGAGAGGCTGAAGGCGGCGGTTTGCTAAACCGTTAGGCGGGGTAAACCCGTCTCGAGGGTTCGAATCCCTCCGGCTCCGCCATCCTTAGTCTCTATCGTATTGAAGATATTGAGTATTTTCTTGCGAGCTCTGTCCGTGCCCTATTCTGCCCCACTTTCAATTTTGGTTGGTGGCGGGTTTGCGCGAACAGTGATGGAGACGCATCAGCGCTGAAGGCGGCTCGGCGAGCGCCAAGGCGATCGAGTAGCACAACGAGGCGATGCGCCCGTGAGCTGGATCGATCGGCGCACGCAAGCGCGAAAAGCTCGGCCTGGTGACGTAGCGACCCATAGTCCGCCGTTCAACCGACCAAGTCGTCGATTTTGACGGGTCGCGGTTTCCTTTTGCGCCGGCGATGGAGGCGGGCCTACGCCTCGCGCCGCGCGCCCCAAAGGTGGAGCGGCGAGCCGACGCCGATATCGCCGATCGAGGACAGACCCGCCGTCTCGGCAAGGCGCGAAAGCTCCGGCACGGACCAGGCGCGCCCGCCGGAAAGGCCGGTCTTGAGGCTGTTCAGGGCCGCCATCCTGCTGTCGTCGGGAACGCGATAGGCCGCCGCGAACACCCAGCCGCCCGGCCGAAGTGCGCGGCGAAGGTTGCGGAACGTCTCGTCGATGATCGTTGCTGGGATGAAGATCACGGGGATGAAGATCGCGTCGAACGCGTCGGTGTCCTGAAGGTCGACGACGTTCTGCCGCCTGAAGGCCACGCGGTCGGAGAGGCCGGTCTCCTGCAAATTCTTCGCCGCGAGCGCCAGGGCGGGCTCGAGGATGTCGATCCCGACCGCCTCGAGCTTCGGCCATTGCTGCGCCATCGACAGGGATATCCATCCGACGCCACTGCCCACATCGAGAAAGCGCCCGCCGCCTTGCAGCATCGCCGCAAATTGCGGGTCCCGCCCGGCATAGTCGGTGAGGAGCCTCGTGATGATGCGCGAGGACCGGCCCTGCGTCTCCAGGATGTTCGGATCGTCGAACGACCAGCCCGCGCTCCCGTCGTCGGGAAGCTCGACGAGGTGCAGCATCTGCCGCATGGCGGCGCGGACGAAGCCGTAGAGTGCGTCGAGCTCGTCCTGCGACAGACCGGCGAACGCGTCCGGCTCGAACGCCTCGACCACGGCTTCGAGCTTCGCATTGAGCGTCTCGTTCGGCTGGATGCGCCCCGCCGCGGCGCCGAGCCCGGCCCCGATCGCCGCGAGCGTGTCGGCAGCCCGGATGTGCCGTTGAACCGCGGCCATGGCTTCAGGAAACGCCATCTCCACCCTCCCGATTCCGCCCGCTAGCAGACCTCGGCGACGTGTTGGCCGTGCCCCGGACACCACTTTCAAAATCAAAATGAGCGCGCCGCCGCCCCTTCACAAGACACGTCAAAACCAAGCCGCCGGATTTCGTCGGCGTGGTTGACGGGTTCGAGGGGGAGCCGGGGAAGACGATGACCCCCTCGCGCCAGTCGACCCGGACGATGAAGCGGGGGCGGCGGCCGAGTGGTCGATCCGGTGACCAACCCACTCGGCCTTCGCGATTGCCTCCAGGTTGTTGGACACCGTAGTTGGCGCCTCAGGCATCTGCCGGCTTCTCGGTTCGCATCGCCTCACGAAGCGCGGCGGCGCGCTTTTTGAGGCGGGCGTGGTCGCCGTCGCAGATCTTCTCGATGCAAGCGCGGTATTCGGAGTCAGCAGTCAGTGCCGACGGAGGTCGCGATACGATTCGTCCATGATGTCGACTAAATTGTTGAAGATTTGGGGCGCCTATGCGGTGCCTCGTGCCGTCGCGCTCAATGCAGACGTGAATCGACTTCATCTTGGTACCGCGCAGGCGGTCTTCATACGCGTTCCCGCGGCGAACGGTGTCCAGGCTGCGGATGTGGTCCGCACAGGCGGTGACCACCACCTCGCATCCCACGGGCTGTCGCCAGCTTGCGGACGACTCCGTTCCGCGCCAGGCGGTGCAGGGCCTGAGGTGTGATGCCAAGCGCACCGGCCATTTCTTTTGTTCTCATCGATTTGAGCATCGTCAAACTACCTAGAGATCCTGGATCGAAACTAGAACATTCGGATTTCGCCGGTAAAACGGTGAAGTATTGGGCTGGAGCTGCCGCGCGGACCACCCCCATAGTCGAATGACCCGCGGCCGGGCGTACCCCAGACGGCACCAGTCGCCGCAGGAGTGCGATCAGCCTCTGAGAAGCAACCCGCGCGCGAGCTCGGCCATCTGGCGCGCACCACAGGCCTCCGGAGGGACTTGGAGGCGCCACAGCTCATAGCGTCATCGCCTCTCCCGCGAGCCGCCAAGCCGCGATCTTTGCCAAGCCTCGCGGGATCGCTACCCGATGTCGTCCAAAGTGGCGACATACTGCAAGGTCGCCGGCTTCTCCCACCCTTACGAGTTGGTCGATCCGTCGAAGACTCCGGCGCGTGCCGTCAAGGAAAGCGTGAGGTAGAAAGCAAATTTCTTTACATCTCCTACTTTATCCGACTCCTCAATTCCTTATCTATCTGAAATAATCTCGAAACAGATACATTGCCGGGCGGTGCGACTGATGGCGATACCGGAGCCGAGGCAGACCTACACGATCGAGACGCTGAGCACGTTCGCAGGGGCGACGACGGCCACCTTCGTCGTCGCCAATGCGGTGCAGAGCCTTCTGCACGTCAATCCCGCCTGGGTCGCCCTGGTGGTCGCGGAGCTCATCTGCATCGGCACCGCGCTCGCGCGGCGCGAGAAGGAAGGCGGCTCGCTGCCGACGATGGTCCTCGTCGCCATGCTGAACGGGGTCCTGGTCTTCAGCTCCGCCGCCGGCGTCACGCAGGTCGGATCGAGCCTTCAGCGGGCGGCAGAGCCGCCTGGCGCCGGAGCGGAAGCGCCGGCCATCGACCGGACCTTTCTCACTCCTTGGCCGTGAGGTTCGCCATGCCTATGAAAAGCAAGAGCCCGGCGCCGGAGACACGCGGACGCGCCGGAAGGGGCTCGGCCCCCCGCCGTCGGAGGGCGGCGCGCTGGATGCTCGTGTTCGTCGCCGGGCTGATGGGCGGTTCGTCCATCGCGATCGCGGCGAAGCGGGCCGACCTCGACAAACGCCTCGTCGGCGTCGCGGGTGAGGCGGATCCCGCTGCGAAATCGCCGGCGCGCCTCGCGCAATTCCTGAACTACCAGCCCTTCTCGAACCTGCAATGGCGCAACGTCTAGGGCAATCGGATGGCCGCGCCGGAAGGGCGATTTCCTGAGCTGCTCGTCCTGCAGGGCTCGTCGTTCTGCAACATCGACTGCCGCTACTGCTACGTCGCCGGCCGCGAGAGGCGGGAGCGGATGAGCGAGGAGGTCCTCCGCGCCGTCGCGCAGAAGGTGGTGGCGGCGTCCGGCGCCCCGGACGAGATGGAGGTCGCCTGGCATGCGGGGGAGCCGATGGCGCTTCCCGCCGCTTGGGTCGACGCCGCTTGCGACATGCTCGCCGCCCACGCACCGCCGGGGCGGCGCTTGCGCTTCGTGATCCAGACGAACGCGACCTTGGTGGACGAGCGGTGGATCGCGGTGATCGCAAAGCACCGGATCTCGATCGGCGTCAGCATCGACGGACCTGAGGAGATCCACGACGCCAAGCGCGTCACCCGGCGCGGCGCGGGCACCTTCCGCAGCACGATGCGGGGCGTCGAGGCGCTCTGCGACGCCGGGGTCCCGTTCACGGCCATCGCGGTCCTGACGCGCCAGTCGCTCGCCGAGCCGGACAGGATGTACGACTTCTTCTCCTCGCTCCGGCCGACGAGCCTCGGTTTCAACATCGAGGAGCAGGAGGGCGAGAACCGGACGACGTCGCTCGATGTGCCGGGGATCGAACAGGCGTACCGCGCCTTTCTCCGCCGCTTTCTCGAGCGGCACCGCGCGACCGGCGAGCCGTTCCGCCTCAGGAGTCTCGCGACCGTGCGCGACCTGGCGCGCGGCGCGCGTCTGGGCTTGCGCGGTCACGGTCAGCAGATCGAGCCCTTCTCGATCCTCACCGTCGCGGCCGACGGAGGCCTCTCGACGTTCTCGCCGGAGCTGATCGGGACGCCTGCACCCGACTATGCCGACTTTGTCTTCGGCAACATCCTCACGGGCGGCATAGAGGCGATGCGGCGCGATGCGGCGCTGCAGCGCGCGGCCGCGCAGATCGCGGCGGGCGTGCGGGCGTGCCGCAAGAGCTGCGCCTATTTCGACGTCTGCGGCGGCGGTGCGCCGTCGAACAAGTTCTTCGAGAACGGGTCGTTGGCGAGCACCGAGACGCTTCATTGCCGGCTCGTGACGATGGAAACCGTCGACGCCGTGCTCGACTCGCTGGAACTCCAGGACGGATAGCGGGCGGCGGCGGTCAGGAGCGGTTCGGGCCGCAGACCGCCTCGAACGCCAGCGGAAATGTCGTTCCGATGAAGCCGCATGTGTGGAATCGCGTGCAGTGGTAGGCCGGCTCCGGCCCGTTCGAGGGGTAGTCGACCTGCACCGGCCTCGGGGCATCGGCGGGACCGCGGCAGATCCGCGGCGTGTCGGGCCGGGGCGCACCCTCGGTGGCGCTCGCGTCGATCGCGCATCGCGCCGCCTCGGGCAGCGGCTCGCATGGTGCGCTCGGCGAGCGCTCGGCGAGGACGTCGCGCAGCGCCAGATTCGTCTGTTCGAGGCTCGCCCCGCGCGGCACGCCGGCAAGGCTCTTGAACCGGTCGATCGCCGTCCTCGTCTGCGGGCCGATGAGCCCGTCGACCAGTCCGGGGTCCATATTGAGCGCGGCGAGCTGGCGCTGCACCTCCTCGACGGTCTGTGTCCGCGCGACGGGGTCCGCCGCGCGCGCCCATTCGAGCGGCCCGCGCACGATCGACACCTTCGTGCCGCCATCCCAGAGATAGGCGAGGGTGCTCCCGTCCGATGAGAGGTCCAGCGCGGCGATCTTCGGCAATCTGGACGGAAGGTAGGGCCCCGCGAAGGCGTTGCCGTCCAGCGAGAACAGCGCCACGCCATCCCAGCCGCGCGCGCCCACGGCGAGGACCGAAAGGTCGTCGGACGCGCGCGCGATCGTCGGCCCGACCACGGTGCCGGGCGTCGAGATCCGGCTCGTCATGCCGGCGGAGAGAAGGTCGGCGAGCCGCCTCGATGCCGGATCGACCGCCATCAGGAACATGAAGCGCCTGCCGAGATCGACGACGAGGAGCCCGGTGCCCCCGCCGCCACCCGGCAGCGCGGCCGCCTCGACGAGGGTCGGCTCCAGCGGCTCTCCCGCGGCCCGGTTGCCCAGCCTGCGCGACTGGAGCTGGATCGAGCGCCGGGCGTCGGTCAGCGAAATCGTGGCGCGGGACTGGTGATAGGCGGTGAGAAGCTCGCCATCCGCGCTCGGGATGAGATTGCTGGGCGGCCCGTCCTCGAGGAACACGTTGCTGTCCTTGAGGTCGGCGGCGGACACGCGCCTGCCATCGTAGCTCTCGGGATTGCGGATCGTGACGACGACGCTCAAGGACGGGCTGAAGACGAACAGCACCTCCGCGCCTTCTTCGGTCCCGGCCGCGAGCGAGGCGTTGCCGAAGACGGATTCGATGCCGATCCGGATCGCCGGCTTGTCGTGGCGCGCGAGGCGGGTGATGAAGTCGTCACCTGCCTTTTCCGCGCGGGAGAGCACGTAGACGCTGTTTTCCCGTGTCGCCAAGACGTCGAGGATCTTCTCCGCGCCGCTCCCTTCGAAGGTCAGCGGCCGCGGATCCACGCCGGTCGTCGGATCGATCTCGAAGAGATGGCCGGTGTCGGCCGACCAGAGGACGAGGGTCCCGTCGGCCGCGAACTTGACGCCCGAAGTCGGCTCCTCGAGCGTCCACGTGTTGAGGTCCCCGTTCTTCGCCTGCGCGCAAGCGGGCGCGCTGGCGAGGAGCAGCGCCAGCGCGGCGAACGCAGCGGGAAGGCAGCGACTTGAGGTCAGGGCGATCGGCAAGTGTTCAGCTCCGAAATGATCAGCTCGCGGGTGCCAGCGTGATGTCCACGGTCGCCGGGTCGAACACCACGGCCGCGCCGCTGGTGCGATCGGATGAGAATGGCTGGATCCGCAACTGGAGAACGACGCTTTCGACGCGGCTGTCGATAATCTTCGCCGCCTCGAGGAACTTCGCGCTCGAGGTCGTGAGCTGCAGGAAGAAGGCGCCGCCATCGCCCTTTCCGAACTCGATCGGCCCCTTCAGCGGGACGCCGCCCGGCGGCGCGCTCGTCTGGCTGTAATTCTCGCTGCCGAGGAGCTTCAGCTGGCCGTTGATCACGGCGTACTTGTAGAGGTCGACGTCGATCTGGCCGACCATCGGCTCGCCGAGGACGCGCTTCTTGTAAATGATCTCGATCCCGCCGGCGGTCTCGTTGGCCGTCCATCGGAGCTCGCTTCGCAGCGGGTCGAAGTCCTTCAGCCGCCGCTGCATCACATCGCGGATCTCCTTGAACTTGAGGCCCACGAGAAGCGCGTCGGCATATTCGGTCGGGATCAGCGCGCGGAATGAGGCGGTCGTCTCTTTCGGACTGAGAAGGCCGACAAGGCCGCCGTCGGAGTCGAAGAACGGCGTGCCGTCATAGGCATCGTCGAGGTCGCCATCGACGCCCCAGAAGCCCTTCCTGGCGCTGAACGACAGGATTTGGTGCGATCGCGTGACCTCACCGAGCTCGGGCACCTTGCCCATGTAGCTCTTCACCGTGCGCCCTCCGTCGCCCGTCGCGAGTTCGGGGTACTGAAAGCGCTGGCTGAGCGTGGCCGCCTCGTAGAGCTCGTCGCTCCGATCGAGCTGGAGGAGGAGGAGCCCGACATGCGCCATCACGTCGACCGGCCAGGCCGCACGAGGCGTGTCTTCCATGGTCTGGATCGAGATGTCGCGCGGATCGACGTTCTCAAGGTTGCTGAGGAGGGAGTAGGTCGTGAGGACAAGACCGTAAGGGGAGACGACGACGCCCATCGCCTTCGACTCCTCGCCCTCTCCGGAGCCGGAAGCCTTGAGGAGGACGACGGCGCTCTTCGGGATCGCGTCCTCGGCTGCCGCGCTCCCCATGGCGAGCAGCACGGCGAGGAGCGGGAGGACGAAGCCACGAAGTCGCGCCCTCGTCATGATGGATCGAAGCCGCCTCATCAGGTCCCTCCACCGGTGAGGCGGACGCTCGCCGGCACCCCGGCCGTTCCGTCGCCCCCGTCCTCGAACAGCGGATCGATCACGGCCTCGTACTCGATCCGGCTGGCGTTCGGGCGCAGGATCCGGATCATCTGCTCGATCTGTTCGAGGTTGGCGGCCGCGCCCAGCACGCCTCCATCGGCCGACACGCTCTCAGGTGTTGCGACGAGCATCTGCGGCGGTATTCCATTCGGGTCGCCGTTTACGAAGACGCGGAGTTCGACCTTCGCCTCGGTCGGATCCGGCCCGCCGGTGACGCGCTTGCGGTAGTCGAGCTTCAGGCCGCCGGTGACCCGGCGTGCGCTCCAGATGAGATCGTGCCGCACCGGGTCGAGCGACCGGTTGAGGTCCTCCACCTGGGCTCGAAGCGTCTCGACCTCGCGCCTCAGCCCCTCGAAGCGGACGAATGCGAGGAGGGGGTCGGCAAACTCGATCGGGACGAACACCCCGGTGCCGCCGATCATGCCCTTCGCGATCCCGACGAGCCGTCCGTCGCAGTCGATCACCGGGCTGCCGCTCTGGCCGCTCTTGAACTCCATCGCGATCGCCCAGACCGAACCGCCGTCGGGCGTCTTGCTCACGATCTCGCCTTTGGGGGTGACGTCGTGGAGGTCCGCGCCCGGAAATCCGTAGCTCATGAGCACCGCCCCGACCGAAAGGCCGAATGCCGAACCGAGGTCGACGTGTGCATAGGGGCCGGAGTTCCCCAGCTTGAGGAGGAGGAGGTCCGTCGTCTGCTCGGCATCGATGACCCATGCGCGCTGCGAGACGGACCCGATGGAGGCAGTGACCGTGAGGGTCTCGGGCGCGAAGTCACCGAGACCGCGCAGGAGATGGTAGGCGGTCAGCACGAACCCGCTGTCGGCGATCACGACGCCGGTCGCCGGGGAGTCGACGAAGCGGGAGGCGTTCGGGCCGGAGCGGACCTGCGCGCGGGCGACGAGCTTGACGGTCGCCGGCTTGATCGCCTCGACCGCCGTGTAGCAGCGATCCTGCGCGTAGGCGGGCGCGATGCCGATCAGGATCGCGCCGGCGAGACGCACAAGAGGGCGCGCCCATTTCACTGAGAGGCTCCGCCTGCGGGCGGGAGGCCATAAATGTATTGCGCCGCCACGATGTCGAGCGGGCTGAGGATGCCTTCGCCCATCCAGACCTTGTTGCAGTAGTTCATCACCGAATCCGGGTCCCACGGCGTGAGCTCGGTGTCGCCGTCCGGTCCTTGCGGCGGCTTCATGCATCCGCCCCGTCCGTCGCGCGGGGTGTCGAGGCGGTTCTGCTCGTGGGCGAAGCCGATCGCGTGGCCGAACTCGTGAACGGCGACCGTCTTGAGGCAGCTCTCGGCCGTCGTGCGGCAGGACGGCGCCCAGCTTTGAAACGTGAAGTTCAGGACCATCCCGTCGCGCGTCACGATCTGCGAGCCGTCTTCGGCATAGGCGAGCTCTTTGCCGAGCGCCTTCACGTGGGGCCAGGAGTCCTCGATCCTGATGCGAATGCCGGAGAAGTCGTCCGTGCAATCCGTGTCCCACCCCTCGAAGCGGAGCCCGGAGTGCGCCTGCCACGTCGCCTCGATCGCCTCGCGCACCGCGGTGCGGCCCCAGGCGTTGTCCTCCGCCGCATTTTCCCAGCAGAGAAAGGCGACATTGAACGGCCATCGCGCGGACAGCCGCGGAAAGGCCTTGTCCTCGATGTTCTTGACCTGCTCGGCGGTGATGGCGCGCAGAAGATCGTCCGCGGAGCCCGGCGGCCCCTCCGCCAGGGCCTGCGACAGCGGCAGTGTCAGCGCGAGGAGGCTGGCGAACACAAGTTTCGCCGCCGGCGCGACGGAGCATTTCAGCAACCGAAAGCTTTTGTCGTCCCGCATCAGGCAGCCCTCGCACTCTGTGTTCGGCCATCCAACTTGGGTGGCGCGGTGAGAGTCACGACAGAGAAGCCGGCATGTGCCGCTTTCACTTTCCATTCCCCCGAGAAAAGTGACTTGATCTCGCTTTCTAAATTACCACCTACTGTAAGTTGCCTATTACTCAAATTTTCATTTGAACTTTATGTTCAAGTGCAAGCAAATATAGCGTTTTTCGCCCATTTGTAAAGCATATTCTCCCGTGTTACATTAAACCTGTCAGAAGAAGCCGTTCCGAAACAAGGGAGCGCCGTCATGAATTCTGATTTACTCAAGTCTTCAATAACTAACTCCGAAACAAACATAGCTGTCCCGCCTCTCGCCATGCCGCCGGGGCTGGAGATGCTCGCGCGGTCGCAGCTTGCGTTTGACCGCGAGCGGGCCGTGCAGGAGGAGCTTGAGGATCAGCTTGACGCGTTGAGCCCGCAGCTGCGGGTCGAGCCCCCGCCGCCGCCATCCGACGCGCTCGCCGCAGAGGGGCTCGCGGTCGTGATCGGCCACACCGCGCTCGCCCAGGGCAACGGCGGCGCGAGCCCGCCCATGCCGCGCGACGACCCGGCGACCGGCCTCAACGAAGAACACGAATACGCCTGGAACACCGATCTTGCGAACCGGATCAAGGCGCGCGCGGATCGGGCGGGATTCCGGTGCGCGATCTTCCGGCGTGACGGGCTCGGCATCGCCGCGACCTACCAGCAGGTCGCCGCCTGGGGGCCGGAAGCCGCAATCGAGCTTCACTTCAATGGCGGGCCGTCGGCGCGCGGTTCGCTCGTCCTCTACGGCGCGGAACGGTCGAAGGCATGGGCGCGACTTCTCCAGGACATGCAGGTTCGCGTCTTCAACCGGCAGGGGCGGTTCGAGGACCGGGGGATCATCATCCCCGGACCCAACAGCGGCTATCCGCGCGGGGTCAGCAACGTCACCCAATTTCACCCCTCGGCGCTGATCGAGCCGTTCTTCGGCGACAATCCGGCCGATGCGGCGCTCGGGATCCGACACAAGGACGACCTTGCCGACGGCATCATCGCGTCATTCGCGGCCTTCACCGGACGCCAGCCGGCCACCGGGACTGTCGAGCCGCCTGTGGTCGGTGGCGGCGAGCCCGTCGTCCAGGGCACGACGTCTCCCGACATCCCCGACGAGCCGCTATTCCGTCAGCTCCTCGACGTCTACCGGTCGATGACGTTGAAGGTGGAGGGCCTTTCCGACGCGGCGGCCGCGAGCCTGAAGGCGATCACCCTCAGCCAGTGGATCGAAGAGAGCGGGTGGGGGAGCTCGGAGCTCGCGCGCCAACACTTCAATTTCGCCGGGATGAAGGCGATCGCCGAGGTCGACCGGATCATCCGCGAGGTTCCGGCCGCTAAGGTGCAGTACAACGCCCACGACGGGCCGAGCATGTACCTGCGCTTCAACTCGGTCGCCGATTTCATCGTCGGCTACTTCATGTTCCTGGACCGCTCGCCCTATGCCGGCTGGCGGGATCAGGCCGCCATCTCTCCCCACGAGTTCATCCGCTTCATCGGGCGCAAGTGGGCGACGAAGCCGGGCTATGCGAGCCGCGTGATCGCCATCGAAGGCCGGCTCATCGCGGCGGGCCTTGCCCGCGCGGACGGAACGCTCGTCGCGGCCGGCGACGTCCAGCCACCGGCCGTCGAGCCGGAGGCGGAGGCGACGGATGGGAAGCGCCCCGATCCGGCCGCCGTCGCAGCCGCCGGCGCGACGGCGACGTTCATCGATCTTGTCGGCGCGGTTCTGGACGACAAGACGGACCTTGCCGCGGTGCGTCTCCCGCTCGCGGCGCAATGGGCGCTCGAGTCCAACTGGGGGCGTTCCGATCTCGCGCTGATCCATTTCAATTTCGCCGGCATCGCCTGGTCGGATCTCTTCGAGGGGCGCGCCGCCCGCGTCCCGCACCCGGTGGACCCCTCACGCGGGGATTTCTGCCGCTTCCTGTCGCCTGCGGCCTTCGTCGACGGCGTCATCGCCCGCTTGGACAATGATCCGGCCTTCGCCGGGTGGCGCGATCACGCGCAAAGCGTCAACGCTTTCGCGGAGTTTCTCGCGCGGACATGGCGGCCCGGCGATCCGAAATATGCCGAGAAGATCATCGGCATTTGCGAGCGGATCGGGCGCGCGCCGAGCCGTCCGGCCGACCCGGTGACGGACAGCCGGCCGGGCCCGGCGACGGACGGTCCTTCAGAGCCGGTGATCCCGGTGGGGCAGGGCGTCGTCCTGCGGATCAAGCGCATCCGCTCCGAGCGGAGGGCCGGGATGTCGCACGACCGCACGGTCGGCGAGTACCAGCTCTTCGTCGACGGCAATCCCGTCGGCGGCCTCACCGGCATGACCTTCGAGCGGCAGGGGCCGGGCGACAACAGCTCGGACGGGGTGCGCTTTCACCGGCGGATCCGGGAGGGGCGCTACCCGCTCTTCACGCACGCGGGGTCGGCGACCATCGGCGGGGTCACCAAGTTCAAGACCATCGGCTTCTCGTCGAACGACGGGGTGCGCCATCCGCCCATGCCGTCGATACGGGTCGGCGAGACCCGCAGCCGGGCGGGCATCCTCCTCCACCCGGGTCAGAACTACGTCTGGAGCATCGGCTGCATCAATCCGTCGACGCCCCTCAGCGGTGCGAACGGAGCGATGGACTATCGCGACAGCCGCACGCGTGTAATCGCCATCATCGACGCGATGCGGAACGCGCTGGGCGGTCGCTTTCCGACCGGCAACAATGCCGGCATTCCGGGGGCGATCCTGGAGATCGTGGGCGAGCCGGGGCCGGCATCGGGTCCGGCCGGCGCCGCCGGGCCGCTCGACTCGCTCGGCGAAGCCGCGCCGACCGAGGCCGCCTTCGCGCAAGCCGACCTTGCCATGGCGGAGGAGATCCTCACGCCGAGCGACGCCGCAGGCCTACCCCCGATCGGTGTGATCCACGGCGCGATCGAGGCCGTTCTCGTCGCAAGCTCGATCCTCGGGCGGCCGCCGGGGGGGCTTCTCGACAATGTGCTGCGGCCGGGTCCGGACCTTGCGCAGATCCGCGGCGATTTCGGCGAGACGCTCTGGAGCGCGTGGAGCCTCGCCTGGTCGATCGCGATCGGGCAAGACCTCGAGACGCGACAGCCGATCCTCGCGCGGCTGACCGAGATCGCGCGGGTGCTCGTGGAATCCGCCGTGCCGATCGACGATACGGTCGGCGTCAACACGCCGATGGTGGAGGCGGCGCTCGGCAACGACGTCGCGGCGTTGGAGGCGCTCGTCCAGTTCGGCGCGGATGTGAACGCCTTCTCGCGCTCCGGTTTGACGCCGCTCCTCGCGGCCGCGGCCGTCGGATCGGCGGCGGCGTGCGCGTGGCTTCTCCTCAACGGGGCCGATCCGCACCTGCGCGTGCGCGATGTGGTGGAGGATCTCGGCGAAGCCGCCGGTGAGCTCCTTGGCCCGCCGGGGGCCGACGCGATGCGCCTTGCCGAGCTCGGCATCGCCGCGGTCGGCGCCGATCCGATCCGCTTCGACGATTTCGAACGGGTCCGGGCGCTGATCTGGGAACGCCTCAATCCGTGATGCATCCGCGGGGTCTCTAGATGCGCTATCTCGTCGTCCCGAAGGACGACCCCGATTCCGACATCCTCACCGACCCCCGCCTCAGGGCGGGGCCGGGCGCCCGGCGTGAGCGATATGACCGGCTCATCGAGGCGCGCCGCTCGCGCTTCGAGCGGGCCGGGACGCTCGAATCCATGGCCGCCGCCATGGGGCCGGAGATGCAGAATGTGGCGTTCGTCGCGTCTCCGTCGAACGCCACGCCCGCGACCGGCATCACCATCATCGAGGCGGACGAGACCGGGGCGAACGCGGTCGCCGAGATCAGCCCGGACAGCGAGCTCGTGCCCGATGAGCCGCTCGACCTCATCGCGCCGGAGTTCGGCGATGCGCTCGGCGGGGCGGGCGGTGGCGCGATCGATGTGACGGAGGACGACCTTTGGCACCTGGAGGCGATCGGCCTCCTCGACGCGCGGCGCCGGGGGTTCGGGCTCACCGGCGCCGGCACGACGGTCGCCGTCCTCGATACCGGCGTCGCCGACGTGCCCGAACTTGCCGGACGGATCATCGACGCGCGCACGCTCGACCTCGACAATTGGACGACGAATCCGCAGCCCGTGCCCGAGGACACGGACCGCCACGGCACGCACGTCGCCTGCCTCATCGCCGGCCAGAATGTCGGCGTGGCGCCAGGGGCCAAGATCGCGAGCGTCGTGATGATCCCGAACGGGCGGGGGACGCTCGCGAGCTACGTCCTCGCGCTCGAGTGGGTGGCCTCGCGCCCGGACATCGCGATCCTCAACATGTCCGCCGGCCGGCAGGGCTACTTCCCGAACATGCGGCTGATGGCGCGGATCGCCGCCCGGCTCGGCACGCTCTCCGTAATGGCGATCGGCAATGAGGGCGCGCAGACCACGCGAAGCCCCGGCAACTACCCGGAGGTCATCTCGGTCGGGGCATCGACGGTCGATCGCGACATTTGGCACCGGAGCGGCGGCGGCACGCTGACGATCGACGGCGTCGAAGCGACGGTCCCGATGCTGGTCGCGCCGGGAGAGGATGTCTGCTCCGCCGTTCCGGGCGGGGGCTACCAGCTCATGAGCGGCACCTCGATGGCGGCGCCGATCGTCTCCGGACTCGCCGCTCTCCTCATCGAGCGCTTCCCCGCGATCAGCCTCGCCGAACTCCAGGAGGCGCTCCTCGAAACGTGCGTCGATCTCGGCTTCGACGCGTCGCGGCAAGGTCGCGGCCTCGTCCAGCTCCCGCACTCATTCCTCGATGGACTTCCGCAATGACACTCGCCAACGAAGCCCCGGAACGGGCACCAGCCGTGCCGAAGATCACCTATGCCGAACTCCTCGTGCGGCTCCATGATCCGACGATCCCCGACGAGGAGCTCCGGCCCTACCTCACCGCCGCGCCATCGAGCGGGCCCCTGGATCCGGTCGTCATCCCGAACCCCGCGGCCGTCGAGGTCAGCGCAGACGAGATCGAGGCGGCGAGCGCGATCGGCATCGGCAACGGCCTTGCCCGTTGGCGGCGCCAGCACCGCTTCCGCGAGCGCCTTGCGCTCGGAGAGCGGCTGCCGATCCTCGTCTCGGAGGGGGATTCCTGGTTCCAGTTCCCGTTCCTCATCACCGATGTCATCGACCATCTCGGCCGCGACCACCTCATCTGGAGCCTCGGCGCGGCGGGGGACACGGCGGAGAATATGGTCCAGCGCCGGCCCGAATACATGGACGCGCTGCGCCGCTTCTCGGGCCGCACCGCCGCGTTCCTGTTCTCGGCGGCGGGCAACGACATCATCGGCGAGGACGAAGAGAAACGCTCCTCGCTGACGAAGATGCTTCGGCAGAACATCCCCGGCGGCAGCGCACGCGACCATATCGACGGCGCCATGATGGCGACCGTCCTTGCAAGGCTTGCCGAATTTTATCGCACCGTCGTCACCACGATCCGGGCCGACCCCGCGACGCGCGACGTGCCCATCGTCGTGCACGGCTACGACTACCCGTTCGCCTTTCCGTTCCGGTTCAACGGTGCGGACGACCTGCGGTCGCCGATCTATGCGGCGCGCGACCAATGGCTGGGCGCCGCGTTCGTGGCGCGCGGGATCGTCGACCAGGACCTGAGACGTGAGATTCTGGTCATCCTGATCGACGCGCTCTACGACATGCTCCACGACCTCGCGGGAGACAGCGAGGAGACGCTGATCTTCGTGGTCGACTGCCGCGACACGCTCCGCCGCGTGAGCGACTGGGCCGACGAGATCCACGGCACCGACGCGGGGTTCGCCCTCGTCGCCGAGAAGTTCCGCAGCACCTTGCGCGAGATCTTTCTGCTGACGGGCGGGCTGGTCTAGCCGTGGATCGGGATCCGGCGATCAGAGCGGTTCCACCCCTAGTGTGTCTTATGTCATATAAAGTGCGATCGGATATCGGCGTTGCCGCCGGAGCTCTAGACGCGCGGCAAGTAGGCAGGTGAACAAGTGTCTTTTGAAGCAGCAACTGAGCAAGTGGATGGGCAAGGGCCGCATTGGCAGCATCTCCAGGCGGTGGCCGGCGATGGTCCGGCCAGCGCCGGCGCGATCGGGCTCGTCTCACTCGCCAATGACATCGCCTTGGAAGGCGAGTTCAGGGCCTTCCTGCCGCGCGCCGGTATCGGCGTCTACACCGCCCGCATGCCGAAGACACGGGCGAGCACGCTCGCGAGCCTCCACACGCTCGAAAGCCGCATCGGCGAGGCGGTGTCTCAACTCGTGCCCGATGACCGGCTGGACGTCATCGCGGTCGGCTGCACGTCCGGTGCGGCCGCGATCGGTCTTTCGCGGGTTGCCGAGATCGTGGAGAAGGCGCGTCCGGGCGTACCCATGACCGACCCGATGAGCGCTTGCATGCGCGCGTTGAAGGCGCTCGGCGCCGAGCGTCTGGCCGTGCTCACGCCGTATCATGACGCGGTCAACCACGTGATCGCGAAAACGCTGACGGCCAACGGGTTCAGCCTCGCCTCGTGCGGCGGCTTCTACTGCCCCGATGGCGCGGCGATGAGCCGGCTGGCTCCGGAAGCGATCCTTGCGGAGGGCGAACGTCTGGCGGGCGATGCGGACGCGCTGTTCATTCCGTGCACGGCGCTGGTGGTGTCGCCCATCATTGCAGCGCTGGAGGAGGCGGTGGGGCGCCCTGTCGTCACGAGCAATCAGGGCCTCGCCTGGGACGCTATGCGCCTCGGCGGCATCGCCGAGGACGACACGATCCCCACGCGCAGTGCGACGGCCGCGCGCCTCTTCAGCCTGGCTGAGCCGGCCGCCACCTCGCACGCCACCCGGTAAGCGGGCGGGCGACGCCCGTCTGGTGCTCTTTTGAAAGGCCAAGGACGCGGCTCAATCGACGGGCCGCGTCGTCCGATATCCGATGTGAGGCCGGAATGGCCGTGGCGTGCGCGGCGTCCTCTAGCGAACGCCGCCCGCGTCCGAGGCGACGATCAGCTTCTTCTGCCACCCGCGCCACCACGGGGCAGTCGACTTCCCGCGGCGCTTCAGCCTGCTTTCCAGGATGGCCTGGCCTGCCATGAACAAGCTGGTGAGGGCGAGGTAGTAGATTGCCGCCGCCGTGAAGGCTTCGAGATAGCGGAAGCTTCCCGCCGCGGTCTGACTCGCGATCATCAGGAGGTCATGCACGGAGATGACGGAAACGAGGGCCGACATCTTCAGCATGCCGATGAACTGGTTGCCGATCGGCGGGATGATGATCCGCACCGCCTGCGGGAGAACGATCCAGCGCAGGACCTGCCAGTCGCGCATCCCATGGGCACGGCCGGCCATGCGCTGCCCCTGTCCCACGGCGCGAATGCCGGAGCGCATGATCTCGCCCATATAGGCACCCTCGTTCAACGAGAGGGTTATGATTGCGCAAGTGAAGCCGGACAGAACGATGCCGAAGGATGGCAACACGTTGAAGGCGAAGACGAGCTGCAACAGAAGCGGCGTCCCGCGAAAGATCCACAGGTAGAAAATCGTGAAGGCGCGCACGACGCCGATGCGCGATTCCTGCAGCAGCGCCAGGATCAGCCCCACCACCATCCCGCCGATCAACGACAGGATGCTGATGACGATCGTCATCAGCGCACCTCGAGCAAACGGCGCGCTGAAAAGAAACTGCCAAACATAATCCAGCGACATGATATCGCCCATCGTCTGCTCTCCTGCGGAAGATCGGCCGCGCTGCGCTACTCTACCGCGCTTTGCTGATCAGGCGGCGTCAGCCTGCTCGATTGGCACGCAAGCCGGCCCGAGGGCCGGCCTGCGCCGTGACTGCGAAGGTTCACGCCCCGGAGAGCGCGTCGCTCGGGTTGAACCAACCCGAGCGGCAAGCGCGCTAGAAGCCGCTCAGCGAGGAGGCGGGAATGCCGTACTTCTTGGCGACTTCCATCAGGCTCCCGTCTTCGCGGATCTCGGCGAGAGCGGTTTCGACCGCCGTCTTCAGCTCCGCCTTGCTCTTGTCGACACCGATGCCGAGCAGGGTGTTCGCCTCGAAGGTCTCGCCGGCAATCTCGAAAGCCTCGGGATGCTCGGCGACGAGGACGACCGCGGTGGGCGTCGCGATATAGTACACGTCGATGCGGCCCTGGCGCAGCGCGACGACGGAGCCGCCCGGCGGGAAGGTCAGAACCTCCACGGCCTCGCGACCCGCTTCCGCGCAGCGGGCGACGTCCGCCTTGGCGTTCAATTCCTGGATGGTGCCGGTGCTTACGCCGATGCGGGTGCCGCAGACGTCATCGCGGCTCTGAATCCCCTTGGGATTGCCCGCGCGCACGACGATTTCCTGGCCGACGCGCAGATAGGGGATGAGATCGGCCTGCTCCAGGCGCTTCTCGTTGATGTACATCCCTGAGTTGATGATATCGATCCGGTTGCCCTGCAGTGCCGGCAGCAGCCCGTCGAACGCCATCGACAACGGCTCGGCCTCGAGGCCCAGCTTCGCAGCCAGCAGCGCAGCCATTTCCACGTCGAACCCGACGATGGTGTCGCCATTCAGGAATTCGAATGGCTGGAAGGCCGGGGTCACCCCGTAGGTCAGCTTGCCCTGCGTGACCAATTCGCCCGGCTTGATGTCCTGCGCGGCGACGGTGCCGGACAGACAGGCCGCGCATATCGCTGCAGCGCCGAAAAGTGCTCCAATCCGTAGTGTCATGACGGTTCTCCGGTGCATATTAGATATCATATTGTACGATTTACCGGACATCGCCTAGTGGCCGCTGCGTTCAATTTTCGAGCAATATGTGAGCGCTGACGAAGCAACTTGCGTGCATCATGGCATCTTGCAATCGCGCGTCAGCGCAGCGCACGCTCGGCTTCCGCGCAGTGCTGCAAATCCCGTCAGTGCAGTATCTGGTCGAGGAAGCGGCGCGTCCGCTCTCCCACCGCGCCGCCGAAGAATGTATCTCCTGGCGCGGTTTCGACGATTCTGCCGCCGTCCATGAAGATGATCCGATCGGCTGCGCGGCGGGCGAAGCCCATCTCATGGGTCACGACGACGCTCGTCATGCCCTCCGCGCTGAGGGCCGTCATCACGTCCAGAACCTCGCGGATCATCTCCGGATCGAGCGCCGAGGTCGGCTCGTCATAGAGAACCACCTTCGGCCTCATCGCGAGCGCGCGGGCGATGGCGACGCGCTGCTGCTGCCCGCCGGACATCTCGTCCGGGTAGGCGTCGGCCTTGTCCGGGATCTGCACCTTGCCGAGAAGCTGAAGCGCCATGTCGTGAGCGTCATTTCTGCTGACGCCCAAGACCTTGATCGGGGCCAGCATGATGTTTTCAACGGCCGTGAGGTGCGCGAACAGCTCGAAATTCTGGAAGACCATCGCCATGTGCTGGCGAAACAGATGCGCCTTCTTCGGCTCGCGCGTGATATCGCGGCCCTCGAACAGGACCTTTCCGCTCGAAACCGGCTCCAGCATGTTGAGGCAACGCAACAACGTCGACTTTCCGGAGCCGGAAGGGCCGATGATCACGATCGTCTCGGACCGGCTGACGGAAAGGCTGCAGTCCGTCAAAACCTGGACGCCGTCGAACGACTTGCAGATGTTCACCGCTTCGATGAGCGGTGCCGCGCCGGGATCGGTGTTGCTCATGGGGCGATGCTCCTGATCAGGTGATTTGGGTTCGTTCGGCCGACGGTCTGGCAAATTTCGGATGGAGCACCGCAGGGTCTCACTTGGACGCGGCCGCACTCAAGTGCCCGAGCCCTCGTTCGAGGTCGGCAATGAGATCGTCGGCATTTTCCAGCCCCACGCTGAGGCGGACGAGCGGCCCGGGGGCATCCCACGGCACCGCCGTGCGCACGGCGTGAGGCGCGACGGGGAGCGCGAGGCTCTCGTACCCGCCCCAGCTCGCGCCGATCGCGAAGAGCGCGAGGCTCGCCAGGAACGTATCGACCGCTTCCTTGGAAACGGGTTTGAGCTCAATGGCGAAAAGCCCGCTCGCGCCGCGATAAAGGCGTTGCCACACCGCGTGGTCGGGGCTCTCCGGCAGGCCTGGGTGCAAGACGCGCGCGACCTGCGGGCAGTCCGCCAGCCACCGCGCGACCTTGAGGCCGTTGTCCTGATGACGCTGCATGCGCACGTCGAGCGTTCGGAGGCCGCGCAGTCCGGCATAGACGTCATCCGGCCCGACGGCGTAGCCGAAATCCGAGGCGAAGGTGCGGATCGGCACGTAGAGAGGCTCGCTCGCGACGAGGACGCCCAGCATCAGATCGGAATGGCCGCCGATATATTTGGTCGCGGCGTGCACGGTGATGTCGGCGCCGTGGTCGAACGACTTGAAGAAGAGCGGCGTCGCCCAGGAATTGTTGCACAGAACCAGCGCGCCGTGCTCGTGCGCCGCGCCGGCGATGGCGTCGATATCCTGCAGCTCGAAGGTATGGGAGGACGGCGACTCGACATAGACGAGGCGTGTGTTCGGCCGCATCAGCTTTTCGATCGCGGCACCGATGCGCGGATCGTAGAACGTGACCTCGATGCCGTTCCTGGCGAGATAGCCGTCGGCGAGCCGTCGCAGCGGCGCGTAGGCGCCGTCCGTCATCAGGATATGGTCGCCGGGTCCCACCTGCGAGAGGACGGCGCAGGTCAGCGCGGCGACCCCCGTCGGGAAGGATATCGCCCGGTGGCCACCTTCGAGCGCGGAGACGGCGTCCTCGAAATCGTAGCTCGTCGGCGTGCCCCAGCTGCCATAGGTGACGCGGTTGAACCTGTCGGCCCGCGCCTCCTCCATCGCCTCCACCGTGGGGAAGGCGATGGTGCTGGCCCGGTAGACCGGCGTGTTGGACGCACCGAAATGCCGTTCGGGATCGCGTCCGAGGTGAGCCAGCAGCGTCTCGGTCTGAAGGCCGTCGAGCGGTCGACGATCGGTCATGATTTGATGTTGAAGCGGGTCGACCCGTCGCGCGCGATCTGCTCGGGAAGGCGGCGCTCCCAATCCAGATAGGCGCGCATCGCGGCCTTCGCGTCGGGCCTGTCGCCGGGTGAACGCCAGATATCGACTGCGGGATGAAGCATCGTGGTCGCGCCCTCTTCCAAATCACCACCTTCGGCGACCCACGCCGCCGTTCCGCCGGCTAGCGCGCGCGCCGGAATGCCCCGGCGCGCGAGGTCATCGACCGTGTAGCCGGCCAAGATCCCATCGCGCGACGTCACCACCACGCTGCCGTCACCCGGCACGTCGCCAAGCCGGTTGCGGAGCGCCCATGCCGCGCCGGGAATGTGGCCGGCGCGATAGTCATCGCTCGAGGCGACATCGAACAGGGTGACGGTGCCAGCCGCGAGGGCCTCGCGCAGGGCCGCGGGCGCAATGGTGTCGATGTCCACCGGCTCGAGCACAGGGGGCAGCTCGCGGCCGACGTGCATTCCCGGCGCAGAGGGGTCGAAGCGGATGACGAACACGTCGCCGACCCCCATCTGCACGAGCCACGCAGCCGTGAGCGGAGCGCGCGCCCCGTCATCGTCGGCGAGCACGATGCGTGCGCCGCGCACCGCCATGAACGCGTCGCTCGCCTGCAGGAGCTGGCCGCCGGGGGCCGAACGGAAACCTGGGAGGTGACCGGCCGCGAACTCGTCCGGTCCCCGCACATCGAAACGGTAGAGCGTGCGCGATGTATCGGCTTCCAGCGCGGCGAGTGACTCGCGATCGATCGCGTGCACGCCATCGGGGAGCCGGCCGGCAGGTGTGACGGCGCCGCCTTCGAGCCGTCGCGCCTCGGCGCCGCTGGCGGTGTCGAAGCCTGCAAGGCGCCAACCGGAGATGCCGTCTTCCAGAACGGCGACAGGGTTCGCGAGGCCCATGTCGCGTAGCCACTCCGTCGACAGGAGACCGCGGGTGCGTCCGGCGCAGGTCACGACGACGCTCGCTTCGGGGTGAGCCTCCAGCGCCGCTTTCGCCGACACGATGTCGACGCCGGGCGCGTTGTAGGCGCCGGGGATGGTGCGGGCCGCAAATTCGGAAGTCGGCCGGCAATCGACGACCACCACGGGTGCGCCGCTGTCCATCTTCGCCTTCAACTCGGGGGCGCTGATCCGCGGCGTGGCGCGCGTCTGCTCCACCGCCTCACCGAACGCCTTGCTGAGGACGCCGATTCCCTGAAACACCTCGCCGCCGCTCTCAGCCCAAGCCGCGACGCCGCCATCGAGAATGGAAATGTTCTTCCACCCGAGCTCGAACAGACGCCGGGAGGCTGCCACTGCGAGCGGGCCGCCGTCGGCGTCGGTGACGATAACCGGCACGTCGCGGCGCGGCATCAAAGCGCTGGCACGGATCTCGATCTGGCTCTCAGGCAGCGACACGGCGGCAAGCAGATGGCCTTCGCTGGAAAACTCCTCGATCTCGCGAACGTCGACCACGGCGATCTCACCCGGCCTCTGCAACAGCCTTGCGAGCGCGCGAGGGGCGATCTTCGGCGTGCTGATGTGGGGGGGCGCCTCGTAGATCCGGTAGGCCCCGCCCTCGCGGTCGGAAAAGCGGATGCGGTTCGGCTGATGGTCCAATGCATCCCCGTAGAGATGGAGATGCAGCGTCTCGTCCGGCCCGAAGACTTCGATGGCGTGGAAGTCGTCGCCGGTGAAGCAGACGTACTCGTCGCCTGCGACGTCGACCTCGCGCAATAGCTCCAGCCGACCGACGCCGTCTTCCTCCTGATTGTCGATCCGCTGGAAGATCGAGTTGCGCATCAGGCCCCTAACGCTGGCGATGATCGCCCAGGTTTCGTGGTTGTGCGGCGGCGTGGCGCGATTGGGCCGGCTGGCACTGGCGTAGAGCGCGAAGCGATGGTCGCGGTCTTCGGCGAGGCGGAAGTCGCAGGCGAGGCGGTCCGCATCCACGGTGAACTCTTCCGGCGGGAAGAGCTCCTTGCGCTGGGCAAGGCCATGCAACGCCGCGCCAATCGATTCCAGATCCTCGCGCGAGGGCTTGCCGTTGCCGACCTTCGACTTCACCGCGTCCATGAATTGCATCACGGCGTCATATCGCGCCTGCATCGCCGACATTGGCTGCTCGTCCTCTCGTGCGATCACCGGAAGTTCACGCGGCGTCGCCGCGCTCGACCCCGGAGCGAAGGTCCGCGCGGCACAGCACCGTGGCGCGGTCGTCGACATCCCCGGAGGCGGTCACGATGACGCCGTAGTGCTCGCGCGCCGCCGCCACGCTCACGAAACCTGCGCGCACGTCCTGCGCGACGAGGGCCGGATCGCGCTCCAGAGGATCGCCGAAACCGCCGCCGCCCGGCATCTCGACGATCACGCTGTCTGCCGGCGGAATGGTGATCTTGCCCTTCCCGTTGCCCGGCGGGACCGCCCCTGACGCGAAATGCACGCGCCCCGTCAGGCCGGCACCGCCCCCGTTGCGCCCTCGCGGCGGGTGAAGGACACGATCATAGTTCATGTTGAGCGAGAACGGTTTCGCCTCCGCGCTCGCAACTTCCATGATCTGCCCCAGCCCGCCGCGGAAGGTGCCGACGCCGCCGCTGTCGGGCCGGTATTCCTTGCGACGCACCAGGATCGGAGCCGCGCTCTCGGTGACCTCGACGGGGACGGCGCGAACACCGCTCGGAAACGCGGTGGCCGACATCCCGTCCTGCGTCGGGCGTGCGCCCGTGCCGCCGGAGTGCAGGCCCGTCGCCATGAAGGGGGTCGCTCCCGCAAGCTCGGCCATCCGGGCGTCGACGCGGCCGAGGCCGCCGCTCATCGACAGATTCCACAGGCAGGAGGTGCCCTCCGCCGGGACGCGGCCCGCAAGCGGCGCGCTGAGACAGCCGAACATCACGTCGGGCAGCATCTGGCCGACCGTGCCGCGCCCTTGCACCGGCGCCGGCGGCAGAGCGTTGAGGATCGAATGTTCCGGCGCGGTGATGCGCATGGTCGAGAGTGTCGCCGCATTGTTCGGGATCGCCGGCATGACCAGGCATTTGATGCCGAAGGCGGCATAGGCCTGCGTGTAGCTCAGCGGGACATTGATGCCATGATCGACGCGGCCGGAGGTTCCGGAGAAATCCACGTCGATGCCGGTCTCGCTGATGGTCATCGCCGCTTTGAGCGTGATCGGCTCGGCGATCCCGTCGATAGTCATCTCATTGTGCCAGGTGCCGAACGGCAGCTTGGCGATTTCCGCCAGCGCCGCCTTGCGGGAGCGCTCCAGGATTTCCTCCCAGAGCGCCACCAGATCGTCCAGCCCGAACTCGTCCATCATCGCCGAAAGGCGGCGACCGCCGAGCTCGTTGCAGACGATCTCCGACTGGATGTCACCGAGGACCTGCGCGCGCTCGCGCACGTTGGCGCCGATGATGTCGAACAGCCAGTCGTTGACGATCCCGGCCTTCACAATCGGCACGACGGGGAGATAAAGCCCTTCCTCGTAAATCTGCCGGCTGGCGATCGTCATGCCGAGGCCGCCAATGTCGACCACGTGAAGCGTGCAGGCGAAGAAGGCGACGTGACGCCCACGGTGGAAGGTGGGCGTGACCACGACGATGTCGTTGAGGTGGCCCGTCCCCTGCCATGGATCGTTCAACAGGTAGACGTCGCCGGGCTCCATGGCGGCGGCCGGGATCTTCGCGAGGACATGCCCCACGCTCTGCGCCATCGAGTTGACGTGGCCGGGCGTTCCGGTGACGGCCTGCGCCAGCATACGGCCGCCGACATCGTAGATGCCCGCCGAGAGGTCGCCCGCCTCGCGGGTCGAAGCGCCGAAGGCGGTGCGCAGCAGCGCTTGCGCCTGCTCTTCCACGACCGATTCCAGCCGCGCCCAGAGAAGATGCGTTGTGATCCGATGAGAACCGCCCGGCGCCGCGCCCGCCATTGCGCGTGACGCACGCGTCAGGCGGATCGCTCCGGTCGGCTCGATGAGGCCGTCGAATGCGCCGGTGACGACGGTGCTCGTCTCATCCTCCACGATGAGGGCCGGTCCCTCGATGCGGTGTCCGGGGCGCAGATTTTTCCGCAGGTAGACCGGCACCTCGCGGTAGTCGCTCACCTGCGGATCGTACAGCCTGCGCATACCCTCGGCCGTCGCCGGCGATGTCGACGCGGCGGCGGCCGTTCCGGCACGATCCGCTGCCGGCATCTCGGCGACCGAGAGCACGAGCCAGCTCGTGATTTCGATCCGCCCGTCCTTGATGAGGCGGTTGAAGAGCGCCGAATAGGTCGCCTCGAAGCGCTCCGTCAGATCCGCCACCGTCCACTCGGCGACGGGCGTGTCCGGCAATTCGACGGTGATCTGGTGGCCTTGCCCGGCATAGCGCATCTCGGCGCTGCGGGTGACGGTCACCGCCGCGCCCGGCGCCCCGTCGCGCACGATCTCGGCGCTTTCGGCGTCCATCTCCGCCATCAGCGCTTCGACGGAGGCAAAGTCGATGGCGGCGAGCGGGGTGAGGATCGTGCGAACGCTGTGAAAGGACACGGGCGCGCGCAGGAAACCCACCGCCGAGCCGACGCCGGCAAAGGCCGGGATCACCACCTCGCCGATGCCGAGCTTTTCGGCGAGCCGCGCCGCATGCAAGGGGGCGCTGCCGCCGAGCGCGATCAGCGTGCGATTGCTGAGCTCCCTGCCGCGCTCGGTCGCGTGCAGGCGCGCGGCATTCGCCATGTTCTCCTCGACGGTCTCGCTGACGGCGAACGCCGCCGTCATCATGTCGAGGCTCAGCGGATCGCCGACCGAGCGGTGGAGCGCTGCCTCGCTCGCCGCCTCGTCGAGCGTGACCGATCCTCCGGCAAAATGGGCCGGATCGATGCGGCCGAGGATGACGTTGGCGTCCGTCACCGTCGCCGCGGTGCCGCCGCGCCCGTAGCAGGCGGGACCGGGCTCAGAACCCGCGCTGCGCGGGCCGACGGCAACGCCGCCCAGCGCGTCGAGCTCGGCGATGGAGCCGCCGCCGGCGCCGATCTCGACCATGTCGACGACGGGGGTGCGCAGCGGCAGCCCGCTTCCCTTCTGGAAGAAATACTGGCGATCCACCTCGAAGGAGCGGCTCACCGTCGGTCGGCCCTCGTCGATGAGGCAGACCTTCGCCGTCGTCCCCCCCATGTCGAAGGCGACGATGCGTGACAGATCGAGTGTTTCGGCGACGTGCTTGGCGAAGATCGCACCACCCGCCGGCCCGCTCTCCACGAGGCGTATCGGCTGGCGCGCGGCCGTCTCCACCGAGACAAGCCCGCCGCTCGACGTCATGAGGAGGAGGGGACAGCCGAGCCCGTCCCGCTCCATCGCGCCCTTCAACCGCTCCAGATACCCCGCCACCAGCGGCTGCACGTACGCGTTGGCCGTGGCCGTGGTGAAGCGCTCATACTCACGGATCTCCGGGCACACTTCGCTCGACAGGGTGACGCGCAGGTCCGGGGCGCAAGAGGAGAGGATCTGCGCGACGCGGCGCTCGTGCTCGGAGTTGGCGTAGCTGTGCAGGAAGCACACCGCGACGCTTTCGACCGCGGCGTCGATCAGCGTCTCGGCAAGACGCTCCACCTGCGCATCGTCGAGCGCCTTGAGGACGCGCCCTTTCGCATCGAGGCGTTCGCCGACCGTGAAGCGCAGGTCCCGCGGAACGAGCGGCTTCGGCTTGGTGATGAACACATCGTACTGGTCGAACCGATGCTCGAAGGCCATCTCCAGAACGTCACGGAAGCCCTCGGTCGTGATGAGCGCGGTGTGCGCGCCACGCCGCTCGATGATGGCGTTGGTCGCGAGCGTGGTGCCGTGGATCATCAGATCCACATCGCCCGCCTCTACCCCCGCCTGATTGAGCACGAGGCGCACGCCGCGCAGGATCCCGTTTTCCGGCGCGCCATGGTCGGTGAGCACCTTGACGGAATGGGTGTGGCCCGAGACCTCGAGCACGACATCGGTGAAGGTCCCGCCAATGTCGGCGGCGAGGCGGGTCAGTCCGTCTTGGGCCATCAGCGCGACCGAGCCGCATGCGTGATAGCGACGCCATCGGCAGCGCCAACCGACAAACACTCCATCGAGGCCCAAACCGCCGTCGACCTTGGAGGGGCAACCGCATGCTGTGCGTCAGGCAAACTCGGCTCCGATCGATGCATCGTTTTATTCTGCTCTAAAAATACATTCTACAGGCAAGGCGGTGTCAAGGCGCATTTGTGCGCCGCAAGATGCCCATTGGTTCAGCTCGAACGGGGCCGGCGTGATCCTGCGACGGTTGGCCGCCCCGTTCGCTGGCGACACATGCCGGTCGGCACACCGGCTGTGCCTCTCTCAATAACCGCGGCGTCGATCGACGACGGGCGGCAGAGTCCCGCTGTCGAGGAAGGCGCGGATGTTGGCTGCGGCGATGGCGCTCGCGGTGCCCTTGTGGGTCGGCGCGGAGATGTGCGGAAGCACCGTCACGTCCGGGTGCGTCCAGTAGGGGCTCTCTTCCGGCAGCGGCTCCACGTCGAAGACGTCGAGCACGGCGTGGGAGACCTGCTTCTTGTCGAGCGCATCGAGAAGCGCCGGGGTGTCGATCAACGGCCCGCGGGCAAAGTTGATGAGGCCGGTGCCGGGCGTCATCGCGTCGAACGCCTCCCGGCCCAGGATCCCTCGCGTGTCCGGCGTCATCGGCAGCAGGACGACGATGATCGCGCTCTTGCCGAGAACCGTCTTCAGCCCGTCATCGCCGCAATGGCTCTCAACGCCGGGAATGGTTTTTTCCGAGCGGCTCCATCCGAGAACCGGGAAGCCCTCGCGCTGCAACGCCTCTGCGGAAGCGCGACCCAGTTCGCCGAGCCCGAGGATACCGACCGGCGTGTCGCGGGCGAGGCGCATCGGGCCGGGGCGCCATGACTTGTCCCGCTGCGCCGCGGCGTAGTGGGGCATGTCGCGATGCAGATAGAGCGTGAAGGCGAGCACGCCCTCGGCCATCGTCAAGGCGAGCTGGGGATCGACGAGGCGCGCGATCGGCAGGGTCTCGGGAAGCTCGGCAAGCATCCGCTCCACCCCCGCCCACAGGCTCTGGACGAAGACGAGATTGGGCAGCGCCGCGAGTTCCGCAGGGTCGGGATTGGCGGCGAGGGCGACCGTTGCTTCCGAACGCTCCTGCGCCGTCGTTCCCCGGAACGGCACGATGCGCACGCCGGGAAGCGCGGCTGAAAGCGCGTCCACCCAGGCGCTCGCCTCGCCGCGGGCGACGAATGGGATCGTCACGCTCACGCTTCGGCTCCCCGGTCAAAGCATACATCGTCGCGGACGCGGCGATTGTCGACAGTGCCGAAGTCTGCGGCCGCGGCGCGCGGATCAGCGCCGAGAGGGCCGAGCGTGTCGGCAGGGGTGAAACGCGCGAGCACGTGCTCTCCTTCGTCTTTGGCTTCGGGCGGACTTGAGTGATGGGCCGTCAAGGCACCGGCAGCATGGCGGTTGCCAGATCCCGATAGATCAACGGTGCGGTCGCGAGCTCGTCGATGGGGACGAATTCGTCAGGCTTGTGGGCGACGGCGATGTCGCCGGGGCCGATGACGACCCCCGTTGCGCCCATGGCGTTGAAGTGAACAAGATCGCAGCCGCCCTGAAAGCCGCCGGGTGCGGCAGCGCGCACGCCATGCCGCTCGGAGGCGGCGCGCGCGGCGGCAACGATCGGGTGGTCGGGCGGTGTCTCGGTCGCGCCGCCGGTGGTGGGCGCGAAGCGATCGATGACCGCGTCCACGCCGTCAGCCCGCGCCGCCGTCAGGACGGCCTCGATCTCTGCGATCGCCGCCTCGTCGCTCTCGCCGGGCACGAGGCGTCTGTCGAGCATCAGCTCCATGCGATCGGGCACCATGTTGTCGGCCGTGCCGCCATTGGCCCGTGTGAGGGTGAGGCTGCCGCAGCCGAGCATGCCGTGCGGCGCCCTCTGCACGATCTCGTGGTGCAGCGCGGCGAAGCGGGGGATCAGCCGGGCGGCATTGTAGATCGCGTTGCTGCCGAGATCGGGCGAGGCCGAATGCGCACTCACGCCCGCCACGCGCACGATCGGGCGCATCGACCCCTTGTGGGCGATCACGACGGCGTTGGACGTCGGCTCACCGATGACCGCGTAGTCCACCTTCGCCCCGGTCGCGGCGAAGTGGCGGGCTCCGGCGCTCCCCACCTCCTCATCGGCGACGAACACGCCGCACACCGTGCCGCGCCACGCCGACCGGTCGGCCGCCAGCATGCGGAGCGCTTCCATCATCGCCACGAGCTGGCCCTTGGCGTCGCACGCGCCGCGTCCGTACAGCTTACCGTCCGCCTGCCTCAGCGCCAGCGGAGGCGACGACCAACCGCCTCCCACCGGCACGACGTCCATGTGGGTGTTGAAGGCGAGCGTCGGCCCCTCGCCATTGACGAGGGTCGCCACCACGTTGGCCCGGCCCGGCGCGATGGGAACGAGCGTTGTCGCATAACCCGCGGCCGAAAGATCCGCCGCGATGAGGCGCGCCGCCTTCTCCTCGCCCTCGCCGCCGGGATTCTGCGTGTCGAGCGCCACGAGCGCGGTGAGATCGGCGACCATCCGTGACAGATCGGATTGCATGGCGGTGCCCTCAGACAAGCTTGGCGCAGGCGGACTGGATCGCGTCCATGGCCCGCTTCAAGGTCGCTGTTTCAACGGCGAAGGCAATCCGCAGATAGGGCGACATGCCGAAAGCCGCCCCGTGCACCACGCCAACGCCAGCCTCGTCGAGAAGATAGGTCGCCACGTCGAGATCGTTCGCCAGCTCTCGCCCGTCCGGCGTCTTGCAGCCGATCAATCCGGCGCAGGAGGCGTAAACATAGAATGCCGCGCCCGGCGGGTCTGCCGACAGTCCCCGTGTCCGTGAGATGGCGTCGAGGACGATGGCGCGACGTTCGGTCAATCGCGCCATCCAGTCACCGAGGAAGGAGCGCGTCTCGCTCAGCGCCGCGACGGCGGCGGCCTGGCTGATCGAGGAGGCGTTGGTGGTGGACTGTGACTGGAGCGTGTCCATCGCCGCGATGAGCGTGCGCGGCCCTGCGGCGTAGCCGAGCCGCCAGCCGGTCATGGAATAGGCCTTGGAGACGCCATTGACGACGAGACAGCGGTCTTTCAATGCCGGCACGACCTCGGGGAGGGTGGCGAACACGCCGTTCCCGTAGACGAGATGCTCGTAAATATCGTCGCAGAGCACGAGGACGTGCGGGTGACGCAGGAGCACCTCTCCGAGAGCCGCCAGAGCCTCACGCGAATAGAGCGCGCCCGAGGGGTTGTTGGGGGAGTTCAGGATCAGCCAGCAGGTGCGTTCGGTGATCGCCGCCTCCAACGCGTCGGGCGACAGCAGGAACGTGTCGCGCGCACATTCGACGATGACGGGCGTGCCGCCGCAGAGGCTGACCATGTCCGGATAGCTGACCCAGTAGGGCGCCGGAATGATCACCTCGTCGCCCTCGCTGACGGTCGCCATCAGCGCATTGAGGATGAGCGGCTTCGCGCCGGCTCCCGCGATGACCTCGTCGGTGCGATAGGTCAGCCCATTGTCGTCGGCGAACTTTCGGACGATCGCGTCTTTCAGCGCCGGCGTGCCGGAGACTGCGGTGTACTTCGTCTGGCCCGACTCGATCGCCGCATGCGCGGCCTCCCGGATGAATTGGGGCGTGTCGAAGTCGAGCTCGCCTTCGCCGAGATTGGTCACACTCCGGCCCTGTGCGGCGAGTTCTGCAACACGTTGGGAGATCGCGGCGGTTGGCGAGCGGCGCAGGCGGCTGACCCGCGGTGCGAGCTGAAGGGGCGGCTGATCGAGCATGTGTCCTCACTGTCGCACTGCACTAAATGACAACTAATGTGCAATCGCAAGTCCACTGCAGCTTAGGACGATGCTTGTCGACCCGTTTTTGCGCGGCGCCGGCGCGTCGAATCGCGCGCGTCATCATCGGACGGCGTCTCGGACGCCCGGCCGGGTGCGCTCGGCGACGCAGCTTCGCCCCGCTCCGCAAGGGCGAGGCCCGCTCGGTAGGCCTTCTCCAGATGGTTGCGCAGGAGGGTCCGCGCGGCGGCGCGATCTTGCGCGAACAAGGCGTCGATGATGGCCAGATGCTCCTTGATCCAGACCCGGACCCGCTCGACATCCACGTAGCCGCGATACTCGAAAAGCCGCCGCAGCCGGTTCTGCTGCTGCACCGCCTGGATGAAGAAGGCGTTGCCGGAGAAGCCGACGATGGCTTCGTGGAATTTGGCGTCGATCTCGAAGAGCTGCCAGCTGGCGGCCGAGACGTCTTTCCCTTGCTCGAGCAGCCACAGGTGGTGCGACCGCACGCGGTCGAGAGCAAGGATGTCGACCTCGAACGTATCGAGGTCGATGGCGGCAGGCTCCACTGTCATGCGAAACTCGTAGGAGGCCTTGAGGGCCGTTCCGGAGTCCAAAGTGGTCGCGAACGTCCAGCCATGCCCCTTGTTCTTCGTGATGATGCCCTCTTCGGACATGCGCGCCAGCGTCTTGATCAGCGTCGCGCGGTTCGCGCCATAGCGCTCAAGCAGCGCGGCCTGCGTGACGGAGGCGGGGATGGCCTCCGCCAGCCGGTCGCCAATGATCCGCTGGTAGACGTCGTCCTCCGCGCTCGGCGGCACGTCGAACACCACGTACTTGAGGGCGATCCAATCCTTCAGGAGAAAATAGCCATGATTGGGTCGCGCCTCGGCGATCCCTTCCTCGCAGAGCAGCGCCAGCGCGGACCGCACGGGCGTGCGCGAGACGGTAAAAATGTCGGCCAGCACGCTTTCGACGAGACGGTCACCGCGCTCCATGCGCTTGTCGCGCACGAGGTCGAGAATCTGATTGGCGAGCATACGGCGGCTCTTGGCGCCTGTACGGCCGACCGGTGTGGCGCTTGACATGGGCTGGCGTCTCGCTGCGGTGCGGGTGGTAGGAGGTCGTCGGCGCGCATCCTGAGCGATTGTTCGCATCCCTTGCTAGCTCTTGGAGGGCGGCGCGCGCTGATATTTTGCACAACAATGGCATAAAGACATGACCAATGCGCCACAAAATCAGGCTTGTGTTGCACTATTGAATCCATAAAGTACGAAACCGCTGCGGCTGCCGAGCTGCCGCCTGATTGCTCAACTGCCAGGAGGGCACGTGGCCCAGTCCGACCTCGCCGACATGATCAAGGCTGTCCCGCAGGGGGCCGAGAGCGCGTTTCCGTCCGTCGAGTATGACTCGCGGCTGGCGGCACTGCGCGCCGCGATGGCCGCGCGCGAGATCGACCTGGTGATCGTGTCCGGTCCGGAAAACGTCTTTTATCTCAGCGGCCAGCAGACGCCCGGATATTACACGTTCCAGGCACTGTGCATCCCGGCCGAGGATGCGCCCTTCATCGTCCTGCGCGGTCTGGAGGTGATGAACGCCCGCCTCAACACGTTCATCGACGATATTGAGGGCTATGCGGACGACGTGCCCCCGCCGGTCGCCGTCGCCGACGTTTTGAAGGCGCGCGGCTGGGCCGGCAAGCGTGTGGCCATCGACAAAGGAGCCTGGTTCCTCACCGTCAACGCGTACGCCATGCTCGAAGAGCGGTTCGGTCCGATGATGGACGCGTCCGGGCTCGTCGAGTCGCTGCGCCGGGTCAAATCACCCCGTGAAATCGACCAGCTGATCGCGGCCGCCGCCGCCAACGACAAGGGCATGGAGGCCGGCCTTTCCGCCACCCGCGTCGGTGCCAGCGAAAACGACGTCGCCGCCGCCATTATGGGGGCGTCGATCGCGGCGGGGTCGGAATATGTCGGCATGGCGCCGTTCGTCACGTCCGGCCCGCGGGCCGGCGTGCCGCACACCACCTGGCGCCGCCGCACCATCGAAGCGGGCGATGTGGTCATCCTGGAATCGGCCGCCGCCTACAATCGCTACCACGCCGCCTTGTTCCGCACCGTCTTTCTGGGCGACGTTCCGGCCGATGCCCGCGCCATGTACGAGGTGTGCGAGGAGGCCTACGACGCCGCCCTCGGCTGCATGATCCCCGGAAAGACATGCGCGGACGTGCACAACGCCGCCCAGGCCGTGATCGACGCTCATGGCCAGACGGCGGGCTATCGCAAGCGCTCAGGCTATTCGATCGGCATCTCGTTCGCGCCCGACTGGGGTGAGGGCAACATCCTGTCGCTGTTCCGCGGCGTCGACGTCCCGCTCGAGCCGGGCATGGCGTTCCACATCCCGATCTCGCTGCGGGCGTACAACCGCTTCACCGTTGCCGTCAGCGACACCGTGCTGATCACCGACGGAGCGCCACGGCCTTTGTCCGCTCTACCCCGCGGCGTTCACGTCGCCTGAGACGTCTCGCACCAACGCCCCTCAGCCCCGCTTCAACGCCGCGCCGTAGTCCACCGGGGTCGCGTGCCAGCCTGCGGCGCGCTTGTCCCAGAACGCGTCCTTCAGGCGGGTCGTGATGGGGCCGGGGCGGTCGTTGCCGAGGATGCGGCCGTCGATGCGGGAGACGGGCATGATGCCGCCCGCCGTCGTCGAGGTGAAGATCTCGTCCGCGTCTCGCAGTTCGGCCGCCGGGACGGCGCGGACCTCGCACGCGATGCCGAGATCGGCGCACAATTCGATCACCGACCGGCGCGTGATGCCGTCGAGGCCGCCGCGCGCCGGCGTCGCGACGACACCGTCGGTGATCGAGAACACGTTGAAGCCCGGTCCCTCGGTGACGTTGCCGTCGATGTCGAGGAGGACGGCGGTGTCGGCGCCCTTGTCCGCCGCCTCGAAGAGACCGGCGGTGAGGTCGCCCCAATGGAAATTCTTGACGCGCGGCTCGAAGGATTCAGGCGGGATCCGGAGCGCCTGCGCGATGATGAGATGCTTGCCGCGCGTCATCTGGTCGGGCGAGGCGATCGAGATCCAGGGGACCGCGTAGCACGAGAGATAGTTGCGCGCGTTCATCGGATGACGCGGCAGGCCGGGCTTCGGCACGCCGCGAAGGCAATCCATCGCGACATAGGCCGAGGTGAGGCCCGCCGTCGCGACGAGGGTGTTGAGGATCGCGCGGATCTCCTCGTCCGTCTCGGGCGGGGAGAGGCGCAGCGCGTTCATCGAGGCGCGGAAGCGGGCGATGTGATCGTCGAGGCGGAAGAAACTGCCCTCCCACACGCCGACGACGTCGTAGGTGACGTCGGACCGGCGATAGCCGAAATCGGTGACCGGGATGCGCGCCTCGCCGACCGGCATGAAGGCGCCGTCGAGATAGGCGGCGCCCGCTTCGTAGCCCGCGACGGGGGAGGGGGCGGTGGTGTCGGTGTCGAGAATGGTCATCGCTCAGCCTCTCGCGCGCAGTGCGGCGGTCGCGCCTTCATCGATCGCCGGAAAGCCGGCCGCGTCGGTCACGATGGCGACCCGGTAGACATCGCGCGCCCGCTCCGCCGTCACGAGCCCGGCGGCGACATCGGTGAGGACCCGGACCGCATCGCGCGTCTCGGGCCGCCCGTAACCGCCGCCGCCGCACGAGTAGGATAGCACGGTCTCGCCCGGCGAAAGCTTCACCGCATGGCAGGCGGGGAGCTTTTCGAGCGTGCCGTCGGTGCGCCGCTTGTACTGGTCGGCGAGCGCCCCCGCGCCACCGCCGGCAGCGCCGGCGGCGGGATTGATCGTGCCGTCGGAGGTGTAGATCAGCGTCATCTCGCAGCCGTCGATGGGGCCGAACTCGGCCTCCATCGCGGGCGCGCCGCGGAAGGCGCCCGGCCCCTCGCTGTCGGGGACGAGCTGGCGGCCGTTGACGAAGAGCGGGTGGTGCAGCTCGTCCACCTCCACGCTGTCCTGACGGCAGAGGCCCGCATTGCCGGTGTGGATGAGGGTCAGGAACCCGTCCGTCGTCGGCGTGCCGGGGCCACCGGTGATCCCGAGGAAGATCTGGTTGACGAACGCCTCGCCGCTTCCGGGATGCTTGCCGGAGATGACGCCCATCGCGGGCGGCATGATCGGGCCGCCTTCGCCCATGCCGAAGCCCGGCGCGATCTCCGCGATGCCGCGCTGCACGGGGTTCGACACACGGTCGGCAAGGTTCGTGGTCGCCACCGAGCAGGAGGCCGGATGGCGCGGAATGCCGACCGCGCAATTCTCGCGCAGCTTGATGTCGATGCGGCGGAAGCTGCCGGAATTGACCGGCACCGAGTGGTCCTTGATGGCATTGTAGATGCCGATCATCGCCGCCGTGCTCGCGGTGCCCTCGGTGAGGTTGAGGCCACACGGCTGGCAATCGACATTGTCGGTGAGGTCGACCTCGATCCGCGCCGCGTCGGCGTCGATTTTGATCGAGACGTTCACCGGAATGCCGTCCGGGACGCCCGGAAACGGGTCGTGGCCCGAGTGGACGGTCGCCGCGCCGGTCGCGAGGCGCCTGATCGCCTGGATCATCTTCTCTTCGGAATAGTCGAACCAGCTCTCGGCATAATCCTCGAGCGCGTCCCAGCCGAACTCCTCGCCGAGCGCCAGAAGCTCGCGCTCGCCGATGCGCACGGCCGCGAGCGTCGCCAGATAGTCGCCCCACCATTGTTCGGACACGCGGATGCGCGCCCGGCACATGCGGATGAGGTCCTGATTGTCCCGGTAGCCGGACTGGATCTTGGCCGCCGAGAAGATCAGCGCGCCCTCTTCGTAGACGTCCGAGACGTCGCCCATATAGGTCGTCGGCTTGGAGTTGCCGCAGTCGGCCTGATGCGCCTTCGCGAGGACGAAGAAGCGCGGGGTGCCGCCCTCGTCGACGACGGGCACGATGAGGCAGTGGTCGGCCGCGTGCGAATTGCCCTCGTAGGGGCTGTTGTGGATGTAGCAGTCGCCCGCCTTCAGCGTCGGATGGTGGCGGCGGACGGCCTGGCACATGAGGTCGGGGCCGAGGAGGGTGTGGATCGGCAGGCTCTCCGCTGTCGCAAGGAGGCGGCAGTCGGCCGTCAGCACCACGCACGAAAAGTCGTGCGCGGTGTTGAGGACGCCGGATCGCGCGGTGCGGAAGAGCGTGTTCTGCATCTTCCGGGCGATGCCCTCCATCCGGTTGGAGAGGAGCGCCATCTTCACGCCGCTCGAAGCGGTGGACCGCTCCATGGTGAGCTTGGCGACGGTCTGGATGTTCATCATGCGGCTCCCGTCTTCTCGGCTGAAAGGCGCGCGCGGGTCTCGCCCGTCGCGGCGGCGTCGATCGTCAGCGAATCGTCGGCGCGGCTGCCGGTGACGACGACGCCGTAGACCTCGCGGGCGCGCTCGGGGCTGATCCAGCCGTCCTTCACGTCGGCGAGGACGCGCTCGGCCGCGCGCTTCAGCGGCGAGCCGTAGCCGCCGCCGCCGGCCGAGTAGGAGACGATCGTCTCGCCCGGAAGGAGCGCGGCGCCGTAGCAGGGCGGCAAGGTGGTGAGCGAGCCGTCCTTCTCCGCTTTCAAGGCGCGGGAGGGGGCGCCGGGGCCGCCACCCTGCGCGCCGAGGGCGACATTCTTCGAGCCGTCGGCGGTGTAGAGCACCTTCATGGTGCAGTCCTCGATGGGGCCGAACTCGGCCCGGATCGAGGGGGCGCCGCGGAAGGTGCCGGCCCCTTCGGTGTCCACCTGCATCTCGCGGCCGGCGACGTAGAGCGGGTGGTGCAGCTCGTCGACCTCGATGCTGTCGATGTGGCACATGCCGGCATTGCCGGCGTGGATGATGAAGAGGAACCCGTCCGTCACGGGGGTGCCCGCCCCGCCGGTGACGCCGATATGGACCTGGTTCACGAAGGGCTCGTTCTCGTGGCGCGGGTCGCGTCCGGAGATGACGCCCATGCCGGGCGGCATGATCGGCCCGGTCTCGGCCATCCCGAAGCCCGGTGCGATCTCCGCGATCGCCCGCTGCACGGGGTTCGACACGCGGTCGGCAAGGTTGGTCGTCGCCACCGAGCAGGAGGCCGGATGGCGCGGGATGCCGACGCAGCAATTTTCGCGGAGGCGAATTTCCACGCGGCGGAAGCTGCCCGCGTTCACCGGGACCGTGTGATCGATGAGCCCGTTGAAGATCGCGACCATCGCCGCCGAGGAGGATGTCCCCTCCGTGAGGTTGAGGCCGGTCGGCGTGCAATCCGGGTTGCGGGTAAGGTCGACGCGGATCATCGCGCCTTCGGAATCGATCTCGACATCGGCCGTGATCGGGATGCCCTCCGGGACGCCCGGAAAGGGATCGTGCGCCGTGTAGACGGTGCGCTTGCCGGACGGCAGGCGCGCGATGGCGTCGACCATCTTCTTCTCGGAATAGTCGAACCAGTCCTCGGCGTAGTCCTCGAGCGCCTCCCAGCCGACCTCGCCGCCGAGGGCGAGAAGCTCGCGCTCGCCGATGCGGACCGCGCCGAGCGTCGCGAGATAGTCGCCCCACCACTGCTCCGACACGCGAATGCGCGCGCGGCACATGCGGATGAGATCCTCGTTGTCCTTGTAGTCGGACTGGATCTTGGCGGCGGAGAAGATCAGCGCGCCCTCTTCGTAGACGTCGGCGACGTCGGCGACATAGGTCGTCGGCTTGGCGTTGCCGCAATCGGCCTGGTGGGCCTTGGCGAGGACGAAGAAGCGCAGCGTTCCCCCCGCATCGATGACGGGGACGATGAGGCAATGGTCCGCCGCGTGCGAGTTGCCCTCATAGGGGCTGTTGTGCAGGAAGCAGTCCCCGGCCTTGAGGTCGGGGTGATAGCGCTTGACGGTGCGGCACATGATGTCCGGCCCCGTCAGCGTGTGGCTCGGCAGGCTCTCCGCCGCGGCGAGGAGCCGGCAGTCCGGCGTCAGGATCACGCACGAGAAGTCGTGCGCGGTGTTGAGGATGCCCGAGCGGGCGGTGCGGAAGAGCGTGTTCTGCATCTTCCGCGCGATGCTCTCGAACCGGCTCGAAAGGATCGCGGTGCGCACACCATCGGCGCGCGGCGCGGAGATCTGTTTTTCCATGCCCCGGCCTCAGAAGGTGATGCGCAGGCCGCCACCTTCGGTGCGGCGGGCGTTGGTGTTGGGATCGACGACGACGGTGGTGAAGGAGGATTCGATGATCGCGGGGCCTGCGACCTCCCGGTCGGCGCTCATCGTCTCGAAGCGGATCACCTCCGCGTCGGTCCATCCGGTCTCGCTGAAATAGACCTTGCGGTTGGTGAGCGTGCCGCCCGGCGCTTCCGGCGGGAGCTTGCCGGTCCCGCCTTCGCGGATGACGCAGTTCACCTTCGCGCGCCACGTGACGAACTCGATGTCGCTCTCGTCGTCGGTGATCTCGAAGATCTGGCGGTGCGTGGCGTGGAAGGCGGCGCACAGCGCGTCAAGATCGGCCTGGTTCTCGATACGGGCCATCGCCATCGGCGTCTCGATCTCCCAGATCTGGTGCATGTAGCGCGCTTCGACCGAGAAGGTGATCGTGTTGCGCAGCGCATCGGAGCCGGGGCCGGCGGCGAAGGCCTTGCAGCGCTCCTCCAGCGAGGCGAGCACCGCGTTGACGGCGTCGAAGTCGAACTTGCGATCCGTCGTGTAGAGCATCTGCGCATAGTCGGACGAGATGTCGGACATCAGCGCGCCGGCGGCCGAGAGGACGGAGCCCGCCTCCGGGATGAGGACGCCCGCGCAGCCGAGGCGGCGCCCGACCGCGACGGCGTTGAGGCCCGCCGCGCCGCCGCCGCCCATGAGGATGGCGGTCGAGGGATCGATGCCCTGGTTGACGGTGATCTCGTCGATCGCGCCGACCATCTTTTCCGTGGCGAGGGTGAGGACGGAGGCGGCCGCCTCCTCGACGGTGAGCCCGAGCGGGTCGGCGATCTTCGCCTTCAGGACATCGCGCGCCGCCTCGCGGTCGAGCACCATCGTGCCGCCGAGGAAGAAGTCCGGGTCGATATAGCCGAGGATGATGGAGCAGTCCGTGACCGTCGGCTCCGTGCCGCCCTTGCCGTAGGAGACGGGGCCGGGCGTCGAGCCCGCCGATTGCGGACCGACGCGCAGGAGGCCGCCGCCATCGACCCAGGCGATCGAGCCGCCGCCCGCCCCGATCGACTTCACGTCGACGGAGGGGAAGCCCGTCATGTGGCCACGGAAGGGCTGGCCGATCCAGGTCTCGCGCGTCCACGGGATCCGCCCGTCGCGTACGAGGGAGACGTCGTAGGTCGTTCCGCCGGTGTCGGCGACGATGGCGGGGCGGCCGTCGAAGTCGCGGTCGGAATAGAAGCGGCCGGCGACGGGGGCCATCGCGGGGCCGGAATTGATCGAGTGGATCGGGGCGCGGGCGACGATCGAGGCGTCCATGATGCCACCGCCCGACGTCACCATCAGCGTGCGGCCGTTGAAGCCGGCTTCGCCGAGGCGCCGGGTGAGGCTGTCGAGATAGTCGAACATCAAGGGCTTCAGCGAGGCGTCGATGACGGTCGCGGAGGCCCGGCGATATTCGCGCAGCGTCGGGTTCAGCGAGTGGGAGAGGCTGACGGGGACGCCCGGCAGATGCTCGGCGAGGAGCTCGCCGACGCGCTTCTCGTGCACGGGGTTCACGATCGACCACAGGAGGCAGACGCCGACGGCCTCCACCTTCATCGCCTTCAGCTTCTCGACGATCTCGAGGACGGCCGCCTCGTCGAGCGCCTCGCGCACGGTGCCGTTCGCCATGATGCGCTCGGGCACCTCGAAGGTGAGGCGGCGCGGGACATAGGGTTCGGGGAAGGGGACGGTGAAGTTGAAGGGCTCCGTCCGCCCGCCCTCGCGGATCACGAGGATGTCCGGGTGCCCCTTCGTCGTCAGGAAAGCGGTCTTGGCGGTGTTGCCGGTGAGGATCGCATTGATGGCACGCGTCGTCCCGTGAATGAACGCGTCGGCACGCCCGAGGAAGGTCGACAGGTCCTCGCCCGCGTGGTTCGCGGCGAGACGCAGCGCATCGAGCACGCCGCGGACCGGATCGTCCGGGGTGGTCGAGGCTTTGAAGAGGCGGATCGTATCGCCCTCTTCGACAACGAGATCAGTGAAGGTGCCGCCGGTATCGCAAGCCAGACGCATCGACGTCCTCTCCTTTGTGGGGCGGTTCGGATATAGTGATCACACTTTTCCGCTTTGGCGCGCCGTATGCAAGGGAGGTGCCATGAAATAGTCTGTGACGGACCGAACCTGGCTAGGTATTGACCGAGATGAACTCAAGGATAATTCGCCTAGAAGAGCGCGCGCGGGCGCCGATCGCGCGGGGGATCGACCTCGTCGCCGACACCGTGGCGACCACCATCGGCCCGTGCGGGCGCGCCGTCCTGTCGGGCCGCCCGAACCGGGTGCCGGAGTGGATCTCGGGCGGATACGCGATCGCGAAGGCGCTGGAGGACGACGCGCCCGGCAAACGCTCCGGCATCGTCGCCATGCGCGAGCTCGCCTGGCGGACCGCGCAGACGGTCGGGGACGGCACGGCGACCGCAATCCTCATCGCCCGCGCACTTCTGCGGAACGGTGAGAAGGCAATCCTCGCAGGCCACGCGCCGACGGAATTGCGGCGCGAGATGGAGCGGGAGGCGCGGGCCGTGATCGACGCGCTGCTCGCCGCCGCCGAGCCCGCGGAAGCGGCGGATTTTCTGGCGATCGCGACGCGCGCGGCGGGTGGCGACGCGGCCCTCGGCGCCCTCATCGCGGAGGCGGCGGCGACGGCGGGGCCGAACGGCGCGGTCACCATCGCCCGCGCGCTGACGGAGCGCGACGAGAGCGTTCACGAGCCCGGCATGCACTTCGAGACGAGCTGGGCGAGCCCTCATCTCGCGACCGATCCGGGGGCGCGCGAAAGCGTCGTCGAGGCGCCTCTGGTGCTCCTCTATGGCGGGATCATCGAGACCTTTTCGTCGCTCGCGCGCGTCCTCGAGATGATCGCGGGGGCGGGCAAGAGCCTCCTCATCGTCGCCGACGCTTACGGCGACGAGGCCATCGGCACGCTCGTCCAGAACCGGAAGGCCGGCCTCGCGGTCGCCGCCGCGCGCGCGCCCGGCGCGGGGCTCTGGAAGGCCCGCTATCTGGAGGATATCGCGGCGGCGACCGGCGCGTCGGTGATCGCGCCCCACCTCGGGACGACGCTCGAAGGGCTGCGCCCGTCGATGCTCGGGCGGGCGGGCCGCGCACGGGTGACGGCGCGCGGCCTCACCATCATCGAGGGCGGGGGAGAGCCCGCTGCGGCGGCCCGCTACGCCGAGGGCCTGCGGCTCACGATGGAGGCGGAAACGTCCCTCTCCCTTGACCGGGAGAAACACGCCGAGCGGCTCGCCCGCTTCACCGGCGGGATCGTCGAGGTGCGCATCGGCGGACGCGACAAGCGTGAGCAGGATGCGCGAAAAGCCCAGGCGGAGCGGGCGCTTTCCGCGGTCCGGGCAGCGCGCCGGGAGGGCATCGCGCCCGGCGGGGCGGCCGCCTATATCCGCGCCGCGCACGCGGGCGGGAGCGGCGACGCGTCGGATGCCGCCGCGCTCGCGCGCCGCGTCCTCGCCGGCGCGCTCGCCGCGCCGACGGCCGCCATCGCGGCGAATGCCGGGCTCGATGGCCGGGCCGTCGCGCGCTCCCTCGCGGAGGCGCCGCGCGACCTCGCCTTCGATGTCGAGCAGCGGTGCATGGCGCCCGCGCGCACCCTTGCGGAGCCGGTCGCCGTCCTGACCGCGGCCCTCCGCGGCGCCACCTCGACGGCGACCACCCTCATGGGAGTCGCCGCCTCGATCTCGATGTACTCCGAATGACGGCGCCACCTCGATGTTATTGTGGCGATTCTGCGCCGAACTTTGGCATTTTGACTAGGCGAAAGGCGCGTTGCCTAAGCGAGCAGACTCGACTGCGTACAAATTCATCTCGACAAACGCCGCTTATTACTTTGACAGTGGTGTCGAGCCGTGCACTCATTTTGTGATCACAAAACGGCTCATGAGCCGCGCCAAGGCGTGGCTCGGGTGACTGCGACACGACACGGGGAATGAGATGACGACATCGCCTCCTGCCGCGCCGATCCTCGAGATCATCGATGCCGTGCACGTGTATGATAAAGTCGTCGCTCTCGACGGCGTCAGCATTACAGCCGTCCAGGGCGAATTCCTGACGATCCTGGGCGAAAGCGGCTCAGGCAAGACAACGCTTCTGCGCATCATCTCGGGCCTCGAGACACCTTATAGTGTGCGCGTGCTTCGCCTCGGCGGCGTCGACGTGCGCGACACCCCGGCCTTCAAGCGCAATTGCACCACCGTCTTCCAGAATTACGCTCTGTTCCCGCACATGAGCGTCGGCGAGAATGTCGCCTACGGGCTGAAGGTGCGGGGCACGCCGCCCGGCGACCGGCAGAAGCGTGCGCGCGAGGCGCTGCGCCTCGTCCAGCTCGACGACATGTACGACCGCCGCGTCCACCAGCTCTCCGGTGGCCAGCGCCAGCGCGTCGCGCTCGCCCGCGCGCTCGTCCCCCAGCCGGACATCCTCCTCCTCGACGAGCCGCTCGGCGCGCTCGACGAGCGCCTCCGCGTCGACATGCAGGTCGAGCTCATGAGCCTGCAGAAGACTCTCGGCACCACCTTCGTCTACATCACGCACAGCCAGGAGGAGGCGCTCACCATGAGCGACCGCATCCTCCTCATGCGCCACGGCAAGATCGAGCAGACCGGCACGCCGACGGACATCTTCGACCGTCCCGTCTCCGCCTTCGCGGCGCGCTTCATGGGCGTCGACAATTGCTTCGAGGGCGATCTCATCTCCCTCGACGGGGAGCGCGCCGAGGTGCTGGTCGGCGAGGAGCGCCTCGCGGGCCGCTGGTCCGGCAAGCGCAAGCCGAAGGCGGGGGAGAGGGTCGCGATCGGCATGCGCGCCGAATGGCTGACGCTCGCCGATGCCGCGCCGGAGCGGGACGACATCAACGTCCTCCCGTGCCGCGGCGACGGCGCGATCTACAAGGGAAAATATCTCGACCGAACCGTGGACACCGGTGTCGCGCCGATGAAGGCGCGCATCTGGGACGTCGCCTCCGCCGTCCCGGACCCGTCCTTCGTCTGGTGGAAGAAGGACGACTGCATCGTCATGAACGCCTGAGCGTACAGGCCGCCTCCCGCTCCCAACCCCCCTGGAGAACCGCATGACCGACGATACGAAGAACGCCAACGGCCTGTCTCGCCGCGATTTTCTCGGCTCCACGCTCAGCGTCGGGGCCATGGGGCTCGCCGCCTCGATGATGCCGGGCATGGATCAGGCCGCCTGGGCCGCGTCCAACGAGGTCTCCCTGTACGGCGTCACCACCGCGCAGCTCAAAGACTGGTCGAGAATGACGAACTCGATCGGCCTCAAGATGAACTACACGCCCACCAACGCGGACATCGGCATCTTCATGCGCGATGTCATGGGCAACAATCTGGGCGAAACCCAGGATGTGTTCATCTTCGACGGCGGTTCCGAGGATCTTCTCGGTCCGGAAGGGTTCTACGCGGAGATCGTGGAGGATCACCCGGAGCTGACGCTGTGGGAGCGCACGCCGGACGCCTGGAAGCGCGCCAACTTCCTGCGCGCCGACGACAAGCAATACGGCGTCCCGGTCATCGGCAACGGCGACGCGTTCGGCTATTTCCCCGAGATCATCGGCGCCTCGCCCGACGGCATGGACGAGATCCCCTGGACCGTCTTCTTCGAGGGCGAGGACGTGCGCGGCCGCGTCGCGATCGACCGGAGCTGGCTCCAGTCCATGGCGGAGACCGCGAACTTCCTGAAGCACCATGGCCGCCTCGACGTCGAGGACCCGGCCGACCTTCCGCCCGAAGCCGCGCGTACGGTCGCGGACTATCTCGTGGAGCGCAAGCAGGCCGGTCAGTTCCGCACGATCTTCACCGCGTTCGAGGAGCAGGTGCAGCTCTTCTCCAACCGCGAAGCGGACATGATCAACTGCTGGGAACCGGCGGTGAAGGAGGCGAACAACGCCCTCGGCCCGAACACGGTGATCTACGCCTTCACCGTCGAGGGCTACTACCTCTGGGGCCACGGTGCGCACGTCGCCTCGGCCGCCATGGAGCGGGACAACGTCGACAACATCTACAAGATGCTGAACTACTTCCTCGGCGGCGAATACCGTGCCTGGCAGGCGAAGGAACGCGGCTATGCCGGTCCGAACATGGATCTCGGCGTGAAATATGCCGAGGAGAACGGCTGGTCCGAAGAGGACATCGCCAACCTCAAGTGGACCGAGGAAAAGGTCGCCCGCAAATTCCAGAAGCCCTTCGCCTGCAAGGTCGTGCCGGAGAATGCCGGCGTGATGGAAGAGGAGTGGCAGCGCTTCCTCAACGCCTGATCCGCGTGAGCGGGCGGCGCGTGCCGCCCGCACCCGACGCCTCCACGCGGGCGCTCGCCGCCCGCGTCTCGCCAAGGACCATCACAAGGGGTTCCGGATGACACTTGCTGCCGAGACGGCGAAGCCGACGCGACGACCCTTCCTGCTGCGCTGGATCGATGGCCTGAAGCCGTCATCGATGGTGGTGCCGACATTCCTGGTGGCGTGGTCGCTCCTCGTGCTCCTGCCGCTCCTGGTGATCGTCGTCTTCAGCTTCTTCTCGGTGAAATACTACAAGGTCGTCTACACCCCGACGCTCGAGACCTGGGAATCGCTGATCAACTCGGGCCGGTGGCTGGCGGCCGTGCGCACACTGCGCATCGCCGTCACGATGACGATCATCGAGCTCCTTCTCGCCTTCCCCTTCGCGCTGTGGCTCGCCAAGGGGTGCCGCTCGAAATATGTGAAGGCGGCGATCATCACGCTCCTGACGATCCCCTTCTTCCTCGACGCCTCCTCCCGCATCATCGTGTGGCGATCGATCCTCGGCGCGAACGGGGCGGTCAACTCCCTCCTCATGTGGCTCGGCGTGATCGACACGCCGATCGAGTGGCTCCTCTACTCGGAGTTCGCCGTCCATTTCGGCCTGCTCGGCACGCACTTCCCGACGATGGTGTTTCCGATCTTCCTGTCCTGCTCGCTGATCGACGACGACTATATCGCCGCGAGCCAGGACCTCGGTGCCCGCCCGTCTCAGACGCTCCTCACCGTCATCATCCCGCTCGCGCTGCCCGGCATCGTCGCCGGCATCGTGTTCACGCTGGTGCCGCTGATGGCCGCCTTCGTCGAGCCGCAGCTCCTCGGCGGCGGGTTCGTCGATCTCCTCGGCAACTCGGTGAACTCGGCGCTGCAGCAGCTCAAATATCCGACGGCCGCGGCGCTCTCGACCTTCGTCGTCGTGCTCCTCGGCATCAGCCTCGCGATCCTCATCCTGGTCCTCCGAAAACGGGCGGACATCTCGGCGATGTTCGTCGCCATGAAACGCTGATCGGGAGGGCGCCTGATGTCATCCGTCGCATTCGACCGGGCAGGCGAGACGAACAGCGAGCGCGCGGCGGCCCTCCCGGCACACGCCCCGCATCGCCGGGCCCCCGGCCGCTCCGGCCTCTGGCCGACGATCGCCAAGGCCTGCGGGCTCTTCGCGCTCGCGATGATCTACACCCCGCTGATCTTCCTCGCGGTGATGAGCTTCACCCCGAACCCGCTCTCCGGCGTGCCCTATCCCCTCACGGTCGAGCACTATGCCGCGCTCGCCGGGGACGAGCGCTGGATGGGGCCGATGCGCACGAGCCTCATCATGAGCGCGCTCGTCGCGCTCACCTGCATGGTGCTCGCGACGGTGGTCGGGCGGGCGCTGACGCGGATGCGCAGTCCGGGCGCGCCGCTCCTCCTCACCCTCATCCCGCTCTTCGTGCCGGGCCTGACGATGGGGGCGGCGCTCTTCATCTTCCTGCGCTCGATCCTCGGGCTGACGCTCGGGCTCTGGTCGATCTATCTCGCCCAGCTCATCTGGGCGCTGCCCTTCTGCCTCCTCCTCGTCCTCGTCGTCGCGAGCCGGTTCGATCTCAACCTTCTGGAAGCGGCCGAGGACCTCGGCGCATCGCCCTGGCGGCGCTTCTTCGACATCGAGCTGCCGATCCTGAAGCCCGGCATCTTCGGCGCGGGCATCTTCGGCTTCCTGCTCTCGTTCAACGAGCTCCCGCGCTCGCTCTTCGTGCGCGGCATCGACACGACCATGCCGATCTACAACTGGGCGATGGCCGCCTCGCAGCAGTCACAGGTGCCGATCATCTTCTCGCTGACGACGCTCCTCCTCGCGATCACTTTGCCCGTCATGGGCGCCTTCTTCTGGGTCTTGTTCGTAAAGCTCGACAAGTCCTGACCCTTCCTTGGCGGCGACCCGCTTCGCCGCCAAACAGCGCAGAAAGAAACGACAATGCTCGACCTCGAGAACGGTCTCCCCGGAGCGAACTACTCGCTGGAGGAAATGGACCGGAACACGATCTTCCATCCGCTGACCTCGATCTCCGCCCACATGAAGGCCGGCCCCACCATCATGCGCTCCGCCAAGGGGGCGCGGATCGTCAGCGCGGACGGGACCGAGTTCGTCGACTGCTCGGGCGGGCTCTGGTGCGTCAATATCGGCTTCGGCCGTGAGGAGATCGCCGCGGCGGCCGCCCAGGCGATGACGGACCTCAACTACTGGCACCTTTTCGGCTCGTCCTCGAACGAGGCGACCATCCGCCTGTCGAGCCGCGTCCTGACGCTCTTGCGCGAGGAGGCCGGCGTCGCCAACGCCGCGCGCGTCTTCTACGGAACGTCCGGCTCGGACGCCAACGACACGAACTACAAGCTCGTGCGCTATTATTCGACGCTGCGCGGCAAGCCGGAGAAGAAGAAGATCATCTCCCGCACCGGCGGTTATCACGGCCTCACGGCCGCGGCGTCCTCGCTGACGGGCATCCCCGCCTATCACAAGGCGTGGAACCTGCCGGCGGCCGATGTCGTCTACACCGAGTGCCCGCATTTCTACCGCTTCGCTCATGACGGGGAGGACGAAGCGGCCTTCTGCGACCGCATGATCGCCAACCTCGAAGCCATCATCGCGCGCGAGGGGGCGGACACGATCGGCGGCTTCATCGCCGAGCCGATCATGGGCACCGGCGGCGTCCTCATCCCGCCGAAGGACTATTTCGCCCGCGTGCAGGAGGTGCTCGACCGCCACGACATCCTCTTCATCGCCGACGAGGTGATCACCGGCTTCGGGCGGACCGGCCACTGGTTCGGCTCCGGACTCTATGGCCTCAAGCCGGACCTCATCACCCTCGCGAAGGGGATCACGAGCGCCTACTTCCCGATGTCCGCCTCGGTCGTGTCTGAGCGCATGTGGGACGTCTTCTCCGAGGCTTCGGACGAGTACGGCCCGGTCATGCACGGCTTCACCTATTCGGGTCATCCGGTGGGCGCGGCCGTCGCGATGGCCAATCTCGACATCATGGAGAATGAAGGCCTCGTCCAGAATTCGGCCGAGTCCGGTGCCTATCTCCTCGCCGCCCTCAAGGCGAAGGTCGGCGACCATCCCTATGTGGGCGACGTGCGCGGCGAGGGGCTGATGATCGGCGTCGAGTTCGTCGCCGACAAGGCGCGGCGGCGCCCGTTCCACCCGTCGGCCGCGGCGCACCGCCTGGTGGCGGCGAAGGCGAACGCGCAAGGATTGATGGTGCGTGCGCTGCCCTTCATCGAGGTCGTGTCCTTCTCGCCCGCGCTCACCATCTCGAAGGCGGAGTGCGATCTCGCCGTCGAGCGGTTCGCGGCCGGGCTCGACGACGCGACCCCCGAACTCGCACGGCTCGCCGCACATTGACGGGAGCGGGCGCCGGCGACGGCGCCCATTCGAGGTCACGCCATCGTGCCGCGGATCATGCTAGATTGGGCCGACTTAAGGTCGTACGCCGCGTCCCTCCGGATGTCCCATCCGGAGGCGGCCGCGCGATGGAGAATGGTTGATTTTGGCGGATACCACGGCGGACGCGACGCTCGAAGGCGCGTCCACGCTCGGCGAGCAGATCTATGCCGAGCTCGAAAAGGACATCATCACGGGTCGGTGGCCGCCGGAGGTGCGCCAGAGCCTGCGCAAGATCGCGACCCGTCTCAACACGTCGATCCAACCCGTGCGGGAGGCCGTCGGAAAGCTGCTCGCGGCCAGCGCGCTGGAGTTGACGCCGGGCCGTGCGGTGCGCGTCCCGCGCCTCGACAGGGCGCAGGCGGACGAGCTCTGGTCCTTGCGCTTCCTCCTGGAGGGGGAGGCGGCCGCACGCTTCGCCGCCCGCAAGGTGCCGGAGGAGGCGAAGCTCCTCTACGCGCACAACGCGGCGCTCGGCGAACGCTATCGCCAGTCCGATGTCGGCGAGATCATGCAGCAGATGATGGCGTGGAATCTCGACCTCGCGATCGGGGCGCAGGCGCCGATGCTGTTCAACATGATCCTCGGCCTGCGCCTGCGCTACGCGCCGTTCATCGCCGAGTCGCTGGCGCTCGCACCGCCGGACGAGCCGAGCTTCCTCCTCTTCACGGTCCACATCCAGGACGAGCTCGTCCACGCGATCGTCACGGGCGACGCGGACGCGGCGCGGCACCTGCGGTGCGCGGACCTGCGCTCCTTTCAACGACACCTCTATTCTCGGCGCGGCTGGAGCATCTGAGCCCCGGCGGCGCCCTTCGCGGATGCGCCACCACAAAAAGGGTCGAACGATGCGCTATCTATTGGGTATCGACGTCGGAGGAACGTTCACCGACTTCGTCGCCTATGACGGGATGCAGCAGGACGTAAAGGTCTGGAAGGTCCCGTCGACGCCGACCGACCCGATCAACGGCATCCTGGACGGCATCCACTCCACCCTGTCGCCGGACACGATCTCCTTGATCCGCCTCGGCACGACGGTCGCGACGAACGCGGTCCTGGAGCGCAAGGGCGGCACCGTCGCGTACGTGACGACGCGCGGCTTCCGCGACGTGCCGTTCATCCAGCGCGGCAACCGCAAGGCCCACTACGACATGAGCTGGGTGAAGCCGAAGCCCCTCGTGAAGCGCCGCCACTGTTTCGAGGTGACGGAGCGGATCGACGCCTACGGCCATGTCATCGTCCCGCTCGGCGAGGCGGAGGTGGCCGAAATCGCCGAGCGGATCGCGGCCGATCCCACGATCGAGGCGGTCGCCGTGTGTTTCCTCTTCTCCTACCTAGACCCGGCGCACGAGACGCGCGCGAAGGCGATCCTCGCCGAGCGGCTCGGCCCGGACATGCCGATCTCGACCTCCTTCGAGGTGCTGCCGAAATGGAAGGAATATGAGCGCGCCTCGACGACGCTCGCCGACGCCTATCTGAAGCCGGTCGTGAGCCGCCAGCTCAGCGTCATGCGCGAGCGGCTCGACGCGGCGGGTGTCGCCGCCCCCGTCGTCGTCATCAAGTCGAATGGCGGGGAGATGACCCTCGGCGCGGCTGCCGAGGCGCCGGTCAATCTCGTGATGTCGGGGCCGACCGGCGGGGTGATCGCGAGCCGCTATCTCGCGGAGCTGACCGAGATCGACAATCTCGTGACGCTCGACATGGGCGGCACATCGACCGACGTCGCGACGGTGCTCGACCGGCAGGAGAGCTTCACCACCAATTTCGAGATCGAGTGGGGCGTCCCGATCCAGATCCCGATGCTCGACATCCGCACCATCGGCGCCGGCGGTGGCTCGATCGCCTGGATCGACAAAGGCGGCATGCTGCGCGTCGGACCGCACAGCGCCGGGGCGCGTCCGGGCCCGGCCTCATACGGCTTCGGCGGCACGGACGCGACGGTGACGGACGCCAACGTCGTCCTCGGCCGGATCGACCCGGACAACTTCCTCAACGGGACAATGAAGCTCGACAAGGCGGCCGCCGAGCGCGCCGTCGCCGCCGTCGCCGAGGCGATCGGCCAGTCGCTGGAGGACGCCGCGCTCGCGATCGTCCAGATCGCCAACAACAACATGGTCTCGGCGCTGCGCTCCGTCCTCATCGAGCGCGGTCTCGACCCGCGCGACTTCACGCTCGCGACCTTCGGCGGCGCCGGTCCGCCCCATGCGGCCGAATTGATGGGCGAGATCGGCATCCCGCGCGCGATCGTCCCGCCGCATCCCGGCCAGTTCTCCGCCTACGGCTTCATCGTCACCAATGCGCGCGTCGACCGCCAGCGCACGACGCAGCTCACGAGCCGCCGCTTCGACGCCGCCCGCGCCTCGCAGATCCTCGAAGACCTCGTCGCCGACGCGGTGGGCGAGTTGAAGGCGCAGGACTTCACCGAGAATCTCGTCGTCTATCGCGCGCTCGCGATGCGTTATCTCGGCCAGAATTATGAACTCGAACTCTCCGTCGAGCCCGCCGACCTCTCGCCCGAGCGGGCGAGCGCGCTGTGGGCCTCGTTCCACAAGGCGCACGAGGCACGGTTCGGCTTCGCCATTCCGGGGGAGACGATCGAGATCGTGAACTACCTCGCGACGGTCGTCTCCATCGGCGACAAGCCGGCGTTCCCGACGCTCGCCGAGGCGGACGGGCCGCCCGAGCCGGTCGGCCGCCGCTCGATCGTGTTCGCCTCCGGCCGCGAGGACGCGCCCGTCTATCGGCGCGAGTCGCTCCTCGCCGGACAGACGATCGCGGGGCCCGCGATCATCGAGGAGGCGGCATCCGTCACCATCGTCGCGCCCGGTCAGCATCTCGATGTCGACCGGTTCGGCTCGCTCCACATCGCTGCTCAAACGAACGCCTGAGGTCGCACCATGCGCTTTTCGGATAACGGCTTTTACGTCGAGAAGTATGTGAAGTGCGCGAACTGCGGGCTTCTCGTCTACGGCCCCGGCATCCAGGCCGAGGGGAACCGGGATGTCTACTGCTCGTCCTGGTGCGTCGACTGGGCGGCGCTGAAGGCGAAGGGTGATCCGGCGCCCCGCCTCCCCATCGTCCCGCCGCGCCTGCCGATTGAGGAGGCGATGGCGTCGCGCGCCACCGAGCGGCCGCCGGCGGACCCGGTGATGATGAACATCCTCGATTCCACGATGGTCTCGATCTGCCGGGAGATGGGCATCCTCCTCATGAAGACGTCCTACTCGACGATCTTCAACGAGGGGCTCGACTTCACCTGCGCGCTCGCGGACGCGAAGGGCGACATGATCGCCTGCGCCGAGTTCTGCCCGACGATGATCGGCGGCATGCCGATCCTCATCAAGACGTGCGCGCAGGAGATCGACTTCTCGACCCTCGAGCCCGGCGACGTGATCGTCCACAACGACCCCTATCGCGGCGGGCTCCATTGCCCCGAGCACACCTTCTTCAAGCCCATCTTCGCCGACGGCACGCTCCTCGGCTTCGCGGTCTGCATCGGCCATATCGCCGAGATCGGCGGCATGGTGCCGGGTGCGTTCTGCGGCGAGGCGACGGAGATCTTTCACGAGGGGCTGCGCGTCCCGCCGGTGAAGATCCGCAAGGCGGGCAAGGACGTGGAAGAGGTGTGGAAGCTCCTCCTCGCCAACTGTCGCACTCCGCGCCAGAATTACGGGGACCTGATGGCGATGATCGGCTCGGTCGATCTCGGCGTCGACCGTGTGCGACAGGTCGTCGGGAAATACGGGGCGGACGTGTTCCGCAACACCTGCGAAGACCTGATGGATTATTCGGAGCGCCGGATGCGCGCCGAGCTCGAAGCCTTCCCCGACGGGGTCTACAGCTTCGAGGACGTGATCGAGAATGACGGGATCGAGCGAAAGCCCTACACCGTCGCGATCGACCTCCACATCCAGGGCGACGAGGTGGTCGCCGACTACCGGCGCAGCTCACCCCAGGCCCGCGGCCCGGTGAACGCGACGCTCGGGGTCGCGACGGGCGCGGTCTATAACGGGATCCTGCACGTGACGGACCCGTCCATCCCCAAGAATTCCGGCTGCTTCCGCCCGATCCGCGTCGTCTCCCCGCCGGGGCGCGTCGTGAATGTCGACTATCCGGGCCCGCTCGTCGCCGGCAACACGGAAACCCATCCGCGCCTCGCCAACATCGTGATCGGCGCGATGAGCCGGTGCGTGCCGACGCGGGCGATGGCCTCCGAGAGCTGCACCGGCACCAACTTCGTCTTCGGCGGCGAGCACCCCGACTATGACGAATATTTCGCCTGCTACGACATCATGTCGGGCGGCTGGGGCGGCCGGCACGAGCACGACGGCAACGATTGCGTGATCGCCATCAACGGCAATTGCCGCTTCAACCCCACCGAAGTGTTCGAGACACGCTTCCCGCTCCGGGTCGACACCTTCGAGATGATCCCGGATTCAGGTGGCGCCGGGCGCTGGCGCGGCGGCCTTGGCTTCCGCCGCGAGCTTGTGGTGACGCAGGTCCCGATTACCGCGAGCCAGTGCAGCGACCGCCACGAGGTGAAGCCCTTCGCCCTCTTCGGCGGTGCGGAGGGCGGCAATGGCGGCACGCTGGTGAAGAAGGCCGGCGCCGACGATTGGAGCACGGTGTGCGATCTCTACGGCAAGATGTCGTCGAGCAAGTACGCGAACGTGCGCTTCGACCCCGGCGACCGCGTGCTCCTGTGGACGCCGGGCGGCGGCGGCTACGGCGACCCGTCTGACCGCGACCCCGACGCGATCGCCGAGGACGTCGCGGAGGGCTACGTCACCCCCGAGGCCGCGCACCAGCTCTACGGGTGGGGCGAGAAGGGCTGAACCCGCGAAAGGGGCTCAGGGTAAGCCGAGAGATCCAAAGGGCGGGCGCGCCGAGGCGCGCGCCCCGTCCCCGTCACCAGCCGAGCGCGTAGGATTCCTGGCGCGGGTCCGCGCCTCCGTGGAGGAGGCCGGTGTCGGGGTCGATATAGATCGCGCAGACCGAGCCGAGCCGCCAGAACCAGTCCGGCCACCAGTAGAGGGTGTGGCCGCGGGCGGCGAGGGGGGCGGCGATCGCGTCGCCGAGCCGGGCCTCGAGGTTCAGCCGGCCGGGGAAATAGTGGTTCGGCGCGAACGAGTTGGGGAAGCTCTGGCTCATGAAGCGGGGCGCTTCGGTCGCGCTCTGCACGTCCATCCCGAAGACGAACATGTTGAGGATCACCTGGAGCATCGCCTGCGCCTGCGCGTCGCCGCCGGGCGTGCCGAGCGGCATGATCGGCCGTCCATTGCGGAAGAGGATCGCGGGATTGGGCGTGAGGCGCGGGCGCTTGCCGGGCGCGACGGAGGCCGGGTGACGCGGGTCGCCGCGCGACTGGCTGCCGCGCGAGGACGGCACCATCCCGGTGCCCGGCACCGCGACGCCGTCCCAGCTGGAATCGCTGGGCGTCGCGGAGAAGACATTGCCGTGCCGGTCCACCACGCACGCATAGGACGTGTCGCCGCCCGACTCATCGCCCGGCGGCGTGCGGTAGGGCGCGGCCATCGGCGCGGGGAGCGGCGAGGCGACGGGGTCCGGCAGCGGATCGGGGGTGCGCGGCCCGGCGTTCGCGGGATCGCCCGCCGGGGGCATAGCCGGCCAGGCCTTCTCCGGGTCGAAGAGACCCATGCGGGCCTCCGCGTAGGCCTTCGAGAGAAGTCCCTCGATGGGCACGTCCACGAAGCGCGGGTCGCCATAGTGGCGCTCGCGGTCGGCGAAGGCGAGCTTGATCACCTCGGTGAGGAGGTGGATGTAGTCGGGGCTGTTGTGGCCGAGGGCGGCGAGGTCGCGCCCGTCGAGCATGTTGAGCATCTGCCCCAGCACCGGCCCCTGGCACCACGGCCCGCAGGAGACCACGTCGAGATCGCCGAAGGATGAGCGCACCGGCGGCTCGTGGCCGACGCGGAACCCGGCCATGTCCTCCATCGTCATGAAGCCGCCATTGGCCTCATGGAACGCGACGATGGTGCGGGCGATGTCGCCTTCGTAGAAGGCCTTGCGCGCGGCGGCGAGGCCGGCCTCGCGCCCGCCGGCGGCCGCCTCCTCGTCCGCCATGTACTGGAGCGAGCGGCCGAGATCGGCCTGCACGAAGAGCTCGCCGGGCTTCGGGATCGCCCCGCCCGGCATGTAGATCTCGGTGTTGGAGGGGAAGCGGCGGTAGCTCGCCTCGTATTCATGCAGCCGTTCGGTGAGGAAGGCGAAGGCGGGGAAGCCGTCACGCGCAAGGCGGATCGCGTAGGCGGCGACGTCGCCGAAGCGCATCGTGCCGTAGCGCTCCAGCGCGGTGATCCAGGCGTCCGGCGCGCCGGGGACGACGGTGCGCAGGATCCCCTCGGGGATCGCGCCGCCGTGCTCACGCTCGAAATATTCCGCCGTCGCCGCCTTCGGCCAGGTGCCGAGGCCGCTGATCGACACGGTCTCGCCGGTCTCGGCGAGGTAGATCAGGATCGGGGCGACGCCGGCGATGTTGACGACGTCGGGCTGCACCACGGCGAGTGCCATGATCGACGCGACGCCCGCGTCCACCGCGTTGCCCCCGGCCTCCAGGATCGAGAAGCCCGCCTGCGCCGCGTGGTGGTGGCCGGCCGACACCATGTGGGTGCGGCCGTAGATGATCGGGCGGTGGCGGGAGCGGACGCTGCCGGCGCTGGGCATGGGATTATCCTTGGTCAGTCGTGGCGGGGGCGGTGGCGCGTGCCGATCTCTGCCCCACGCCGAGGACGCGCGCCGCAACGATGACGACCGCCCCGAGGAGAAGCACGGCGCACACCGGCCGCGTCAGGAACATTTCGAGGCTCGCATCGGGCAGCATCAGCGAGGACCGTAGGTTCCGCTCAACGATGGGGCCGATGATCAGCGCCATCGCGAGCGGCAGGATCGGGAAGCCGCCCTTGTTCATCAGGTAGCCGAGGAGGCCGAAGATGATCGAGATCCAGAAATAGTAGATGTGCCCGTAGCCGATCGAGGCGCCGGTGATCGACAGCACCGCCACCACCGGCAGGAGGAAGCGCAGCGGGATCAGCGCTGCCTTGGCGACGAAGCGCGCCATCAGGAGGCCCACCGGCAGGATGATGATGTTCGCGAAGATCAGCGTGATGAAGATCAGCGAGATGATGTCGGGATGCTCGCGGAAGAGGGCTGGGCCGACGGCGAGGCCCTGGATCGACATCGCGCCGAGGATGAGGAGGGTGTTGGTGTCGCCCGGAATGCCGAAGGAGAGCATCGGCACCAGCGCGCCGCCCGTGACCGCGTTGTTGGCCGACTCGCTGGCGGCGATCCCCTCCGGCGCGCCCTTGCCGAAGCGCTCCGGCGTCTTCGAGGAGCGCTTCGCCTCCGCGTAGGACATGTAGGAGGCGGCGAGCGCGCCGATCCCCGGCAGGATGCCGATGAGGCAGCCGATCACCCCGCCCTTGCCGATCGTCGGCCAGAGGCGCGGCAGGAGGTTCAGTGCGGTGCGCAGCCCGCTCACCGATTTCTGCACCAGCGGCCGGCCCGTCTCCTGCTCCACCATGCGGAAGGCTTCGGCAACGCAGAAGAGGCCGATGATCGCGGGGATCTCCGGAATGCCGATGGTGATCTCGCTGATGCCGAAGGTGAAGCGCGGGTGCATCGCGGTCGGGTCGATGCCGATGGTGGCGATGAGGAAGCCGAGGCAGACGGAGATGAAGCCCTTCAGCACCGAATTGCCCGAGAGCGAGAACACCACCGCCGCCGCGAAGAGGCCGAGCGCCATATATTCCGGCGCGCCGAAATAGATGACGAGCCGCGCGAGCTGCGTCGACAGGAGGATGAGGACGACGCAGGAGAGAATCCCGCCAAGCGTGGAGGAGAGGGTGGCGATCGCGATCGCGGTGCCGCCCTCGCCCTTGCGCGTCATCGGATAACCGTCGAGCGCGGTGACGACGGAGGTCGGCGAGCCCGGCAGGTTGAGGAGAATGGCGGTGATCGCGCCGCCATAGAGGCCGCCACAATAGACGCCGAGAAGGAGGATCAGCGCCGCCTCCTGCCCCATCGTGAAGGTGAGGGGGACGAGGAGGCCGATCGCCATCGTGGACGTGAGCCCCGGCGCGGCGCCCGCGAGCGTCCCGCCGAACACGGCGAGGATCAGGAGGAGAAAATTGAGCGGATTGGCGAGCGTGAGGAGGGCGTCGAGCATGGTTCGCTCTCGTCAGCCGAACAGGCGGTCGATGAGAAGGCCGGTCGGCACGACCGCTTCCAGCATGTAGACGAAGAAGCCGTAGACGATCGCGGTCAGCGCGACGGTGAAGAGGATGATCTCCAGGAAGCGCGCCTTGAGGAGGAGCATCAGCACCACCGTCAACAGCGCGGTGGAGAGGGTGAAGCCGAGATAGATGATCGCCAGTGGATAGAGGACGCAGGCGAAGATGATCTGCGCCGACTTGCGCTCGATCACCGGGCCGGTCGGCCGCGCCGGCCCGCGCCCGGCAAGGCGCATCAGGAGGAGGACGAGCGAGCCGCCGCCAGCGCACGCGGCCATGATCTGCGGCCAGAGCGCGCCGCCGCCCGGATCGGCCCGCATGTGCGGGAACGAGAACGCCTCGACGAAAAAGACGAGGCTGATCGCGACGACGAGCGTCGCGATCAGCGCTTCGGAGAGAGGGATGCGCAAGAGGCTTCGGCTCACTTGATGAGCTCGATCGCCCGCTCCATGTCGCTCTGCATGCGCGCGATATGCTGCGCGTAGGCTTCCGAATCCATGTTCAGCACCGAGAGGCCCTGCTTCTCGAGCGCGGCGGCGAACTCCGGATCGCTGCGGATCTCGGCGGCGGCGGCCTCGAGCTTCGCCTTGGCCTCGTCCGGGATGCCGGCCGGAGCGCCGACGCCATAGGGATGCTGCCAGATCACGTCGTAGCCGAGCTCGGCAAGGGTCGGCACGTCGGGATAGTCCGGGTGACGCTCGGCGGACATGTAGCCGAGATATTTGAGCTTGCCCTCTTCGACATAGGGGGCGGTCGCCTTCACCCAGGTCACCGCTGCGTCGACATTGCCGCCCATGAGGTTCACGGCCTGCTGCGCGGAGCCTTCGAAGGCGACGGCGCGCGTCTCGATCCCGGCCGCCTCGTCGAAGAGGACGAGCGGCTGGTGGAAGACGCCGCCGATATCGGTGGTGGCGACGGCGATCGTGCCGGGCGCGTCCTTCGCGGCGGCGATCAGGTCGTCGAGCGTCTCGTAGGGCGAGTCGGCGCCCACCACGATCATCGGCGACTGGTAGGCGAAGCCCGCGATGATGTCGAAGTCCGACACGGCGATCGGGGCAAGGCCCATCGGCTCGAATTTCGGCAGGTCGCCCTGGATGGTGACGAGCGTGTAGCCGTCGGCCTTGGCGCTCTTGGCGGCCGTGTAGCCGATGCCGCCACCGCCGCCGGTGATGTTCTTGACGATGATATCCTCACCGAGAACCGTCTCCAGCCGGTCGGTGAAGGTGCGCGTCGCGGTGTCGGCGCCGCCGCCCGCACGCCACATGACGATCCAGTCGACCGCCTTTTCGGGATAGGACGTCTGGGCATGCGCGGCGGGGGCGGCGATGGCCAGCGACGCCGCGAGCGCGACGGCGGACAGAAGACGGGACGTTTGCATGGGCGATGCTCCTTTTCGGCGGCGCGACGGCTGGGCCATGCTCGGGTGCCCGTTCGGCGCTCGAACAATCGGTTGCGCAGGCAGGGGACGCGTGTTGCAGAAGGAAGTTTGCATCTGCGACAAAATTTTTCCAATAGTAAAAATTGTGCATTTTGAAAAAACGGTGAGCACATGACGAAGCCTTCCCCGATCGCCACCAGGCCTGCCGAGCGTCGCGGTCGGGATGGGGCCGCGCGCCTCGGTCCGATCGTGCGCAACCTCAGGCGGCGCGCGGGGATGACGCTGCAGCAGGCGAGCGAGACGACGGGGTTGGCGCCATCGACGCTGTCCAAGATCGAGCGCGGCCAGATCTCGCCGACCTACGACAACCTGCTCAACCTCGCCGAAGGGCTCGGCGTCAGCGTCAACGAGCTGTTCGCGCCGAGCGGGACGGCGCCGGGGACGGGCCGGCGGACCATCACCCGCAGCGGCGCCGGCGTGAACTACGAGACGGATTATTACGACTACGAGCTCCTGTGCACGGAGCTGTCCAACAAGTGCTTCACAACGCTGAAGGCGCGCCTCAAATGCCGGACCAAAGAGGAGTTCGCCCGACTGATCACCCACCGCGGCGAGGAGTATGTCTACGTCCTCTCCGGCGAGGTTGACCTGCACACCGAGCACTATGAGGCGCTACGGCTGCATGAGGGGGACTCGTGCTACTTCAACAGCAGCATGGGCCATGCGCTGTGCTCCGTCGGCCCGCAGGACGCGACGATCCTCTGGATCACCTCGGCCGCGGGGATCGACCGGGAGCTGCCCATCCTCTGACCTGATGCGGGCATGGCCGGCCACCGTTCGGCCCTGGGCCGCCCGCCGAAGAGGCGTCTCGGGAGAGATCATCCGGCAACATCGGGCCCCGATGGCAGCGCCGATGTCGATGGGGTGCGCCGCCGGAGGGGCGGCGGTCAGGCTTCGTCGTCGTCCGCGAAGGCGTTGAGCTTGAAGGCGGCCTGGGTCCGGTTGCTGACCTTCAGCTTGCGCATGATGTTGCGGATGTGGACCTTCACCGTGCTCTCGCACAGGTCGAGCTCGTAGGCGATCGTCTTGTTCGCGCTGCCTCGCCTCAATGCACGGGCGACGGCGAGTTGGCGCTCGGTGAAATAGCTGCTGAGCTGCGGCTTGGTCGAGGCCGCGGGGCGCACGAAATCGCGCAGCGACATCAGCGTGTTGCGTTGCACGAAAACGCTGCCGGCCGCGCAGATGCGCAACGCCGAGACGAGATCGTCGAGCTTCGCACCCATCGGGATATAGCCGACCGCGCCGCACTCGATCGCGTCGATCATGCACAGGACGTCGTTCGATCGGGCGAGCACGATCACCTTCGCCGGCTGCGCCTTGTGGATGAACTCGCGCAGCGCATCGATCTGCGCCTCGTCGTGTCCGGCATCGTCCGGCATGTTGTAGATCACGAGCGGCGCGGCGTCCGGATCCCTCACGGCGAGCCAGGAATCGACCGCGTCGAACTCGACGACGGTGGCGTCCGGGCAGATCGGGGAGATGGATCGCGCCATGCACTCACGCACGAGCGACTGGGGGTCGATCAGCACGATTTCGTTTATCGCCAAAGCGGGCCTCGGCGGCTCGTCGGCGCGCAGAAGAGCGTCGTTGAGTCGTTGGGGGCGATAATCATTCAAAGAAGTCGGTGTCATGTCCACCTCAACTTAAACTATAAGTTTTCTTGTTGAGCGTCCGTTCAGGGCCGGCCGCTCGTTGCATCAATGTGTTCTCTGCGTCATTCGCTTAACGCAGAATATTGCAGGGTCGATGAAAGCAAAGATTGATAAATGGCAACCGAAACTAATTAAATTTTGCTAAGGGTGGAATTGTGGCGATGCAGTCGTTCGCTGCAAATTTCAACGCTGAGGACAGTCAAAGGCTCCAAATGGGACAACGAATGTCGGAGCCGGTTGTACTTGTCGGAATGAGCGGAAACGCCATCGAGATCTTCGAGGCCGCTTCCCGCCAATTCCGGATCTGCGCCATCCTCGACGACGCGCCGGCCCACGCCGGTCGCACATTCGAGGGGGTGCCGATCCGGCCGCTCTCCGCGCTCGGCGACTATCCGGATGCAGGGGTTGCCTGTCTCATCGGCTCCGAACGCAGCCACCGCATGCGCCGCGATCTGATCGCCCGGCTGAACGTTCCGCGCGAGCGGTTCGTGACGATCGTCGACCCCGCCGCGCGCGTCTCGCGCTTCGCCCGGATCGGGCGGGGCACGGTCGTCTATGCGGGCGTGACGATCACCTCCAACGCCGTCATCGGCGACCATGTCCTCATCCTGCCCCACACGATCGTCCACCATGACGTCGTGATCGGCGACCATGCCATCGTCGGCTCGAACGTGACGCTCGCCGGGAGCGTCCATATCGGCGACAGCGCGTTCGTCGGCAGCGCGAGCTCGGTGCGCAACGGGGTGACGATTGGCGAGGGCGCGCTCGTCGGCATGGGCGCCAACGTCACGCGGGACGTCGCCGACGGCACAATCGTCGCCGGCAACCCGGCGCGGCCCATGGTGCGGGCGGGTGGAGAGGGCGCTGGCTAGGCTCAGGTGGAGACGAACCTTGCCGGCACCCGCACGCGGGATGCCGCGATCGCGGCGGCGAGCGCGCCCACCACGGTGTCGACGTCCGCCTCCGTCATCTGCGCGAAGAGCGGGAGGAGGACGGAGCCGTCCCGCGCCGCCTCCGAGCGGGGGAGCGGGTAGCGCAGCGCGATGTCGGTCTGCGCGAGCTCCAGGTGCATGCACATGATCCCCCGGCGCGTCGCGACGCCCGCGTCCAGCATGTGCTGCATGAGGGCGCGCTGGTCGACATCATGGTCGAGCCGGACGGGGTAGCTCTGCCAGTTGGTGCGCGCCCAGTCGGGCTCGGCGGGAGGGCGCACGCCGGGCATCCCCGCGAGCGCCGCGCCATAGCGCGCGGCGAGTTCGCGGCGGCGCGACAGGATGAAGGGGAGCCGCTTCAGCTGCTCCCGCCCCATCGCCGCCTGGATGTCGGTCATCCGGTAATTGTAGCCGCGCACCGGATATTCCTCGAAGACGACGGCGCGGCTCGCGTGGCGCGCAACGTCCGAGACGGCCATGCCGTGCTGGCGCTTCAGGCGGAAGGCGGCGTCGAGCGTGGTGCTGTCGGTCGTCAGCATCCCGCCTTCGCCGGTGGTGATCACCTTGCGCGGGTGGAAGGAGAAGCACGCGACCTTGCCGAAGGGCCGGCCGATCCGCCGCCATCCGTCATGGACCGCGATCTCGGCGCCGATGGCGCAGGCCGCGTCCTCAACGACCGGCACCCGCGCCCGCCCGGCGATCTCCATGATCGCCTTCATGTCGCAAGGCATTCCCATCTGGTGGACGGCGAGGATCGCGGAGGTCTGAGGGGTGAGGGCGGCGCGCACGGCGGCCGGGTCGATATTGTAGCCGTCCGCCTCGATGTCGACGAAGACCGGCAGCGCGCCGCACTGGCGGATCGCGTTCGCCCCGGCGATGAAGGAGTGGCTGACGGTGATCACCTCGCTCCCCGGCCACACGCCGACCGCCTCCAGCGCGAGGTGGAGCGCCGTTGTGCAGTTGGAGACCGCGCAGGCATAGCGCGCGCCGACATAGGCGGCGAACTCGGCCTCGAAGGCGGCGACCTCGGGTCCCTGCGAGACCCATCCGGACAGGATCGCCGCCTTGGCGGCTTCGGCCTCGGCCTCGCCGAGGAGGGGCTTCGCGATCGGGATCATTGCGCGGCGACCCCGACTTCGGCCTTTGCGAAGGACGCCTCGCTCATCCACCAGTCGATGAGATCGCCGAGGCCGGTGGCGAGGTCGATGCTGGCGCGGAAGCCGAGCGCGTCGGCCGCCGCCTCGCAGGAGGCGAGACGGCGCGGCACGGGGTTCACCTGGCGCTCGGGCTCGTGGACCGGGACGAGGTTGGACCGGCCGAACTCGACCGCCATCGCCCGCGCGAGGCCCTCCAGCGAGGTCTCCACCCCGGTGCCGACATTGAAGACGCGGTCGGTCACGTCCGCCGTCGCGGCGAGGACGCACGCCCGCGCGACGTCACGCACGTCGACGAGGTCCATCGTCTGCTTGCCGTCGCCGAAGATGATGGGCGGCGCACCGGCGGCGAGCCGCTCCATCCACCGCACCATCACTTCGGTGTAGCGACCGGTGAGGTCCATGCGCCGGCCGTAGACGTTGAAGAAGCGGAGCGCGACATAGTCGAGCCCATACATGTCGTGGAAGGCGCGCAGCAGCCCCTCGCCGAACATCTTGGCCGCGCCATAGAGGGTGCGGTTGTCGTAGGGGGGCTCGCTCTCCTCGGTCGGGAAGTGGGATGCTAGGCCGTAGATCGAGGCGGAGGAGGCGTAGACGACCTTGCGCACGCCGTGCGCGCGGCAGGCCTTGAGGAGGTCGTAGGTCGCCTGCACCATCACCGCCATCGCGGCGTCGGGCTCGGCGGCGCAATGGGTGATGCGGAGGGCGGCCATGTGGAAGACGGTGTCGGCGCCATCGACGAGGCTCGCGAGCAAAGCCGCGTCGCGCACGTCCCCCTCCACGAGGCGGACGCGGCCGCTCGCCATCGCATGGGAAAGGTTCTGCGGCCGGCCGCGGACCATGTTGTCGATCACCACCACCTCGCCGACGCCGCCGCTGAGGAGGAGGTCGACGATGTGGGAGCCGATGAAGCCGCTGCCGCCGGTGACGAGCACGCGCTTGCCACGAAGGATGTCCGCCCGGCTCATAGCGCGCTCTCCGTCACGGACTCGTCCTCGAGCTCGCGCACGCGGCTGAGGGCGTTCACGGTGTCGATGATCCGCTCCACGCTCGCCTCCGGGAGCTCCGGATAGATCGGCAGCGACAGGGTGCGCCCAGCATAGGCCTCGGCGGCCGGGAAGGCGCCCGCGCGATAGCGCAGCGAGGCGTAGGCCGGCTGGAGGTGGACGGGGTAGGGGTAGTGGACGTTGGTCGCGATCCCGGCGGCCTTGAGGCGGGCGCGCAGCGCGACCGGCTCGTCATGGAGGATCGCGTAGACGTGGCAGGAATGGTCGGCCCCGAACGGGCCGGCCGCGGTCTCGACATGCTCTGCGAGGCCGGCATGGTAGGCGTTCGCGATACGGCGGCGCGCGGCGTTCCAGTCCTCGAGGTGTTGCAGCTTCACGTCGAGGACGGCGCCCTGGATCGCGTCCATGCGGAAGTTGAAGCCCTTGTGGACGTGGACATGGGTGTCGCTCTTGCCCCAGTCGCGCAGGCACCGCACGCGCTCGGCAAGGTCGGCATCGTCGGTGACGACCGCGCCGCCTTCCCCCGCCGCGCCGAGATTCTTGCCGGGATAGAAGCTGAAGCAGCCGAGCGCGCCGAACGTGCCGGCCTTGCGGCCGCGGACCGCGCCGTGGGCCTGGGCGGCGTCCTCGATGATGGTGATCTCGTTCGCGGCGGCGATGGCGCCGATGCGCTCCATGTCCGCGAGGCGGCCGTGGAAGTGGACGGGGATCACCGCGCGCGTGCGCGGGGTGATCGCCGCCGCGAAGGCATCGGGATCCATCGTCCAGGTGACGGGGTCGATGTCGACCAGCACCGGATGCGCGCCGACATAGAGGATCGCCGCGACCGTCGCCACGAACGTGGTCGGGACGGTGATCACCTCGTCCCCCGGCCGGATGCCGGCGGCGAGGAGGGCGAGCTGAAGGGCGGAGGTGCCGGTGCTGACGGCGATCGCGTGCTCGCTGCCGCAGGCGCGGGCGAAGGCCGCCTCGAACCGCGCGACGGGCTCGCCGAGCACGTAGTTGCCGCTGCGCAGGACCGCGAGCACCGCCGGCTCGATCTCGTCCGCGATGGTCCGGTACTGCGCCTTGAGGTCGAGGAATGGGATCATGACGCCACCTTCAGGGGTGCGATGTCGACGGGATGGCCCCGCATCGCGCACGAGCGCGAGGCGGCGGCGAGAAGCTCGACGACCCGCAGCCCGCACTCCCCGTCCGTGATCGGCCGGGCGCCGGTCTCGATGCAGCGCACGAACTCCTGCACCTCGGTGAGGAGCGCCTCCTTCGCCGGGATGGCGGGGGCGCGCATCTCGCCGATGCGATAGGAGATCATCTGCGCGTAGGGATCGTCGCTCGGGGCGGCGCCGCGATTGTAGATCTTGACCTTCTCGCTGGTCTGCATGTCGTCGTAGATGATCATCTTGCGGCTGCCGCCGATCAGGGTCTGCCGGATCTTCACCGGCGCGAGCCAGTTGACGTTGAGGTGGGCCATCGCGCCGTCGTCATAATAGACGGCGAGGTGCGCCATGTTCTCCGGGCTGCCGTTGACGAAGCCCGCCGCGCCGGCCGAGATCGCGACCGGCGTCGAGGCCATGAGGTGGTCCATGATGGCGAAGTCGTGGACGGCGAGGTCCCAGATCACGTTCACGTCGCGCTGGAAGAGGCCGAGGTTCACGCGGGTGGAGTCATAATAATAGATGTCGCCGAGCTCGTCGGATGCGATGAGCTCGGCGATCGTCTGCACCGCGCCCGTATAGACGAAGGTGTGGTCCACCATCAGGACGCGGCGGCGCCGTGCGGCCTCGTCGACGAGCATCGCCGCGCGGGCCGGGCTGTCAGCCATCGGCTTCTCGACGAGGACGTGCTTGCCGGCCTTCATCGCCGCCATCGCGAGGTCGAAATGGGTGCTGACGGGCGTCGCGATCATCACCGCGTCGACGTGCGGGTCGGCGATCATCGCGTGGATGTCGTCGGTAAGGCGCGCCGCGGGATGGCGCAGCGCCGCGCGGGCGCGCGCATCCGCCGACATGTCGGCGATCATCTCGACCGAGGCCGTCCCCGTCTCGGCGACGGCGCGGGCGAGGTTCGGGCCCCAATAGCCGTAGCCCGCGATCCCGACGCGGATCATCGCGCGCCCCCGAGCACCACGCGCGAGCGCGCCGCGACGCCGGGGCGGCGGACCTCGCCCATCATCCGCGCCGGAACCCCGGCGACGACGGCGTAGGCCGGCACGTCCGCGGTGACGACCGCGCCCGCGCCGATCAGCGCCTCGGCGCCGATGGTGATGTCGGGCAGGATCGTCGCGTGCGAGCCGATCGAGGCGCCGAAGCCGACATGGATCGGCAGGCACTCCCAGTCGTCCGCGCCCTTCGGCAGGCCCTCCGGGTTGGTGGCGGAGGGGTAGCGGTCGTTGCAGAAGACGACGCCGTGTCCGATGAACACCTCGTCCTCGAGCGTGACGCCCTCGCACAGGAAGCTGTGCGAGGAGATCTTGCACCGTGCGCCGACGGTGCAGCCCCTCTGGATTTCAACGAAGGGGCCGATGCGGCTGTCCGCGCCGATCCGGCATCCATAAAGGTTCACGAGATCCGGCAGCGGAATGCTGACGCCGGGTGCCAGAAGACAATCTGTGATGGGCAAGGCAGACCTCCGATCGGGTCCGAAAGGGCGGGTAGGCTCCGCGATGTCAGAAGCCTACAGGCGCGGCCCGCCTGGCAGAGCCGCGACATTGAGGCGAGGCGATCCCCCATTCGCCGCCGCCGGGTGCGGCGCAGACGGCCGCATCGTCCGATCGTGGCAATTCGGCGTCACGATCGGCCCCCACCGTGTCCGAAGGGATGAGGCGGTGCCGCCCGCCCGCCCGCGCGCTCCCCGATCTGCCGTCTTACGCCCGGCATCGATTTGGCCCCAACGATCGGGGCATCGACAACGCCAGGGTGGATCCACGATGGCGGTGCTGCTCGTCACCGGAGGCGCCGGCTATATCGGCGCGCACGTCGCAAAGGCGCTCGCTCTCGCGCGGCACCGGCCGGTCGTCTACGACAATCTGAGCCGCGGGCACCGCTACGCCGTGCGCTGGGGTCCGCTCGCGATCGGCGACATCAACGACGCCGACCGGCTCGACGCGGTCTTCCGCACCTATCGCCCGGCGGCGGTCCTCCACTTCGCGGCATCTTCTGAGGTCAGCCAGTCGGTGCGCGACCCGATCGCCTACTGGCGCAACAATGTCGCCGGGTCGCTGACGCTGATCGAGCGGGCGCTCGCGAACGGGGTCGACCGGTTCGTCTTCTCCAGCACCTGCGCGATCTACGGCACGCCCGCCCACATCCCCCTCGCCGAGGATTCGCGCGAGGCGCCCATCAACCCCTATGGCGAGACGAAGCTCGCGGTGGAGCGCCTGTTGCGCAGCGCGGCGGCCGCCTACGGTCTCAACGCCGTGGCGCTGCGCTATTTCAATGCGGCGGGCGCGAGCCAGACGGCCGAGATCGGCGAGAACCACGTGCCCGAGACGCACCTCGTCCCGCTGGTGCTCGACGCGGCGCTCGACCCGACGCGGTCCATCGCGGTCTTCGGCACGGACTATCCGACGCCGGACGGCTCCTGCATCCGGGACTATGTGCATGTCGACGACCTCGCGAGCGCGCACATCCTCGCGGTGGAGCAATTGCTTCGTGGCGGGCTCACCGGCTTTGTCGGCCTCAATCTCGGCTCCGGACGCGGGTATTCGGTGCTCGAGATCGTCAAGGCGGCGCGCCGGATCACGGGGGCGCCGATCACCGTCACGCTGCAACCGCGGCGGGCAGGCGATCCGGCCGCGCTGGTTGCCGACGCCACGCAGGCCCGGCGCGTCCTCGGCTGGGAGCCCGGCCGGTCCGATATCGGCATCATCCTGCGCAGCGCCTGGCGCTGGTCGCTGCGCAAGGATGAGCTCAGCGCGAGCGAGCTGGCGTGAGTGGGGGAGCGTGCGGGCGCCGAAGTCGTACGGACCGTTTCGGATTGGGTCCGTCGCTACGCCCTAAGCACTAGTTCGCATTGTCGAATGGCGTACTCGCACGGCGATGCGCGCCGTCGTAGTCTTTGCGGAACGTCGGCAGTTGCGTGTAGCTGCCGTCAAAATCTGTGAGGCGAAGCATACCGATGTGATTGTCGATGATGATCTCTCTGGAATGGAACCGCATCAGGTCTCGCTCCCGCAGTGTCCTCAAGCAACGATTGACATAGATCGCGCTCATACCAAGGGCGTCGGCGAAATGGGCCTGATCCAGCGGACACGAATATTGCAGGGGGTCGGCAAGGGTCGCCGCCGCGAGGCGCTCGCCGAGTTCCAGGGCGAAATGGGCGACCCGGCTGACGGCGTGACGCCGGCCGATGATCGTCATGTGATCGAAGAGAATGGCCTCGTCCCTGGCGTAGATCTGGAAGAGATGCTCGCGGATGCGCGGCAGGCGTCGCGTGATGTGGAGGAGTTCGGCGCGCGAGATCTCGCTGACCTCCAGCGCCGTCAGGCTCTCGGCGCTGTAGTGCGCCGTGTCGCGCATCAAGGTCGACAGGCCGAAGATGTCGCCGGGCAGGCGCACGTCGATGATCTGGCGGTTGCCGTTGGGAAGCGCCTGGAAAATACACGCCCAGCCTTCGGCCACGACGTAGACCGTGCTGGAGGGATAGCCCTCGCGGATGAGTTCGGCACCCGGCGGGACTGTTCTGCGTCGGCGGTGGAGGTCGCGGAAGAAGTGCGCCTCCTTGTCAGTGATACTCGCACTCGACTCAAGGAGTCGGTGCAGCGGACTGTACGGGACGTCCATGTCTGCGACCCCAAGTAAATATGTTTATCTGTGTCGGTAATTGAGAAAATTATAATCTAATGCAGCTCGGAACTATATTTCTGACTCGATTGTCACAGGTCTTGAGAAATATCAAGTAAGGTTCGCCGGATCGGCGATGGAGGCGATGAGGCACCGTCATGACGGATAGGTCGGAGCATGCAGGCATTGCCGCACTCGCTATTTGCGAATCCTTGCTTTTATGCTTGCGAGATGAAGGCGTTCTGCAATGGCAGACGGTCAATGACCTGCTCGAGGATGCTGCGAGTATGTACGACAAGGAGGCGCTGGAGCATCCCGAGGCCGCGGCGCGACACACCGCAACCGCCCAGATCATCCGTTCGATGCTGCTCGAAAATTCCGTGAAGATATAGGCGCGCCGAGCCCCGTTCCCGCGCCTATTCATGGTGCGTCCGCCGGTACGCGGCCGCCACCATGATCGTCCCGAGAACGATCGTCATGAGGTCGTTCTGGATGAGAAGATTGCTCTCTGACAGGTTGATGACGAGCGCGGCGCTGACGAGCGGGCACATCCACAGCCAGCCGGCGGTCGGGGCGCGGCAATGGTGGGCCGCCGTCTGGACGAGGGCGCGCACGATGAGGATGAGGCACAGGACCACCCCCACGATGCCGAGGCCGAGCATCATCTCGCGATAGCCGTTGTGCGCGTGCGGCGCGGCCCAGCCGATGGTGTCGCGGATGGTCCAGACGCGGAGATTCCCCTCGCTCCAGAATGCCTGATAGCCGTAGCCGAGGACCGGATGCTCGGCGATTGCGCGGTCGACCTCGGCCCAAAGGGGCACGCGCCCCGTGAGGGTCGCATCCTTGCCGAGCGCCTCGAGGAGGGGCCCCAGCGAATAGGCGAGGACGAGGAGGAGCGAGGCGGCGAGCTGCACGAGGATGAAGACGATGATCGCCCGCCCCATCCCGTTGGTGCGCGCCATCAGGCCGAGCGCTCCCATCACCGCGAGGCCGACGAATGCGGCGAGCAGGCTCGTCGCCGATTGGGAGAGGAGCAGGCAGAGCGCGCTCGGCAGGATGAGGGCGAGGCCGAGCCGGCGGATCGGCCGCGTGATGTCGCGCGCCATCGCGGCGGCGAGGAGGAGCGACAGGCACGCCGCCCAGCCGAGGACGTTCTTGTGAATGAAGACGCCACGCAGCTCCATCTCCGAGCCCGGCGACATGGCGAGCGAGGGCATCGTCGCGAGGGCGGCGAGGCTCAGCACCATCAGCGTGCCGAGAAGGCCGCCGAAGAGGAGGAGGAGCTGGCGCGGCGAGAAGCGGATCGCGAGGAGATAGGCGAGCGCCATCGACAGGATGAGGCCGATCGCGCGCCGCAGCGTCTCCACCGGCGCGACCGACCAGAGCGTCGAGACGACCGGCAGCGCGAGGAGGGCGAGGAGGGTGATGTTGCGCGTGCCGGCCGCGATGAGCGGCCCCGGATGGCGCGCGAGGAGGGCGAGCGAGACGGCGTAGACCGGCAGGCTGAGGAGCCGCAATTTCGCACGGTCTGCGTCGGCGATCTCCCCGTCGGGTCCCGCGAGGAGCAGCGCGAACACGGCGCCCGATTGCAGGAACAATCCCATCGCGGCGCCCCACCACTCGAGGTGGCGCCACGAGATCGCGCCACTGCGCGCGCCGATGGCTGAAACTGTCACGTGCGGTCGGTCCCTCGGATCAATCCACGCGCGCATTCTATCGGCGCGCTTGACGATGCGAGATACGGCCGATCGGTCGTGTCGGGATCCAAGCGGACCCCGCCGCGACGCGTCATCGTCCGAATGGATGAGGCCGGGCGAGTGCGCGCGTCCCAAGGGATCGGTTCGCGCGCACTCGCATCCAGGCTATCCGAGCCTTGAGAGTGCGACACGGGCTGACCCCCGCAATTCCAAGGTGTGGCATGAAGCGGCGCCCGATCATCAGCACGGTGATCAACAACTACAATTACGGGGCCTACGTCTCCCGCGCCGTGGAGAGCGCACTCGCCCAGACCGGTGCCTGGAACGAGATCATCGTCGTTGACGATGGCTCGACCGACAATTCGCTCGAGATCCTGAAGGCCTATGGCAGCCGCATCCGCATCATCGCGCAGGACAATCACGGCCAGGCGAGCGCCATCAATGCGGGCGTCGCGGCGAGCCGTGGCGAGTTCATCGCCTTCCTCGACGCTGACGACTGGTGGTATGCCGGGCGCAACGAGGCCGTCGTCGACGTGTTCGCCCGGCGGCCGGACGTCGGGCTCGTCTATCATCGCCTGCGCCCGGTGCGCGACGGGCGGCAGGCCTTCCGGCCGATCCCGCGGCGCGTGCGCTCCGGCGCGATCGGGGAGACGCTCGTCCATTCCGCCGGCCGGTGGCCGTTTCCGATGACCTCGTCGATCACGGTGCGCCGCCGCCTGTGGGACGATGCCGGCGACATCCCGACCGAGCTCGCCATCTCCGCCGACGCCTGGCTCGTCGGCGTCCTTCCATTCCTCACCAAGGTCGCGGGCCTGCCGCGCGTCCTCGGCGCGTACCGGATCCACGCCAACAACTGGTACCGGGCGCACGACGATGCCGCGATGCTGCGCCGCCGGATGGCGCACTGGGAGACGACGGTGCGGCTGACGAACGTCTTCCTCGCCGAGCTCGGCCTCCCGGACCGGCTCGACCTCGCCGACCATTTCGCCTATCAGGCCGCCGCCGCACGGCTCGGCCTGCGGACCGAGCGGAACGGGCTCGCCCTCTTCCTCCTCGGCCTCAACGACCCCGGCGAGGCGAGCCTTTCGCGGCGCGTGCGCGAGGCGCTCTCCGCCGTCCTCGCGGCGCGGCGCACGGCCCGCCGCCCCAAGATCGCGGCCGAGGCCGCCGATCCGCCATGAAAGCGCTGCTTCTCGGCTTCGAACCCGTCGACTACACGATCGCCTACGTGAACGGGCTCGCCCGCACGATGGCGCCCGTCGTGGTGCTCCCCCGCGCGCGCTACCAGCCGCTCGCGGGCTGGTTCGACCCGGCGGTGGATCTGCGGCTCGTCGACTGGCCGCGCCACCGGAGCGTTGCGAACCTCGCCTTCCTCGCAAAACTCACCCGCCTCGTCCTGCGCGAACGGCCGGACCTCGTCCACCTCCTCAGCAACACGACGCTGTGGCTGAACGCGGCCGCGCCTCTGTGGCGGCGCATCCCGCTGGTGACGACCGTCCACGATGTCGTGCCCCATCCGGGCGACAACGAGACCGCCCGCCTGCCGGACTGGTCCTCCCGGCTGATGGCGCGCCAGTCAGGCGACATCGTCGTCCACGGCGAGGCGCTGAAGCGGGCCGCGATCGCCCGCTTCGGCAAGAGCGCGGCGACGGTCCACGTCCTCCAGCACCCCGCGATCGCGCGCTATGCCGAGCTTGCCCGCCGCGAGGGGCTCGTGCGGCGGAGCGGGCCGCGCGTCTTCACCGTGCTGATGTTCGGCCGCATCTTCGCCTACAAGGGCCTCGATACCCTGGTGCGCGCCGAGGCCCGGATGGGGGCGCGCGTGCCCGACCTTCGGATCGTGATCGCCGGCCGCGGCGACGATCCGCGCGGCCTCGCGGCCGAGATGGGCGACCCGGCGCGCTACGACATTCGCCACGGATTCGTGAGCGACCCGGACGTCGCCCAGCTCTTCCTCGACGCCGACCTCGTCGTCCTGCCCTACACCGAGGCCTCGCAGAGCGGCGTCCTCCACCTCGCCGCGACCTTCGGCAAGCCCGTCATCGCGACCGATGTCGGCGAATTGCGCGCGACGGTGGAGCCGAACGGGCTCGGCCTCGTGGTGCGGCCGGCCGATCCGGGCGCGCTCGCCGACGCGATCGCCACCCTTGCCGGCGACCCGCAGCGCCTCGCCGCGCTCGGCGCGGCCGCGAAAGCCTGGTCGGAGGGGCCGAACGCTGCCGCGACGGTCGGCGCGGACGCCGCCGAACTCTACCGCCACATCGTGGAGCGCGACCGGAAGGGCCATGCCTGCGAGGCGCACGCCGGCCGAGCGGGGCAGTGTGCCCCATGAGGATGACCGGGCCGCGCGAGACCGTCCGTCACTATGTCGCCGGGGGGCGCGAGCATGGCGGCGGGATCGGCCGCCTCGTCTGCTACATCGTCGACCATCCGCGCAATCGCGGCCGGCACACCGTGGTGGACACGCGCGGGCCCCGCCACAGCGCAATCCATTCGCCGCAAGTCCTCGCACTCGCGCTCATGACGATGGCGCGGGACCGGATCGCGCGGCCCGACATGGTGCATCACCTCCACATCGCCGGGCGCGGCAGCACGGCGCGCAAGCTCATCCTCGGCGCGTTCGCCCGCTGGACGGGCGCGCGCCACGTCATCCACCTCCACGACTACGACTATGCGCAGGATGTCGCTCGCCGCCCCGCCTGGCAGCGTCGCCGCATCGCCGACCTCTTCCGCGGCGCGGACCATGTGATCGTGCTCGGCGAGCGCGATCGGGCGACGGTGACCGACGGGCTCGGCGTCGACCCGGCGCGCGTCTCGGTCGTGCGCAACTGCGTGCCCGATCCCGGCGAGGCGCCCGCCCGGCCGCAGGGGCGCGAAGCCTCGATCCTCTTTCTCGGCCAGCTCGGCCCGCGCAAGGGCGTCCCCGAGCTGATCGCGGCGCTCGCCGACGCGCCGATGCGCCCGCTCGCCTGGCGTGCCGTCCTCGCCGGCGACGGGCCCGTGGAGGAATACCGCGCGGACGTCGCCGCGAACGGCCTCTCCGAGCGGGTCGTCCTCACCGGATGGCTCGGCGAGGCGGACACGGGCGCACTGCGCGCCGCCGCCGACATCCTCGTCCTTCCCTCGCGGGGGGAGGGGTTCGCGATGGCCGTCCTCGAAGGGCTCGCGAGCACGCTCGCGGTCGTGACGACGCGCGTCGGCGCGCACGACGAGATCCTGGAGGACGGCAAGACCTGTCTCTTCGTTCCCGTCGGGGACGCGCGGGCGCTCTCGTGCGCGCTCGCCTACCTCGTGTCGAACGAGGCGGCGCGCGCGCGCATCGCCCGAGCCGGGCGTGCGCTCTACTGCGCCGAACTCGGGATCGAAGGCTATGTCGCCCGCCTCGGCAGGCTCCATGCCGGGCTCGCGCGCCCCGTCCGCCGCCCCGGCGCGCGGCGCGGCGTCAGCCCGGTCGGGTGAGGCGCCGATGCGCGAGGCTCAACCGGCAGCATTCAGATGGCAATCGAGATGACCTATCGTATCACGGGCGTACATCCCAGCATCGGCGCACCGATCTCGCCATTCGCCGCGCCGCCGCCGGAGGCCTCGGCCGCCGACGACCTCGACTGGGCAAACCTCTTTCGGATCGTGCGGCGACGGCTCGGGCTCCTCTTCGTCGTACCGCTCGCCGTCGGTGTGCTCGCTCTGCCGGTCGTCCTCTCGCTCGACCCGACCTACCGCGCGACGACGCGCATCGCGATCCAGGAGCCGGAGGTCCGCCAGCTCGCGCAGGCGGGAACCGCGGCGCGGGTGATCGAGCCCGACATTCCGCTGGAGGCCGAGCGGATCGCCTCCCGCGAGAATGTCGAGACGGTGATCGCCGCGCTCGCCCTCGGCGAGACGAAAGAATACGCGCCGGACCCCCGCGGCGGTCTCCTCGCGCGCGTGCGCGGCTGGCTGGGGCTCGGCGACACCAAGGTGCCGCCGCCCGATGCCGCAAAGCAGCACGCCCGCATGGTGGAGCAATTCTACAAGAACCTCTCGATCGTCCGGCAGGGGTCGAGCGACGTGGTCGAGGTGACCTTCCGCTCCAAGGATGCGGCGCGCGCGGCCACCGTCGCGAACGCGCTGGTGCGGACGCACCTTGAGGGGAGCGAGGCGCGCCGCGTCGCCGACATCGCCACCGCCGAGCGCTGGGTCGGCGAGCGCGTCGCCGAGCAGCGCGACCGGCTTCGGGACGCCCGCGCCGCGCTCGACGCCTTCGAGGCCGAGCAGGCCGCCGCCGGCGCGCGCACGATGTCGAACGACACCGCCGAAATCGAGACGCTGAACGCGCGCAGCGCCGCGATCACGCTGGAGGAGACCGAGCTGAAATCGCAGCTCGCCCAGATCGAGGCGACGAGCGGGGACGTCCTCGCCATCGAGACGCCGATGCTGCAGACCCTGCGCGCCGAGCTCGCCCAGAGGCAGCGTGACATCGCCGTCGATACGCGCAAGCTCGGCCCCGCGCACCGGGCCGTGAAGCTCGCGACCGCCGAGCTGACCGAGCTTGAACGCTCGATCCGCCTTCAGATCGAGGATTATCGCCGGTCGGCGACGGAGCGGCTCTCCGCGCTCGACGCGCAGAAGGCGGAGGTGAACGCCAAGCTCCTCTCCGCCCGCCGCCGCGCCGTCGATGTCGGCGCCACCGACGCGCGGGGGGCCAGGCTGCGCGAACGGTTCGACGAGGAGACGACGGCGCTCGACGCGCTCGAGCAGCGCCGCCGCGACCTCAAGGCCGAGATCGCGCTGCCGCGCCTCGCCGTCGAGGTGCTGTCGCCGGCGACGGTGCCGCTGGGGCCGGTCCCGCCGGGGCGCAAGCTCATCATGATCGGCATCCTGGTGGCGGCCGGGTGTCTTGCCGTCACGATCGCCGCGATCGTGGAGCTCGTCGACCGGTCCGTGAGGAGCCACCAGGATGTGCGCCGCGTCCCCGGCCTCCTGCCGGTCGGCGTCCTGCCGCGCATCAAGCGGCGCCGCTCCATTTGGCGCCGGCAGCAGCCGTGGGACGATGCGCTCTTCGCCGATTGCGCGCGCGGGGCCATCCTCGCCATGGAGGCGGCGGTGAAGGGGGGCGAGATCGGCAGCGTGCTCGTGACCTCGATCGGGCCGGGGGAGGGGCGGTCCACCGTCGCGGCGGCGCTCGCCCACGCGCTCGCGATGATCGGGCGCAAGGTGTTGGTGATCGACGCCGACTTCGCCGGGAGCCGCCCCGATGTGCAGCCGCTCTCCAACGGCAACCGGGTCGGGCTCGCGGAGTTCCTGCGCACCGGCGAGGGGCTCGAACACGCGATGCAGCATGACGTCGAGACGGGGCTGACATGGCTCGCCCATGGCGGCGGCTTCAATCTTCCGCCCGACGGGCGCGACCGGTTCGCCTCCCTCCTCGATGCCGCGCGCAACAGCGGGCGGATCGTCATCATCGACGGGCCGAGCGCGGAGGATTCGGCGGCGCTCATGGAGATCGCCGGCCTCGTCGACCACACGCTTCTGGTGTTTCGCTGGGGACGGACGCGCCGCCATCTGGTGGCGGTGGTGTCGGAGATGCTCGCGACGATCGGGGTCGGCAGCGTCCTCACGATCATCAACCATATCGATCCGGCCGGCCATCGGCTCTACGGCGCCCACGACCGGCTGGCCTTCGCCGCGCCCGCCGGGCGCGCGCGGCAACTCGTGGCACGCGCGAGGCCACGCGCGGAGGCGCGCCTTGCGCGAGCGGCCACGCAGGCAACGAGGCTTTCGCCGGGCACCGCGAAGGGGTGATCCCGAGGAAGGGCGCCGTGCCTGCGTGGTGTCGGGGAGGCGTCAGATCGGATTGAAGAGGACGTCGACCCAGTAGTTGTTGTCGTTGTAGCTCTCGGTCGGGAAGGAGCCCTCCGGACCGTAGGCGAAGAGGCCGGCGCTCTCGCCCGTGCTGATCGGCCCGGCATCGATCGGGTCGTCGAAACCGAGCGGAGTGACGGCGTAGCCGTCCCCGGCCGGCACGTAGTACGAGACGATGTAGGTCTCGCCCGCCTCCACCGCGATCGGGGTGTCGAGGGCGGCGATCTGCCAGCCTCGCGCGTCCGCCGCGCCGAAGGTCACGTCCGCGATGAGGTCACCCGAGGAAGTCCAAAGGTGTCCGGTGTGGACCGTGCCGTTGAGCCGCCCCTCATAGTAGCGGAGCGCCTCGATCACCCCGTCCGCCTCCACGACGAACTCCATGCCGAGCTCGACGCCGTTCGGATCGGAGTGGGCGAGGGTGGAGGGCCGGCCATTGTCGGCGAGGATGCTGACCGTCTCGTCGCTCTCCACCGGCGGCGTGGTGGGTGTCGTCGCCGTCGGCTCCTCGATGTTGACGATCGCGCGGGCGCGGTCGGTGAGGCCGCCATCGTCGGAGATGGTGTAGACGAGCGTCGCCTGGCCGCCGGCGTCGGGCGCGACCTTGAACGAGATGTCCCCGTCAGCGGTCAGCGAAACCGTTCCGTTCCCCGAGCTGGTGCGCACGCGCACGATGGAGAGCGGGTCGCCGTCGGGGTCGACATCGTTGGCGAGCAGGCGATCGGCATCGATGATCGTCGTCTCGCCCCGCGTCGCGGTGAGGCCGGTGTCCCGCCGCGCGTCGGGGGCGGCGTTGGTGTCGTCCACCGGATCGGTCGGGGTCGGGTCGGTGGGCGTCGGATCGGTCGGGGTCGTCGGAACCGGGTCGACCGTGACCGCGACATAGGCGGTATCGGTCGCACCGTCGGGGTCGCTGACGGTGTAGGTGAAGCCGCCATTGCCGGCCGTGGACGCCGCGCTGAAGACGATGTTGCCGGCCGCGTTGAGCTGCACCGTCCCGCCGAGGGCGCCGCTGACCGCGACGATCTCGAGCGCATCGCCGTCCGCATCCGCATCGTTGGCGAGGAGCGAGGTCGCCTGGATCGTCATGCCCGACCCGGCCGTGACCTTGAAGCCGGAATCGTCCGTCGCGGTCGGCGCGGTGTTGGCCGGCGGCGGCGGGGGCGGCGGCGGGGTCGATGGCTCGGACCCGGACTCGATCGCGCCGATATCGATCTGGCCGACGACGCGCGTCTGGCCGAGCACGTCCTCAGACCAGATGCCGGAGACGCTGACGCCCCCGTCGACGGCCGGGGAATTCGCCGTCGGGGTGAAGTCGCCGCCGGCGGGATTGGCGAGCTGCGGGTCGACGCCGAGGAGGTTGCCGTTGGCCGCGCTCGGGATCGGGTTGCCGCCGTCATTCTTCACCGAGACCGCGCCGACCGTCCCGTTGAAGGTGATGTTGTTCGTCCAGGTGACGCCGTTGTTCCGGTATCCGCCATAGGAGGTGTTGTCGATCGCGGTGTTGTTCGAGTTGATCGACGGGTCCGCGATGGCGATGTTGTTGATGAACGTGTTGTTGCTCGATTGGGCGTTGCTGATTTCGCCGCGCCACGTTCCGGAATTCTGGTCGTCGACGTTGTTGTGGTACGCGGTGTTGTTGCGCACCGTCACATAGTCGCTCCAGGTGACCTGGATGCCCTTGCCGCCATTGCCGTAGACGAGGTTGTTCTCGACCAGCGTCGGGTAGGTGTAGTTCGGATACCCGCTCGTCTGCGTGCTCTGGAAATCGTCGATGATGATGCCGTTGCCGTCGGTGTGGGCCCCGGTCTCGGTGACGTTGTCGTAGGAGACGTTGTTGCGCACGATCGTGCGATAGCCCGGCGTCGTCGTGTCGCCGGTAATGTTGCGGTTCTGGTAGACCGAGATGCCCGAGAACCAGCCGTCCGAGGCGTTGCCGTAGGTGGTGTTGCCTTCGATGACGAGGAACTCGGACCAGTTGAACTGGATGCCGGACTCACCGTTGTCGTGGACGATGTTGTCGCTGATCGTCACGTGGTGGACGTTGTTGCCCTCGATGCCGTCCCCGCCGCCGGCTGAGCTGATGTCGAACCCGTCGATGACGACATAGTCGGCATTGATCGACACGGCGTTCCAAGCGCTGGACGGCGCGCGGATCAGTGCCTCGCCTTCGACTTCCGCGCGCAGCGTGATGGGCGCGCTTGCCGAGCCGTCGCGGGTGATGTTGACGGCTTCCCGATAGATTCCGGGACGGACGACGACTTCGTCGCCGGGATTGAGGGAGGACGACATGGCGCGGCTGATGGTGCGCCAAGGCGAGGAGGCACTGCCGTTTCCGGAGTCATTGCCGTCCGTCGCCACGTAGTACGTAGCCATTTGGATGAGCCCTCGGGGCGGAATTGTGACCTTGACATAAGGTCGAGCCCGGTCGTGCGAGGGCGTGCTGCTAATGATGGAATGCGGCTGAGATACGGAATGATTGTGATGAATCACATACAGGATATGACTAGGTTCGACACAATCCAGGATCAGATTCATAAAAGCAAAACAAATTCCCGCACGGAACATGCGGGAATGAAGTAAGCTTTGCCTGTGATATTTCTTCAAGTTGCCAAAAACTGGCGATCGCTTTTCTTTGGGCAGCCGAATTGAAGGCGTTACTTTAAATTGGCAACGTTGGCGCGGTATTAGTCTACCCTTCAAGGGGGTGGTCGCGCGCGCCGAGGCGCTGCAAAGTGCTCAAATAAATGTAACGCGGGACGACGTGGGCGTAGCGTCGGGCAAGCCTGCGGGGCTCCGACGCCATTCGGAAGGCCCACTCGAGCCCGCTCGATTGCATCCATCGCGGTGCCTGCACCTTATTGCCGGCATGAAAGTCGAACGCCGCGCCGACGCCGATGAGGAGGGGCGCGGCGAGGTGCGGGCGCATCTTCGCCATCCACCGCTCCTGTTTCGGCGTGCTGAGGCCCACCCAGACGATGTCGGCCCGCGCCGCATCGATTCGTGCCGCGATCTCCGCCTCCTCGTCCGCCGTCAGCGGGCGGAAGGGCGGGGCGTAGCGGCCGGCGATGATGGCGTCGGGCGCGAACGCCGCGAGGCCGGCGACGAGGCGCTCCAGCGTCGCCTCCGTCGCCCCGTAGAGGAAGTGGCGGATCTTGCCAGACTGGCCGGCCGTGATGACGGCGCGCATCAGGTCGGGGCCGTAGACGCGCCCCGCCGCCGCGTGGCCGGCGTGGTGCAACGCCCACACCAGGGGCATCCCGTCGGGGGTGACGAGGAAGGCCGCGTTGTGGATGTCGCGCAGCGCCGGATCGTCCTGGCACTCGATCACCCCATGCGCCCCGCACACGCACACATAGCCCTTCCGGCCGGACCGCGCGGCGGTGAGGATCGAGCGGACGGCCGTCGGAAGGTTCAGCGCCGACACGCCCACCCCGAGGACGTTGACGCGCGCGACGCCGTCGCCCGCGGGGGACGGCGCGGCGGAGGCCGTTCGCACGGCCGGCTGAGATGACAGGGCATGCATGGCGTGGGTGCCTCCGGATGGTCCGCCCGGCATTGGACGCCGCGCGTCACGAGGAGGGCAACGCCGCCGAAGGGCCGCCCGCGGCCGGTGCGCATGGCCACAGGTGCGCCGCCCGCGCTCCATTGGCCGAGGGGTATCCACCGAAGGGCGCACCGGGGTCGGCCGTCCCGCCGCGCGGCCGCCCCTCCCGGTCGCCGCCACCGACGGGCGGCGGACAGGGCGCCGCGACCCCCATCATTCGGATGGTCTCGCCACCCCCGACCGACCGATGCGTTGCCCTTATCCGGCCGGTCGGATGATGATGAGGCCCCGTTTTCCTAGGTGTTATCGCCCCGCCCAGGCGGATTATTCCTCGTTTTAGCTTGTCGTCGCATGCGGCGCGTAGGTGAGGGATAGGATCGTCATGGCGAATACTGACATGAAACGCACGGCGCTCGTCCTCGGGGCAGGCGGTTTCATCGGCGGGCATCTGGTGCGGCGGCTGAAGGCCGACGGTTTCTGGGTGCGCGGCGCCGACCTCAAGGACAACGAGTTCTCCGAAAGCGCCGCGGACGAGTTTCTGCACGGCGACCTTCGCGACCCGCACTTCACGAAATTCTGCCTCGACCGGCCGTTCGACGAGGTCTACCAGCTCGCCGCCGACATGGGCGGGGCGGGGTACATCTTCACCGGCGAGCACGACGCCGACATCATGCACAACTCGGCGACGATCAACCTCAACATCCTCGCCGAGGCCCAGCGCGCCAGGGTGAAGCGGATCTTCTATTCCTCGTCCGCCTGCATCTACCCGGCCTACAATCAGACCGACCCCGACAACCCCAATTGCGCCGAGGCGAGCGCCTATCCCGCCGCGCCCGACAGCGAATATGGCTGGGAGAAGCTGTTCTCCGAGCGCCTCTACAAGGCCTATGGCCGCAACTACGGCATGACCTGCCGGATCGCGCGCTACCACAACATTTTTGGCCCCGAGGGCACCTGGCGCGGCGGCAAGGAGAAGGCGCCCGCCGCCATCTGCCGCAAGGTCGCCGAGGCGCGGCCGGGCGGCTTCATCGAGATCTGGGGCGACGGCGCGCAGACCCGCTCCTTCCTCTATATCGACGAGTGCATCGAGGGGACGCTGCGCCTCGCGCGGTCCAACTACGAGGAGCCGGTCAATATCGGCTCGTCCGAGATGATCTCGATCGGCGCGCTCGCCCGACTGGTGATCGCGATCTCGGGCAAGGATCTCGGCATCAAGTTCGTCCCCGGTCCGCAGGGCGTGCGCGGCCGCAACTCCGACAACACGCTGGTGCGGTCGGCCCTCGGATGGGCGCCGAGCCGCCCGCTCGAGGAGGGGCTGCGCAAGACCTACGCCTGGATCGAAGCCGAAGTGGAGGGCCGCCGGACGGACCTTCCCGAACGCGTCAACGCGGTGCCCGGCAGGCTCGCGGCCGTCGCGGGCCAGCTCGCCTAGCCCGCGCCGCAACGGTCCGCGTCCGTCCCGTCGAGCGCGCAAAGCCCTCCGGGGCGGCGCGCTCCGCGGCTGAAGTCCGCCGCTCGCGCAAGGATCCCCCATGACCATCGAACTCGCACGACCCGTCGTCAGCGTTCCGGCCTCCCAGGGCGTCCCCGTCGCGCGGTGGCTCTCCCCCGCGGTGAGCGCCGCCGCCGACGCCGCATCCTTCGCGCTCGCCTTCGCCGTCCTCACCCCGGTGGCGGGCGTCTCGCCCGAGGCGGACGCGGTCGGCGGGATGCTCCTCCTCGCCGCCCTCCTGACGCTCGCCCTTCGCGCCGCCGCCGGCCTCTATCCCGGCTGCCGGCTGCACCCGGAGGAGCGGCTGCGGCGGCGCCTCCTTACGCTCCTCGCGGCCGGCATCGCCTCCGCCCTCGCGGCGCTCCTGCTCGCGCGCGGCGGCCCGGCGCTGGCGCTCCCGACGCTCGCCGCCTTCCTGATCCTCGCAAGCCTCCTCCACATCGCCCTCGACACGCTCGCGCGCTGGACGCTCCACCGGGCGGGGCTCTGGGGCCGGCCGGTCGCGATCGTCGGCACGCCGCAGCGCTCATCGGAGGTCGCCCAATTCCTCGCCCGGAACTGGCAGTACGGCCTCGTCCCCGCGCCGGAGAACGACCGGACGGCGCACGACGCGCTCGTCGCCGACGATGCGCCGCCGAGCGCCGAGACGCTGCGCCGCCTTCACCAGGCCTATGAGGGGGTGATCGTCCTCTCCGACCTCTCGCGCGCGCCGCACACCGGCCTCTCGCCGCGGGGCGCGGACGCCCAGATCGGATGGCGCTTCGTCGCGCCGCCCCGGCCGACCTATGCCGGAAAGCGCGCGTTCGACATCGCCATCGCCATCCCGGCGCTTCTCGTGGCCTTGCCGATCGTCCTCCTCGCCGGTGCGGTGATCGCGATCGTGGACCCCGGCCCGATCTTCTACCGCCAGCGGCGCGAGGGGTTCGGCGGGCGCACGATCAGCATCCTGAAGCTGCGCACGATGTACCGCGACGCCGAACGGATGCTCCAGGACGTGCTGGAGCGCGACCCGGCCGCGCGGGCGGAGTGGAACGCCCATTTCAAGCTGCGGCGCGACCCGCGCATCCTGCCCCTGATCGGCCCGGTCCTGCGGGCGACGAGCCTCGACGAACTGCCCCAGCTTCTTAACATCCTCGCCGGCGATATGAGCCTCGTCGGGCCGCGGCCCTTCCCGGCCTACCATCTCGCCGCCATGCGCGAGGAGATGCGCGCCAAGCGCGCCACCGTCATGCCGGGGCTGACGGGCCTCTGGCAGATCTCCGAACGCAGCGAGGCCGATGTCGCCACGCAAGAGCGTCTCGACGAGTTCTACATCGACAATCTCGGCTTCTGGTTCGACCTCTCGATCATCCTGCGAACGGTCTCCTGCGTCCTGAAGCTTCGCGGCGTTTGAGTTCGGTTCGTTTTACGAAGACCAATCGACAAGGATCCGTTCAAATGACCGACGAAAAGACAATACTCGTCACGGGTGGAGCGGGTTTCATCGGCTCGTTCCTGTGCGAGAGCCTGCTTGAAGACGGCCACATCGTCATCTGCCTCGACAATTTCCATACGGGCTCGAAGAAGAACATCGCCCACCTCCTGCATCGGCACAAATTCGAGGTGGTCCGCCACGACGTGACCACCGCGATCGCGCTGGAGGTGGACGAGATCTACAATCTCGCGTGCCCCGCATCGCCGATCCACTACCAGTTCGATCCGGTGAAGACGGTGAAGACGAACGTGATGGGCGCACTCAACATCCTGGAGCTCGCCCGCCACACCAAGGCCCGCGTCCTCCAGGCCTCCACCAGCGAGGTCTATGGCGACCCGGCGGTCCACCCGCAGCCCGAGACCTACCAGGGCAATGTGAACCCGATCGGCCCGCGCGCCTGCTATGACGAGGGCAAGCGCTGCGCCGAGACGCTGTTCTTCGACTATCGCCGCCAGTTCGGGCTCGATCTGAGGGTCGCGCGCATCTTCAACACGTACGGCCCGCGGATGCGCGCCGACGACGGGCGCGTCGTCTCCAATTTCGCGGTCCAGGCGCTGCGCGGCGAGCCGCTGACGCTCTACGGCTCCGGCCTCCAGACGCGCTCCTTCTGCTATGTCTCGGATCTCGTCGTGGGCCTCAAGGCGCTGATGGCGGCACCCGTCGGGACGGCGGGGCCGATCAATCTCGGCAACCCGGTCGAGTTCACGATGGTGGAGCTCGCCGAGCTCGTCATCGAGCTTGCGAACTCGTCCTCTCCGCTCGTCTACATGCCTCTGCCGCAGGACGATCCGCGCCAGCGCAAGCCCGATATCACGCAGGCGACCGAGCGCCTCGGCTGGCGCCCGACGGTGCCGCTGCGCGAGGGGCTCGGCCACGTGATCGCCTATTTCGACGCCGAACTCGGGCGCGCTCGTCCGGCGCTCCGCGCGCTCGACGCGGCGATGCCCGTCCCGTCCGGCCTCGTCGCGGGGGTCGGGGCGGGCCACCACGGGAAAGGCTCCGGCAACGGCGCTGACACCGGCTTCGAGAGGGGTAGGGTCAGATGAAAGTCATCGTCTTCGCCCATCGTCTGGAGATCGGCGGCACGCAGACCAACGCGATCGAGCTTGCCGCCGAGCTCCGTGACCGGAGCGGCTTCGACGTCATCGTCCACGCGACGCCGGGGCCGATGCTCGCTCTCGTCGACGAGAAGCAGCTCCGCTTCGCCCCCGCGCCCGACGCGCGCTTCCACCCCGCGCCCGCCCGCATCCGGGCGCTGCGCGCCCTCGTGCGGCGCGAGCAGCCCGACCTCGTCCACGCCTGGGACTGGTGGCAGGGGCTCGAGGCCTATGTCGGCGTGCACCTCCCCTGGGGCGTGCCCCTCCTCATCAGCGACATGATGATGAGCCTCACCCGCGTCCTGCCGCACGAGGTGCCGACGACGTTCGGCACCGAGGCGACCCTCGCGCGCGCCGTGTGCGCGGGGTGGCGCCATGCGGGCCTCCTGCTCCCGCCGGTCGACATCACGCAGAACGCGCCGGGGGCGGCCGACGGCGGCGCCTTCCGCCGCCTCCTCGGCATCGACCGGGACGCGGTGGTCCTCGTCTCCGTCTCGCGCCTCGCCGAGACCATGAAGGCCGGGCCGGTTGAGGACGCCATCGAGGCTGTCACCCGTGCCGGCCCGCGCTCGCGGCTGACCTTCGTCATCGTCGGGGACGGGGAGGCGCGCGCCCGGCTCGCGCACCTCGCCGACGCGGCGAACCGGACGCTGAGGCGGCGCGCGATCATCCTCGCCGGGCCGATGCTCGACCCGCGCCCCGCCTATGACGGGGCCGACATCGTGCTCGGCATGGGCGGCTCGGCGCTGCGCGGGCTCGCCTTCGCGAAGCCCGTGATCGTCGTCGGGGGAGGGGGCTATGCCCGCCTCTTCGCGCCGAACACGGCCGGAGAGTTCATCACCCAGGGCTTCTACGGCTCCGGCAGCACCGCGCCGGACGCCCTCGATTGCATCCTCGGACGTCTTGCCGGGGACGCGGCGCTGCGCGCCTCGTTCGGCGCGTTCGGGCGCGGCTTCGTCCTGGATCGCCACAGCCTCGAGGCGGTGGGGCGGCGCCTTGCCGCGCAGTGTCGCCTCACCGCCGCGCTCCCCGCGCGCCGCGTCGCGCGCATCGGCGACGCCGCGCGCACGGCCGCGATCTATTTGCGCGAGCGGCGCTTCAACACCGCCTCGCGCGACGCCGCGCCGCGCGATGTGCGCCCCGGTCCGTCGCCGCGCCTCGGGCCGCCGGTGCACCACGTCCCGCGCGAGGGCTCGCGTCCGTGATCCGCAGCGCGCTCGCCTACGCGCTCGCCGACAAGGTCGGCAGCGCGGTCCTGACGGTCGCGATGATGGTGGTCGTCTCGCGCCTCCTGACGCCGGCCGAAGTCGGCCTCTTCTTCGTCTCGGGCGCGATCGTGATCCTCATCGAGGCGTTCCGCGATTTCGGCCTCGCGGCCTGCCTCATCCAGGAGCGGGACCTGACGCGCCCCTTCGCCCAGACGGCGGCGACGGTGATGACGCTCCTCTCGCTCGTCCTCGGCGCGGCGATCTTCGCCCTCTCCGGCGTCCTCGCGACGGCCTATGGCGAGGACGGGCTCGGCCCGCTGATCCGGATCGCCGCGATCGGCTTCCTCTTCGCCCCGATCGCGACGCCGCGCCTCGCCCTCCTGCGGCGCGGCATGGCGTTCGGGCCGGTCGCCCTGATCGGCCTCTCGGCGACGGGGGCGAACGTCGCGACCTCCATCGGCCTCGCCGCGTCCGGCCACGGCGCGCAGAGCCTCGCGTGGGGTTCGGTGGTGTCGGCGTTCGTCGCGGCGGCGATCGCCTTCGCGCTGCGGCCCGAGCCGTGGCTCTTCCGGCCGACCCTCGTCGCGTGGCGCGGGGTGATCGGCTTCGGCGCGTGGTCGAGCGTCGTCACCCTTCTCGGCATGTTCGCCGAATATCTGCCGCGCGTGATCCTCGGCCGCGTCCTCGGCGTCGCCGCCGTCGGCCTCTACGGCCGCGCCCTGTCGCTCGCGCAGATGCCGGAGCGGATGCTGCTGCCGGCCGCGCAGTCGGTGGTGCTGCCGGCGATGGCGGCGCGGGTGCGCGCACGCGAGGGGCTCGCCGCGCCCTACCTCATGGGCCTTGCGCACCTCACGGCCCTCCAATGGCCGGCGCTCGTCGTCCTCGCGATCCTCGCCGATCCGGTGGTGCGCCTCCTCCTCGGCGAGCAGTGGCTCGCGACGATCCCGCTGGTGCGCATCTTCGCGCTCGCCGGGCTGCTCGCCTTTCCGGGCCACCTCGCATTCCCGGTGCTCGTCGCCGTCGGCCGCATCCGCGAGATGGCGTTCGCCTTCCTGCTGACGATCCCGCTGGCGCTCGCGGTCCTCTATGGCGCCGCTCCCTTCGGGCTCACGGTCGTCGCCTGGAGCGTCTGCGGCACGATCGCGTTCCAGTCGATCGTGGTCCTCCTCTTCGTGCGCCGCTTCGTCCCCTTCGCCCTCGCCGAGATCGGCGGCGTCGCGGCCCGCAGCGGCGCCGTCGCCGCCGCCACGGCGGTCGTCCCCCTGGCGATGGTCGCCCTCTCCGGCGCGCAGATGCCGGTGGTGTCGGCGGGCCTCGCGGTGGTCGGCGCCTGGGCCGGCTGGCACGCGGGCCTTGCCCTGGTGCGTCACCCCCTCCACGCGGAGATCCTGATGGCGGCGCGCCACCTCTCGGCGCGCCTGCCGCGGCGGGGTGGACGAGGTTTTGGCGCGCACCCGGCGCCCGCCGAGAAGTGAGAGGGGCGCGTCGCAGGGGTCGCCGTGCGGGCCGCCGCGCCGGCCTCCCGCGCAGACGCCGGCGCCAGGCGCGTCTGTGGCAGAAGGTCGCCGCGTCCGGCGCGGGGGGTGGGCATATCGGGTCGCCCTTGTTATGCGCTCCCGAGGTTCGAGCCGTGGTTGTGCGATGCACAAGGCTCAGCGTTGGCGCAAACCCTTCAGTTTAAAGGCGTTCTGACCTGAGGCCGGTGCCGCGCGCCGTCCGTCCCCGCTGCCGTGCGGCTAAGCGTGCGTCGGCGGCGATGACATATGCATTTTCATGGAGACATGAGGATGCCACGGTTGTATTGTTCTAAGAGAGCGATTGTTTGATGCGTAAAAGCATACTTTTAGGTCGTTCCTCTTGATCGACGTCAATTTTAGAGGAGAGTATGCATCTGTGGCTCCATGTCGGGTCCCATAAAACGGGCACGACCAGTATTCAGGCAACTTTTGCCAAATCCCGTGATGCACTGAGTTTGACAGGGCTTAATTACCCGAGGAATTATCTACAGAAATATTATTCTATCCGCGACAAGTCGGCCCATCACTACATTGCCCAATCCATCTCCAGTGGTGAGCTAAAATTGCATATCGATGCAATCGGACAGCACACCGACGTCCAGGAGGTGCTCCTCAGTTCAGAACGCTTCGACTATGTCTCCAGAGCCAATATTGGTCTTCTGCCGGAGGCTCTGTCGCCAGTCTTCTCGAGCGTCTCGGTCATCATCTATGTCCGCGAGCCGGTCAGTCTCGCCACGTCCCGAGGTCAGCAGAGACTGAAGCGCGGTATCGGCACGTATGCCGACGTCTGCGCCCATCCGCCGTTCTACGATTACAAGGAGACGATCGAGAAATGGGTCGATCTCTTCGGCAAGGATAACGTAAAGGTCCGCGTCTTCGCCAAGGATATGCTCGTCGGCGGCGATGTCGTCGACGATCTGCTCCACCAGACGGGGCGGGACGCCAGCACGCTCGAACTCCACCGCAAGTGGCGCAACACCGGCATCTCCTTGCAGGCCGCGCTCGCCATCAGCGCGCGCAAGCGCGAGAACCCGGAGTTCGAGCCCGTGCGCGACGCGCGCGAGCTTCTCGAGATCCCCGGCGATCCCTTCACGCTTCCGCCTGACGCGCAGGAGCGCATCCGCCGGCGCGCGCGCCCCGGCCTCCTGTGGCTGCGCGAGCATTACGGCATCGACTTTCTGGACTAGGCAGGCCCTCGCGCGCCAATCGTCCCGCCAACCCTTGACCTTCCAATCATGGGAAGCCCTAGCTTTGGGGCGAGGTCAGGCGGAGGGCTCAACATGGCGGCCACACACCCCCATCATCACGACCACGCGGGGCACGGCTCCCACGGGGCGGAACCAACGAGCGGGCCGACGGCGAAGGATCCCGTCTGCGGCATGTCGGTCGCGATCAAACCCGACGCACGCAAGGCCGATTTCGGCGGCGAGACCTATTATTTCTGCTCCGAGGGCTGCGAGACGAAGTTCGCGGCGGACCCCTATTTCTACGCCTCCGGCCATGCCGCGGCGGCGGGCGAGCGGGTGGCCGAGGGCACAAAATGGACCTGCCCCATGCATCCCGAGATCGTGCGGGACGGTCCGGGCGCGTGCCCGATCTGCGGCATGGCGCTGGAGCCGATGGTCCCCTCCGACGAGCCGAGCGCCGAGCTCACGGACTTCACGCGCCGGCTCTGGGTGAGCGTCGCGGCGGCGGTCCCCCTCGTGATCCTCACCATGGGCGGGATGCTCGGCCTGCCGGTGCGCGACTGGATCGGGCACGAGGCCGCCATCTGGGTGGAATTCGTGCTCGCGACGCCGATCGTCCTGTGGGCCGCGCTCCCTTTCTTCCGCCGCGGCTGGGATTCGGTCCGCAACCGCTCCCCCAACATGTGGACGCTCATCTCGCTCGGCGTCGGCGCGGCCTACGTCTATTCGCTGGTCGCGACCTTCCTGCCGGGGGTCTTTCCCGAAGAGTACCGGGCCGGCGGCATGGTCGGCACCTACTACGAGGCGGCGGTGGTGATCGTCGCGCTGATCTTCGTCGGCCAGGTGCTGGAATTGCGGGCGCGCGAGCGCACGGGTGATGCCATCCGCGCCCTCATGGACCTCGCCCCCAAGACCGCGCGCCGCATCCTCGCGGACGGGACGGAATATGACGCCCCGCTCGAGAATGTCGTCGCGGGCGACCTTCTGCGCGTGCGGCCGGGCGACAGCGTGCCCGTCGACGGGGAGGTGGTGGAGGGGCGCTCGTCGGTCGACGAGAGCATGATCACCGGCGAGCCCGTCCCGGTGGAGAAGGTCGAGGGCGACCGCGTGACCGGCGGCACGATCAACAAGAACGGCACGATCGCGATTCGCGCCACCGCCGTCGGGTCGGACACGGTGCTCGCCCAGATCGTCGACATGGTGGCCGGGGCACGCCGCTCGCGCGCTCCGATCCAGGGGCTCGCGGATCGCGTGTCGGAGATCTTCGTGCCGACCGTGGTGGGCGTCGCGCTCCTCGCGTTCGTCGCCTGGCTGGTGCTCGGCCCAAGCCCGGCCTTCGTGTTCGCGATGGCGGCCGCGGTGTCGGTCCTCATCATCGCCTGCCCCTGCGCGCTCGGCCTCGCGACGCCGATCTCGATCACCACCGCCGCCGGACGGGGCGCGCAGGCCGGCGTCCTCATCAAGGACGCCGAGGCGCTCGAGCGGATGGCGCGCGTCGACACGCTGATCGTCGACAAGACGGGGACGCTGACGGAGGGCAAGCCGACCCTCACCGACATCGTGCCCCTCGCCGACCTCTCCGAGGCCGAGGTGCTGGCGCTCGCCGCGTCTCTGGAGCGCGGCTCGGAGCACCCGCTCGCGGAGGCGATCGTGGCGGGGGCGGCCGCGCGCGGCATCGCGCTCGACAAGGCGGAGGATTTCGAGGCGGTCACCGGCAAGGGCGTCACCGGCCGCGTCGCCGGGAAGAGCGTCGCGCTCGGCAATCGCGGCCTGATGGAGGGGCTCGGCATCGACCCGGAAGCGGCGGACGAGGCCGCCGACCGGCTCAGGACCGACGGCAAGACCGCGATGTTCGTCGGGGAGGGGGGGCGCCTCGTCGGCATCGTCGCGGTCGCCGACCCGATCAAGGCGACGAGCGTCGCGGCGCTGCGCGATCTCCACGCCGCGGGGCTGCGCGTGATCATGGCGACCGGCGACAACCAGCGCACCGCCGAGGCGGTCGCCCGCAAGCTCGGCATCGACGAGGTGCGCGCCGGGGTGCTGCCGGAGGGCAAGAAGCGCCTCGTCGACGAGCTTCACGCGGCGGGCCGCTCGGTCGCGATGGCGGGGGATGGGGTCAACGACGCGCCGGCGCTCGCCGCGGCCGATGTCGGCATCGCGATGGGCACCGGGGCGGACGTGGCGGTGGAGAGCGCGGGGCTCACGCTCCTCGGCGGCGATCTCGTCGGCATCGTGCGGGCGCGCAAGCTCGCGCGGGCGACGCTGCGCAACATCAAGCAGAATCTCTTCTTCGCCTTCGTCTACAACGCCGCCGGGGTGCCGATCGCGGCGGGCGTCCTCTACCCGGTCTTCGGCCTCCTCCTGTCGCCGATGATCGCGGCGGCGGCGATGTCGCTCTCCTCCGTCTCGGTCATCACCAACGCGCTGCGGCTGCGGCGGCTCGATCTCTGAGCCGCCGTCTTTCGCTCCATTGGTCTGGCGCGATTGCTCTTCGCTCAGGTTGATTCAACCTGAGCGGCAAGCGCGCTAGCTGTGATTTCTCGCGAGGTTGTTCAGCGCAGTCTCGGGAGATAGGCCGGCGAGCGCGGCGTGTTGGCGATTGCGATTGTACCACATGAGCCACCTCGGCAGATCGCGCGCGCGGCTGGCTGAAGAGGGATAGGGAACAGCGTAGGCCCATTCCCTCAGGAGCGTCTGGATGAAGCGCTCGGCCTTGCCGTTGGTCTTCGGCGTATAGGGCCGCGTGCGGATGTGGCGGATGCCGAGCCAACGCAGAGCCTTGGCAAAGAGTTTGGAAACATAGGCCGAGCCATTGTCGGTCATGACGCGCTCCACGCGCACGCCGCGGCTGCGGAACCAACGGAGTGCGCGCACGAGGAAGCCCGTCGTGGTGCCGCGCTTCTCGTCGGCGAGGATCTCGACATAGGCGAGCCGCGTGGCGTCGTCGATGGCGACGTGCACGAAGTCCCAGCCGGCTCCCCTGTTGCGGTGCCCCTGACGGGAACCGGTGACGCGATGGCCTGCCCGCTCGAACCGTCCGAGCTTCTTGATGTCGAGGTGGATGAGTTCGCCCGGGCGCTCGCGTTGATAGCGCCTCGGCGGCTCTTTCGGCTCGAGCGCCTTCAAGCGGCCGAGGCCTGCGCGGTGGAGCCATCGCGCCACGGTGGAGCGCGCCAGGCGCAGCTTGTGCGCGATCTCGGCGGCCGTGAGGCGATACTCGCGTCGCAAGCGCACAGCTGCCGCAACCGAAGCGTTCAGGCAGGCGGCGGGCGGCGCGGCACTGGCGCCGTTGGCCAGCGCCTCCACCCCGCCTTCGCGGTGGCGCCGCAGCCATTTGAAGACCGTCCGCTCCGAGATCCCGAGCTCTTCCGCGATCCGCCTGACCGGCCGTCCTTCGGCCCGTCGTGTCACGATCAGCGCTCGACTGTGAACCGTCGTGCGCGCATTCTTGTGCGGGTTGTTCATCCCATCAGGGTCCGACTGGAGGTTTGGCGATCCCAGCCTAACCCCGATGCGGGTGAACAACCTCCTGAGAGTTCACAGCTAGCGGCTTGCCGTCGCCGGCTCGGCCTTGGTGCGGGCGCGCCGGCGCAGCATCGGTTGGACGAGGCGGCGCCAGGCGAGGGCGAGGCCGGTCCACACGAGGAAGCACGCGGCGAGAGAGGCGAGCCCGGCGATCGTCTGCCCGACGAGGCCGTAGACCTCGCCGGTGTGGATGAAGCGCATCCAGACCCGCGCCTTGCGCCCCGGCGAATCCGCCTCGTTGCCTGTGACCGACAGGACCGCGCCGTCGGCGCGCGAGACGAGCGCGGTGTCCCGCAACGCCGCCTGCGCACCGTTGCCCCGGTCGATCGCGACGCGGACGGTGGCGGCGTCCGCGGCGGGGAGCGTGACGGTCAGCGTGCGCCAGTCGGGATGGACTTCCGACGCGGCCTCGACGGCGGCGGAGAGTGAGATCGGGTCCGTCACGGGCGCGAGCAAGGCGGGGGTCCGGTCGCCGCCCCCGCCCGCGGGCGGGCCGCCGCGGCCGCGCACCGGCGCCTCGCCGTAGGCCTTGAAGACGAGGTCGCTCGCCCACGGATAGGAGATGACGACCCCCGACACGATGATGAGGAAGAGCGGCGCGATCGCCCAGATCCCGAAGACGTGGTGCCAATTATAGTCGCGCGCCTTCGCGGTCGGCAGGCCGCGGCGGAAGACGAGATGGGTCTTGAGGAGCGGCCAGCGCCAGCGCCGCGGGAACCACAGGAAGAGGCCCGACAGGATGATGAAGAGGAAGACAAGGTTCGCCGCGCCCGTGACCGTGCGCGCGACCGAGCGCGCCTCGCCCTCCAGCGCGAACCAGCGGTGCAGCGCGGTGACCGCGCCGAAGAAAGTCTCCACCGCCTCCACCCCGGTGCCGATCACCGCGCCCGTCGCGGGATCGAGGAAGACCTGCTCGCGCCGCCCGGCGACGGCTTTGACCGGGCCCTCCGGATCGCGCGTGATGACGAGCGATCCGCCGTCGCCGAGCGCCGCGCGCGCCGCCTCGCCGAGGGCGTCGATGCCGAGGCGCGTCCCGTCCGGATCGTTGACCGCGAACGCCTGATGCTCGGCGAAGGCGATGATCTGGCGCTCGTAGGTGAGGAGGACGCCGGTCGCCGACAGGACGAGGACGACGAGCCCCACCGCGACGCCCGCGATGAGATGCGCCCAGAAGATGATGCGCCGAATGGACATCGAGCCTCTCGATTTTGCGTGTGATGGTCGTGCGCCCGGAGCCGGGCGATGCGCACGACGATAGGCCGGGGCGCCGGGGGCGATCAGCAAGAGCTTTGTCGCAAAATGGGGCGATCCGCGCGGCCGCGACAATTGGAGACAAATTTTCGCCGATGCCTATGGGCGGCGCGGCGCCGAGGCGCGCCGAGCGGGCCGCGCGGTGGTTCCGGTGCGCCGGTCTCACCCTGCGAACTTGACAGACATCCGGAGCAATCGCACCTTCGCCAACCGCAGCCCGTGCAGCGAATTGCGCCCTATCCCTCGAAAATAGTCGGTCGAGTGTGAGCGAAAAACCGGAACGGTCGGATCGTGACCTGGAGGAGATTCGTTTTACGCTCCGTGCGGCACGGTTCGTCTTCGACCAGATTGACCGTTCCTTGCGAAATCGCGCCGGATACGTGTCTCGGAACACCTGGATCTTGGAGGCGATCAGCGAGAAGCTGCAGCGCGAGCTTCTCGATCGCGAACGTTGAGCGGGCTCAGCCGGCCTGCCGCTGCGGGTCGAAGGCGGGGAGGTAGATGCCGTACCGCCGCGCGAGCTCGTCGAGGCTCGCGAGGAGGCGGCTCGAGAAATCCTCCGCCTCGTCCGGCGGGATCGCGTCGCGGCTAAGGCCGAACACCTCGCCGAGCACCTCGCGCGCGGTCTCCGTCAGCACCAGCGCCCCGTCCTCGCGGATGAACTCGATTCCCTCGGCGCGCTGGCCGGCGCGGTTGACGTCGATGGCGGCCTCGAGGCTGATCTCGGGCGGCAGGTCGATCTCGATCCCGGTTCGGCTCACCCGGACCGGATAGCCGCCCGCAAGCCCGTTCGGCCCCGGTGCATGGGTGCGCACGGGGGTGGCGGAGAGGAGGCCGCGCAGCATCCGCACCAGCGAGCCGACGAGGACCGTCGCCGCGGCCGAGCCCTGCGGGATCGGCGCCTCGTCCTTGATCCGGCGCCACAGGATCTCGGTGTCGACCGTCCCCGTCCGGTCCGCACCGTCGACATAGAGGCGCATCAGCGGCCGGAGGTCCCCGATCGGGCTCCCCGTCAGGATTCCGGAAGAGTGGAAATTGTGCGCGACGAGGGCGAGGCGGACATCACGTGTCGGGCACCCGAGGCCGCGCGCGATGACGCTGCGCGCCGCGGGGACGAGGAGGTCGAGATTGCCCGCGCCGACGATGGGGCCGACGCTCCGCCGGGCGAGCGCCGGGTTCACGACGTCCGGATAGGCGGTGTTGACGAGCATTGTGCCGGGCGCCGCGGCGTCGCGCGCGGCGACGAGGCGGGCGGTGAGGGCGAGGTGGCCGGGCGCCCAGAGGCCCGGCCCCGCGCCGACCATCTCGAGGCGGGCGCGGATCGGGGCCGGGAGCAGCGCCCGCGCCCACCAGGGCGAGCGCGAGGCGGTGTTGACGATCACCGAAGGCGCGCTCTCGCCGATGAGATCGACGAGGCGGGCGGCGTCGGCGATGTCGAGACAGCGCAGGTCGATCTCCGGGTACCGCTCGACATAGCTCGCCGCGAGCCGCGCCGCCGACACCTTCGGACGCGCGCGCCCCCGGTCGCGGCTGACGACCACGATCCGCACATGGTCCGGCACGCGCGAGGCGAGGGCGTGGAGGAGGCGGGTGCCGACCTCGCCGAGGCCGACCAGCATGAGCGTGAGGCGCTCCTCCGGCCAGCTCGGCAGGCCGGTCGGCGCGCTCTCTCCTTCGGTCGGGGAAGACGGATCGGGCATACGAGACGAGGAGGCCACGCCGCGCCCGACGGCGCAAGTCGCCAAAGTGACGTCACTTTGGCGGCTTGCCTGAAGGCCCCCGCCGGCCGTTCGCTAGGCCCGTCAGAAGCGGAGCCCATCCCATGCGGAACAGTCGATCCTTCCTGCTGAACGGCTTGGCCTGCGCGGCCATCCTCCTCGCCCCCGTCGCGGCGAACGCGGCCGACGCGGTGATCGTCGCGTCCAAGAACTACACCGAGAGCATCCTCGCGGCCCACATGATGGCCGATGCGCTGGAGGCGGCGGGGATCCCGGTCGAGCGCCAGATCGGCCTCGGCGGCACCGGGGTGATCCACCAGGCGCTCCTGTCGGGGGAGATCGACACCTACCCCGAATACACCGGCACCGCGCTGCTCGTGCAGCTGAAGCTCCCGGTGAACAACGATCCGGCCGTCGTCTACGACACGGTGAAGGAAGAGTATGAGCGGCAGTTCGAGAGCACCTGGCTCTCCCCGTTCGGCTTCAACGACACCTACGCCCTCGCGATGAAGCGGGAGAAGGCCGAAGAGCTCGGCCTCAAGACGATGTCGGACCTCGTCGAGAAGGCGGGCGACCTCACCATCGGCTCGACGCAGGAATTCCTCGTCCGGCCGGACGCGCTGCCGGGCCTTGAATCCACCTACGGCATGAAGTTCGGCGACAGCCGCGGCATGGATCCGGGCCTCGTCTACCAGGCGATCGCGTCGGGCGCGGTCGACGTCATCTCCGTCTTCACCACCGACGCGCGCATCAAGGCGAACGACCTCGTCGTCCTCGAAGACGACAAGATGTTCTTCCCGCCCTACTACCTCACGCCGGTCATCCGGATGGAGACGGTCAAGGAGAACCCGGCGGTCGCCGAGGCGCTCGAGAAGCTCGGCGGCCTCTTCACCGCGGCCGAGATGATCGAGCTCAACGCCGCCGTCGATATCGACAAGCGCCCGGCCGAGGAGGTCGCAGCGGAAGCCCTGAAGGCCAAAGGGGTCATCGAGTGAGCGAGCGGGTTCGGGTTCTGGCGGAGCCGTCGGCATGAAGGCCCACCAATGCGTGATGATCATGGGGCTCGGGGAGCTCGGCGGACTGGTCGCCGAGCTTCTCGCCCGGTCCCCGACCTTCCGCGGCCGCATCGTCGGGGTCGATGTCGACGCCGACCACGGGATGCGGAAGATGAACTCCGTCCTTCAGGGCGCGCTCTGCTGGGGCCACACGCCGGACGTCGTCTTCCGGCACGGCAACCTCGCCGAAATCGACGCGACCGCCGCGCTGATCGGGCAGGAGAAGCCCGACCTCATCTTCAACGCGACGACGCTCGCGAGCTGGTGGCTGCGTGATCTCCTGCCCGAATCCGTCAAGGCCCAGCTTCACGCGGTCGGGGCGGGGTCCGGGATCTGGGCGCCCGGCCACGCCGCGCTCGCCTACCGCCTGATGAAGGCGGTGAAGGCCTCCGGCATCACCGTCGCCGTCATCAACTCGGCCTATCCGGACGGGACGAACCCGGCGCTCGCGCGGGCAGGCCTCGCCCCGCTCGCCGGGATCGGCAATGGCGACCTCCTCATCGCGCCGCTGCGCCATCTCGCGGCGAAGGCGCTCTCGGTCTCGATGGCGCGGGTCGATGTCCACGTCGTCGCCCACCATTTCCACGCCTACAATGTGCTGATGCACGGCAACAGCCGCGGGCTCGACTTCGTCGTCCGCATCGGGCTCGACGGCACGGACGTGACCGACATGCTCGACATTCCGGCCCTCCTCGCGAAGGTGCCGGACACTGCGCGCATTCCCGGCGCGTCCGGCGCGACATGGGTCGTCGCCGCCTCCGCCATGAGCACGATGACGGCCTGGCTGAACGGCTCGGGCGAGGTGGTGCACGTGCCGGGGCCGGACGGGATGGTCGGCGGCTATCCGGTGGTGCTGTGGCCGGAGCCCACCCTCGCCCTGCCGCAGGGCGTCACGCGCGAGGCGGCGATCGCGGTGAATGTCGCCGCGCAGAAGGCGGAGGGGATCGAGCGCTTCGAGGATGACGGCGCGATGGTGCTGACCGACGTCGCCAAGGACACGCTGAAGACCCTCTTCGACTTCGAGATCGACCGCTATCCGTTGGAGGACAGTCTCGAGATCGCGCGCGATCTGTCGGCGCGCCTGCGCGTGCTCGGCCAGAAGCACGGCATCGCGATGAAGGTGCACTGAGCGTTGCGGGACGTCGTCTCTTCCCCCTTCGCGGTCGAGCTCGTCGGCGTCGACAAGCGCTTCGGCGCGTTCGAGGCGGTGCGCGACGTGTCGCTCTCGGTCGGCAAGGGGGAGATCTGCGTCCTCATCGGCCCCTCCGGCTGCGGCAAGACGACGACGCTGAAGATGATCAACCGCGTCGTCCCGGCGAACGGCGGCACCATCCGCGTGCGCGGCGAGGACATCGAGTCGCTCGACCCGGTGCGGCTGAGGCGCAGCATCGGCTACGTCATCCAGCAGGTCGGCCTCTTTCCGCACATGTCGGTGGGGGCGAACATCGCCCTCCCGCTCCGCCTTGCGGGGGAGGGGCGCGCGCGGCGGCGAGCGCGGGCGGCCGAGCTCCTCACCTTGGTAGGCCTCTCCGACGCGCTCATCGACCGTCATCCGGCGGAGCTCTCGGGCGGGCAGCAGCAGCGCGTCGGGGTCGCCCGCGCGCTCGCGGCCGATCCCGACATCGTCCTGATGGACGAGCCGTTCGGCGCGGTCGATCCGCTCCTGCGCCCCCAGCTCCAGTCCGAGCTGAAGGCGATCCAGCGCCGGCTCGGCAAGACGATCATCCTCGTCACCCACGACCTGTCGGAGGCCTTCGCGCTCGCCGACAGCATCGTGCTGATGGATGAGGGGCGGGTGGTCCAGCAGGCGAGCCCGCGCGATCTCCTCCTGAAGCCGAGCGGCCCCTTCGTGCAGCGCTTCCTCCAGCAGGTCGGGGCGTCGGAGGTGGTGCGGCTCACCGAGATCGCGGACCTGCCGCGCGCGCCGGTGGACCTCTCGGGCCCAGCGATGAGCGTCCCCGCGTCGACGACGCTCGCCGCGCTTCTCGCCCGGTTCGCGGCGGGCGAGCCGCTCCCGGCCCGGATCGACCTCGTGCCCGCGGGCAAGGGACCCGTCGCGATCGCCGCCGTGTTCGACGCCATCGTCGCGGCGATCGGCCGGGCCGACCCGTCGTGAACTACATCCTCGCCCACCCCGACCAGATCCTGAAGCTCCTCGGCGAGCACGCCGCCATCGTGTTCGGCGGGATCCTCCTCGCCGTGGTGATCGCGGTGCCGCTCGGCATCCTCGTCGACCGGTTCCGGCGGCTGGAGATGCCGGTCCTCCTCGTGACCGGCCTCCTCTACATCACGCCGAGCCTTGCCCTCTTCGCCTTCCTGATTCCCATCACCGGGCTCGGGACGGACACCGCCATCATCGGGCAGGCGGTCTATTCGCTGCTCGTCATCACCCGCAACACCGCGGTCGGGCTCGCCGGGGTGCCGGCGGCCCAGCGCGAGACCGCGATCGGGCTCGGCCTCTCCGACTGGCAGCGCCTGCGCATGGTGGACCTTCCCGCAGCGCTCCCCCTCATCGTCGCCGGGATCCGCGTCGCGGCCGTGATGGGCGTCGGGATCGCGACGATCGCGGCCTATATCGGGGCGGGCGGGCTCGGCCGGCTCGTCTTCCGCGGGATCGCGACGCTCGACAACGACACGATCGTCGCCGGGGTGCTGCCGATCGTCCTCTTGGCGCTCGCGCTCGACGCGGCGCTGCGCCAGCTCGAACGGCTCGCGGGCCGCCTATGATCGGCGATCTCCTCGACTTCTTCGCGTCCCACCAGACGCAAATCCTGAGGCTCACCGGTGACCACATCGCGCTGACGGCGAGCGCCATCGGTCTCGCGATCGCGATCGGCCTGCCGCTCGCGATCGCCTCGGTGTCCATCCCGTCCGTCGCGCGCTGGTCGCTCGCCTTCGCGAACCTTGCCCAGTGCGTGCCTTCGATCGCGCTCCTCGGCCTCGCCGTGCCGATCTTCGGCATCGGATTCGCCCCGGCGATCGTGGCGCTGACGCTGCGCGCGCTCCTGCCGATCTATCTGAATGCCTATACGGGGCTGAAGGGCATCGACCCTGCCCTTGCCGAGGCCGACCTCGCCCTCGGCCTCGACCGGCGCCAGTCGCTCCTCCTCGTGCGCCTGCCGCTCGCGCTCCCCGCGATCCTCGGCGGCGTGCGGACGGCGGCGGTGGAGGGCGTCGCGGTGACGACGCTCGCCGCCTTTGTCGGGGCGGGCGGGCTCGGCGACCTCATCCTCCAGGGCATCGCCATGATGGACCCGGTGCGCCTCTTCGCCGGCGCGCTCCCGGCGGCGCTCCTCGCGATGACGATCGAGCTCGGCCTCGCCTTGGTGGAGCGGCTCGCCGCGCGCGGTCTCGGCGTGCGCCGCCGCGCCTTGGCCTAGACGCATCCACATCCCCACGAAACGAAGCGGGCAGGGCCTTGAAGCGGCGCGCCCGATCCAGGATAGTCGCGCCCGATGGTTCTCCACGAGCAGAAGCTCCGGAGATGAAAAGGGAACGCGGTGAGAGGGACCCAATCCGGGACTCTAATCCGCGGCTGCCCCCGCAACTGTGAGCGGCGAGCGAACCCCGAAACGCCACTGGCCGACGGCCGGGAAGGTGGGGCGAGCGAGGACCCGCAAGCCAGGAGACCTGCCATCGGCGCGCCATGACGTCTCATGGCAACCTGAAGCAAAACCGCACGGTGGGTGCGGAAAGGACAATCCATGCACATTGAACCTGGCGTCGTCGACGGCGCCAAGATCACGCTCTCCTATGCGACGGCGGCGGCCTCGTTCGCCCTCATCGGCAAGATGGCGGCCGACAGCATCCGCAACGATGGCGGCCTCGCCGCGCTCGCGGTGCGCAGCCTCGCGACGACCGCGCTCGTCTTCGGCTTCTTCGAGATCCTGCCGCATCATCCGGTCGGCGTGTCCGAGGTCCATCTCATCCTCGGCTCCACGCTCTTCCTGATGTTCGGCGCCGGGGCGGCCTCGATCGGGCTCGCGCTGGGGCTCCTCATCCAGGGCCTCTTCTTCGCCCCGTTCGACCTGCCCCAATACGGCATGAACGTCACGACGCTCATCGTGCCGCTCTGGGGGCTCAGCCTGCTCGCGCGCCGCATCATCGCGCCGCGCACGCCCTATGTGGAGGTGACCTACCTCCAGGCCCTCTCCCTCTCGACGGCCTATCAGGGCGGGATCGTCGCCTGGGTCGCCTTCTGGGCGCTCTATGGGGGCGGCTTCACGGCCGCGAACCTCACCGCCGTCGCCTCCTTCGGCGGAGCCTACATGACGGTGATCCTCTTGGAGCCGCTCGTCGATCTCGCGATCCTCGCCGGGGCGAAGGCGCTCTCGGGCGCGACGCGCTCGCCGGTCTTCACGCAGCGCCTCCACCACGCCGCGGCCTAAGGCCGGCATGACGATCGCGGCCTGAGGTCCGCGAACGCCCCGCGCCGATGGGTGCGGGGCGGCACCAAGGCCGGCGGGGGCTCAGTTCGCCCCGGCCGGCAACCCGAGATAGGCCCGGATCGTCGGATCGTCCGGGTTCGCGGCGTGCGCGTCCCGCAGGATCTGCGTCGCGGCGTTCGTCCCCTCGGTCGAGGCGGCGATGCGCGCGAGCATCACCCAGGCGTCGATCCGCTGCGGGTCCATCTCCACCACCTCGCGGAAGGCTGCGCTCGCCGCCGGCGCATTGCGCATCACGAGCGCGAGGCCGCCGAGCTGGAGGTGGGTCTCCGGAAAATCGAGATTGCTCGCGAGCGAGGCCCGCCATTCGGCGAGCGCGTTCTGCAGATTTTGCGCGTGGACGCCGGGGAGGCGGGCGATCGGCGCGTCGAGGAGGGCGCGCGCGGCCTCCATCCGCACCGAGCGGGATGGATCGTCGAGGAGGTCGAGGAGGCGCAGCACCCGGTCCTGCGGCGGGGCGAGGCGCTGGATGCTCACCGCGGCGCTGCGCACCAGCGGGTCATCGTCCGCGAGATAGGTGGCGAGGCGCTCCGCGATCGCGGCATCGCCCGACCCTTCGAGGAGCGACAGCGCCGTCGCGCGCACGATGCCGGACTGCCCCTCGTCCTCCACGATCGCGGCGAGGTCGCCCGCGGCCGCGGCCGGGTTCTCGCGCCCGCGCGCGAAGACCGTGCCGTAATGCGGCCCGCGATTGCGCGGGTCGGGGTACCAGGCCGCGATCTGGTCCGCCGCCCAGGCGGCGTCGCGGTCGGTGTGGCAGGTGGTGCAGGCGTCCGGCGCGCCGGTCGCGGCCGAGAGATCCGGCCGCGGGATGCGGAACGAATGGTCGGCGCGCCAGTCGTTGCCCATGTAGACGCGCTCGACCATGTGGCAGCTCTTGCAGGCGGCGCCTTCGGTGCCCTCGGCGTGGAAGGTGTGGGCGGGGCTGTCATAGTCGGCGGGCCGCAGCGTCGGAAAGGCGGGGTTGCCGGCCGGGTTGTGGCACTGGGTGCAGACGGCGTTGCCCTCGGCCTTCAGCTCGGTCGAGTGCGGGTCGTGGCAGTTGAGGCAGGTCACCCCCCGCGCATACATCTTCGACTGCAGGAACGAGCCATAGACATAGACCTCGTCGAGGATCTGCCCGTCGGCATGGTAGAGGCCGGGGCGCAGCACCGAGAGCTGGTAGCTGTCGTGATAGGGCGTGCCGGGTGTCGGGCTGTCGGCCTCGTAGGCGGCGCGGCGCGAATGGCATCCGGCGCACTGCTCGATCATCGCCTGCGGCTCGGTCGCCTTCGACATCAGGAGCGGGACGGGAGACGCCGCGCCGCCGGGCGCCCTCGCTGCGTCGACGTGCGCGCTCCCCGGCCCGTGGCAGGCCTCGCAACCGACGCTGATCTCCACCGCGGTCGAGGCGAAGGTCTTCGCGTGCGGGTCGTAATTCTTCTCAAAGCCCGTCGCGTGGCAGACCGCGCAGCGCCCGTTCCAGTTCTTGTAGGGGCCGGTCCAGTGCAGGGCGTCGGACGGCGGCAGGTTCTGGTCCGGATAGAGGTGGAACCAGCCGCCCTTCTCGGTGTCCCAGACGACATCGAAGCTCTGGAGGCGCCCCGGCTCGGTCTCGATCAGATATTGCTGGAGCGGCTTCACCCCGGCGACGGAGTGGACCCGATAGTCCCGCGTCGTGCCGTCCTTCTCGGTGACGGTGACGTAGTAGGATCCTTTCTCGACCCGGAAGCGCGCGGTCATCCCGTCGTGGGTGAACTCCGTCCCGTGGAAATCGGCCTTGACCGTCTCGGCCGTCGGCTTCGTCCAGGCGAGCGCGTGGTCGGATCCGGCCCAGCGCTCGGTGACGTCCATATGGCAGGTCGCGCAGGTCGCTGAGCCCACATAATCCGGCGCGTCCTGGCCCACCGCCATCGGCGCGAGGAAGGTCGACAGAGCGACGAGGAGGGCGGTGAGGGACAGTTTCAATTTCATACGGCCGGGTTCAATGGAGGAAGGGCGGTCGTGATGCGGTGGTCCGCCTGCCTTTGTCGCACGTCTTGCAGCGCGGCGCGGATCTTTTGCCAGGCGTCGGCATCGTCGCCGGTCCGCGTGCCGTAGCGGGCGGCGCCGAGGGCGGCGAGGGCTGCGGCGAGTCCGGGGTCCTCGCGCGGGTCGGGGCCGTGGGCGCGGGCGGCCCAGGTGTCGAGCGCGGGCCGCAGGGCCGGATGGTCGTGCGCCGCGATGGTGCGCATCAGGACGGAGAAGGCGTGCGCTTCGGAGGCGAGGCGGGCCGCGCGCCGGACGCGGATCGCGGCGAGAAGCGGCGGGCCGACCCGGCGCACGAGCGCGACGAGCGCCCCCACCAGGGCGAGGCCGAGAATGGCGGCGAGCGCGACGGCGCGCCAGTCGACGGGCTCGGCCGGCAGCGTGGAGGCGGCCGGCGGGCCGTCGACCTTCACCGCAAAGCCTTCGGCGCGGGCGGTCTCCACCTTGCCGGTGCGCAGGTTGAACCAGTCGAGCGCGACGGGGGCCGCCGCGCCGGATCCGCCGCCCTCGGCCACCATCGTCACCCGCTCGGTGCGCGTCCCGGTGATCGCGCCGCGCTCGTTCTTCTCTTCCAGCACGGGCTCGTCGGGGTAGAGCCGCACCCCGTCGATCGGCGTCGGCGGGAGGAGGGTCGGCAGGAACATCGGGGAGGTGCCGCGGATGCTCGCGACCACGGTGCGGGTCACGCTGTCGCCAGGCACCATCGCGTCCGGCGTCCCCTCGACGGTCTCCTTGAGGCTCACCGCGTCTGCGGCGAGGAAGGGGTCGAGCCCCTCCGCGCCCGGCGGGATCGTTCCGGTGAGGGTGATCGGCTCGGCCGGAAGCGTCGCCTTCACCGGCGCGTTGGTCTCCGGGTCCGCATAGGTGACGGTCACGGCGGCGGAGCGCAGCGTCACGCGGCCCGGCACCATCGGCGTCACGAGATAGCGGCGGCTGATGCCGGCCCATGTTTCCCCGCCGATGCGCTGGCTCGTCGGCCCGGTCGAGGCGACGCGCACGAGGAGGTTCGGCGCCTCGAAGCTCGGCCAGATCGGCGGGTTGGGCATGAAGGTCGGCACCAGCACGGTGAGGCGGATCGAGACGGCCTGCCCCGGCACCGTCTCGGTCTTGTCGACGTCCATGGTGAGGCGCGGGGCGGTGTCGTCCTGCGCCCACGCCGGGTGCGGGGCGAGGAGGGCGAGGAGGAGGAGGAGCGCGCGGATCATCGCGGTGTCTCCGCCGCGCCCGCCGTGCCCGCCGTGTCCGCCTGGGGCTTGCGGTTCGCCTCCATCGCGAAGCGCTGGCGCAGGAAGTCGCCGGTGCGGGTGTCGACCGTGTTCATCCACTCCTCGGTGGTGAGGATGGCGGGGCCGCCATCGTCCGGCCCCTCGATCTCGGTCTCCGCCCCGCGGCCCGACTCGTTGTCGAAGACGACATCGTCCGCACCGATGCCGCGATCCTCGCCGGTATCGGATGCTTCGCGCACCCGCTCGATGTAGTCGACGATGTCCTTCGCGACGGCGAGATTCTCCGCGGCGTTCGGATAGTCCGGATCGCGGTCGAGCGCGGTCTGGAACGCGCGCACCCCGTCGCGATAGGTCTGCCCCTTGATCGCCGCCATTCCCGCGATGAACGCGGCCTCGGCCGTGTCGAGGCGGCCGAGCACGTCCATCGCCTCTTTGTATTGCCCGTCCCGATAGAGGGCGTAGCCGCGCCAGAGCGGGTCGGTGAAGAGGGTCGCGGCGCGCTTGTACTCGCGGTTCTCGAAGGCGAGGCGGCCCTGCTGGTCGGGCGTCAGGAACCAGTCGATCGGCCCGGCCTCGGCCGGCGGCGGGGCGAGCGCCAGGAAGAGGGCGAGGACGGCCCAGCGCATCGTCCACCCCCGGCGGAACCAGAGGAGGCCGAGCAGGGCGGCGGGGAGTGCGAGCCAGTTGCCCCGGTCCTCCCATGGTTGGTCGCTGTTCTGGAGCATCGCCTCGCGGTAGGCGGCGTTCAGCGTCCGGTCGATCCGGGCGACGTCCGACCCGTCCGGGCTCACGCGGATCACCGGCGCCGACAGCGTATCGAGGCCCCTGTCGGCGACGCCCTCGGGCAGCATCGCGAGGGCCGCCAGCGCCGGCGCGCCGTCGAGTGCGGCGACGTCGGCGGGATCGATCCCGTCGGTGACGAAGAGGATCCCGCCCGGCCCGTCCTCCCCGGCGAGGATGCCGGTTGCGAGGGTGAGGGCGGCGGCCGCGCGGTTCCCCTCCTGGGGCATCACGGCGGGGTCGAGCCCTTCGAGATAGGGGACCATCACGCCCGGATCCTCCGTCATCGGCACCACACTATGCGCCGTCCCGGCATAGGCGACGAGCGCGGTGCGAGCCCCTGCGCGCAGGTCGAGGAGGTCGCGGATCTTCTGCTTGCCGCGCGCGAGACGCGAGGGGGCGATGTCGCTCGTCTCCATCGAGGGCGTCACTTCGAGGACGACGACGAGGGGCGCGGACTGGGCGACGAACGGGTCCGGCACGCGCGACCATGTCGGCCCCGCCGCACCGAGGGTGGCGAGCGCGAGGACGAGCGTGACCCCGTCGATAGGCACGAAGCGTCGCCGGCCGCCACCGCCGACCGTCAGCGCCGCATGGAGGTGCGGGGCGAGGCCCGCCTGCGGCAGCGCCCGCTGCCCGCGATGGCGCCGCACGTGCCACCAGAGCGCGGCGATCGGCAGGAGGAGGAGAAGCCAGGCCGGCCGGATGAAGTGGAACGCGTCGAGCGCCAGGGCGAATTCGCTCATGCGAGGGCCCTCCGGCGGGAGGTGAAATGCAGGAAGGCGGTCGACAGGAGGCCGATCAGCGCGGCGAGGGCGAGCGGGATGTGAGCGAGCGACTGGCGCGGGCGGTAGGAGAGCGTCTCCACCTCGCGCGGGGCGAGCGTGTCGATGCGATCGTAGACGGCGTCGAGCGCGGCCTCGTCGGCGGCGTAGAAATATTCGCCGCCGGTCCGCCGCGCGATGTCGTTCAGCGCGTCGAGGTCGACCCGGTTCTCGCCCGACGCGTTCGGGTCGCCGACGCCGATGGTGAAGATCGCGACGCCCTTGTCCGCCGCGATCTCGGCCGCGTTCACCGGGCTCATCCGGCTCGCCGTGTCGCTGCCGTCGGAGAGGAGGATGAGGAGGCGCTGCTCGATGTCGCTCGCCTCGAAGGTGCGGATCGCAAGGCCGATCGCGTCGCCGAGCGCCGTGTGCGGACCGGCCATCCCGACCGCGGTGTCGTCGAGGAGTTCGAGGATCGTGGTGAGGTCGTCGGTGAGCGGGGCCTGCACATAGGCCTTGGAGCCGAACACGATCAGCGCCATGCGGTCGCCCTCGCGGCCCTCCACGAAGCCGCGCAGCACCGTCTTCACCGCGGCGAGGCGTTGCTGGGGCGCGCCGTCGGTGCCGCGGAAGTCGCGCGTGTCCATCGAACCGGAGATGTCGATCGCGAGCACCACGTCGCGGGCGGCGCGGGTGATCTCGACCGGCGCGCCGACCCGCTCCGGCTCGGCGAGGGCGAGGACGAGGAGCGCCCAGACCGCGATCGCGGCGGCCATTTGGAGGCGGCGGCGCGTGAGCACCACGGCGCCCGGCCCCGGCGCCGCGCCGCTCGTCTCCACGATCCTGCGGAAGAAAGGGAAGCGGAGCGCGGGCACCGCCTCGCGGTGAGGCGGGACGAGCCACCACACGAGGAGGGGCAGCGGCAGGAGGAGGAGCGCCCAAGGCAGGCCCAGCGAGATCATGGCCCGTCCGCCCCGTGCCGGTGGTGGCGCACCCATTGCTCGGCGGCCTCCGCGAGGCCGGGCGCGGGCGCGGCGTCGGCGCGGAAGGGCGCCTCGACGATCGCGCGGCCCGGCCCCGCCTTGAACGCGCCGTCGCCGCCGGAGGCGTCGAGGAAGCCGAGCCAGGCCTCGCCCGTGAGGCTCGCGACGCGGGTGCGCGGCCAGGCGGCGAGCGCGGTGCGGCGCAGGATCGCCGCGATCTCGGCCGGGTCGTCCCCCGCGGCGGCGAGCGCGATAAGCGCGGCGCGGCGGTAGGCGTTCGCCCGGCGTCGCCGCACCACCCACCAGACAAGCGCGAGGAGGGCGAGGGCGAGGAGGATTGCGAGCACGACCCAACCTCCGGTCTCCGGCGTCAGCGGCACGGGGGCGGGGACCGGCGGCTCGGCGAGGCGGTTGATATAGTCGACGAGATTGTCGACGTGCGGCACATCCCCGTTCATCCGGGCGCGAGCCCCATCAGGCGTCGCATCTGCGGCAGCGTCTCCTCCGCCGAGGAGAGCGGCAGGACCGGGACGCCGAAGCGGCGCTGCCAATCGAGGATCGCGGCGATCCGGCCGGACGACATCTCCGCCAGGCGGCGGTGGATGGTGCGGTCGCCGGTGTCGATCTCGGCCTGGAGCATCCCGTCCGACACGACGATGCGCTGGCCGGGGGGCACGGCGTCGGCGAACGGGTCACTCACGAGGGCGAGGACGAGGTCGTTGTGGCGCGCGATCGCCGCGACGAGGCGCTCGGTCTCCTCATCCACCACGTCGAAGTCGCTGATCACGATCACGAGGTGGTTGCGCGTGGCGATGCGGGCGACCCGCCGCAGGACTTCGGTGAGCGACATCGGCTCCACGGCGGGGGCTTCTGCGGAGAGGAGGCCGTTCGCGTCGGCGAGCGCGGTGACGAAGCGGTCGAGCGCGCGGCGGCTTCGCTGCGGGCGGATCTCGGCGATCGCGGCATCGCCGAACACGATGCCGCCGACCCGGTCGCCCTGGTCGAGGATGCGGAATGCGGCGAGCGTCGCGGCCTCCGCCGCCGTCACCGCCTTCATGTTCAGCACCGAGCCGAAGAACATCGACATGCGCTGGTCGACGACGATGAGGGCGGGCCGGTCGCGCTCCTCCGTCATCACGCGCACGTGCGGCGTGCCGGTGCGCGCGGTGACCTTCCAGTCAATCGAGCGCACGTCGTCGCCGGGGAGATAGTCGCGCAATTCCTCGAAATTGAGGCCCCGTCCCCTGAGGCGCGAGGCGTGGCGGCCGTTCAGCACCGAGCGCGCCGGCTGGCGGGGCAGGAAGCTGAGCCGCCGCGCCTGCCCTTCGAGGGCGCGCAGATGCGGGAGGCTCACGCGGATGCGCGGGTCCTCCGCCGCGGCCGCGCGTGCGCCCGGCAGCGTCCCCGTCCTCATCCGTGCCGCGCGGTCCCGCATCGCCGGTCCCCCTATGGCAGCGCCACCTGGCGGATGATCTCGGCGACGACGGCGTCCGCGCTCACCCCTTCGCCCTGCGCCTCGTAGCTGAGGCCGAGCCGGTGGCGCAGCACGTCGGGCGCGATGGCGCGCACGTCCTCGGGGTCGACATAGTCGCGCCCGGCGAGGAAGGCGTGGGTGCGGCCGCACCGGTCGAGCGCCAGCGAGGCGCGCGGGCTCGCCCCCACCTCGATCCAGCGCTTGAGGTCGTCGCCGAAGGCCTCGGGCGCGCGCGTCGCGTTCACGAGGTCGGCCATGTAGCGCTCGATCGCGTCGGCGACGTGCACCGCGCCGATCGCGCGCCGCGCCGCGAAGACCACCTCCTGCGAGAGCGGCGCGATGGCGGCGGCCGGCTTGGCGTCCTCGGCGGGCGGCGCGTTCGCGGCGATCTCCTCCGCGCGCACCATGCGGATCACCGCCACCTCGTCCTCGACGGGCGGGTAGGTGATCATCACGTGCATCAGGAAGCGGTCCATCTGCGCCTCGGGTAGCGGATAGGTGCCTTCCTGCTCGATGGGGTTCTGCGTCGCCATCACCATGAAGAGGGGCGGCATCTTGTGCGTCTTGCCCGCGACGGTGACCTGCCGCTCCTCCATCGCCTCGAGCAGCGCGGCCTGGACCTTCGCCGGCGCGCGGTTGATCTCGTCGGCGAGCACGATGTTGGCGAAGATCGGCCCCTCCTCGAACCGGAACGAACCGCCGCCCTCGGCCTGATAATAGACCTCGGTGCCGGTGACGTCCGAGGGGAGGAGGTCGGGCGTGAACTGGATGCGGCTGAAATCGCATTCGAGATTGCGCGCGAGCGCCTTGATCGCGCGCGTCTTGGCAAGGCCCGGAAGGCCCTCGACGAGGAGGTTGCCGTTGGCGAGGAGGCCGATGATCAGCCGCTCGATCACCTCGCGCTGGCCGACGATCGCCTCGCCCATCCGCGCCCGCAGCGTCTCGATCCCGGCGCGCGCGGCGTCCGTGTCCAAGGTCTCAGTCACCTGCTCATCCATTGGTTCGTGCGGCATGAAGGTCGTCCGCTTTCCCGAGCGGTCATGCCAAGATCCGGGTGTGATCCCCGCCGCCCGTGCGCACGCGGGGAGACGAGCCAGCGTTCAGTCGCAAAACGAGGCCGGCTTGCAGCCAACGAATTTACGCCATCTCTCGAACACAAGTTCGATGTCTCCAATCGATCGGCCTAATATAGACTCAATTTCTCTGGAATTACGATGCGGGTAGCCGATAATATTCAGGGTCGCGTTGTTTATCGCGACAACGACAGCATCCTTTCTAAGGTCGACGTCCGGCATATCGTCGAGGATATCCCTCATCTGCGACGGGTCGACACCCATTATGGTGTGAAATTCTTCCCGGTCGAACACCCGTTCGTCCAATGACGCCCGCATACAGGCTTCAAGGATCGCGATATCGCAGCCGGACAGGAGCTGCGTCATCGTTTTGCCTCCCATCTTGTATCGCAGAAAAGGCGGGCGCCGGGCCGGGGGCGCGGCGTCCGCACGATGTCGGGGCTCCGGCGGGGGCCGCCGGAGCATCGCGCCTTATTGGGCGGGGGCGGACAGCTTCTCCAGAACCTGGTCGAGCGAGAAGCTCGCCGCCTTCTGGCGCGGCGGGTAGTCGGTGAAGGTGTCGAGGAAGTTCCCCACATATTGCTGGGCGGGGACGAGGAAGTAGGCCCGGTCCAGCAGCCAGTCATAATAGGTGTTGGACGTGCGGTAGGACCGCTCGTACGGGTCGCGCCGCAGGTTGAAGATCAGCGGGATGCGCAGCGGGGTGATCGGCTCGATCCAGGCGCGCAGCGTGCCCCACGCCTTCTGCTCCATGAAGACGAGCTTCCAGTCCCGCCAACGCAGCGCCATGATGTCACCGTCGTCGGAGAAGTAGAAGATTTCTTCGCGCGGGCTCGTGTCCGTCTCGCCGGTCAGCATCGGCAGGATGTTGTAGCCGTCGAGGTGGACCCTGTAGTCGCGCCCGAGCTCGGAGATCGTCACGCCGGTGAGAAGGTCTTCCTTGATGTGGTCGTTGCCGGCCGCGGCGAGGAAGGTCGGCAGCCAGTCCATGTGGTGGACGATCTGGTTGTTCACCGCCCCTTCGGCGATGTGGCCCGGCCAGCGGACCATTGCCGGGACGCGCCAGCCGCCTTCCCAGTTGGTGTTCTTCTCGCTCCAGAACGGAGTCATGCCGGCGTCGGGCCACGAGTTCATGTGCGGGCCGTTGTCGGTCGAGTAGAACACGATCGTATTGTCGGCGATGCCGAGCTCGTCGAGCTTGTCGAGGAACTGGCCGATGTGCATGTCGTGCTCGACCATGCCGTCGGCGTATTCGTCCTGGCCCGAGATGCCGCGAAGCTCCGGCTTCACGTGGGTGCGGAAATGCATCCGCGTGCCGCTCCACCAGACGAACCAGGGCACGCCCTCATCGGTCTTGCGCTGGATGAAGTCGAGGGCGGCGGCGACGGTCTCGTCGTCCACCGTCTCCATGCGCTTGCGCGTCAGCGGGCCGGTGTCCTCGATCTCGCCGTCGGCCGAGGACTTGATGACACCGCGCGGGCCGAAGCGCTCACGGAAGGTCCGCCCGTCGGGCATCACGAGGTCGCCCGGATAGTCGAGATTCTCCGGCTCTTCCTCGGCGTTGAGGTGGTAGAGGTTGCCGAGGAATTCGTCGAAGCCGTGATTGGTCGGCAGGTGCTCGTCCCGGTCGCCGAGATGGTTCTTGCCGAATTGGCCGGTGGCGTAGCCCTCGCCTTTCAGAAGACCCGCGATGGTCGGGTCTTCGATGCGCATGCCAAGCTCGGCGCCCGGCAGGCCCACCTTGGAGAGGCCGGTGCGGAAGACCGACTGGCCCATGATGAATGAAGAGCGGCCCGCCGTGCAGGATTGTTCGCCGTAGTAATCGGTGAACATCATCCCCTGCGCGGCGATCTTGTCGATATTGGGCGTGCGGTACCCCATCAGGCCGAAAGTGTAGGCCGAGATGTTGGACTGCCCGATATCGTCACCCCAGATCACGAGGATGTTCGGCTTGTCCGCTGAAGCATCTTGCGCGAGGGCGCTGCCTCCCGCTGTGCCACAGGCGAAAGCCATCGCGAGGATCGCGACGGTGTTCAAGGCACGCATATATTCCTCCGCGTTTATTTAGCGCCGCCCAACATCAAAGTTTTGTTGGGGCGCGAGTGCTGAAGTTACGGGCTCGCAACCCGAATCTTACTTTTTTGTCAGCTAAAAACGAGCAGAAATTTCGTTGTTTCGCGGGGAGTTGGTTCGAAAAAGGCTTTGACACACGCTGGAGACTGGATGCCCGGTTCTTGCGCAGCGTGAATGCTGCACGAAACTTTGGCAATTCGTGCTTTCGGAGCGAGCGCCGACGGCCGGGCGCATAAAAGAACGGGCCGCGGCGAGGAAGCGCCGCGGCCCGTTTGTTCTGTCCGATGCCACCCAGTGTGGGCGGCGCTGTATTGGCCTCAGGCGCGGGCGCGCTGGCCGAAGAGGACCGACTGCGCGGCCTTGTCGGTGGCAAGGTTCGACCGCGCGCGCTCTTCCTTGCCGAGCGCCATGCCGCGCTGCACGGCGGGCCGCGCCGTCACGGCGGCGAGCCAGCGCTTCACGTTGTGGAACTCCTCGAGGTCCATCTTCTGGCGCTCCCACCCGTTCGCCCAGCCGACGCAGGCCATGTCCGCGATGGAATAGTCGCCGCAGATGAACTCGCGGCCCTGGAGGCGCTTGTTGAGCACGCCATAGAGGCGGTGCGTCTCGTCGGTGTAGCGCTTCTTGGCGTAGGGCAGGTCTTCGGGGGCGTAGACGTTGAAGTGGTGGTTCTGGCCGAGCATCGGGCCGAAACCGCCCATCTGCCACATCAACCACTCGTCCACCTCGACCCGCTTGCGCTCGTCGGTTGGGTAGAATTTCCCGGACTTGCGGCCGAGATATTGGAGGATCGCGCCGGACTCGAAGACGGAGATCTCCCGGTGGTCCGGGCCGTCATGATCGATGATCGCCGGCATGCGGTTGTTGGGGGAGATGGCGAGGAACTCTGGCTTGAACTGATCACCCGCGCCGATGTTGACGTAGATGACGTTGTAGGGAACGCCGAGCTCCTCGAGCATGATGGAGACCTTCCAGCCGTTGGGGGTCGGCCAGTAATAAAGGTCGATGGGTTTTTCGCTCATCCGGCAAATGCTCCAGGGTTGTCCCGATCGCTACATGGTTCGGGACACTGTGCCGGACAATGCGTGCTATGTCACCTTTTGGCGATCAGGCCTTGATCAGAGGCTGGCGATCAGCGCGTCGGCGACGAAATCGGCCTCTTCGTCGGTGAGATCCGGGCCCATCGGCAGGCTGAGAACCTCGTTCGACAGCCGCTCCGCGACATCGAGACGCTCGTTGCCGCTGAGGAGGCCCTTGAAGGCCGGGTGGCGGTGGAGCGGCACGCGATAGAAGAGGGCGGTGCCGATATCGCGGCTGGCGAGCGCGGCGCGCACGCGGTCGCGATCGGGGACGCGGATGGTGTAGAGCGCCCAGGCCGAGCGCGTCTCGGCAACGTCCACCGGCGGCAGGCCGCAGACGCCTTCGAGGCGCGAATCGTAGATGGCGGCGATCTCGGCGCGGCGGTTGAGCTCGGCCTTGAAGACGGAGAGCTTCGACAGGAGGATCGCGGCCTGGATCGTGTCGAGGCGACCGGTCATGCCGATGCGCATCGCCTCGTCGCCGTCGCCCTGGCGGCCGTGGGTGCGGATCTGGCGCACCGCGCTCGCGAGGTCGTCGTCGTCGGTGAGGATGCCGCCGCCGTCGCCGAACGCGCCGAGCGGCTTCGTCGGATAGAAGCTGACGCAGGTGATCGGGGCGAGCGCGCCGACCCGGCCGCCCGCGGTGGAGGCGCCGAAGCTCTGCGCGGCGTCCGCGATCAGCGGCAGGCCGTGCTCGTCGGCGGCGGCCTTCAGCGCGACATAGTCGGCGGGGCGGCCGAAGAGGTCGACCGGCATCACCGCGCGCGGGGTGAGGCCGCGGCTCTTGGCGTCCGCGACGGCCGGGCCGATCGCGTCGGCGTCCATGTTGTAGGTGACGATGTCGACGTCGACGAAGACGGGCGTCGCGCCGACCGAGATCACCACCGCGGCGGTCGCCGAGAAGGTGAAGGCGGGGACCAGAACCGCGTCGCCGGGGCCGACGCCCATCGCCATCAGCGCCATGATGAGCGCGTCGCGGCCGGAGGAGACGCCGATCGAGTGCTTGACGCCCGCGAAGGCGGCAAGCTCGGTTTCGAGCTCGGTGACCTCGGGGCCGAGGATGAACTGGCCATGGTCGAGCACGCGGGCGATGCGCCGGTCGATGTCGTGGCGAAGCCTCGTCTGCTGACGCTTCAGGTCGAAGAGCGGGATCGGCTGGGACTCAGTCGCCGGTACCCGTGCGAGAATGGCAGTCATGTGTCGACCTCTAGGCAGTCAGCTGAAGCTTGGAGTTGGCAAGGGCCGCGCGGACGCGGTTGGCGACGACGAGGGCGGAACACGCGGCCCTGCCGTCGACACTGGGGGTCGCCTCGCCAAGCGCCGCGCGCACGAACTCGTCAATCTCGACGGCGAGATTGTCGTGCGCGACGGGCAGTTCTTGAGGCACCGCGAGACCATCGGCCTCGCGGGAGAGGGTGCCCGCGCCAAGGTCGGCCCTCAGAAGGCCGGCGCTGTCGTGGACCGTGAGGGTGCGCTCCGTCTCGGCGGCAAGGCGGCTCGCGGAAATCTCAGCGACGATGCCATTGGCAAAGCGCAGCGTGGCGGCGGCGGCCTCGCCCTCGGCGCCGTCCGGCGCGGTGGCGATCACCTCGCGCACCGGCGCGCCGGCGAGCGTCAGCGCGAGGTCGATGTCGTGGATCATGAGATCGAGGACGACGTCGGCCGTCGGCGGGACGGGGCGGGGCATGTTGTGCCGCCGCGCGATGATCTTCGTGGTCCCGGACGCACGCGCCGCGAGGGCCTGGAACACGGTGGAGAAGCGCTCGATGTGACCGACCTGGACGACCACCCCGGCGCGCTCGGCCGCCATGACGAGGGCGGCGGCGTCGGCGTCGGTGCCCGCGATCGGCTTCTCGATGAAGACGTGCGCGCCCCGCGCGATCAGCCGTTCGGCGACGCTGCGGTGATGCTCGGTCGGGACGGTGACGACGGCGGCGTCGACCTCGAGCGCGTCGAGATCGGTCTCGACCGACGCGCCGTGCGGTGCCGCGACGGCCTCAGCACGCTCGCGGTCGAGATCGACGACCGTGACGCGGCGGACCCGAGGATGCTGACTGAGATGGCGGACATGGTGACGACCGAACGACCCGGTACCGACCACGCCAACATGAATCGTTTGCATGCCAACTGAAGTAACACGCAGAAGGCAACGAAGGAGTTACCAGGAACCAATTGGTGGCCAAAACGCGCTCAATTGCTGTTGCAGCACGTTACAGTCACCCGGATCACACAGTTTTTAGCCGCGATATCACGCCTTTAGGCAGCATCATAGTCCACAGCCACCGTCCCGGTTGTGGGCGTGGACTGGCAGGTGAGGACGAATCCGTCCGCCAGCTCGTCCGGCCTCAGCGAGTAGTTGAGGGCCATGGAGACGGCGCCCTCGGTCACCTTCGCACGGCATGTGCAGCACATCCCGCCCCGGCAACTATAGGGCACGTCGAGCCCGGCTTCGATGGCGGCGTCGAGAATGATCTCGCCCGGCGCGAGGCGAAGCTCGGTCGTCACCCCGTCGAGGGTGAGCGATACACGCGCCTTCTCTGATTCGTCGACCACCGGCGGGATGGGCCCGCGCCTTCGCACAGGTCCGTCCTCGGTGGTGAAGCGTTCCACGAGGATCGCCTCCTGCGGCGCGCCGAGATCCTGGAGCGCGCCGATGCAGCCTTCGAGAAACTCCGTCGGCCCGCACAGGATGAAATGGTCGACCGTTTCCAGCGGCACGATGTGGCGCATGAAGGCCGCGACCTTCTCCCCGTCGATCCGCCCGTTGAGGGCGTGAACGTCCTGCGCCTCGCGCGAGAGGACATTGTGGACCGAGAAGCGGTCGATATAGCGGTCCTTCAGATCCTCGATCGCCTCGCGGAAGATGATCGAGCGCGAGGTCTGGTTGCCGTAGAAGAGGAAGACGCGCGATTGCGGCTCGCGCACCAGCACGGTGCGCATCTGGGAGGAGACCGGCGTGATGCCGGACCCGGCCGCGAAGGCGACGATCGTGCGCGGCCCGGTCGCCTCCGGCAGCACGAAGCGACCCGCCGGGGGCATGACCTCGATGATGTCGCCCGCGCCGAGCTCCTCGTTCGCGAAGGCGGAGAAGAGGCCGCCATCGACGCGCTTCACCGCGATGCGGATCTCGCCCTCGTCGAGCCCGGAGGAGATCGAGTAGGAGCGGCGCACCTCCTCCCCGCCGATCGTGCGGCGCAAAGTCAGGTACTGACCGGGCGCGAAGCGGAAGCGGTCGGCGAGGTCGTCCGGCACGTCGAACGCGATCGAGACCGCGTCCTCCGTCTCGTGCCGCACGTCGCGGATCTTCAGCGGATGGAAGCGCGGCCGGAGCATCGGCTCGGACAGCGTCTCGGTGTCGTCGGTCGGATCTAGTGACATTTGAAATAGTCGAAGGGTTCGCGGCACGCCTCGCAGCGATAGAGCGCCTTGCAGGCGGTTGAGCCGAACTCGGAGATCTTTGTCGTGTGGGTGCTGCCGCAGCGGGGGCAGGCGATGGCGGCGGTGCCGAAGAGGGCGCTGCGCCCGCTGCCGGCGCCCTCTGCCGGCGGGGCGATCCCGTAGGCGGCGAGCTTGCGCCGCCCGTCCGCGCTCATCCAGTCGGTGGTCCAGGCCGGGGAGAGGACGCGCTCGACCTTCACGTCACGAAAGCCGGCATTGCGCAGCGCGATCTCGACCTCGATCGCGATCATGTCCATCGCCGGGCAGCCCGAATAGGTGGGGGTGATGGTCGCGACGATGCGCCCGTCCTCCTCGCGCACGGCGCGCAGGACGCCGAGATCCTCGATGGTGAGGACCGGGACCTCCGGGTCCATCACGGTCGCTGCGGCCGCCCAGGCCCGCGCCTCGTCGGGCGTGCGCGTCGCGGCGGGCGCGGAGGGGACGGCGGCCATCACCACGACGCTCCCGGATAGGCGCGCTGGAGATATTGCAGGTCGGCGAGGATGAAGCCGAGATGCTCGGTGTGCCGCCCGCTGCGCCCGCCGGTCTGCGCGCCCCGCGCGATCGGCATCGCGAGCCCCGCCTCCTCGAAGGCGGCGGCGACGGTCTCGCGCCACAGGGGCTCGATCGCCGCCGGATCGGCCGCGATCCCTTCGCCGACGAGCCCGGTCACGACCGCGTCCGCCTCGAACAATTCGCCCGTATAGGGCCAGAGCGAGGCGATCGCTGCCTCCATGCGCGCGCGGCTCTCGTCCGTGCCGTCGCCGAGGCGGATGAACCAGTCGCCCGAATGGCGCACATGGTAGCGCGCCTCCTTCTCCGACTTCGCCGCGATCGCGGCGAGCGTCTCGTCGGCCGAGCGGGTGAGCGCCTCCCAGAGCGGAAGGGCGAAGGCGGAATAGAAGAGCTGGCGCACGATGGTGTGGGCGAAGTCGCCGTTGGGCCGCTCCACCAGGAGGCAGTTCAGATAGGCCCGCGCATCGCGCCGATAGGCGTAGTCGTCCTCGGTCAGCCCCTCGCCATGGATCTCGCTCGCCCGGTCATAGAGGGAGCGGGCGGCGCCGATATGGTCGAGCGCGATGTTCGCGAGCGCGATGTCCTCCTCCAGCATCGGCGCGTGCCCCGTCCACTCCGACAGGCGATGGCCGAGGATGAGCTGGTCGTCCGCGAGGCGCAGCAAGTAGTTAAGGTGCGGCGAGGGGGAGGAGAGGACGAGCGTCGACATGCGGCCTCACATATTCTCGATGTCGTCCGGGATGTCGTAGAAGCTCGGGTGGCGGTAGACCTTCGAGGCCGTCGGCTCGAACATCTCCTCCTTGTCGGACGGGTCGGACGCGGTGATCACGCTCGACGGGACGACCCAGATCGAGAGCCCTTCGCCGCGCCGGGTGTAGACGTCGCGCGCGGCCTGGAGGGCGAGCGCCGAATCGGCTGCGTGCACCGAGCCGACATGGCGGTGGGCCATGCCGTTGCGGGTGCGGATGAAGACTTCCCAAAGGGGCGTGAGGCTGCTCATCGGGTGTTTCCCAGGGCGCGCGGCGCACCGCGCTGGTCTCTGCCGGTCGGGCGGGGGGCGCGGTCGCGTCTGAGGCTTGCGCGTCCCGGCCGCAATTCGCCGGCGGTTGTTGTTGGTGGAGGCGGGGCCTCAGGCGGCCGCTTTCGCCTCGGCAGCATCGCGGCGGGCGCGCTTTTCGGCGTGCGCCAGCGCCGCCTCGCGCACCCAGGCGCCGCTCTCCTGTGCGGCCTTGCGCGTCGCGACGCGGTCGGCGTTGCAGGGGCCGTCGCCGGCAAGGACGCGGTTGAACTCGTCCCAGTCGATCTCGCCGATCACCCAGTGGCCGCTCTCCTCGTCGAAGCGGAGGTCGGGGTCGGGGATTTCGAGGCCGATCCGGTGCGCCTGCGGCACCGTCGCGTCGATGAATTTCTGGCGCAGCTCGTCGTTCGTGAAGCGCTTGATCTTCCAGGCCATCGACTTCGCGGAGTGGATCGAGGCCGCGTCCGGCGGGCCGAACATCATGATGGAGGGCCACCACCAGCGGTCCAGCGCGTCCTGCGCCATCGCCTTCTGCTCCGGCGTGCCGGCGGCGAGCGTCATGATCTGCTCGTAGCCCTGGCGCTGGTGGAAGCTCTCTTCCTTGCAGATGCGGATCATCGCCCGCGCATAGGGGCCGTACGAGCAGCGGCAGAGCGGGATCTGGTTCATGATCGCCGCGCCATCGACGAGCCAGCCGATCATGCCGATATCGGCCCAGGTCAGCGTCGGATAATTGAAGATCGAGGAATATTTGGCGCGGCCCTCGACGAGCTCGTCCATCATCTCCTCGCGCGATTTGCCGAGCGTCTCGGCCGCGCAATAGAGATAGAGTCCGTGTCCGCCCTCGTCCTGCACCTTGGCGATGAGCGCGGCCTTCCGGCGCAGCGACGGCGCGCGGGTGATCCAGTTGCCCTCCGGCAGCATCCCGATGATTTCGGAATGGGCGTGCTGTGCGATCTGGCGCACCAGCGTCTTGCGGTAGCCCTCGGGCATGAAGTCGTTGGGCTCGATGCGCTCCTCGGCGTCGACCCGGGCCATGAAGCGGGCCTCACGCGGATCGACCGCGCCGTCCTCATTGAGGTCGAGGTTGTTCAAGGCTTGCGTGTACATCGGCCGCCCCTTCGTTTTCTCCCCAACGTAAGATGTGTGACGAGTTGAGCTGCGTCAAGCTGAAAACTGTCACATGTTCAGGCGTCGGCCTCCTCCGGGGCGTCTGCGAAGCGGTGCGCGATGTCGGGCGGGGGGAGGGGGCCCTTGGCGTTCTGGCCGTGCGCGTCGAGCCACAGCTCCGAGGCGGGGCGGACGGTGTGATAGAGGGCGGCGAAGGCGGCGTAGGCCTCGTCCGCCGGCCAGTCGGCGGGAAGCGCGCTCGCGGCAAGGTGCGGATCGCGCAGGGTGATGCGGCGGAAGGCGTGGACGAGCGCGACGCGGATCGCGAGCGCCTCCAGCGGCGCCGCCCCCTCGGCGTGGCGGGCGAGGACGCGGCTTGCCTCGATGAAGGTGTGGTAGCGCGCCGCGATGTCGTCGAGCGCGTAGACGGTCTGGGCGAGGAGCGCGTCGTCGCCGGTGGCCGACAGGTGGATCGCGCCGGGAAAGCGCACGCCCTTTGCGTGGTGCGGGCGCACGAAGAGGCCGGGCGAGAGGCTCTGATAGCCGGCCTCGGCGAGCGCCTTGCGGTCTGGCCGGGCCGGGGGGAGGGCGACCACGAGGTCCCAGCCCGGCGCGGCCTGCGGCGCGTGCGTGCGGTAGATGACCGCCTCGGCCCGGTGGGAGCGCGCCATCGCGTCCGCCGACAGCGCATAGTGACTCGTCCGCCCGACCCGGCGGCGCTTCAGGAATCCGTCGCGCGCGAGGCGGCTCATCGCCGTGCGCGTGGAGCCCGCCTCGACGTCGAGCGCGCCGAGCAGCTCCGTCAGCGTCCCGAGCCACAATTCCCCGCCGCGCGGCATGACACAATCCCCATAGATTGTGACAATTAAGGACCAGGCGCGGACGGGCGTGTGATCAAGTGAGCTGGAGAATCGTGTAAGAACCTCTTGCATTGAAATACAACGTGATATCCGGGCGTTAACGGCAAGGGTAGCCGTCTCAAGTTGGGTGCAGGATCGTACGGTCAGGCTGGGGCGGCCAGGAGGAGCTTCGGAGAAGGGTGGCGTGATTGTAACGTGCGGCGAAGCCCTCGTGGATCTGATGCCGGAGCGGATGGACGGGACCATCCTCTATCGGCCGGTGCTCGGAGGGTCGCTTTACAATGTGGCGCTCGGCATTGCACGTCTCGGCGGACAGGCGGGCTACCTGTGGGAGTTGTCGAATGACAGCCTCGGCCAGGACCTGCTGCGCGCGTTGGCTGTGGAAAACGTCGTCACCGCCGCCGTGCGTCTCACCGACCGCGCGACGCCGGTCGCCGTGGTGGACCTCTCGGGCGAGGAGCCGCGCTACAACATCGCCGATCCGGACCGGGTGATGAACGAGATGGCCCCGCCGGCCGTGCCGAACGGGGCGACCTGCCTGGTGATCGGCTCGGCGGTTCTGTCGCGCGAGCCCGTCGCCCACGCGATCGAGGCGCTCGCGGCGACCGCGCCGCTCGTCGCGATCGATTATAATGTGCGCCCGCCCTCCATCCACGACCTCGCCGGCTACCGCGCGCGCCTCCTGCGCCTCTCGCGCCGTGCGGGCATCGCGAAGGCGAGTCTTGCCGATCTCGAGATCCTCGGGGAAAAAGATCCGGTCGCGTACATGCGCGACCTCGTCGGGTCGGGCGCCGGGCTTGCGGTGCTGACCGCCGGGAAGGATGGCGCGTTCGCGTGGACGGCGGCCGGGGAGAGCCACGTTCCGGCACGCCTCGGGCCGATCGTCGACGCGGTCGGGGCGGGGGATGCGTTCATGTGCGGTCTACTTGCGATGTTGCAGAAGGACGGATCGTTGTCCTACGAGAGGCTACGCCACCTCGATGGTGAGACGCTTAAGGACTTGCTGGCCTACGCCCAGAGTGTCGCCGCGGTTACATGCCGGTCAAAAGGTGCCGTCATGCCGCGGGCGGCCGACATTTCGGCTGGCGATCAAGCCGCGCTCGCGGCAGACGGAGCGGTGGCCTAGTTTGGAGGTGTTCTTGCAGCGCAAAAGGCAATCCCCTATGCGTCTACGGCCTTGCGCTGACCATCCCCTGACCGGGCAGCGCGGGCGACCGGCACCGTGCCACCTGCGGGTGAGCATCAAGCCCCCGTCAAGTCTCGTCGGTCGGACTAGAGGAACGTGCGTATGACCGTGTCCGTCTCGAAGGTCGCGCTTGTTGGCTCGGCCTGCCGTCTACCGTCGGCACATGGTCTCGATGCGTTTTGGGATGTGCTGATCAACGGGCGGTGTACGATCACCGAGCTCGATCAGTCGCGCTTCGGTACCGAGCAGCACCGCCATCCGGACCGCAACCGGCCGGGCCGCGCCGTGACCTTCGCGGCCGGCCAGCTCGAGCGCCCGTTCGCCTTCGATCCGTTCTATTTCGGCATCTCCCCGCGCGAAGCCACCGCGATGGACCCGCAGCAGCGCGTCCTCCTGGAGGTCGCGGTCGAGGCGCTGGAGAATGCCGGCATCCCCGCCGATTCGCTCGCGGGCGAGGAGGTCGGCGTCTATGTCGGCGCGTCCTCGCTCGACTACGGCACCCACGCCCAGATCGACACCGCCGCCATCGAGCCGCAATCGATGACCGGCAACACGCTGTCGATCATCGCGAACCGCCTCTCCTATATCTTCGACCTGCGCGGGCCGAGCTATGTCGTCGACACGGCGTGCTCCTCCTCGCTGATCGCGCTCCACCACGCGATCGAGGACATCCGCTCCGGGCGGATCGACACCGCCATCGTCGGCGGCGTGTCGATGCTCCTCCACCCCGTCCCCTTCATCGGCTTCTCGCGCGCCTCGATGCTGTCGGCGAACGGCCGCTGCCGCGCGTTCGACGCCGGCGCGGACGGCTATGTCCGCTCCGAGGGCGCGGTTGCGCTCGTCCTGCGCGCCGAGAGCGTCGCGCGCGAGAACAAAGACCCGATCCGCGCGCGCTTCCTCGCCTCCGGCATCAACGCCGACGGGCGCACGGCCGGCCTCTCGCTGCCCTCGATGGCGGCGCAGGAGGCGCTGCTGCGCAAGGTCTACGATTCGGCGGAAATCGATCCCAACCGCCTCGCCTTCGTCGAGGCGCACGGCACGGGCACCCGCGTCGGCGACCCGATCGAGACCGAGGCGATCGGCCGTGTTCTCGGCGTGCGCCGCGAGCGTCCGCTCGTGATCGGCTCGGTGAAGACCAATTTCGGCCACCTGGAGCCCGCCTCCGGCCTCGTCGGCGTATTGAAGTCGCAGCTCGCGCTGGAGAAAAACACTCTCCCGGCCTCGCTCTTCTTCGAGACGCCGAACCCCGACATCCGCTTCCAGGAGCTCAACATCGAGGTGGCGGGCCAGCAGCGGCCGCTCTCCGCGAGCGACGCGCTCCGCCTCGCGGGCATCAATTCCTTCGGCTTCGGCGGCGCCAACGCGCACGTCGTGATCGCCGACGGTGAGCCGGCGCCTGCCGCCGCGGCCGCGCCCTCGCGCGCCGCACCGCTCGTCGTCAGCGCCGCCTGCAAGCCGAGCCTCCAGCGCCTCGCGGGCGAAAGCTCCGCCGCGTTCGAGGCGGCGGGCGATGCCGGCCGCTACGCCAACGCCGCCGCCCACCGCCGCCAGCGCCTCGCGCACCGCGCAGTGATCGCCGCCGCCCCCGCCAAGGAGATGGCCGAGGCGCTGCGCGCGATCGAGGCCGGGCGCGACCACCCGCTCGCCATCGTGGGCGAGGCCGCGGTGACGCCGCAAAAGCCCGTCTTCTGCTATTCCGGCAACGGCTCCCAGTGGGCCGGCATGGGCCGCACCGCCTACCAGGGCGACACGGATTTCCGCCTCTCCTTCGACCGGACGGACCGCCTCTTCATGTCGGTGGCGGGCTGGTCGCTCGTCACGATGCTCTTCTCCGAGGATCTCGAGACCGAGATCGAGCGGACCGAGATCGCGCAGCCGCTCCTCTTCGCCCTCCAGGTCGCCATGACCGAGGCGCTCGACAAGCAGGGCCTCTCGCCCGCGCTCGTCGTCGGCCACTCGGTGGGCGAGGTCGCCGCCGCATGGGCGAGCGGCGCGCTCAGCCTCTCCGACGCGGTGCGCGTGATCCACGCCCGCTCGACCCACCAGGAGGTCACGCGCCATCTCGGCGGGATGGCCGCGCTGCTCCTGCCCGCGGCCGAGGCCGAAGCCGCGATCGCGCCCTATCAGGGCCTGGAGCTCGCCGCGATCAATTCGAGCCGCTCGGTCACGATCTCCGGGCCGGGCGAGACGCTCGCCGCCTTCGCGAAGGCCGCGCGCGCCAAGCGCTGGGCCGTGAAGCGCCTCGACCTCGACTATCCGTTCCACTGCGCGCTCGTCGAGCCGATCCGCGACCCGCTGCTCGCCTCGCTGGAGGCGATCCAGCCGCGCGCGACGAAGCTGCCGATGATCTCCACGGTCACTGGCGCGCTCGTCGACGGTGAGGAGCTCGACGGCGAATATTGGTGGCACAATGTCCGCCAGCCGGTGCATTTCGCCGACGCGATCGTCGCCGCCCTCGCCAATCACCGCCTCTTCGTCGAGATCGGGCCCCGCCCGGTGCTGACCGCCTACGTCAACGACGCTGCGCGCGGGTCGGACGTGAAGGCCGTCGTCCTCCCGTCCTTCCGCCAGAACGACACGGGCACCGACCCGGTCGGCACCGTCGTGCGCACGGCGCTCGCGAACGGCGCGCTCGTCGACGACGCGCTGCTCTTCGGCCCGAAATCGGCCTCGCCCGACCTTCTGCCGAACTATGCCTGGCAGCACGACGATTTCCGCATTCCGGAGACGGTGGAGCGCATCCATCTCGACCGGCGGCGCGAGCACGCGCTCCTCGGCGAGCGCCTGCGGTCCGACGATCACGAGTGGCGCATCGCGCTCGACCACAAGCGGCTGCCCTTCCTCGGCGACCACAAGGTCGAGGCGGCCGTGGTCTTCCCGGCCGCCGGCTTTGCCGAGATGCTGCTCGCCGCGGGCCGGCTCCTCCATCCCGGCCACCCGGTCGAGGTGCGCGATCTCGACATCTTCGCCCCCCTCGTCTTCGACGGGGAGTCGGAGCGCGAGGTGCGCACGCGCGAGGTGTCGCCCTCGACCTTCATGATCGAGAGCCGCACGCGCCTCAGCGAGGACGGGTGGACGCCGCACGTGAAGGCGACCGTCGGCCGCGCGCCGTCCGGGCCGATCGGCGCGGAGCCGTTCGCGCGCCCCGAAGGCGCGACCACGGTCCCCGCCGCCCATCTCTACGAGATGACGACGGTCTTCGGGCTTCCCTACGGGCCGGTCTTCCGCCGCGCGAACCTCGTGACGCTGATCGACGAGGAGCGGGCGCACGTGCGCCTCGCCGCCGCCGATCCGGCCACCGCGCGCTACGATTTCGCGCTCGACCCGACCCTCTTCGATTCCTGCTTCCACGCCCTCTTCGCGTTCCTCGCGGACCGGATGCTGGAAAGCGACTCGGCGGTCCTCCCGATCCGTCTCGGCCGCCTCATCCTCGCCGAGGATGCCCGCGCGCCGATCGAGGCGGACATCATCGTGCGCCTGCCGACCGAAGGCATCGTCGAGGCGGATTTCGTGCTGCGCGACGCGGAGGGCGAGCTCGTCGCCTCGGCGACGGCGGTCCGCTTCCAGGCGGTCCCGCTCGGCCGCAACGCCCGCGCCGACACGATCATCGCCGCCCCGCTCCTGAAGCGCATCACCCGCGCGACCGAGCAGGCGACGGTCGAGGCGAAGCTGCCGGCCGCGCTCCTCGCCGATGACGGCGTCGAGCCGTCCGAGACCGCGCTCCTCATCGAGGCCGGCGTCCAGGCCGCCGCTGCAGAGGCGCTGCGCCCGCTCCTCGGCCAGCCCGCGCGCCTTGCCGATCTCGCGGCGGGCGGCCGGCTCGCCGCGAACGCGCTGCCGCTCGTCTCGCGCATCCTTATGGCGCTCGAGGCCTCAGGCAACGCCGAGGAGGCGGACGGCCGCTGGACCGTCCATGGCGACGCGATCGAGGTGTCGGACGTCGTCTCGCTCCTCATCGCCGAGCATCCGGAGCGTCTTGCCGAGGCCGCCGTCCTCGCCGCGATGCCGGGCTGGCTCGCCACCGCCTTCCATGACGGGCTCCCCGCCTCGAGCCGTCCGCTCGCGGACGCGCTGATGGCGCAGCTCGTCAATGACGGCCCGCTCGCGGCCCCGATCTTCGGCGCCCTCGTCGAGGCGACGCGCGCGATGCTCGCGACCAGCAAGGGGTGCGGGGTGCGCCTCTGCGTCCTCGGCGCGGCAAACATCACCTTCCTGCGCCAGCTTTCGGCGCTGATCGATCCGGCGACAACCCGCCTCGTCATCAGCGATCGCAGCGACGCCGTGCTCGAGCGCGCCCGCCTCGTCTGGGAGAAGACGGTCGGCGTCGAGGTCACCGCCTTCGCCGATCTCGGCACCGGCGGCCACCCGTTCGACGCGATCGTCCTGCCGCCGGTCCTCGGCGCGCACGATTTCAGCGCCCTCGCGTCCCTCGTGAAGCCGGGCGGCGCGCTGATCGCGGGCGCCTTCGCCCCGTCCCTCTTCGCCGACGCGGTCGGCGGCCTCCAGGGCGACTGGTGGGCCGGCTCCTCCGACGCGGAGAACCCGGTCGGCCGCCTGATCGGCGCCGACGAATGGCCGTCCGCCCTCAGCGACAACGGCTTCGAGGCGACGAAGATCGCCCCGCTCGCCTCCACCGACACCGACGCGCTGATGATCGCGGCCATGCGCGGGGCGACGAACCCGGTCGAGATCAAGTTCGACCTGCCGTCCCTCCACGCCGTCGGCGAGGCCGCGCGCAAGATGTGCGTCGCGCTGAGCGCAATGGTGCCCGAGCGGCCCGACGTGCACGACCTCTCGGCAGCGCCCGAGGGCCCCGTCCTCGTCGCCATCGACGAGGCCGACCCCGCCCGCCTGTCCGACGATCTCGCCGCCCTCGGCGCCTTCCTGATGGCGCTCGGCGAGGAGGCCCGGTCCGTCACGATGGTGACGTTCGGCGCCCAGGTCGACGGCGCGAACGAGGTGCGGCCGGCCGCTGCCGCGCTCTCCGCCTTCTGCCGCGTCGCCGCCAACGAGTTCCCGCACCTCGACATGCGCATCGTCGACGTCGCGCACAGCTTCGACGCCAGCGAGGCGGCGGTGCGCATCTTCGCCGAGCTCGCCGAGCCGAACGCGGAGCGCGAGATCGTCCTCTCCAGCGACAATCGCGCCGCGATGCGCTACGTCCCGGCCGCGCCGGCGAAGGCCCACGCGGGCGATGCCACGATCCTCGCGATCCCGCGCCGCGGCTCGATCGATCACCTGGAGTGGCAGACCCGCTCCAACCCGGCGCTCGCGCCGGGCGACGTGCGGATGCGCGTCGAGGCGACCGGCCTCAACTTCCGTGACGTCATGTGGACGCTCGGCCTGCTGCCGCATGAGGCGCTGCAGGACGGCTTCGCCGGCCCGACGCTCGGCATGGAATGCGCCGGCGTGATCGAGGCGGTGGGCGAGGGCGTTACGGACTTCGCCCCCGGCGACGCGGTCATCGCCTTCGCGCCGGCCTGCTTCGCCTCCCACGTCACGGTTCATGCCGGGGCGGTGGCGCGCCGGCCCGCGATGCTCGACGCGCCCTCCGCGTCGACGATCCCGGTCGCGTTCCTCACGGCCTATTATGCGCTGATCTCGCTCGGCGGGCTGGAGGAGGGCGAGACCGTCCTCATCCATGGCGGCGCCGGCGGTGTCGGCCTCGCGGCGCTCCAGATCGCCAAGTGGCGTGGCGCGCGCGTCTTCGCGACGGCGGGCACGACCGAGAAGCGGGCGCTCCTGGAGCAGCTCGGCGCGGACGAGGTCTTCGATTCGCGCTCGCTCACCTTCGCCGACGATGCCATGAAGGCGACCGGCGGGGAGGGCGTCGACGTGGTCCTCAACTCGCTCGCGGGCGAGGCGATGGAGCGCTCGATCGCGACGCTGAAGCCGTTCGGCCGCTTCCTGGAGCTCGGCAAGCGCGACTTCTACGCCGACACCAAGCTCGGCCTGCGGCCGTTCCGCCAGAATCTCAGCTATTTCGGCATCGACGCCGACCAGCTGATGAAGCACCGGCCGAAGCTCGCCAAGCGCCTCCTGACCGAGATCATCGGCCTCTTCGAGACCGGCGACTTCACCCCGCTGCCCTATCGCCGCTTCACGCCGGAGGGCGTGCGCGACGCGTTCCGCCTGATGCAGCACGCCGGGCATATCGGCAAGATCATCGTGACGGCGCCCGAGCCCGCGTCCGCGCCGGCGGCGGTGCCCGCCCCGGCGATCGAGGCGGAGAAGGCCTATCTCCTCGTCGGCGGCACCTCCGGCTTCGCCTTCGCGACGGCCGAGTGGCTGATCGGGGAGGGCGCGCGCCATCTCGTCCTCGCGAGCCGCTCCGGCGTCAAGGACGAGGCGGTCGCCGAGGCGATCGAGGCGCACCGCGCGAACGGTGTCGAGATCGAGATCGCCCCGCTCGACGTGACGGATCCCGAGGCGGTGCGCGCCCTCGTCCAGTCCATCACCGGGACGCGCCCGCTCGGCGGCGTCTTCCACATGGCGATGGTGCTCGACGACGCGCTGATCTCCTCGCTCGACGCCGACCGCTACCGCACGGTGCTGAACCCGAAGATCGCGGGCGTCATCGCCCTCGAGGCGGCGACGGCCAACGTCCCGCTCGACCTCTTCGTGGTCTATTCCTCGATCACGGTGCAGCTCGGCAATCCGGGCCAGGCGAACTATGTCGCCGCGAACGCCTATCTCGAGGCCGTGGCGCGCCGCCGCCGGGCCGAGGGCAAGCCCGCGCTCGCCATCGCCTGGGGCGCGATCGCCGATCGTGGCGTTCTCGCCCGCGACATGCGCACGAACGAGCTCCTCCAGCGCAAGCTCGGCCGCCACGCGATCACCGCGGCGGAAGGCCTCGCCAAGCTGAAGGCGCTGATCGAGGCCGGCGCGATGACCTCCGGTCCCGCGATGCGCATGATCGGCAAGGTCGACTGGATGGCCGCGCGCAAGGACCTCTTGCTCGCCGCGACGCCGACCTTCGAGGATCTCGCCGACGAGGCGTCCGACAATGGCGACGAGGCGGGGACGATCGATCTCGCCAAGCGCCTCAAGGGCCTCACCGATTCGGAAGCAATGGCCGAGGTTACGAAGCTCCTCTCCGGCGAGATCTCGCGCATCCTGAAGCTCCCGGCCGCGGAGGTGGACGTCCACAAGCCGCTCACCGCGCTCGGCATGGACTCGCTGATGGGCGTCGAATTGCGCATGGCAGCCGAGCAGCGCCTCGGCATCGACATCCCCTTGATGTCGCTCGCGGCCGGTGCGACGCTCAGCGACCTCGCCCGCAAGGTGGTCCAGCGTGGCCGCGGCGGCGAGGAGGCCGAGCCCGACGAGGTCGCGGAGGCCCTGATGTCGCGCCATGTCGGCGCCGACGCGCAGGGCATCGACCAGCTCGGCGAGCTGCAATCCGCCGTCCGTGAGAAGACCGCGGGCATGAGGACCATCATATGAAGAAGCGTGGCATCGGCGCGCTGAAGGATGTCGCCAAGGACCAGCTCCTGGCGGCGGCAAGAGCATCGCGCAAGGCCGGGCTGGAACGCCGCTTCGACCGCATCGTCCCGCAGGAGGCCGAGCGCCGCACGCATACGACGGCGTTCGACTTCTCGACGCTCGACGAGGTGCGCGAGCTGAAGATCCAGCGCGTCGCCGCCGACCTTCTGAAGATCGAGAACCCGTTCTTCCGGCCGCACGAGACGCGCGCCGCCGCCCACACGATCATCGGCGGGCGGGAGATGATCAACTTCTCCTCCTACGACTATTGCGGCCTCAACGGCGATCCGCGCGTCAACGCCGCCGCGCGCGAGGCGATGGACCATTTCGGCACGTCCGTCTCGGCGAGCCGCGTCGTCTCCGGCGAGCGCCCCTTCCACCGCGAGCTCGAGCAGGAGATCGCGAAATTTCTCGGCGTCGACGATGCCGTGGTGATGGTCTCCGGCCACGCCACCAACGTCACCACGATCGGCCAGCTCCTCGGCCCGAAGGACCTCGTCCTCACCGACGCCTTCATCCACAATTCGATCGTCGAGGGCGTGCGGCTCGCGGGCGCGACGCGCCTCACCTTCCGCCACAACGATCTCGACCATCTGGAAGAGCTGCTGACGGCCAACCGCCACAGCTTCAACCGCGTCCTCATCGCGGTCGAAGGGCTCTACTCGATGGACGGCGACGCGCCGCCGCTCGGCCGCCTCGTCCGCCTCAAGAACCGCCACGACGCCTGGCTCCTCGTCGACGAGGCGCATGCGCTCGGCGTGCTCGGCCAGACCGGGCGCGGGCTCGCGGAGCGTGACGGGGTCGACCCGAACGCGGTCGAGATCTGGATGGGGACGCTGTCGAAGACGCTCTGCTCGTGCGGCGGCTTCATCGCGGGCTCCTCGGCGCTCGTGGAATATCTGAAGGCGACGGCGCCGGGTTTCGTCTTCTCCGTCGGCATGGCGCCGGCGACGGCGGCCGCCGCGCTCGCCTCGCTGCGCGTGCTTGAGGCGGAGCCGGAGCGTGTCGCGAAGCTCGTCGAGAACGGCAAGCACTTCCTTGCCGCGGCCAAGGCCGCCGGCCTCGACACCGGCACCAGCGAGGGCCTCGCGGTGACGCCGGTGATCATCGGGGACAGCATCCTCGCCGCCGTCGTCTCGCACCGCCTCGCCGAGCGCGGCGTCAACGTGCAGCCGATCATCTACCCGGCGGTGCCGGAGAAGGCGGCGCGCCTGCGCTTCTTCATCAACTCCACGCACTCCCCCGAGGACATCGACACCGCCGTCGCGATCACGGCCGAGTGCCTGCAGCGCACGCTGAGCGACGGCGAGGGCCTGAAGCAGCTCGCCGACAGCCTCAGCCGCTGACGAAGCGGCGGGCCGCCACCGGCGGTTCAATCAAAACGAAACAAGCCGCGCTCGGATGGGCGCGGCTTGTTTCGTTTGGGCGTCCGGCGCGGACCTGCGGGTGGCGCGGCCGCTTCAGGCTTCGTCCGGGCGCGGCTTGTCGAGGCGCGGCGTGAAGGGAGGCTCGACGCGCGGGTCGGGCTCGATATCGGCGTGGAAGGTCGGGACCAGCGCGTCGATCAGGAAGCCGGGGCCGAGGGGGGCGAGATAGGCCATCAGCGCGAACGGGAGGGGGAAGATCGTCGTGCGCCGCCCGGCCTCGACCGCCTTCACGATCGTGCGCGCGGCCTTCTCGGCGCTCACCTCGAACGGCTTCGCGCCGTGGTGTCGGGCCGACATCGGGCTCGTCACGAAGCCGGGGCAGACGACGCTCATCGAGATGCCGTTGCGCTTCAGGCGCGGCCGCACCCCATGCGCGTAGGCGATGAGGCCAGCCTTCGTGGCGCTGTAGACGGCAAGGTCCGGCGTCGGCAGGAGCCCCGCGACCGAGGCGATGATGCCGACATGGCGCATCGGGCTCGGCGCGCGCGACTGGGCGCGCATCCGCTCCACCACTGCGCGCACGCTGGTGATCGTGCCGAAAAGGTTCGTGCGCACGAGGCGCTCGGTGTCGGCCGCGCTCTCCAGTTCGCGCGGCGAGCGGGGGCCTGCGGAGAGGCCGGCATTGGCGTAGAAGGCCGACAGCGTGAAGCGCTCGGCGGCGGCCTCGACCCAGTGGTCGAACGCGGCGGTCGTGATGTCGAGACGGCTCGTCACCGGCCGCCCGCCGCGCGCCTCCACCGCCGCCGCCGCGCGCTGGAGCCCGTCCGGGTCGCGCCCGACGAGGGCGACATGAAGCCCCGGCCGCGCGATCCGCTCGGCAAGGGCGAGGCCGATGCCGCCCGTCGCGCCGGTCAGGATCACGAGCGGCGGCTTCCCCGCCACATCCTCGAAGGTCGGGAAGGGGAAGGGCTCGGGCGGGCTCGGCGCGGCGCCGCCCACCGGCGCCTCGCCCGGAGCGGCGGGGTCGGCGCTCACGCTCAACCCCGCTCGCGCAGGAGGCGGGCCTTGTCGCGCTGCCAGTCGCGCTTCTTCTCGGTCTCGCGCTTGTCGTGGGTCTTCTTGCCCCGCGCGAGGCCGATCAGCACCTTGGCGATGCCGCGCGCGTTGAAATAGATCCGCAGCGGGACGAGCGTCAGCCCCTCCTGCGAGACCGCGGCGGTCAGCTTGTTCAGTTCACGCCGGTGCATCAGCAGCTTGCGCGGCCGCTTCGTCTCGTGATTGAAGCGCCCCGCCTCCAGATATTCCGGCACATAGGCGTTGTAGAGCCACAGCTCGTCGCCCGACGCGCCGGCATAGGACTCGGCGATGTTCGACCGCCCCTGGCGGAGCGACTTCACCTCGGTCCCGTGGAGCTGGATGCCCGCCTCGAACGTGTCGAGGATCTCGTAGTTGAACCGGGCCCTCCGGTTCTCGGCGACCGTGCGGGAATTCGGGTCAGGATTGTTCGGCTTGGCCATTGTTCTTCTCGCGCGTCGTCGTCGTCTCAGTACGCGCAGATCGTGAAGCCGGTGCTGTCGGATTCCCAGCAGGCGCGATCGGCGGCGGACCTGAAAAACGGGCCGGGGAGGGGAATGTTGCGCTCGCCATAATTGGCAAAGCCCTCAGCGACCCCGCGACCGGCCATCAGGATGGTGTAGCTCGGGCGCATCGGCGCGGAAATGGTGAAGCTCCCGTCACCGCCGAATGGCTCGAACCGACATGCATATGTGCCGTCATCGCTGTTGAAGCAACGGGCGTCCGCCGCGGCGGCCCCGTCTGTCCAAGCGAGCGCGAGGGCGGCGGGGAGGAGGACGGCGCGGAGGCGGACTGTCATCGGGCGGCTCCCTTCTGTGCGCCGGGAAGGATAGCGCGCGCGGCCGTGCGGGTCAGGACGGGCGCTGCATCCAGGCGATCAGCGCGCCGACCGGGACGATCCACAACAGGCCCGCGACCGCGAAATAGGCAAGCTGCGCGATGCCGCTCGTTCCCGGCAGCAGGATCGCGGCGAGCAGCATCGCCAGGAAGCAGTAGACGATCAGAAAGACCAGCGTGAGGCCTGTGCCGATCAGTTTCTTGACGCGGACGTGCATTCTTCTCCACACCGCCGTGGCGCGCGCCGCGGCGGGTCCATGTTCGATCACGCCTCGCGCGACACCATGCCCGCCGCATCGGTCGCGGCCGGCTTTGGCAAGGCAGTAGCCTTCCTTTAGAGCAATGTCAGCCTGGTCGTACACAGCCAGGCGCGGCACGACGCGATCTCGGGGCCGGCTGGTGCCGCCGCGCGATGCCGCGGATCGGGAGACAACACATGCAGAACAACATGCCGGTCGTCTGGTGGCTGCGCGTCGTCGCGCTGTTCGTCCTCGCGACGCTCGTCCTCGGCGGCGCGACGCGGATCACCGACTCCGGCCTCTCCATCACGGAATGGGCGCCGATCCTCGGCGTGATCCCGCCGATGACGGACGCGGCCTGGGAGCGCGCGCTCGAGATGTACCGGCAGATCCCGGAGTACCAGCTCATCAATCGCGGCATGTCGATGGGCGAGTTCCAGTTCATCTACTGGTGGGAATGGTCGCACCGCTTCGTCGCCCGCTCGATCGGCCTCGTCTTCGCGGTGCCGCTGGTGTTCTTCTGGGTGCGCGGGCGCCTGCCGGACTGGTTCAAGCCCTGGGGGATCACGCTCCTCGCGCTCGGCGGCCTGCAGGGGGCGGTCGGCTGGTGGATGGTGGCCTCCGGCCTCGTTGACCGCGTCGATGTCAGCCAGTACCGCCTCGCGACCCACCTGACGCTCGCCTGCATCATCCTCATGGTGACGGTGTGGCTCTCCGTGCGCCTCGCAGGGCGTGCGGGCTCCGTCGCGGCACCGGGTGCGGTGCGGCTCGGCGCTGTGCTGATCCCGTTTGCGATCCTCTTCCAGATCGCGCTCGGCGCGCTCGTCGCCGGGCTCGATGCCGGGCACGCCTCCGACACCTGGCCGCTGATGCAGGGGCTCCTCGTTCCGGAGGGGATGTGGACGCTGGAGCCGGGGTGGATCAACGCGTTCGAGAACCACCTCACGGTGCAGTTCAACCACCGCGTCTTCGCCTATCTCGTGACGATCCTCGTCGTCTGGCACGCGGTGCTGGCGGTGCGCTCGGGACGCGGGGCGGGCCTTGCGGTGACGCTCCTCGCCCTCGTCTTCGCGCAGGTCGCCGTCGGGATCGGGGTCATCGTGTGGCGCGTGCCGCCGCACCTTGCCGCCTTCCACCAGTTCGTGGCGGCGGTGCTCCTGTGGGTCTCGGTGGTGCACGCGACGCACCTTGCGCGCCCGCGCGGAGCGGCGGCGGAGACGAGCGGCCTCTCCGCCGCGGCGGTCTGAGGGAAGGGGCGGCCCGCGGCGGCCGCCCGTCCGCCGATCAGGTGGTGGCCAGCGCCTGGTCGAGGTCGGCGATGATGTCCTCCACCGTCTCGATGCCGATCGAGAGGCGCACGACATCGGGCCCCGCGCCGGCCGCCACCTTCTGCGCGTCCGTCAGCTGGCGGTGGGTGGTGGAGGCGGGGTGAATCACGAGGCTGCGCGTGTCGCCGATATTGGCGAGGTGCGAGAAGAGCTTCAGGTTCGAGACGAGCGCGACGCCCGCGTCATACCCGCCCTTGAGGCCGAAGGTGAACACGGCGCCCGCCCCGTGCGGGCAGTATTTCTGCGCGAGCGTGTGGTAGCGGTCGCCCGGAAGGCCCGGATAGCTGACCCACGACACCTTCTCGTGCTTGGAGAGATATTCGGCGACCGCGAGCGTGTTCTCGCAATGGCGCTGCATGCGAAGGGACAGCGTCTCGATGCCCTGGAGCACGAGGAAGGCGTTCATCGGCGAGAGGGCCGCGCCGAGATCGCGCAGCCCAAGCACGCGGCAGGCGATCGCGAAGGCGAAGTTGCCGAACGTCTCGGCGAGCACCATGCCCTGATATTCCGGGCGCGGCTCCGACAGCATCGGGTAGCGCTTGTCGCCCGCCCAGTTGAAGCTGCCGCCGTCGACGATGAGGCCGGCGATCGAGTTGCCGTGCCCGCCGAGGAACTTGGTGGCGGAGTGGACGACGATGTCCGCCCCGAACTCGAACGGGCGGATGAGGTAGGGCGTCGCCATCGTGTTGTCGACGATGAGAGGGACGTTGGCGTCCTTGGCGACCGCGGCGATCGCCTCGAGGTCCATGATCACGCCGCCGGGGTTGGCGATCGATTCGCAGAAGATCGCCTTCGTCTTGTCCGTGATGGCGGCGGCGAAGGAGGAGGGATCGTCCGCGTCCGCCCATTTCACATTCCAGCCGAAATTCTTGAAGCTGTGCGTGAACTGGTTGATCGAGCCGCCATAGAGCTTGTTCGCGGCGACGATCTCGTCGCCCGGACTCATCATGGCGTGGAGCGTCAGGAGCTGCGCGGCGTGGCCCGAGGCGACCGCGAGGGCGGCGGTGCCGCCTTCGAGCGCGGCGACGCGCTCTTCGAGCACGGCGCAGGTCGGGTTGCCGATGCGGGTGTAGATGTTGCCGAAGGCCTGAAGCCCGAACAGCGACGCGGCGTGATCGACACTCTCGAAGACATAGGACGTCGTCTGGTAGATCGGGGTCGCGCGGGCGCCGGTGGTGGGGTCGGGCTGCGCGCCGGCATGGATCGCAAGCGTATCGAAGCCGATAGTGTCGTCAGACATCGTTGTTCCCTCCGTCGTTTCTTGCGCCTTGTCCGTCATCGGCGATCGTCCGTCAAACGACTTCATACGCACGGCTTCAACGCAAGAGGGGCAACGAAACCGGGAAGAACGGCGCACGCGTGCGGCGCCGCCCGGAGGGCGGAGGCGGTTGGCGGCCCGCGCTGGCGCCGGTCGTCAGACCGATGGGTCTGACGGGTCGACGAGGCGGCGGGCGCGCGGCGATTTCAGCGCGGCGTTGGCGGCCTGGAGCGCGGATCTCGCCGCCAGCTTGCGCGAGAGCGGGCGCGTCCGCTTCAGCATCGTCGCCATGTTGCGCCCCGTCTTCGTCTCCACGATGACGAGGCCGCGGTCCACGATGCCGGAACGGTGCCGCATCGATTTCAGCATCGTTCGCGCGGTGGACGAGACCGACACCGCGAGCACGGTGCCGATGGCGATGAGCGGAATGCCTGTCGGCAGCGGGGTCCAGACCGTCAGAAGACCGACGATCAGACACACGATCGACAACGCCAGGAAAGCCGTTTTACGGGCCCTGTTGGTCACTGTTTTCATGAACGAGTCACTTGCCGCCTGCGCGGCACCCCCGGATCAGGGATTCTTATCGTGGAGTTGTGACACGCACGCGACGTCAGCCTCGCGCACTTTTGCGGAAAACGAAGACCTTGGACACGAACGCTGACCAGACCGATTCGAGCTCCAACCCCGCATCAGAGAACACCCGAGGCATGTCGCTGATCAAGTAGGATCGATAGTAGGGCTCGTGAAAGAGTTGCGGGAAAAGCTCCAGCAATCCGTCGAGTTCGGGCGTATCGCCGCTCTGGAGGCTGTCGACGAGCACGATTCGCCCGCCGGGGGCGACGACGCGGGCCATCTCGGCTGCGACGCGCGGCCGCACCTTCGGCGGCAGCTCGTGGAAGAGGTAGATGTTCGACACGAGGTCGAAGCTGTCGTCGGCGAAGGGGAGCCCCTCGGCGGCGGCGACGACCGCGCCCGACCCGGCACGCCGGCCGACCGCCTTCCGGGCCCGCGCGACGTAGGGCTCGGAGAGGTCCGAGGCGATGATGTTGAGGCGCGGGAAGGCGCGGCGCACGTCGCGCAGGAACGCGCCCGAGCCGGAGGCGACGTCGAGGAGGCGGATGCGGCGCTGGTCGGTCTCGCGCACCATCTGCGCGATCGGCACGAGGCCCTGCCGGCGCATCGCGGCGGCGGCGCCGAGGAAGAGGGTCTCGACCTGCGTGTCGTAGAGCTCGGCCGAGCGCTCGCTCATCCAGCCATCGGTCTGGAAGTGGAAATTCTGCATGTAGTAGCGCGGCCGGCGGGAATCCTCGCGGTCGAGCTCCTGGTGGCTCTGCGTCGCGCGGCGGCGCAGGATGTTCGGCAGGTCGTCGAGATAGATCTGGCGGCGGCGGAGCAGCCCCGGCAGCCCGTCCGGCTCGTCGCGCGGGAAGGGGTAGAGGCCGCTCTCCACATTCTCGAGGTCGCGGGCGAGGAGGGCGCGCACGTGGCGCAGCAGCACCGCGCGGGAGGGAATGCCCGCCGGCGCCTCGATCACCGGCTTCGGCACCGGCGGCAGCGTCGGGCCGACGCGCGCGGCAAGGCGCGTCGCGGCGTAGCTCTGCGAGGCGTACCAGCCGACGCGCGCGGCCTGGCTGAGGCTGAAGCGCGTGCGCAGCACGACGCGGGACATCGGCGTCATGAGGGCCTCCTGAAGACGGCGACAGCCTCAATATGTGTGGTGCCGACGAATTGGTCGACGGGTGCGACCGTGTCGACCAGGTAACCGCCCGCGACGAGGATCGCGGCGTCGCGCGCGAACGTGTCCGGGTCGCAGGAGACGGCGACGACGCGTGGGACGGCGGACGCGGCGAGTGCGTGCGAGAGCGCTTCCGCCCCGGCTCGGGGCGGATCGAACACCACCGTGTCGAATTGGGCGAGCTCCTTCGCCGAGAGCGGGTGCTGCATCAGGTTGCGCCGCACGATGGTGCTGCCGCGCCGTCCTGCGGCGTGGGCGAGGCCGTCCTCCAGCGCGCGGAGCGCCGGGCCGTCGACGTCGATGGCCGTCACCTTGGCGACGCGGGTGAGGGGCACGGTGAAGGTGCCGAGGCCGCAGAAGCAGTCGGCGAGCGCTTCCGTCCCCGCCGCGCCGGCGGTGACGAGGCCGATGAGGTGCGCCTCCCCCTCGCGGCTCGCCTGGAGGAAGGAGGCGGGCGGGAGGGGGATGTCGACCCCGTCAAAGCGCACGACCGGCGTCTCGCGCGCGAAGGCAAGGTCGCCATCCACATTGAGGCGGATGATGGCGGGCGCGTCGGTTGTGAGGATCGGCGAGGGGCGCCGCTCGCGCCGCGTCGGCCGCCGGCCTTTCTTCACCGGGCGCTGCGGGGCCTCCGTCGTGACCGCCACGTCGATGCCGTTCGAGCCGAGCGTCGCCGTGAGGCGCGCGCGGCCCGCGCCGCCCGCCGCCGTGGTGGCGAGGCTGCGGATCGCCGGGAGCGCCGCGTTCAGCTCCGGCGCGAGCGCAGGGCAGGTCACGACGTCCACCACCTCGTGCGAGCGGGCGGCCTGATAGCCGACCTTGACGCCGCCGGTGCCCGCGACCGCCGTGAAGGTCGCCCGCCGCCGGCTCGCGAGCGGAGCGCGGCGGAGCGGCTCGATGGCGGGCGCGAGACCGCGTTGGCCGAGCGCGTCGCGCACCCGGCCGCGCTTTTCCTCCGCGTAGGCCTCGTCGGAGAGGTGGAGCCTGTTGCAGCCGCCGCAGCGTCCGTAGAGGCTGCAGATCGCCTCGCCGGCGGCGCGTTCCGCGTCCGAGAGCGCCATCACGTCCGCTCGGCCGCGATCAGGAATTCGCGGTTGCCGTCGCCGCCGGGCACCGGGGACGGGATGAGGCCGAGGACGGCGAAGCCTTCCGCCGTCACGAGCGCCGCGACGCGCTCAAGCACCGCCTCCACCGGCGCATCCTCCCGCACGATGCCGCCCTTGCCGATATGGTCCTTCCCGACCTCGAATTGCGGCTTGATGAGCGCCACGAGACGGGCGCGCGGCGCGGTGGCCGCGAGGACCGGGGGCAGCACGAGGGTGAGCGAGATGAAGCTCACGTCCGAGACCACGAAATCCGGCGCGAACGGGAGATCGTCGGGTGCGATGTGGCGGGCATTGACGCCCTCCATCACCGTCACGCGCGCGTCGCTCGCGATCGAGGGATCGAGCTGATCGCGCCCGACATCGAGCGCGATCACGCGGCGCGCGCCGCGCCGCAGCAGCACCTCGGTGAAGCCGCCGGTGGAGGCGCCCACATCGAGCGCGTCGGCGTCGGCAGGGTCTATGGCGAAATGGTCGAGCGCGGCGGCGAGCTTGTGCGCGCTGCGGCTCACATAGGGGTCGGCTTCGGCTTCGATGGCGGCGGCGGGGCCGATCTTCTGGCCGGGACGGGTCGCGACCACGCCATCGACGAGGACGGCGCCGCGCAGGATCGCTTCACGCGCCTGGCTGCGGGTCCGGCTGAGGCCGCGATCGACGAGGAGCTGGTCGAGCCGCATGGCCTACTGGCACATGAGATAGCCTGCCTCGACCATGGCGCGGAACATCGCCCCGGCGCTCTCGGACCACAGGACGATCCCGAGCGCGAGGAGGAAGGCGGCCGCGCCGATGGAGAGGACCGAGGTCGTGCTCATCCGCCGACGAGATCCTTCAGCTGCTGGATCACCGCATCCCCCTGCTTCCTGGCGATTTCGGCATTCTGCCGCACGTTCGGATGCATATAGGGAATGTAGCCGGCATAGTCTCCCTTCGCGTCGAAGAGGAGCGTGTCGGCGGTGTGGTTCATCGTGTAGCTGCCGTTCGCGAAGGGCACCTTCTCGAAGCGGACCTTGTAGCGCTCGGCGACGTCCTTGACGGTGTCGACGCTGTCGGAGGTGAGGCCGATGATCCGCTCGTCGAACGCGGTGAGATATTGCTTCAGGAGCGCCGGCGTGTCGCGCTCCGGGTCGACGCTCACGAAGACGATGTTCAATTTGTCCGCGTCCGGGCCCAGCTCCTCCAGCCACTGATGGGCGTCGACCATCGATGTCGGGCACACGTCCGGGCAGTGGGTGAAGCCGAAGAACATCGCGCGCGGCTTGCCCTCGAGGTCCGCCTCGCTGACCGGGTTGCCGTTGTAGTCGATCAGCTCGAACGGGCCGCCGGCACCCTCATATTGGGAGCGGATGAAGGCGGCGCCCACCGAGGAGGAGGCCTCCATCGCCGGCTCGTTCACGAGCGTCTTGCCGACATAGACACCGCCGACGATCGCCGCGAGCACGAAAACAAGTGCCCACAGGGCGATCCGTAGCGTCTTCATTGCAGTCATCCTCGTGTGCTGTCTTCCATATCGGCGGTTTCGGACGCGGTGTTGAGAGGGTGCGTCGCTGCGTCCGCGCCGGCCGCCGTGCCGTGTTCCTCGCCCCCGGACGGGGGGACGGGCTCGGGATTCGGGGCGAAATACGGGGTCTCCAGCAGCGGATCGTCCTCTGGGATCGGCTCCGGCGTCAGCGCGCCGCCGACGGGCGCGGTGGAGAAGATGTCGAAGTCGCTGCGCATCGTCTCGTCGGGCCGCTGGCGCGTCATGACGCGCACCGCGATGAAGGCGGCGAGCGCGGCGGAGGCGACGGCGATCATCAGGAAGAGGCCGCCGGGGCCGACGACCGCCATCATCGCCGCGGAGATCAGCGGGCCCGCCGTAGAGCCGATGCCGTAGAGGAGCATGATGGCCGCGCTCGTCTCGACCATGTTCTCAGGGTCCGTCCAGTCGAAGGCGTGGGCGGCGGAGAGCGAATAGACCGGCAGCATCGTGAAGCCGACCGCGAGGCCGAGTACGATCAGCACCGGCTGCGGCAGAGAGGCGGACATGGTGAGGACGAGCGCCACCACCGCCGTCGCCCCGACCGCGATCAGGATGACGAGGCGGCGGTCCACGAAGTCGGAGACGCGGCCGAACGGATATTGACCGAGCGCGCCGCCGAGCATCGCGGCGGAGACGAAGAAGGCCGCCTCGTTCGCGGTGAAGCCGACATCGACCGCATAGATCGCGCCGAGCGAGAAGAGCGAGCCCGTCATCACGCCGCTGATGAAGGCGCCGGCGAAGGCGGCGGGGGCGACGGTGAAGAGGAGGCGCGGGCGGAAGCGCACCACGGGGATCGCGACAGGCTGGCTCGCCCGCGTCAGCGCGACGGGCACGGCCGCGAGCGACAGCATGATCGAGCAAAACGAGAAGAGGGCGAAGTTGGTGAGCGGCATCGTGGTGATGCCGAGCTGACCGATCGTGATCGTGACGTACGTGATGATGACGTAGGCGCTCATCACGATGCCGCGCGTCTCGTTCGTCGCCTTCTCGTTCAGCCAGCTCTCCACGATGACGAGGATGCCCGAGATGCAGAAGCCGATCGCGAAGCGGAAGACGATCCACTCGATCTCGCCGATGACGAGCGGGAAGGCGAGGGCGGCGGCGGAGACGAGGCTCACCATCGCCGCGAAGGCTCGGATGTGGCCGGCGCGCAGGATGACGAACGGGGCGAACATGCAGCCCGCGACGAAGCCCGCATAATAGGTGGAGCCGAGGAGGCCGATGGAGAATCGGTTGAAGCCCTCGACGTCGGCGCGCAGCGGCACCAGCGTCGTCTGCAGGCCGAAGCCGAGATAGAGAAGGCCCACCCCGATGAGGAGGGCGGTGACCGGCGCGAGTGCCTGCCGTGTGCTTACCGAACGCGTTGCCATCGCAAACCGCCAGACCGATCGAGGTTCGTTGCGGGCGCGTTACGATGGACGGAGGCCGTTGTCGACCCCGCGAAAGATCAAGGCTGGGTTGGGACGGTGGGGAACGGCCGCTGGCGGGCGCTCAACCCCAGGGTGGCCGGCGCAGGGATTGCGCCGGGCGGGCGCGCGACACTTCAGCCGGCGCGCGGCGGCGCGGGGGTCAGGGCCGGCGCGATTGGCCGTAGAAGCCCTCGACGTCGCGATGGTAGGCCTCGTCCTGCCAGTCGGGCTCGGCGCGGGCGGAGAATCGCGGCGCGCTGGCGAGCTGCTCCTTCGTCACCGGCACGACATAGCCCTTTTGGGCCTCGTCATAGTCCAGCATGTCCCAGGGGAGGGGGTGGTATTCCTCGCCGATCCCGAGGAAGCCGCCGAAGGACATGATCGCGTACTTCACGCGGCCGTCACGCTTGCCGATGACGAGATCCTCGACCGTGCCGAGATATTCGCCGTTGGTGCTGAAGACGGGCGTGCCTTCGACGCGGCCTGCGCGGATATTGTCTTCCTTGGCGGTGGACGCCGTCACGGCGGGTCTCCTTCGATGGACTTTGCCCTCAAACGGATCGCATTCGCGCACCGTTCCGAACAGGCGGTGCGTCAGAATGGGATGTCGTCGGGCGCCTCGCCGTCGAGCGGCTCGGTGCCGGCGGCCGCGCCGTCGGCGCGCAGGCGCACCTTCTCCACCCGCATTTCGGCATTCTTGAGGAGCGTGTCGCAGCGCGTCTTCAGCGCCTCGCCCCGCTCATAATAGGCGATCGATTCTTCCAGGGGGACGTTGCCCTTCTCGAGCTTGTCGACGATCGTCTCGAGCTCGACCATCGCGGCTTCGAAGCTGAGCTCTTCGACGGGCCGGGTCCCAGCGGGAGCGTCGGGCATGGCTGTGTCCTTCAGTCTTTCGCGAGGGTGGCGACGTGGGCCGCCACGGAGCGGCCGAGCGCGGCGAGATCGTAGCCCCCTTCAAGGCAGGAGACGAGGCGGCCCCGGCAGGACCGGTCGGCGACCTCCATCATTCTCTCGGTGATCCACACAAAATCGTCTTCGAGGAGCCGGATGTCGCCGAGCGGATCGTCCGCGTGCGCGTCGAATCCGGCCGACAGGATCAGGAGATCGGGGTCGAAGGCGCGCACGGCCGGCATCACCACCGCCTCGAAGACGCTGCGATACATCGGCCCGTCCGTGCCGGCCGCGAGCGGCAGGTTCACGATGTTGCCGACGCCGCGCTCGGTCGGCGATCCGGTGCCCGGATAATGGGGGCTCTGATGGGTCGAGACGTAAAGGACGCTCGGGTCGGTCTCGAAGATGTCCTGCGTGCCGTTGCCGTGATGGACGTCGAAATCGACGATCGCGACGCGCTCCAGCCCATGCGCCTTCTGCGCGTGGCGGGCCCCGATGGCGACGTGGTTGATGAGGCAGAAGCCCATCGCATGGTCGCGCTCGGCGTGGTGTCCGGGCGGGCGGCCGGCGACGAAGGCGTTCTGCGCCTCGCCCGCCATGATCGCGTCGATGGCGTTGATCATCGCGCCGCTCGCAAGGCGCGCCGCGATCATGGAATCGGGGCCGACATTGGTGTCGGCATCGAGCGCGATCATCCCCTCGGCGGGGATCAGCGCCTCCAGCTTCTCGATATAGGCCGACGGGTGGCAGGCCGCGATCGCCTCATAGGGGGCGGGGGTCGGCCGGCGGCGGACGAGGACGTCGAATTCGGGGGCGGAGAGGGCGCGCTCCACGGCGATCATCCGCTCCGCCCGCTCCGGGTGGCCGCGCGGCGTCTGGTGCCGGGCGAAGGCGGGATCGGTGTAGAGGAGGGTCGTCATCCGTGGGCCTCGCTCGGCTCGGGGCGGGGCGCGGCGGCGCGCGCGAGACGGTCCCGGATCGCAGCGCCGAGCCCGTCGGTGGGAATGGGCGACACCGCGATGGTGGCGGCGCCGGTGGCGTCGAGCGTGCGCAGGCCCGCATAGAGATTGCGCGCCGCCTCGGAGAGGTCGCCGGTCGCTGACAGGCGGACGGTGCGGGCCTCCGGCGCGGCGCTCCGCTCGCTGCCGAGGGCGAGCCAGGCCTCGTCCGCTCGCACGTCGGCGGCGGCGACATCGAGGCGGATGCGCGCGCGCGGTGCGTAGTGGGAGACGAGAAGGCCCGGCGAGCGGAGCGGCCCCTCGGTCGGCGCGCCTTCGAGGAGGGGGCCGGTGATCGCGGCGATCGCGGCGGCGGGGAGCGCGCCGGGGCGCAGGAGACGGACGGGCTCGTCCGCCGCGCCGCTGAGATCGATGACGGTCGATTCCACCCCGATCGGGCTCGGGCCGCCATCGACGATGAGATCGATCCGCCCGTCGAGCTCCTCGCGCACGGCGGCGGCGGAGGTGGCGCTGACGCGGCCCGAGCGGTTGGCGCTTGGCGCGACGATGCCCCCGATCTCGGCCGCGACCGCACGCATCAGCGCGACGTCCGGCACGCGCACGGCGACGGTCGGCCCATTGGCGCAGGCGGCATCCGTCACCGCACCATTCATGCGGCGCGGGAGCACCATCGTGAGGGGGCCGGGCCAGAAATGCTGGGCGAGCGCGGCGGCGAGAACCGGGATCTCAGCGATGCGCTCGGCCTGGTCGAGGCTCGCGACGTGGACGATCAGCGGGTTCTCCGCCGGCCGGCCCTTCGCGCGGTAGAGGCGCGCCACGGCCTCGGAAGAGGCGGCGTCTGCGCACAGGCCATAGACGGTCTCCGTCGGCAGCGCGACGAGGCCGCCCTCCGCCAGCACCCTGACCGCCCGCGCCGCCGCCTCGTCCTGCGGCTCGAGCGCGATCGTGCGGGTCGCGATGGTGGGGTCAGGCATGTCGGCGCGCAGTCACAAGCGGGATGTCCGGGGCTGGATGTCGCGGGCGCCGATACGAAAAAGGGCGTGGTTGTCTCACGTTCTGCAACGCACCCGCGGATGTCACAGATAGCGCCTCGGCCCTCCTTCAACAAGTCGAGGCGGGCGGCCCGCCCTGGCGCGAACAGGACGGATGCGGGCCCCGCCGCGACGCGCTAAAAGTCGGGGAAGAAAAGGTTGGGAGGCCGCCATGTCGTACACCGCTGAAGTCGAGCAGATGATCTTCACGCTGGAGAAGGTCGCGGGTCTCGAAGCGGCGCGCGCGGCGGGATCGGCCGGCGAACTCGGCGCGGAAGACGTGCGGGCGATCCTCACCGAGGCGGGGCGCTTCGCCGAGACGGCGCTCGCCCCGCTGAACGAGAGCGGCGACCACGCCCACAGCCGCCTCGCGGACGGCGTCGTGACGACGCCGAAGGGATGGCGCGCCGCCTACGAGGCGTGGGCGGAGGCCGGCTGGGGCTCGCTGACGGGCGATGTCGCCTATGGCGGGCAGGGCCTGCCGATGGCGCTCCAGGTGGTGCTGACGGACATCTGGAACCAGGCGAACGCCGCCTTCGCGCTGAACCCGGTGCTGACGGTCGGGGCGATCGAGGCGCTCCAGGCGCACGCGAGCGAGGCGCTGAAGGCGGTGTACCTGCCGAAGCTCATCGCCGGGACCTGGACGGGGACGATGAACCTCACCGAGCCGCAGGCGGGCTCCGACCTTGCCGGCCTTGCGACGCGCGCGATGCCGGAGGGCGACCACTACCGCCTCTTCGGCCAGAAGATCTTCATCTCCTATGGCGAGCACGATCTCAGCGAGAATATCGTCCATCTCGTCCTCGCCCGCCTTCCGGACGCGCCGGAAGGGACGCGCGGCATCTCCCTCTTTCTCGTGCCGAAATTCCTGGTGGAGGCGGACGGGAGCCTCGGCGCGCGCAACGACGTGCGGTGCGTCGGCGTGGAGGGCAAGCTCGGCCTGCACGCCTCGCCGACCTGCACGATGGCCTATGGCGAAGCGGGAGAGGGGGCGATCGGCTACCTGATCGGCGCGCCCAACCAGGGCCTGCGCGCGATGTTCACGATGATGAACAACGCCCGCGTCCAGGTCGGCATGCAGGGGGCGGCGGTCGCCGAGCGCGCCCGACAGCGCGCCTTCCACTTTGCCGCCGAGCGGCGTCAGGGGCGCACGAGCGACGGCGCGCCGGCGGCGATCATCGACCATCCGGACGTCGCGCGGATGCTGCTCACCATGCAGTCGCTCACCGAGGCGGCGCGGTCGATCTGCTATGCCTGCGCCGTCGCGATCGACCGCGGCCGGCCGGGCCACGAGGACGCCGCCTTCTGGCAGAAGCGCGCCGATCTCCTGACGCCGATCGCCAAGGCCTTCGCGACCGACATGGGGGTCGAGGTCGCCTCGCTCGGCATCCAGGTCCATGGCGGCATGGGCTATGTCGAGGAGACGGGCGCCGCCCAATATTATCGCGATGTCCGCGTCTTCTCGATCTACGAGGGGACGAACGGGATCCAGGCGATCGACCTCGTGCGGCGCAAGATCGGGCTGGATGACGGGGCCGTGCTCGCGGCCTATCTGGCCGAGCTTTCGGCGATCGCGGAGGCGGCGCGCGGCGCGAACGCGGTGGATCTCGCGCCCGTCGCGGCGCGCCTCGACGCGGCGATCGCCGCGATCGCGGACGCCTCGGCGGCGCTGCAGGCCGAAATCGCAGCCGGCGAGACGGACCGCGCGCTCGCGGGTGCGACGCCATTCCTGCGCGCCTTCGGCACGACGGCGGGTGGCGCCTACCTGTGCAAGGCCGCCCTCGAGGCGAGCAACGGGGGTGGTGCGGCGCGGGCGGCGCTCGCCCGATTCTACGCCGAATCGATGCTGAGCGGGGTGCCGGCGCAGGCTTCGTCCGCCGTCGCGGGGGCGCGCGACGTCCTCGCGGCCGCCGCCTTCCTGCCGCGCTGACAGCCTGACCGCGCGCCGCGCGGGCTCTGCGTTTGGAGGTTGTCCCGTCACGCCGCGCAAGACGGGGCGGGCGGCCGCCCCATCGATATTGCGGCACGCCGGATCGCCCCGGATTGCCACAATGCCGCCACGATGGTGGCGATCCCAACCGGTTGGGACGACCCGTCCTGGCCCGAAGCTTGCTACGACATCCAACGGTTGAGCGCGGTCGCCGAACCGGCAGGCGTCGCGGGCATGGGCCAGACAAGGCCGGGCGGCCTGAGTTTCGGGCCGGGTGTTTCGGAAGGGTTGACGATCAGCAAGGCGGCGTGCCGTACTTGTGGCAGATGAAAACGGAGGCGGGTCCTGGCCAACAAATCGGAACGGTCCGTAGGCGCTGCGGTGACCTTCGACGGGGTGCAAAAAAGCTACGATGGGGAGACCCTCGTGGTGAAGGATCTCAACCTCAAGATAGCCGAGGGCGAGTTTCTCACGATGCTCGGCCCATCCGGTTCCGGCAAGACAACATGTCTCATGATGCTCGCCGGGTTCGAACCGCCCACGCACGGCGAAATTTATCTGGATGACAAGGCGATCAGCCAGCTTCCCCCGCACAAGCGCGGGATCGGCATGGTCTTCCAGAATTACGCGCTCTTTCCGCACATGACGGTCGGCGAGAATCTCGCCTATCCGCTGAAGGTGCGGGGCATGTCGAAGTCCGATATCCGCCAGCGGGTGGACCGGGCGCTCTCGATGGTCGAGCTGTCCGGCTTCGGCGGACGGCGTCCGGCCCAGCTCTCCGGCGGCCAGCAGCAGCGCGTCGCCGTCGCCCGCGCCCTGGTGTTCGAGCCGAACCTCGTCCTGATGGACGAGCCGCTCGGCGCGCTCGACAAGCAGCTGCGCGAGCAGATGCAGTACGAAATCAAGCACATCCACGACAATCTCGGCGTGACCGTCGTCTACGTGACGCACGACCAGACCGAGGCGCTGACGATGTCGGACCGGGTCGCCGTGTTCAATGACGGCGTGATCCAGCAATTGTCGCCACCCGAAGAGCTTTACGAGAACCCGAAGAACTCTTTCGTTGCGCAGTTCATCGGTGAGAACAACAAGCTTTCGGGAACGGTATCAAATATAGCCAACGGTCAATGTGACGTGACCCTCGATTCCGGCGGCGTGGTGCGCGCTCTCGCTGTGAATGTCGATGGGTCGGGTTCGCGCACGACCTTGTCATTGCGCCCCGAGCGCGTGTACATCGATGGCGACGCGGTCGAAAATACACTCGATGGGGTCGTCGAGGAGCTCATTTATCTGGGTGAGACGATCCGGGTGCGCCTCACGGTGGCTGGGAACGACCAATTCATCGTGAAGGTCCCGAACCGCGGTTCGGAGACGAGGCTCTCGGAAGGCGCGTCGGTCACCGTCGGATGGGCGACGGCCGACTGCCACGCCCTCGATCCCATCGCCGCGTAAAGACCCGAAGTGCCCGCAAGGGCCGATCAATGAATTGCCGCCGAAAGGCTGGTGGCAGCAATGAGGGAGACGAGACTTGCTGAAGCAATTGGCACTCACAACCGCCGCGTCGGTGATGGCAATCACCGCCGCCGTGGCTCAGGACGACAGCCTGACGATCGTGTCTTGGGGCGGCGCGTACTCGGAAAGCCAGCTGAAGGCTTACGACGAGCCCTTCACCGAGAAGACCGGCACCAAGATCTTCCACGAGGACAAGTCGAACCAGGCGCTGGCCGGCATCCGCAGCCAGGTCGAGGCCGGCAACGTCACGTGGGACGTCGTCGACATGCTCCAGGCCGACGCCCAGCGTGCGTGCGATGAGGGCCTGCTCGTCGAGATCGACTTCGACAACTGGCTCGCCAAGGCTCCGGACGGCACGCCCGCCTCGGAAGACTTCATCGAGAACACCACCGGCGACTGCTTCGTCCCGCAGATCCTCTACGCGACGATGTTCGCCTACAACACGAAGGCCTTCCCGGACGGTGGTCCGAAGACGATCGCCGACGTGTGGGACCTCGAGAAGTTCCCGGGCACCCGCTCGCTCGAGAAGATCCCGCAGAAGAACCTCGAATGGGCGCTGATCGCCGACGGCGTGCCGCATGACGAGGTGTACACGGTTCTCGCCACCCAGGAAGGCCAGGACCGCGCCTTCGCCAAGCTCGACGAGATCAAGGATCACGTGATCTGGTGGGATGCCGGCGCGCAGCCCCCGCAGCTCCTCGCCGACGGCGAAGTGACGATCGCCTCCGCCTATAACGGCCGTATCTTCAACGCGCAGGTCAACGAGAACCAGCCGTTCGAGATCATGTGGGACGCGCAGATGTTCGAGGTCGACGGCTGGGTCGTCCCGGTCGAGACCGGCAAGCTGGACCTCATCAAGGACTATCTGAACTTCGCGACCGACACGCAGCGCCTCGCGGACCAGGCGAAGTACATCGCCTACGCGCCGGCCCGCAAATCGTCGGTGCCCCTCGTCGGCACGCACGAGGCGACGGGCGTCGACATGAAGCCCCACATGCCCACCTCGCCCGGCAATTTCGACACCGCGATCCGGTTCGACGTGGAGTTCTGGGCCGACTATGGCGACGCGATCGAAGAGCGCTTCAACGCCTGGCTCTCTTCGTAAGGGATGATCCCGAGGCGGCGGTTCTCCGCCGCCTCGATTTCCGGGAGCCGCGGCGGTCCTCCGCCGCCTCCCTCTCCGGACGGCCGCGGCGGTGCTCCGCCGCCCCGCAATCGACCGCCGCGCGGACACCCCGCGCGTGAGCCCACGACAAGAACGGACGACGCTTTGCTTATGACGGATCGGCAGAGGCTAGCGATCTCCCTGAGCGGGATCGAAACGGAGGAGACGGCGCGATGACGGACGCAGCGGTTTCTCCCGGGATGGGCCTCGACCGAAAGGACGCCAAAGCCGCGCCCCTGACGACGGCGGACGGCAAGCCGCTGAAGGCCGCCCTGCGGCGCGCCAACTCCCGCGCGCGGCGCAACGCGATGTTCCTCGTCGCTCCGCTCTTCTTCTTCCTCCTCCTCACCTACACGATCCCCATCATCCAGATGATGGCGCGCTCGGTGATGAACCCCGAGGTCGCGACCAATCTGCCGGCGACGTCGGCCGCGATCGGCGACTGGGACGGGGAGGGGCTCCCGGACGAGCCGGTCTTCGCCGCGATGGCGCAGGACCTCAAGAATGGCGGCCGGGCGACGATCGGCCGTGTGGCCGCCCGCCTCAACACCGAGATGGCCGGCATCCGCTCCACCATGATGGGTGCGATGCGCTCCGCCGACGAGTTCCAGGCCCCCTTCAAGGAGGCCCTCCTCGCCGATGACGACGATTGGGGCGACCCGCGCCTGTGGACGCTGATCAAGCGCGAAACGCGCGAGATCACCCCGGCCTACTATCTGCGCGCGGTCGATTTCGAGTACGACCAGAACGGCAACATCGTCCAGCGCCCGCCCGAATTGCAGGTCTACCGGTCGATCTTCTTCCAGACCGCGTGGATGAGCGGGCTCATCACCGTGCTCACCATCCTGCTCGGCTATCCGGTCGCCCACCTTCTCGCGACATTGCCCCTCAAGCGGGCGAACCTCCTCATGATCCTGGTCCTCCTGCCGTTCTGGACCTCGCTCCTGGTGCGAACGTCGGCCTGGATCGTGCTTCTCCAGCAGGAAGGTGTGGTCAACAATCTCCTCGTCTTCCTGCACATCGTCGACGACGACCAGCGCGTGCGGCTGATCTACAACCGCATCGGCACGATCATCGCGATGACGCACATCCTCCTGCCGTTCATGATCCTGCCGCTCTATTCGGTCATGAAGACAATCCCGCCGAGCCTTACCCGCGCCGCCCGCTCCATGGGCGCGACACCGCTGCGGGCGCACCTCACCGTCTATCTGCCGCTGACCATTCCGGGGCTCGCGGCGGGGGTGCTGCTCGTCTTCATCCTGGCGATCGGGTACTATATTACCCCGGCCCTCGTCGGCGGCGAAGGCGGCATCTTCATCTCGAACCTCATCGCGGACCGGATGACGGGCTCGCTGTCACAGCTCCGCCTCGCGCTGGCGCTCGCCACGATCCTCCTCGTCGGCGTCCTCGTCCTCTACTGGCTCTTCAACCGGCTCGTCGGTGTCGAGCGGCTGAAGTTTGGGTGATCCGATGGCACTTCCGGAACACGCCACCCGCCTCGAGCGCGCCTGGCACCGCACCTATCTCGTGATCTGCGGGCTGATCTTCTTCTTCCTGGTCGCCCCGATCATCGTGATCATCCCGCTGTCGTTCAACGCGACGCCCTACTTCACGTTCACGACGGAGATGCTGACCCTTAATCCGGACGGCTACTCGCTGCGCTGGTACGACGACCTCCTGTCGAGCGACGAATGGATCAGCTCGATCCAGAACTCGTTCTTCATCGCGACGACGTCGACCGTCATCTCGACGACGCTCGGCACGCTCGCCGCGCTCGGCCTCTCCCGGCGCGAGATGCCGGCGCGCGCCGCGATCACCGCCTTCCTGATCTCGCCGATGATCGTGCCGCTGATCATCACCGCCGCCGCGCTCTTCTCCTTCTATGCGCGGGCGAACCTGTCGCAGACCTACTTCTCGATCATCATGTCCCACGTGGTGCTCGGGGCGCCCTTCGTCGTCATCACCGTGACGGCGGCGCTGTCGGGCTTCGACAATCAGCTGATCCGCGCCTCCCAGTCGCTCGGCGCCAACCAGGCGACGACCTTCTTCAAGGTGATCCTGCCGCTGCTCCTGCCCGGCATCATCGCGGGCGGCCTCTTCGCCTTCATCACCTCGCTCGACGAGGTGGTGGTCGTGCTCTTCCTCGCCGGCCCCGAACAGACGCCGATGACGGTGCGCATGTTCTCGGGCCTGCGCGAGGAGATCAGCCCGACCATCCTGGCGCTCGCCTCGATCCTCGTCGCGCTCTCCATCGCGCTCCTGACCACGATGGAACTCCTGCGCCGCCGCACCGAACGCCACCGCAGCGGCTTCTGAAGGGCGACCAATCCCGCCACGCGCGCCCCACGTGCGTGGCAGGAATGTGTCGAAATATTTCACCGGCTATATTTCAAGTTGGCAACATCGATCCTAACTGGGTTTTGAACCTCTCGAAGCCTGGGACAGAATCGTGATGAAGGACACGCGCAGACGGCCTGCGGAGACGGCTCTCATGCCGAACGTGTCCGCCATGTCGGCCGCCGATGGGCGCGATCCCGCCGACCCGCCCTCCACGTACGAGGATTTTTCCGCACGCGCGCTCGCGACGGCGCGGATCGCGGGGGCGGTGGGCGTCGTAGAGCGGCTGCCGACGGCGGCCCTGCTGGTGGATGACGAGGGGATCGTCCGCGCGGTCAACGAAGCGGCGCGGCTCCTGTGCGCCGGCGGCGTGCTCGTTGCGGAGGCCGGTGCGCCGATCGAGGCGGCGACCCCGATGGATCAGGCCCTCATCGACAGCGCGATCGCGGCGGCGCTGATCCATGGCGCGCAATGTCTCAGCCTCGGGGAGGGGTGCGGCCCCGGCACGCTCTTCCTCTCCATCGCCCGCCTCGCGCCGAAGACGCAGCGCAACGAGGACCGTCGCCGCGCCCCGACGCCCGCCGCGGTGATCGTACATCTCATGCAGGAATATGGCGCCTCGACGAGCGTCCAGGCGCGCCTCACCTCCCTCTACGGCCTCAGCGAGATCGAGGCGCAAGCCGCGCTCGCCGTCTATCGCGGCGACGATTTCGACGCCTTCGCCGCCGGGCGGGGTCTCGATGTCGTCGAGGCGAAGGCGCTGTGGGAGAGCCTCACCACCCGGCTCGACGCGCACGGGGCCGGCGACATCGTGCGCCGCGTGACGATGATCCTCCAGATCTCCGGCGGCCGCTGACCGTCAGGCCATCTTGCGCCGTTCGCGGCGACACCCGAGATTGCGGCCGACACCCATCATGGGTTGGAGGCTCGAATGATCTCGCGTCGAACATTCTTCGCGCTGTCGGGGGCGACCGCCGCCGCGACGCTCGCCCGTCCCTATATCGCCCGCGCCGCGGCGCCGTTCGAGCGGCCGCCGCTCCCCTTCGAGCCCGACGCGCTGGCGCCCACCATCTCGAAGCGGACGGTGGAGCTCCATTCCGGCGCGCACCACCAGGCCTATTTCGACCGGCTGAACCGTCTCGTCGGCGGCACCGACTACACCGACATGGCGCTGGAAGACGTCTATGTGACCGCGCTCGAGAACGGCGACGTCGCGATCGCGAACAATGCCGGACAGGCCTACAACCACATCCTCTATTTCGACCAGTTCGCCGGCGGACCGCGCGAGCCGGTCGACTATCTCGCCGAGGCGCTGGGGCGGGACTATGGCGGGGTCGAGGGGGTGATCGATGCGATGCGCGAGGCGGCCGGCACCGTCTTCGGGACGGGCTGGGTCTGGCTCGTCGGCGACGGGGACGCGCTCGACATCATGGCGATGGAGGATGCCGGCAATCCGCTGCCGACCGGGACGACGCCGCTGCTCGGCATCGATCTGTGGGAGCACGCCTACTATCTCGATTACGAGAACCGGATGCAGGAGCACCTCGCGGCGGTGCTCACCAATCTCGTCAACTGGGAGCGCGTCAGCGAGCGCTTCGCCTGAACGAGACGACGGACGGCGCTGGGGCCGCCTGAACTAGAGACGCTGGGCGAGGACGACCACGTCCTCGTCCTCACCGGAATCGACGGTGAAGGAGCGGGCGAATTCGTTGTCGCGATGGCGGGCGACGACCTTGTAGTCGCCGGCGGCGAGGGTGACGTTCGCGTGCGCGCCGGCGCGTTCGTAGATGAGGGTGCCGTCGCTGCCATAGACCGCCCAGCGCGTGTCGGCGATGGCCTCGCCATTCTGGTCGCGCACGAGCTTGAGGCGGACGGTGCCGGCCTGGTGGCGCATGGACACGCGGGTGAGCTTGCCGGCCTCGACCGCGACGTCCGCCGTGCGGACCGCGTTCACGCCGCCATAGCGGCTGACGATGTGATAGCTGCCGGCGGGGAGGCGGGCGATGGCCCCGGCGGTGATCTGCCCGATCGGCTGACGCGTGCCGTTCTCGAGCATGTAGACTTCGAACTCGGTATCCTTGGAAACGGGCTTCTCGTCCTCGTCGAGCACGGCGGTGAGGAGAAGGCCGCCCGCGTTCATGACGAACGTCTCGGAATTGACGGGGCGGGTGAGATCGATCGTGCGGGTCTGGGCGGCGCGTCCGTAGCTGGCGTGGACGATATATCGGCCGGGCTTCAGGCGGAGCTCGAGATCGCCGCCGCTGGCCTTGTGGACGAGGGGAAGCTCACCGTCCGGCCCAGGAATTTCGCGGAAGATCCGCCATACGATCCCGTCGCTGATGGGACCGCCTTGGGTGGTCAGCTTGCCGACCAGATAGACGGCGACCTCGTCGGTCGCGGCGGGCATCATCTCGGGGGCATTTGCGGGAGCGTAGGCTGCGACCGCGTTGCCGAGCGTGGCATCCGGATCCACCAGTCGCGTGATCGCGGACTGGGGATCGGCTTGCGCCGCGCTGAGGGGCTTGGGCTTCGGTATGGGTGCCGCGGCATGGGCCGCGACGCAGGGAAACACGAAGAACGCCGACAGGGTCCAGGTTGCCAAGTGTTTCATGTTCTCAAACCCTCATGGCGATTATCGACGGAGCGCGGGGATGCCGCACCACGTCGTTCAGCGCTCACTCGCATCGCGCTGACACACTGCCTAGGTTGACACTCTATTTCAACGATCGCAGCGGATTGAGCGATAAGCGCATCATGCTGCAAGGAGATGCACCAGAATGGTGACAATGCGTGACTATTTGGCAACGCGACGCTCTGTTCAGCCGGCCTTTCTCGCTGGCCCCGGACCAGGTGATGACACACTTCGCGCCATGCTGACCATAGCGGCCCGGGTTCCCGACCATGGAAAACTCGCCCCATGGCGCTTCATCGTGTTCGAGGGGGACGCCCGCCGCGCGGCCGGGGAGGCGATTGCCAAGGTCGCGGAAACGGCCGGAAACGGCGCGGATCTGGAATTCGAGCGAAACCGCTTCCTGCGCGCCCCGACGGTGGTCGCGGTGGTGAGTGCGGCAAAGCCGCACCCCAAGATCCCGGAGTGGGAGCAGGTCCTGTCGGCGGGGGCGGTCTGCCTCAACCTTCTCCACGCCGCGTCCGCCTTCGGCTATGCCGGCCAGTGGATCACCGAGTGGTTCGCGTACGACAAGGACGCCGCCGCCGCGCTCGGCGTCGGCCCGGACGAGCGGATCGCCGGCTTTATCCACATCGGCGTGCCCGAGATTGCCCCGACGGACCGCGATCGCCCCGACATGGACAAAATCGTCACGCGCTTTGCCGCGGAATGATTCGCACACCGCCCCGTCCATTCCCTTCCGTTACAGTTCGAGAACCCTCCCATGCACTATGATCCGAGGCGCAACGACCACGGTCTGCCGCGCGATCCCTTCAAGGCCCTCGTGGCGCCGCGGCCGATCGGGTGGATCTCGACCCTCGACACGGACGGGCGGGCGAACCTCGCGCCGTACAGCTATTTCAACGCCGTCAGCGACCATCCCCATCTCGTGATGTTCTCCTCCATGGGCCGCAAGCACAGCTGGGCGAACGCGGAGGAGACGGGCGAGTTCGTGTGCAACCTTGCCACCTATGCCTTGCGCGAAGCCATGAACATCACGTCCGCGCCAGCGCCCGCGGGGGAGTCGGAGTTCGAGCTCGCGGGGCTGGAGCGTGCGCCCTCGGTTGTGGTGAAGCCGCCACGGGTCGCGGCGAGCCCGGTCGCGCTCGAGTGCAAGACGGTGAAGGTGCAGCCGCTCTTCAACCTCGAGGGCGAGGAGGCGCGCTACACCATGGTGATCGGCGAGGTCGTCCACATCCACATCGACGACGCGATCATCAAGGACGGTTTCGTGAGCCTTGCGGCGGCCGAGCCGATCGCCCGCTGCGGCTACATGGAATACGCCCATGTGAGCGAGCTCTTCAAAATGGCGCGGCCCGCGACCTGAGCGGCCCGACGCGTCGCGCCCCCCTCGCGGGGCGCGGCGTCGTCCGTCAGAGGAGGAGGCGGTGCGGCGCCTCGATCAGGCGGACATAGTGGCTCGTGAAGCGGGCCGCCTCCGCGCCGTTGATCACGCGGTGATCATAGGAGAGGTCGATCGGGACCATCGGGCGGGGCACGAAGGCCGCGCCGTCCCAGATCGGCACGGTCTCGGTTCGCGTGAGGCCGAGGATCGCGACCTCCGGCGGATTGACGATCGGCGTGAAGGCCATGCCGCCGATGGCCCCGAGATTGGTGATCGACATGGAGCCGCCGCCCATCTCCTCCGGGCGGAGCTTGCGCACCCGCGCGCGCTCGGCGAGATCCGCGATCTCGCGCGCGATGGCGAAGAGGCCCTTTCTGTCGGCGTCGCGCACGACGGGCACCATCAGCCCGTGCGGCGTGTCGACGGCGATGCCCACATGGACATAGTGCTTGAGGGTGAGGCGCGTGCCGTCGGCCGAGAGCGAGGCGTTGAAGCGCGGGAAGGCGGCGAGCGTGCGCGCCAGAGCCTTCACGTGGAAGGCGAGGGCGGTGAGGCGGGCGCCTTTCGCGGCCGCTTCGTCCTTCAGCCGTGCGCGCGCCGCATCGACGGCGCCGATGTCGGCGCGGTCGTGATGGGTGACGGCCGGGATCATCGCCTGCGCCGCCGCAAGGTTGGCGGCGGCGACCTGGTCGCGGCGGGGAACGGCCTCCTCGGAGACCGGCCCCCAGGCCGCGTGGTCGACCCGCCAGTAGGCGGCGGGGTCAGCCCCGGTGGAGGGGACGCTGCCGCCCGCCGCCTTCCGCTCGACATCGCGACGCGTCACGGTGCCCGACTGAAGCTCGGCGCCGAGGCGGTTGATGTCGACGCCCATTTCGAGGGCGTAGCGGCGAACGCTCGGGGCTGCGGCAACGTCCATGATCCTCACCAGGTCGTTGAGATGTATTGGGTTTCCATGAACTCCTGCATCCCTTCCTTGCCGCCTTCGCGGCCGAGGCCGGACTGCTTGACGCCGCCGAAGGGGGCGGCCGGGTCAGAGACGAGGCCGCGATTGAGGCCGATCATCCCGAACTCCAGCGCCTCGGAGACGCGCAGGCCGCGCCGCATGTCGCCCGTATAGAGGTAGGCGACGAGGCCGTAGATCGTGTCGTTCGCCCGCTTCACGATCTCCTTCTCGTCGGTGAAGGTCTGGATCGCGGCGACCGGGCCGAAGATCTCGTCCTGCAGGCACTCGGCATTGTCGGGCACGGCCGTCAGGATCGTCGGCGGATAATAGAAGCCCTTCACGTTCGGCCGCTGGCCGCCGAGGCGCAATTTCGCCCCCTTGGAGACGGCGTCGTCGACGAAATGGGCGACCTTGTCGCGCGTCTCGGCGTTGACGAGCGGGCCGACATCGATGCCGTCTTCGAGGCCATTGCCCATCTTCAGCTTGGCCATCCGCTCGGCATATTTGGCGACGAACGGCTCCTCGACCGCCTCATGCACATAGATGCGGTTCGCGGCGGTGCAGGCCTCGCCGATATTGCGCATCTTGGCGAGCATCAGCCCGTCCGCGGCGGCGTCGAGGTCGGCGTCCTCGAAGACGATGAAGGGCGCGTTGCCGCCGAGCTCCATCGCCGGCTTCACGACATTGTCGGCCGCGGCGTGGAGGAGCTTGCGGCCGACCTCGGTCGAGCCGGTGAAGGAGATGACGCGCACGCGCGGGTCTTCGAGCATCGCGCCGACGACGGCGCCCGAGGAGCGGCTCGGCAGCACGTTGACGACGCCCGGCGGCACGCCCGCCTCCTCGAGGAGCGGCATCAGCTCCAGCATGGTGAGCGGCGTCTCGGACGCGGGCTTGATGACGACGGGGCAGCCGGCGGCGAGCGCCGGGGCGATCTTGCGCGTGCCCATGGCGGCCGGGAAGTTCCACGGCGTCACGAGCACCGCGATGCCCGCCGGCTTCTGGTGGACGACGATGCGCGCGCCGGAGGAGGGCGCCATGCCGACATGGCCTTCGGCGCGGACGGCCTCCTCCGAATACCAGCGGAAGAATTCGGCCGAGTAGGCGGCCTCGCCCATCGCGTCGCTGCGCGCCTTGCCGTTCTCCAGCGTGATGATGCGGGCGAAATGGTCGAGGCGGGCGGAGAAGAGCTCGAACGCCTTGCGCAGGATCTCGGCGCGCTGGCGCGGGGTGCGGCTGCGCCAATCCTCGAAGGCGGCGTCGGCGGCGTCGAGCGCGGCCTTGGCGTCGGCGACGGTGCCGGAGGCGACGGTCGCGAGGACGGATTCGTCGGCCGGGTTGAGCACGTCGAAGGTGCCGCCGTCCGACGCGTCGCGCCATTGGCCGCCGATATAGAGTTGGGTGTGTTTCATGACGTGCTCCGTCCGTTCGAGAGAGTGCCGGATCTTATGGTCGCGTCCCGCGTGGCTGGCCAGGGCGATGCGCCCTGGCCGGGGTCGTCAAGGTCGGCGGGACATCGGCCGCGACACCCAAGAGTTAGTTCAGCGGGGCGTAGAATGTACCCTCAACCTCGAAGATGTCGTCCTGATTGAGGCGGTCGACCTCGATGATGGTGCGCGGCGGGTAGCCGCTGCCGCCCCACATCTCCTCCTGCACTTTGTTCACGATGGGGCGATAGCGGTACATGTCGGTGACGTAGACGACGATGCGGACCGCGTCGCGCAGGCTTGCGCCCTCCGATTCGGCGATCGCCTTCATGTTCTCGAACCCCTGGCGGATGCGCGCCTCGGGCCCTTCGGCGAGCTGGTTCGTCGCCGGCACGATGCCGCGCATCCCCGCGACATAGACGAAGTCGCCGGCGCGGGTGCCGAGATTCCAGGTGCCTGTCGTTTCGAACATGCCCTCGGGGGCGAGCGTCTTCACCCCGTTCGGCGAGACCATGTCGTCGGCGGCGGCGATGGCGGGCGTCAGAAGAAGGGCGAGGGCGAGGCTGGCGCGCGTGAATCTGGTCATGGATTTCCCCTGGGAATGATCGCCCGCCGCTGGCGCGGGCGCTCGCCCGGCTGCAAGGCGGGGGCCATCGGGGGGTGATGCCTGCGGGCCATCAGAGGAGCTGGCGGATCGGGTCTTCGATCCGGCGCGCGAAATCGTCGAGGAGGGTGGCGGCGCGCTCCAGCGGGAGCGTCTCCTCGTCGAAGCTGAGGGTGATCGAATAGGTCTCCCCCTCGCGGGTGACCGTGAAGAGGGTTTCCGCCCCGGCGGGCCTGTAGCCGCTGAGGCGGCTTCCGGTGAGGTCGAAGAGGGCGATGTCGGGGGCGGCCGGTGCCTCGTCCGCGGCCAGGCGGGAGAGGGGGCGGCGGTCCGGGTCGGTGAGGACGATCGGTGGGGCGGAGAGCGCCCGGCAGGCGATGGTGACGCGCGGGGCATCCTCGTGCGCGGCACGCCACGCGCCGGCCGCGAAGGCCGCGAGGGCGGCCGCACGCGGCGGCGCGGGATCGGCCTCCGCAAGAAGGACCTCGAAGGCGGCGCGCGGGGCGGTCGCGACGAGGGTGCTCAGGGACGAGGTGGGTGCGGCGGCGGGGCGGGCCGCCTGGATGGGCGTGAGGGCCGGCTCAGGCGCGGCGGCGACGGCGGCGGCGAGGATCGGCTCGCGCGCGCCCGCCTTCAGGAGGGCGGCAAGGTCGATGCCCCGCTCGGCCGCGAGGCGGCGCGCCTTCGGCGTCGCGAACACGCGGCCGCCGGATGCGGGCGGCGCGGCCTCGGCCGGCGCCGCGCCGTTGGTGCGGCCGTTCGCGGTCGGCGCGGATGGAGGTGCCGGCGGCTTCGCCGGGGTGGCAGTGGGCGCGGACCGCGCCGGCTCCGCCGGGCTCGCGGATCTGGCGGGCTCCGCCGGGGCGGCGGGCGAGGCGGCGGGGGCGGCCGGTGCGGCGGCCGATGGCAGGGCCTTCGCCTCGGCGGCGTCGGCGGCGATGACGGCGATGATGTCGCCGACCGGCACCTCGGTGCCGGCCTCGGCGCGGATCTCGGCGAGGATGCCGTCGCGGCCGGCGGGCACCTCCATCGTCGCCTTGTCGGTCTCGACCTCCATCAGCACGTCGTCGGCCGCGACCGTGTCGCCCGGCTTCTTGTGCCAGGCGACGATCAGCCCCGCGTCCTGGACCATGCCGAGCTGGGGCATCAGCACGTCATGCGCCATGGAAGGGCTCCCCGCGCAGCGTCGCCATCGTGCGCTCCACGAGCCGCTCGGGCGTCGGCACGGTGAGGTCCTCGAGGGCGGGAGAGAAGGGGACGGGCACGTCCATCGCGCCCATCCGCCCGACCGGGGCGTCGAGATGATAGAAGGCCTTCTCGCTGATGCGCGCGGCGATCTCGGCCGTCACCCCGAAACTCTGGTGGCCCTCGTCGATGACGATGGCGCGGGAGGTCTTGCGCACCGAGGCGAGGATCGTCTCCTCGTCGAGCGGGACGATGGTGCGCGGGTCGATGATCTCGGCCGACACCCCGTCCTTTTCGAGGAGCACAGCCGCCTTCTCGGCGACCTGACGCATGGAGGAGGTGGCGACGAAGGTGATGTCGCGCCCCTCGCGCAGCACCTCGGCCTTGCCGAAGGGGATGAGATATTCCTCCTCCGGCACCGGCGCCTTGTCCTGATACATCAGCTTGTCTTCGAAGATGATGCAGGGATTGTTGTCGCGGATCGCGGTCTTCAAAAGCCCCTTCGCCTCGTAGGCGGAGGAGGGCATCGCGACCTTGAGGCCGGGAATGTGCGCGGCGAGGGCGTGGAGCGACTGGGAGTGCTGCGCGGCCGAGCGGCGCGTCGCGCCCATGTTGGTGCGCACCGTCAGCGGGACCGAGAGCTTGCCGCCGGACATGTAGTGCGTCTTGGCGGCCTGGTTGCAGAGCTGGTCCATGATGAGGAAGAGGAAGTCGCCGAACATGATGTCGACGATCGGGCGCATCCCGGTCATCGCGGCGCCGACGGCGATGCCGGTGAAGCCGGGCTCGGAGATCGGCGTGTCGACGATGCGCTCCGTGCCGAACTCCTCGACGAGGCCGGAGAGCACCTTGAACGGCGTGCCGGCCTCCGCGACGTCCTCCCCCATCAGGATGATGGTCGGGTCGCGCCGCATCTCCTCGGCGATCGCCTCGTTGACGGCCTTCGATAATGTGAGTTCGCGCATGGTCTAGCCGTTTCCGCCGTCCGCAAGGCGCGCGCGGCGGACCGTGCGTCGTGCCATGGGGCGACCCGGTTGGAGAATTCTCGCGCCGAAGGCCGCGCGCCTCAAGGCACGCTGCGCTCTTCGGCCTTGACCCGCGCGGCCTTCGGCGCGGTCCTGAAGGTGTCGGCTCCGCCGGAACGTCGCCAGGGTGGTGTCCCACCACCGGAACGGGAGGGGGATGGCGGCGCGGGCGTGCCCGGAAGGCGCCCCCGTCCGCGATGGAAGGGGAGCGGGCATCGTCAGGCGGCCACGTAGACGTGCATCGTGACCTCCTCCGCGCCCGGATAGGGGGCGGCGAGGGCGTAGTCGACGGCGGCCTTCGCCTCCTCGCCGATCGTGCGGGTGATGGTGTCGAGCTCGTCCGCGCTCGCGATGCCCTGTGCGGTCAGCCACTTGCCGAAATTGGTGATCGGGTCGCGGTCGCGCCGCCACTCGGCCTCCTCGGCCTTCGAGCGGTAATAGTCGCGGTTGATGTCGCCCACATGGTGGCCGTGATAGCGGTAGGTGTTGAGGACCACGAAGAAGGGGCCCTCACCCTGCCGGGCGCGGCCGACAAGGCTCGCGGCGAGGCGGTTCACGGCGAGGACGTCCTGTCCGTCGACCTCGTGCGTCTCGATGCCGAAGGCCTTCGCGCGGGCCGTCAGCGCGCCGGCGGCCATCTCCTCCACCTTGGTGTACTCGCCATAGAGATTGTTCTCGCAGGCGTAGATCACCGGGAGCGACCAGAGCGCGGCCATGTTCATGCACTCATAGAGGAGGCCCTGGCCGAGCGCGCCGTCGCCGAAGAAGCAGACCGAGACGGCGCCGGTCTTGAGGCGCTTGGCGGCGAGGGCCGCGCCCGTCGCGATCCCCGCCGAGCCGCCGACGATGGCGTTCGCGCCGAGATTGCCGTTGTCCTGGTCGGCGATGTGCATCGAGCCGCCCTTGCCGCGGCAATAGCCCTCCGCCTTGCCGAGAAGCTCGCAGAACATCGCCTTGAACTCGGCGCCCTTCGCCACGCAATGGCCGTGGCCGCGATGGGTCGAGGTGATCTTGTCGGTGCGCTCCAGCGCCTCGCAGATTCCGACCGCCACCGCCTCCTGGCCCGAATACATGTGGGTGAGGCCGGGCATCTTTGCGGTGAGGTAGAGCTCGTTGGCGTTGTCCTCGAAGGTGCGGATCTTCACCATCTGGCGGAACATGCGCAGATAGGCCTCGGCATTTTCGCGCGCCGCCCCGTCCACGGTGGAGGCTATCGTGTCTGCCATCGCCGGCCTCCTCAGTAGCGGTTCGCGATGGGGAGGTCTTCGGCCGGGAAGAGGCTGATCACCTGGCAGCCCTTGTCGGTGACGACGACCTCCTCCTCGATGCGGGCGGCCGAGTAGCCGTCGGCGGCGGGGCAGTAGGTCTCGAGCGCGAAGACCATGCCGGTCTTGATCTCCATCGGGTTCTCGAGGCTGCACACGCGGCTGATGATCGGGCGCTCGTGGAGGGCGAGGCCGAGCCCGTGGCCGAACTGGAGGCCGAAGGCGGAGAGCTCGTCAGGGAAGCCGAATTCGGGGGCGGCCGGCCACGCGTTCGCCACCTCGTCGGTCCCGACGCCGGGGCGGATCAGCGCGATCGCGGCGTCGAGCCACTCGCGGCAGCGCACATAGGCGTCGTTCTGGACGGGCGTCGCGCGGCCGACATTGAAGGTGCGATAGTAGCAGGTCCGGTAGCCCTGATAGGACTGCAGGATGTCGAAGAAGGCCTGGTCGCCGGGGCGGAAATAGCGGTCGGTGAAGTTGTGCGGGTGCGGGTTGCAGCGCTCGCCGGAGATCGCGTTGATCGCCTCCACGTCGTCCGAGCCCATCTCGTAGAGCATCTTGTTGGCCATCGCGACGATGTCGTTCTCGCGGATGCCCGGCTTCAGCTCCTCGTAGATCATGTGATAGACGCCATCGACCATCGAGGCGGCCTGGTTCAGAAGCTGGATCTCGTCGATATTCTTGATCTCGCGCGCGTCGAGCATGACCTGCTGGCCGTCGACGATGTTGATCCCGGCCTTCTGCAATTCGAAGAACATCGCGGTCTCGGCGATGTCGAGGCCGACGGGCATGTCGCCGACGCCCGCCTGGCGCAGAAGATCCGCGATCTCCTCGGCATAGTGCTTCATGAGGCCGAAGGAGGGCGGGATCGTGCCGCGCATCCCGACGACGCCGGCGCGGCAATGGTCGGGGTTCAGCCAGTCGGCATAGAGGCGGTGGTGGACGGCGGCCGAGCCGAAATCCCACACATACGGCTCCGCGTCCCCGGCGAGCAGCGCGAAGCGGCAGAGCTTGTCGCGCTCCCATTCGCCGATCTTCGTGCCGGTCACGTAGCGGATATTGTTCACGTCGAAGAGGAGGAGGGCGCCGCAATCGGATTTCTTCAGCGCGTCCTTCGCCCGGCTGAGGCGGTAGGCGCGCAGGCGGTCGAAGTCGACGCGGCGCTCGAAGTCGGTCGCCGTGTGGCCGAGGGACGGGATGTGCCGCTCCCACGCCCAGTTCGGATCGGCGTCGCCGGGCTGCAGGATGCGCGGGTTGAGAGCTTTGTTCATCGGGCGTCCTCCGGTGTTCGTGTGCCCTGTCGTGTGGTCACGATCGAGGGTGGCGGCGCGAATGCACTTGGCGTGCAATCGTTCGCACAAGTTTACGTCCACAAATCCCACTGTGACCGGATGAAGTCAACTCGCTAGATATCCAGTCTGGATGTTTCGGCTTGTCCGATCTGCAAAAAGCGAAGGATCAAGCCTGCTTTTTGACTTTGCGATTGTCTGGCGGCGCCACGCTTTCGCGCGCGACGATCTCGACCGGGAGCACGGTTTCGGTCGCGATCTCTTCCTCCGGGTGGAGGAGCATGGAGAGGAGGATGCGCGCGGCGGCGCGGCCCGCCTCGAAATGCTGGATGCGGATGGTGGTGAGCTTCGGCTCGATGAGCTGGAGCGAGGGGAGGTCGTTGAAGCCGGTGACGGAGACGTCCGTCGGAACGGCGCGCCCGGCCTTCTTCAAGGTGTCGATCGCGCCGAGGGCGAGGCGGTCGTTCGCGGCGAGGATCGCGGTGAAGGCGGCCTTGCCGTCGAGAAGCTCGGCCGCGCAGCGGCGGCCTTCGTCGTCGTCGAACCGTTCCGAGACGGCGATGGGGCAGGCCTTTTCGTCGAGGCCGAGCGCGGCGCAGGTGTCGCGGAAGGCTTCGAGGCGGACCGCGCCCGTGGAGAGCGCCTGGGGGCCGGCGATGTGGGCGATCCTGCGGTGGCCCGCTTCGTGGAGGTGGCGCAGCATCATCTCGATGCCGGCCCGCTCGTCGTTCACGACATAGGGGACGGTCGAGCCCTCGATGCGGCGGTTGAGGGTGACGACGGGGATGCCCTGGCGCAGGAGCCCTGAAATGCTGGTGTCGGTGCGCAGCGGGGCGGCGTGGAGGATCCCGTCCACCCCGCGCTCGGTGAGCACGTCGACGAGGCGGATCTCGCGCTCGGGCAGATTGTCCGTGTTGACGATGATGGAGGCGTAGCCCTCCGGCTCCAGCACGCTCTCGATCCCGCGCACGATCGGCGGGAAGAGGTCGTTCGTGATGTCGGGGATGACGACGCCGATCGTCATGGTGCGGTTCGTCCTGAGGCCGGAGGCGACGCGGTTGCGCCGGTAGCCCATCGCGTCCGCCGCCTCGCGGATCTGCCGCACGACGTCCTCGGTGAGGGTGATGCGCGAGTTGAGATCGAGCGCGCGCGAGACCGTGGAGACGTGGAATCCGGTCGCCCTGGCGATGTCTTTGAGGGTGACGCGCTTGTTCATGGCCTTTCACGCGAAGTCTGGAACGCTTCGCGATTCATGTCAGATGCAATCGGTTGCATCAACGATTGACGTGTCGTTTTACGCGAGGTAACGTCGGTGCAATCGTTTGCAAGGCTCTTTGGCCGCGGCCCGGACGGGCCGGCCGGAGCGCCGAAGGGAGGGCGGGGGACGGCGACGCGCCGGTCCGCCGCGCCGGACAAAAAGAACAAGGACGCCGCGTCGTCCGCGAGAAGAATTGGCGAGCCGCCGCACGACGGGCGGACCGGTAGAACGACCGAAGGAGCGTGTGATGGGTGATCTGACGATCGGTTGGATCGGCATGGGTCGGATGGGCTATCCGATGGCCGAGCGCCTCGTGAAGGCGGGGCATGTGGTCCACATCTGGAACCGGACGCGGGAAAAGGCGGCGCCGCTCGCGGCCAAGGGCGCGGTGCTGGTGGACAGCCCGCGCGACCTTGCCGGATGCGACGTGCTCTTCACCATGGTCTCCACCGGCAAGGACGTGGAGGCTGTCTATTTCGGTCCGGACGGCGTGCTGTCGGGCGGGAAAGGCGGCAAGGTGCCGAAGATCTTCGTCGACTGCTCGTCGATCGGGGTCGACCAGTCGGCCGAAATCCGCGCGCGCCTTGGCGAATTCGGCACCGTTCTCGTCGCCGCGCCCGTGTCGGGCAACGGCAAGTGCGTGAAGGCCGGCAAGTTGTCGGCCGTCGCCTCCGGCCCGCGCGCGGCCTACGACAAGGTGAAGGACCTCATCGAGTGCTTCGCGCCGCGCGGCTGCGCCTATGTGGGGGAGGGCGAGCTCTCGCGCTTCTGCAAGATCGCGCACAACGTGCTTCTGGGCGTCGTGACGCAAAACCTCGCCGAGATCACGATCCTCGCCCAGAAGGCGGGCGTCCCGCGCGCCGCCTTCCTCGAATTCATCAACGATTCGGTGATGGGCTCGATCTTCACCCGCTACAAGACGAACGCCTTCGTCAATCTCGACTGGACGACGACCTTCACACCCGCTCTCCTGCGCAAGGACCTCGATCTGGGGCTCGCCGCGGGCCGCGATCTCGACGTGCCGATGCCGGTGACGGCGGCGACGCGCGAGGCGCTGCAGGCCCATTTCGGCGCAGCGACGCTGCAGGACGACCCGGACGCCTACCTTCAGAAAGACTTCGCCGCCCTTCTCGAGACCGTCGCGCTCGGGGCGGGCGTCACGCTCGAAAGCGAGGAGCGACCCATGCCGACAGGTCTCGAAGTGATTGCGGAGGCCGCCGAATAGAGAAGAGCCGCTCGCGGTGACCCGAGATCGATAATTCGGGCGCCGCACCGTCATTTCCAGGGGAGGAAATCCATGCTTAGAACGACCGGGCTACTTGCCGCCGCCGCGTTTCTCATCACGGGCGCCGCGCAAGCACAGGATACGATCAAGATTGGTGCGTCTCTGCCGCTGACCGGGAACTTCTCGATCGCCGGTCAGAAGCATCGCCAGGGATATCAACTCTGTGTCGACCTCATCAACGACAGGGGCGGCGTTCTCGGCAAGAAGATCGACCTGATCGTTTCGGACAATCGCTCCGATCCGGCGACCGCGATCAATCAGTATGAGCGGTTCATCAATGTCGACGGCGTGGATGCGGTCTACGGGACCTTCTCCTCGCGGCTGACATTCCCGGTCGCGAACATCCTCAACAAGTACAACATGGTGCACCCGATCCCGGCCGGCGGCGCGCTGCGGATCTACACGCAGGGTCACAAGAACCTCTTCTACTTCCAGCCGAACGCCGCCGAATATGTGGGCTCCAGCCTGCGCGACGTGATCCGCGACCTCGTCCCCGCCGACGACGCGCCCAAGACGGCCGCCGTTGTCTCCGCCGACGACTTCTTCGCGAACGCGATCGAGGCGGGGCTCCTCGGCTCCACGGTGACGGACCCGGCGAACGGCAGCGTCGTCGCCGACCTCGCCCCCGGCTATCTCGCCGATGCGGGGATCGAGGTGGTGTTCTCCGAGAAGTGGCCCGAAGAAGGCTTCAACGACTGGCTGAACCTTGCGAACTCGATCAAGCAGTCGGGCGCCGACCTCATCATCGGCCTCACCGCGTCGGCCGAAGAGGCGGTGCAGCTTACCCGCGCGCTGAAGACGGTGCGGGCGACGCCGAAGCTCGTCTATCTCAGCCAAGGCACGCAGGCCGAGTTCCACGAGGGCACGGGAACGGCCGGCGACGGGATCCTGATCCACACATCATGGCACCAGGCCGCGCCCTTCACCTCGCTTCTCGCGGGGGAGGAATTCTCCAACGCCGACTTCGTTGAAACGTTTCAAGAGCAGTTCGGCGAGGCGCCCGACGAAGACAGCGCGATCCCGTTCGCGGTCTGCCAGGCGATCGAGCAGGCGATGCGCGGAGCCGAGACGACCGACAATGCCAAGCTCGGCGAATGGCTGTCGGCGCGCACCAAGGCCGAGCCCGTGCGCACCATCCTCGGCCGCTTCGCCTGGGACGAGATCGGCCTTCCCGTCGACAAGCCCTTCCTCATGACTCAGTGGAACAACGGCGAATTGCAGTTCGTCTATCCGACCGACGAGTTCGAGGGCGTCGCCAAGATGAGCTACCCGAAGGGCGGCTTCTGACGATCGGACCCGACCCGGCCTGAGGGCCGGGTCCCCCTTCCCTCCGACAGGGGATCGAAGCGATGCTGACGGTCAAGAAACTCTGCAAGCATTTCGGCGGGATCCGCGCCGTCGACGACTGCTCCTTCACCGCGCGCAAGGGCGAGATCACGGCGCTGATCGGCCCGAACGGCGCCGGCAAGACCACCGCCTTCAACTGTATCAGCCGCACCATGACCCCGACCTCGGGCGAGGTGTGGCTGGACGGCGAGCGGATCGACCAGCTCCGCCCGCACAAGGTGACCGAGAAGGGGCTGTCGCGCACGTTCCAGATCTCGCGAAATCTCGCGGACATGACCGTGCTCGAAAACATCATCTGCCAGGCGAAAGTCAGCGGATGGCGCGACCTCCTGCGTCCGGCGATGTCGCCGGAGGAGGTCGACAAGGCGATGGGGATCCTCGACTTCCTCGGGATCACGCGCCTCGCCCACGAGGACGGGCACAACCTCTCCTACGGGCAGAAGAAGCTGATGGACTTCGCCGCGCTCCTGATGAGCGACCCGAAGATCGTCCTTCTCGACGAGCCCGCCGGCGGGGTGAACCCCTCGCTCCTCGAAGACATCATCGGCCACATCCGCAAGCTGAACGCGGCCGGCCTCACCGTCCTCATCGTCGAGCACAACATGGACCTCATCATGCGCCTGTCGCACCACGTCGTGGTGATGGCGCAGGGGCAGGTCATCGCCGACGGGACGCCGGACGAGGTGCGCAAGGACCCGCTGGTCCTCGAGGCCTATCTCGGCGGCGCGCTCGAGGAGGCGGCCTGATGGGCGAGCTCCTCGAAGTCACCGACATCACCGCCGGCTATGGCGACGGGCCCGCGATCCTCGACGGCGCCCACCTCACCGTGGAGCCCGGCAAGGTCCACTGCATCATCGGCCCGAACGGGGCGGGCAAGTCGACGCTCCTGAAGGCGATCGCCGGGATGCTGAAGATCCGCAAGGGCGAGGTCCGCTTCAAGGGCGAGCGCCTCAACGGGCTGCGGCCGGACCAGATCATGCGGCGCGGCATCGCCTTCGTCCCGCAGGAGCGCGCGCTCTTTCCGAAGATGACCGTGCGCGAGAATTTGCGCATGGGCGGCTACATCCTGGAGGACAAGCACGAGCTTGAGCGGCGCATCGACGAGGTGTGCGAGCGCTTCCCGATCCTGAAGGAGCGCGCCCACCAGCGCGCCGGGACGATGTCCGGTGGCCAGCAGCAGACGCTCGCGATGGCGCGCACGATGATCATCCGCCCCGCGATCGTGATGCTCGACGAGCCCTCGCTCGGCCTCGCCCCGAAGATCGTGCAGGAGATGTTCGACATCATGGCGATGATGGCGCGCGACGGGATCACCATCCTGCTCGTGGAGCAGAATGCGCTCTGGGGTCTGCGTAACGCCGACTGGGGCGTCGTCCTCGATCTCGGCCGCACCCTTTTCGAGGGGCCGGCGCGCGAGGTCCTCTCCGACGAGCGCATCCAGGAACTCTATCTCGGCGGGAAGAGGGCGGCGTGATGGGAGAGGTCATCCAGATCCTGATCCTCGGCCTCGCGCTCGGCGGCGTCTTCGCGCTGATGGGCTCCGGCCTCTCGCTCGTCTTCGGCGTGATGCGGATCGTGAACCTTGCCCACCCCGCGCTCATCATCGGCGGGGCCTATGTCGCCTATTGGGGCTTCCGCCTCTACGGGATCGACCCGCTCGTGATGCTGCCGGTGTCGGTCGTCATCCTCGCGGCGACGGGCATCATCCTCTACAAGCTCGTCTTCGAGCGCGAGGCGCAGGCGGCGACCTATTCGGAGATGACGGTGCTCCTCACCTTTGCGATCGCGATGATCGTGGAGGGCGGGCTCGGCACGGCCTTCTCCAACACGCAGCGCGTCACCTCGCCGGACTACGCGACCGACGCGATCTTCATCGGCGACGTCTTCATCCCGACCGGCCAGCTCTATGCCGGGATCGTCTCGCTCGTCATCATCGTCGGCCTCGCCCTCTTCCTGAAATATTCGCACTTCGGCTACGCGATCCGGGCGACGACGCAGAACCGGGAGGCGGCCGCGCTCCTCGGCGTCAACGTCAACCGCGTCTCGATGGTGAGCTTTGCGATCGGGCTGGGGCTCGCGGGGGCGGCGGGCGCGCTCGTCTCCTTCGTCTTCTCCTTCTTCCCGGCCAAGCACTGGGAGTGGATCGCGATCCTGATGTCGCTCGTCGTCCTCGGCGGCATGGGCTCGATCCTCGGCACCGTCGTCGCCGCATTCCTCCTGTCGGTCATCGCGGCCTTCGTCGGCGCGTGGGTCGGGGCGACCTGGTCGACGCTGACCTTCTTCCTTGCCCTCTTCGTCATCCTCATCGTCCGCCCGGAGGGCCTGTTCGGCGAGAAACCGGAGCTTGCATCATGACTGTGATGGACCAGTCCTCCGTGCTCGCTGCGCGGCGGGCCTACAACGAGAAGCTCGCCGCGAAGGCCGACAAGACGCGCGCCACCTGGTTTCCGATCGCGCTCCTCGTCGTCCTCCTGGCGCTGCCGCTCCTCCAGCTCACCGGCACGAACTACAATTACGTCATCCACCTCACGCTCTACACGGCGATGTACGTGGTGATGGCGTCCGGCTGGAACATCCTGGGCGGCTTCGCGGGCTACGTCTCGCTCGGCCACAACGTCTTCTTCGCGATTGGCGGCTATTTCGCGGGGATGATCTTCGCGCGCTACGGGATCACGACGCTGATCACCGCCCCGCTCGCCGGGCTCGTGTGCGCGGCGGTGGGCTACGGCATCGGGCGCATCTCGCTGAAGGTGCGCGGGCCGTCCTTCATCATCTCCTCGCTCGCCCTCGTCATGATCGCGCGCATCCTCTTCGACAACTGGCACTTCGTCGGCGGGGCGGCGGGCATCTCGATCCCGCAGATCGACCTGCCGGTCGTCTGGTCGAAGCTGCCCTACTATTACGCGTTCATCGTGATGGCGGCGGTGACGGTGTGGGTCACCTACCGCATCAAGCACTCGAAGTTCGGGCTCGGCCTGCGCGCCATCTCCAAGGACGAGATCAAGGCCGAGAGCGCCGGCATCGACACGCGCTTCTACAAGACGCTCGCCTTCGCGATCTCGGCCTTCTTCGTCGGCATGGCGGGGGCGGTGTGGGGCGAATATCTCTCCTACATCCGCCCCAACATCTTCCTCATCATCCTCGTCTCGGTGAACATGGTCCTCATGTGCATCCTCGGCGGGAAGGGGACGATCGCGGGGCCGGTGATCGGCGCGATCCTCATCGTCGCCTTCAACGAATTCTGCGTCGCGATGTTCGGCGCGTCCGAGATCAACGTCCTCGCGACCGGCCTCATCATGGCGCTCGCCCTGATGTTCTTCCCCCTCGGCATCGTGGGCACGCTCGCAAAGTCGGGCCGCCTGCCGCGCATCTTGAATTGGGACTGACGATGGCCGAATTCGTCCTCTACAACGCGCCCCAATCCACCTGCAGCCAGCGCGTGCGCTACACGCTGAACGCCAAGGGGGCGCCGTTCGAGGAGGTCAAGCTCGACCTCTTCGCCGGCGACCAGTTGAAGCCGGACTATCTCGCGATCAACCCGAACGGGGTCGTGCCGACGCTCCTGCATGACGGCCGGCCGGTGATCGATTCGGCCGTGATCATGGAATATCTCGACGAGATCGATCACGCCGTCCCGCTGGTGCCGGACGATCCGGTCGAGCGGGCGCGGATGCGCGCGATGATCCGCTATATCGACGAGGTGCCGACGCCGGCCGTGCGCGTCCCCTCCTACAATCTCGCCTTCCTCCCCCACTTCCAGGCGATGAGCGAGGCGGAGTTCCAGGCGCTGTGCGATTCCAAGCCGCTGCGCCGCGAGTTCCTGATGAAGATGGGCCGCACCGGCTTCCCGAAGGCGGAGATGGACGAGGCGCTCGGCCGGCTCGACCGCGCCGTCACGCGCATGGCCGAGTGGCTCGACCAGTCGGGCGGCCCGTGGCTGATGGGCGAGAGGCTGACGCTCGCCGACATCGCGATCATGCCCGTGATCGTGCGCATGGCCGACATCGACCTCGAGACGAGCTGGGCCGACAAGCCCGCCGTTGCCCGCTGGTTCGATGCCTTGCGGCAAACCCCGGCCTTCGCGACGACCTATTATTTCGGCGCGCTCCTCACCGAAAAGTATCCCCACCTTGCCGAGAGGCGGGTTGCGCGGGCAATGTCCGCCCGCTGACATTCGGGCAGGGGTCCGGGTGCGGCCCCTTCCGTTTGTCTTCTTCCTCCAAAGGATACCTTCCATGGCATGGGCATACATGCTCGCGGCCGTCGTCATCGGCGGGCTGATCTCGATCCAGCCGGCGATGAACTCCGTCCTGGCGCGCGCCGTTCATAGCCCGATCGGCGCGTCGGCCATCTCCGTCTTCGTCGCGTTCCTCAGCGCGATCGTCCTCTTCGCCTTCATGGGGCGCCACGCCGATTTCAGCCGTGCCGCGCTCACCTCCGTGCCGTGGTGGATCTACCTCGCCGGCACCGTCGGCGCGATCTTCGTCGCGGGGGGCGTCACGATCGCGCCGGTGATCGGCGCGCTTCTCTTCTTCGTGTGCGTCGTGGGCGGGCAGCTTGTCGGCGCGATGATCGCGGACCATTTCGGCGCCTTCGGCCTCCAGATGCGGCCGATGACGATGATGCGCCTCCTCGGTCTCGCGATGGTCCTTGCCGGAGCGATCCTCGTGCAGCGCGGATAAAGATCGCCGGACGGCCCGCCCGGATCCCGTCGGGCCGGCCCGGCTCACGCGCCGGATCCTCGTCCGGCGCAACGGGAGGAACGAGAATGGCGGAGAACCGTCTCACGGAGGTCGCGGGGCACTGGCTGCCCCGGATGGAGGTCGCGGGCATCCCGTCCGCCACCGCGCGCGCGGTGATGGACGAGGCGGGGACCTGGGAGAACTGGTGCCGCGCCTGGTCGGAGGCGGCCGAGCACCACGCCGCGATCGGCGCACGGGCCGAGGCTGCCGGCCACACGCTGACGGCCGGCGAGGCCTACGCGCGCGCCGCCCTCATGAACCACTTCGCGCAGTTCATGTTCTTCGACGATCTCGACCAGAAGGCCGCCGCGACGACGCGCAAGCTCGCCTATTATGAGCGCGCCGCGCCCTTCCTCGCCCCGCCCGCGCACCGCCTCACGATCCCCTTCGAGGGCGACGCGCTCCACGCCTATCAGCGCGTCCCGGCCGCCCCGCGCGGCACGGTGATCCTCGTCCCCGGCTCCGATTCCACAAAGGAGGAGTTCGGCGCGCTGGAGGAGAATTTCCTGAAGCGCGGGATGGCGACGGTCTCGCTCGACGGGCCGGGGCAGGGGGAGGGGCGGGCGCTCGGGCCGCTGAGGGCGGACATCTCGTCCGCGCTCCGCGCGCTCCTCGACGCGCTCACCGACGCGGCGCGCTATGGCGGGGTCGGCCTCGTCGGGATGGCGTTCGGCGGGCACCTCGCGCTGCGCGCGGCGGCGGCGCTGCCGGAGCTCGCGGCGGTCGTCTCCATCAACGGCTTCTTCGAACTCGCCGGGATGTGGCCGGCCTTCCCGCCGGTCTACCGGGACAACATGCGCTACGCGCTGGGTGGAGTGGACGCGGCGGATGCCGAGGCGCGGGCCGCCGCCTTCACCCTCGCCGGCGCGCCGCCGCCGGCCTGTCCCGCGCTGGTGCTCCACGGCGGGCGGGACCGGATCTTTCCGCCGGAAGAGGCGAAGCGGCAGGCCGACTGGGCGGGCGGCTCGGCCGCGCTCCACATCTTCCCGGACGGCAACCACGTCTGCAACAACATCCCCTGGCACTACCGCCCGATGGTGGCAGACTGGATCGCCGACCGCCTCTAACGACGCGCCGGAGCCGGGGGAGAGAGAGGGTGATGCGTCGTCATGCCGCCAGCCTCAGAGGGCGGCGGACGGCGCTTTTTCGGGACATTCGGGGGAAATCTGGAACGGATGCGCCACCGGTATCGGCCGGACGCCGGTGGTATCGCTGTGCCGAGTTAGCAATTTTGAGTCGAGATTGGCGCGACGGATCAACGATTTCGTGAAACCCAATGGTCGGAAAGTGAACGAATTGGCGAAGCACTTTCACGCGATATCTGACGCAAAAATTCCATTTCTTCTATAAATGGTTGACATCTTCATCGTGCGGATGTGAATTCGCGGTACAACCTTTGTTGGTGTCCGTTTGTCTGCGGACCCGTCTCTCTCTTCCCACCGGCTGCGGTTTCGGCGCCTCTCCCACAGCTGAACCGAAGTCTGGGTGAGGTTGGCGCCTCGCTGAACAATCGCGATCGTTCGGCGAGGCGACCGACCCCTTGGGGCCCGCCTCAGCGCGAGAAGTGAATCCCGCACTCCGTCTTCGTGAAGCCCTTCCAGCGGCCATCACGCGCGTCGCCGCCCGCGCCCGGCCGCACCGTGCAGACGGCGCACCCGATCGAGGGGAAGCCTTCCGCGACGAGCGGATGGCGCGGCAGCGCGTGGGCGTCGATATAGGCGTCGACGTCGGACTGCTCCCAGGACGCGATCGGGTTCACCTTGATGCGCGGCCCGTCGGGCTCCACCACCGCCATCGTGCTGCGCGCGAAGGTCTGGTGGCGGCGCCGCCCGGTGATCCAGGCGTCATAGTTCTTCAGCGCCTCGTTGAGCGGACGCACCTTGCGCAGCGAGCAGCACGCGTCCGGGTCGGAGATGTGGAGATCGCCCGCCGGATCCTCGCGGGAGAGCTCGATGAAGACCGGCTCGAGGTCGATCACGTTGGTGAGGCCGAGCCGCTTCGCCACGTCGTCGCGATAGCGGAGCGTCTCCTCGAAATGCATCCCCGTCTCCAGGAAGAGGACGGGAATGTCCCGCTTCACCTCGGCCACGAGGTGGAGGAGCGCGATGGAGTCCGCGCCGAAGGAGGAGACGAGCGCGATCCGGTCGCCGAAGCAATGGATCACGCCGTCGAGGACGTCCTCGGGAGCGAGGTTGCCGTAGCGCGCGTCGAGGTCGGTTGCGAGCGCGCGAACCGTGCGGCCAGGAATGTCGAGCATTGGGATGTTCCCTGCGCGGCGCGCCGGCCTCAGCCGACGAACGCCTTTTCGACCACGAAGCGGCCGGGCGCGGAGTTGGAGCCTTCTTCGAGACCGGCGTCCTCGCAAAGCGCGCGGGTGTCGGCGATCATGGCGGTCGAGCCGCAGATCATCACGCGGTCGTTCTCGGGCGACCATGCGGGGAGCTCGCTCGCCTCGAACAATTCGCCCGAGCGGATGAGATCGGTGACGCGCCCCTCCAGCGTCCCCGGTCCCGCGTTCTCGCGCGTGACGGAGGCGATGTGGCTGAGGCGGTTGCCGACGATCTCCGACAGGATCGGGTCGCGCCGGATGCCGTCGACGACGTCGATGCCGTACTGCAACTCGTCCGCCTTGCGGCAGGTGTGGGTGAGGACGACGCGCTCGAAGCGCTCATAGGTCTCCGGGTCGCGCGCGACCGAGGCGAAGGGCGCGATGCCCGTGCCGGTCGAGACGAGCCAGAGGGTGCGGCCGGGCAAGAGCGCGTCGAGCACCAGCGTGCCGGTCGGCTTCGGCCGGAGCAGGATCTGGTCGCCCGGCTTCACGTTGGCGAGGCGCGAGGTGAGCGGCCCGTCCGGGACCTTGATGGAGAAGAATTCGAGGTCGTCGCTCCAGTTCGGGCTCGCGATCGAGTAGGCGCGCAGGAGCGGCTTGCCGTTCTCCTGCGGCAGGCCAAGCATCGCGAACTCGCCGGAGCGGAAGCGGAAGGACTGAGGCCGGGTGGTGCGGAAGGAGAAGAGATCGTCGGTATAATGACGCGTCTCGAGCACCGTCTCGGAGGGAATGGTGGTCATAAGATGCACGGGTTGAAAGCCCGCCCCTTATTGGAAGGATAGGATCAGTGGTCGTGCCGGGCGCGCCAGATGCCGCGCTCGGGCCCGCGCGAGCCGACGCCCGAGACGTAGAGGTCGCCGACCGAGTGGCGGATCGCGAAGCGCCAGGACGCCTCGCCATGCCGGTTCGCGGTCGCGTCCTCGACGAGGATCGCATCGAAGCCCGACTGGAAGGCGTGGCGCGCCTGGTCGGGCGCGAGCGGCCCCGCCGCGATGAGGCGGCCGCCGAAGCCCATGGCGCGCAGCCGGTTCGCGGTGGAGAAGCCGCGCCCGTCGGCGTAGCCGCCGAAGCGCACGGTGATCACCGCGTGGTTCGGCAGGTCCCGCGGCGCCGCCTCGCCGGCGATTTCGTGGCCGGTGTCGACCGCCTCGTGGTGGTCGAACGTGCCGTCATCCTCAAGCAGCCACATTGAGGCGCTCCTCGTAGATCGCAGCCTTGAACACGTCCTTGCCGAGCCGTGCGTAGGTGTCGGCGAAGGCCTCACCCGCGACGCGGTTGGCGTCCCAGGTGTCCAGAATGCGCGAGACGACGTCCGGAACCTCGTCGGCGCTGAAGCCGGGGCCGAGGATCTCGCCGATCGACGCGCCCTCGTCGGCGCGGCCGCCGAGGGTGATCTGGTAGCTCTCGCGCTCGGCCTTGTTGAGGCCGAGAATGCCGATATTGGCGGCGTGGTGGTGGCCGCACGCGTTGATGCAGCCGGAGATGTTGAGCGTCGGCCCGGACGGGTCGCCGCCGGCCGAACGCACACGGATCTCGCGCGCCCGCAGCGTCTCCGACAGCGCCTGCGCGATCGGGATCGAGCGGGCGGTCGCGAGCGCGCAATAATCGAGACCGGGGCAGGCGATGATGTCGCTGCTGAGCCCGATATTGCCGGTCTCGAGCCCCGCATCGACGAGCCGCTCATAGACCTCGCGCAGCGCGCTCTTCGGCACGAAGGGCAGCACGAGATTCTGGCGGTGCGTCACGCGGATCTCGCCGCGCGAGAAGTCGTCCGCGAGGTCGGCGACGGCGCGCATGTCCTCGCCCGTTGCGTCGCCCGGGATCGCCCCGCGCGCCTTCAGCGAGATGGAGACGACCGCATAGCCCGCCACCTTGTGCGCGGTGACGTTCTGGTCGAGCCATTCGGCGAACGCGCCCTTCGCGGCGATGCGCTCGTCGGCCGCGGCGGAGACGGAAGCGTCGTCGAAGTGGGCGGCGATGCGGTCATACTCGGCACCGGCCGCCGCGAACGGGGTGAGGTCACGCCCGTCGAGGTCGGCATAGACCTCGGCGCGGTAGGCCTCGAGACCCATCTCGGCGACGAGGATCTTGATGCGGGCCTTGTACTTGTTGTCCCGCCGGCCGAGCAGATTGTAGACGCGCAGCATCGCGTCGAGCGTCGGGAGCATCCGCTCGAACGCGACGTCCTCCTCGAAGAGCTGCGCGACGCGCGGCGTGCGGCCCTGACCGCCGCCGACCCAGATGTCGTAGCGCGGACGGCCGTCCTCGCCCGGCCGGGCGCGCAGGCCGATATCGTGGAACTTCATCGCCGCACGGTCGGCATCCGCCCCGATCACCGCGATCTTGAACTTGCGCGGCAGGAAGGCGAACTCGGGGTGGAGCGAGGACCACTGGCGCAGGAGCTCGCACGTCGCGCGCGGGTCGACCTCCTCGTCCCCCGCGACGCCGGCGAAGGCGTCGGTCGTGACGTTGCGGATGCAGTTGCCGGAGGTCTGGATCGCGTGCATTCCCGCCTCGGCGAGAATGTCGAGCATGTCCGGCACGTCCTTCAGCTGCGTCCAGTTGAACTGGATGTTCTGGCGCGTCGTGAAGTGGCCATAGCCGCGGTCGTAGCGCTCGGCGAGATGGGCGAGGGTGCGCATCTGGTCGGACGAGAGGACGCCGTAGGGGATCGCCACGCGCAGCATGTAGGCGTGAAGCTGGAGGTAGAGGCCGTTCTTCAGCCGCAGCGGCTTGAACTCGTCCTCGGTGAGCTGACCGGCGAGACGGCGGCCGACCTGGTCGCGGAACTCCGCGGCGCGGGCGGCGACGAACGCCTGATCATATCCATCATATTGGTACATCGGTGCCTCGTGGCGTCAGGCCGCGCGGAGCGTCGTCTGGGGAAGGGCGATCGAGGGGCCGGCGAGGCGCTGGCGCTCGCGCAGTTCGATCGGGAGGCGGGTCACGGCGTCGAAATTGACGAGATAGGCGCCGACCACGCGGTCGGCGGCCTCCTCGGCCTTGCCGATCGCTTCGAGGTCGGAGCGCAGATCGTCGTTGCTGACATAGACGGCGTCGTCGAGCGAAAGGGACCAGGCGTTGCCCGTCCAGAACACGACGCCACCCGTCATGATCTCGTTCGCTGTGAGGACGCTCGGCCCGTCGGGGCGGCGGATCTTGGCCATCAGGCGGCTTCCTTGAGTTCCACGCGCGTCGCGACAAGGCCGCGCGAGGCGGCGAGCGCGCGCGAGCGCATTCCGATGAGGATCATGAGCGGGCCGGTGCCGCCGAAGGTGGCAACGGTGGCCGAAAGGTCGGCGAGCGTGCCGTGCGCGACGCGCTCGTCGGCCCGCCCGGCATTCTCCACGAGCACCACCGGCGTTGCGGGATCGCGGCCCTCGGCGAGGAGGCGCGCGGCGACGCGGGGGGCATTGCGCCGGCCCATATAGACGGCGAGCGGGGCGTTCCCGGCCGCGGCGCGCCAGTCGACGGACTCGATATCGTCCTCGCCCTCGGCGCCGTGCGCGGTGATGATGCGCAATTCCTGCGCCTGCCCGCGCTCGGTGAGCGGGGAGAGCGTGCTCGCGGCGGCGACGCTCGCGGCCGTGACGCCGGGGACGATCTCGACCGGAAGGCCCGCGGCCTGCACGGCGTCGATCTCCTCGGCGAGGCGGCCGAAGATGGAGGGGTCGCCACCCTTCAGGCGGACGACGCGAGCGCCGTCCTGCGCATGGGCGACGATGAGGGCGTTGATCTCGTCCTGCGAGAGGGCGTGGCGGCCGGCGCGCTTGCCGACATTCACCATCACCGCCTCGCGCCGGGCGAGCTCCAGGATCTCGGGCGCGACGAGCGCGTCGAAGAGGACGACGTCGGCCCGGTCGATCCGGAGGCGCGCGCGCTCGGTGAGGAGGTCCGCCCCGCCCGCGCCGGCGCCGACGAAGCTGACCGCGCCCTCGGGCTTGGTCGCGCCGACATCGAGGAGACGGCGCGCGGCGCGGCCGAAGCTCTCATTCTCGAACGCGCCTTCCAGCGCGGGGCCGAAGAGGCCGTGCCAGAAGCGGCGGCGCGGCTCGCCGGGGGCGAGGACGCGGGCGACATGCTCGCGCAGCGCATTCGCCTTGGTGGCGACGCGGCCGAGATGTGTGGGAAGGAGCCGCTCGACGCGCGCCTTGATCTCCCGCGCGAGCACGGGGGCCGTGCCCTCGGTGCCGATCGCGACGACGACCGGGTCGCGGTCGACGATCGCGGGGGTGATGAAGTCGCTCACCGCCGGCTGGTCGGCAGCGCACACGGGGATCCCCGCGGCGCGCATCCGGCCCGCGAGGGCGGCGTCGCGCGCGGCATCGCCCGTCGCGGCATAGGCGAGGGCGACATTCTGGGGCAGCGTCACGGTCAGCGGGTCGGCCACGATGGCTTCCACGCCGGAAAGGTCGATGATGTCGGGCTCGAACGCGTCCGCCACCACCACGATGGACGCGGCGGTCTTCTTGAGCAGACGCAACTTGGCCGCCGCTTCGCCGCCGCCCCCGAACAGGAGGACGGTGCGCCCTTCGACGGACCAGAAGATCGGAAATGTTTTCACGGACTCCCCCGGCTCGACAGTCACTGGAGGATGGCGTTGTCCCGCGTTTGGAACAATATGCGGGATGGAATAAGGCAATCGGTATCGGTAGACGGTACCAAGCGCACCTTTTTCCCGTTATTGGCGCTTCTGGATGGAAATTGTCTGATGGATGATCTCGACCGCAGGATCCTCAACGTCCTGCAGGAGGACGCGACCCTCCCCGTGGAGAAGGTCGCGGTCATGGTGAACTCGTCGAAATCGCCCGTCTGGGCGCGAATCCGGAAGCTCCGCGAGGCGGGGATCATTGACCGGCAGGTCGCGATCCTCGACCCGGCGAAGGTCAGCCGGGACGAGGTTTTCTTCGTCACGATCAAGACGTCGAGCCACTCGAAGGACTGGCTGGAGCGCTTCGCGGCCGCGATCGCGCGGATGGGGGAGGTGCAGGAGGCGCACCGCCTCGCGGGCGAGATCGACTATCTGCTCAAGGTCCGCGTGCGCGACACCCGCGCCTTCGACAGCTTCTACAAGCGCCTCGTCGCCGAGGTGGACCTCTTCTCGGTCACCTCGATGCTGTCGATGGAGACGCTGAAGGAGACGACGGCGATCCCGCTCGACGAGGAGCGCGGCGCGGCGGAGGGCTGACCGGCGCGCTCAGGCGGCGCGGTGGTAGATCTCGTCGTCGGCGCGCCGCATCGCGGTCACGAAGGCGGCGAGGAGATCGGGGTCGAGCGCCGTGTTGGGGCGCAGGCCCGAGCAGATGTCGAGGCCGAAGGGGCGCACGGTGCGGATCGCGTCGGCCGCGTTCGCGGGGTCGAGCCCGCCGGCGAGGAAGACGGGCACCGCGGCGGCCTTCACGATATCGGCCGAAACCGACCAGTCGTGCACACGGCCCGTGCCGCCGAGTTCGTCGACCGAGGGACGGCCTGAATCGAGGAGATAAGTGTGCGGCCCGTCGCCATAGGCGGCGATGAGGTCGAGCGCGTCGCGGCCCTCGACATGGATCACCTGGACGCGACGCAGCCACGGGGCGATCCGCGCGAGGTCGGCGTGAACCTCCGGCGCGACGTGCTGGACGATCTGGACGGTGGTGACGGCGCAGAATTCGGCGTGGGCGACGATCGCCTCGGCGTGCGTCTCCGAGGTGAGGAGCCAGGGCGCGACCGGGGCCGGCACGCGCGCCGCGACGTCACGCGTCAGCTCGTCGGGAACGGGGCCGGGGCCGGTCGGCATCGGGCCGACGAACCCCACCGCATCCGCGCCCGCGGCGACCGCGAGCGCGACTTCCTCATGCGAGCGGATGCAGCAGATCTTGACGCGTGTCCGTTGCATCCGTCCGAGGCCTCAGCGGTCGAGGCGGGAGATCAGCGACCAGGCGAGCGGCATCACGGCGGTGCCGAGCGCGATCTTCACCACGGAACCCGCGAGGAAGGGCGTGAGGCCGAGCGCCAGGACCGGCTTATCCCAGCCGATGACGGCGCCGAGATAGATGACGCCGAAGCCGAGCATGATGGCCGTGCCGATGGTCATCGCGGCGAAGGTGGTGAGCGCCTTGCGGTCCCAGCCACGCTCGGCGAGCCAGCCGACGACGACGGCGGCGACGAAGAAGCCGAGGAGGTAGCCGCCCGTCGGGCCCATCATGTAGGCGAGGCCGATGCCACGGTCGGGCGTGCCGGAGAAGACCGGAAGACCCATCGCGCCCTGGGCGAGATAGAGAAGCACGGTCGCACCCGCGAGACGCCAGCCATAGGCCATGCCGATCACGGTCACCATGAAGGTCTGCATGGTGATCGGCACCGGGTACATCGGCACGTGGATCTTCGCCGAGATCCAGAGCGCCACCGAGCCCGCGACGGCGAGGAAGATGTTTCGGGCGAGGCTCGGCGAAACGAGCGTGTCGGCCAGGAGCATGTTGGTACGCGTTGTCATAAAGGGTCCTCAGGCGAGTGTGTCGCGGATCTTGGCGAACTCGGTGGCCTGTTCATGCCGTGCCGAGAGCGCTTCGTCCATGGTGACCGCAACGAACCGTACGCTCTTGTTCGGTTGGAGCTGGCCGATCAAGTCCATGTCCGCAGAAATCACAGTTCCGACCATAAAATAGCCACCCCCGGACACTGCATCGCGATGCAGCACGATCGGCTCGGTCCCGCCGGGGATCTGGATGGAGCCGTAGGGGTAGCAGGCGTCGGTGATGTTGGAGGGGTCGGAGCCCGCGCCGAAGGGCTGCTCGCGCTCCACGAACTCCATCGGCCGGCCGCCGCGGAAGCGGTAGCCCATCCGGTCCGCCTCCGGCGCCACCTTCCAGGTGTCCTGGAAGAAGGCGGTCTGCGAGGCGGGCGTGATGCGGTGGATATAGAGGCCGGGCAGGACGCGCAGCTCCACGTCGCCGTGCGGCACGCGCCGCAGAAGCGGGGGGAGGGCGATGCCTTCCTTCGGCAGATCCGAATGGCCGATCGGCAATTCGTCCCCGGCCGCGAGCGCGCGGCCCTTGTAGCCGCCGAGCGCGCCGATCGGATAGGTGGAGCGGCTGCCGAGCGCGATCGGCGTGTCGATGCCGCCCGAGATCGCGATATAGGCCCGCGCCCCCTCGCGCAGATAGTCGAAGGTGAGGCGCTGGCCGCCCTTTACGCGGAAGCTCGTCCAGGTCGGCATTTCCTTGCCGTCGACCTTCGGCGGCAGGTCCGCCCCGCACACCGCGACGATGCGGTCGTCCGCGAACTCGAGCTCCGGCCCCATGAAGACGGCTTCGAGCCCCGCAGCCCCTTCAGGGTTGCCGACGAGGAGGTTCGCCGCGATCAGCGCGCGGCGGTCCATCGCGCCGCCGACCGGGATGCCGAGATGGAAATAGCCCGGACGGCCGAGGTCCTGGATGGTGGTGAGAAGCCCCGGATTGATGACGGTGACAGTCACTTCAGCGCCTCCAGAAGCTTGGCATTGTAGGCGTCGATCCCCTTGTTGAAGTCGTCGAGATCGAAATTCACTTCGGCCATTCTCGGCACGAAGCGCTCGGCCGCCACTTCGGCCACGAGATCGTCATAGGCGGCCCGGTCGATCGGGGTGAATTTCACGATGTCGCCGGGGCGGAAGAAGACCATGAACTCGCGCAGATAGGGGGCGGTCTGGGTCGGGTCGAAGATCGGCATCGGGGTGATGCCGAACATCTGGTAGCCGCCCGCGCCGCGCACCGAATAGATGCACGAGAAGCAGCCGCCATAGCCGACCGTCAGCTTCGGCGTGTCGGTGCGCGGGCGCAGATATTTCGGCACCTCGATCTGCCGTGCCTGGTCGACCATCTGGTAGAGGAAGGGCAGGCCCGCGACGAAGCCCACCATCGACACGAACCAGGGCGAACCGGCGTGCGCGGCGATGAAGTCCTCCACGGAGGAGTAGCCGTTGATGCGGGCGGCATATTCGAGGTCGGTCGCGCCCGGATCCTGATGGCGCTCGCGGAAGCGCATCAGCGTCTCGTGCGTCCACGGGTCCTGGTAATAGACCGGCACCTCGATGATGCGCGTCGCGATGCGCGACTCGGCGCTGTCGGCGACGCTCTCCATCGATTTCAGCTGCTCGAGGAGGGCCTCGGGATGGATCTTGTCCGGGTTGAAGCCGATCTGGAAGGACGCGTTCGCGGGGCAGATCTCCGTGACCCCGTCGATCGCGGCGTCCCGCACCGCGTTCGTGATCGCGAGAGACTTGAAGAAGGCGTCGAGGCTCATCGCCTCGTCGACCTCGACGAAGATCTGCTCATCGCCTCCGAAACTGTAGCGCGCGCTCATTCAAGCTTCTCCGTCACAGGTGTTTGGCATTGTTTTCCAACCAGGTCTCGAGCCAGGTGATGTGCGCCTCGCCCCGCCGCACCTCGGGCGCCTTGAGGAGGGCGGTGAAGAGCGGCTGCGTCGTCTTGAGGCCGGCGATAGTGAGCTCGGAGAGCGCCGCGCCGAGCCGGTCGAGCGCGGCCTCGCGGTCCTCGCCCCACACGATGAGCTTGCCAAGAAGGGAATCGTAGAAGGGCGGGACGTCGTAGCCGGTGAAAAGCATCGAGTCCCACCTGACGCCCGGCCCGCCCGGCACCCGCAGATCCTCGATCTTGCCGGGGAAGGGCATGAAATTGTTCGCCGGGTCCTCGGCATTCAGCCGCACCTCGATCGCGTGTCCCTTGAGGGCGATCTCGTCCTGCCGGTAGGGGAGGGGCGATCCGCCCGCGATCTTCAGCATCGCGCCGACGAGGTCGATGCCGGTGACGAACTCCGTCACCGGGTGCTCGACCTGGATGCGGGTGTTCATCTCGATGAAATAGAAGTCGCCGCTCTCCTCGTCATAGAGATATTCGAGCGTGCCGGCGCCCGAATAGCCGACGTCCTGCGCAAGCCGGACGGCGGAGGCGGTGAGGGCGGCGCGCACGTCGGGCGAGAGGGCGGCGGACGGGGCCTCCTCCCACACCTTCTGGCGGCGTCGCTGGAGCGAGCACTCGCGCTCGAAGAGGTGGACCGCGCGCGTCCCGTCGCCGAGGATCTGCACCTCGACGTGCCGGGCCGGGTAGACGACCTTCTCGACATAGAGCCCGCCATCGCCGAAGGCGGCCGCGGCCTCGCCGCTCGCCTGGGCGAAGAGGCGCTCGAACTCGGCCGCGTCGTTGGCGACGCGGATGCCGCGCCCGCCGCCGCCGGCCGCCGCCTTGATGATGACGGGATAGCCGATGGAATCGGCGATCGCGCGGCCTTCCTCGAGCGTGGGGACGCGCCCCTCGCTGCCGGGGACGGTCGGCACGCCGGCGGCCTTGGCGGCCTCGCGCGCGGCGACCTTGTCGCCCATCTTCGAGATCACGTCCGCCGAGGGGCCGACGAAGATCATCCCGGCCTCGGCGACGCGCGCCGCGAAGGTCGCGTTCTCGGCGAGGAAGCCGTAGCCCGGATGGATCGCGTCGGCGCCGGCCGCCTTCGCCGCCTCGATGATGTTGTCGATGTTGAGATAGGATTTCGCCGCGGCGGGCGGGCCGATGAGGGCCGCCTCGTCGGCGATCTGCACGGCGAGGCTCGTCGCGTCCGCGGCCGAATGGGCCTGCACGGTGCGGATGCCGAGCGCGCGGGCCGCGCGGATGATCCGCACGGCGATCTCGCCCCGGTTGGCGACGAAGAGGGTTCCGATCGCCACTTAGGCGTCGACCTCGGCGAGCGGCATGCCCGCCATGATCGGCTCCTCGTTGTCGGCGAGGAATTTGGTGATCGTCCCCGCGACGTCGGACTTCACCTCCGTGAAGGTCTTCATCACCTCGACGAGGCCGATCACGTCGCCGACCGCGACGGTGTCCCCCTCGTTCTTGAAGGGCGGCTGGTCGGGCGCGGGCTTGCGGTAGAAGGTGCCCGGAAGGGGGGAGCGGATTTCAGCCATCTTCGTGTCCAGCGTCTTCTTGATGTGTTGATGGGGGAGGATCGTGTCGAGCCGATGGCGCCGCGGCGAAGCGGCGCCGCGGCCTCAGGCGGCGTCGAGCCAGGGTGTCACCGCGTCCTTCACCGCCGCCGCGATCTCCACGGCGTTCGGCGTGTCGGAGTGGACGCAGATCGCGTCGGCCTTCACCTTGATCTCACGCCCGGTGACGGTGTTCGTCACCCCGTCGCGCACCGCGATGAGGCAGCGGTCGGCGGCCTCGGCAGGGTCCATCGCCTCGTGCTCGCGCGTGATGATGATGAAGCCGTCATCGCCATAATCGAGGTCGGCGTAAAACTCGGCGATGAATTTCAGCCCGCGCGAGGGGTAGATCACCTCGTGGAGCGTGTTGACCATGCCCATCACCGGCAGGTTGAAGATCTCCGCCGCGTCGGCGACCGCGTTCGCCACGTGCTCGTTGCGCGCGGCCATGCCGTAGAGCGCGCCGTGCGGCTTGATGTGGCTCATCTCCATGCCCTCCGCCTTCAGGAAGCCGGAGAGGGCGCCGATCTGGTAGATGAGCGCGTTCGCGATCTCCTCGCGGCTCATCTTCATCTCGCGCCGGCCGAAGCCCTGGAGATCGGGCAGGGACGGGTGCGCGCCGACCTTCACCCCGTGCCTCTTGGCGAGCAGCACCGTCTCGCGCATGTGGTTCGGGTCGGAGGCGTGGAAGCCGCAGGCGACGTTCGCCACGCTGATGAGCGGCATGAGCGCCTTGTCGTCGCCCAATCTGTAGAGCCCGAAGCTCTCACCCATGTCGCAGTTGATCACGGTCATGAGGGGTCCTCCAATCAATCCTGCAGCGAGGCCATCATGCGGATCCTCATGCGATCCGCAATGACCGCGAGTATGAGAAGTCCGCCGAGGACGACCGTCTGCAGATAGCTCTCGATGCGCGCGAGATTCATCCCGTTCTGCACGAGCACGATGAAGAGCGCGCCGAGCACGACATTCTCCACCCGCCCGACGCCGCCGCGCAGCGACACGCCGCCGATGATGCAGGCGGCGATGGATTCGAGCGGCATCGAGGCGCCGATATTGGCCTCGCCCGTGTCGAGGCGGGCGGTGAGCAGCATCCCCGCGATCGCCGTCATCGTCGCACAGATGATGTAGGTGACGAAGAGGACGCCCTTGGTGTTGATGCCGGAGAGGGCGGCCGCCTTCGTGTTGCCGCCGACGGCGTAGAAATAGCGGCCGAGGCGGGTCCAGTTCACGATCAGCCAGGCGACGACGATGAGGAGCACGGCGAAATAGATCGGCACCGGGATGCCCCAGAGCGTGCCGAAGCCGAACACGTCGCCGAAGGTCTGCGGCATCCCGTAAACGGGCGTCCCGCCGGTGAGGTAGAGCGCGATGCCGAAGCCGACCGAGGAGATGCCGAGCGTCATGATGAAGGGCGAGACGCCGAAGACGGCGACGCCGATGCCGTTCGCGATGCCGATGGTCGCCCCGGCCGCGACGCCGCCGAGCGTGCCGACGAGGATCGCGATCCACGGCGCGTCGGGCACCGCGCCCGCGACCGTCGACATGGTGAGCGCGCCGACGACGGAGGTGATCGCGAGGATCGTGCCGACCGAGAGGTCGAAGCCGCCGGTCAGCAGCGCGAACATCTGCCCGAGCGAGACGATCACCAGATAGACCGACTGGCGCACCACGTTGGTGAGGTTCTGCACCGTGAGGAAATTGTCCGAGGCCATCGTGAAGACGATGAGCGCGGCGATCAGCAGGAAGGGCAGGACGCCGACGGTCACGAAGACGCGCTTCAGGGTGTGGCTCGTCGTTGCCATCAGGCCGCCTCACGCTCGAAGAAATGGGACAACAGCGCTTCCTCGGTGATCGCCTCGCCCGTGAACTCGGCCCGGATGCGGCCGCGATAGAAGACGATGGCCCGGTGGGAGAGGTGGAGGATCTCGGGAAGGTCGGACGAGATCAGCACGACCGCCGCGCCCGCCTCGGCAAGGTCGGCGATGAAGCGATAGATCGCCGCGCGCGTGCCGACATCGACGCCGACGGTCGGCTCGTCGAAGACGTAGACCTTGGTCTCGCGCGTCAGGCACTTGGCGAGCAGCACCTTCTGCTGGTTGCCGCCGGAGAAATGGTCGACGGCGCGCTCGATGCGCATCGGGCGCAGCTCCATGCGCTCGGCGAGGGCGGCGGCGAGGCGCGCCTCCGCGCGCCGGTCGAGCCCCGGCCCCTTGGCGAGCGGCGGCTCGGCGAGGGCGGCGAGCGTGATGTTCTCGCGCACGGGCCGGATCATCACGAGCCCCTCGTCGCGCCGGTCGGGCGGGACATAGAAGAGGCCGCGATCCATCATTCTGCCGGGCTCGAGGCCGGTGACGTCCTCCCCGTCGAGGCGCACGGTGCCGGACTGGATCCGGTCGAGCCCGAAGGCGGCGCGCATCACCTCGCTCTTGCCCGAGCCGACGAGGCCGGCAAGGCCGAGGATCTCGCCCGCCTTCACCTCCAGCGAGGCGTCGACGACGGAATGGCGCGCGGTGGTGAGGTTCGCGATGGTGAGGCGCGTCTCGCCCGGCACGGAGCGGATCGTCGGGAACAGCTCCGCGATCTCGCGCCCGGTCATCAGCGTGATGAGGCGCGACTCGGCGACGCCCGCCGGCTCGGTCGCGATGAATTTGCCGTCGCGCAGCACCGTGATCCGGTCCGCGATGCGGCGGATCTCCTGCATGCGGTGGGTGATGTAGACGATGCCGACGCCATCGGCCTTCAGCCGCGCGATCAGCGCGAAGAGCTGGTCGGTCTCGCGGTCGGTCAGCGAGGCGGTCGGCTCGTCGAGGATGAGGACGTTGAGCTCGGCGCGGAAGGCCTTCGCGATCTCGACCATCTGCTGCTCGGAGCGCGACAGCGCCTCCACCTTGGCGTTGGGCTTCAGGGGGAAGCCGAGGCGGTCGATGATCTCGCGCGCGGCGCGCTTCAGCGCGCCTTTCGCGAGGAGGCCGCCGCAGGTCATCTCGGAGCCGAGAAAGAGGTTCTCGGCGACACTCATCTGTGGCACCAGCGAGAATTCCTGGAACACGGCCGAGATGCCGCGGGCGCGCGCGTCGTGGACCGAGGCGATCCGGACCGGCTCGCCGCGGAAGAGGATCTCGCCGGCGCTCGGCTGGTTGGCGCCGGCGAGGATCGAGATCAGCGTCGACTTGCCGGCTCCGTTCTCGCCGAAGAGGACGTGAACCTCTCCGGCTTTCAGATCGAGGCTCACATTGTCGAGCGCGAGGACGCCCGGATAACGCTTGGAAAGCCCGCGCACCTCGATGAGCGCGGGCAGGGGGCTCGCCTCCGTCATCCCGGCGTCGGCCCTTGGCCTATTCGACGCGGAAGACGGGGCGGAAGCCGTCGGGCGCGAGCGTCGACGAGGTGTCGAAATCGTTCACGGACTCGGACGTGACGACGAAGATCGCCGGGCCGACATGCTTCAGATAGTCCTCGCCCTCGAGGATCCGGACCGCCTGGTCCACGGCGATGCGGCCCTGGATGACGGTGGAGTCGGTCGGTGCGGCGAGGATCTGGCCGCGGCGGATGCCCTGATGGACGCCCGGCGTATAGTAGTAGGAGAGGACCTTGATCTGGTCCGTCAGGCCGCGCGAGCGCAGGATCGGGATCGCCGCCTCGGCCGTCACCGCGGTGCCGACGACATAGTCGAGGTCCGGATGGGCGCCGAGCGTGTCCTCGATGAGGGCGGACTGCGCCTCCTTGCCGGTGTCGCCATATTTCGTCTCCACCACCTCGACGGCGGAGTCCTTGATGGCCTCCTGGAAGCCGGTGTTGCCGGCCTCGACCCAGCCCGCGCCCGCGGGTCCGGGGAACCAGGCGACCTTCACCGCGTCCGACCCGGCCGGGTGCAGCTCGGCGAGATAGGCGCCGGTCTTGGAGCCCATCTCACCGAAGGAGACGAGCGACTTCGCCGACAATTCCGGCGAGGACATGCCGTTGATGACGTCGATGACGGGGATGTCCTTGCCGCGGATCTCGGCGACAAGATTGTTGAGGCCGTCATAGGAGATCGCGCCGATGATCACCGCGTCCGCGCCGGCCGCGACGCAGTCCTCGATCTGGCTGATCTGCTTCTGCAGCTCGGTGTAGCCGCCGGCCTCGACGACCTGGAGCTTCACGCCCTGGCGCTTGGCCTCCTCGGTGACGCCGTAATCGACGCCGAGCCAGTAGGCGTCCTTCATGTGCGGGAAGGACACGCAGATCTCGTAGGCCTCTTTCGCCTTTTCGAGCGGCGTGTAGTCGGTCGTGGTGCGCGGGCTCGCCATGTCGAAGGGCGGGTCCCAGACCTCGACCTCGTAGGGGAACCAGTCTTGGGCGAGGGCGGGCGTGGTCGCGAACGCAGCCACCAGCGCGGTGGCCGTCAGATACCGGGAGGCAATAGACATCGAGCGTGGCTCCTCACTGTGGAACGGACCGGTGTTTTCGTCTCTGATCAGTGTTGCCGGTTCCGCTTTCCTACATCATTGCGCTAACTCAAGTTTTCACAAATTCAATTACTCATGTCATCCCTGCTCGTGCAGGTTCATTGCACGAGGGGCGGCGGGACGGGAAAATCTGTGCGGGTGAGGCGGTCGCAGACGTGCCGGACGGGCGCGGCGGGAGCGGCGTCGTCCGGGGGCGCTCGATGGCGTCCACCCGGACCAAGGCGTGTCAGGCCGCGCCGCGCAGGTGGCGCGCGAAGGTGCCGGTGCGCACCGGATCGCCGACGGGCGTCACGTCCTCGTCGGCGGCGACCGCGGTGGTCGGATGGTAGACGAGGATCTGGTTGCGGCCGGCGGCCTTCGCGCCATAGAGCGCGGCGTCGGCCATCTTGCACCAGACGGACGCGTTGACGACCGTGTCGCTGAGCCCGCAGACGCCGAAGCTCGCGGTGATGGAGAGGCCCGGAAGGTCCGGGAAGCGCATCTCGGCAAGGGCGTTGCGCAGTTCGCGCAGCCGCGCGGTGGCGTCGCCGACGCTCGTCTCGTGGAAGGCGGCGGCGAACTCCTCGCCCCCGAGGCGCGCGGTCGCGACATCGGGGCCGAGCTTGTCGCGGCAGAGCTTGGCGACGCGCGCGAGGACCGCGTCACCGGCCTGATGGCCGAAGCGGTCGTTCACAGACTTGAAGAAATCGAGGTCGAAGATCGCGAGGACGGCGGGCGAGGTGCGGCGCTGGAAGTCGTCGACCATCACGCGCAGGCGGCCCATGAAGGGACGGCGGCGCAGGAGATGGGTGAGATCGTCGAGTTCCGCGCGCTCGCGCAGCAGGAGCTCGTGGACGACGCAGCGGGCGAGATTCTGGAGAACCGTGATGGACGGCCCGTCGAACGTGCGCGGGCGCGTGTCCATCGCCCACAGGATGCCGAGCGGGGCCTCGCCATAGCCGAGCAGCGGGACGCCGGCATAGGCGCGCATCGGCGGCGCGCCGACCGCGCTCGACCCGTCGCGGAAGGCGCGCAGATCCTCGATGAGGAGCGGGTCGCGCCGCTTGATCGTCTCGAGGCAGAGTTCGGGCGTCGGCTCGGTGCTGACGGTGAGGGCGGCGCGGCCGGGCGCCGCCGAAAAGCCGTATTTGGAGCTCTCGATCACCGACACGCCAGCAACCGGCGCGTTCAGCATGATCTTCAGCGTGTCGAGGATATGGGCGAACGGATGGTCGGCCGAGTCACCGGCGAGGGACGGCGCAGACTGGTCGAGGGATCGGATGGCATCTGAGATTTCGTCGAGCACGCACCACCCCAGGGATTGCGAGAACCACGGCCAACACGCCGCGGCGAACGATTTCTATGACGGCGCCGCGGGTCTCCCTCCAGAGCCACGATGCCTGTTGTCTTATCGGCCTTGATGGTCGCCGCCGGTCGCTCAAATCGTGCCGGTGTCGGCGGCGAACTGGCAATGATATTGATGCAAACTGTGGCAACTTTATGTCAGGATTCTGTCACTGCGCAGACTATTTTAACTTTGAAAGTTTAACCACGAGGTTCAATTCACGCTTGCGAAATTGCGGTCCGGATGCCGGGCCGCGCGCCGGGGATCGGCGCGGCGCGTGATCAATCCTGGTCCTTGCGGCGGCAGTAGAGCTCGAGACGATGGCGCACGACATCATAACCGAGTTCCTTGGCGATTTCCGCCTGGAGACGCTCGATCTTGTCGGAACGGAATTCCACCACCTCGCCGGTGTCGATGTCGATGATGTGGTCATGATGGGGCAGGTCCGCCGTCTCGAACCGGGCGGGCGTCCCCTCGAATGAATGGCGGTGGACGATGCCCTGCGCCTCCAGCGCCGCGAGCGTACGGTAGACGGTCGCGAGCGACACCGAGGCGTCGAGTTCGCGCGCGCGACGGTGGAGCTCGGTCGCGTCCGGATGGTCGGCGGACTCGGACAGGACCTTCAGGATCGCGGCGCGCTGGCGCGTGATGCGGACGCCGTCCGCACGCAGGGCTTGCTCCAGTTTTTCGGCCGAGGCGATCGCGTCAGTCATGTTGCCCTGAAATTAGAGAGTTCCGCGTCCGAGAACAAATCGGCTGCCGTGCCTAGCAACGCCGCGTCCGGCGGGCAACTTTCTTGGCCCCCGCGCCGGGCCGCGCCGGCGGATGCGCGCGAATTGGGCATTTCGTCGTTTTCGATTCTGGGGTAGTTTGCTGGAAAACGAAAGCGACGGGGCGAACGTGGCAGCGGATGGGGGTGAGGGCGGCAAGGCCGTCGACGTGCTGGCGCGGCAGGAGGCGATCGCCAACCTCGCCAAGCTGGAAGGGCGCGTCAGCGTCGACGGGCTCGCGGCGCATTTCAACGTGACCCCGCAGACGATCCGCAAGGATCTCAACGATCTCGCCGCGCGCCGCCTGGTGATGCGCGTCCATGGCGGCGCCGTCAGCCCGTCCGGCACCGCGAACGTGGAGTATGAGAAGCGGCGGATGATGGCGTCCGTGGAGAAGAGCGCGATCGGCACGGTCGCCGCCTCCCTCATTCCGGACGACGCCTCCCTCTTCATCAATATCGGCACCACGACCGAGGCCGTCAGCGAGGCGCTCCTCGGCCACGCCTCGCTGATGGTCATCACGAACAACATCAATGTCGCCAACAGGATGCGCCTCTATCCGCAGTTCGAGGTGGTGATTGCGGGCGGCGTCGTGCGCGGCTCGGACGGCGGCGTGGTGGGAGAGGCGGCGGGCGATTTCATCCGCCAGTTCAAAGTGGACTATGCGGTCATCGGCGTTTCGGCGATCGACCGCGACGGCTCGCTCCTGGATTTCGACTTTCGCGAAGTGAAAGTCGCGCAAGCCATCATCGCGAACGCAAGGCATGTGATCCTCGTCTCCGACGCCACGAAATTCGACCGCGCCGCGCCGGTGCGCGTCGGCCACCTGTCCCAGGTCCACACCTTCGTGACCGACCATTGCAGCGAGCCTCTGCGCGCCGTCTGCCGGGAGCACGAGGTGCGTCTCCTCGAAACGAGCACGATGGCCAGGGGCCGCTGAGAGCCGCTCCCTCCGGCACGGCATGGCAGGCTTTCGCCGCGATGTCGTTTACTCCCCTCGAATTGCCTGTATGTTTCGTTTGACATTCATTTGCTTTCGATGAACAGTTTCAACGTGTGATGGAGGGCGCGGTGGCCGAGCCTGCGGTGGTGGACGTCTTCGTGGTCGGCGGTGGCATCAACGGGTGCGGCATCGCGCGCGACCTCGTCGGCCGCGGCTACACGGTCGCCCTTGCGGAGATGAACGACTTCGCCTCCGGCACCTCGTCCTGGTCCACCAAGCTCATCCACGGGGGCCTGCGCTACCTAGAGCATTACGAGTTCCGTCTGGTGCGCGAGGCGCTGATCGAGCGGGAGGTCCTGTGGGGCATGGCCCCGCACATCATCCGCCCGCTGCGCTTCGTCCTGCCCCACCACAAGGGGCTGCGGCCCGCCTGGCTCCTGCGGCTCGGCCTTTTCCTCTATGACAATCTCGGCGGCCGGAAGCGCCTGCCGGCGACCCGCACGCTCGACCTCAGGACCGACCCCGCCGGCGCCCCGCTGAAGGACGATCTCGTCCGCGGCTTCGAATATTCGGACTGCGCGGTGGACGACGCGCGCCTCGTCGTCCTCAATGCGCGCGACGCGGCCGACCGCGGGGCCGAGATCTTCCCCCGCACCAAGGTCGTGAAGGTGGAGCAGGCGGGCGCGGCCTGGACGGTGACGCTCGCGACCGGCGACGGCGCGCGCCGCACGGTCTCCGCGCGCATGGTGGTGAACGCCGCCGGCCCGTGGGTGGACGATGTGCTGAAGCGCGATTTCGGCAGGCCCGACGCGCACCATGTCCGCCTCGTCCAGGGCAGCCACATCGTGGTGCGCAAGCTCTTCGACCACGACCGCGCCTACATCTTCCAGAACGCCGACCAGCGGATCATCTTCGCGATCCCCTATGAGGAGGAGTTCACCCTCATCGGCACCACCGATCGCGACTATGAGGGCGACCCGCACGCGGCGGCGATCACCCCGGAGGAGACGGCCTATCTCCTTCGAAGCGCGAGCGAATATTTCAAGCGCCCGGTCCGCCACGAGGACATCGTGTGGTCCTTCGCCGGCGTGCGCCCGCTCTTCGATGACGGCGCCTCGAAGGCGCAGGAGGCGACGCGCGACTATGTGCTGCGAACCGAAGGCGGGCACGGCGAGGCCGCGCTCCTCAACGTCTTCGGCGGCAAGCTCACCACCTATCGCAAGCTCGCCGAGGCGGCGGCGGCGAAGGTCGGCGAGCTGATCGGCCCGCGCGGCAAGGCGTGGACCGCCGGCGCCCCGCTCCCTGGCGGCCACATGCCGCTGGAGGCGGCCGCCAACTACGGCGCGGCGCTGCGCGAGACCTACCAGTTCCTGCCCGAAAGGCTCGCCCGGCGCCTTGCGCGCCTCTACGGCCTGCGCGCCCAGGCGATCCTCGAAGGGGCGACCCGGATGGCCGATCTCGGCCGCCATTTCGGCGCCGATCTCTACGAGCGGGAAGTGCGCTATCTGATTGCATTTGAGTGGGCAACAAAAGCAGAAGATGTATTGTGGAGGCGGACCAAGCTCGGCCTCCGCTTCAGCGCCGACGAGGTCAAGGCGCTCGAAAATTACATGGCCGAGGCGGCCCCGGCGGTGAGCCTGGCGGCCGAGTAGGCGGCGAAGGCCCGGCGGGCAGAGCGCCCGGCGGCCGCGCGGACGACGGGCCGGCAACGACCGGCCCGAGAGCGATACGGCCCCGAAGAACGGGCCGACGACACGACTAGGCCGGGTTCACCGGTCAGCCGGCCCGAAGAGGCCACAGGGGAGGGCGAATGCTCGAGCTGTTGGACGTGGAGAAGCGCGTCGGTGCCTCCGTGCACCTTGCCGACATATCGATGATGCTCCTGCCGGGCACGCTCAACGTGCTCCTGGGGCCGACCCTGTCCGGCAAGACGAGCCTCATGCGCGTCATGGCGGGGCTCGACAGGCCGACCGCCGGTCAGATCCTCGTCAACGACATCGACGTCACCGGCGTGCCCGTCCAGCAGCGCGATGTCGCGATGGTCTACCAGCAGTTCATCAACTACCCGGTGATGACCGTCTATGAGAACATCGCCTCCCCGATGCGCATCGCGCGCAAGCCCAAGGCCGAGATCAAGGCGACGGTGGAGCGCGTGGCCGAACTCCTCAAGCTCACCCCCTATCTCAACCGGATGCCGCTCCAGCTCTCCGGTGGCCAGCAGCAGCGTACCGCGCTCGCCCGCGCGCTCGCCAAGGATGCGCGCCTCGTCCTCCTCGACGAACCGCTCGCCAACCTCGACTACAAGCTGCGCGAAGAGCTGCGCGCCGAGTTGCCGAAGATCTTCGAGGCGTCCGGCGCGATCTTCGTCTACGCGACGGCCGAGCCGGAGGAAGCGCTCCTCCTCGGCGGCAATGTCGCGACGCTGTCGGAGGGGCGCGTCACCCAGTTCGGGCCGACCGTCGAGATCTACCGCCGGCCGAACACGCTGAAGACCGCGCGCATCTTCTCCGACCCTCCGCTCAATGTCGTGCGGGTGGAGAAGCGTGGCGCGGCGTTCCACCCGGTCGCGGCCAAGGGCGCGCCGATCCCGGTGCCCGCCCCCTATGAGGGGCTGCGCGACGGGCCTTACGCTGTCGCCGTGCGCCCGCACCATTTGACGCTCGCCGACGTGCCGAACGCGGCGCATCTCGCCGCGACCGTCACCATCACCGAGATCACGGGCTCGGAAAGCTTCATCCATATGCGCGTCCTCGACGAGGACTGGGTCCTCCTCACCCACGGCGTCCACGACCTCCCGCCCGCGACGCCTATCAGCATCTACCTGCCGCTGCGCCACCTCATGGTGTTCGATGCCGACGGCGCCGCCGTCGCCGCACCCGCCAAGATCGCGGCCTGACCGATGGCAGAGATCACTCTCGACAACATCCGCCACGCCTACGGCCCGGTCCGCGACCCGGACGATTACGCGCTGAAGACGCTGAACCATGTGTGGACCGACGGCGGCGCGTTCGCGCTCCTCGGCCCGTCGGGCTGCGGGAAGACGACGCTCCTCAACATCATCTCCGGCCTCATCACGCCGACCGAGGGGCGCATCCTCTTCGACGGGGTGGACGTCACCCACCTGCCGCCCGAGGCGCGCAACATCGCCCAGGTGTTCCAGTTCCCGGTCGTCTACGACACGATGACGGTCGCCGAAAATCTCGCCTTTCCGCTGAAAAATCGCGGGGTGAGGCGAGCCGACATCAAGACGCGCGTCGCCAACATCATCGACATGCTCGACCTCGGCGCGGTCGCCGGCAAGAAGGCGGCGAGCCTCACGGCCGACCTCAAGCAGAAGATCTCGCTGGGTCGCGGGATGGTGCGCGAGAACGTCTCGGCGATCCTCTTCGACGAGCCGCTGACCGTCATCGATCCGCACCTCAAGTGGCAGCTCAGGACGCAGCTGAAGACGCTCCACCGCGAGTTCGGCCACACGATGGTCTACGTCACCCACGACCAGACCGAGGCGCTCACCTTCGCCGACCGCGTGGTGGTGATGGTGGGCGGGGAGGTGGTGCAGGTGGGCTCGCCCGAGGAGCTGTTCGCGCGGCCGCGCCACACCTTCGTCGGCTACTTCATCGGCTCGCCCGGCATGAACGTGCTGCCCGTCACCGTGGACGGGGCGACGGCGCACCTCGGCGATGAGCGGATCGCCCTGCCGGCCCCCGTTGCCGCGCCGCGCGGGGCGCGGATCGAGCTCGGCGTGCGGCCCGAATTCGTCGTCCTCGGCCATGAAGGGATGCCCTTCAGGATCACCCGCGTCGACGATGTCGGGCGTGAGCGGATCGTCCACGGCACCATCGCCGGCCGCCCCGTCTCCGCGATCGTGCCGGAGGAGGGGACCGTGCCCGACATGCCGCGCGCGTTCTTCCGGCAGGACGGCATCAACCTCTATGCCGACGATTGGCGCATCGAGTATCTGTCATGACGAAGACACAGAACAACCGCGCCTGGTTCCTCGTTCTCCCCGTCCTCCTCCTGGTGGCGATGAACGCGATCATCCCGCTGATGACGGTGGTGAACTATTCCGTCCAGGAAACCTTCGGCGACAACCTCTTCTTCTGGGCGGGGACCTCGAACTACGTCTCGGTGCTGATGTCGGACCGGTTCGTCAGCGCGCTGCTGCGCCAGTTCGCCTTCACCGGGATGATCCTGCTCATCGAGATCCCGCTCGGCGTCGCGATCGCGCTCGCGATGCCGCGCGCCGGGGTGTGGTCGAGCGTGTGCCTCGTCCTCATGGCGCTGCCGCTGCTGATCCCGTGGAACGTCGTCGGCGCGATGTGGAACATCTTCGCGCTGCCGGACATCGGCCTCCTCGGCTGGGGCCTCAACGCGCTGGGCTTCAACTACAATTACACGAACCAGCCGGTGTCGGCCTGGGCGACCATCATCCTGATGGACGTGTGGCACTGGACCTCTCTCGTCGTCCTCCTCGCCTTCGCGGGGCTGCGCTCGATCGACGACGCCTACTACCGCGCCGCGAAGATCGACGGCGCCTCGCGCTGGGCCGTGTTCCGCTACATCCAGCTTCCGAAGATGCGGCAGGTGCTGATCATCGCGATCCTGCTGCGCTTCATCGATTCCTTCATGATCTACACCGAGCCGTTCGTCCTCACCGGCGGCGGGCCCGGCAACGCGACGACGCTCCTGTCGATCGACCTCGTGAAGGCCGCGCTCGGCGAGTTCAACCTCGGGATCGCGGCGGCGATGTCGATCATCTACTTCCTGATGACGCTTCTCGTCTGCTGGCTCTTCTACACGCTGATGACGCAGCGCGACGCGAAGGAGAATGCGGGATGACCGACACGATCGCCTCCACGCCGCCGCGCGCCAAGGCCGTCACCGTGGCTGCCGCCGCGCCCGCGCGGCGCCGCGTCAAGCTGCGCTGGATCGTCCCGACGCTCTACATCATCTTCCTGATGCTGCCGATCTACTGGCTCATCAACATGAGCTTCAAGACGACGAACGAGATCCTCGCCGGCTTCAGCCCGTTTCCGCAGCGCTTCACCGTCGCGTCCTATGTCGAGATCCTGACGAACCCCGTCTGGTACTGGGGCTACATCAACTCGATCATCTACGTCGTCATCAACACGGTGATCTCGGTGAGCGTCGCGCTGCCGGCGGCTTATGCCTTCTCGCGCTACCGCTTCCTCGGCGACAAGCACCTCTTCTTCTGGCTCCTCACCAACCGCATGGCGCCGCCCGCGGTGTTCGCGCTGCCCTTCCTGCAGCTCTACTCGTCGATGGGCCTCTTCGACACATACTGGGCCGTCGCGCTCGCCCACTGCCTCTTCAACATCCCCCTCGCGGTCTGGATCCTGGAGGGCTTCATGTCGGGCGTGCCGAAGGAGATCGACGAGACCGCCTATATCGACGGCTACTCCTTCCCGCGCTTCTTCGTGAAGATCTTCATGCCGCTGATCGCGTCCGGCATCGGCGTCACCGCCTTCTTCTGCTTCATGTTCTCGTGGGTCGAGATGCTGCTCGCGAAGACGCTGACCTCGGTGGACGCGAAGCCGATCGCGGCCGTCATGACGCGCACCGCCTCGACGTCGGGCTACGAGCTCGGCCTTCTCGCTGCCGCGGGTGTTCTGACCATCATCCCCGGCGCGATCGTGATCTACTTTGTCCGTAACTATATCGCCAAGGGATTCGCCCTCGGTCGCGTGTAGTTCGAAACAAAATGAGCGCGAGCGTTCCAGCATCGCGCCGAACAGAGCTTGGTGGAGGGTGTTATGGGCCTGTCGTGGATGGCCTGGACTTGGCAGACGGCGCTCTTCTTCGCGTCGATCGCCGCGCTGCTCGGGGCGATGTCGCTCTGGGAATATGCGCGGCCGGGCGGCAACCCGCGGATCGGCGTCCTCGGCCTCTTCACGACGCGCGGCGACCGCTTGTTCATCTCGCTCCTCGCCGCCGCCTACATCCATCTCGGCTGGCTGGCCTTCGCGACGGGACCCCTTTGGTGGGCCTCGCTGATCGCGATCGCCGTCGCCTTCCTCGTCTTCGCCTTCGTCTGAAGGCGACACCCCATCACGGTCGCGCAACGACGCGGCGTGACGCGACGGCCTCCGAAAAGGGCCGCCATAAAAACGGAAGGGAGAAATAATGAAACGCCTTTTGATGGCCTCCACCTGCGCAGCCGCGCTGGTGACGTCCGTTCCGGCGATGGCGGATATCGCCGCCGCCGAGCGCTGGATCGACAACGAGTTCAAGGAATCAGTGCTCTCGCGCGACGAGCAGGTCGCGGAGATGCAGTGGTTCATCGACGCCGCCAAGCCCTATCAGGGCATGGAGATCAACGTCCTTTCGGAGACGATCCCCACGCACTCCTACGAGTCGGAGACCCTCACCAAGGCGTTCGAGGAGATCACCGGCATCAAGGTGAACCACCAGCTTCTCGGCGAGGGCGAGGTGGTCCAGGCGGTTCAGACGCAGATGCAGACGAACCGCAACCTCTATGACGCCTACATCAACGACTCCGACCTCATCGGCACCCACTCCCGCCTCCAGAGCGCGATCAACCTCACCGACTGGATGGCCGGCGACGCCAAGGACGTGACGAGCCCGACCCTCGACATCGAGGACTTCATGGGCATCTCCTTCACGACCGGGCCGGACGGGAAGGTGTGGCAGCTCCCCGACCAGCAGTTCGCGAACCTCTACTGGTTCCGCAAGGACTGGTTCGACGACGCGGACAACAAGGCGAAGTTCAAGGAGAAGTACGGCTACGATCTCGGCGTGCCGGTGAACTGGTCCGCCTATGAGGACATCGCGGAGTTCTTCACCAACGACGTGAAGGAGGTCGACGGCGTCCGCGTCTATGGCCACATGGACTACGGCAAGCGCGCGCCCGACCTCGGCTGGCGCATGACCGACGCCTGGCTCTCCATGGCGGGCGAGGGCGATCCGGGCCTGCCGAACGGCCGTCCTGTCGACGAGTGGGGCATCCGGATGGAGAAGGATTCCTGCAACCCCGCGGGCGCCTCGGTGACGCGCGGTGGCGGCACGAACTCCCCGGCCGCCGTCTACGCGATTGCGAAGTGGGACGAGTGGCTGCGCGAGTACGCGCCCCCGGCGGCCGCGTCCTACGACTTCTACCAGTCGCTCCCGGCGCTGAGCCAGGGCAACACGGCTCAGCAGATCTTCTGGTACACCGCCTTCACCGCCGACATGGTGAAGCCGAAATCGGAGGGCAACAACACGGTCGACGATGACGGCAATCCGCTGTGGCGGATGGCGCCTTCGCCGCACGGCCCGTACTGGTCGGAAGGGATGAAGCTCGGCTACCAGGACGCTGGCTCCTGGACGTTCCTGAAGTCGACCCCCGAGGATCGCCTGAAGGCCGCCTGGCTCTACGCCCAGTTCGTGACCTCGAAGACCGTGGACGTGACGAAGAGCCATGTCGGGCTCACCTTCGTGCGCGACTCCACCATCCACCACGACAGCTTCACCAAGCGTGCGCCGAAGCTCGGTGGCCTCGTGGAGTTCTACCGCTCGCCCGACCGCGTCCTGTGGACCCCGACGGGCGTCAACGTCCCCGACTATCCGAAGCTCGCCCAGCTCTGGTGGCAGTATATCGGTGACGTGAACTCGGGGAACCTCACCCCGCAGGAAGCGATGGACCGTCTCGCCGGCGAAATGGACCAGATCATGGCCCGCATGCAGGTGGCCGACGAAAAGGCCAACGTCTATGGCGGCTGCGGCCCGCGCCTCAACGAGGAGCGCGACGCCGAATACTGGCTGGAGCAGCCCGGCGCGCCGAAGCCCAAGCTCGCCAACGAGAAGCCGCAGGGCGAGACGATCGCCTATGAAGAGCTGATCAAGCGCTGGCAGTAAGCCGCGACCCCAGCCCCGGCGCGCCGCGCCGGGGTCTCCTCACCAGCCGATGCGCTTCTGCATCAGCACGAGATCGAGATACTCCCCATACTTCCACCCGGCCTCCGGGATGGTGCCGACCAGGGTGAAGCCGAGACGCTCGTGGAAGGCGATCCCGTCGGGGTTCGCGCCGCTGATCCCGGCGATGAGGGAGTGGACACCGGCCTCAGCCGCGTGCGCCTCCAGCGCCCCCATCAGCGCCCGGCCGAACCCCTTTCCGCGCCCCGCCGGGGCAAGGTTGATCGAGTGCTCCTTGGTGCGCTGGTAGCCGGGCCCGGCACGGAAGGTGCTGTAGGTCGCGAACCCCACGACCTTCCCGTCGAGCTCGGCGACGAAGACGGGCTCGCCCGCGGCCTGCCGCTCGGCGATCAGCGCCCCGGTGCCCTCCGTCGTCTTCAGGATCGTGGTGAAGGTGATGTGCGGCTCACGGATCGCCGCGTTCCAGATTTCGGCGATGGCCGCCGCGTCGGTGAGGGTGGCGTGCCGGATGGTCATCGGATCAACATGGGGGCTCGGTCTCGGTGGGGGCGCCCGGCCGGCGACGCCGTCGGCACGGTTCACGTGTTGGACGAAGACGACTTAGCCGGGTTTTGCCCGACAATGTCCATCGCCGAGATTCGATGCCTTAACAGACGTTTGAAGTGTCACAAGAGTATCAAGGACTGCCGGTAGCTTCGCAGCCAAAACCTGCGAGGAACCGCATGACCATCCGCCACATTGCGCTCTCGGCTGCCCTGCTCGCGAGCACGGCGCTCACGGCGCACGCCGAGACTTTCAACCGGATCGCCGCCTTCGAGGTGACGGCCAACCTGCCCGAAGGCACCGCACCCGAGACGGCGACATCGTCGGAGATCATCGCGGCGACCGAGGACGGGATGACCCTCGTCTATTCCGACAGCCCACTCGGCGCGGTCGGCTTCATCGACATCACCGATCCGGCGAACCCCGTCGCGGGCGGCGCGGTCATGATGGACGGCGAGCCGACCTCGGTCGGCGTCCTCGGCGGGACCGCCTTCGTCGCCGTCAACACCTCGGAGAGCTACACGAACCCGTCGGGCATCCTGAAGCTCGTCGACATCGCCTCCAAGGACGTGACCGAGAGCTGCGATCTCGGCGGTCAGCCCGACTCGATCGCGATTGCGCCGGACGGCACCTTCCTCGCCATCGCGATCGAGAACGAGCGCGACGAGGACCTCAATGACGGCGTGATCCCGCAGATGCCCGCAGGCAACCTCGTGATCATCCCGCTCGCGGACGGCGCGCCCGACTGCGACGCGATGATCGCCGCCGACGTCACGGGCCTGGCCGAAATCGCGCCGGAGGATCCTGAGCCGGAATTCGTCTCCATCAATGCGGCGGGCGACATCGCGCTCACCCTCCAGGAGAACAACCACATCGTCATCCTCGACCGCACGGGCGCGGTGAAGAGCCACTTCCCGGCCGGCAGCGTGACGCTCGAGCGCGTGGACACCGAGGAAGAGGGTGCGCTCACCTTCGACAACACCATCACCGCCAAGCGCGAACCGGACGCGGTGAAGTGGGTTGGCGAGGACCGTCTCGTGATCGCCAATGAAGGCGACTATGAGGGCGGCTCGCGCGGCTTCACCATCTTCGACCGCGACGGCAATGTCGTCTTCGAGTCCGGCCTTGGCTTCGAGTATGCGCTCACCGAGATCGGCCACTATCCGGAGAAGCGCTCGGGCAACAAGGGCGTCGAGCCCGAGGGCCTCGAGGTCGCGACCTTCGGCGACACCACCTACATCTTCGTCATGTCCGAGCGCGGCTCGGCGGTCGGCGTCTACAGCGTCGGCGAGGGCGAGCCCGAACTCGTCGGCCTCCTTCCCTCCGGCATCGGCCCGGAAGGCGCGGTCGCGATCCCCTCGCGCAACCTCTTCGTGACGGCGAACGAGACCGACCTCATCGAGGACGGCGGCGTGCGCTCCCACGTCATGATCTATGAGCTTCAGGACGCCCCGGCGGCCTATCCGACGATCACCTCCGCCGGCGCCGGCGAAGGCGCTGCGCCGATGGGTTGGGGCGCGCTCTCCGGCCTCGCCGTCGACCCCGAGACGCCGGGCCGCGTCTACGCGATCAACGATTCCTTCTACGCGATGCAGCCCTCGATCTTCGTGATCGACGCCACCGTTAAGCCGGCCAGGATCGTCGACGCGCTGCGCGTCACCCGCGACGGGATGCCGGCACAGAAGCTCGACCTCGAAGGCGTCGTCGCCGACGGCAAGGGCGGCTTCTGGGTCGCCTCCGAGGGCAACGCGGCGAAGCTCGTCCCGCACGCGCTCTACCACCTCGACAAGACCGGCGCGATCAAGGCCGAGATCCCGTTCCCGCCCGCGCTGCTGGCCGGCGAGAAGCGCTTCGGCGCCGAGGGCATCACGATGATCGACGGCGTCCTGTGGATCGCGATGCAGCGCGAGTGGGGCGACGACCCGAAGGGCATGGTCAAGCTTCTGAGCTATGACCCGAAGGCGAAGGCATGGGGCGCGGTCCACTATCCGCTGGAGACCCCGGAGACCGGCTGGATGGGCCTCTCCGAGATCGCCGCGTTCGGCGACTTCGTCTACATCATCGAGCGCGACAACCAGATCGGCTCGGCCGCGAAGGTGAAGCGCATCTATCGCGTCCCGGTCGCCGAGCTGAAGCCGGCCGAGATCGGCGGCACGCTGCCGGTCGTCACGAAAGAGCTGGTGCGTGACGTGATCCCGGACCTCAAGGCCTGGAACGGCTACGTCGTCGACAAGCTCGAAGGCTTCACGATCGACGCCGACGGCACCGCCTATTTCGTCACCGACAATGACGGCGTGGACGATTCCTCGGGCGAGACCTTCTTCTGGTCGGTCGACGCCTTCACGAACTGACGGCGCGCGGGGGCTTCTCGGCCCTCGTTCGTCCCCCCTCGTCCCAAAGGGCGTCCGGTGCGCCGGGCGCCCTTTCTATCTGCCCCGCCCGAGGCGGCGCATGAGATGGACCCAGCCCGCGAGTCCCTCATTGAGGGCGCTGAGGCGGAAGAACTCGTTGGGCGCGTGATAGTCCTCGTCGGCCGTCGCGAAGGAGAACATCACCGTCTCCATGCCGAGCGTCTCGCGGAAGATCGGCGAGAGCGGCAGCGTCGCCCCGACCCGCACCCGCAGCGGCCGCTTGCCGAGCGTCGCCTCGATCGCGTCCTCCACCGCGCCGAGGAGCGGCAGGTCCGGCGGCACGAGATAGGCGGGCGTCCCGGCATCGTCGAGATGAAGGGTGAGTCGCGCAAAAGGCGGGCACATCCGGTTGAGATGTGCCGTCAGCACGTCGCGCACATGGGCCGGCGTCTGGCCGGGCACGAGGCGCGTCGTGAGCTTGGCGAAGGCTTCGGCGGGCGTCACCGTCTTGCCGCCCGCGCCGGTATAGCCGCCCCACATCCCGTTGATCTCGAGCGTCGGGCGGATCCAGAGCCGCTCCAGCGTCGAGTAGCCGATTTCGCCGTGCGGCGCGGCCTCGATGCCGTCGAACCAGCTCACCTCGTCGAAGGGGAGGGTGGCGATGGCGGCGCGTTCCTCCATCGTCGCGACCTCCACCTCGTCGAGGAAGCCGGGGACCGTAATGCGCCCGTCCGCGTCGTGGAGGCTCGCGAGAAGCGCCGCCATCACGTGGAGCGCGTTCGGCACGGCCCCGCCATAGCGGCCGGAATGAAGGTCCTTCACCGCCGTGCGCAGCGAGAGCTCCAGCGCCATGTTCCCGCGCGTGCCGACATTGACGGTGGGCAGGTCCGCCCGCCAGCGCGAGCCGTCGGCCGAGATCACCGCGTCGGCGATGAGGCGGTCGCGATGGGCCGCGCAGAGCGCGCCAAGCGTCGCCGACCCGATCTCCTCCTCCCCTTCGAGGAGGATGCGCACATTGACCGGCAGCGCGCCTTCGAGGGCGAGGAAAGCGCCGAGCACCTCGATGGCGGTCGCGACGGGTCCCTTGTCGTCGGCGACGCCGCGTCCGTAGAGGCGACCGTTGCGCACCGTCGGCTCGAAGGGAGGGGTGTGCCAGGCGGAGACCGGGTCGGGCGGCTGCACGTCATAATGGCCGTAGACGAGATAGGTCGGGGCGCCCGGCAGGCCGCACCATTCGGCGACGACGGCCGGATGGCCCCCCGCCTCGATCTCGCCGACATGGTTGAAGCCGATCTCGGTGAGGCGGGCCTTCAGGAAGGCGCGCGTTGCGGCCATCCCGTCGCGATAGGCGGGGTCCGTGCTGACGGAGGGGAGGCGCGCATAGTCGACGAGGCGGGGCAGGATCCCCTCGTCGGCCTTGAGGCGCGCGAGGACGGGATCGGTCACGACCGGCCCCCGTCGACCGAAAGGATCTGGCCGCTGATCCACCCCGCCTGTTCGCTCGCGAAGAAGAGGACGGCGGCGGCGATGTCCTCCGCCGTGCCGAGGCGGTGGGTGTGGATGGATTTGAGGAGCGAGGCCTGTCCGTCCGGCCCCATCGCCTCCCATTGCCGCTCGGTGGTGGGGTTGGAGCGCACGAAGCCGGGGGCGACGGCGTTGACGGTGATGCCGTCCGGCGCAAGCTCCCAGGAGAGCTGCTTCACGAGGCCGACGAGGGCGTGCTTGGCCGCCGCATAGGCCTGGATGCCGGTGAGGGAGGGGCGCAGGCCCGCCCCCGACGCGATCGCGACGAAGCGCCCCGCGCCCGCGGCGCGCATGTGCGGGGCGGCGGCCTGCGCGATCCAGAAGGCGGCGTCGACATTGGCGGCGAAGATCGCCCGCCACGACGCCTCGTCGATCTCGGTCAGCGGGCGACCCGCCTGGCCGCGCGTGCCGCCGGCGGCGTGGACCACGATGTCGGGGCCGCCGAAGCGGGCGTGAACGGCCTCGACCATTGCGTGGGCGCGCGCCCGGTCGCCGATATCGGCGGCGATCGCCTCGGCGCCGATCGCGTCAGCGGTCGCGGCGAGCCCTTCGGCGTCGATGTCGGTCAGGACGAGCGTCGCGCCGGCGGCCTTGAAGGCCTCGGCGATGGCGCGGCCGATGCCTTGCGCTGCGCCGGTAACGAGGACGGTCTTGTCCGCGAAGGTCAGGCGCATCGGCGCAGCAGCTCCTCGAATGTCTCGCGCGATTGCGGCCGGCGGCCTTCCTCGATGTCCTCGATGAGATCCCTCAGCGCCGCGAGCGCGGGGGTCGGAACGCCGACCTCCCGCGCGCTCTCGATGACGAGGCCGACTTGCGGGCCGACCTCGGTCTTGCGCTTGCGCACGGCGAGATCGCGCCAGATGCCGCTGTGGGTCTTCGCGGTCTTGGCGTTGAAGGCGGCGAGGTCGGCAAGGCTCTGCGCGGCCGCCTCGGGCCCGGCGGCCGGCATGAAGGCGGACGGGTCGTATCCGTTGAAGCCGCGGGGCGTGACGCCGCGCGCCGCCGCCACGGCCATTACCTCCCGCGCGAGGGCGACGAAGGCCGGGGCGCGCGCGGTATCGGCGAAATTCGCGCTCATGGAATCAGGTGTGAGGGCGGTCGCGATCAGCATCGCGCCGTAGCCGAGCTTGCCCCAGAGGTAGGACCAGATGTCGTCGGTGAGGATCGCGTCCGGCTCGAAGATCTGGAGGAGGCGATGCATCTCGCGCGTGCGCTCGCGGACCGAGCCGTCGATCTCGCCCACCACCACCGCGCCGCGATTGCCGAAGAGGATCTCGCCCGGCCCGTGCCAGTCGGCGCCGAAATTGACGAACGCGCCCATCGTGCGCTCCGGCCCGACGGCCGCCGCGATGGCGATCTCGTTGAGCCCGTTCTGGGCGGAGAGGACGTAGCCGTCCTCGGCGAGATGGGGGCGGAGCGCGGCGGCGGCCGCTTCGGTGTGCAGCGCCTTCACGGCGAGGACGATGCGCCGGTAGGTGCCGGTCACTTTGCCGGGAGTGATCGCCGGGATCACCTGGCGGAATTCCTCGACGGGGCCGGTGATGGCGAGCCCCTCGGTGCGGCACCGCTCCACGTGCTCCGGCACGATGTCGACGAGGAGCACATCCTCGCCCGCGCGTGCCCAGTAGGCGCCGAGCGTGCCGCCGATCGCGCCCGCGCCCCAGATGAGGATCGTCTCGCTCGGCTCAGGCATCGGCCCACGGTCCTTCGAGTGCGGCGCGCGTCTCCTCGACGCCCGCCTGCCAGAGCGCCAGCATCGCCTCGTCCTCCATCTGGTAGGCGCCGCCGAAGCTGCCGTCGCCGAGGAGGGCGCGCCCGGCGGGCGGGCTCACCGCCTTGAAGTGGGCGACGTCGAGCTTCGCCTTCTCCGTCGCGGGGGCAGGGGCGTGGGCGAGCCGCGTCCAGGGGAAATTCTCCATCCAGTTGGCGTGGCTGCCGGAGGGGTGGATCTCCTGCCCCTTCGCCCAGGTCTTCGGCGCCTTCCACCACTCGTGGAACTTGATCGACAGGTGCGGCCTCTCGAGCATCAGTTCGTTGGCGAGCGCCCCCGCCGGCGCGTTGCCGCCATGACCGCTGACGATGAGGATGCGGCGGAAGCCCATGCGCTCGAACGAGGCGACGACGTCGCGCACCACCGCGAGGAGCGTCTCCACCTTCAGCGTCACCGTGCCCGGATAGGCGCCGAAATAGGGGGCGAGGCCATAAGGCATCGCGGGGAAGACCGGAATGCCGAGGGGCTCCGCCGCCTCCAGCGCGACACGCTCGGCGAGGATCATGTCGACACAGAGCGAGAGCTGCGCGTGCTGTTCGGTCGAGCCGAGCGGAAGCACGCAGCGATCGTCCTTGGCGACCCGGGCTTCCACGTCGGACCAGTTCATGTCGGCAATGCGCATCGGCGTTCCTTAGAGGGCGGGCGGGATGTCGGCGGTGGCGGGCCATCCGGGGGAGGCCATCACCATCTTCGCCATCAGGTTGGAGAGGGTCCGCTGCTCGGTCTGGCTGAGCGCGGAGAGCATCAATTTCTCGTAAGCGATGAAGCGCGGCAGCGTCTCCTCGAAGAGGGCGCGGCCGGCCGGCGTCAGCGTGAGGAGGAAGCGGCGCCGGTCGTGCGCGTCGGGCGTGCGCTGGATCAGCTTGCGGCGCACGTTCTTGTGAATGGCGCGCGAGAGGGTGCCGGCGGGGAAGCCGGAGGAGGCGGCGATATCGCTCGCGACCGCGCCGTCCATCAGGCCGAGCGAGTAGATCACCACGTACTCGGGCCTGCTCAAATTGTAGGTTTCTTCGATCCACGAATAGAGCGGCACGTTGTACCTCAGCGCGAGGTAGTTCAGCCGGTAGGTCAGCCAGCAGGGGTTCTCCCAAAGCTTGGCCTCGACCATGGGGCTCAGCCCCGACGGCGCGGCTGCCTCATCCCCAAGCTCAATCGTTGGGCCTGCCGAGTTTTTATGCGCTCGAGGAATTGGAGGTCGCCTTTCGCCGCTTGACAGGGAGAGGATGCGGCATCACGCTCGCTGAAACAAGTTCCATTTGGAAGCATTTCTGCTCGCCAGACCAGGGTCTGCGAACAGGCTTTCGACAAGAAGAGGGACGGCATGATGAAGCACTTCACACTCGTCGCCGCACTCGTCGGCGTGTTGGCTTCGGGCGCGGCGGGGGCGCAGACGCTGACGGTCGGCGTGCGCGGCGGACCGGACTCGATGGACCCGCATTATTCCTCGCTCGGCCCCAATTCGGACGCGCTGAAGCACATCTTCGACCCGCTGGTGTGGACCGGCGACGACCTCCAGCTGGAGCCGGGTCTCGCCGTCTCCTGGGAGCCGGTCGACGAGGACACCTGGGAGTTCAAGCTCCGCGAGGGCGTGAAATTCCACGACGGGTCGGACTTCACCGCCGAGGACGTGAAGTTCTCGATCGAGCGCATCCCGACCGTCACCGGCCCGATGACGACGCAGATCTACGTGCGCCGCGTCGCCGAGGTGGAGATCGTGGACGACCACACCGTCCTCATCCACACCGACGGGCCGGCCGCGACGCTGCCCTATGATTTCGTGCGTCTCTTCATCGTCAGCGCCGACGCGGCGAAGGATTATTCCACCGCCGAGACGGCCGCCGAAGGCTTCTCCTCCGGCAAGGCGACGATCGGCACCGGCCCGTTCAAGTTCGTCTCCTGGGAGCCGAAGGGCGACCTGGTGCTCGACCGGTTCGACGATTATTGGCGCGGCGCCGCGCCGTGGGAGAAGGTCGTCCGCAAGGAGATCTCCGACGATTCCTCACGCCTCGCGGCGCTGAAGGCGGGCGACGTCGACGTCATCAACTACGTCTCCTCGGCCGACTATCTCTCGCTCGAAGGCGATCCGGACATCGCGACCTTCATCGGCGATTCCGTCTACGTCATGAACCTCCAGCTCGACCAGCGCGACGACACCCCGCTGGTGCGCGCCAAGGGCGGCGGCAAGCTCGACGCCAATCCGTTCAAGGATCCGAAGGTGCGCGAGGCGATGGACCTCGCGATCGACCGCGAGACCATGGTCGAGATCGTGCTTGAAGGGCTCGGCACGCCGGCGAACCAGCTGATGCCGGCGGGCTTCTTCGGCTCCTCCGACGCGATCGAGGCGAAGCCCTATGATCCGGAGAAGGCGAAGGCGCTGCTCGCCGATGCCGGCTATCCGGACGGCTTCGAGGTCGACCTCTATTGCACCAACGACCGCCTGCCGGGCGACGGCGCGATCTGCGAGGGTCTCGGCCAGATGTTCGCCCAGATCGGGATCGACACCAACGTCAACGCCGTGTCGAAGACGGTCTACTTCCCGGCCCAGTCGCGCCTCGAATATTCGGCCTTCATGAACGGCTGGGGCACGCTGACGGGTGAAGCCTCCTACACGCTCGGCGGCCTTGCCCACACGAACAATCCCGACGTGAAGATGGGCGCCTTCAACCGCATCGCCTACTCGAACCCCGAGGTCGACAAGCTCCTCCAGGAAGGCTCGCGCGAGCTTGACGCGGACAAGCGCCGGGCGGCCTATGAGAAGGCGATGGAGCTCGTCGTCGCCGACCGCGCCTATATCCCGATCGTCGTCCTCCAGACGGTCTGGGCGGGCAATTCCGACAAGGTCGTCGTGACGCCGCGCGCGGACGAAGAGACGCTGGCCTACTTCATCAAGCCGGCGAACTGATCGCGGACGACGCGCGGCGCGGATCCGCGCGGCTTTCGGCGAGGCGCACGCGCCTCGCCATCTCCCTCCGTGGCGCGCACAGAGGCCGCTCGGGCGCTGAAGCCCCGGTCGCCCCGATCAGCCGCGGACGGCGCGGCCTCGCCCCCGTCTCACCAGTCAAAGGGCCGTCATGCCGGGCTTTCTCCTCCAGCGACTGATGCAGGCCATCGTGATTATGGCGGTGATGTCGGTGATCGTGTTCGCCGGGATCTACGCCATCGGCAACCCGCTCGAGGTGCTGATCCCGCCCGAGGCGACGCAGGACGTGCGCGAGGCGACGATCGCCCGCTTCGGCCTCGATAAGCCCATCTACGAGCAGTATTTCTACTACATCGTGAACCTCTTCCAGGGCGATCTCGGCCGCTCCTATGTCTACAACGAGCCGGTCGTCTCGCTGATCCTCGGCCGCCTCCCGGCGACGCTTGAGCTCGTGCTGACCGCCGTCATCGGCGCACTCGTCCTCGGCGTGCCGCTCGGCATGTGGGCGGGCTACAAGCCGGACGCGATCTCCTCGCGCCTCATCATGGCGATCTCGATCCTCGGCTTCTCGGTGCCGACCTTCTGGATCGGGCTCATCCTGATCCTCACCTTCGCGGTCAATCTCGGCTGGCTCCCGTCCGGCGGGCGGGGCGACACGGTGGAGGTGTTCGGCGTCGCGTGGAGCATCTTCACGCTCGACGGCTGGTCCCACCTCGTGCTCCCGGCGATCAACCTCGCCCTCTTCAAGCTCGCCATCATGATCCGCCTCGCACGGGCCGGCACGCGCGAGATCATGCTGTCGGACACGGTGAAATTCGCCCGCGCCGCCGGCATCTCGGACGGCACCATCATGCGCCGCCACGTCCTGAAGCTGATCGCCATCCCGATCGCGACCGTGTTCGGGCTGGAGCTCGCCTCCACGCTCGCCTTCGCGGTGGTGACGGAGACGATCTTCTCCTGGCCCGGAGTGGGAAAGCTGATCATCGACTCCATCAAGAATCTCGACCGGCCGGTGATGATGGCCTACCTCATCCTCACCGCCGGCCTGTTCGTCACGATCAACCTCCTCGTCGACCTCGTCTATGCGATGCTCGACCCGCGGCTGCGGCGGGGGCGCAGGGCATGAGCGCCGGCACCGCGCCCGCCGCCGGCGCCGTCTCCCCCTTCCGCCGCTTCTGGTCCCGCTTCGCCGAGGACAAGATCGCGGTCGTCGCGCTGATCGTGGTGATCCTCCTCATCCTCCTCGCGATCTTCGCCCCGCTGATCGCGCCGCAGAACCCCTACGACCTCTCCGGCCTGTCGCTGCGCGACGCGCGGCGGCCGCCCGGCTATGTCGGCTCCGGCGGCTACACCCATTGGCTCGGCACGGACGCGCAGGGGCGCGATCTCTTCAGCGCGATCCTCTACGGGCTGCGCGTCTCGCTCCAGATCGGCATCGCGGCGGGGACGATCGCGCTCGTGATCGGCACGATCATCGGCATCATGGCCGCCTATGCGCGCGGGCTCGCCGAGAATGTGCTGATGCGCATCGTCGACCTCCAGCTCTCTTTCCCGCCGATCCTCCTCGCGCTCGTCCTCGTGGCGCTGCTGGGCCAGGGGAAGGCGCAGCTCATCACCGCGCTCGTCACCGCGCAGTACGCCTATTTCGCCCGCACCGCCTATGGTGCGGCCTCGGCCGAGCGCTCGAAGGACTATGTCGAGGCGGCCGCCGCGACGCCGCTCTCGGCCCGCCGCATCGTCTTTCGCCACCTCCTGCCGAACGCGATGCCGGCGCTCATCGTGGTCGCGACGGTGCAGATCGCCTACGCGATCGCGCTGGAGGCGACGCTCTCCTTCCTCGGCCTCGGCCTGCCGGTGACGGAGCCCTCGCTCGGGATGCTGATCTCGAACGGCGTCAAATACATGATGAGCGGGCGCACCTGGATCTCCGTCTATCCGGGCATCGCGCTCATCATCCTGATCGTCGCGATCAACCTCGTCGGCGACCATGTGCGCGACATCCTCAACCCGAGGCTCGACCGATGACGCCGGTCCTCTCGGTCGAAGGGCTGAAAACGCACTTCTTCACCCGTGCGGGCGTCGCGAAGGCGGTCGACGGCGTCACCTTCGAGATCGGGCGGGGCGAGATCGTCGGCCTCGTCGGGGAATCGGGATCGGGCAAGTCCGTCACCGGCTTCTCGCTCCTCGGCCTCGTCGATCCGCCGGGACGCATCGTGGAGGGCTCGGTCCGGCTCGGCGGGGAGGAGCTCGTCGGCCGGCCGGAGCGGGAGCTGCGCAAGGTGCGCGGGGCGCGCCTCGCGATGGTCTTCCAGGACCCGATGATGACGCTGAACCCGGTCCTTTCCATCGGCACGCAGATGCGCCTTGCGATCCGCGCCCACGGCCGCACCTCCCGCCGCGCGGCGGACGCGCGCTCAGTCGAGGTGCTGGCGAAGGTCGGCATCCCCGACCCCGCGGCGCGCCTCAAGGCCTTCCCGCACGAATTCTCCGGCGGAATGCGCCAGCGCGTCGCGATCGCGATCGCGCTCCTCCACGGCTCCGACGTCATCGTCGCGGACGAGCCGACGACGGCGCTCGACGTGTCGATCCAGGCCCAGATTCTGGCCGAAGTGCGCGAGCTCGCGCGCGACAGCGGCACCGCGCTCCTGTGGATCAGCCACGACCTCGCGACGGTCTCGACCATCGCCTCGCGCATCCTCGTGATGTACGCGGGGCGGATCGTTGAGGAGGGGCCCGCCGCCGACGTACTGCGCGTGCCGCGCCATCCCTACACCGCGGGGCTCCTGAAATCGCTCCCGGCGACGGCCGAGCCCGGCACGCCGCTGGAGCAGATCCCCGGCAGCACCCCCTCGCTGCTGGCGTTGCCCGAAGGGTGCGCCTTCCGCCCCCGCTGCGGCCGCGCGAGCGAGGCATGCCGCGTGGAGCCGCCGCTCGAACGCCACGGCACGCGCGGCTGGCGCTGCATCCACCCGATGGAGGTCGCGGCGTGAGCGCGGTGGAGATGGAGCGGTCGGTGGCGGCGGACGAGGCCTTCCTCACCATCGCCGACGTGCGCAAGCATTTCGCGCCGCAGCTGACGCTCGGCGACCGGATCGCCGCCCGCCTCGGCGCGCGCGTCGAGACGCGGGCCCTGAAGGCGGTGGACGGGGTGAGCCTCTCGATCCGGCGCGGCGAGACGCTCGGCCTCGTCGGCGAGTCGGGCTGCGGGAAGTCGACGCTCGGCCGGATGATCGCGGGCATCATGACGCCCACCTCCGGGACCGTGACGCTCGACGGCGCGCCGGTGATGCGGGACGGGCGAAAGGCCGGCACGCGGATCCAGACCGTGTTTCAGGACCCGTTCGCCTCGCTCGATCCCCGGATGCGCGTCGGCGACATCATCGCCGAGGGGCCACTCGCCCACGGCCTCGTCAAGGCGCGCGACAAGAACGCGGCGGTGGCCGCGGCGCTGACCCAGGCCGGTCTCGATCCGGCGCTCGCCTCGCGTTTTCCCCACCAATTCTCCGGCGGCCAGCGCCAGCGCATCGCAATCGCCCGCGCCCTCGCGATGCGGCCCGACGTCCTCGTCTGCGACGAGCCGGTCGCCTCGCTCGACGTGTCCATCCAGGCGCAGATCATCAATCTCTTCCTGGAGCTGCGCCGCTCGCTCCAGCTGACGATCATCTTCATCTCGCACGACCTCTCCGTCGTGCGGCACCTCTCCGACCGGGTCGCGATCATGTATCTCGGCCGGATCGTGGAGGAGGGGCCGGTGCGCGCGGTCTATGACGCGCCGAAGCACCCCTACACGCAGGGCCTCCTCGACAGCGTGCCGAAGCTGGTCCTCGATTCCGACGCGCTGGTGGAGCTGAAGGCGATCGAGGGGGAGATCCCGTCGCCGATGAGCCCACCGCCCGGCTGCAACTTCAATCCGCGCTGCCCGATCCGCGTTGGCCGCTGCCTCACCGAGGATCCGGCGCTGCGCCCGATGGGGCCCGACCGCAGCGCCGCCTGCCACCTCGCGACGCCCTGAGCGGCCTCAATCGTTGAGGTGGCAGGCCGCGTAATGGCGCGGCTTCACCTCGCGATAGGCGGGCGGCTCGACGCGGCAGCGGTCGAACACCTTCGGGCAGCGCGTGTTGAAGCGGCAGCCTTTGGGCGGGTTGAGCGGGCTCGGCACGTCGCCGGCGATGATGGTGCGGTCGCGCTTCGCCTCCGGGTCCGGCACGGGCACGGCCGACAGGAGCGCGTTGGTGTAGGGGTGGAGCGGGTCCTCGAAGAGGTCGCGCTTGTCGGCAAGCTCCACGATCTCGCCGAGATACATCACCGCTATGCGGTGGCTGATGTGCTCCACGACGGCGAGGTCGTGGGCGATGAAGAGGTAGGCGATGCCGCGCTCTTCCTGGAGCTCGGTGAGGAGGTTGATCACCTGCGCCTGCACCGACACGTCGAGCGCGGAGACCGCCTCGTCGCACACGATGACCGAGGGCTGGAGCGAGAGCGCCTTCGCGATGACGAGGCGCTGGCGCTGCCCGCCGGAGAATTCGTGCGGATAGTGGTCCATCTGCTCGGGGCGCAGGCCCACCCGCTCGAACAGCGCCGCGATCTCCTCGCGGCTCGGCTTGCGGCCGAAATTGACGAGCGGCTCGGCGACGATCTCGCCCGCCTTCATGCGCTGGTTCAGCGAGGAATAGGGGTCCTGGAAGATCGCCTGGAGGCGCTGGCGGTGCGGGCGCATCGCGGCACGGTCGAGGTGGGTGACGTCCTCGCCCGCAAGGCGGATTACCCCGCTCGTCGGCTCGACGAGGCGCAGGATGCAGCGCCCGACGGTCGACTTCCCGCATCCCGACTCGCCGACGAGGCCGAGCGTCTCGCCGTGGCCGAGATCGAAGGAGACGCCGTCGACGGCGTGGACCTTCGCGACCTCGCGGCTGAGGATGCCGCGGTTCACGCTGTAGTGCTTGGTGAGGTTCTCGACCGCCAGCGGCTTGGCGGCGGTGGTCGTGGTGGGCGCGGCCGGGGGGGCGTCCACGATAGCGGTCTCAGACATCGGCCGCCTCCAACATGCGGTCGGCCTCGAAGCAGGCGGTGAGGCGGCCGGGCACCTTCTCGACGAGCGGCGGCTCCTCCACGGTGCAGCGCTCCACCACGAGCGGGCAGCGCGGCGCGAAGCGGCAGCCGGGCGGCACGTTGCGCAGCGAGGGGACGAAGCCCGGCAGCTCGGTCAGCTTGCCGCGCCGGGCGCGCGCGGCGGCGCCGGCCGCGGGCAGGCGCGGGATCGAGGCGAGGAGGCCCTTGGTGTAGGGGTGGAGCGGCTGGCGGAAGACCTCGCGCACCGTGCCGCGCTCCACCACCTTGCCGGCGTACATGACGACGATCCGGTCGCACGTCTCCGCGACGACGCCGAGATCGTGGGTGATCATCATGACCGCCATGCCGATCTTCTCGCGCAGCTCGCGGATCAGCTCCAGGATCTGCGCCTGGATCGTGACGTCGAGCGCGGTCGTCGCCTCGTCGGCGATGAGGAGGGCGGGATTGCACGAGAGCGCCATCGCGATCATGACGCGCTGGCGCATTCCGCCGGACAGTTCGAACGGGTACTGGCCGATCCGCCGCTCCGGCTCGGGGATGTGGACGAGGCGCAGCATCTGGAGCGCGCGCGCCCGCGCCTCCGCCCGGCCGAGCCCCTGATGGACGCGGATCGTCTCCATCATCTGGAAGCCGATCTTGAGGACGGGGTTGAGGCTCGTCATCGGCTCCTGGAAAATCATCGACACCGCGTTGCCGCGGATCTGGCGCATCCGCTTCTCGCTCGCGGTGGTGATCTCCTCACCGGACAGGCGGATCGAGCCGTCGACGATGCGCCCGGTCCGCTTGGACAGGAGCCGCATGATGGAGAGGGCGGTGACGCTCTTGCCGCTGCCGCTCTCCCCGACGACGCCCACCGTCTCGCCGCGCCGCACGTCGAAGGAGACCCCGTCGACGGCGCGCACCACGCCGTCGCGCGTGAAGAAGTGGGTCTTCAGTCCGTCGATGGAGAGAACCGGTTGTGCGGCGGGCGCTTCGCCCTCCGCGGCGGCGGCGTCGAGTGTGGGAAGCACGGGTGCCTTTCGTCCTGGGTTGGCGACCGCGCGCGCCCGCGCCCTGGAGGACGAAGACCGCCGCGCGGCGTCACTGAGGGGCCGCGCCGCCGGGGCGGCGCGACGGGCAACGCATGTCCCGCCTTGGGGCGGCGGTCAGTAGCCGATCGCGCAACCATCCTTGCGCGGCTCTGACCCTCCGATGAGGAGCCCGCGCTCATGGTCGATGAAGATCGCCTGACCTCCGCCGACCGGGTCTTGCCGAACGACCTTGTGACCACGAGCCTGCAGATCTTGTGCCACCTCGGCGCTGAAGGTCGCCTCCAGGCGCATCTCGCCGTCATAGGCGAAGGAGCGGGGGGCGGCGATCGCATCCTGCGGATCGAGGTCGAAATCGACGATCCCGGTCACGACCTGCGTGTGGCCGACGGGCTGGTAGTGGCCGCCCATCACGCCGAAGGGCATCAGCATGGTCTCGCCCTTGCCCATCATGCCCGGAATGATGGTGTGCATCGGCCGCTTCTTCGGCGCGATCGCGTTCGGGTGGTCCTTGATGATGCGGAAGCTCGATCCGCGATTCTGCAGCATCACGCCGCTCTTCGGCGCCATGATCGCCGAGCCGAAGGCGGAGAAGAGGGAGTTGATGAACGAGATCGCGTTCCGGTCGCGGTCGACCACGGTGAGGTAGGTGGTGTCGGTGTGGACGACCGGATCGACGGGGGCGGGGTCGCCGGCGCGCTCCAGCGAGATCGCCTCGCGGATGCGGTCACCCTCGGCCGCCGACAGGAGCCGCTCGACCGGGACGTCCACGAAGTCCGGGTCGCCGATGAGGACGTCGCGCCGCAGATAGGCGGCCTTGGAGGCCTCGGCGAGGAGGTGGACGCGGTCGGCCTCGCTGTAGCGCGGGTCGGCATAGTCGTAGCCGGCGAGGACGTTGAGGATCACCTGGCACAGGATGCCCTGGCCGTTCGGCGGGATCTCGTAGACGTCGTAGCCGCGATAGTTGGAGGAGAGGGGCTCGACATAGGTCGGCTCGCTCGCGGCGAAATCGTCCATCGTGTGGAGGCCGCCGAGTTCGCGCAGGCGATTGACGATGTCCTCCGCGACCGGGCCTTCATAGAAGCCGGCACGGCCGAGCTTGGCGACGCGCTTCAGCGTCTCGGCGAGCTCCGGCTGGACGTGGCGCTCACCGACGAGCGGCGCGCGCCCGCCCGGCAGGAAGCGGGCCTTGGTGTGGGGGTCGAGCGAGAGCTTGGCGACCATCTTGCCCCAGTCATGGGCGACGCGCGGGGCGACGATGAAGCCTTCCTCCGCCGCCTTGATGGCCGGCTGGAGTAGCTCCTCGATCGACTTCGTGCCGTGGTCCTCGACGAGGCGGCACCAGCCGTCGACCGCGCCCGGAATGGTCACCGAATGCGGCGTCTCGACCTTGATCTCGCTGATGCCGTTCTCGAGATACCAGTCCACCGTCGCCGCCGCAGGGGCGCGGCCGGAGGAGTTGAAGCCGATCGGCTTGCCCTTGCCGCCCTTGGAATAGATCGCGAAGCAGTCGCCGCCGAGGCCGGTCGAATGGGGTTCGATCACGCACAGGAGCGCCATCGCGGCCACCGCCGCGTCCACCGCGTTGCCGCCCGCGCGCATCACGTCGACCGCCGTGAGGGTCGCCATCGGGTGGGCCGTCGCCGCCACGCCGTTTTCCGCGTAGACGGCCGATCGGCCGACATTGAAGTCGCGTCGCATCATCGAAGTGGGTTTCCTTCAGGGTGGTGTTCGGACGGACGCCGAACCGCAGGAAGATCGAACGCGGACGGGCCGCTGGGTGACGAGGCCGCTCGCGCCGGCCCCGCGATGCATCGCCGGAAGGGCCGCTGCCGCCGCCAAAGGCGTCGCATGACAGCCGATCCCAGCAATTCCGGGGCCAAACGGGTGGTCTCGCCTTGGTTCTGCCGGGTTTGGGAGGCCGGCGGGCACGCGAACCAAAGCAACTCTTATAGTGCGCGGTGAAACGCGGGTCCGCAATCGACCGCTGTTCAAAAATAAAGCGATTCCAGCCTGCGCTGCACAACGATGGCGCAGCGAAACGACCGATTTCCGGCAGGTTTCTCGACCTATGCGCGTGAAGTGCTTTGAAATCGAGCAAATAAGAATCGCCAATATGGAGCATTTGTCTTTCGAATTGGCCGATCTCCAGATGTCATCGCTACCGTCTCCATAAGGTTTCAAGTTCCGACGACTTGGGAGCTCCCGTTTTGAAGGCAACGGGCGGCTCAACAGGAGAGGTGTGACCATGACAAAGAAGTCCGACAACGTCACAAACAACTCGAAGAGCGGCAACGGGATCTCTCGACGTTCGGTGATGAAGGGCGCGGCGGCCGCCGCCGGTGCCGCCGCCGGTTCCGGCGCGCTCGGTGGTTTCCCGACCATCTGGGCCCAGGAAATCAAGGACATCGAGCTGACCCATGTCGGCGTCTCCTATTCGGTCGTGAAGGCGATCGGCGACCAGGCCTCCAAGGATCTCGGCTTCAAGGTCACGATGCAGAACCTTGATACGTCGGCCGCGATCAACCGCTTCATCACGCAGCCGAACTCGGTCGACATCGCCGACGTCGAAGGCTGGCAGGCCAAGCTCGCGACCAAGCGCGGCGTTCTCCAGGGCATCGAGCGCGCGAAGATCAAGGAATTCGACAATATTCTCCCGATCTTCACCAAGGGTGAGATCGACGGCGTCCAGATTCCGCGCCAGGGCATCTCCCCCTACGAGGCGATGTACATCGAAGATCCGATGGCGACCGACCTCCACGAGGGCGTCACCGACTGGATGACCTTCCTGCCGCAGGTCTACAACGCCGACTCGATGGGCTACCGCCCCGACCTCGTCGGCCACGAGGTAACCGAGTGGAAGGAGCTGATCGACCCGAAATTCAAGGGCAAGGCGGCGATCCTCGACGTTCCTGCGATCGGCATCATGGACGCGGCGCTGTGCTTCGAGAGCGCCGGCATGATCGAGTACGGCAACAAGGGCAACATGACGCGCGAGGAGATCGACAAGACGATCGACGCGCTGATCCAGCTGAAGCGCGACGGCCACTTCCGCGCGACCTGGACCACCTTCGACCAGTCGGTCCAGCTCATGGCCGCCGGCGAGGTCATCATCCAGTCGATGTGGTCGCCCGCCGTCGCCGCCGTGCGCGTGAAGGAAGTGCCCTGCATCTACGCGCCGGTGAACAAGAAGAACGGCAAGGAAGGCTATCGCGGCTGGTGCAACGGCATGGCGTTGATGCGTCACCTCGAAGGCAAGAAGCTCGACGCCGCCTATGAATACCTCAACTGGTATCTCTCCGGCTGGCAGGGTGGCTTCGTGGCGCGCTACGGCTACTACTCGCCCGTGCCGACCACCGCGCAGAAGTTCCTGACGCCGGCCGAGTGGGCCTACTGGTACGAAGGCGCCCCCGCGCCCGAGCCGATCAGCGATCCCTATGGCGTCCCGATGGAACCCGTCGGCGCCAAGCGCGATGGCGGCTCCTTCGTCGAGCGCGTCACCAACATCTCGTGCTGGAACACGCTGATGGACGAGGCGGCGTACATGAACAAGCGCTGGAACGAGTTCAAGGTCGCCTGACCTTGGACCGCTCCTCGGGGCGCATGCGCGCCTTCCATCGAGACGGGGCGGCCGAAGGGCCGTCCCACGATCCCCGCCAACCCGGATGTTGCCATGAGCACCAAGCGCGCTGACGTGTTCGGCTGGCTCGCCGTCACGCCGCTCCTCCTCGTCATCATCCCGTTCTTCCTGGTGCCGATCGCGGTGATCTTCGCCGCGAGCGTCATGGAAAGCGACGGTTTCGGCGGGATGATCCAGACCTTCACGCTGGACAACTACATCAGCATATTCCGCTCGCAGCTGACCTTCGACCTCTATTTCGAGACCGCGAAGTACGCCGTTCTCGCGTGGATCTTCTCCACGATCATCGGCTTCTGGGTCTCCTACTTCCTGGTCTTCCACGTGCGCAGCCCGCTGCTCGCGATCGGGCTCTTCCTCGTCTGCACGGTGCCGTTCTGGACCTCGAACATCATCCGCATGATCTCGTGGATCCCGCTGCTGGGGAAGGAAGGGCTCGTGAACCAGGCGCTCCAGGGCGTCGGCGCGATCGACCAGCCGCTCACATTCCTGCTCTTCTCTCCCTTCGCGGTGGTGGTCGCCTACGTCCACCAGCTCACGATCTTCATGATCGTGCCGATCTTCAATTCGATGGCCAAGATCGACAAGTCGCTGATCGAGGCCGCGCGCGACTCCGGCGCCTCCCGCTTCGAGGTGATGCGCACCATCATCCTGCCGATGTCGAAGACGGGCATCGCGCTCGGGACGATCTTCGTCCTCTCCATCGTGATGGGCGACTTCTTCGTCGTGAAGGTGATGTCGGGCGGCGGGTCTGCCTCGGTCGTCGGCGCGCTCTACGAGGATGTCGGCGTGCTCCAATATCCCTCGGCCGCCGCGAGCTCGATCGTGCTGACGGTCGTCGTCCTCCTCATCGTCTTCCTGGTGCTGCGCACCGTCGATATCCGCAAGGAGATCACGCGATGAACCGCACCGGCACGCCGCGCACGGGGCGGCCCTGGACCTACTATGTCCTCCTCGCCGTCTTCGTCCTCTACGTCATCGGTCTCTACGCGCCGATGATCTCGATCTATCTCCTCTCCTTCCAGGACGTGCGGGGCGGGCTCGTCTTCCCGATGAAGGGCTTCTCGACGCACTGGTTCGTCGACCTCTTCACCCAGGTGCGCACCGGCGACGTGAAAGGCTCGTTCGACCGCTCGTTCCGCCTCGCGCTCCTCGTCACCCTCCTGACGGTGATCGTGTCCTTCCTCGCGGGCCTCGCCTTCCGCCGCCGCTTCTTCGGCGACACAGTGGTGTTCTACCTGATGATCGGCTCGCTGGTGGCGCCGGGCCTCGTCCTCGGCCTCGGCGTCGGGCTGATGTTCAACTTCCTCGGCATCCGCCCGGACTGGTACACCTCCGGCCTCGGCGCGCAGCTCTCCTGGACGCTCCCGTTCGGCGTCCTCGTGATGTTCGCCGTCATGAGCCGCTTCAACCCGGCCTGGGAGGAGGCCTCGCGCGACCTCGGCGCATCGCCGCTCCAGACGGTCCGCCTGGTGGTCCTGCCGATCCTGCTGCCCGGCCTCGTCGCCGTCGCGCTCTTCGGCTTCACCCTCTCCTATGACGAGTTCGCGCGCACGCTCCAGAGTGCCGGCACCCTCAACACGCTGCCGCTCGAGATCTGGTCGATGACGCTCAACGTGACCTCGCCCGCCCTCTACGCGCTCGGCACCGTCACGACGCTCGTCTCCTTCCTCATCATCGGCCTCGCGATCGGCAGCATCGTGCTGATCCAGCGGCGCCGAGCGGCACGCATCAAGCAAGGGGCCTGACATGACCGACGCACCGATCGGCAAGGGAGCGGTCGAGCTCGCCGGGGTGGTGAAGTCCTACGATGGCGGCGACACGCTCGCGGTGGACGGCATCAACCTCAAGATCCCGGACGGCGCCTATTGCTGTCTTCTCGGCCCCTCGGGCTGCGGCAAGTCGACAATCCTCAGGATGATCGCCGGCCACGAGGACCCGACCAAGGGCGAGATTCTCATCGGCGGGGAGAATGTCGTCGGCCTGCCGCCGGTGAAGCGGCGCACGGCGATGATGTTCCAGTCCTACGCGCTCTTCCCGCACCTCTCCGTGCGCGACAACATCGCCTATTCGCTGCGCGTGCGGGGCATGGCGAAGGCGGCGCGCAACGAGCGGGCCGAGGCGATGATGGCGAAGGTCCATCTCACCGAGTTCGCCGACCGCCTGCCGGCACAACTCTCGGGCGGCCAGCAGCAGCGCGTGGCGCTCGCCCGCGCGGCGATCACCGAGCCGCGCGTCCTCCTCCTCGACGAGCCGCTCTCCGCCCTTGACGAACACCTGCGCATCCAGATGCGCACCGAACTTGCATCGATGCAGAAGGATCTCGGCATCACCTTCGTCCACGTGACGCACACGCAGATGGAGGCGATCGCGCTCGCCGACCTCGTGGTGGTGATGGAGAAGGGCAAGATCAAGCAGGCCGGCAGCGCGCGCGATGTCTACGTGACGCCCCGCGACCGCTATGTCGCCGAGTTCATGGGCGGGCAGAATGTCCTGCGCGGCCGCGTCGAGACGGTGAACGGCGTCCGCGCGACCATGATCAAGGAAGGCCAGCGGCCGATCGAGGTCTCGCTCGGCGGCGCCAAGCTCGTCGACAGGGGCGCCGACATCGACATCGCGATCCGGCGCGACGACATCGAGCTCCTGCGCCCGGAACGGGCCGAGCGCCTCGACGGACGCGCCTCCGTCACCACCCGCATCACCGGCATCGAATACCAGGGCAACTTCGTGAAGGTCATGCTCGACGCGACCGACGATGTCGCCTTCATCGCATTCGTCCCCGAGCGGCGCTTCTACGAAGACCCGCTGCAGATCGGCGACGTCGTCTACGCCGCCTGGGACGTCTCTCACGCGCACCTCATGGCGAAGTAGGGAAGGTCCACCCATGAAGATCGAATTCACCTTGAACGCGAAGCCCGTCTCCGTGGACGTCGCGCCCTCGACCCGCCTTGCGGACATGCTGCGCGAGACCTTGAGCCTCACCGGCACCCATATCGGGTGCGACACGGTCCAGTGCGGCGCCTGCACGATCCTCCTCGACGGGGAGGCGGTGAAGAGCTGCAGCCTGCTCGCGGTCGCCGTCGACGGGCGGTCCGTCACTACCGTCGAGGGCCTCGCCGAGGCCGACGGCACGCTCCACCCGATGCAGGCGGCCTTCCGCGACAATCACGGCCTCCAGTGCGGCTTCTGCACGCCCGGAATGCTGATGAGCGCGGTCGACCTCGCCAACCGCAACCCGGACCCGAGCGAGGCCGAGGTGCGCGGCTGGCTCGAAGGCAACATCTGCCGCTGCACCGGCTACCAGAACATCGTGAAGTCCGTGATGGCGGGCGCCGCCGTCATGAACCAGCGCAGCTAGGAGGGCTCTCCCATGTCGTCCATCGGTATCGGCCAGTCGCCCAAGCGCAAGGAAGACCTGCGCTTCCTCACCGGCAAGGGGACCTACGTCTCCGACATCAAGCTGCCGAACATGGCGGCCGCCGTCTTCGTGCGCTCGCCCCACGCCCACGCCAAGATTTTGTCGATCGACTCGAGCGCCGCGATGGCGGCGCCCGGCATGGTCGCGGTCTATACGGGCGAGGAGATGGAGGCGGCGGGCGTCAACGGCCTTCCCGTCGGCTGGGGCATCACCGGCTCGGACGGCGAGCCGATGAAGGAGCCGCCGCATCCCCCGCTCGCCGTGCGCAAGGTGCGCCATGTGGGCGACCCGGTCGCGATCGTGATCGCCGAGACACTGGAGGAGGCGCGCAACGCGTCCGAGCTCGTCGAGGTCGAGTACGAGATGCTGGAGCCGGTCGTCTCGATGATCGGCGCGCTCAAGCCGGGCGCTCCGCTCGTCCACGACGACGTGCCGAACAACCTGTGCTGCGACTGGTCGATGGGTGACGCCGCCGCGGTCGACAAGGCGCGCGCCGAGGCCGCGCACATCGCGCGCATCGAGCTCGTCAACAACCGCCTCATCGGCAACCCGATGGAATCGCGCGCGGCGATCGCCGAGTACGAGCCCTCGCGCGACAAGTACACGCTCTACACGACGAGCCAGTTCCCCCACGTCGTGCGCTTCCTGATGGGCGGCCTCGTCCTCGGCATCCCGCAGCAGAAATTGCGCGTGGTGGCGCCGGACGTCGGCGGCGGCTTCGGCGTGAAGCAGTTCCACTATAACGAGGAGGCGGTCGTCACCTGGGCGGCGGGACGCCTCGCGCGGCCGGTCAAATGGGTCTCCGAGCGGTCGGAGGGCTTCGTCTCCGACCGGCAGGGACGCGACCACGTCACCGAGGCCGAGCTCGCCCTCGACGAGAACGGCAAGTTCCTCGGCCTCTGGGTCAAGACGCTCGCCAACATGGGCGGCTATCTGTCGACCTTCGGCCCGAACATCCCGACGAACCTCTACGCGCCGCTCCTCTCGGGCGTCTACACGATGCCGGCGATCTTCTGCCAGGTGCAGGTGATGTTCACCAACACCGTGCCGGTGGACGCCTATCGCGGGGCGGGGCGGCCGGAGGCGACCTTCGTGCTGGAGCGCCTCGTCGACGTCGCCGCGATCGAGATGGGGATCGACAAGGTCGAGATCCGCAAGCGCAACATGATCCCGAAGGAGGCCTATCCATACCAGACGCCGGTCGTCGTCGAATATGACAGCGGCGATCCGATGGGGTGCCTCGAGAAGGCGATCGGCCTTGCCGACATCGCGAACTTCGAGGCCCGGCGGAAGGAAGCGGCTCAGCGCGGCAAATATCGCGGGCTTGGCCTCTCCACCTATGTCGAGGCGTGCGGCCTCGCCCCCTCGCGCCTCGCCGGCCAGATGGGCGCGCGCGGCGGCCTCTATGAGAGCGCGACGGTGCGCGTCCACCCGACCGGGCAGGTGACGATCCTCATCGGCACCCACAATCACGGCCAGGGTCACGAGACGACCTACGCGCAGATCATCTCCGAACAGCTCGGCGTTCCCTTCGAGGACATCGACGTCGTCTTCGGCGACACCGACCGCGTGCAGTTCGGCATGGGCACCTACGGCTCGCGCTCGCTGGTCGTCGGCGGCGCCGCGCTGTCGAAGGCGGGCGACAAGGTGATCATGAAGGGCAAGAAGATCGCCGCTCACCTTCTGGAGGCCGGCGAGCACGACATCGTCTTCGAGGAAGGCTCCTTCAAGGTCGCCGGCACCGACCGCGCCAAGTCCTTCTCCGAGATCGCGGGCGCGGCCTATGTGCCGCACAACTACCCGCTGGAGGTCCTGGAGCCGGGCCTCGAAGAGCAGGCCTACTACGACCCCATCAACTTCACCTATCCGGGCGGCTCGCACTTCTGCGAGGTCGAGATCGATCCCGACACCGGCATCGTCGAGCTCGTCGCCTACACGGCGGTCGACGATGTCGGCACGATCATCAACCCGATGATCGTGGAGGGCCAGCTCCATGGCGGCATCGTCCAGGGCATCGGCCAGGCCCTCTACGAGCACGGCATCTATGACGAGGAATCGGGGCAGCTCCTGTCCGGCTCCTTCATGGACTACGCGATGCCGCGCGCGGACCATCTGCCGAACCTCGTCATCTCGCCGCACGTGACGCCCTGCGCGCACACCCCGATGGGCGTGAAGGGCTGCGGCGAGTGCGGCACGATCGGCTCGCCGGCAGCCGTCATCAACGCGGTGGTGGACGCCCTGAAGCCGCTCGGCATCACCCATGTCGACATGCCCGCGAGTCCGGCCCGCATCTGGAACATCGTCAAGAATGCGCGCGCTGCGACGCCGGTCGCGGCCGAGTGAGGAAACCCCGATGAGTTTTGACTTTCACCGGCCGGCGACGGTCGAAGAGGCGGCCGCGCTCCTCACGGGAGCGGCGGACGGCAAGTTCCTCGCCGGCGGCATGACGCTGCTGCCGACGATCCATCAGCGGCTGGCGAGCCCGACCGATCTCATCGACCTCTCCGCGGTGCCGGGCCTTGCCGGGATCAGCGAGGAGGACGGGGTGCTCGTCATCGGCGCAATGACGCGCCATGCCGATGTCGCGGCCTCGCCGCTCGTCGCGAGCCTCATCCCGGCGCTCGTGACGCTCGCGGGCGGGATCGGCGATCCGCAGGTGCGCCATCGCGGCACCATCGGCGGCTCGATCGCGAACAACGACCCGGCGGCGGACTATCCGGCCGCCGTCCTCGGCCTCGGCGCCACCATCGTCACGAGCCGGCGCGAGATCGCGGCCGACGACTTCTTCGTCGGCATGTTCGAGACCGCGCTCGCGGAGGACGAGGTCATCCTGTCGGTGCGCTTTCCCGTGCCCGACAAGGCCGCCTACATGAAGATGCGCTCGCCCGCCTCGCGCTATGCGCTCGCGGGGGTGTTCGTCGCGCTCTTCCCGGATGGGGCGCGCGTCGCCGTCACGGGCGCCGCCCCCGCCGTCTTCCGCTCGACCGACCTCGAAGAGGCGCTGACCGCCTCCTTCACCCCGTCCGCGCTCGACCGCCTGTCGATCGACGCGAGCGACATGCTCTCCGATCTCAGCGGCGACCGTGAGTATCGCGCCAACCTTGTCGTGGTGCTCGCGCGTCGCGCGGTGAGCGCGGCACTCGCCTAGCAGGAGCCAGACCCCATGACCGATCTGAAAGAGGGCCGCGCCGCGGAGGCGGGGCCCAAGGGGCTCGCACGCCTATCGGCCGCGGAGCTCGTCGCCGGATATCGCGCCGGCACGTTCACCCCGCGCGAGGCGATCGAGGACGTGATCGCCCGCCTCGAGGAGGTCGACGCGGCCTGCAACGCGGTCGTCACCCCGCTCTATGACGAGGCGCGCGCGGCCGCCGACATCGCCGGCAAGGCGTATCGCGACGGGTCCGAGCCGGGGCCGCTCGCGGGCGTGCCGGTCAGCGTGAAGGACCTCGTCTTCGTGAAGGGCGTCGTCGCGAAGGGGGGCGCGCCGTCCCTCGTCGACTTCGTGCCGGAGAAGGATGCCCACGTCGTGGAGCGGCTGAAGGCGGCGGGCGCGATCGTCACCTGCAAGACGACCACCTGCGAGTCCGGCTACAAGCTCACCGCCGACAGCCCCGTCACCGGGATCACCCGCAATCCGTGGTCCACCGACCGCACCTCGGGCGGCTCGTCCGGCGGCGCTGCGGCGGGCGTCGCGGGTGGCGGCGGCCCGATCGCCATCGGCACGGACGGCGTCGGCTCGATCCGCGTTCCGTCCTCCTTCTGCGGCGTCTTCGGCATCAAGCCGACCTTCGGGCTCGTCTCGCGCGCGCCGGGCTTCTTCCCGCCCTCCTGGGGGAGCCTCGCCCACACGGGGCCGATCGCCCGCACGGTCGGGGACGCGGCGACGATGCTCGAAATCCTCGCCGGGTATGACGTGCGCGACGCGGCCTCCTTCCCGTCGGGCTTCAGCCGGGCGCGGGAGACGACGAGCCTCAAAGGCGTGAAGGTCGGCGTATCGCCGGACCTCGGCTACGCGGCGGTCGCGCCGGACGTGGCGGACGCGTTCGAGAAGGCGGCGGCGACGCTCGCGAGCCTCGGCGCGGAAATCATCCCCGTCGATCTCGGCGTCGATCCTGAGATCCTGGAGAAGGTGCTCCAACCGATCGCCTTCAGCGAGCAGGCCGCCTCCGTCGGGGTGCGCACGGACGCGGCCTTCGCCGAATCCGACGACGACTTCCGCAGCGTGCTCGCCAAGGGCCGCACCTATAGCGGCGTCGACTATGTGAACGCCTCGCACCGCCGCTCGCAGCTGCGCGGGCGCTTCGTGGAGGTGTTCAACACGGTCGACCTTCTCGTCACCCCGACCGTCGCCGTCACCGCCTTCGGGGCGGGGGAGCTTGGCGTCTCCGCCGTCGACGGCCGGCCGGTCGACCGGCATCTCGGCTGGTCGCCCTTCACCTGGCCGATCAACCTCGCGGGCCTTCCGGCGGCGAGCATTCCCTGCGGCTTCGACGGGGACGGGCTGCCGATCGGCCTCCAGGTGATCGCCCCGTGGCTCGGGGAGCAGCGCCTCGTCGCGCTCGCGGCGGCCTACGAGGCGGCCGCGCCCTGGGCACACTATTGGCCGAGCCTCTGAGGCACGAGACGGGGCGGGGGCGTCTGGCGTCCCCGCTCCGCAAGACCTAGAGCGCCGCCGTCCCGCTCAGCGGATGCGGGATCGACCGTTCCACTTCCTGGCGCGTCGAGCCGAGATAGAAGCTCAGATATTCGTGGAGGGCGTGCGCGGCCGGGGAGGTCGAGGCGCGCGACTTGTAGAGGAGCAGCTCCACCTTGGGGAGCTGCGGAAAGTCGTCGTTCGGCACGATCTCGCGCATGCCGGGCACCATCGCGTGCCGCCCGAGCACGGTGACGGCCATCCCCGAGAAGACGGCGGCCTGAAGCCCCGACACGCTCTCCGAGATGCACGAGATCATCCACTGGCGGCCCGCGCTCTCCAGCGCCTCGATCGCATAGTCGCGGAAGATGTTGCCGGGCGGGAGGAGGGCGAGGGGGACGGGCGAATCCTCATGCGCCTTCGAGTTGGTGCCGGTCAGCCAGACAAGCTGCTCGCGGTGGATGACCTGGCCGCCGGTGAAGTCGTTCATGCGCGTCACGAGCGCGACGTCCACCTCTCCGCGATGGACGAGCTGGACGAGCGGCGTCGACAGGCGGCACTGGAGCTGCACCTGGACGCGCGGAAATTCCTGCCGGAAATGGGAGAGAACGTCAGGCAGGACATAGGCGGCATAGAGGTCGGGGATGCCGAGGATGACGTGGCCCTCGATCTCGTCGGACGAGAGCTTGGAGACGAGCTCGTCGTGGGTGCGCAGGATCGACTTCGCGTAGGTGAGGATCAGTTCGCCGTCGCGCGTCAGCACCATGCGCCGCCCTTCCTGGCGGAAGAGCTCGCGGCCGGACAACCCTTCGAGGCGCTGGAGCTGCAGGGTGATGGCGGGCTGCGTGCGGCCGAGCCGCCGCGCCGTCTCGGTGACGCTCCCCGTCTCCGCGATGGACAGGAGGGACCGCAGGATCCTGATGTCGAACGTCAGCGCACTCATCCGCCGGCAATTCTCCCGATCGTGCTCCGCGATGGCCGCAATTCGGATGCAATCGGCGCGCCATGGTTTAGCCTTGCGTCAATCGACCGCCGGTCGGGCCGTCCCCCCGGCGCGGGTGCGGGCGGCGAACGCCACACGTTGTCCCTTGCGCGGCGGGGCAGGATGCTTGCAACCTGTGCCAATTAGCGAATTGGTTAACTGGCGCGCCGGCTTTCGAGTGACCGGGCGTGGCCGAGAAGGGGCATTGTCATGAGCGAGATCGTCTTCCACACGCTGGCCGGGTTTCCGAAGTCGATGTCGCCGAGCAGCCACGCGAGCGAGACGGACGGGTTCGTCTTCCTCACCGGCCAGTTCGCCCGCGACCTCGACAATCCGGACAAGGAGCTGCCGATCGGGATCAAGTCGCAGACGCGCCAGACGCTCGCCAACATGATGCGCGCCCTCGACGCGCTGGGGCTCGGGGCCGACCGCGTCCTCAGCGTCCGCGTCTTCCTCACCCACTTCAAGCGCGACTATGACGAGATGAACGAGGTCTATGCGAGCTTCTTCCCCGAGGGGGCACGGCCGGTGCGCACCTGCGTCGGCGTCACCGACCTGGTGCGTGACGCGCTGATCGAAATCGACTGCATTGCCCGGAGATGAAGGTCGAGACATTGCGCGTTGCGATAACAATCCTGCGCATCACTGTGCGAACGCACATTTGGGCAGGAAAATAATTTCAATGTAGCTCCATGGATCTTGTGATTCATGTCACGCTTCTACTTATAGTAACAAGATTATTTCGTCTTTGAAATCAATAGGTGTGCTTTTCGACTGAAAATTTCTCAATAATATCAATAGGATGGAAAATTTCGCAAATTTTCTGAATGTTTCTGATTGCTCAGCCGAATTCCGCGACCAGATAGAATCCACCAAAATTCACTAGGTTGGGAGAGGGCAATGGCAGTACTCGTGGGGGATCTACTTAACCGAGACAACTTTGCAGACTCGGCCGCTGTAAATCTCAATGGTGCATTTGGCCTCGATACGATCGAGATCAATGGCACCACATTCCTGTACACCGCCGGTTTCGTTGACAGCGGCGTGTCGGGCTTCAGCGTGGATGGTGCAGGCAATCTGACGTCCATTGCCGGGGCCGTCGTCAATGACAGCGCGGCCATCCCGCTGACCACCGCGACGCAACCGCTCGCCGTCAGCACGGAAAACGGCAATTTTCTCTATGTCGGCAACTTCGGGGCGAATGACGGTGTCACCGCATTCTCGATCGCGCCGAACGGGAATTTGAACTTCATCCAAAACACGCCCGACAATGCCACGCTGGAAATCCAGGGCGTTGCGGGACGCATGTCGCACGCCAACGTCGGCGGCAACGACTTCCTCATCGTGACCGGCTTCAACGATGACGGCGTCAGCACATTCCAGATCCAGGCCGACGGAACGCTCCTGAACCGCGACAATGTTCCAGACAGCGCGGCGCTCGCACTGGATGGAACAAACGATTCAGCGGTCGGCACGATCGGCGGAAAGACTTTCGTTTTCGTGGCGGGGAGCAACGAGGACGGTGTCAACGTTTTCGAGCTCGACTCTAACGGTCAGCTGACGAACACCGATGTGGTGACCGACAGTGGTGCTCTCGAGCTCGACTTCGCGACCGGCCTCGCGACCGCCGTCATCGACGGAACGCTCTTCCTGTTTGTCTCCGGTCAAACGGACGATGGGATCAGCGTCTTCTCCGTCGACAATGCGGGACAGCTCACGAACGTCTTCAACGTGACAGACAACGGGACGCTCGGGCTCGACGGCGTGCGCGGACTGACCACGTTCGAGATCAACGGCGAGACCTATCTCGCCGCATCGGGCGGTGACGACGACGCCCAGACGCTCTTCAGGGTGGACGGGAACGGATTTCTCCAGCTCGAAGATGTTGTGAACGACACCGAATCCGCCGCGCTTGAACTCGACGGCACGGTTTTCAACACGTTTGCCTTCGTCAACGGTGCGCCGATCCTCTTTGCCTCCGGGGCGGCCGATGACGGCCTCTCGACCTTCGAGCTCGGCGGTTCTCCGGATGTCCTGACGGGTGGCCCGGCCGACGACGTGATCTTCGGCCTCGGTGCCGATGACAGCCTCTTCGGCAATGACGGCAACGACCGCATCCTCGGCGGCTTCGGCAACGATTTCATCTCCGGCGGCAACGGCAACGACACGCTGAACGGTGAGCAGGGCGACGACGAGATCTCCGGCGGCTCCGGGCGCGACAACATCGTCGGCAAGGAAGGCGCGGACAATCTGTCGGGCGGCAACGACAACGACACGCTGCGCGGCAACGAGCACGCCGACACGCTGGATGGCGGCGGCGGCAAGGACAACCTCTTCGGCGGCGACGCGGCGGACCGTCTCTTCGGCGGCAACGGCAACGACACGATCCGCGGCGAAGACGGCAAGGACTTCATGGACGGCGACAATGGCCGCGACCTGATGTTCGGCGGAGAGGGCAACGACAAGGCCAATGGCGGCGGCGGCAACGACACCATCAATGGTGACGACGGCAACGACCGCCTGTTCGGCGAGGCGAAGAACGACCTCCTCATCGGCGGGGAGGGGAACGACAAGCTCTTCGGCGGTCCGGGCAACGACACGCTCGATGGTGGTATCGGCAACGACGTGCTGGAACTCGGGTCCGGTCGCGACATCCTCGTCTATGAGGCGGGCTATGGCCGGGACAAGGCGCTCGACTTCACCGGCGCCGACCGTCTCGACCTGCGCAGCTTCGATTTCGACAGCTTCGACGACGTGCTCGACATCGCCTCCCAGCGCGGCAACAACGCGGTGCTGAATTTCGGCGGCGGCGACAAGCTGATCCTGATCGGCTTCGACCTCGACGATTTCGTCCCGAACGACGTCATCCTGTGAGGGCCTGCCGGCGGCCGAGGCCGCCGGCTCCACCCGTCAGGCCGTGAGGCGAACGAGCGCCTCGGTCAGGACACGCGCGCCCGCCGCGAGATCGGCGGGCTCGCATGATTCCGCCTCGTTGTGGCTGATCCCGCCCGCGCAGGGCACGAAGATCATCGCCGTCGGGCAATAATAGTGGAGCTGGCGCGCGTCGTGCCCGGCCGCGGAATAGATCCGTATGTGGTCGATCCCGAGATCCGTCGCCGCCGACGCCAGGAGCGCGGTGATCTCCTCGGGGAAATCCAGCGAGGGGGAGGTCGCGATCTCCTTCACCTCCACCGCGCACGGGCCCTTCTTCTCCTCCGAGATCGGGGCGACGAGATCGCCGAGACGCTTCAGCGTCGGCCAGTCCGGATGGCGCAGATCCACCGAGAAGAAGGCGTGTGCGGCGACGACCGAGGGCGCGTTCGGCGCGATCTCGAAGCGCCCCACCGTGAACTTCACGATGTCGTCCGGATCGGCGAAGGCGGTGCGGAGCCCGTCGACGATGTCGATCGCCGCCAGAAGCGCGTCCTTGCGGCGGCCGAGCGGCTCGGTCCCGGCATGGGCCTCCTCGCCGGTGACGGTGACGCGGAAGCGGCGCGAACCCTGGATGCCGGTCACGATGCCGACGGGCTTGCCCTCCTCCTCCAGGATCGGCCCCTGCTCGATATGGGCCTCCACGAAGGCATGGACCGGGAAGCCGAGCGGCAGGGCCGGGATCTCGGGGAAGGCGGCCGCCATGCGGTGCACCTCTGCCGCGACGCTGATCCCGTCATCGTCGGTGACGGCGAGGATCGTCTCGAGCGGCTTCATCGCGGTGAATGCCTCCGAGCCCATCATGCCGGGGGCGAAGCGCGAGGCCTCCTCGTTCATCCAGGAGACGACGACAAGCGGGCGGCGCGGCGTGATGCCGGCGGCGCGGAAGGCCTCCACCGCCTCGAACCCCGCGAGGACGCCGAACGCGCCGTCGAACTTGCCGCCGGCGGGCTGGGAATCGATGTGCGAGCCGGTCATCACCGGATCGAGGCCGGGCTCGCTTCCTTCGAGGCGGAAGAAGAGGTTACCGATGGGGTCAGTCGCGACCGACATGCCGAGCGTGCCCGCCCAGGCGATGAGCGTGCGCCGGGCGGCGATCTCCTCGTCCGTGAGGGCGAGGCGGCGCACGCCCCCCTTCGGCGTCGCGCCGTGCTGGGCGAGCGCCATGTGGCGATCCCACAGGCGCGCCTCGTTCACATGATCGGCGGCGCGCATGGTCATGACGTCTTCATGATTTCGCTCGGCGCCGAGCGCGGGTCGCGCGGCAGCCAGCGGCCCGCCTCCACCTGCGCGATGAAATCGGCGACGGCGCGGTTGAAGAGGTCCGGCTCCTCGAGGTTGATCGTGTGGCCGGTCTTCGGCAGCACGAGGACGCCGGAGGCCGGGATCACGCGCTTCAGGAAGAGGGCGGGCTGGAGGCAGTGGTCGTCCTCGTCGCCCGAGATGATGAGCGTCGGCACGGCCATTTTGCGAAGCCCGTCCTCGAGATCGTAGAGGGAGGGGCGGTGCATCTGCACGCCGCGCATCGTGTTCGCCGAGCCTTCGGCCGAATGCTGGCCGAGCATCTCGACGAACTCGGCGTGCCCGCGCGGGTCCTTCACGAGGAAGGGGATGCGCGAGGCGGCCATGCCGTAGATCTTGGAGAAGGCCTCCGCGCCCATCGCCTCGAACTGGCGGGCGACCTCCTCGGAGATTCCGCGGAAATAGGTCTCGAATTCTTTCTCCGCGCCGTAGCCTGCGCCGGCGACGGTGAGGGAGAGGGCGCGGTCCGGATAGGTGAGGCCGAAATGGACGGTCGCGAAGCCGCCCATCGACAGGCCGACAATGTGGGCCTTGTCGATCCCGCAATGGTCCATCACGGCGATGATGTCGGCGGTGGCGCGGGCCTGCGAATATTTCGCGACATCAGAAGGCACCTCGGACGGCGGATAGCCGCGCGCGGCGTAGGTCACGACGCGGTGGCGCCGGGAGAAATGGCGCATCTGCGCCTCCCAGCTCCTGTGGTCGCCGCCGAACTCGTGGACGAAGACGATCGGCGTGCCTTCGCCGGCGGTCTCGACGTGGAGGCGGACCCCGTCGTCGGTGGTGGCGATGGTCGTCCCTGCGGACATGGCGGCCTCCTCAGACGATGGAATTGCGCGAGGTGATCCCGCCATCGATGGTCAGGATCGTGCCCGACGTGTAGCCGGAGCGGTCGCTCGCGAGGAACAGCATGGCGTCGACGATCTCCTGCACCTTCGCCATCCGCTTCAGCGGGTAGCGGTCGAGGAGCTCTTCCCAGCGCGTCTCGTCGCCGAACCAGTCCTTCGCGCGCTTGCGCAGGAGCTTCGGCATCCGCTCGGTGTCGACCGGCCCCGGATTGACGCCGACGACGCGCACACCGTCCGCCGTCAGCGACTTGCCGCCGAGCGCGCGGGTGAAGGCCATCAGCGAGGCGTTGCCGGTGGAGCCGCAAATATAGTCGGCGTCGAGCCGCTCGCCGGCATTGCCGATGTCGTTGACGATGACGCCGCGCCCGACCTCGCGCATCCGCGCATACACGGCGCGGCACAGGTTGATGTAGCCGAAGACCTTGAGGTCCCATGCCGCGCGCCACGTCGCCTCGTCGACGGAGAAGACGTCGCCGCCGGGAATGGCGCCGGCATTGTTCACGAGAATGTCGACGAGGCCGACGCTCTCCGCGAGCCCCTCGGCCGCGCCGGGTTCGGCGAGGTCGAGCGGGTGGAGCGTCACCTCCACGTCGTGCGCGGCGGTGATCTCGGCCTTCAGGGCGGCGAGCTTGTCGGCCGAGCGGGCCGTCAGGTGGAGGTTGCAGCCTTCGGCCGCGAAGCCGAGGGCCGAGGCGGCGCCGATCCCTTGCGAGGCGCCGGTGATCAGCGCCGTGCGGCCCGTGAGACCAAGATCCATACCAATATCCTTATCGTTGCGCGTCTGGTCGGCCGATCAGAACAGCGCGATCTCTTCGTTGAGGCCGCGGGCTTCCTCCACCGCCTCGGGCAGCAGGCGGCAGAAGGTCTCGACCCATTCGGTCGGCACCGTGACGGAGACCTTGATGAAGCGGTCGCCGAAGGTCTTCGTGTGGTAGGAGCCCTGGCGGATCATCACGCCGTGGCGCGCCATCACCGCGCAGAGCGCCTCCGGCCGGATCCCGGCCTCGACGGTCTCGATGACGAGGAAGTTGCCGCTCGACGGGAATACCGGGAGGCGGAAGCCGGGGAGGGCGTCGAACGCCTCCTTCACGAGGCGCTGGTTCGCCCGCTGGCTTTCCAGCACCGCCGGGAACCACTCGGCCTTCGCGGCGAGCCCGGCGAGGGCGCCGCGCTGGGCGAGGATCGAGGAGCCGAGATTGTTGGGCGGGGCGGCGGCGAGCGTCTCGATCATATCGGGCGCGGCGACGAGCGCGCCGACGCGCAGGCCCGCAAGGCCCAGCCACTTGGAGAAGCTCCACGTGGTGATCGTCTTCTCCGGATAGTGGCGCGCGGCGAGGTGATGGTCGTAGGCGAAGTCGCGATAGGTGCAGTCGTGGACGAGGACGGCGTCGACCGAGCGCGCGATCTCGGCGATCGCCTCGATCTCCTCGGCCGTCTGGGTCGAGCCGATCGGGTTGTTCGGGTCGACGATGTAGATCATCCGCGTGCGCTCATCGACGGCGGCGCGAAGGCGCTCCGGGTCGAGGCGGAAGCCATATTCGTCGCCATAGATCGGGAGCTGGACGACCTCCGCGCCGACCGAGCGCGCGAACGACATCGGCCAGGCCCAGGTCGGGTCGGTCGTGACGAAACGGTCACCCGGACGGCAGAAGGTGTGGCACACATGGTAGAGGCCGGACACCGCCCCGTCCGTCACCATCGCCTCCATCCCGTCGAGGCCGAGATCGGCGACGATCCCCGCCCGCAGCGCCTCGAGGCCGAGCGGCGGCGCGTAGGCGTGGAATTCCTCCTTGTCGAGACACGCGATCATCGCGGCCTTCACGCTCGGATGGACCGGGTAGTGGTTGGTGTTCTGTCCCAGCCACTTCAGGCCTTCGGTGTTCACCAGCCTGTCGAAGTGCCGATTGCGGGCCGCCGATTGGTTCACGTCATGCTCCGTCGTTTCAAGAACCAAATATCCCCTTGTGGTATGCCACGCAAAGCCTAAAATCGCATCATCGTATGCACAAAAGTTTCTCTTGGATGCCAGGGATCCGCAGTTCACACTCCAGCCATCGTGTCCGGCGTGTGGGATGCGTGCCGAAAACCACGGTGTGGCATGCGGTGCGTCGGAACCTGGTTCGAAAGAGAGGGTCGGAGGGAATATGATGAGGACCACATTCACGAAGCGCGCGCTGCTCGCAGGATGCGCCATCGCCGCCACCGCCATGCTCGCGGCGCCTGGCCCCGCGGCGGCCGCCGATTTCCCGGACGGACCGATCACGCTGGTGGTCAACTGGCCGGCCGGCGGCGGCGGTGACCGCGCGGGCCGGCTCCTCGCCCAGTTCGGCGAGAAATATGCCGGCGTGCCCATCGTGGTGAACAATGTCGACGGCGCTGGTGGATCGACGGGCGTGCGCTTCGTCGCCGAGGCCGCGCCCGACGGTCAGACGGTCGGGATCTTCGGCTCCAGCATCGTGGCGCAGCAATATATCAACCCGAACGCGCCGGCGCTTTCGAGCCTCGCCCCGATCGCCTTCTTCGGCCCGGATCCCGGCGCCCTCGAGGTGCGCGCCGACACCGGCATCGAGACGCTCGACCAGTTCATCGAGAAGCTGAAGGCCGATCCGGGCTCGATCAAGAACGGCAACGACGCGCCGGGCGGCTGGTCCTATGTCGTCGCCGCGCTGATCGAGAAGGCGGCCGACGTGAAGATGACGAAGGTCCCCTACAAGGGCTATTCGCCGACCGTCGCGGCCATCATGTCGGGCGAGATCCAGTCCGCCACGCTGCCGGTGCCCCAGCTCATCGACCAGGCTAAGGCGGGCGACATCAACATCCTCGCCGTGACCGCCGATGCGCGTCACTTCATGGCGCCGGACGTGCCGACCTTCAAGGAAGCCGGCATCGACCTCGTCGCCGGTGACTGGCGCGCGGTGTTCGCGCCGGCGGGCGTCCCGGCGGAGACCCTCGCCAAGCTCGAGGAGATCTTCACGAAGACGGTCGCCGACCCCGAATTCCAGGAAGCGGCCAAGAATGTCGGCTTCGTGATCCAGCCGATGAACGCGGCCGACACCGGCGCCTACATCGCCGATTTCGACGAGGCCTACTATCCGGTCCTCATGGACGCCGACCTCGTGAAGGCGAACAAGAAGTAAGTCAGTGATCGTGCGGCGGGCCGCCCTCGCGGCCCGCCATCATGGCGTCGAGGAGGCGTGAGCGCATGAAGGACGGGGAGGGGCGGGACCTCACGGTCGAGTATGGCGTCCCGATCTTCTTCGGGGTCTGGGCGGTGATCGGCTGGTGGGCGATCCTGCGCGACTCCTATGTGTGGAGCGATTTCGGCCTCGATCCGGGGCCGGTGCTGATGCCGCTCCTCGTCCTCTCGCTGCTCTCGATCGGCAGCCTCGCGATGCTCGTGCGCGCGGTGATGCTCACGCGGCGGGGCGGGGTCTTCACGCGCAACCTCCTGCGCAATCTCACGGTGCCCGCGGCCTTCGCCGGCACCGTGCTCCTCATGGTGCCGCTGATGTACCGGATCGGCTTCCTCGCCACCGCGACGCTGTTCGCGTTCGGCTGGATGGTCGTCCTCGTCGAGGCCTGGCACGGCGCGATCTGGCGGCGCCTTCTCGGCATCCTCGTCGCCACGGCGCTCGGGGTCGGCCTCGTCACCTATGTCTTCGTGGACCTCATCCGCGTCCCCCTTCCCTGAGCGACAGGCGCGAGCCCCATGTACAGTGATTTCCTCGCCCACCTCATCGGCGTGATCGCCTCGCCCCAACTCGTGGGGCTGAGCGCGGCGGGCGCGGTTCTCGGCATCGTGCTTGGCTGCCTGCCGGGCATCTCCTCCACGATGTCGCTCGCGATCCTCCTGCCCGTGACCTATGCGATGGCGCCCGAGGCGGCGATCGTGTTCCTGATCGGCGTCTTTTCGGCGAGCGTCTATGGCGGGTCGATCTCGGCGATCCTCCTCAATATTCCGGGCACGCCCGGCGCGATCGTCACCCAGCTCGACGGCTACCCGATGGCCCGTTCCGGCAAGGCGGGCGAGGCGCTCACCATCGCGCTCTTCGCCTCCACGCTCGGCGGCATCATCGGCCTGCTCCTGCTCATGCTGATCGCGCCGCTGATCGTCGCGGGCGCGATGCAGTTCCGCAGCCCCGAGTTCGCCGCAGCGACCATCTTCGGCCTCACGATGCTCGCCTATGCCTCGCCCGGCTCCACGTTCAAGGGGCTGATGTCGGGCCTCGTCGGCCTCGTCTGCGGCATGGTCGGCTTCGACGCGGTGACGGACGTGCCCCGCTTCACCTTCGGCTCCACGATGCTGGAGGGCGGCATCGACCTCGTGCCGATGACGGTCGGCATCTTCGGCCTCGCCGAAGTGATGCGGACGATCGAGCTCGGCTCGGCCCGCACCGCCGTCGTGGAGGGGATCGGCCGGCTCATCCCGCCCTGGAGGAGCCTCGCGCGGCTCTGGGGGCCGATCGGCCGCGGTTCGATCATCGGCGCGGTCGTCGGGGCGATCCCGGCCGCGGGCTCGGCGATCGCGGTGGCGGTGTCCTACACGCAGGAGCAGCGCCTCTCCCGCACGCCCGAGCGCTTCGGCAAGGGCGCGCCGGAGGGGATCGCGGCGCCTGAGGCGGCGAACAATGCCTGCGTCGGTGGCGCACTGGTGCCGATGATGACCCTCGGCATCCCCGGCGACTCCATGACGGCGATCCTGATGGCCTCGCTCCTCATCCACGGCCTGCGGCCGGGTCCGATGCTCTTCGCCGAGCGCCCGGATTTCGTCGCGGCCGTCTATGTGGCGCTGCTCCTGGCGCTGATCTTCACGCTGATCTTCGGCCTCGTCTTCGTGCGCCAGATCGTGCGGCTTCTGCGCCTGCCGCCGAACATCCTCCTCGTGATCGTGACGCTCCTGTGCTTCGTCGGCGCCTTCGCGATCCGCAACAATGTCGACGATGTCATCGTCATGGTCGGCTTCGGGGTGATCGGGTTCATCATGACGCGGCTCGGCATCCCGATCGCGCCGCTCGCCTTTGGCCTGATCCTCGGCCCGATCCTTGAAGAGAATCTGCGCCGCTCGCTGATCGTCAGCGACGGATCGTGGTGGGTGTTCCTGGAGCGGCCGATATCGGCCACGCTCCTCGTGATATCCTTGATCGCGGTCGCCTATCCCATCTTCGCCCCGATTGTGCGCATAAGGCGTCGCGCCGCCGCGCGGAGCTGCTGACCATGTCGACTGAGAACGGATCCCGGGCCGACGAGATCGTCCAGATGCTGGAGGAGGAGATTCTCGCCGGCGCGCTGACGCCTGGGGAACGGCTCGACGAGCGGAGCCTCGCGGCGCGTTTCGGCACCTCCCGCACCCCGGTGCGCGAGGCGCTGCAGCGCCTGTCGGCGAGCGGCATCGTCCTCGTCCAGTCGCGCCAGGGCGCGTCGGTCGTGCAGCTCGACGTCGCGGACCTCTTCGATTCCTTCACCGTCAATGCCGAGCTCGAGGCGCTCGCCGCGAGCCAGGCCGCGCGCCGCATTATGCCCGAGCAGCGTGACCGCCTCGCCGCCGCGCACGAAGTCTGCGCCGCCGCCGCGCGCGCGGGCGACCACGAGGCCTTCAACGAGGCGAACGGCGAATTCCACGCCGCCATCATCGCGGCGAGCCACAACCGCATCCTCGCCGGCCAGATCCGCACCGCCCAGCTTTTCACCGCCACCTATCGCCGGCGCATCACCTTCCAGCCGGGGCGGATGGTGGACTCGATCGACGAGCACCAGAGCGTCGTCGACGCGATCCTCGCGAACGACAGCGAGAGCGCGGCGCTCCACATGCGCCGCCACGTCAACCAGCTCGCGAACGGTGCGGGTGACGTCCTCCACCACCTTCGACTGTCGACACGCCTCGGGATGGCGGGTTAAGGCCCTCCAGCGCGCCCGTCAGGACCCGCACGCCGACGGCTCGCCGCCGCCGCCCGCCATGCCGCGCGCATGACGCGGTGGTGCGAAAGGCTGGCCGTCGCGGCGGAACTGTGTGCAGTTGGTGCGAGAATTGGATAAACACATATGCCGAATCCTCAGATGATTGCGGCTGAGTGACGACAAGCGAGGATTGTGTGGCGGGTGCGCGGGGTCGGAAGAGCGTGGCGAAGGTGAACGCGGACGAGGGGGAGCCGGCCGCGATCGACGGGCCATGCCTGGACGCGCTCAATCTGCCGGAGGGCAACCAGCGCTACGAATTCGCCGAGCAGGCCGGGCATCTTCTGCGCAAGGCCTACCAGCGCCACACCGCGATCTTCCAGAAGCTCGCGCCCGATCCGCAGATCACATCCGTGCAATTGTGCGTCCTGTGCGCGCTCGCCGAGCAGGGGCCGGCTTCGCTGACGACGCTCGGCCGGGCGACGGCGATCGACCCGGCGACGATGCGCGGCGTCGTGGAGCGGCTGCGTGAGCGGGGCTTTGTGGCCCTCTCGCCGGACCAGGCCGACCGGCGCAAGGTCCTCGTCTCGCTGACCGAGGAAGGGGCCGGATGCGTCAGCCGTTCGGTTTCCAATGCGGGTGAGATCACCCGCCTCACGCTCCAGGGCCTCTCGGTCGCCGAGCAGGTCGCGCTCACCTACCTCCTGAAGAAAATCAGCGCCGACAATTGATCTGCGTCCCCGCGCGGCGGACGCTCTGACGCTCCGGTGGTGGCACCACGGGTGACGCTGCGCCGTCCGCACGCGCACGCCCGATGCCCAGAATTGGGGCATACGTAATATTATCGCGCGCCCCCGCCGCATGAAATCTCAGCACACGGGCCGCTTGCTTTAAGTCAAAATGCCGCGCTAACGTTATGTCGTCAGCCGAATTCGGCGGGATGGTCGCGCTGCCGCACCCAACTTGACTCGATGCGCGATCGGTCGATCAAAATCGGGGAGTTGTATGTACACATATGAATTTCGTGCGCGGTGGGCGCTGCGTGCCGCAGCCGTCGCGCTTGTGGCGGTGGCGACGATCGCCGCCGGGCTCACCACTCCGGTCGCCGCGGCCGAAGCGCGGCTGCGCCTGATTTCGGCGTATCCGAAGACGCACAACCTCAACAAGCCGCTCCTTGCGCTGATCGAGGACGTGAACGCGCAGGGCAAGGGCGTCGTCCAGATCGACTTCCTCGGCGGCCCCGAGGCGATGCCGAGCGGTGAGATGCTCCAGGCTCTCTCCGGCGGCGTCGTCGACCTCTTCTACGGCGCGTCCTCCCTCTTCTCCGGCGACGTGCCGGAGGCGGTTGCCCAGAATGGCAGCAACCTCTCCGCCGCCGAGCTGCGCGAGAAGGGCGCCCTCGACCTCCTCAGCACCTATTTCGAGGAGCGGGTGAACACGAAATATCTCGGCTATTTCGGCTCGGGGTACAATTTCTACATCTACCTCCTCAAAGAGCCTGAGATGAAGGACGACGGCAGCGTCGACCTCGAAGGCTGGAAGATCCGTGGTGGCTCGCCCTACAAGACCTTCCTCGACCGTCTCGGCGTCATCATGATCAGCATCTTCCCGCCGGACATGTACGCCGCCATGGAGCGCGGCGTGATCGACGGTCTCGTCTGGACGTCCGTGTCGGTGACCGACGACGGTTGGCCGAAATTCATCAAGTACCGGATCGCCCCGAGCTGGCGTCAGGGCGACATCGCGCTGATGGCGAACCTCTCCAAGTGGGACGGCCTCTCGGACGAGGCGAAGGCGCTGTTGACGAAGGTCATCGCCGAGAACGAGATCATCGCCCACGACAACTACAAGAAGCAGGCCGTCGCCGAGGAGGAGAAGCTCCACGAGGCCGGCATCGTCGACATCGACCTCGAGGGCGCCGCGCGCGAGGCTTATCTCGACGCCGCGATCGGCAACCTCTGGGAAGACATGGCGGCCAATGTCGACCCCGCAGAGGTCGAGAAGCTGAAGGCCGCCTTCTACGATCCGTCCAAGAACTGATCGACACCGGCCCGGCCGCGCGCCGGGCCGGACCCTCACGGGCCGCGCGCGGCTGGAAAGGACCCTTCGTTGTCGAAAGTGTGGACCGACGCGGTTCGCGTCTACGACTGGATCGTCAAAATCTGCGCCATCATCGGCGGGGCGATCCTGGCGTTCATCTTCGTCGCCATCATCTGGGACGTGTCGCTGCGCTCGCTGCGGATCCAGCCGCCGGCCTTCACGATGTCGGCGACCGAGTATGGCATGCTGCACATGACGGTGCTCGCCGCGCCCTGGGTCCTGCGCGAACACGCCCACGTCTCCGTCACGACCTTCCTCGAAAAGCTGCCGCCGGCGGCGCAGATCCAGATCCGCCGCATCGCCTCGGTGATCGCCGCCCTCTCGTGCGCGATCGTCGCCTACTACGCGACGCGCGCGACGCTCACCATCACCGGCTACGACATCCGCTCCGTCGCGGTGCCGCGCTGGACGGTCCTCGTCACGATGCCGGTCGGCTTCACCCTCCTGTCCATCGAGTTCCTGCGCCTTGCCTGGCGCGGCGTCTTCTCCAGCGAGCTGCAGGAGCACTGACCCGCATGCCTCACCTTCGTTCCGGCGCCGGGGCGCGGCGATGAGCTGGATCGCGCCGCTGTCGATCATGCTCGGCCTGGTGATGGCGATGATGGCGATCGGCATGCCCGTCGCCTTCGCCTTCCTCACCGCCAACATCGTGGGGGTGATCCTCTACATGGGCGGCGAGGCGGGGCTGCATCAGCTCATCCTCAACATGTCGCGCTCGATCAGCGCGTTCTATCTCGTCCCCGTGCCGCTCTTCGTGCTGATGGGGGAGCTCTTCTTCCACACCGGCGTCTCGAAGCGGGTCTTCCACGCGATCGACCGCCTGTTCGGCCGGGTGCCGGGGCGGCTCTGCTATATCAGCGTCGCGGGCGGCTCGCTCTTCGCCTCGCTCTCCGGCTCCAGCATCGCCAACACCGCGATGCTCGGCTCGATGCTGGTGCCCGACATGGAGGCGCGCGGCTACGACAAGCGCTTCGCGATGGGGCCGATCATGGCGACCGGCGGCCTCGCGGTGCTGATCCCGCCATCGGCGCTCGCCGTCCTCCTCGGCAGCCTCGCGAAGATCGATATCGGCGCGCTCCTCATCGCCGGCGTCCTGCCGGGTCTCCTGCTCGCCTTGATGTTCGTCGTCTACATCTACATCCGCGTCCGGCTGAACCCGGCGCTCGCGCCGCAATATGCCGTCGAGCCGGCGAGCACCGGCGAGAAGGTGCGGCTCGTCATCACGAACCTCCTGCCGACGGGCGTCATCATCTTCTGCGTCATCGGCCTCATCATTCTCGGCATCGCGACGCCGACCGAGTCGGCCGCGTTCGGCGTGCTCGGCGTGCTGATCGTGGCGGCGGCCTTCCGCCTCCTCACGTTCCAGACGCTCTACAGGTCGCTGAAGGCGAGCCTCAAGGTCTCGACGATGCTGCTCGCGATCCTGCTCGCCTCGCTCACCTTCAGCCAGGTGATGGCCTTCTCGGGCGCGACGGCCGGGCTCATCGAGATGACGGGCTCGCTCAATCTCGGCCCGCTGCCGATGCTCCTGATCATGTTCGCCGTGCTCCTCTTCCTCGGCATGTTCATCGACCAGACGTCGCAGATGATGCTGACGATCCCGATCTTCATTCCGCTCGCCCAGTCGCTCGGCTTCGACCCGGTGTGGTTCGGCCTCATCGTCCTCCTGGCGCTCGAGATGAGCACCATGACCCCGCCCTTCGGCCTCCTCCTCTTCGTGATGGTGGGCGCGGCGCCGAAGGGGACGACGATCGGCGACGTGGCGCGCGCGGCCTTCCCCTATCTCGTCATCGACCTGATCCTCCTCGCGCTCCTGATCGCGTTCCCGCAGATCGCGCTCTTCCTGCCGGGCCTCATGGTGTGACGATAGTGGGCTTACGTTTGATCCGATTGCGAAAGTTGCCGATAAAAGGCACGTGAAACTGGATGCATCACGTGGAATCGATGTTGAGTTTTATTTTGTATACGTAGTAAAATGATGGGGTTGGCGCGTTTTGGGCGTCGCGCCTGAATGGCGGCGGCGCGGAAGGAGATGGGATGACGACGAAACCGAAAGTGGCCGTGATCGGCGCCGGTCTCGGTGGATGTGTGGCCGCGATCCTCCTCCAGCAGGAGGGCTATTCGGTCGACGTCTACGAGCAGTCGCCGGGCTTCTCCCGCCTCGGTGCGGGCATCCATCTCGGCCCGAACGTGGTCAAGGTGCTCGACAAGGCCGGCGTCGGCGACCGCCTGATCCAGACCGGCGTCCAGCCCGAGGCCTGGATCTCGCGCATGTGGGACACCGGCGAGGTGCTCTGCGACATGGCGATCCGCGACGTGTCGGTGGAGCGCTGGGGCGCGCCCTACCTCACCGTCCATCGCGGCGACTTCCACAAGGTCCTCGTCGACGCCGTGGCGCCGGGCGCGATCCAGTTCAGCAAGCGCCTCGTCGGGCTCGACACGAAGGGGGGCGATATCGGCCTCACCTTCATGGACGGCACGAACGCCACCGCCGACATCGTGATCGGCGCGGACGGGCTGAACTCGTGCGTTCGGGACGTGCTCCTCGGCGCGGAGAAGCCGCGCTACACGGGCGTCGTCGGCCACCGCTCGCTCTATCCGCGCGAGCTCCTGACGAACTTCGACATGCAGGACTTCACCAAGTGGTGGGCGCCTGAGCTGCACGTCATCGTCTACTACATCACCCACAACCGGGATGAGGTGTACATCGTCACCGGCGCGCCGCATCCGGAGTGGAACACCGAGTCCTCCTTCCTGCCGTGCAGCAAGGAAGAGTTCGTCGAGACCTTCTCGGGCTTCGAGCCGAACTGCCGCCACATCCTGGAGTGCGCGCCGGCCGACGGCATCACCAAGTGGGCCTTCTACGAGCGTGACCCGCTCCCCTTCTGGAGCGAGGGCTCGGTCGTCCTCCTCGGCGACGCGTGTCACCCGATGAAGCCGCACATGGGGCAGGGGGCCGCGATGGCGATCGAGGACGCGGCGATGCTCGTGCGCTGCCTGAAGGAGACGGGCGACGATGTTGCGACCGCCTTCAAGCTCTACGAGTTGAACCGCCACGAGCGCACCTCGCGCGTCCAGGCCACCTCGCGCTACAACACGTGGCTCCGCGAGGAGACGGACCCGAGCTGGGTGTTCGGCTATGACGTGTTTGGCGAGCCGCTGCGCACCACCGCGGCGGCCTGAGGGGAACGGAGCGGATGAGCGACGACGTCTCGGTCTATCAGCGGCAAGGCTTCGGCGGGGCGCTCCCCGTCGAGCCGCCCATCGGTCTCCTCATCGTCGACTTCGTCGTGAGCTTCGCCTCGCCGGACGTTTTCGGCGGCGGCAATATCGGCCCGGCGATCGAGAAGACCGAGGGGCTGCTCGCCACCGCGCGGGAGCGTGGCTGGCCCGTCGCCCACACCCGCATCGTCTATGCCGATGACGGGTCGGACGGGAACGTGTTCTCGACCAAGGTGCCGAGCATGCTCGTGCTGACCGAGGCCTCGCCGCTCTCGCAGATCGTCGAGGAGCTGACCCCGGTCGACGGCGAGCTCGTCGTGCGCAAGCGCACGCCGTCGGCCTTCGCCTTCACCGACCTCGCGGCGTGGCTGACGCGGCGCGGGGTGAAGACGCTCGCCATCGCCGGCTGCACCACGAGCGGGTGCGTGCGCGCGAGCGTCGTCGATGCGATGGATGCCGGCTTCACGCCGGTGGTGCTGACCGATTGTGTCGGCGACCGCGCGATCGGCCCGCACGAGGCGAACCTCTTCGACATGGGCCAGAAATATGCCGAGCTGATGGAGCGCGATGCGTTCCTGAAGGTGACCGAAGCGGCCTGAGCCGCTTCGGCAGCGGCCGTCAGGCGAGGGCGAAGGCCCGCACGGAGGCGATGAAGGCGTCGAGCTGATCCCACGGGATCATGTGCGCCGCATCGTCGATTCGCTCGGCCTTGCAGTCGGGCGCGAGGCCGGTGAACTCGGCCGCGTCCGACTCCCGCACCACGTCGCCATTCTGCGCATAGATCAGCAGCATCGGGAGCGCGGCCTTCGGCAGGAGGGCGTGCATGTCCTCGTTGTGGAAGGACTCGTAGGTCGCGACGACGCCCTCGACCGAGCAGGTCGGGAGCCAGTCGGCGCGGGCCCGGCACTGCGCCTCCGTCCAGGTCGGCATCGTGCGCTTCACCGCCTCGATCCCGCCGCCGCGCGCGATCTCGTCCATCATCTCGAGATAGGGCGGGAGGGGGCTCGGATAGGGGCGGCGGCCGGGGCCGCTCACCGGTGGATCCACCACGATCGTGCGCGCGAACGCGGTGGGGTCGATGGCGCTCGCCGCGACCGCGATCCGCCCGCCCATCGAGTGGCCGACGAGGATCGGCCGGTCGAGCGTCGCCGCGACCGCGAGCGTGTCCCGCGCGAGCGCATCGAGCGAATAGTCGAGGCCGGGCGTGTGGTCAGAGAGGCCGCGCCCGCGCACGTCCACGACGGTGACGCGGGCGAATTCGGCGAGGCGCTCGGCGACGAAGCCCCACGTCATCGCGGGGCTCGTGATGCCGGGGACGAGGAGGAGGTCGGGTCCGTCCCCCTCATAGGTGAAGGTGTGCAGGAGCACACCGTCACGCTTCAGCCATCCCCCGATCGGGTTCGTCCCCATCAGGCGGGCTGCATCTCTTTGGGGACGATCTTGCCGAGATCGACGATATGATCGCCGTCGAGCCACAGGCTCGCGCCCTTCAGCGGGATGTCGAGGTGGCACATGGTGTCGTTGGTGCCGCCAAGCTCGGTGTTCGGGCCGGTGGAGAAGAGGACGTTGCCGTAGAAGGCGCGCCCGTGCATGCCGATCTCTTCGCCGATATTGGCGCTCGTCGCGAGCTGGCTCCAGCGGGCAAGCTCGTTGAGGCCCCAGCCGATGTGGCTGATCGCGTAGGCGCGCGGGTCCTTATAGGATTCCATGTAGTCGCGCATGATCGCGGCATCGAGCCCGTCGCCGCTGATCTTGGTGACCATGCTCTTCTCGATCGTCAGCGTGATCGGGTCGACCACATAGCGCTTCAGCGGGAAGATGATGTCGCCGGTCCCGATCACCACGGTGCCGTTGACGCCCTCGTCATTGCCCTGGGTGAAGAGGAAGCCGGAGGGCCAATGGTCCCAGCGGCCCGGCTCGTCGGTGTAGCCATATTCGGTGAGGGTCGGGTACTTGCCGAGCTCGTAGGTGACGTCGGTGCCGGCGGGGGAGGTGATGCGCATCGTGCGCGCATTCTTGAGGCGCTCGCCGCCCGCCTCGACGCGCTTGCGCAGCGTCTCGTTCGGCAGAAGCTCGGACAGCACCTCGAACGGCTCCACGACGAGGAGCATGCGCGTGCCGCTGTCGGTGATCTCGATCTGCTCCTCGGAGAAGAGGAGGAACATGAGGTCGATCACGATGTCGGCCGACTTCAGCGCCTCGATCGCGGGGCGGTTGCCGGCGAGCGAGGTGGCGCCGACGGCGCGGTCGCCCCGGCCGCCCTGGCCGCTGCGCGTGAGGTTGATCTGGAAGGCCGATGCGCCGAGTTCCTGCGCGGCGGCGAGGAAGGCGTTCGCATAGTCCTGGCGATGGCCGTCCTCGGTCAGGACCGCGAGGGTCTGCCCGCTGCCGACCTTGCAAAGCTCCAATTCCTTGCGGAAGATCTCGAGCATCGACGTCATGTCACTTCTCCCCATGCCGGAGCGGCCGGTCGGCGCCGGTCGCGCCAGGCGCGAGCGGGGCCGGACGGGAGCGCTCGTTGGCGCGATAATTCAACGTATACCCAATACTTTCAGTCGCCGGTCGGCAAGTCAATTTATGTACACGCCATAAATTGACCATGCTTCGACCGTGCAAGCGGCGTGCCGTCACAGGTGCAGCAGCACGGGGTGCGGCTTGTAGGGGGCTTCCAGCGCAGCGATCTCGTCCGCGGTGAGGCTGATGTCGAGCGCGCGCACCGCGCTTTCGATCTGCTCGGGCTTCGTCGCGCCCATCACGGGAGCCGCGACATAGGGCTTCGACAGCATCCACGCGACGGCGATCTCGGCCATCGAGACACCCTTCACCTCGGCGAGCGCGCGGACGGCGTCCTGCACGTCATAGTCGGCATCGCCCGAGAAGAAGCGCTGGATGAACGGGTCGGCCCCGGCGCGCTCCGAGCCGGTCACGCCGCCGCGCGTCGTCTTGCCGGCGAGGAAGCCGCGCGCGAGCGGGCTCCAGGGCGTGACGCCGACGCCTTCGAGCTGGCAGAGCGGGATCATCTCGCGCTCCTCCTCGCGGTAGGCGAGATTGTAGTGGTTCTGCACCGAGATGGGCTTCGTCCAGCCATTCTTCTCGCAGATCGAAATGACCCGCATCAGCTCGTAGGCGAGGATGTTGGACATCCCGAAATAGCGCGCCTTTCCCGACTTCACGATCTCATGCATCGCCTCGAGCGTCTCTTCGATCGGCGTGTCGTGGTCGGTCCGGTGCGTCTGGTAGAGGTCGACATAGTCGGTCTTGAGGCGCTTCAGCGAACCGTCGATCGCGTCGAAGAGGTGCTTGCGGGAGAGGCCGCGCTCGTTGGGGCCGGGGCCGGTGACGCCGAACGCCTTCGTCGCGATCACCAGCGCCTCGCGCCGCGCGAGATCGGGCCAGATATTGCCGATGATCGTCTCGCTGACGCCGTTCGAGTACATGTCGGCGGTGTCGATGAAATTGATGCCGAGGTCGATCGCGCGGGCGATGATGGGGCGGCTCTCGGCCTCCGGGAGCATCCAGGATTGCCAGGCCTTGTCGCCGAACGAAAATCCGCCGAGCCCGATGCGTGAGATTTTGAGCCCGCTGCGGCCCAATCGCACATACTGCATAGATATGGTTCGCCTGTGACGCACAATCGTCCGGCGAATGCCGCGACTTTGTGCAATTGAGTGTGTACAAACAAATTCAGCTTTACGAGGCATGGTCGCCCCGTCCGCGAATGGCGTCAACAATCATACGGTCTCGTTGACAAAAATCATGATCTCCTCTCTCATTCGTGGAGATGGCGTGACGCCGAATATCCTTCGTCTACGCTTTAATCCTCGAAAGGGAAGTTGCATGAGACATACGTTTGGCGCTGCCGTCGCCGCAGCGATCGTGGCTCTTTCCGGGCCGGCAAACGCGACCGAGCTGCGCCTGCTCTCGTCGTGGGACTCGAGCTACACCGCCGTTCCGAACATCGTCGGCGTGTTCGTGGATTCGGTCGCGGAAGCCTCCGGCGGTGACACCACCATCACCATGACCGGCCCCGAGGCGGTGCCGCCCTTCGAGCAGCTCCAGCCCGTCTCGCTCGGCGTCTTCGACCTGCTCTTCACCCATGGCGGCTATCACAGCGGCGAGACCGGCATCTCCACCGCGATCGACGCGATCGAGGGTGATCCGACGAAGCGGCGCGAGTCGGGCGTGTGGGACTGGCTCGACACCTACTATCAAGAGAACCACAACCTGAAGCTCATCTCGATCCCGACGGCGCTGACGGGCTACCAGATCCTGCTGCGCCAGCCGATGGTCGACGGCAAGCTGACCGGCCTCAAGGTGCGCGGCACCTCGGTCTATCACGGCCTCATCGAGGCGCTCGGCGGCGCGCCCGTCATTCTTCCCGCGGGTGAGATGTACGCGGCGGCCGAGCGCGGCATCGTCGACGGCATCTCCTGGCCGGCGGTCGGCGCCATCGGCTTCAAGCTGTGCGAAGTGACGCCGAACATGGTGCGCCCGTCTTTCGGCGCGGTCTCCTACCTCATCTTCATGAACCTCGATAAGTTCAACGCGCTCGACGAGGCCGAGCAGAAGCTCCTCCTTTCCGAGGGCGAGAAGCTCGAGCTGACGACCGTCGACACCTTCTCGCAGATCCTCGCCGACGAGGACGCGCAGATGATCGCCTGCGGCGCCCGCGTCGACGAGCAGAGCGAAGAGTGGGCCGCCGCGGCGCAGAAGGCCTTCGCCGACAAGGCGTGGTCGATGGCGGCCGAGCAATCCGGTGCAAAGGCGGAGGAGTTCCACGAATTCGCCCGTGAAAAGGGTATGACCGAGTAGATCGTTTTCACCGGGGGAGGGCGATGGCCTTGCTGCATTCGCTACTGAAGGGCCTCGTCAAGCTGCACGATGCCCTGACGGCCGTTGCCTTCGTCGCCGGGACGATCATGCTGGTCGTGATCACCGGCTCCTATGTCTACGAAGTGGTGGCGCGGTATTTCTTTACCGCGCCGACCAAATGGGCCGCCGACCTCGTGGGCTATGCGCTCTGCGCCGGCGTCTTCCTCCTCCTGCCGAAGGTCACGCAGACCCGCAGCCACGTCGCCGTGACGCTGATCTTCGAGCGCGTCGGCAAGGCGGCGGAGAAGCGGATCCTGCGCCTCATCGATCTCATCGGCGCGGTCTTCTGCGGCTACGCGGCGTGGCTCTCCTTCAACGAGAATGTGCGCCAGGCCGAGAAGGGGATCATGACGATCGCCAACCAGCCCATCCCCAAATATTGGGTGACGGGCTTCATCACGTTTGGCCTCCTTCTCGCCGCAATTCACTTCCTGCGCCATTTCATCCGGCCGCCCGCCGAGGCGCGCGAGGCGCTGCAATACTGACGATGACCCATAGTCCGGCCCCGCCCGCTCCGCTCGCCCCTGCCACCTCCGGCACGGCAACCGAGGCCCTTTGATGCTGCCCTGGTACACCTACCTCTCGATCGGCGGGGGCCTCGCCTTCGGCCTGTTCCTCCTCGGCACGCCGATCTTCCTGTCCTTCCTCGTCGTCATCATCATCGGCATCGCCGCGATCATCGGGCCGGCGGGCTTCTCGATGTTCGTGAACAGCCTCTACGAGGCGACCACGACCACCTCGCTCGCGAGCATCCCGCTCTTCATCCTGATGGGCGAGCTCCTCTTCCGCTCCGGCACGATGGACGTCCTCTTCACCTCGGTGGACAAGCTCGTCGGCCGCGTGAAGGGGCGCCAATACGTCCTCGTCATCGTGCTCTCGGCCGTCTTCGGCGCGCTGTCGGGCTCGGCGATGGCCGTCGCCGCCATGCTCGGCCGCGCCGCGGTGCCCGGCATGCTGAAGCGCGGCTATGACGTGAACCTTTCGGCCGGCTCCATCCTCGCCGGGGCGAGCCTCGCGCCGATCATCCCGCCGAGCATCCTCGCCATCATTGTCGGCACCATCGCGGACGTGTCGATCGCGAAGCTCCTCGTCGCGGGCGTGGTGCCGGGCCTGCTGCTCGCGGCCCTCTTCCTCGGCTATGTCTTCATCGTCGTCGGGATCGACCCGTCGCGCTCGCCCCCGTCCGCGGGAGAGGTGACCGAGGTCTCCGGCCGCGAGAAGGTGATGGCGGTCGTGCGCTGCCTGCCCTTCCTCATCGTCATCTTCATGGTGATGGGGCTCATCATGCTCGGCGTCGCGACGCCGTCCGAGTCGGCCGCGACCGGCGTCATCGGCGCCCTCGTGACCGCCGCGATCTACCGCAACCTCTCCTGGAAGATGATCGTGGAATCGCTCGCCGCAGCGGCCTCGATCGCCTGCACGATCCTCGTCATCATGGCGATGTCGAAGATGCTGACCCAGCTCCTCGCCTTCACCGGATCGACGCGCGCCCTCGTCGACGTCATCGCCGGGCTGGGGCTCGACGCTCTGCCGATGCTCATCGTCATGCTGGTCGTGCCGTTCATCCTGTGCATGTTCGTCGACCAGATCGCGATCATGCTGATCCTGATCCCGCTGTTCGAGCCGATCATGAAGAGCTTCGGCTTCGATCCGGTGTGGTTCTGGCTCCTCTTCCTCATCAACATGACGCTCGGCGGGATCACGCCGCCGCTCGGCTACACCCTCTTCGCGTTCCAGTCGGTGACGCCGCAGATCAGCCTGCAGCAGGTGTTCCGCGCGGTGTGGCCGTTCGTGGCGCTGTTCATCCTGGGCATGGCGCTGATGGTGGCCTTCCCGCCGATCGTCACCTTCATCCCGAACCTCCTGTGACGACCCGATGAAGCCGAAAGCCTTCCGCTACCACCGTCCCGCCGACAAGGCGGACGCGCTCCGGATGCTCGCCGAGGAGGACGAGGACGCCCGTCCCCTCGCCGGCGGGCAGAGCCTCGTGCCGCTCATGAACCTGCGCTTCGCCGCGCCCTCCGCGCTCATCGACCTCAATGGCTGCGCCGACCTCGCGACGATCACCGTCGCGGACGGGGTGCTCGAGCTCGGTGCCATGGTTCGCCAGCGCGACGCCGAGCTGTCGCCGGTGGTGATCGAGGCATGTCCGCTGGTCGCCGAGGCGCTGGCGCTGAACGGTCACCCGGCGACGCGCCATCGCGGCACCGTCGGCGGCACGATCGCCCACGCCGACCCGGTCGCCGAACTCTCCGGCGTCGCCGTCGCGCTCGATGCGGAGGTCGTGATCGAGCGGCAGGGCGGACGGCGCACCGTGCCGGCCGCCGACTTCTTCCTCGACGCGCTGACGACGGTCGTCGAGCCCGGCGAGATGGTGACGGCGGTCCGCTTCCCCGTGCTCGCGCCCGGCACCGCCACCGCCTTCGTGGAGACGGGAATGCGCGGCCACGGCCTCGCGGTCGCGGGGATCGCGGCGGCGCTGCGCATCGCGGGCGGACGCATCGACTGGGTGCGGCTCGCCGCGATCGGCGTCTCGCCGGTGCCGGTGCGGCTCGCCGCGCTGGAGGACGCGCTCGCCGGCCGTTCGCTCGGCGAGGTCGAGAGCGCCGTCGCCAGCGTCGCCGACCCGCTCGGCGATGCGGACCTTCTCGACAATCTGGAGGGCTCCAGCGCCTACCGCCGCGAACTCGTGCCGACTCTCGTCGCGCGCGCGGTGCGGGTCGCGGCGGACAAGATGGGAGTGGCCGCGTGACCGGCGACAAGATCGACATCAGCGTCACCGTCAACGGCCGGCGCTACCGGCGCGCGGTCGAGCCGCGGCGCCTCCTCGCCGACTTCCTGCGCTACGATCTGCGCCTCACCGGCACGCATGTGGGCTGCGCGCACGGCGTGTGCGGGGCCTGCACGGTCTCGATCGACGGGCGCACAGCGCGAAGCTGCCTCACCTTCGCCGTCCAGGTCGACGGCGCCGCGCTCGAAACGGTCGAGGGGCTCGCCCCCGACGAGGAGCTGTCGGCGATCCAGGCGGCCTTCCACCGCAACCACGCCCTCCAGTGCGGCTTCTGCACGCCGGGCTTCCTGATGGCCGCGCGCCAGCTCCTCGCCGAGACGCTGACGCCGACGGAGGAGGAGGTCCGCACCGCGCTGTCGGGCAATCTGTGCCGCTGCACCGGCTACGTGAACATCGTGCGCGCCGTCATGAGCGCCGCCGAGGAATTGCGGGCCGAGGGGGAGGCGCGCCATGTCTGACACGCGCCCCGTCTTCCGCCATATCGGCCGCCCGGTCCCCCGCCAGGAGGACAGCCGCCTCCTGCGCGGCTATGGCGCCTATGTCGATGACCTGCCCGAGCCGCCGGGGACGCTCTATCTCGGCTGCGTGCGGAGCCCCGTCGCGCACGCGCGCATCACGTCGATCGACCTCTCCGAGGCGCTGTCTATGCCGGGCGTCGTCGCCGGCTACACCGCCGCCGACCTCACCCCCTCGATCCGCACGATGGAGCCCGACCGGCCGAAGCCCGGCTACAAGGCGACCTTCCGCGACGTGATGCCGACCGACCGCGTGCGCTATGTGGGCGACACGGTGGCCGTGATCCTCGCCGAGGATCCCTACCTTCTGGAGGACGCGCTGGAGACCGTCCTCGTCGACTACGAGGCGCTCCCCGTCGTCGTCTCCATCGAGGACGCGATCGCCGAGGGCGCGACCGCCGTCCACGACGACATCGCCGACAACATCCCCTTCGCGGGCCAATACAAGACCGAAGGGTTCGACGCGGCCTTCGCCTCGGCCCACCTCGTCGTGAAGGACACCTTCCGCTCCGCGCGCATGGCGGGCGTCTCGCTGGAGCCGCGCGGGGTGATGGCGTCCTACGACAAGGGCAAGGGCGCGCTGACACTCTGGTCGTCCACCCAGATCCCCCACCTCCTGCGCACCTCCCTCGGCGAGCTCCTCGACATGGCGGAGAGCCAGATCCGCGTCGTCGCGCCCGATGTCGGCGGTGGCTTCGGGATCAAGGCGCACGTCTATCCGGAGGAGGTGATCGCGGCCGCGCTCGCCCGCCGTCTCGGCGGGACGATCAAGTGGGTCGGCGACCGGCAGGACGATTTCGTCACGAGCACCCACTCGCGCGACTATCGCTATGACGTGGAGATGGCGCTCGCGCGGGACGGGACGATCCTTGCCGTCCGGAACCGCCTGCACGTCAATATCGGTGCCTATGCCTGCTTCCCCTTCGGCTCCAGCGCCGAGGCGGGCGGGGGCGCGATCTATCTGCCCGGCGCCTACAAGTTCGCGCACTACGCTTTCGAGACCCATTCGGTCTTCACCAACACCGCGCCCGTCGGCGTCTATCGCGGCGTCGCGGCGCCGATCGCCCACTTCGCGCAGGAGGGGCTGATCGACCGCGCCGCCGCCGCGCTCGGCATCGACAAGCTGGAGATGCGGCGCAAGAATCTCGTGCAGCCGGAAGACCTGCCCTTCACCAACGCGGCCGGCATCAGCTCCGACACGCAGAGCCACGCGGCCTGCCTCGAAGAGGCGCTCGCCGCGATCGACTATGAAGGCTTCCGCCGCGACCACCCGCGCGGCGAGGTTCGCGACGGCAAGCGCTACGGCATCGGCATCGCCTGCATCACCGAGCACACCGGCCAGGGCGCCTCGCGCTACCGCACGCGCGGCCTGCACCGCGTGCCGGGCTTCGAGGGGGCGACGGTGCGCATGGAATCGGACGGCCGCCTCGTCGCCGCCGTCAGCCAGTCGACGCAGGGGCAGGGCCACCTCACCGTCTTCGCCCAGATCATCGCCGAGCATCTCGGCGTCGACCCCGGCGAGATCAGCGTGGAGGAGGGGGACACGGCGACGAGCCCGTTCGGCTCCGGCACCTTCGCGAGCCGCGCGGCGGTGGTCGCGGGCGGGGCGGTGTTCCGCGCCTCCGAGACGCTCGCCGCGAAGCTGAAGCGGATCGCGGGCTTCCACCTGGAGGTCGCGCCGGACGACATCGAGCTCACCGGCGGGGAGGCGCGCGTCGCGGGCGCCGACATGGCGATGAGCTTCCGCGAGCTCGCCGCGATCGCCCATTCGCTGGAGGCCCGCCCGCTGCCCGAGGGCGAGGATTACGGCCTCGAAAGCCGCGCCTTCTACGATCCGCCGAACGTGTCGATCGCGAACGCCGTCCACATCGCCGTCGTCTCGGTCGATGTCGGAACGGGCCGCGTCGCGGTCGAGCGGTACGCGGTTGCGCACGATTGCGGGCGAATGATCAACCCGATGCTGGTCGCCGGCCAGGTCCATGGCGGCGTCGCGCAAGGGATCGGCGAGGCGCTGATGGAGGGGGTCGTCTACGACGAGGAGGGCCAGCTCCTCACCACCCAGCTCCTCGACTATCTGCTGCCGAGCAGCTGCGACATTCCCGATATCGCGATGGTCCACATCGAGTCGGAGACCGACGCGACGCTCGGCGGCTTCAAGGGGGCGGGCGAGGGCGGCGTGATCGGCGCGGTGCCGGCCGTCGCGGGCGCGGTGAACGACGCGCTCGCCGGGACGGGGGCCTTCGTCAACCGCCTGCCGCTGCGGCCGGAATCGATCCTGGCGCTCCTGAAGAGCGGCGCGGAATGACCGGCGCGGGCGCTCCGCCCGCAACCGGTCCCGTCATTTGTGGCGCCGCTCAGGCGGCGACCACGGCCTCTTCGTTCGCTTCCAGCGCGATCGCCGCGGACTGGATGATCGAGGCGTAGCGCACCGCGGTGTGGATCTCGTCGGTCGGCACGCCGGCCTTGCGCAGCACGTCCTCGTGCGCGTTGATGCACTTGCCGCAGCCGTTCAGCGCCGACACCGCGAGCGACCACAGCTCGAACACGGCCCGGTCCACGCCCGGCTTGCCGATGACGTTCATCCGCAGCTTCGCCGGCATCGACTCGTAGTCCTTGTTGTCGGACAGATGCGTGAAGCGATAGTAGATGTTGTTCATCCCCATGATCGCCGCGGCGGCCTTGGCGGCGTTGAGGGTCGTCTCGTCGATGTGGCCCTTGGCCTCGTCGATCATCGCCTGACGCACGATCGGATTGCGCGAGGCGATCCCGCACGCGACCATCAGGCCATATTTCTGCACCGGGGTCAGCGTCTCGTCGCTCGCCATGGACGAGAGGTTCAGCCGGACGTCCTTGGCGAATTCGGGTACGGCGGCCTTCAATTGGTCGATGGACATCGCTTCGTCTCGTTTGCGCGAATGAAGGGACGCCGCCGCGAAGGCGGCGACGCGGGGAGGCCGCGGCCGTCGCCGGCCGCGGGGCGTCGTGGGAGGATCGCGGCGCCGATCAGGCGGCGAGTGTCAGGCCGCCGACTTCGCGGTTGCAGGGGCACAGCTCGTCCGTCTGCAGCGCGTCGAGCACGCGCAGCGTGTCCTTCGGGGCGCGGCCGACATTGAGGTTCGTCGCGTAGACGTGCTGGATCGTGTTGTCCGGGTCGACGACGAACGTGTAGCGGTAGGCGACGCCGTCGGGCGAGCGCACGCCGAGACCATCGACGAGCGAGCCGTTAGTGTCGGCGAACGACCAGATCGGCAGCTTGTCGAGATCCGGATGATCGCGACGCCAGGCGAGCTTCACGAACTCGTTGTCGGTCGAGCCGCCCATGACGACCGCGTCGCGGTCCTCGAAATCACCGGAAAGGCGGGCGAATTCGGCGATCTCGGTCGGGCAGACGAAGGTGAAATCCTTCGGGTAGAAGAAGATGATCTTCCACTTGCCCTCGAAGCTCGTCTCGGTGATCGGCTCGAACGCGGACTCGCCGTTTTCGGTGTGGTTGTTGAAACCGGGCTTCACGCCGGTGACGGAGAATTCGGGCAGCTTGTCGCCGATGCCGAGCATGTCGGGGCTCCTTTGACGGGGGTCTGGATGGATCCTGGCCGGGCGCTGTGACGGCCTCATCACAGCACCGTTGCGGCGAATAAAATGACGCGGCGTCTTTCCGTCAAACCGATAATTTGGAATGGTGGAATCGGAAAATCCGATAAATAAGCGATGATCAATCTCAACGTTCGCCACCTCCATTATTTTGTCGTGCTGGTTGAGACGGGGTCGTTCTCAAAAGCGGCAAAGCGCATCGGGATTGGGCAATCGACCCTCAGCGGCGCGATTCAGGGGCTCGAAACAACCCTCGGAGGTGCGCTCATCGACCGCACGGGCCGCGAGCTCGTTCTGCTCCCGCTTGGGGAAAACGTGCTCCAGCAGGCGCGCGAGATCCTCGTCCAGATCTCCGAACTGTCGACGTGCGCGGTAGAGATCGCGCGGCCGCTCTCCACGCGCCTGCGCCTTGGAATCATCCCCTCGATCGCGCCCTACGTCCTGCCGCGCATCCTGAAGACGCTCGAGGTGCGCTATCCCGACCTCAAGCTCTATGTGCGCGAGGGGCTCACCCACTCGCTGCTCGACGACGTGCGCCACGGCCGGCTCGACGCCGCCTTCGTCGCCGATCTCGTCCGGCTCGACGATCTCCATTTCGAGGAGGTGGGGCGCGACCCGCTCCTCATCGCGGTGCCGGAGGGACATCGCCTCGCAACGCGCAAGCGCGTGCGTGCGGCCGACCTCTCCGACGAGAAGCTCCTTCTCCTCGATCAGGGCCACTGCCTGCGCCAGCACGTGCTGACCGCCGTCGGGCGGGACGACATCGCCGAGGAGAGCGCCGTCAGCGCCTACACGATCGCGACCCTCGTCCACATGGTCGAGGCGGGGATGGGGGTGACGCTGATCCCGCAGATCGCGGTGTGGGCGGGGGCGGTGAACCAGTCTCGCGTTGCGACGATCCCGTTCGAGGCCCCGCGCGCCTGGCGGGCGCTCGGCCTTGCCTGGCGCGGGCGGGCGACGCGCGTCGGCGACCTCGCCGCGCTCTCGGCGCACCTGCGCGACCACTGTCTCGGCGAGGCCGCCCTCACATCGTGAGCCCGGCGCAAGCCCTGTCCGGTACACGCGACCGGCGGCCCGAACGGTTGCCGGAGGAGAGATGCGCAAAGGCGTCAAGCCGACGGGGCGCGAGAGCCCCCTCGCCGAAAATGATCTCATCGTGACGAAGACGGACCTCAAGGGCCGGATCACCTACGCCAATGAGGTCTTCCTGCGCGTCTCCCACTTCCGGGCCGAGGAGGTGCTCGGCGAGCCGCACAGCATCAACCGCCATCCCGACATGCCGCGCTGCGTCTTCCGCCTCCTCTGGGAGCGGGTGCAGAGCGGGCGGGAGATCTTCGCCTACGTCGTCAATCTCGCCTCGAACGGCGACCACTATTGGGTCTTCGCCCACGTGACGCCGAGCTACGACCAGCGCGGCAACATCGTCGGCTACCACTCGAACCGCCGCAAGCCCGACGCCCACCAGGTCGCGACCATCGCCGACCTCTACCGCACGCTCCGCGCGGCGGAGGCGGAGCCGAAGAACCGCAAGGACGGGATGATGGGCGGGGCGGAGCGGCTGAACGCGATTCTGGCGGACAAGGGGGTTGGCTATGATGAGTTCGTCTTCTCTATCTAAGTCCGTGCTCGCGGGGGCGATCGGCGTCTCGCTCCTCTTCGCGGCCGACCTCGCGCTTCTCACCGGGATCGGCGGATGGTGGGTCGGTGCGGGCGCGACCGGGGCGGGGCTCGTCGTCGTCCTCGTCGCGATCCTCTATTTCCGCAGCGCGCTCAAGCAGATCGACGGGATCGCCGCCGTGTGCGACGCCGCGGCCGAGGGTGACATCGAGCGCCGCATTCTGGGCGTGGCGCCCGCCGGCCGGCTCGGCCGCCTTCAGCTCGCGGTCAACCACCTCCTCGACGTCGCCGACGCCTTCGCGCGCGAGGCGAACGGCTCGATGCTCGCCTTCACCGAGGGGCGCTATTATCGCCGCGTCCTGCCGCGCGGCTTCCCCGGCTACTACCGCCATTGCGCGATGACGCTGAACGGGGCGAGCGAGCGCATGGTGGAGCGCGTGCGCACCTTCGCCGGTTTCGCCGATGCGTTCGAGGGGCGCGTCGGCACCGTCGTCCACACCGTCGCCTCGGCGGCGAGCCAGATGAACACCAGCGCGCGCTCGATGTCGCAGAACGCGCACGCCACCTCTCACAGCGCCGAGGCGGTCGCCGCCTCCACCGAGCTGACGGCCGGCAACGTGGAGACGATCGCGAGCGCGGCGGAGGAATTGTCGACCTCGATCGCGGAGATCTCGCGCCAGGTCGCCCACTCCACCGAGATCGCCCAGAACGCGGTCGCCCAGTCGGACGCGACCGACGCGACGGTGAAGACGCTCGCCGACGGCGCCGCCCGGATCGGCGAGGTGGTGGGCCTCATCAGCGAGATCGCGGCGCAGACGAACCTCCTCGCCCTCAACGCCACGATCGAGGCGGCACGGGCGGGGGAGGCGGGGAAGGGCTTCTCTGTGGTCGCGGGGGAAGTGAAGAATCTCGCCAACCAGACGGCGGCCGCGACGGAGGACATCGCCAAGCAGATCGCGAACATGCAGGAGGCGACGAACGAGGCGGTCGCCGCGATCCGCATCATCGGCGAAATCATCCGTGAGATGAACGGCATCTCCTCCACGATCGCCACCTCGGTGGGCGAGCAGACGCAGGTCACCGCCGAGATCGCGAAGCGCGTCGCGGAAGCCGCGTCCGGCACGCTGGAGATCCGCTCGCGCATCACCGGCGTCTCCCGCGATGCGAGCGAGACCGGCAATGCGGCGAGCGAGCTCCTGACGGCGGCCGGCGCCCTCACCACCCAGGCCGAGACGCTGGATCGCGAGGTCGAGATCTTCCTCGACAAGGCCCGCGCCGCCTGACGCCCGTGCCGGAGCGTCTCGCAGCAATGCGGGCGGCGCTCCGGGGTCGCGCGGCAGCAATCAAGCGGGCAGGCGCCGGCATTGGTCCGGTCCACGGCGTTCACGGGGGCGTCTTCGGTGTGCTAGGCTTTCCCAAAGAGTAGAACAAAACCCCAGAGACCATGCGTTTCATCGTCCATATCGGCGCCCACAAGACCGGTACGACCACACTCCAGAGGTTCCTGTCCTCGAACAGCGACGCGCTCGCGACCCGCGGAATCCTCTTCCCCCAGACGGGGCGTGGCGAAGACCGGCTGGCGTACGGCGCGCATCACCCGATCGCGGCGCACATCCTGCACGGCGAGGTGAGCCGGCCGGTCTATGAGGCGATCGGGGACAAGATCGCGGCCGAGGTGGCCGAGGCGAAGCCGACCCACCTGATCCTCAGCAGCGAATCCTTCTCGATGGTGGCGGTCCCCCGCCTCGCGGGCGCCCTCCACATCCTCGCCGAACGGCTCGGCGTGACGCCGGAGCTCATGATCTACGAGCGCCCCCAGGCGAGCTCGATCCACAGCCAGTACACCCAGCGCGCCAAGACCCTCGCGACGACGCAGTCCTTCGCGGAGGAGGTCGCCGAGAACCTCGCGCCGGGCCCGAACCGGAACGACTATTTCGGCCGCCTGAAGCGGCTCCGCTCGATCGACGATGTCGAGATCCTGCCCGTCCTCTTCACCGACTCGGTGAAGCGGGAGGGGATCACGGCGAACTTCTTCCGCGTCCTCGGCATCTCTGACGCCCTCTCGGTGTGCGAGGAGGTCGAGCGGGTGAACGAGACGCCGGGCCCGAAGACCATCTACACCGGCCGCATCCTAACGGGGGTCCTGAACGGGCGGCGCGGGTCGTCCGTCGTCCAGATCGGCGACCGGATCCGGAGCTGGTCCTCCATCATCATGAACCAGTTCGCCGACCAGTATGGCTGGAACGACACCGCCTATAACGGTCTCGACGCCGCCACCGCCGCGCGGATCATGGACTTCTACCGCCGCTCCAACGAGCGCTATCTCGACGCCATCGGCGCGACCGGCACGGAGCGCGACGAGTTCCTCCACGAGACGAGCAACCGCCCGGTCAACGAGTTCGACATCGAGGCCGCCTCGGACGAGGAGCGCCGCCAGATCAAGGAAACGGTCGACGACGTGTCGGCGAAGATGGTCCAGTGGGAGAAGGCCGCCTGAGGCACGCGCCGCCGGCCCGTCCGGCGGATCATCGCAGACCCGCGCGCCACGCCGCCGGCCGGCGTTGAGGACAGGGGGCCGCCATGGAGAGCGAGGCCTGGTGCTTCGACACATTCGGCCCGGCCGAACGGGTGATGCGGCGCCGGCATGAAGGGCTGCCGCCGCCGGAGCCGGGCGAAGCGCTGGTCGCGATCCGCGCCGTGGGCCTGAACCAGGCCGAAAATCGATATCTGGAAGGCCGTCACTTCCCGCCCGCGCACCTCCCGGCCGCGATCGCCCACGAGGCGGTCGGCGAGATCGTCGCGCTTGGTGCGCCGGGGGGCGGGCACGGCTGGTCGGTTGGCGACCGCGTCGCGCTCAACCCGATGCGCGTCGACATCGCCGGGATGGGTGCGCTGCG
>NZ_QBBV01000029.1:0-583 GCF_003073115.1 Acuticoccus kandeliae | reverse complement strand
CCGGTGGCGAAACGCAGGCTGGCCGAGCACATGGGCACGTTCGAACGCCACCAGGACCGGTTCGTCGGCGCCTCCGCCGAGGTCGTGCAGCGCGTCGACGGCGAGCGTGGGCAGGTGCGGATCGGACACGAGGTGTGGTCGGCGCGGTCGATGGACGGGGTGGAGGTCCTCGAGGCCGGCGCCACCGTCACGATCCTGCAGGTGACCGGGGCGGCCGTGCTCGTCACCGGTCGGGGGGAGCTACCGCCGTCCTGACCGCCACCGCGGCGGGACGGCCACGACGCCCCGGGGACTCCGGGGCGACACGGGCGCCGGTTCTCCGGCGCGCAGGAGGGGAGAGCACATGGGCGCCGAGTTCATCATCGGCATCGTCCTGCTCGTGCTGGTCGTGACGATCGTCGTCAAGTCGGTCGTCATCGTCCCGCAGGAGTGGGCGTACATCATCGAGCGGCTGGGCCGCTACCACAGCATCCGGGAGGGCGGCCCGGCCATCCTGGTGCCGTTCGTCGACCGCACCCGCGAGCGGGTCGACCTGCGTGAGCAGGTCGTGTCGTTCCCGCCGCAGCCGGTCATCACGCAGAAC
>NZ_QBBV01000028.1:0-591 GCF_003073115.1 Acuticoccus kandeliae | reverse complement strand
GTCGCCATCAAGGAGTTCTTCGACCCCCAGGACCTGGCCGAGCAGTACAACCTGCACCAGGAGGCCAACAAGATCGACATGGCCTCGATGACGGACGAGATCGTGCTCTCCAAGGAGCAGGCGGGCGACGCCACCGAGGGCCAGCGCGTGCAGATCGAGACCGACCGGTTCTCCGGCGGCGGACAGCCGGGGGACATCTCCCAGCAGCAGGGCACCAAGGTCGACGCCGACCTCTCGGTCGCCCAGCAGGACGCGCTGCTGGGCTGGCTGAACTCCGAGGAGGACCGGCTGTCGGAGGAGGAACAGGGCACCGAGGACGACGCCGCCGCGCTGCGCCGGCGCCTCACCGGAGTGCTCGACAACCTCCCCGAGCTGCTCAAGGCCCACCTGGAGAAGCTGCTCGCGATCGAGCAGCGGATCGTCGAGGGCCACGACGACGCCGAACGCGTCGCCGAGGTCGACCGGGCGAGCGAGACCGAGCGCATGCAGCTGGAGGACTCGTTGCGGCGGCTCGCGAAGTCGCTGCACGGTGCGCTGACCCACCGCAGACGGGTCTCGCCGCGGGGCCGGATCGACTCGGCCCGCACCATG
>NZ_QBBV01000027.1:0-593 GCF_003073115.1 Acuticoccus kandeliae | reverse complement strand
CGACCTCGAAGCTGTCCCGTGAGCACGCCGTCGCCACCCCGGTGCCCGGGCTGGTCGTCGTGGCCGGGGGCAAGTACACGACCTACCGCGTGATGGCCGAGGACGCCGTCGACGCGGCCGTGCACTCGCTCGACGCGAAGGTGCCCGCCTCCTGCACCGAGAAGGTCCCGCTGCTCGGCGCCGAGGGCTTCACGGCGCTGCGCAACTCGACCCACCAGCTCGCCGCGCGCAGCGGGCTGCACCCGGTGCGGATCGAGCACCTGCTCGGCCGGTACGGCTCGCTGATCGACGAGGTCCTCGACCTCCTCATCGCCGACCCGACCCTGGCCGAGCCGCTCACCGGCGCCGAGGACTACCTGCGGGCCGAGGTCGTCTACGGCGCCTCGCACGAGGGCGCGCGGCACCTGGAGGACATCCTCGCCCGTCGCACCCGGATCTCGATCGAGACCTTCGACCGGGGCGTGGGTGCCGCCGAGGAGACCGCGACGCTGGTCGCCCCGGTGCTGGGCTGGAACGACGAGCAGATCGCCCGCGAGGTCGACCACTACGTCAAGCGGGTCGAGGCCGAGCGGGAGAGCCAGAAGATGCCCGAC
>NZ_QBBV01000026.1:0-609 GCF_003073115.1 Acuticoccus kandeliae | reverse complement strand
GGCGTCGGCGAGGCGGGCACCATCGCCTCGACCCCGGCGATCCTCAACGGCGTGCTGGACGCGGTGCGGCACCTCGGCGTCGACGAGATCGAGATGCCGACCACCTCGCAGCGCGTGTGGCGTGCGCTCCAGGTCGCGAAGGGCAGGAACCCGCAGGAGACCCCGAGCGACACCCACTCGCCCGGCGCCGGCCTCGGCTCCATCGACCCGAACAACCCCAAGGGAGAGGTCCAGTGATCCCGGCCAAGTTCGACTACGTCCGGCCCTCCTCGGTCGAGGAGGCCGTGACGGCCCTGCAGTCGGCCGGGGAGGACGCCAAGATCCTCGCGGGCGGCCAGAGCCTGCTGCCGGTGCTGCGGCTGCGGATGGCCGCGCCGAGCACGATCATCGACCTCGGGGGCATCCCCGAGCTCAAGCGGATCGGCGAGGACGACCAGTACGTCATGGTCGGCGCGATGGCCACCCACCACGAGGTCATGCGCAACGACCTGGTCAACACCCACGTCGAACTCATCGCCCGGGCGACCGAGACCGTCGCGGACCCGCAGGTCCGCCACCGCGGCACCCTGGGCGGCGCGCTCGCGCACGCCGACCCGGCCGGCGACCTGG
>NZ_QBBV01000025.1:0-654 GCF_003073115.1 Acuticoccus kandeliae | reverse complement strand
TTCCGATCTCCGACGCCCTTGACCCCGAGCGGGTTGCTCGTCGCCGGGGTGGAGACCGTCTCGGTGGTGAAGCTCGGCAGGTCCGCCGCGGACGGGATCGTGTAGTCGACGAACGTGGCGTTGACCAGGGTGCCCTGGTCGTCGTAGTTCGCCTCCTCGAACAGGGCCTGCGCGATGCCCTGGGCGAGACCGCCGTGCACCTGGCCCTCGACGATCAGCGGGTTGATGACGTTCCCGATGTCGTCGACGCAGACGTACTTGCGCAGGTTCACCCGGCCGGTGTCGGTGTCGACCTCGATCGCGGCCAGGTGGGTGCCGTGCGGGTAGGAGAAGTTCTCCGGGTCGAAGACGGCGTCGGAGTCCAGCGACGGCTCCATGCCCTCCGGGTAGTCGTGCGCCATGAACGCGGCGAACGCGATCTCCTGGATGGCCTTGCCCTTGTCGGTGCCGCGGACGGTGAACTGGCCGTTCGCGAACTCGATGTCGTCCTCGGAGGCCTCGAGCAGGTGCGCGGCGATCTTCGTCGCCTTCTCGATCACCTTGTCCGCGGCGTTGACGATGGCCACACCGCCGACGACCAGCGAGCGCGAGCCGTAGGTGTCGAGGCCCTTCGGCGCCACCTGGGTGTCGCCGTGCAGGATCTCGACGTCCTAG
>NZ_QBBV01000004.1:0-805338 GCF_003073115.1 Acuticoccus kandeliae | reverse complement strand
CCCTTGCCCCGATCTCTCGGGCCATCTGGCCAATCTGTCCCTGAAGCCTTCCAGGGCGGCGCCGGTTGGCGTCGCGCCCCGTCGGTGGTTGGGGATATACGCAGCCGCCCCACCGGTGTCAACACGGACCTTGAAGAAAGTTTGCCGGGGGCGTCGCTCCAGGGCAGAACGCCCCGGAACCTCTGGGAAAAGCGACTCTTCCACATGGCGGAGAGTGGGTCTTCGGCGGGCCGTCTCCGCGGCGGTCTCCCAAAAAAAATCGCTTCGGCCTGAAAATAGTTCCGCCGCCTGACAGGGAGAGGGGAGGGCGGACCGAAATCCGGCCTGGCGCGGCTGCTACGCGTGCGCGCGCGTGCGCGCACGTTTCCTCTTTTATCCCAGAGCCCCCTTCTATCCGAGAGCTCCCGGTCAGCGGGGATCGGTCCCAAGGACGGGTCGTGTCGAGGGCACACGCGGATCGGGGCCGTGCGGGCCTCCCTCTCCTCGCCAGCGTCCGTGCGGTGCGTCCGACGCGGAAGACGGGAAATGGCCAGGCCACGCGAGGGTTTCGGCCTGTGCTGGGGGCGCGGCGCCTCGCAGCATTGGCCATCCCGGCAAAGCGGGATAGAAGTGGGACCGTAACAGGCAGGGAGAGTGTGCGTGCTTGCTTGGGATCAACACCGCAAACAGAAGTCGATCGAACTCGGAACCGAGCCGCCGATCGCGATGGGGGACACCGACCCCTCGCGATACACGCGGCGTGGCGTCAGCGTGCGCTGGCTCTTCGGCGTCGCCGTCACGGCGGTGACTTCGGTCGCCCTCATGGGGGGCGCGCTCTTCGCCGCGCTCGACGGACGTTATGTGGTGAAGGCCGAGGCGGCCACCTTCGACAATATCGTGCCCCAGCGGGCGCAGAAGGCGCAGAAGGGCGACCGCGTCCTCCCCGCCTTCAGCCCGGTCGCCTCGAGCCGGATCATCGAGGTCAGCACGGTCGTGCGCCAGGGCGACAAGAACCTCATCGCCAAGCGCCCCTACCAGCTCGTCAGCGCGAGCCTCGTGCTCGACAGCGGCAAGCTCGGCGATATTCCGGCCTTCAACCCGCGCGAGCTCGAGCGTCCGGCCGAGGCGGCCGCCGAGAGCGTGACCGACGCGATCTATGACCGCGCGGTCGATGGCGAGATCACCGTCAGCGTGTCGGCCCTGCCGCTCGACGGCAATGTCCCGATCGACCGCAGCCTCGATCTCGAGGAGGACGAGGTCGAGCGCCAGCTTCGCGAGGAGCAGTATGGCGAGCCCTCCGTCGCCTCGCGCGTCGATGTGGATGCGTTCGTGGAAACATCGCTGACCCCGCCGAACGTCATCGTCGTGCCGGAGAATGTCTCGGAGCTGATGAAGACGTCGGAGGCGGAGGAGGACGTCGAGGAGGCGAGTTCCGACCTCGTCGAGGTCGTCCAGCCGGGCGACACGCTGTCGAAGATCCTGCACGGCAGCGGCATCGGCAGCGACGACACCGCCGCGATCGACGCCGTGCTCTCGCGCATCGGCGTCGAGACGCTGCGTCCCGGTCAGATCCTGCGCATGGCCTTCGAGCTCGACGAGACGGACGAGGAGGCGCAGCGCCGCCCGATCCGCTTCTCGATCTACACCAAGGAAAGCCACGTCGCGACGGTCGCCCTCACCGACGACGGCAAGTTCGTCCTCGGCGAGGCGCCTCCGGGGGCGCCGCCGGTGGTGGACGAGGTGCAGCCCGCCTCGTCCGACGACCGCCTGCCGACCGTCTATAAGAGCCTCTACCAGACCGCCACCGACAACGGCCTTCCGGACCGGGTGCGCGACGTGCTCCTCGCGACCTTCGGCAACGATGTCGACTACAATTCGCGGGTGCGCGCGGGCGACCAGCTCACCGCGCTCTACTCGGCGAAGAACGAGGCGGGGACGCCGGCCGAGATCCTCTATGCCGCGTTGACGGCGAGCGGGGTCGAGCGGCGCTTCTATCGCTTCAAGTCGCCCGACGGCACCGTCGACTATTATGACGAGGACGGGCGCACGGGCGACAAGTTCCTCCTGCGCAAGCCGATGGAGCGGGGCGTCTACCGCTCCGGCTTCGGCATGCGCCGCCACCCGATCCTCCACCGCCAGCGCCTCCACAAGGGCGTCGACTATGCCGCCCCGCGCGGGACGCGCATCTATGCGGCGGGCGACGGCGTCGTCACGCAGGCGGGCTGGAAGGCGGGCTATGGCCGCTGGGTCGCGATCCGCCACAAGAACGGCTACGAGACGGGCTACGCGCACCAGTCGCGCATCGAGAAGGGCATCAAGCCGGGCATGCGCGTGAAGCAGGGCCAGATCATCGGCTATGTCGGCTCGACCGGCTTCTCCACCGGCCCGCACCTCCACTTCGAGGTTCACGTCAACGGCCGTCCGGTGAACCCGCTCAAGATCCGCCTGCGCCGCGGGCGCGAGCTGACGGGCGAGCAGCTCGTGGCCTTCCGCTCCGAGCGCGACCGCATCGACGCGCTGATCGGCGCGCAGCGGATGGAGATGGCCCGCCGCTGACGGCGCCGCCACCCCACTGGACCACCGACAAAAAAAGCGCCGGGCTTGGACCCGGCGCTTTTTTCGTTCCGAACGGCGCGGTTCAGGCGGCGGTCGCGACCCCCAGCACATAGGGCCATTGGAGGCGGATCACCCCGTCCGTCCGCCGCGCCTCCGCGCTCATGCGGATGTGCTCCACCACGAGGCGGCGCACCGAGGCGGCCTGGCGGTCGATCAGCATCGGCGCGCGCACGAGCGCGCGGTTGAGGACCGCGAGCACCTCCTCGCCGGAGCGATGCGACTTGGAGGCCATCTGCTTGGTCAGCGAGATCTCGCGGAAGCCGGCCGCCTCCAGCATGGGCACCGCGCTCGGGCGCTGCGAGAATTGGAAGGGGGGCGGCGAGGGCGGCAGGCCGACATCCATCGTCCCGTGCGTCTTGATGGCCGCGTTTACGAGCTCCATGATGTCGAAGCCCGCCTCGGGCGGACCCCAGGCGGTGTAGAGGTAGAGGCCGCCGGGCTTCAGGACGCGGCGCGCCTCGGCGAGCGCCAGCTCCGGCGTCGGCATGTGCCAGAGGCCGAACGAGCAGGTCACGACATCGAATTTCGAGGCGGCGAAGGGCAGGGCCTCGCCGTCGCCGACGGCGATGTGCGCGTCGGAGGCCTTGTCGCGCGCCATCGCGGCCATCGGGAGCACGAAATCGACGGCGGTGACGTCGGCGCCCGCCTCGGTCAGTGCAATCGCGAGGTCGCCGGTGCCGCAACACACGTCGAGCACGGACTTGCCGGCGAGGTCCCCGGCGGCCGCGAGGATCGGCACCGCCGCCTGCGCGGTGATGTCCGCGAAGTGGGAATCATAGTGCTCCGCTTTCGCCATCCAGCCTGCGTGTTCGAGGCTTTTGAAGGAGACCGACATGGTTGAGCCTTTGGCGAATCAGAAGGGCCTTCGACGTTAACGGCAAAACAAAAGGCCGCGCAAATGGCGGCCTCCTGTCTGGCTGATCGTGGGGGATGGCGGCGCGTGGCCGCCACCGTCAGGCCGCGGCTGCGACCGAGCGGATGGTCTCGAAGACGAGCCGCTCGGTGGTGGGCGACGCGCGGACCGTGTCGCCGTCCATGATCTCGCCACCGAGGATCTTCTCGGCCAGCGGGTCCTGGACCTCCTTCTGGATCACGCGCTTCAGGGGGCGCGCGCCGTAGACCGGGTCGTAGCCGCGCTCGGCGAGCCACTCGCGGGCGCCCTCGGTGAGCTCCAGCGTGATCTTGCGGTCGGCGAGCAGCTGGCGCACCCGCGCCATCTGGATGTCGACGATCGCGGCCATCTGGGCCCGCTTCAGGCGCGAGAAGAGGACGATCTCGTCGAGCCGGTTCAGGAACTCGGGCCGGAACGTCGCCCGGACGAGCTCCATCACCTGCGGCCGGACGGCCTCCACTTCGTCGCCCTCGCCCTGCGCGGCGAGGAACTCCGCGCCGACATTCGAGGTCATCACGATGATGGTGTTGCGGAAGTCGACCGTGCGGCCCTGGCCGTCGGTCAACCGCCCGTCATCGAGCACCTGCAGGAGCACGTTGAAGACGTCCGGGTGCGCCTTCTCGATCTCGTCGAAGAGGACGACCTGGTAGGGACGCCGCCGCACGGCCTCCGTCAGCGCGCCGCCTTCCTCGTAGCCGACATAGCCCGGAGGGGCGCCGATCAGACGGCTGACGGCGTGCTTCTCCATGTACTCCGACATGTCGATGCGGACCATCGCCGTGTCGTCGTCGAACAGGAACGAGGCGAGCGCCTTCGTGAGCTCGGTCTTGCCGACGCCCGTGGGGCCGAGGAACATGAACGAGCCGATCGGCCGGTTCGGGTCCTGGAGCCCGGCGCGCGCGCGGCGGACGGCGGACGAGACGGCATGCACCGCCTCGGGCTGGCCTATGACGCGCTTCTCGAGCTCCTCCTCCATGCGCAGGAGCTTCTCGCGCTCGCCCTCCATCATCTTGTCGACCGGGATGCCCGTCCAGCGCGACACGACCTGCGCCACGTGGTTGGACGTCACGGCCTCCTCGACCATGCTGCCGGCGTTGTCGGACCCGCCTTCCTCGACCTCCTTGATGCGCCGCTCCAGCTCCGGGATCACGCCATAGGCGAGCTCACCGGCGCGGGCGAGGTCGCCCTGGCGCTGCGCGTTCGCGAGTTCGATGCGGGCCTGGTCGAGCTTCGCCTTCACGTCCTGCGCCCCGGCGAGCTTGTCCTTCTCGGCGCGCCAGCGCTGCGTGAGGGCGGCGGAGCGCTCCTCGAGGTCTGTCAGCTCGCGCTCCAGCTTGCCGAGACGGTCGCGCGAGGCGGCATCGTCCTCCTTGCGCAGCGCCTCGCGCTCGATCTTGAGCTGGACGATGCGGCGGTCGAGCTCGTCGAGCTCCTCCGGCTTGGAGTCGACCTGCATGCGCAGACGCGAGGCGGCCTCGTCCACGAGGTCGATCGCCTTGTCCGGCAGGAAGCGGTCGGCGATGTAGCGGTTCGACAGGTTCGCCGCCGCGACGATCGCGCTGTCGGTGATCCGCACGCCGTGGTGCAGCTCGTACTTCTCCTTCAACCCGCGCAGGATCGACACCGTGTCCTCCACGGTGGGCTCGTCCACGAAGACGGGCTGGAAGCGGCGGGCGAGCGCGGCGTCCTTCTCGACATATTTGCGGTACTCGTCGAGCGTGGTCGCGCCGACGCAGTGGAGCTCGCCGCGCGCGAGCGCCGGCTTCAGGAGGTTCGAGGCGTCCATCGCCCCGTCCGCCTTCCCCGCGCCGACGAGGGTGTGCACCTCGTCGATGAAGAGGATGACGTTCCCGGTCGACTTGATCTCGTTGAGGACGGATTTCAGCCGCTCCTCGAACTCGCCGCGATATTTCGCGCCCGCGATGAGGGCGCCCATGTCGAGCGAGAGGAGCGTGCGGTCCTTAAGGCTCTCGGGCACGTCGCCATTGACGATGCGCAGCGCGAGGCCCTCGGCGATGGCGGTCTTGCCGACGCCGGGCTCGCCGATGAGGATCGGGTTGTTCTTGGTGCGGCGGGACAGAACCTGGATGGTGCGGCGGATCTCCTCGTCGCGGCCGATGACCGGGTCGAGCTTGCCCTCGCGCGCATCCTCGGTGAGGTCGCGGGTGTACTTCTTCAGCGCCTCGTACTGCCCCTCGGCCGAGGCCGTGTCGGCGGTGCGGCCCTTGCGCAGCTTGGCGATCGCGTCCTCGAGCGCCTGGGGGGTGGCCCCGGCCTCTTTCAGGATCTTGAAGGATTCGGACGAGGGCTCGGTCACGAGCGCGAGGAGAAGGCGCTCGACGGTGACGAAGCTGTCGCCGGCCTTCTTCGCGAGCTGCTCGGCCTGCTGCAACACCTTCACCGTGGCGGGTGTGAGGTGGAGCTGACCGGCGCCCGATCCGCCGACCTTGGGCAGGCGTGCGAGGACGCGCTCGACGGCGGCAAGCGCCTCCTTCGGGCGCGCGCCGGAGGCGGTCAGAAGACCTGCGGCGAGACCCTCGGAATCGTCGAGCAGCACCTTGAGCAGGTGCTCGGGTGTGAATTGCTGGTTGCCAGCACCGATCGCATTGGTCTGGGCGGACTGGATGAATCCACGCGTGCGGTCGGAGAATTTCTCAATATCCATGGAACCTCCGTAGGCCGGCTCAACAGCGAAGGCTCGAAGAGCGGCATGGGGTGACGTGGCGCAAGAGCCGCCACGGGCGCCGCCAGAAGGCCGGCGCCATCCATGAGATAAGCACGCGTGGGGCGGAGAAAAGGTCCAAACCAAACCGCCACGCAATCATTTGCACGATTTGTCGGCACGCATGCCGAATGGGCGCGCAGGCCCGTCAAAAGGCCCGGCGCGCCAGGCCTTCGCCTCAACGCGCGTGCGCCTTTGCCCTCACCGGGAGACGGTGCGCGGACGACCGGCGGCGCGTTGCGCGGGGCCGTCCGTCGCGCCGTCGTCCGGCGTCAGCTCGCCTGTTCGGCGGGTTCGCCGGCGGGGGCCTGATCGGCGCTCTCGGTGCGGCGGGTGCGGGTGCGGGCGCGCGGGGCGCGGGTGCGGCGCTTCGGCTTCGCCTCGTCCTCGCTGGGCGCGTCGGCGTTCGCTTCGGCGTGGCCGCCCTCGTCGGACCCGTTCATCTCGACTTCGGCTTCGGGCTCGGCCTTCGCGGCGTTGCCGTTGCTTCCGTTGTGATGGGTGTGGACCGCGATCTCGTCGTCGCCATCATTGTCGCCGTCGCTGTCGCCGTCATCATCACGATCGTCGCCATTGGCGCGGATCGTGCGGCGCACGCCCTCGTCCTCGTCGTCGAGCCCGTCGAAGCCGTTGATCGAAGGCTGCTCGCCGCCGAAGCGGTCGTCATACCGGCCGTTGCGGCCACCGTCTTCACGGCGCTCGCGTGGCTGCTGGCTGTTCGACTGCTCGTAAGCCTGCGCGACGATGCGGTAGTAGTGCTCGGCGTGCTGAAAATAATTTTCAGCCATCACACGATCGCCGGACGACTGCGCGTCCCGTGCAAGCTGGGAATACTTGTCTGCGATTTGGAGCGCGCTGCCACGGATCTTAACATCCGGGCCGTTCGACTCGTAAGACCGAGCAAGCGGATTGCTATTCTTGCTCCGATTGCGGCCGCGCAGACGCTTGTTCGGATTGTTTGGTCTCATCAGTTCATTTTTCTCGTCCGGGACAATACGTCAAACCTGCAGAATGTCTGGCAAAGGAAGCTTGTTGACCTTCCATTGGCCAATCCGATCGACACGCGCCGATCTCCATCCCACACAGTTCGCCTTGGAGCGCCGCCGAGCAGCGCACCACACCCACCAAGAACACGACGGCCGGCAATACCCAGCCGCGGGTACGTCACACGTCAGACCCGATCGTCGCCCTCATGGCGTCAGTGATAACAGTGCCCCTTTCGAGGGGCAGGCACTCAATGGGGCTCCATCGGCGAATCTGCCGGGGCCCATCGGCCGACAGGCGGACGTTAGCCGTTCCAACCCGTCTTTCCAAGACTTAATTACATCGTGGTCACGTCTTTTCCAAGACCGACCCATCAAGCATTCATCCGCCTTAGCGCGACGGCGCGCGTGTCGCCGTTCAGATCAGTCGCCAGCGTCACCGCCGACAAGCCGTGCTCGGCCGCCTCGCGGATGACCTCGCCGCTAGCATTGGGGTCGATCTCGACGATCAAAGTTCCGCCGGGCTTCAGCATCTGGTTAGCCTGCGAAAATACTACACGGTAAGCATCAAGACCGTCTTCCCCGCCATCAAGTGCAAGCCGGGGGTCGTTGTCTCGCACGATTGGATCGAGCGTCTCGATCACCGACGTTGCGATATAAGGCGGATTCGACACCACCACATCGAATTGCGGCGCCAGCGCCGCGCCGAAATTGGCGACGACGAACCGGGCGCGATCCGCGAGATTGTTCCGCTCGGCGTTGCGCTCTGCTTCGCGCAGCGCATCCTCCGAGATGTCGACCCCGACGCCGAATGCGTTGAGCCGTTCGCTCAGCACGGCGAGCAGGATGGCGCCCGTTCCTACTCCTAGATCGGCGATGAGGGCCGTGGTTTCAACCGGCTGAAGCAAAGCCAGCGCAAGCTCGACGACAGTTTCCGTCTCCGGCCGCGGCTCGAGCGTGCTGGGGCTGACCCTCAGATCCAGCGACCAGAAGGCGCGGCGGCCGAGAATGCGGCCGATCGAGCGGCCCGACAGGCGCTCGCGCACCCGCGCCTTCAGCGCGTCGGCAAGGTCCGGGGCGACGCGCATCCGCGGGTTGGCGATGAGCTGGGCGGTCGAGACGCCCAGCGTCTCGGTCACGAGGAGGCGGGCGTCGAGGTCGGGGGTCGCGAGGCCGGCTTCGCGGAAGGCGCGCTTGACCCCGTTATAAAGGCTCGACAGGTCGATGTCGTCGCCGGTGAGGCCAAGGGGATCGGTGTCAACCATCGGCCTCGGCCAGCAAGCGGGATTGGTGATCGGTCGCGAGCGCATCGACGACCTCGTCGAGCGCCGTGCCGTCGAGAACCTCGCCCAGCTTGTAGAGGGTGAGGTTGATGCGGTGGTCGGTGACGCGCCCTTGCGGGAAATTGTAGGTCCGGATCCGCTCCGAGCGGTCGCCCGAGCCGACCTGGCCCTTGCGGTCGGCGGCGCGGGCGTCGTCGGCTTCCTGGCGCATCATGTCGTAGAGGCGGGCGCGCAGCACCTCCATCGCCCGCGCACGGTTCTGGTGCTGCGACTTCTCGGAGGAGGTGACGACGATGCCCGTCGGCAGGTGGGTGATGCGCACGGCCGAGTCGGTCGTGTTGACGTGCTGGCCGCCCGCGCCCGACGCGCGCATCGTGTCGATGCGGATGTCGGAGGCGGGGATCTGCACGTCGACCTCCTCGGCCTCCGGCAGCACGGCGACGGTCGCGGCCGAGGTGTGGATGCGCCCGCCCGACTCCGTCGCCGGGACCCGCTGCACGCGGTGGACGCCGGACTCGTATTTCAGCCGCGCGAACACGTTCTGCCCGCGCACGGCGGCGATGATTTCCTTGAAGCCGCCCGCGTCCCCTTCGGAGACGCTCATGGTCTCGACCTTCCAGCCGTGCTCGGAGGCGTAGCGCTCGTACATGCGGAAGAGGTCGCCGGCGAAGAGGGCCGCCTCCTGGCCGCCCGTGCCCGCGCGCACCTCGAGGATCGCGCTCTTGGTGTCGGCCTCGTCCTTCGGGAGGAGGGCGACGCGGATCTCGTCGGCGAGGCGGTCGATCGTCTTCACGATGGCGGGGCGCTCGGCCTCGGCGATCTCGGCGAGCTCGTCGTCGGCGCGCATCAGCTCGTCGATCCCGGCGAGCTCCTTCTCCGCCTCGCGCAGGGCCGCGACCGAGCGCACGAGCGGTTCAAGCTCGGCATACTCGCGCGAAAGCTCCACGTACTCGTCGGCCTGGGGGCCGGCGGCCATGCGCTGTTCCAGAATGTTGAAGCGGTCGACCACCTCGTCGAGCCGCTGACGCAACACCATTCTCGTTCCTAGACTGGGATGTCGTTCGCGTCCGCAAAGCGCGAAAGAAGATGACGAAGATCGTCGTTTCCACGTCCCGGTTCAAGCCTCGGCCAGAGGCGCGCGCGCAATCGTCCCAGGTCTGTTGCACGAATGGCAGCCTTCACCGGACCGATGGCGGCCGGCGGCATCGACAGGTGCGTGTAGCCGAGGCCGAGAAGGCAGAGCGCCTCCAGCGGCCGGCTCGCATAATCGCCGCAAACCGTGACGGGCACGTTCGCCTCGCGGCACGCATCCGCGATCCGCTTCAGCATCCGCACGAAGGACTGGCTCATCGTGTCGAAACGGCCCGCGACGCGCATGTTCGACCGGTCCGCCGCCATCGCGAACTGGAAGAGATCGTTCGTCCCGACCGAGACGAAATCGGTCACCGCCAGGAGCTCTTCCAGCTCGAAGAGGAGGGAGGGCGTCTCCAGCATCACGCCGAGCTTGGTCGATTTCGGCAGCGTGTAGCCGTGCGTGTGGAGGAAGCGGCGCTCGCGGTCGAACATGGCGCGGGCGGCGTTGAACTCAGCGACGGTGGTCACCATCGGGAACATCAGCCGCAGCTCCGCCCCTCCCGAGGCGAGAAGGAGGGCGCGGATCTGGGTGCGCAGGAGGCCCGGCCGGTCGAGCCCGAGGCGCACGGCGCGCCAGCCCATGGCGGGGTTCTCCTCCTCCACCCGGCGCAGATAGGGGAGGATCTTGTCGCCGCCGATATCGAGCGAGCGGAAGACGACGGGGAGCCCCTCGGCCCCCTCATAGATCTTGCGGTAGAGCTGCTCCTGCGCCTGGATGCGCGGCAGCGAGGGCGCCACCATGAACAGCACCTCGGTCCGGAAGAGGCCGACGCCCGCCGCCCCGCTCTCCTTCAGGTGCGGCATGTCGGCGAGCATGCCGGCGTTCATCGACAGCGTCACGTCCTGCCCGTCGCGCGTGACGGCGGGGAGCTGCTTCAGGCGGCGATACTGGGCCTGCTTGCGCGCCCGGAAGCGCACCTTCTCGGCGAAGACATTCTCGACATCGGAGGAGGGGCGGATGTGAACATCGCCCCCTTCCGCGTCGACGATAATCGCCTCGCCCGATTCCACCAGCGAGGTGACGCCGGAAGCCTGGCCGATCGTCGGGATGCCGAGCGCGCGGGCGATCAGCGTCACGTGCGAGGCGGGGGTGCCTTCCTCCATGACGAGGCCGCGCACACGCGCGCGCTCATAATCGAGGAGCTCGGCCGCGCCCATCGAGCGCGCGACGATGATCGCGTCACCGGTGATCTGGGCGAGCGAGGTCGGCGAGCGGCCCATCAATTCGCGCAGGAGCCGGTTCGCGAGATCGTCGAGATCGTGGAGCCGCTCGCGCACGAGGCGGTCGGTCGAGCGCAGGAGCCGGGCGCGATTGTCGGACTGGACGCGCTCGACCGCGGCCTCGGCGGTGAGGCCGGAGCGCACGACGTCAGACATCTTGCGCGCCCAGCCGCGGTCCTGCGCGATCATCAGGAAGGCTTCGAGCACGTCGCGCGGCGCACCGTCGCCCTTCACCTCGTCGCGCGAGAGGTGGGCGACGAGGTTGCCGCGGATCTTGTCGAGCGCGGTCTCCAGGCGGTTGAGCTCGTGCTCCGCATCGTCGTTGAGGAGCTGGGTGACGACGACGCGCGGCTCGTGCAGGACGACGCGGCCGAGGCCGATCCCCTCGACGAGCGAGACGCCGCTCACATGGAGCTGGCGCTTGATGTCGAGCGCGGCGGTCGGCTGCGGGATCTGCTCGAGGTCGCCGGTGCCGGCGATCTCGGCGATCACCATCGCCGTCGTCTGCAGCGCCTCGACCTCTTCGTTGTCGTACCGGCGCGGGGCGCGGTTCTGCACGGTGAGGACGCCGAGCATACGCCCGGCCCGCAGGACGGGCACGCCGAGGAAGGTGTTGTACTCGTCCTCCCCCGTCTCCGGCAGGTAGGCGAAGCCGGGGTGGGAGCGGGGGTTGATGATGTTGAGAGGCTGCGCGGTCTTCGCGACGCGGCCGACGAGACCTTGCCCGACCCTCAGCCCCGTCCGGTGAACCGCGGACGGGTTGAGGCCGTGGGTGGCGTAGAGCTCAAGGACGCCATCCTCGCGCAGAACGTAGAGCGAGGAGACTTCCGCAACCATGTTGTCCGCGATGATGCGGACGATCCGGTCGAGGCGCGCCTGTGCTTCCAGAGGCGCGGCCATGACCGCGTGCAGTTGCTTGATGAGCTGTCTCGGTCCAGCGAGCGTGTCCCGCATCGTTCCTCCTGCAACCTGGGGTCGATCACGGCTCTTCAACCATAACACGCCGCGCGATGCACCCAAAAATCAACTCGGATGCGCGCGGCTGTCGTCGAATCGCCGCCGGGTTGCCCGGAGGCGATTTTAGCGCGTCACCTTGTCCAGGCCATAGACCGAATGCAACGTCCGGACCGCAAGCTCGGAATAGGCCGCGTCGATCAGCACGGAGATCTTGATTTCCGAGGTGGTGATTGCCCGAATGTTGATCGAGCGTTCACCCAGCGCCTTGAAGGCCGTCGCCGCAACGCCGGCGTGCGAGCGCATGCCGACGCCGATCACCGACACCTTCACGACGTCCGTGTCGCCAAGGAGCTTGGCGAAGCGGATCTTGTCCCGCTGCTCTTCGAGCGTCGCCATGGCGCGGTCGAAGTCGGCCTGGGGGACGGTGAAGGTGATGTCGGTCGTCGACCCGTCGTCGGAGATGTTCTGGACGATCATGTCGACGTTGATGTTCGCCTCGGCGAGCGGCCCGAACACGCGGTGGGCGACGCCCGGCGCGTCCGGGACGTCACGCAGCGTCACCTGGGCTTCGTCGCGCGAGTAGGCGATGGATGTGACTGTTTCGGCTTCCATGTCGATATTCTCCCCGGTGATCAGCGTGCCGGGCGGTGTGACGGCGGGATCGGCGAAGCTGGAGCAGACCTTGAGCGGCACGTCGTAGAGCATCGCGAGCTCCACCGAGCGCACGTGCAGCACCTTCGCGCCGAGTGAGGCCATTTCCAGCATCTCCTCATGCGAGATGCGCGACAGGCGACGGGCCGACTTCACGATCCGCGGATCGGTCGTGTAGACGCCGTCGACGTCAGTATAGATGTCGCAGCGGTCGGCGTGGAGCGCCGCCGCGAGGGCGACCGCGGTGGTGTCGGAGCCGCCACGCCCGAGCGTCGTGATCCGTTTCATCGACGACAGGCCCTGGAAGCCGGCGATCACCGCGACCTGGCCGCGTTTGAAGCGGTCGATGAGGTCGGTCGCGTCGATGTCGGCAATGCGGGCGGCCCCGTGCGCGTCGTTGGTGCGCATCGGAATCTGCCAGCCTTGCCAGGATCGCGCTTCGATCCCCATGGTCTGGAGCACGATGGCGAGGAGACCGGAGGTCACGTTCTCGCCGGAGGAGACGACGGCGTCGTATTCGCGCGCGTCGTGAAGGGGCGCGGCCTCTCGACACAGCGCGACGAGACGGTTGGTCTCGCCCGCCATCGCCGAGACGACCACGGCAACCTCGTGACCGGCATTGACCTCGCGCGCCACGTGGGCGGCGACGTTGCGGATGCGGTCGAGGTCGGCGACGGAAGTGCCGCCGAATTTCATCACAATGCGGGACATGGAATGCAGATCAAACTTTGCGGAGCGGTCCGGGCCCGCTAGCTAGCAGGTGAACCGCGTCCGAACAACCAAGGTCTCACATGACAACCACCGTCGATGCCGCCGAAGTCGAGAAATTCGACCGTCTCGCCGCCGGATGGTGGGATCCGAACGGCAAGATGAAGCCGCTGCACAAGTTCAATCCGGTGCGGCTCACCTTCCTGCGACAGACCCTCAGCCGCCATTTCGACCGTGATGCGCGGGGCGAAGCGCCGCTCGCGGGCCTGCGCATCCTCGATATCGGGTGCGGGGGCGGCCTCCTCAGCGAGCCGCTCGCGCGCATGGGGGCCGATGTCGTCGGCGCCGACGCCGCGCCCATGAACATCGCCGTCGCCCGCCGCCACGCCGAGAAGATGGGCGTCCCGGTCGACTATCGCGACACCACCGCAGAGGCGCTCGCGGAGGCGGGGGAGAGCTTCGACGTCGTCCTCGCGATGGAGATCGTGGAGCATGTGAGCGATGTCGCCGCCTTCGTCGCCGCGTGCGCGTCGATGGTGCGGCCGGGCGGGATCACGATCTTCGCGACGCTGAACCGCACCCCGAAATCCTTCGCGCTCGCGATCGTGGGGGCGGAATATGTGCTGCGCTGGCTGCCGCGCGGGACGCACGAATTTTCCAAATTCGTCCGCCCCGAGGAGCTGGAGAAGGCGTTCGACGCGAACGGCCTCCTCCCTCGCGACGTCATCGGCGTCGCCTACAACCCGCTCAAGGACGAGTGGGCTGTCTCGAAGGACACCGACGTCAATTACATGATCGTCGGTGTCCGTCCGCTCGCCTGATCAGGCCGCGGCGCTCTTGCGCAGGAAGCCGTCGATGCGGTCCATCGCCTCCAGGATGCGGTCCTTCGCGGCCGCATAGGAGACGCGGACATAGCCTTCGCCGAGCGTGCCGAAATCGGGCCCGCCGATGAGGGCGACGCCGGTCTCCTGCAGGAGCGTGTCGGCGAGCGCCTTCGCTTTCCAGCCCGTCCCCTTGATGTTCGGGAAGGCGTAGAAGGCGCCCTTCGGAGTCGCGCAGGTGACGCCCGGCAGCGCGTTCAGCGCCTCGACCACCGCCTTGCGGCGGTCGTCGAACGCCGCGACCATCGCCTCGGACGCGTCCTGCGGGCCGGTGAGGGCGGCGATGCCCGCATACTGGGCCGGCGCGTTCACGCACGACCAGGCGTTCACCGCGAGCTTGCGCGCCTTGTCGTAGAGCGGCTTAGGCCACAGCGAGTAGCCGAGGCGCCAACCCGTCATCGCGTACGTCTTCGAGAAGCCGTCGAGGAGAATGAGCTGGTCGCGCAGCTCCGGGAAGGAGCCGAGCGAGAGGTGGGGCAGGCCGTCATAGGTCATGCGGCCATAGATCTCGTCCGACATCACCGCGATATCCGGCCGCGCGGCGAGGATGCGCGCGAGCGCCTTCACGTCCTCCGGCGGGGTCACGCCGCCGGTCGGGTTCGCCGGCGAGTTGATGATGACGAGCCGCGTCTTGTCGGTGATCAGCGCCTCGACGTCCTGCGGCGAGAAGGCGAAGCCGTTCTCCTCGCGGATCGGAAGCGGGACGGGCTTGGCGCCCGTGAACTCGATCATCGAGCGGTAGATCGGGAAGCCGGGGTCCGGATAGATGATCTCCGCGCCCGGCTCGCCGAACATGATGATGGCGAGGTACATCGTCACCTTGCCGCCCGGCACGACGAGGACATTGCCCGCATCCGTCGCGACCCCGGTGCGCATCTGGATGTCGTTCGCGATCGCCTCGCGCAGCGGCGTGATGCCGGTCGCGGGGGTGTAGCCATGATGGCCGTCGCGCAGCGCCTTCACGGCCGCTTCGACGATGTGCTCCGGCGTCGGGAAATCGGGCTGGCCGATGCCGAGATTGATGACGTCCCGCCCCTCTTCGGCGAGCTTGTTGGCGCGGGCGAGGACGGCGAAGGCATTCTCTTCGCCGATCCGGTCGAAACCGCTGACGGTGTGCAACATATGGGGTGTCCTCCTTGCCGCGCCTCTTAGCGCGCTTTGGGGCGGCGTGGAATCCTTCTCGCGCGGGACCGCGAGGCCCGCGCGGCGCGGCGTTATTGGACGGCCGGGTCGCGCACGACGGTCTGGCCGCGCACGCGCTCGCGGTGGAGGATGTAGAGGCCCGCCCCGGCGATCACCATCGTGCCGACCACGGTCCACTTGTCGGGCGTGTCGCCGAAGATCACGTAGCCGAACATGATCATCCAGACCATCTGCGTGTAGATGAACGGGGCGAGCATCGAGGCGGAAGCGACGCGATGCGCCATCACCAGCGCGCCGTGCCCCGTCGCGCCGAAGACGCCCATCAGGAGCGCGAGCACCCAGGACCACCCGCTGAGGCTCGTCACCGCCTCGCCCGAATAGGGCGCTAGGAGGACGACGCCGACGATCGCCGAGAGCATCATGAGGCTCTCCTGCGTCTCGGTCCGGTGCATCCGGCGGGTGAGGAGCGAGTAGCTCGAGTAGCACAGCATCGCGAGGCCGGAGAGGCCGGCCGCCCAGTGCATCGCCCCGGTGCCGGGGCGCGTCACGATGAGGACGCCGATGAAGCCGATCCCGACCGCGATCCAGCGCCGGATGCCGACCTGCTCGCCGAGGAGGGGGCCCGCCAGCGCCGTCACCACGAGGGGGCCGGCGAACATGATCGCCGTCGCCTCGGCAAGCTGGAGATAGCGCAGCGCCCAGAAATTGAAGAAGGTCGCCCCGAGGAGGCAGAGGCCCCGCAGAATGTGCATGAAGGGGTGCTTCGTGCGGAACGGGCGGAAATTGCGCCAGACGCGGAAGAACAGCGCGAGGAGGATGACGTGGGCGGCGTAGCGAAGCCACGCGATCTCCGCCGAATCCATCGTCCGGCCCAGATATTTCGCGGTCGTGTCGAGGCAGGAGAACATCCCCGCCGCGAAGGTCATCAGGAGAATGCCGCGAATGGCGGCGCCGGCTTCCGTATTGGCAGGGGCTAAAAAGGGCACTTAAGCGGTCGCATCCTCGGCGTCGTCGTCGTCATCATCGATCTGGCTGTTCTTGCCGTTCGAGCCGGAGCCGTTCGCCGCGAGGAGGTTTTTTTCCATTTTCCGCAACAGGCGGCGAAGCCTCTTGCGGTCCTTGTCGTCGAACCCGGAGAGCGCTTCCTTCTCGAGGCGCTTCCAGGTCTTGTCGATGTCCGCGATCAGCGCGCGGCCGGGGTCGGTGAGGAACACGCGCGCGAGGCGACCGTCCGTGTCGGACGTCTGCCGCACCAGGAAGCCGTAGGCGGCGAGGCGGGTGACCATCTTCGTCACCGTCGGCGGCTGGACGCCGAGCTCGGCGGCAAGCTCGCTCATCGTCATGCCGTCGGTGCGCGCGAGCGCCTTCAGCACGACCTCCTGGCCCGGGTGGAGGCCGAGAGCGGACAGATGTGCTCCCGATCTGGTGCGCTGCGCCTTCGCCGCCTGCGCCAGACGGTAGGTCGCCGTTTTTGCGTGGTCGAACGCCATCTGCACCTCGGTGCATCCGCGGACGCGCGGCTGCGCGGCCTCGCGAAGGAAAAGCCAGCTTCAACGCTGCATACGTTGCGTCGCAGCATACCGCAAGCGCTGGCGGCGCGGGACTGGGGCGCATTTCGGCGACAGCAGCGCCGCCGGTGACCTCCATGCCGCATCAGGCGGCGGCGTCAGAGGCGGGTGATGATCTCGCGCACCTTGCCGACATGGCGCGTGCGCCGGTCCTGCGAGGAGGAATCGATCTTGTAGAGCGCCGCGTAATGCGTGCGGCAGATCGGATTGCAGATCGCCCGGAAGCCGCGCAGCAGCGTGCGTCGCCCCGGCTCCCCGATGAGCTTCGACTGCCACCACGGCGCGCCGCACGTCGTGAAGACCGCGACGGTGCGGATGTTGGTGAGCTGGCGCTGCATCGGCCGGCTCTCGGTCGGCATCGTGAAGGTCGCGTGCGGGATCAGCACGCGGTCGAGCCATCCCTTCAGCATCGCCGGAAGGCCGAACCACCAGGTCGGGTAGATGAAGATCACGCCCTCGCACCAGCGGATCCGGGCAAGGTGCTCGGCGACGGGGATCTCGTTCTCGACCGGGGTGTGGTAGCCGAGCCGCTCGTCGAGCCCCATCACCGGGTCGAACGCCTCGTCATAGAGGTCGATCACCTGCGCCTCGTGCCCGGACTCGACCAGCGTCGTGACGATCACGTCACGGATGTGGGCCGAAAAGCTGTCCGGATTGGGGTGGCAGTAGACGACCAGCGCGCGCATCAGACACTGAGGGACGGGAAGAGGTAGGGTTTTCCGTAGTCGAAATCGGGCTGGTCCCAGGCGATCATCTTGCCGGGATTGAGGAGCCCCTTCGGGTCGGCGCGCTTCTTGAAGGCGAGCTGCGTCGCGTCGGTCTGCTTCATCCCGCCTTCCTCCAGCGTGTAGCGGTGCGGGTTGAAGATCGGGCAGCCGTGCGCCTCGTGGAGGGCGACGATCTCGTCGAGCCGTTCCTCGCTCGTGTAGCGCAGCAGCGGAAGGCCGAAGCAGCCGACGGCCCCGTCGAAGCGCACGAATTCGAGGTGAGTCGGCGCCTCCTCGCCCAGAAGCTCGGCGATCTTCAGCACCTTCCCGCAGATGTCGGGCTGCGGGTAGAGAACCTGGAGGTAGGTGATCGAGGGATCGACGCGCAGCGCCCGCAGCGTCGTGTGGTTCCAGCACAGCTCGAACGCGGCCGGGAGCTTCTTCAGAGTCTCGGGCGCCTCCGCGTCGGAGCGGAAGACGACGCGCCCGCCCGCGTGCCGGCCCAGGTGGACGACATCGCCCGCCGCGAACGGCGCGGCCATCACGACGACCACCGCCTCGCCGGCGGTGAGATAGCCCGCGTGGCGCTTGAAATAGGGCGTCACCGACGCGTCCATGACCGCGACATTCTTGAGGAGCAGCCCGTCCGCCGCCGCGAGCGCCTCGCCGCAGCGGATCGCACCCTCGAGCGTCGGGAAGGACATGATCATGTCCACCCAGTCATAGGCCGGGGCGAGCGGCATCTCGACCTCGGTGATGATCCCGGTGGTGCCGTAGGCGTGGCTCGCCTTGGCGATGTCGGGCCCGGTGAGGTCGATGAGCGAACCGACCGTCCCGTCCATCGCGGCAAGGCGCAGGCGGATGATGTTGCCGGCGTCACGCAGCCCGCCCCAGCGGATCGAGCCGACCCCGCCCGAGCCGCCCGCGACGAAGCCGCCGATCGACGCCGTGTGATAGGTGGAGGGGGAGAGGCGCAGCTCCTGCCCGCTCGCACGTGCCGCCGCGTCGATATCGGCGAGGATCGCGCCGGGCTCGGCGATGACGCGGCCGGGCTCTATCGACAGGATGCGCGCCATCCCCGACAGGTCGAGGACGAGCCCGCCCGCGAGCGGCATCGCCTGCCCATAATTGCCGGTACCGGCGCCGCGCACCGTGACCGGCACGTCGTTCCGCCAGCACGAGCCGAGGATGTAGAGAAGCTCGTCGAGATTGCGCGGGGTGGCGACGACATCGGCGACGACGCTGTCGAGCTGCCGCTTGAGGACGGGGGAGTACCAGTAGAAGTCGCGACTCTTCTGCTGCACGATCCGCGGGTTCACTTCGATCTGAAGCCCCGCGAGGTCCGTCTTCAGTGCGGCGATGTCCATAGGCCGTCCAGCTCAGAAAAGTCGGGCGGAGCAGCCTCGATGACGGCGCCGTTCCGAATGACACTACGGTCATATTGTGGGCGTGCGAACAGCTCAGTCCAAGAGCGCGCCTTGAAGAGAACGAGATCGGCGGGCGCGCCGACCGCGAGACGGCCACGGTTCGCGAGGCCCATGATGTCCGCCGGCGTTGCAAAAAAAGCTCGCGGCCAGTCGCCGACCGGGTGGTCGAGCTGGAGAATCCGCGTCGCCTCGCGCCACACCTCCGCCATGTCGAGGTCGCCATAGGCGTAGAACGGGTCGCGCGTGTTGTCGGACGCGATCGCGACCGGGATGCCGCGCGCCCGCATCTCGTGGACGAGGGTGCCGCCGCGGATGCGCGGGGTGCGGCCGGCGACGCGATCCTGCAGATATTGGTTGCACATCGGCAGGCTGACGATCGCGATGTTCGTCTCTGCCACCTTGTCGAGGATGCGGGCGGACGCGTCCTCGTCCATCGCCATCAGCGAGCAGCAATGGCCGCAGGTGATCGTGCCGGAAAAGCCGATCCGCTTCGCCTCCTGCGCGATGATCTCGAGGCAGTTCGATTCCGGGTCGAGCGTCTCGTCGACGTGGAAGTCGGCGTCCATCCCCCGGTCCTCCGCCTCGGCGAGGAGGGCGGCGACGCGCTCGGCGATGTCGGGCATGCTGCGGAAGGCGGCGCCGACGATCCCGCCGTGCGCGGTCACGAAGTCGAAGAAGGGGCCGAGATCGTCCGGCAGCGCGTCGAGCGTCATGAGGCTCGAGGCCTGAAGGGTGATCCGGTCGGCCCACGCCTCGCGCACCTCGGCGAGCACCGGCCAGGAGACGGACCCGCGCGGCGGGTTGGAATCGATGTGAGTGCGGATCGCGACGGTCCCGTGCGCGTAGGCGGCGCGCAGCGAGAAATCCATGCGCGCCCTGAGGTCGGCCGGGGACCAGTTCGGATGATCGGCGCGGGTCGCGGTGAGCGCGCCCATGAAGGTGCCGTCCGGATTGGCGGCCCGCGGCCAGATGTGCCCCTTGTCGATATGGGTGTGCATGTCGACGAAGCCGGGGACGAGGATCCCGCCCGCGCAATCGAGGGCGCCCACGTCGTTCATCCCGGCGGCCGGCGCGATCGCGGCGATCCGCGCACCGTCGAGCGTCACGTCATGGAGCGTGAGCCCGTCGCCCCCGTCCATGAGGGCTGACGGTATTGCAGCGTTGATCAGTTTCATCCGCGCCGTCCCGTCGCGCTCTCATGCCATTTCCCCAAGATGCGGTTCGAAAGCAGGCTCAGCAACACGTAGATGACGATGCCGGTCGCGGAAATGAGGAGGAGCGCGGCGAAGAGGCGAGGGATGTTGAGGCGATAGCCCGACTCGATGATGCGGGAGGCGAGCCCCGCCCCGAAACCCGACGCGCCCGCCACGAACTCGGCGACCACCGCGCCGATGAGGGCGAGGCCGCCCGCGATCCGCAGCCCGCCGAGGAAGTATGGCATCGCGGCCGGAAGCTGGAGATAACGCAGCGTCTGCCAGCGCGAGGCGCCGTAGAGGCGGTAGAGGTCGCGCAGATTGTGGTCGGCGGAATTGAGGCCGAGCGTGGTGTTCGACAGGATCGGGAAGAAGGCGACGATCCAGGCGCACAGAAGGATCTTCGCGAGGTCGTTGCCGACATAGATGTTGATCAGCGGGAAGATCGCCACGATCGGCGTGACCTGCAGCACCACCGCGATCGGGAAGAAGGAATATTCCACGATCCGTGACTGGGTGAGCGCGATCGCGAGGAGGACGCCGCCCACGGTCGCAAGCAGCAGCGCGAGGAGCGTGATCGACAGCGTGTTGAAGAGGGACGGGCCGAGCACCGGCCAGTCCGTCACGATCGTCGCGAGCACGAGCCATGGGCGCGGCAGGATGTAGGTCGGGATGCCGTTGAGGACGACGAGCGCGTCCCACAGGAGGACGAGCGTGGCGAGCACCACGAGGGGGAGGCCGACGCGCAGCCGCTTGTCCCGCCGCTGACGTCGTTCGCTCGCGGTGAGCGGGGGCTTCACGGCCTCGCTCGCGACGCTCGTCATTCGCCCATCGCCCGGTGCAGCGCCTCGGACGTGCGGCGGGCGATCTCGCCATTCTTCGGGCTCGTGCGGAACGCCTCGGTGCGGGGGGAGGGCTCGTCCACGATCACCTCCGTCGCGATCCGCCCCGGCCGCGCGGTCATCACCGCGATGCGGGTGGAGAGGTAGACGGACTCGAACACCGAATGGGTCACGAAGATCACCGTCCACCCCTTCTCGTCCCACAGGCGCAGGAGGTCGTCATTGAGGCGGAAGCGGGTGATCTCGTCGAGCGCGGCGAACGGCTCGTCCATCAGGAGGATGGAAGGGGAGGTCGCGAGCGCGCGGGCGATGGAGACGCGCATCTTCATGCCGCCGGAGAGCTCGCGCGGGTAGGCGGCGCGGAAATCGGCGAGTCCGACGCTCTCGAGCGCGGTCATGATCTGCCCCTCGGCCTTGCGGCGCGAGATGCCCTTGAGGCGCAGCGGCAGCCACGCATTGTCGAAGACGGTCGCCCACGGCATCAGCGTGGGCTCCTGGAAGACGTAGCCGACATTGCGCTCGCGCTGCGCGGCGCGGCCCTTGGCGTTGTCGTGCCACTCGATGGTGCCGACGGTCGGCTCGTCGAGACCGGCGACGAGCCGCAGGATCGTGGATTTGCCGCAGCCCGAGGGACCGAGCAACGACAGGAACTCGCCCCGACGCACGACGAGATCCGTCCCGGCGAGGGCGACCGTGCCGTTGTCGAACGTCTTGCCGACGCCCGACAGGGTGACGATGGGGGCCGCCTGGAGGGTTGGCGTCGCCGTCGCGCTCTCTTGCATCGATCCGCTTGGCCTTACTGGCCGGTCAGCTCTTTCTTGAGGTCGAGGCCGACACCCTTGTTCACGAAGTCGAGCGTGTAGATCGCGCCGATATCGAGGTTGGCGGGCGTCACGTTGGCGGCGACCATCTTGTCGTAGAAGTCCTTGAAGCGCGCGTCGGTCATCGCGCCGATGCCGAGATCGAGCGCCTCGTCCGAATCGACGATGCCGTATTCCTTCATCTTGTCGATGGAGTAGGCGAGCTGCTCGGGCGTCATCTCGGGGTTGGCGTCGAGGATCAGCGCGTTGGCGCCGGACGGATCGCCGTAGAGATAGTTGTACCAGCCGATCGCCGAGGCATCGACGAAGCACTGCACCGCGTCGGGCATCTCGTCGATCGTCTCCTGCATCACCTCGACCGTGGTCGCGTAGGTGCTGAAGCCGTAGTCGGCGAGGAGGAAGATGTTCGGGGTGAAGCCGCCCTGTTGCTCGATTGCGAACGGCTCGGACGTCACGTACCCCTGCTGCCCCTTGCGCGGGTCTGCGAGGAAGGGGGCGGGGTTGAACGTGTAGGGCTCGCGCTGTTCGGCGGTGAAGCCATACGCGTCCATCATCCACTGATAGTAGGACTGGAAGCCGTTGTCGCCGATGAGGAGCTTGATCGTCTTCAGGTCCTCGAACTTGTCGAGGCCCTGGCCCGGATGGGTCATGATGACTTGCGGCTCTTTCTGGAAGTGCGCCGCGACGACGACCAGCGGGATGCCCTGCTCGGCCGCGCTGAAGGCCTGGAGGAGGTTGCCGCCCATATGGAACTGGATCCGGCCGGCGAGGAGGAGGGCGCGGTTGTTCACCTGCGGCCCGCCCGACTGGATCGTCACGTCGAGCCCGCAATCGGCGTAGGTGCCGTCGGCGACGGCCTGGTAATAGCCGCCATGCTCGGCCTGCGGGAGCCAGTTCGTGCCGAAGGTCACGGGCGTCAGACTCTGTGCCTGTGCGGTCCCTGCGGTGGCGACGGCGACGGCGAGCGCGGTGAGAATCGTGCGGTGCATTGGGGTCCCCTCGTCCATTGGCATTGCCTTAGCATCGTGGCTGATCGCGCGCCATCGCGCACGTAACACGCGTTGAATTCAAGCAAATGTTGTGCCGTCATGGGGGCCCGCGACGCCCCGCGACAGCCGCCGACGAGACCATGAAACGCCACACCCCCAACACCATCCGCCGCCCCTTCGCGAACTACGCCCATGCCGTCGAGATTCCGGCAGGGATGCGTCTCCTCGTGCTGTCCGGCCAGCTCGGCATCGGGCCGGACGACGCGGTCCCGGCGGACGCCGAGGGCCAGGCCGCACTCTGCTTTGCGAACATCGACGCCATCCTGAAGGAGGCGGGCGCGGACAAGAGCGCGATCGTGCGCCTCAACGCCTACGTCTCGGGCCGCGAGCATCTCGCCGGCTATATGGCCGCGCGCGACCGCTACGTCGCCGATCCCGCCCCGGCTTCGACGCTGATGGTCGTCACCGGCTTCGCCCGCGAGGCGTTCTTCGTGGAGGTGGAGGCGCTCGCCGCGTTGCCGTGATCCTACGCTTGCCACCCGGCGCGGCCCGCCCATAAGGTCACCCGCCTCACCCCGGCCTTGCCTTGGTGAAGCCTGACGGAACGGCCCTTGGAGTTTCCCGCCGATGATGCTGCCGCGGCCCTATTGGGCGGACATGACCGCGCTCGATTTCTCGACCGACACGGACGACTGGATCGCCGTCGTCCCCACCGCCGCGATCGAGCAACACGGACCGCACCTCCCGCTCGGCACCGACACGATCATCGGCGAGGGGATGGTGCGCACGGTGGTGGAGCGCCTGCCGGAGGATATCCCCGCGACCTTCCTGCCAGTCCAGTCGATCGGCAAGTCGAACGAGCACATCAGCTATCGCGGCACGCTGACGATGGCGTGGGAGACCGCGATCAAGGCCTGGCTCGAGATCGCGACCTCGATCGCCCGCGCGGGCGTGCGCCGGATCGTCTTCGCCAACTCGCACGGCGGCAACACGGCGATGCTCGACATCGTGACGCGCGAACTGCGCGTGCGCTTCGACATGCTCGCCGTCCACACCGCCTGGATGCGCTTCGGCGAGGGCGAGGATATCGGCGAGACGGAGCGCGCCTACGGCATCCATGGCGGCATGGTGGAGACCGCGCTCATCCAGCATTTCCGCCCCGATCTGGTGCGCGAGGACTATCTCGACAATTTCGCGAGCGAGCAGGCCCGCCTCATCGAGGAGCGCCTCCATCTGCGCGCCCACGGCCCCCACGCCTTCGCCTGGAAGGCGGGCGATCTCAACCCGAACGGCGTCGTCGGCGACGCGACGGCGGCGACCCCCGACCTCGGCGCCCGCATCGCGGCGCACCAGGCGGACCGCTTCATCGAGCTTCTGCGCGATGTCGCGACGATCGATCTCTCCGTTCTCAAATAAAGTTCCGAACGAAAGTATTAATGCACCTCCGCATCCCGCTTCACTGCACCAGTGGACGGGAAGGGGGAGGTGTGGCTAGTCTCACCCCGAGGAAGATCGCCGGACTTTGTGGCTTGGCGGACAAGGAGGAGCGCCTGATGAAGCGCATTTGGATCAGTGCAACCATTCTGGCACTTTTCAGTGGCGCGGCGCTCGCGCAGGATGACGCGAAGACTTTCAAATTCGCCTTCCAGGGCGAGCTGAAATCACTCGACCAGTACACCCTGAACGAGACCTTCTCGCTCTGGACGCTCGGCAACATCTATGAGGGCCTCGTCAGCCTCGACCCCGAGCTGAACCTCATTCCGGGCCTCGCCGAGAGCTGGGAGGTCGTCGACGACAACACGTGGCGCTTCCACCTGCGCAAGGGCGTCACCTTCCACAACGGCAACCCCTTCACCGCCGACGACGTGGTCTTCTCCGCCGACCGGGTCCGCTCGAAGGGGTCCGACCTCAAGACCCGCATCCCCGCCGACGCCAAGTTCGTCGCGATCGACGATCACACGGTCGAGGTTCAGCTCGGCTCGCCGAACCCGATCCTGCCGGCCGAATGGCCGACCTGGGGCATCATGGACAAGGAGTGGACGGAGGAGAACGACGCCGTCGCCGTGACCTCCGCCTCCGACGAGGGCCAGAACTACGCCGCCCTCCACACCAACGGCACCGGCCCCTTCAAGATCGTGAGCCACGAGCCGGGCGTGAAGACGGTGTTCGAGGCCAATCAAGACTGGTGGAACTGGGACAACCGCCAGTTCAACATCGAGCGGGCTGAGTTCACCCCGATCGGCTCCGACGCCACGCGCGTCGCCGCGCTGCTGTCGGGCGAGCTCGACCTCGTCTACCCGATCCCCGTCCAGGACATTCCGCGCGTCGACGCCAATGCCGGGACCGAGGCGCTCACCGGGCCCGAGCTGCGCACGATCTTCCTCGGCTTCGACCAGCGCAGGCCCGAACTTCTCTATTCGAGCGTGAAGGGCAAGAACCCGTTCCAGGATTTGCGGGTGCGCAAGGCCTTCTACCAGGCGATCGACATCGAGGCGATCAAGCAGAAGATCATGCGGAACCTGTCGACCCCGGCGGCGCTGATGATCTCGCCCGTCCTCTACTCCCGGTCCGACGAGTTCACGCGCCTGCCCTATGACCCTGACGGCGCGAAGGCGCTTCTCGCCGAGGCCGGCTATGGCGACGGCTTCACCGTCGGCATGGACTGCCCGAACGACCGCTATGTGAACGACGAGCAGATTTGTCAGGCCGTCGCCGCGATGCTCGCCCGGATCGGCGTGAAGGTGGACCTCAACGCCCAGCCGAAGGCGCAATATTTCGCGAAGATCCTCGCATCCGGCGGCTACGACACGTCCTTCTACCTGCTCGGTTGGACGCCCGGTTCGTTCGACAGCTACAACGTGATCCGCGACCTCAACACCTGCCGCAACGACGACGGGACGACCGGCGGCCCGTTCAATATCGGCGGCTATTGCAACGAGAAGGTCGACGCCCTCGCGGCCGAGATCCTCGTCGAGAACGACATCACCAAGCGCGATGATCTGATCGCGCAGGTCTACACCATCCTCAACGACGAGGTTTCGCACATCCCGCTGCACCAGCAGGGCCTTGCCTGGGGCAAGGCGTCCGACGTCGAAGTGCTCCAGCGCCCCGACAACGCGCTCCTGCTCTCGACCGTCAAGAAATAAGGCAGGGGACGGCTCCGGCCGTCCCGCGTCCGCCGATGGTTGCGTTTATCGTCCGTCGCATCGCCCAGGCCATCCTCGTCATGCTGGTGGTCTCGCTGATCTCTTTCACGATGTTCCGCTTCGTCGGCGATCCGGTGAACCAGATGGTCGGCATCGAGACGACCCCGGCCGAGCGGGCCGAGCTGCGCGAGCGGCTCGGCCTCAACGAGCCGGTCCCGGTCCAGTTCGTCGCCTTCATCAAGAAGGCGGCGGAGGGCGATTTCGGCGTATCCTACCAGTTCAAGCAGCCGGTGGCAGAACTCCTCGCCGCGCGCCTGCCGGCGACGCTGGAGCTCTCGCTCGTCTCGGCCCTCTTCGCGCTCCTCATCGGCATCCCGATGGGCGTCTATACGGGCCTGCGCCGCGATCACTGGCTGTCGAAGCTCTTCCTGACCGTCTCCCTCGTCGGCATCTCGCTGCCGCCCTTCCTGATCGGCATCCTCCTCATCTTCGTGTTCGCGGTGAACCTCCAATGGCTCCCCTCGTTCGGGCGGGGCCAGGTCGTCGATCTCGGCTTCTGGACGACGGGCTTCCTCACCGTCTCGGGCCTCAAGGCGCTCATCCTGCCGGCGATCACGCTCGGCCTCTTCCAGATGACGCTGATCATGCGCCTCGTGCGCGCCGAGATGCTGGAGGTGCTGCGGGCCGACTATATCCGCTTCGCCCGCGCACGTGGCCTCACCGCCCGCGCGATCAATTTCGGCCACGCCCTCAAGAACACGCTGGTGCCGGTCATCACCATCACCGGCCTGCAGCTCGGCTCCGTCATCGCCTTCGCGATCGTCACCGAGACGGTGTTCCAGTGGCCGGGGATGGGGCTCCTCTTCCTGCAGGCCGTGCAGAATGTCGATATCCCGATCATGGCGGCCTACCTCCTGATGATCGCGGCCCTCTTCGTGATCATCAACCTCATCGTCGACCTCCTCTATGTCGCCGTCGACCCGCGCATCCGCCTGTCGGGGAGGCCGGCATGAGTGAGCCATCCGGCACGCCGCAACGCGCCCCGCTCGACGGGGAAGCGGGGGCGACCATCGCCGCGATCGAAAGTCGCCCGCGCGCCTTCGCGGCCGGCCGGCGCGGGGCGGGGGGCGACCTCCTCCACGCCTTCCTGCGATCCAAGCTCACGATGCTCGCCGCGCTCGTCACGCTCGCGATCTTCCTCTCGGCCGCCTTCGCTCCGTGGATCGCCCCGCACGATCCGACCGACCTCGCCTCGCTCTCCCTCCTCGACAGCCTCCTGCCGCCGGCCTGGGTCAATGGCGGCTCGACGGCCTATCTGCTCGGCACCGACGACCAGGGCCGCGACATGCTGTCGGCGATCCTCTACGGGACGCGCATCTCGCTCGCGGTCGGTCTCGCCTCGGTGGCGCTCGCGGCCTTCATCGGCATCTCGCTGGGGCTGATCGCCGGCTACGCGGGCGGCATCGTCGACGCCATCATCATGCGCGTCGCCGACGTGCAGCTCACCTTCCCGGCGATCCTGATCGCGCTCCTCATCGACGGGACGGTCCGCGCCCTCCTGCCGGACCTCACGCGCGAGGACAGCGCCTTCTACGTCCTGACCCTGTCGATCGGCCTCTCCTTCTGGGTCCAGTATGCGCGCACCGTGCGCGGCTCCACCCTTGTGGAGACGCAGAAGGAATACGTCCTCGCGGCGAAGCTCATCGGCCTCTCCCCGTTCACCATCATGGTGCGCCACGTCCTGCCGAACGTGCTCGGCCCGGTCCTCGTGATCGCCACCATCAACCTCGCCCTCGCCATCATCACCGAGGCGACGCTCTCCTTCCTCGGCGTCGGCGTGCCGGTGACCGAGCCCTCGCTCGGCACGCTGATCCGGATCGGGCAGGATTTCCTCTTCTCGGGGGAGTGGTGGATCACGATGTTCCCCGGCGCGATGCTCGCGATCCTCGTCCTCGCCGTGAACCTTCTCGGCGACTGGCTGCGCGACGCGCTGAATCCGAGGCTGCGATGACGGTCCGCCTCGTCGACGGCGGCATGGGGCATGAGCTGCGGCGCCGCTCGCGCCTGCCGGTGCACTCGGTCTGGGCCGCGCGGCAGATCCTTGAGGAGCCGATGGTGGTGCGCCAGGTCCACGAGGAATTTCTGCGCGCCGGGGCCGACATCATCTCCACCAACACGAGCGCGATCACGCGGCGCAAGATGAACGTCTTCGGCCTCGCGGACCGCTTCGCCGAGGTGAATATCGCCGCCTGCACGCTCGCCGACCGGGCGCGCGAGAAGATCAATCCGGCGGCGCTGATTGCCGGCATCCTGCCCCCCATCAATGTGCGCGACGACCCGTGGCAGATGCCGCCGTTGCGCCTGATGGAGGCCGAATATGCCGAGCACGCGCTGCTCCTCGCGCCCCATGTCGACATTCTCGTCTGCGACTCGATGTGGACCTCGGGCCAGGCCTTCGCCGCCGCGTCGGCCGCCGCCGCGACGGGCCGGCCGATCTGGGTCGCCTTCACGCTGCGCGAGGCCGGACCGCCGCGCCTCAGGGGCGGAGAGACCGTCTCGGACGCAGTGAACGCGCTCGCCGGGCTCCCGATCGCCGCCTTCCTCCTCACCTGCACCGCGCCGAACGCGATGATCACCGCGCTCGCCGAATTGTCGTGCTGCGCGCTCGACGTCGATATCGGCGTGCGCGCCAACGGCTATCGCGAAGTTCCCGGCGAGTGGGACTCCACGAAGGAGGTGGACGCCATCATCGTGCGCGAGGAGATCGGGCCCGACGCCTATGCAGGCTACGCCGAGCAGTGGATTTCGGGCGGCGCACGCATCGTCGGCGGCTGCACCAAGGTCGGCCCCGCCCACATCGCGCGCCTGCGCACCATGCTCGAGGCTGCCCGGTGATGGACGCCGTCGCTCCCGTCCTCAGCGTGCGCGGCCTCAAGGTCGAGTTCGCGACGCGCCATGGCCGCCTCACCGCGATCGACGGCATCTCCTTCGACGTCGCGCCCGGCGAGGTGCTGGGCGTCGTCGGCGAGAGCGGAGCGGGCAAGTCGCTGACCGGCGCGTCGATCATCGGCCTCCTCGACCCGCCCGGCATGATCACCGGGGGGGAGATCCGCCTCGAAGGCCGCCGCATCGACGATCTGCGCCCCGAGGAGATGCGCCACCTGCGCGGCCGCAAGATCGGCATGATCTTCCAGGACCCGCTGACGAGCCTCAATCCGCTCTACACGATCGGACGCCAGCTCACCGAGACGATTCGCACCCACCTCCCGCTCGGCCGGCGCGCGGCGCGCAACCGGGCGATCGAGCTCCTGGAGGAGGTCGGCATTCCGGGCGCGGCGCGCCGCCTCAACGCCTATCCGCACCAGTTCTCCGGCGGGATGCGGCAGCGCGTGGTGATCGCCCTCGCGCTCGCGGCCGAGCCCGCCCTCGTCATCGCCGACGAGCCGACCACCGCGCTCGACGTCTCGGTCCAGGCGCAGATCATCAAGGTGCTGAAGCGCATGTGCCGCGAGCACAAGGCGGCGGTCGTCCTCATCACGCACGACATGGGCGTGATCGCGGAGACGGCGGACCGCGTGGCGGTGATGTATGCGGGGCGGATCGCCGAGATCGGCCCCGTCGCGGACGTGGTTAAGCGGCCGAAGCATCCCTATACGGCCGGGCTGATGGGCGCGATCCCGCGCGTCGACCGCAGCATGGCGCGCCTCACCCAGATCCCCGGCGCGATGCCGCGCCTCGACGCGATCCCGCGCGGCTGCGCCTTCAACCCGCGCTGCCCGGAGATGTTCGCCCGCTGCCTCCTCGCCCGGCCCGAGCCGATCGCGGTGGATGAGAGCCGCGTCGCCTGCTGGCTCCACGACCCCGACGAGGCCCGCGAGGCCGTCTTCGCCGACTTCGTCCACGACGAACCGGAGGCGGTGGACGAGGTGGAGGCCGCCCCGGCGCCGCAGGAGGCGGCCGCGGCCGTCGCCGAGGACCGCCCGGCGGACGGCGCGCCGCGCAGCCGCCTCGTCGAGCTGACCGAGGATTTCGAGCACATCGAGGACACGCCGCGCGCGCCCCGCACCGCGCAGGCCGAGCCGCGCGCCGCCCAGCCGAAGCGCGGACCGGTGGAGCCGGAATATCTGGCGCGCGAGGCGGAGGCGGCCCGCGCCGAGGCCGCCCCGCGCGGGAGCCTCATCGAGATCTCGGCCGACTACTCCTATGTCGAGCCGGTGAAGGAGCCGCCCGCTCCGCCCGCGCCCCCGCCCCAGGAGCCCCCGAAGCCGGAACCGCAGCTGCAGCCGCAACCGGAGCCGGAGCCGAAAGCGCCGGAGCCCGCGCCCGCGCCCGCACCCGAAGCGGCGGCTGATGCCGGCGAGGCAACGACCCCTGACTCCGCGGAAACGCCGAAGAAGCCGCGGGAGTTTAAGATCTCGGCCGACTTCCTCTATGTCGACGATCCGGTCGACGAGGCCGCCGACGGCTTCCAGATGCGCCCGGCGGCCGAGGCGGAATATCTCGCGAAGGAGACGAACGAGGCGATCGACGCCGCACGCGCGCTCGACCCCGAGAAGAGCCGCGTCGTGGGCGTCTCCGGCGAATATCGCCACGAGGAGACGCCAGAGGACGCCGCGCCGCCGCCCACGCCTGCACCTGCGGCGAGCGGGGAGGGGACGCCCGCCGCCCCGCCCGCGACGGAGCCGCCCGCACCCGCGCCCGCGCCCGCCGCGCAGCGCCCGGCGGTCGTCCCCGACCCGAGCATCTTCCTGAAGCCCGACTGGCAGAGGATCGTCGACCGATGAGCGAGGCGCTGGTCGAAGTCTCGGACCTCACGAAGCGGTTCGACGTCTCCTCCGCCTGGCTGGAGCGGCGCCTCGACGGCGGTTCGCGCCAGTTCGTCCACGCCGTCTCCGACGTCACCTTCCAGATCGCGCGGGGGGAGACCTTCGCGCTCGTGGGCGAATCGGGCTCGGGCAAGTCCACCATCGCGCGCATGGTCGTCGGCCTCATCCCGGCGACGAGCGGCACGGTCGAGATCGACGACGTCGCGGTCGGCCGGAACTCGCGCGCGCTGCGGGCGCTCCGCCGGCGCATGCAGATGATCTTCCAGGACCCCTATGCGAGCCTCAACCCGCGCATGCGGGTGGGCCGGATCATCGCCGAGCCGATCCGCGCCTTCGGCCTCCTTTCCGGCCGCGCCCGGCGCGAGCGTGTGGTGGAGCTTCTGGAGGGCGTCGGCCTCCACGCCGACGACCGGGAGAAATTCCCGCACCAATTCTCCGGCGGGCAGCGTCAGCGGATCTGCATCGCGCGGGCGCTCGCCTCGAACCCGAGCTTCCTCGTGTGCGACGAGCCGACCTCCGCGCTCGACGTGTCGGTCCAGGCGCAGATCCTGAACCTCATGAAGGATCTGCAGGACCAGCTCGGCCTCACCTACCTCTTCATCAGCCACAATCTCGCGGTCGTGCGGCACATGGCCGACCGGATCGGGGTGCTCTATCTCGGCCGCCTCGTGGAGGTCGCGCCGACGGCGGACCTCTTCTCCGCGCCGCGCCATCCCTACACGCGCCTCCTCCTCGACGCGGTGCCCGATGTCGAGATGAGCGGCCGGCCGCGCGCGGCGGTGACGGGCGAGATCGCGAACCCGCTGGATCCGCCGCCCGGCTGCGCCTTCCACCCGCGCTGCCCCCTCGCCAACGAGCGCTGCCGTCGCGAGCGGCCGCTCCCCTTCGCGGCCGGCGGCACCCTCGTCGCCTGCCACGCGGTGGAGGAGGGGCGCGACCAGCCCGCCCCCTGAGCCGCATGCAAGCGTGAGGCGACGCCCGTCGCCGACACTCGGCGCCGAGCGGGGCGCCGGCCGCCCCGGATGCATCCGAGGCCATCAATATGCCGGACGCGATATCCGTTGACCGTGCGCTGTCGAAAGCGACCACTCTCGCCCGCGCGGGCCACTATCTGGAGGCCCACCGCCTCTATCACGAGGTGCTCGACCGCTATCCGCGAAACCGCCGCGCGGCCGAGGGGCTGAAGGCGCTCCGCGCGCCGCAGCGGCCGGGGAAGGGGCGGGACGGGGCGCGCCTGCGCCAGGATCTCGCCGCGATCGGTGCCCACCAGAAGGCCGGCCGCGTCAACGAGGCGCTCGCGGCCGCGGCCCGCGCCGCCGCCGCGCATCCGGACGCGATGCCGGTCCACCTCACCCACGGCGCGCTGCGCCTCGCGACCGGCGATCCGCGCGGGGCGATCGAGAGCTTCACCCGCGCGATCCAGGCCCAGCCCACCTGCCCGGACCCTTATCTCCAGCTCGGCCACGCCCTGAAGGCGGCGGGGGAGACGCTCGCCGCGCTCGAGGCCTTCGCGACCGCGATCGCCCTCGCGCCGGACGACGCCGAGCCGCGCCTCCAGCGCGGCGCGCTCCTCAAGGATCTCGGCCAGCACGCCGACGCGGTGGACGATTTCGCCGCCGTCGCCGCCCTGCGGCCGGAGAGCGCCGACGCGCAGAACACGCTCGGCAACGCGCTCGCCCGCGCGGGCCGCCACGGCGACGCGGTCGCGGCCTACCGCGCCGCGCTCCGCCTCCGGCCGGACTTTCCCGAGGCGCACAACAATCTCGGCGTCGCCCTCTTCGAGATGGGCGATCCGGAGGCGGCCCGCCCCCTCTACGCCCGCGCCATCGCCTTGAAGGCGGACTATGCCGAGGCGCACCGCAATCTCAGCCTCATCACCCGCTACCGCCCCGGCGACGCGCACCTCAGTCAGATGCGGGCGCTCTATGACGGGGCAGAGATCGGCGAGCCGCAGCGGATGCACCTCGCCTTCGCCCTCTTCAAGGCGCTCGACGATATCGACGAGACGGACGAGGCCTTCGCCTGCCTCGCCGCCGGCAACCGCCTGCGCGCCGCCCGCCACCCCTATGACGCGGCGCAGGTCCGCCGCACCCATGACGGGCTGAAGGCCTTCTTCGGCGAGGCCGGGCCGCTCCCCGTCACCGTCCCGGAGCCGGGGGACCGCACGCCGATCTTCATCGTCGGGATGCCGCGCTCGGGCACGACCCTCATCGAGCAGATCCTCGCGAGCCATCCGGCGGTCGACAGCGCCGGTGAGATCATGGCCTTCGAGCGGGCGCTGCTCCCCCACGGCGAGGCGATCCGAAGGGCGACCGTCTCGACGCTGCCGGCCGACATCCCCGCCGCGATCCGGCGCGACTATCTCGCCGCGCTCGACAAGCTCGCCCCGGCGCGACGCGTCGTGACCGACAAGATGCTCGTCAACGCGCGCTGGATCGGCTTCATCGCGATGGCCTTCCCGGAAGCGCCGATCATCCACCTGAAGCGCGACGCGATCGCGACCTGCTGGTCGATCTACAAGCACTTCTTCGCCTCGTTCGGGAACAATTACGCCTACGACCAGCGCGACGTCGCCGCGCACTACCGCATCCAGGCCGACCTGATGGCCTACTGGAAGCGCCGCCTGCCGGGACGGATCCACGAGATCTGCTACGAGGAGCTCGTCGACGACCAGCAGCACGAGACGCGCCGCCTCCTCGCCGCGTGCGGCCTCCCATGGGACCCGGCCTGCCTCGCCTTCCACACCGCCGGGCGCGCCGTCGCGACGGCGAGCACCGCGCAGGTGCGCAAGGCCCTCTATCGCGGGAGCGGCGAGGCCTGGCGACGCTACGCCGCCCACCTCACGGAGATGATCGCCCAGTTGGAGCCGGCCACGACACCGGCAGCGCCGCCGGATCGGCCAGCGCCGGGAAGGTGACGCGCACGGTCGTGCCGTCCGGCCCGCTCGCCGAATCGATCGTCCCGCCGAGCTGGCGCGCGAAGGAATCGACGAGCTGGCGGCCGAGCCCGGTGCCGGTCGCTTCGCCGAGCCCGCCACGCCCGTCGTCCGCGACCTCCAGCGTCACCATCTCCTCGTCGCGGGTGAGGCGGACGTCGATGCGGCCGCCCTCGTCGGGCGCGAAGGCGTATTTCAGCGCGTTGGTGAGGAGCTCGTTCACGATGAGGCCGAGCGGCGTCGCGTCCTTCGTCGACAGCGCGATCGGGGCGAGGTCGGTCTCAATGCGGATCTGATCGTTGGACAGGAGCGCGGTGCCGAGATCGTCCACCACCTTCTGCAGGAAGTGGTCGGCGCGGGTCTCCACCACCTCGTCGGCGGCGGTGAGCGTGCGATAGAGGTCGGCGACCGACTGCACCCGCCGCTTGATGCGCGACAGGGATTCGCGATGCTCCTCCGACTCCGACCGCCGCGTCTCGAGCGCGATGATGGAGGAGATCATGCCGAGGCTGTTCATCACGCGGTGATTGAGCTCGCGCAGGAGCCGGGCCTGCTGCTGCAGGGCGGCGTCCATTCCGTCCTCGGCGCGCTTGCGCTGCGTCACGTCGCGGAAGATCACCGCGAACAGGAGCGGGGTGTCGAGCGGGGCGGCGTAGACGTCGAACCAGCGGCCGAGGAGCGCCATCTCCATCTGGAAACGGACTGGAGTCCTTGTCAGCACGACCTTGCCGTAGATGTCGACCCAGCTCTGCTCGATGTCGCCGACGAGCTCGCGCGCGGTGTGGCCCGCGGCGTCCTTCAGCCCCGTCATCGCCTCGAAGGAGGGGCTGACGTCGAGCAGGCGATAGTCGTACGGCGCGCCGTTCTCGTCGAGAATCATCTCGCAGAGGCTGTAGCTCTCGTCGATCGAGCAGACGAGCTGCTCCAGCATTGTCGCCTTGATGCGGGCGAGTGTCTCCTCGTCCATGCCTGCCTCGACCGCACCTCCGCCTTCGACGGAAGCGAAACTATCAAAGAGCCGGATAGGGAAGCAATTCCTTACATGCGTGATGCGGCAAGCGTGTTGTTCATGACACGCTGTCGTGCTAACCGGCCGCGATGACATACCGACGACATCGCCCTGTTTGACCGTCCAGACGGCCGTCCCCCGGCCGAACCGTCATTCGTGCGCGAGCGTCCCATGCCCCCCGATCTTGTCCTGCGGCCCGAGCAGCTCTCGGATGCCGATGCCGTCGAAGCCCTCTATGCCGTCGCGTTCGGCCCCGGCCGCTACACGCGCACGGCGACGCGGATGCGCGACGGCTTTCCGCACGATCCGCGCACCTCGTTCGTGGCGGACCGCTCCGGGCTCGTGATCGGGGCGATCCGGCAGACGAAGATCAGAGTGGGTGGCGCGCCCGCCTATCTCCTCGGCCCGCTCGCCGTCGCCGAGACGGCGGCGAAGCAGGGCATCGGCCGCGCGCTCCTCTCCCGCTCGATCGACGCGGGCCGGCTGTGCGGGGCCGACGCGATCGTCCTCGTCGGCGACCCGGGCTTCTACAAACCCTCCGGCTTCAAGCAGGTCTGGGACGATATCCAGCTCCCCGGCCCCGTCGAGCGCCACCGCATGATGTGCCTGCCTCTGAAGCGGGACGTGGCGGGGCCGGCGGTGGTGGCGGACTGGTAGGGGGCGGTGGGGACGGGCCGATCGCCTCAATGCGAGGCGTTTGAAAAGACGTTGATCACCACCACACCGGCGACGATCAGGGCGATCCCGACCATGGCCATCACGTCCAGCGTCTGGCGGAAGACCACGACGCTGATGATCGCGGTCAGGACGATGCCGAGACCGCCCCAGATCGCGTAGGCGATCCCGAGCGGCAGCGATTTCAGCGCGACGGAGAGAAGGTAGAAGGACAGGATGTAGAGCACCGCCATGATGGCGGTGGGCACCGGCTTCGTGAATTGCGCGGATTTTTGCAGGAAGCTGGTGCCGGCGACCTCGAAGACGATCGCGCCCAGGAGGGCGAGGGTGGAGGCGAGGTGGATTTGCATGATGCTTTGCTTTCCCGGCAGCCGTCTGGCGGTCCGTCCGTTGGAGAACCCCAGGAAAGGCTGAGAACGCGGTCGCAGCGCCTTCCTGTTGGGATCAGGTTTGACGCCGTGGCTGGGAAGAACCCGTCTCGGACGGGCGCAGGAGACACCACCCTGCAACTCTATTCTCGGCAGTCACCAGTTGGCGGCGATCCATCAGGATGTCAATCGAACAGCACCAATGCGATGGGCGAGCCCCGTCGCATCGGTCGCGACGCCGGCCTTCGGCTTGGGAGCGTTGCCGGCGCGTTGTCGGCGTATGCGTCGCGCGGTGCTGCGCCGTTTCGTCAAGCTCCGGCCATCAGAGGCTCACGGCGTGGGCCGCCACCGCGTCCTCGTTCCAGTCCATCCCGACGCCCGGGCGGTCCGGGATGACGATGTCGCCACCGGCGACCGCGTAGGGCTCGGCGAGGATCGGGTCGGCCCAGTTCTGCCACTCCAGCCAGTGCGCGGTCTCGGTGACGCGCATCACGTGGGCGGCGACCTCCGGATAGAGATGGGTCGAGATCGGGATGCCCATCGCGCCGGCGATGGCCTGCGCCCGCATCCAGCCGGTGACGCCGCCGATGCGCATGAAGTCGGGCATCACGAGATCGCAGGCGTTCATCGCGAGGGCCGCGTGGAGCTCGCGCGGGCCGTAGAAATTCTCGCCGATCTGGAGCGGCGTCTTCAGCTCCGATGCGAGCGCGGCGCAGCCGCGAAAATTGTCATAGACGACCGGCTCCTCGATCCATTCGAGGCCGAGCGGGTCGAGCATGTGGCAGCGGCGGCGGGCCTCGGCCATGTCGAGGCCCTGGTTGAAGTCGATCATCAGGCGCATCTCTTCGCCGACCGAACGCCGCACGGCCTCTATCGTCGCGAGATCGATGCGCGCATCGTCGCGGCCGAGGCGCAGCTTCAGCCCCGTGAAGCCGCCCTCGTCGCGAAGCGCGACCGCCTCGTCGGCGACGGCGGCGGGCTCGCGCAGCCAGAGGCCGTTGCTGTTGTAGCTTCGCACCGGACCCACCGACCCGCCGAGGAGGACGCAGAGCGGCACGCCCGCCGCGCGCGCAAGCGCGTCCCATGCGGCCATGTCGAGCCCGGACGCCGCGATCATCGACTGGCCTGCATAGCCGACGAAGTGGAGCGACTTGCGCGCCGCCTCGTAGATCTCCACCGGCGCAAGCCGCCGCCCGGCGAGGGCCCGGCCGAGATCGTGGAGCGCGGGCACGAGATAGCGCATCGCGTGTTCGAGATAGGGCTCCAGATAGGCGCGCCCGGTGACGCCTTCCTCCGTCTCCAGATCGATGAGGATGAGCGGCCATCGCGTGATGGTCGCGATGCGCGCCACGATCGGCCGTTCCAGCGGCAGGACGACGGGCCGCGCCCGCACGCTTCTGAGAGTGAGACGCTCAAGCGGCATTGCCGAACCTCCCTCCGGCCGGATGGGGACCGGGGCGCATCCACACGCAAGGATAGTCGCGCGTGGATCGCACAATCAAGCCATGCGCGGTGGCCCCGCATCGCGGGGCAAGGCACTGCGGAAGGCGCAGCTCGGTCGTTCACCAGCGGCGTCGCGCGACAAAAAAGGCGGCGCCCCGAAAGGCGCCGCCTCATTCTTCCTCCCCGGCCGTGGGGCCGGGTTCGGCTCAGTGGCCCTCGCGCCACCAGGTGCCGGAGAGGCCGGCCAAGAGGAGCGCGAGGCCGAGGAAACCGGCGAAGAGCGGCACGCGGTCGATGCCGACGAGCTCGCTCGCCTCGGAGCGGCGCAGGCCCACCCAGTCGGTGCCCGCCATCGAGCGGCCGTCGGTGCGCATCAGCACGCGCGGGGCCGCGTCGCCGGGCTCCACGCGGCGGACCGAGCCGCGCGTCAGCTCGGCGAGCGGGGCGAGCTTCGCCGTGTCGGAGCGCAGATCCTGCGCCTCAAGCGGGTTCGCCGGACCGACATGGCCGAGCGCCGAGAGCGTGCCGTCCGTCGCGCGATAGAGGCCCATGTCTGGCGCGTCGATCGCGGCGCGCCAGAGGCCGGGCTCGGCCTCCTCCAGCGTGATCGTCTGCGTCTCGCCGGCGGGGGAGGTGAGGGTGACGGGGCTCACCGCGTCGGAGAGGGTCTGCCGCTCGATCGTGAGCGTGCCGGGGCCGGCCTCGAGGCGGAGCGCCTCCTCTTCCAGTTCGGGCTCCTTCATCAGCCAGTGCGACAGGCGCCGCAGCAGCGGGACGTGCGGGCCGCCCCCGTCGAACCCGCGCGCCCAGAGCCAGATGTGGTCCGACATCATCATCGCGACGCGGCCCTCGCCCTCGCGCGCCAGCGTGAGGAGCGGGTTCGCGCGCGCCCCGGTCATGACCGTCTCGCCATTGGTCGGGATGGTCTCCACCTGGCGGAACCACTCGCTCCAGGCCGGCGGATCGCTCTCCGAGCCCGGCAGGTTGCGCGTCACCGGGTGGCGCGCGCCGCGCTCGGACACCTCGGGCCGGAAGGGCTCCTCGATGATCGAGCCGGACGGGGTGGCCGGAAGGGCGGCCGCGAGCGGGGTGTGATAGATCGAGCGCGGCCCCGCATAGTCGGGCCCGGCCGCGATCAGCACCGCGCCGCCGTTGAGGACATACTGGGCGATGTTGTCGAAATAGAGCGCCGGGAGCACGTTGCGCCGGTGGTAGCGGTCGAAGACGATGAGGTCGAACTCGTCGATCTTCTGGCTGAACAGCTCACGCGTCGGGAAGGCGATCAGCGACAACTCGTTGATCGGCGTGCCGTCCTGCTTCTCCGGAGGGCGCAGGATTGTGAAGTGGACGAGATCCACCGAGGCGTCGGACTTCAGGAGGTTCCGCCACGTGCGCTCGCCCGCGTGCGGCTCGCCGGAGACGAGAAGGACGCGCAGATTCTCGCGCACGCCCTCCACGATCGCGACGGTGGTGTTGTTGACGTCGGTAAGCTCGCCCTCGACCGTCGGCACCTCGAACTGGAAGAAATTGTCGCCGCCATGATTGATCGGCGCGGCGATCGCGACCTCCTCGCCGACCATGACCTGGCGCCGCTCCACGAGCTGGTCGTCGATCTTGACGGTGAGGGGGATCTCCTCGTTCTCCGCGCCCGTGTCCTGCACGCGCACGACGATGGTCTGGGTCGAGCCGACGAGGCCGAAGCGGGGCGCGGCGACGATCTCGATGCGCCGGTCGCGCTCGTCCTCATGGCCGACGACGAGGCTGTGGATCGGCGCGTTGAAGGGGGCGGTGCCCGGCACGTCGTGGACCTGGCCGTCGGTGACGATGAGGGCGCCGGCGATCCGGTCGGGCGGGACGTCGCCGAGGAGGTCGGCGAGCGGGCCGAAGAGGACCGTGCCGTCCTGGTCGGGCGCGGCGCGGTCGACGGTCAGCGTGCGCACCTCGAGGCCGGGGGTCGCCTCAAGGCGCTCCACCAGCGTCTCGGCGAGCGCGTCGGTCGCGGCGACGCGGCCGGCGGCGCGCTGGCTTTGCGTGCGGTCGACGACGACCGCGACCACCCCGTCGAGCGGCTCGCGCACCTCGCGCTGGAGGGCGGGATTGAGGAGGGCGAGCGCGAAGAGCACGACCGCGAGGGCGCGCACCGTCGAGCCGCGCACGCGGCGGAAGAGCCCGATCCCGGCGAAGAGGAGCCCGACCACCGCGAACGCGGCGACGAGCCACCATGGGATGAAGGGATGGAACGCGAGACTGAAATCCATCATGTCCCTCACTGACCCAGCCGCTCGAGGAGAGCCGGGATGTGGACCTGGTCGGCCTTGTAGTTCCCGGTCATCGTGTAGATCGCGATGTTGATCCCGGCCCGAAGCGCCATCTCGCGCTGGTAGGGGTCGTTGGGAACCGTCGGAAAGAGGTAGGTGCCGTCCGGGTTCACGGCCCAGGCGCCGGCGAGGTCGTTGGCGGTGATGAGGATCGGCGACACGCCGTCACCCGCCCGCGCCGGCCGCTCGGCCGAGCTTTCGGCCGTGATCGTCTCGACCCAGAGTGGCGAGCCCGCCCAGCGGCCCGGAAAGCCGGAGAGGAGGTAGAAGGTCTTCGTCAGCACATGATCCTGCGGGACGGGCTCCAGCGGGGGAATGTCGAGCCCGGAGAGGATGTCGCGCAGCGCCTGCGTGGACGCCGACGTGCTGTTGAGGACGGCGCTGCTCTGGTCGCGCGTGTCGAAGAGGATCGTCCCGCCATTCTTCATGTAGGCGTCGACCTTCGCGATCGCCTCGTCGGACGGGCGCTCGCTCTGGGGCGAGAGCGGCCAGTAGAGGAGCGGAAAGAAGGCGAGGTCGTCGGTCTCGAGGTTGACGCCCATCGGCTCGGCCGGCTCCACGGCCGTGCGCCGCATGAGGGCGTCGGAGAGGCCGCGCAGCCCCGCCTCGCTCACGCGGTCGAGATTCTGGTCCCCGGTGGAGACGTAGGCGAGGCGCGTCTCGAGAGAGGCGCGCATCGCGAACTCGGTCGCGCTCGGGGTCTGGGCCGCGGCCGGCGGGGTGCCGATCAGGCCGAGCGCCGGGAGCGCCGCCGCGAGCGCGATCATCGCGGTGGCGATCCGCCGGCGGAAGGCCCCCATCAGGACGAGGATCGCGATGGCGTCGACGAGGAGCAGAAGCGCGGCCAGTGTCATGAATGTGCCTTTGAGCTCGGTGGGCCCTTCGGTCGTGTAGCGGCCGACATTGGCGTCCGGGAATTGGGCCGGATCGATGGCGGCGAGGCGCTCGCCGTCCTTCAGGAGGTTGATCGCGCGGAAGGCGCCGTCGGTGCCGTAGAGGCCCGGCGGGTGGCGCGGACCGGGGTCCATGTCGCGCTGGACGAGCGGCTCGACGAGCGGGCCGGGCGCGACGAGGCGGCCCGCCCCGTCGAGGACGCGATAGGGCGGCAGGGCCGGGCCGCTCTGTCCGTCGCCGCTGCCGGTCGTCGCCGCGGAGAGTTCCACCACCGCGCGCAGCATCTCCACGAAGGAGGCCGAGAGCGGCAGGTTCGACCAGCTCGTGTCGGCCGTCACGTGGAAGAACACGACCCAGCCCGCGCCGATATTGCGGCCGGTGACGAAGGGGGTGCCGTCGGCGAGGGCCGCCCAGGTCCGCTGGGTCAGCGCGATCGACGGCTCGGCGAGGAGCTGGCGTGTCACCGTCACGTCGTTCGGGACGGCGAGGGAGGCGAACGGGCCGTCATTGCTGAAGTCGGTCAGCGGCTGCGGCTCTTCCCAGGAGAGGGTGCCGCCGAGCGTGCGGGCCCCCTCGCGCATCGGGACGGGGACGAGATCGTCCATCCCGTCGGCGGTGCGCGGTCCCGCGAAGCGCAGGAGGACGCCGCCGGCATTGATCCAGCGGGCGATCGCATCCTGCGTGGAGGGGAGGAGCGTGCCGACATCGGCGAGGATGATGACGGAGGTGCCGGCGTCGATCAGCTCGTCGACGGCGCTCGGAAGGTCGAGCGCGGTCGGCGTGCGCAGGTCCGACGAGGGCGCGAGCGCGGCGCGCAGATAATGGAGCGGCGACAGGAGCGGCTGGGCAAGATCCAGCGAGCCGCCCGAGATGAGGCCGACCGTGCGGCGGCGGAAGCGCTCGTCGAGAAGGCGCACGGCCCCCGCGTTGCGCTCGCCGCCGACGGTGACGCGCATCGCGTCGTTGCGCAGCTCGGTCGGCAGGTTGAGGGTCGCGGTGGCGATGGTCTCGCCGCCGGTGAAGGTCACGGGACCCTCGGCGAGGACGAAGCCCTTCTCGTCGAGGATGCGCACCTGGCGCGCGGTGCCGTCGGTGGCGGCGTCGGAGACGAGCGACACGCTCATCCCGTCGGCGGTGTTCTGGACGTCGGAGACGCCGAGGATGCCGCCCGGATCGGGCACGAAGAGGCGCACGGGCGATTCGCTCGCCTCGGAGAGGGCGGTGTAGAGGCGCACATCGTCCTCCCCGCCGAGCCCGTCGGACAGCCAGGCGACGCCGCCGACGGTCATGTCGGCGAGGCGGTCGGCGAGGGCGCCGCGGCGGGCGCGCCAGGGCTGCGGCTCCAGGCTCGCGAGGAGGTCGCGCGCGGCGCTCGGGCTGCCAGCGGTGAGCGGGGTGGTCGTGGCGTCGGAGGTCGCGACGAGGATCACGGCGCGGTTGGCGCTCTCGGCCTCGGTGATGAGGCGCTCGGCCGCGCCGACGCGGGCCTCCCAGTCGCCCGCCGCCGCGAACGTGTCGTCCACGACGATGAGCATCGGCCCGTCGCCGACCGCCACCGCGTTCTCCGGCCGCAGGATGGGCTGGGCGAGGGCGATGATGACGAAGGCCGCGATCGCCAGGCGAACGAGCATCAGCCACCACGGGGTGCGGGTCGGCGTCTCCTCCCGCTTCAACAAGCCGAGCAGCAGTCGCGTCGGACCGAACGTGATGTCGTGCGGACGCGGGGGTGTCGCCCTCAGCAGCCACCAAAGAAGCGGCAGGAGCAACAACGCCCAAAGCACTGCGGGCGCGCCGAACCCCACTACACTCATCGTGCTCTCCTCATACGGCAGGCATCATGCCGCCGGGCCGTCACGCTCCCCTGCGAGTGCCGTGCGAAGCGCGAGCAGCGCGGGCGCAGCGGAGCGATCCGTGTGATGAACGATCAGCGAAGAGCCCAACCGTCTGGCCTCCTGCGCGAGCGCCGCCTTGTGGGCGGCGAGAGTATCCTGATAGCTCGTGCGCCACGCCTCGGCCTTGCCGACGAGGAAGGCGAGCCCCGATTCGGGGTCGACGAAGCGGGTGCGGCCACCGAACGGGAACTGTTCCTCCGCAGGATCGAGCACCTGCACGAGATGAGTCCGCGCGCCGCGCCCCGCAAGGGTGCGGAACGTCTCGGCCCACTCCTCCATCGGGTCGAGGAAGTCGCCGATGAGGACGACGTCGCAATGGCGCGGCAGATTGTAGAGCTTCGGCCGTGCGGTAGCGTTCCCTTCGGTCTCCAGGATCGCGTCGGCGATCCGGTCCGCCGCGTCGCGCCGCGAGGTGGGCGGCGGGCCGTCCGCGAGGCCGATCCGCTCGCCGCCGCGGCCGAGAAGCTCGGCGAGGGCGAGGAGGAGGACGAGGGCGCGCGACTCCTTCGACGATTCCGCGAGGCGCGAGCGCACCCGCATGGAGGCGGTGCGGTCGACCCACATCACGACCGTGTGCGCAGCCTCCCACTCGCGCTCACGCACGAGGAGGGTGTCGTCACGGGCCGAGCGGCGCCAGTCGATCCGCCGGGCGGGCTCGCCGAAATCGAACGGACGGAACTGCCAGAAGGTCTCGCCCGGGCCGGCGCGGCGCCGTCCGTGCCAGCCGGCCGCCACCGACGCCGCGACGCGCTTGGCCTCCACCAGGAGGTCGGGCAGGTTCGCGGCCGCGGACTTGGCCTCCAGCATCGCCCCCTGCGAAGGGGCGTCCGTCGTGCCGTGATCGGGCCGCCGGAATCCGGGGAACACTAGATCTTGCTCACGAGCTGCTGGATCACGCCCTTCACGGTGTAGCCGTCCGCGCGCGCGGCGTAGGTGAGCGCCATGCGGTGCTGGAGGATCGGCTCGGCGAGGGCGATCACGTCTTCCCGCGAGGGGGCGAGGCGGGTCTGGAGCATCGCGCGGGCGCGGGTCGCGAGCATCAGCGACTGGCTGGCGCGCGGACCGGGGCCCCAGGCGACCTTGCCGGCGAGCTCTTCATTCTCTTCCGGGCGGGCCGAGCGGACGAGATCGAGGATCGCCTCGACCACCGTCTCGCCGACGGGCATCCGGCGCACCATCGTCTGCAGCCCCATCAGTTCGTCGCGCGAGAGGACCTGGGCGGGGGTCGCGTCGTCGATGCCGGTCGTCTCGATGAGGATGCGGCGTTCGGCGTCACGATCCGGATAGTCGACATCGACCTGCATGATGAAGCGGTCGAGCTGGGCTTCGGGCAGCGGGTAGGTGCCTTCCTGCTCGAGCGGGTTCTGCGTCGCGAGCACGTGGAAGGGGGTCGGCAGCGCGTGCGGCGTGCCGGCGATGGTGACGAAGCCTTCCTGCATCGCCTGCAGCAGCGCGGACTGCGTGCGCGGCGAGGCGCGGTTGATTTCATCCGCCATCAAAAGTTGCGCAAAAACCGGGCCTTTGATGAAGCGGAAGGCACGTTCGCCGGTGGCGGCCTGCTCCAGCACTTCCGCGCCCAGAATGTCGGACGGCATGAGATCCGGGGTGAACTGGATCCGCCGGTCATCCAGTCCTAGGACCGTGCCGAGAGTGGAGACAAGTTTCGTCTTGGCGAGGCCGGGCACGCCGACGAGCAGGGCATGACCGCCGCACAGGATCGCGATCAGCGAGCGCTCGACCACATCGCCCTGACCGAAAATGATCCGATCCACCTCGGTTTTCGCGGCGCTGAGGCGGGCAACGGCTGCTTCGATTTCGGCGACGCGCACAAGGTCGTCGGTGGGCTCGATGACACTGAAGTTATTCATAACACACCTCTGTGGGCTCGCCTGCCCGGCGACCCTGATGACTAAAAGCAAGGTCTGGGCCGCAGTCGCCTAACCATTTGTTCATGGTTTGGAAGGCCGAACGCTATGCATTAGATCGTCGGGTGAGAGCGTTGCCCATCGCTCGACGCCTTGCAACTGGAGAGCTGCGGTCTGGTGGCGCACACAGACGACGAACTCGATCAAGATCCCGCGACCCCGCTCGGCGCGCTGATTGCGCGCGCGGCCGAGCTCGGTGGTGGAGCCGCGCCTGTAGAGCGTTGGAATCCCGCCGATTGCGGGCGCATCCCGATGCGGATCGCGGCCGACGGCACGTGGTATTATCTCGGGACGCCCATCCACAGGGAGCGGCTTGTGCGGCTCTTTTCGAGTGTTCTGCGAAGAGAGCCTGACGCAAGCTTCGTCCTCGTTACTCCCGTAGAGAAGGTCACGATCGATGTGGATGACGCCCCGTTCGTCGCCGTCGAGCTGGTCGCCGAAGGCGAGGGCGCGGCGATGAACCTGACGCTGCGCACCAATGTGGGCGATGTCGTGACCGTCGACGCCGACCATCCGCTGCGCGCGGGCGTCGAGGCGGACACCGGCGGCTTCCTCCCCTATGTGCGCGTGCGCGGCGGGCTGGAGGCGCGACTCACACGGCCGATGGCGCTGGAACTTGCTGATCTTGCGGACGAATCGCCGCGCGAGGCGGGCCGGTTCGGCGTCTGGAGCGCCGGCACCTTCTTCCCCCTCGACACCAACGCAGAGGCCGACGCGTGACGGATCGCCACATGGAGGGCCGCGAGGCCGGTGACACGGCCGAAGCGGGGCCCGACGAGACGGCGCATTCGCCGCAGGCGCAGGACGCGATTCCCGTCCGTCCGGTCGCGGGCGAGGGGGCCGAGCCGATCGCGATCCTCCCGCCCGACCCCGAGGACCCCGCCTTCGTCGACCTCATCTGGCGCGCGCGACTTCTCCATCCGCCGCTTGAGCCGCTGCGCGACGACACGCCGGTCCATGGCGACCACGTCCTCAACCCGCACCTTTGGCCGGATCCGGACTTCGCGCCGCTGCGCCAGGCGGCCGTGCTGATGGTGCTCGCCAAGGACGAGGAGGGGCGCCTCGCGGTCATCCTCACCGAGCGGGCGGCGCACCTCTCCGCCCATGCGGGGCAGATCGCGCTGCCGGGCGGCAAGATCGAGGACGCCGAGACGCCGACGATGGCGGCACTGCGCGAGGCGGAGGAGGAGATCGCCCTGCCGCCGGACGCGGTCGCCCCGCTCGGCGTCAGCGAGCCTTACGTGACGCGGACCGGCTTCTATGTGATCCCCGTCCTCGGCGTCCTGCGCCGCCCCGTCGTGCTCCACGCGAGCCCCGACGAGGTGGCCGCCGCCTTCACCGCACCCTGGGCGCTCGTGATGAGCCACGCGGAGCGGCGGGAGGTCGAGGTGGAGCGCGACGGCGAGATGCGGCGCTATTTCGAGGTCTACTATCGCGACCGGCGGATCTGGGGTGTGACCGCGGGTATCCTGAAGCTCGTCAGCGAACGGCTCTATCCGGAATGATACGCGTCATCATCACACAGATCGTCCTGTTCCTGCTGCCGTTCATCGGCTTCTTCGTCTATCGCGTCGCGACGCAGGGGCCGACAGGGGCACGGGTGCAGAGTCTCGGCCGCGCCACCTTCTATCTTTCTCTCGCCGGCCTCGTCCTTGTGATCCTCGGCTTCGTATATTTCGCCATGTCAGGCAGCGAGAGCGACGGCGTCTATGTTCCCACCCAATTGCGCGACGGCCAGCTCATCCCCGGCGGCTTCCGGCCGCGCGAATGAGGGGAAAGCGGGGCGCGGCGCTTTGTGCCGCAATGCAGCGATGGTAGCCTGACGCGTGGTCGAGCGGTTCCAACTGTCCGCGCATTGGCTGAGAAGCAGGCCGATGACGCAACTGTTTGACGCGCTTGGCGGCGTTGCCGACACGCGCGTCGTCGGCGGCGCCGTGCGCAACAGCCTCCTCCTCGAGCCGATCGACGATATCGACGTCGCGACCGTCGCGACGCCCGAGACCGTCGCCCGCGTCGCCAAGGCGGCGGGCTTCCACGTCTACGAGACCGGCCTCGTCCACGGCACGCTCACGATCACCATCGCCGGCCAGCCCTTCGAGGTGACGACGCTGCGCGAGGACGTGACGACCGACGGCCGACGCGCCACGGTGCGCTTCACCGACGACTGGGCGCGGGATGCCGGCCGGCGCGACTTCACGATGAACGCCCTCTATGTCGACCGCGACGGCGTCGGCAGCGACTATGTCGGCGGCTATCGTGACTGTCTCGACCATCATGTCCGCTTCATCGGGGACGCCGGGCAGCGCATCCTCGAGGACCATCTGCGCATCCTGCGCTTCTTCCGCTTCCACGCCGCCTATGGGCGCGGCCCGTTCGACGCAGAGGGACTCGCCGCCTCGCGCGCCCACAAGGCGCTCCTCGCCGGGCTCGCGGTCGAGCGCGTCCAGCACGAGCTCTTCCGCCTGATGGGCGCGCAGGGGGCCGTCGACGCGGTGGACATTCTCGTCGCGGAGGATTTCCTCGCGCCCTTCCTGCCGATGCCGCTCTCCTCGGCCGGCTTCCGTGCGCTCGCGCGCGTCGAGGCGGCGGCGGGGCGCTCGCTCTCGCCCGTCCTCGGCCTCGTCGCGCTCGTCCAGTTCGACGTCGACGCCTTCTCCGCCGCCGCGACCGCGCTGAAACTCTCGCGCAAGCGGCGCGACCGGGGGCTCGCCGCGCTCCGCGCCGCGCGGGAGATGCCGCCGCGCTCTGCCCCGCACGTGCGCGTCCTTCTTTATGAACACGGCGATCAGGCCTTCTGCGACGGGCTCCTGCTGGCGCTCGCGCAGGGGGTCGACGTCATCGATGTCGGCCGGATCCTACGCGACGCGCGCGCCTGGGTGCGCCCGCGCTTCCCCGTGTCCGGGGCCGATCTCCTGGAGCAGGGCGCGCCGAGCGGGCCGGAGATCGGCGTGCGCCTCAAGCGTCTCGAAGGCGTCTGGCGCGACAGCGACTTCCTGATGGACAAGGACACGCTCCTCGCCCTCGACCGTGCGCACTTGGAGAAAGACGCATAGTATGTGAGGAACCGGCTTGCGCCGCCGCCATCGCCTCGTGCGATGGTCTCCTTGTCACGCGTCTGTTCCGGAACTCGCACCATGGCCGCCGCCACTCACACCGACATCCCGCCCGAATGCATCTACAAGCAGGGCGAAGACTGGATGCTCGTCTCTCCGGTGCCGGAGAGCCTCCAGGCGGACGCCGCAGCCTACTCCGTCGCCCAGCGCGCCACGCTGAACCGCATCGTCGGCCTGCCGGAGGTGCGCGAGAAGGTGCTCGGCAACCGCCTGCGGCCGGACCGGATCTGCATCGCCCTCGTGAAGGGCGAGGTCGCGGGCCTCATCTCCTACCGGATGGACGGTGAGGGCTCGGTCTGGCCGGACGCCTCCCGCTATCGCAAGCATTTCGGAGCCGTCGGCGGCACGGCGCGCTATCTCCTGACGGAGGCGACGCTACGTCGCGGCCGCGCCGACGAGCTCTATCTCGAAGGCTTCAAGGTCGATCCGAAGGCGCGCGGGCGCGGCATCGGGACGGCGCTCCTCCACTGGCTCGGCGACGAGGTCGTGCGCCGCGGCAAGCGCGCGTGGCGCACCGAAGCCAGCATTACCGCGGATGCCGCGATGCGCGTCTACCAGGGCGTCGGCGCCAAGGCGATCAAGACGGTGTCGCTCGGCCCCCTCGGTCCGCTCTTCGACCGCCACAAGTTCGTCGTTTTGCGGTGGGAGGCTCCCACGGCGGGCGAGGACAAAAGCGCCGCCGGATAGCGGTCTCAGGCGCCCGGGCCTGTTGATAATGCTCTGCAGGGTACAAATATTTTGCCTGTATGAGCGGAGATAGACGGACGGGCGGATGAACTATTTTCGGACGGCACTCCTGCTCGCGGGCCTGACCGCGCTTTTCATGGGCGTCGGCTTCGTCATCGGCGGGCAGCAGGGAATGTTGGTGGCGTTCGGCATCGCCGTGGCGCTGAACTTCTTCTCCTACTGGAATTCGGACAAGCTCGTCCTGCGCATGCACCATGCGCGGGAGGTGGATGAGCGCACCGCCCCCGAATATTACGGCATCGTGCGTGAGCTCGCCGCCCGCGCGCAGCTTCCGATGCCGCGCGTCTATATTCTCGACGAGGACCAGCCGAACGCCTTCGCGACCGGGCGCAATCCGGACAACGCGGCCGTGGCGGCGACGCGCGGCCTCCTGCGCAGCATGACGCGCGAGGAGGTGGCCGGCGTGATGGCCCACGAGCTCGCCCACGTCCAGAACCGCGACACCCTCATCATGACGCTGACGGCGACCATTGCCGGCGCGATCTCGATGCTGGCGAACTTCGCCTTCCTGTTCGGCCGCAACAGGGAGAACCCGTTCGGCTTCATCGGCGTGCTCCTCACCATGATCGTCGCCCCGCTGGCGGCGATGCTGGTGCAGATGGCGATCAGCCGCACGCGCGAATACGCGGCCGACCGGCGCGGCGGAGAGATCTGCGGCCAGCCGCTGTGGCTCGCCTCGGCGCTCGAGAAGCTGGAGCGCGGCCGCACGATCCCCAACGAAGAGGCGGAGGCGGTGCCCGCGACCGCGCACATGTTCATCATCAACCCGCTGTCGGGCCAGCGGATGGACAACCTCTTCTCCACCCACCCGAACACCGCGAACCGCATCGCGCGGCTGCGCGAGTATGCGGGCGAGATCGGCGGCACGCCGGCCTCTCTCGCGCCCGCCCCGGACCGGCAGACGCGCGGTCCCTGGGGCGCGCCGTCGGCTCCGCGCGGCCGCCCGCGCAACTCCGGCCCCTGGGGCTGAGCCGCCCGCGCCGCGCCGACACGGGAGCGCGGCGAATCTCCTCTTGAGTGGCGCGCGATTTGTGCGCCAATTGGGCGGATGACACAGACCGAGACCAGAGGCGGCGCGCGTCGGCGACCGCCCTCCCGTGGCAACCACCAGGGCGCCAAGCGCGCGCGTGAGACGAGCGGCAGCGACCCGCGCGCCGCGGCCGCAGAGATCGTCTCCGCGGTCTGCGAGGACCATCAGCCGCTCGCCGCCGTCCTCGATGGCGACGACACGCGCGCCCTCGACCCGCGCGACGCCGCGCTCGCCCGCGCGATCGCGCGCATCACGGTGCGCCGCCGCGGCGATATCGACTGGTGCCTCGCCAATCTCATGGACAAGCCGCTGCCGAAGCGGGCGAGCGCCGTGCGCGCGATCCTACGCATCTCGGCCGCGCAGCTCCTCTTCATGCGCCAGGCGGACCATGCGGCCGTCAATGTCGCGGTCGCGCTCCTGAAGGGCGACGGGGCGACGGGCGGTTTCGCCGGCCTCGCCAACGCCGTCCTGCGCCGCCTCGTGCGCGAGCGCGACCTTCTCCTCGCGCGCCTCCCGGTGGAGGCGAACACGCCGGACTGGGTGTGGCGGCGCTGGGTCGAGATCTATGGCGCCGCGACGGCGGGGGCGATCGCCGCCATTCACCGCGAGGAGCCGAGCCTCGACCTCGCCTTCGCCGCGACCGGCGGCCCGCTGCCCGAGGGGGCCGAGCCGCTGCCGACCGGCGGCGCGCGCCTGCCGACCGGCACGGTGACGGAGATCGAGGGCTACGCGGAAGGCGGCTGGTGGGTGCAGGATTTCGCGGCCCAGCTTCCGGCCCTCATCCTCGGCGACGTCGCGGGCAAGCGCGTCCTCGATCTGTGCGCGGCCCCCGGCGGCAAGACGATGCAGCTCGCCGCCCGCGGCGCGAAGGTGACCGCGGTGGAGATCGACCCGGCCCGCGCCGAGCGGCTGCGCGAGAACCTTGCCCGCACGCGCCTCAGCGACCGTGTGGAGGTCGTCGTCGGCGACGCGATGGAGGCGGGCGGCACCTACGATGCCGTGCTCCTCGACGCGCCCTGCTCGGCGACGGGCACCATGCGCCGCCAGCCGGACGTCGCCTGGGCGAAGTCGAAGACCGACATCACCGCCCTCTCGCGCGTCCAGAAGGATCTCCTGCGCCACGCCGCCGACCGGGTGGAGAGCGGCGGCAGCCTCGTCTACGCCACCTGCTCGATCGAGCCGGAGGAGGGCGAGGCGCAGATCCGCTTCGTCGCCAAGCACCTCCCGGCGCTCCAGCTCGACCCGATCAATGAGGGCGTCCCCGCCGCGTTCGCGACGCCCGAGGGGACCATGCGCACACTGCCGCACATGGCGATCCCCGAGACAGAGCTGCGCGGCCTCGACGGCTTCTTCGCCGCCCGCTTCCGCAAAGTCTGAAAACCCGCCCCAAGGCGGAGATTTTCGCAGGTGCCGCGCGCCCGCCGGAGGAAGGTGGGTTCGCTTTGTGGCAACATGCGCTAGATGAGCGCGAACCGCTTCGCCGAAGCCCTGCCAACGAGCGGACGTCGACCACGGCCTCCGCGAGAAGACGAGAACCTGTTGTCGAAGTCCGGCCCCACGGTGACGACCTTCTCCTCGCTGATCGGCTTTGCCCTCAGGCGGCTTTCGGCGCGGGTGCTCGCCGGCGTGCGGGTCCTCCTGTGGCAGCGGCCGGTCTCGGTCATCCCCGCGCGCGTGATGTTCGCCCCCGAGGCGCTCGTCGACCCTGATCCGGCGGTCGCGGCTGACATCTATGCCGGCGTCTTCGCCCTCGCGGGCGTCGTCGTCGACGCCTCGGCGCGCTCCCCCTTCATGATCGACGCGCCCTCGCCTGACTGGGCGCGCGCCCTCCACAGCTTCGGCTGGCTCCACCATCTCGACGCGCAGGCCGATCGCCTGTCCTCCTCGAACGCCCGCGCCCTCTTCGACGAGTGGCTCGCCGCGCCGAGCGCGAACGGCGACATCGCCAACGAGCCGGACGTGATGGCGGACCGCCTATATGCCTGGCTCGTCCAGTCGCCGCTCCTCCTCATCGGCGCCGACCCCGCCTTCCGCCAGCGCTATATGCGCGCCCTCGGCCGGCACATGCGGCGCCTCGAGCGCGCCCTCGCGCTCCTGCCGAAGGGGATGACGCGGCTGCGCGTCGCCGCAACGCTCGCCATCGCGGGCACGGTGATCGCCGACGAGGGGCGGCTCGCGCGCAAGGCGATGGGCGCGCTCGCGGATGCGGTGAGCGACGAGATCCTCCCCGATGGCGGCCACGCCTCCCGCAGCCCCGAGGCGCTTCTCACCATCCTCGCGGTCCTCATCCCGCTGCGCGAGGCGCTCACCCGCCGACAGCTCCCCACGCCGGACTTTCTGCGCGAGACGATCGACCGCGTTTTCCCGATGCTGCGCTTCTTCCGCTACGGGGACGGGGGCCTTGCGACCTTCCACGGCACCGGCATCGTCTCGCCCGCCCTGATGGAGGCCGCGCTCGACTATGACGACGTGCAGGGCCACCCGGCGCCGAACGCGCGCTATTCGGGCTATCAGCGCCTCGCCGCGGGCGGCACGGTCGTCCTCTTCGACACCGGGCGCGCGCCGCCTCCCTCCCACGCCCAGCGCGCCCATGCGAGCACGCTCGCCTTCGAGTTCGCCCACGGGGCGACGCGCCTCGTCGTCAATTGCGGGGCGCTGGAGCGGGCGCGGCCGGACTGGATCGCCGCCGCCCGCGCCAGCGCGGCGCAATCGACCCTCGTCATCGCCGAGCGGTCGAGCGCCAAGGTGCTGGAGCGCTGGCCCCTCGTCGGCTATCTCGGCCCCGTCCTCTATCGCGGCCCGCGCCGGGTGGACGTCACGCGCGAAGGCCTCACCGCCCGCGCCGACCATGACGGCTATCACGACGCGTTCGGCCTCCTCCACGAGCGCACGCTCGCCTTGTCAGACGACGGGCTCTGGCTCGACGGGACCGACCGCCTCATCGGGCCGGACCGGCTCGACGGGTATCCCTTCGTCGTCCGCTTTCATCTCGGCCCCAACGTGAAGGCGCGGCTCGAGCCGAAGCGGAACCGCGTTCTCATGACGCTGCCGGACAGCGCGATCTGGCTCTTCGGGCTCGACGAGGGGCCGGGACTGGCGCTTGAAGACTCCATCGTGCTCGTCGGGCCGCGCCAGGTCCGCCGCACAACCCAGATCGTCGTCGCCGGGAATAGTTTGACCGACGACACCGTCCGCTGGCACATCGCCCGTCATGCGGCGCCGCTCGACATCGAGGCGGAAAGCGCCGAGGACATTGAACCCGAATAGACCAGAGAGCGACCATGACCACGCCGAACAAGGTGCGACGCGCCCTACTTTCCGTTTCGGACAAAGAGGGGCTCGTGCCGTTCGCCCAGCGCCTCGTCTCCCTCGGCATCGAGCTCGTCTCGACCGGCGGGACGAGCCGGACGCTCGCCGAGGCGGGTCTGCCCGTCACCGACGTCGCGAGCCTCACGGGCGTGCCCGAGATGCTGGACGGCCGGGTGAAGACCCTCCATCCCGCCGTCCATGGCGGCCTGCTCGCCGATCTGTCGAAGGATGAGCACGTCGCCGCGATCGACAAGGCCGGCATCGTCCCGATCGGCGTCGTGGTGTGCAACCTCTACCCGTTCGAGAACGCGCTCGAGAACGCGGCGGACGAGCTCTCCCTCGTCGAGACGATCGATGTGGGCGGCCCGTCCATGACCCGCGCCGCGGCGAAGAATTACCACCACGTCGCGGTGGTGGTGGACCCGGCCGACTATGGCGCCGTCGCCGACGCGCTGGAGGCGGGGGAGGGCGCGGTGCCCTTCGCGCTCCGCCGTCGCCTCGCCGCCAAGGCCTTCTCCCGCCTCGCCGCCTATGATGCGGCGATCGCCGGCTGGCTCGACGGCGCGACGGTGGACGACGACACCAGCGTCGACCACACCGTCTGGCGCGCCTTCGGCGGCCGGCGCGTCGCCGAGATGCGCTATGGCGAGAACCCGCACCAGTCCGCCGGCTTCTACCGCTCGGTCGGCGGGGAGGGCATCGCGTCCGCCGATGTCGTCCAGGGCAAGGCGCTCTCCTACAACAACGTCGCGGACGCCGACGCCGCGCTCACCGCGGTCGCCGACTTCACCGAAGGGCCGTCCGTCGTCATCGTGAAGCACGCGAACCCGTGCGGCATCGCGACGGCCGCAAGCCTCGCCGAGGCCTACGAAGCGGCGCGCCTGTGCGATCCCGTCTCCGCCTTCGGCGGCGTCGTCGCCCTCTCCGCCGCGCTCGACAAGGCGACGGCCGAGAAGATCGCCGCGATCTTCACCGAGGTCGTGATCGCGCCCGGCGCGTCCGAGGAGGCGCTCGCGGTCCTCTCCGCGAAGCCCAATGTGCGCGTTCTCCTCACGAAGGGCCTTCCGGCGCCCGGCGGCACGATGGTGCGCTCGGTCGGCGGCGGCCTCCTCGTGCAGGACCTCGACGCCGGGGTCATCGACGAGGTGGAGCTGAAGGTCGTGACCGACCGCGCCCCGACCGAGGCCGAGTGGGCGGACCTGCGCTTTGCCTGGCGCGCGGTGAAGCACGTGAAGTCGAACGCCATCGTCTACGCCAGGGGCGGTGCGACGGTCGGCATCGGCGCGGGCCAGATGAGCCGCGTCGACTCGGCCCGGATCGGCGCCTGGAAGGCGGCCGACGCCGCACGCGAGGCAGGCGAGGCCGAGACGCGCACCATCGGCTGCGTCGCCGCCTCCGACGCCTTCTTCCCCTTCGCCGACGGCCTCGAGACGATCGCCAAGGCCGGCGCGACGGCGGTGATCCAGCCCGGCGGTTCACGCCGTGACGAGGAGGTGATCGCGGCGGCGAACGCGGCCGGCATGGCGATGGTCATGACCGGGATGCGCCACTTCCGCCACTGAGGCGCCAGCGCCCGCCCCTCGAGGGCGGGCGCCGCTTCCTCAGAAGAGGAAGTTGATGTCGATCTCCGGGTCGAACCCGTCCGCGACGCCGACCAGCGTCACGGTGTGGACCCCGTTCCGGTCGACCCGGATGACGACGTCGTCACCGTCGATGATGGTGGTGACGTCGCTGTCGGTGATGCCGCCCCCGAACGAGATCGCGTCGAAGCCGACCTCGAAATCGGTGATGACATCGCGCCCGAACGCGCCGTTGAAGATGAAGGTGTCGACCGCGAAGTCCGGTGTCACCCTGTTCGCCTGGTTGCCTGCGATGACGTCGTTTCCGGCGCCGCCTTCGATGTAGTCGCCCGCGGTGCCGCCGGCGATATAGTCCGCCCCGGAATCACCGAAGATCTGGTCCGTGCCGTCGCGGCCATAGATGTCGTCTCGCCCGCTCCCGCCGTGGAGGAGGTCGGCCCCGATCGCGCCGTCGAGAAAGTCGTCCCCGCCGCCGCCATCCATCGTGTCGTCCCCGGCATTGCCGAGAAGGATGTCGTCGCCCGCCTGGCCGAGGACCGCGTCGTCCGCCCGGCCGGCGGTGATGGAATCGTTGCCGCCGCCGCCGCTGATTGCGTCGGACTCGTTGCCGCCGCGCAGATCGTCCCGGCCGCCGCCCCCGTTGATCGTGTCGGCCCCTGACGCGCCCGTCACGGTGTCGGCCCCGGCCCCGGCGAGGATCCTGTCATCCCCGGACCCGGCGCGGACATCGTCCCGGCCCTTGCCGGCGTTGATCTCGTCCCCGTCTTCCCCGGCGAGGATGAGGTCGTCGCCGTCATGGCCGACGATCGTGTCCCGCCCGGCGCCGCCGAGGAGGCTGTCGTCGCCCGCACCGCCGCGCAGCACGTCCGACCCGTCATTGCCGCGCAGCGTGTCGAGCCCGTCATCGCCGAGCAGCGTGTCGTCGCCGGCAAGGCCGTTGAATTCGTCGTTCCCGTCGAAGCCGCGTGCGACGTCGCCGAACGAGCCGGTGAGGAAGGTGTCGTCGAACGGGCCGCCATTGAAGCGGTAGCGCAGCGGCACCACGAGGAGGTCGATGAAATCGACGTTCGGGTCTGTCGCCGACTGGTTCGCCGAGTCCAGCGACGTGTTGAGGTGGACCATCGAGAAGGTGTTGGCGGGCGTCCCGATCTGCGTGACCTTGAAGCTGAAGATCGTGCCCGTGTACCGCCCGTCCGGCGTGATGCCGAAATTTTCGCCGGTATAGACCTGGCGGTAGAAGATCGTGCCGTCGAGCCCACCCTGGATGGTGATTTCGGCGGTGTTCGAGTCGATCACCTGGATCGTATTGGTCTGTGGATTTTTGCTCGTTCCGTTGACGAAGTTCGGTCCGCTGAACGCGCCCGTGACGTTGACCGTAATGATCGACGGGTCGATCGTCTCAAGATCATCGATGTCGCTTTGGAAGCTCATCGGTTGCCCTCCATTTGCCTTTTGCTTGCGGTTTTTCTTAGTCGGTGGAGATCCGAGGATAGAAGACTAACATGACAACAACTCGTGCGGGGGCGCCCGATTGCATTTTCATCGATGCAAGGCTTGGCGGCGGGCGACTCCGGCGGCCGGCGCGTGCGCCGGGCCGCCTCGTCCGATCCGCCGGCACCGCGAAACGCGAGCGGGAGGTGCGCAGGGGCGAAATGCTTTAGTTAGAAAATAAAACGAGAAATCATCATGTTTCTGAGCAGTTTGGCGCAAGAACCAGTGGGCGCTGATGATTATTTAACATTGGCGTGATCTCGACGAATGCGTGGCGCGGCCGGTGGAGTTGTTCTTGACAGCTTGCAGGGGGGCTGTCAGGCAAGCGCGACACGAGACGATGGCGAAGACTGAAGAACCGGGATGGAAAACGCCTGGCAGTGGTTGGTTGCGAACGGTTTCCACGACGTCGCCACTCGTTTTTCCGGCGAAGTCATGGACCTTTCCACCTTGCGCGGCTTGTCGCTCGAGGACCTGCGCGCGCGCGGGATCGAGGACGTCGAAGCCTTGCGCCTGCAGCGCGCCCTGAGCCGCGCGGCCGGTGTGCGCGGCGGCGTGCGCCGGCAGTCGGCCGTCTCCGAACGGCGTCTCCTGACGCTCCTCTTCTGCGACCTCATCGACAGCACGCTCCTGTCGGCAAAGCTCGACCCGGAAGACTGGGCCGAGGTGCTGTCGAGCTATATCGAGACCGTCGCGCGCCACACCGAGGGCTATGACGGCTTCGTCGCCAAGGTCGTCGGCGACGGCGTCTTCGTCTATTTCGGCTACCCCCGCGCGCACGAGGACGACGCCTCGCGCGCGCTGCACGCCGCCCTCTCCGTCACCGACGCGGTGCGCTCCCTCTCGGTCTGGCCGGACGTGGCGCTCGGCGTGCGTATCGGCATCGCGACCGGCCCCGTCGTCGTGCGCGACATGGCCGCCGGCGGCTTCACCGAGCACGAGGCCGTCGTCGGCGAGACGCCGAACCTCGCCGCCCGCCTCCAGAGCGTCGCCGAGGAGAACTGGATCGTCGTCAGCGACGGCACCCACGACCTCGCCCGCGAGGAGTTCGACTATGTCGATCTCGGCTCGCGCGAGTTGCGCGGGTTCGACGAGCCGATCCGCTGCTGGCGCGTCGTCGCCCCCCGCCGCATCGAAAGCCGCTTCCTCGCCCGCCATCCGCTGGGCAGCGAGGAGTTCGTCGGGCGCGAGGACGAGAGCGCCACCCTGTTCGAGGCCTGGCGCCTCGCCCGCGAGGGGCGCGGCCGGGTGGTGATGGTCGAGGGCGAGCCCGGCATCGGCAAGTCGCGGCTCGTCAGCAACCTCTATGCGAGCGCGCGCGACGCGACGACGACGCGGATGATCTTCCAGTGCTCCGAGCTCAGCAAGGACACCGCACTCCATCCGGTCTCGGCCTATTTCGAGTATGTCTGCCGCATCAAGCCGGAGGACGACCCGGAGAGCCGGCTTCAGAAGCTCTCCCAGTTCGTGCGCAGCAACATCATCCTCGACGAGCAGGCGATCGGCCTGATGGCGCGGCTGATGTCGATCGGGCTCGGCGTCCCGGCCGAGATCGCCCAGCTTCCGCCCGCGCAATTCAAGGAGCGCCTCTTTTCGGCGCTGATCGAGTGGGTGACCGGGCTCGCCGCCCACCAGCCGCTCTTCATCGTGGTCGAGGACGTCCACTGGATGGACGCGACGACGTCCGAGTTCCTGAACCAGATGGTGAAGGCGATCACCGAGGTGCCGATCCTGCTCGTCCTCACGACGCGCGGCGGCGGCTTCGACCTCGGCACGGTCGAGGACGGGTGCGTCCTGCGCCTCGCGCGGCTGGAGCCGAAAGTGGCGCGTAGCCTCGTGGCGCTGCTCACGAGCGAGACGACCCTCTCCCAGCTCGGCATCGACCGGATCGTGGAGCAGACGGACGGCAACCCGCTCTTCATCCAGCAGGCCGTGCGTGTGCTCGCCGACCGCGCGCTCAGCGAGCACGACGCGGACGCCAGCGGGCTCGGTCCCTCCATCACGCTGCAGCAGGTCCTCCAGGCCCGGCTCGACAGTCTCGGCCGCACCAAGCGCGTCGCCCAGTTCGCCGCGATCCTCGGCCGCCAATTCTCCAAGGCGCTCCTGCGCGCGACATGGCCGTTCGAGGAGGACGCGCTGGAGGAGGGGCTCGAGGTGCTGGAGCGCGAGGGCCTCATCGCCGTGCGCCGCCTCCATGACGGCGTGGAATACCGCTTCGCCCACGCCCTCATCGTCGACGCCGCCTACTCCTCGCTCCTGAAGCGGGACCGGCGCGAGTTCCACCGCCAGGTCGCGCAGGTGCTGGAGGCGAGCTTCGGGGACCTCTCGAAGCGCGAGCCGCACCTGCTCGCCAACCACTACGCCGCCGCCGGCGAGCCGCGGACGGCGGTGCCCTTCTTCGTGAAGGCGGCGGAGCTGGCGCTCACGCGCTCGGCCTATGTCGAGGCGCGCAACCATCTGGAGCAGGGCTTCGCGAACCTCGCCGATATCGCGGACGGGGAGGAGCGCGACCGGCTGGAGCTCGCCCTTCGCCCTCCCTTCGGCGCGGTGATCGTCGCGACCCGCGGCTACGCGACCAAGGAGGTCGACGAGAACTACCAGCGCATCCTCGACCTTGCGCGCCGTCACGGCGACATCCGCTTCGAGTTCCACGCGCTCCTCGGCCTCACCCGCGCCGCCATCGTGCTCGCCGAGATCGCCAAGGCGCGGGCGCTCAGCGGCGACCTCCTCGGGGCGGCCCACAAGCTCGGCCAGCCCGAGCTTGTGCTGACGGCCGAGCTTCTCGTCGGCATCGCCGAGCTGATGGCGGGCGACCTCAACAACGCGCACCGGCACCTGTCGATCGCCCACGCCGCCTACGACCCGGTCCGCGACCGCCTGCTCGCCCACCGTCTCGGCCAGGATCCGGGCTGCACCGCGCTCGTGTGGCTCGCGATGCACGCCTGGCTCGGCGGCCACCTCGCGCGCTACCGGACCTATCGGGCCGACGCGCTCGCACTCGCGCGCGATCTCGAGCACCCCTTCACCCTCGGCTACGCGCTCGTGCGCCTCGTCGCGATCGACCGGCTGAGTGGGGATCTCGAGGCCGCGCGCGCGCTCGCGGTGGAGGCGAGCGCGCTCGCCCGCTCGCGCGGCTTTCCCGCCTTCGACGCGGCCGCCCGCTTCTGGCTCGCCGAACTCGCGATCGACGAGGACGGGGACGCCGCCCATCTCGACGAGATGGAGAAGGAGATCTCGGCGAACGCGCCGACCGACCAGCGCAACAATATCGGCTTCATGCTCCTGTGCCTTGCCGAACGGGCGTTCGCGCTCGGTGACCCGAAGCGCGCGGCCGACGCGCTCGACCGCTGCGCCGACGCCATCGCCGAGACGGACGTGCGCTGGTGCGAGGCGGAGCTCTATCGCCTGCGCGGCCGCCACGCGCTCTCGGGGGGCGACAAGGGGGCCGCGGCCGCCTGGTTCGCGAAGGCGGCGGAGATCGCGGAAGGGCAGGGTGCCTGCTTCCTGCGGCTGCGCGCCTGCGTCGACCTCGCGCAGCTCCAGTCCGGGATCGGCAACCGTGTCGACGCGATCGCGGTGCTCGACGGCGCCTGCCGCACCCTCTCCGACGAGGTGGAGGGGATCGAGCTCGACGCCGCGCGCACCCTCCTCAGCAATCTGCAGGCCGCCGAGCGCGAGGAGCGGCACAAGGCGAACGCCAGTTAGCGCGTCGCACGCCGAAGAAGCCCCGTCGCATCCGTTGAGATCCTTTGCCGTCTTATGGATGATCTCAAATTTCCGATGAAGTGTTCCTTTGTTTCTGCTTTATTTGTGTGGTGCGTGTCCTCGCGTCCCCAATAAAATAAGACCTTGAGCGATCCCTTATGGCAGCGATAGACAAGGCCTCCATCTCCAAGGCGGTCTCGGAAAGAATTGGCCACGCGGCCGTTCCGCAATTCCAGGTTACATACCCGGATGGCGCGACGGAAACGTTCGGTGATCCATCGGCGTCCGACGGGGTCGTCTTCACCATAGACCTGAAGACCGATACGGGTGCGGCTGCGTTGGGTTCGCTCGACGAATACAAGCTCGCCATGGCTTATCTCGAGGGCGACATCGATCTCGACGGGGATCTCCTGAAGCTCCTCGATATGCGGGATTATCTGACCGACCATCATCCGTGGTTGCAGTTCGTGCGCTTCGCGTTGCCATTCGTCCGGGGGCAGGTGAAGAACGACAACGATCTGGTGCCGAAGCACTACAACCACGGCAACGCGTTCTACTTCGCCTTTCTCGACAGGGCGCACCGCCTCTACTCGCAGGCGCTCTATGCCGACGACGACGAGCCGCTGGAGGTCGCGGCGCGGCGCAAGCTCGACAAGATCTGGGAGTCCTGCCGCCTTCAGCCCGGCTCGCGCGTGCTCGATATCGGCGCCGGCTGGGGGAGCTTCTCGAACTACGCCGCCTCGCGCGGTGCGGAGGTGACGATGCTCACCATCTCGACCGAGCAGCTCGCCTTCCTCAAGAATCTCGCCGCGACGAGCGAGCACGGCGCCAACATGACGCCGATCCTGCGCAACATCTACGAGTTCCAGTCGGAGAAGAAGTTCGACGCCGTCGTCCTCCTCGGCGTGATGGAGCACCTGCCGCACTATGCGCGCTTCCTGCGCCATGTCGGGCAGATCCTGCGCGACGACGGGCGGATCTACATGGATTTCGCCGCGAACCGGCGCAAATACGCGTCGAGCACCTTCTCCCACCAGCATGTGTTCGAGGGGAACCACTCGCTCGTCCATATGCCCGGCCTCGTCGCCGCGGTGAACCAGAGCGATTTCGAGATCGTCACCATCGACAACGACCGGCACTCCTATTTCCTGACGCTGCGCCAGTGGGCGCGCAATCTGGAGGAGGCGACGCCGAAGCTGCTCGAGACCTTCAGCGCCAAGACGCTCCGCCTCTTCCGCCTCTATCTCTGGGGCACGGCCCAGTGCATGGGGCCGTCCGGCAAGATCGAGAGCTATCGCGTCGTGGTGCAGAAATCGGCGCGCCGCCCCTCCGCCTTTATCGGGGTGGAAAGCTGAGCGCCGCCGCGCCCGCTTGACCAAGGTCAAAACACGCACGGTGGGGAAGGTGCTTAATTGTCGGGCGATTGGGTCGGAACGGCGCTAGAGAAAGCCGTCCGATCGTTGGAGAAATGCAATGGTTTTCAAAACCGTCCTCGTCTACGCCGAAGAGAGCGACGAAGGGGCCGAGCTGATCACGCAGGCGGTCAGCTTCGCCCGTCATCATGATGCCCACCTCGTCGCGCTGACGATCGGGCTTCAGCCGATCCAGCCCTATGCGAGCATGGTCGACGTGCCGTTCACCGGCTATATCGACGACATCCAGGCCGCGCGCGAGAGCGTGAAGGAGACGGCCGAGCGGCTCGACGCGAAGCTGTCGACGGAGGCGATCTCGTTCGAGGTGCGCGGCGTCAGCCTGCCTGTCGGCATGGTGGGGGCGGAGTTCGCCCGTCACGCGCGCTATGCCGACATCGCGCTCCTGCCGCAATCCAACGGGGCGGGGACGATCCATCAGATCTTCGACGCGACCCTCTTCGAGAGCGGCCATCCCGTGCTCGTGACGCCGTCGGGCGTGCGCCTCAACGAGATCGGCAAGACGGTGGCGATCGGCTGGGACGCAAGCCGCGAGGCCGTGCGCGCCATCGCCGACGCGCGACCCTTCCTGACGCCGGAGACGGACGTGCGCGTCGTGATGTTCGATCCGCGCGTCACGATCGACCGGCACGGGGCCGAGCCGGGCGCGGACCTTGCGACGATGCTGGTGCGGCAGGGGCTGAAGGTCTCGGTCGACACGCTCGCGCGCAACGACCGCTCCTTCGCGAACGCCTTCCTCACCCACGCGCGCGATGTCGGCGCCGACCTCATCGTGACGGGCGGCTACAACCACTCCCGCTTCAGCGAGGCGCTCTTCGGCGGTGCGACGCGCGATCTCCTCGAGACCTCGCCGGTCCCGATCCTGATGTCGCGCTGAGCGCGGCAATCGGCGGGGCGCGCCGCGTCCCGCCGGGCAGCCCGTCGATCGGGCTCAGTTCGTGAAGCCTTCGCAGCCGACCTGGTCGCTGTTGTTGATGCAGCCGTCCTGCGATTCGCTCTCGTTCATTTCCTGAACTTCGCGCTCCATCCCGCCTTCCTGGCTGCCGAGGGGGGAGGCGTCGTCGATCTCGCCCACCTCGTTGGCCTCGTCGGCGATCGATTCGAGGCCGCCCTGCGGCGCCTTCTCGGTCACGTCGATCGGGATGCGGGTGCGGGCTTCCTCGGCGTGGGCGCCGGCCAGGGACAGGGCGAGCGCGGCGGCGCTGAGCGTGATGATGCGGTCCATGGATCCTCCTCGTCGGTGTCGGTTCGGGCGAACTCGTGCCCTCTTATCGGCCGCGGGTGAACGCATTGGAAACCGCCCTTTATCGCGGGCCGGGGACGGGGACGCGCAGCGTCGCGCGCAGGCCGGGTCCGGCGTCCTCGAAGACGAGTTCCGCCCCGTGCTGGTGCGCGACGGCGGCGACGAGGCTGAGGCCGAGCCCCAGCCCGTCCACCGCATTGTGGCCCGGTGCGCGATAGAAGCGCTCCACCACGTGCGCGCGGTGCGCCTCGTCGATGCCGGGGCCGCGATCCTCCACCACGATCTCCACCGCGTCGCCCCGCCGACGGCCGGAGAGCAGGATCGCCCCCGCCTCGGGCCCGTACTTGATCGCGTTGTCGATGAGGTTCGAGACCGCCTGGAACATGAGGTTCGGGTCGCCGACGATGGTGAGGTTCGGCTCCACCGAGAGGCCGATCGCCTGGGCGCGCTCCTCCGCCGCGGGCCCGTAGAGGTCGGCCGCGTCCTCCAGGATCTCGGCGACGTTCATCGGTTCGGCGGTGCGCGTATGGCGCCCGGTCTCGATCCGCGCGATGCGCAGGAGCGCGTCGAACGTCGCCTGCAGCCGCTCCACCTCGAAGAGCGCCTGGTCGACGAGGCGCAACGCCTCCGGCCGAGTCTCGTCGATCTCGTGGGCAAGGTCCTCGATGTCGGCGCGCAGGCGCGTCAGCGGCGTGCGCAACTCGTGCGCGATCGAATCCGAGACGCGCCCGACCGACTGCACGAGCTGCTCGATCCGCGCGAGCATGTCGTTCAGCGTCTCGCCGAGCCTGTCGAAATCGTCGTTCGTCCCGTGCACCTTCACGCGCCCGGAGAGGTCGCCCGCCATCACCTGCCGGGCCGTGCGGCGCACCGCGTCGATGCGGCGGGCGACGATGAGGCTCATCAGGATGCCGCCGAGGAGGCCGAAGGCGAAGATCGCCGCTGCACCCCAGCCGAGCGCGTTGGTGATGAGGTCCTCCCGGTCGTCGAGATCCTCGACGTCGCGCCCGATGAGGAGGCGTCCGCCGTCCGGCAGGTCGATGTCGTAGGCGAGGACCTCGCGCTCCTCGCCGTCGAACGATTCGTATTCGTCGAGCTCGAAGTTCAGCCACGGGTCGCCGCGGCGGCCCGGCCAGCGGGGGATGTTGGCGACGAGGGTGCGCCCGTCCGGACCAACGAGGGCGTGGACCGGGTGCCGCTCGCCGGGCGTGTCGCCGCGCAGGACGAGGCGGTCGATGAGGGGCTGCGGGTCGTCGAGCGCGTAGAAGCCGGCGAGCTGCTCGGCTTCCGAGGAGAGGCCGCGGCTCACGTCCTGCAGCGGGATCTGCACCGCGACCCACCAGGCGAGCGCCAGGAGACCCGCAACGGACACGGTGAACAACGCAAGATAGAAGAGCGCCAGGCGAAAGGTCAGACTCTTCAGGACCCTGATCACCGCCGGTCCCTTCAGTCGGACTCGCGCAGGGTGTAGCCGGCACCCCGCACGGTCTGGATGAGGGTCAGCTCGTCCGGCCGGTCCACCTTCTGGCGCAACCGGCTCACGTGCTGGTCGATGATGTTGGTCTGGGGGTCGAAGCGGTACTTCCACACATTCTCGAGGAGCATGCTGCGCGTCACCACCTGGCGCGCGTGCCGCATCAGATATTCGAGGATGAGGAATTCGCGGGGCGTGAGGTCGATCTTCCGCCGCCCGCGGGACACCTCGCGGCGCGGAAGGTCCATCACGAGATCGGCGAATTCGAGCTTGATCCGCTCGGCCGGGTGGGCCCCGCGCCGCACCTGCGCTTCGAGACGGGCGACGAGCTCGGAGAGGGCGAACGGCTTCACGAGATAGTCGTCGCCGCCCGCCTTCAGCCCGTTGACCCGGTCGTCCACCTCGCCGAGCGCGCTCAAGACGATGACGGGCGTCGCCTTGCCGGCGTCGCGCATCGCGCGCAGCACGCTGATGCCGTCCATTTTCGGCAGCATCCGGTCGAGGATGACGGCGTCGTGGCTGCCCTTCAGGATTCGCGCGAGGCCATCCTCGCCGTCGGTGGCGACGTCGACCGCGTGACCCGCATCGCCAAGACCCTTGGTGATGTGGGCCGCGACGCGGTCGTCGTCCTCGACGAGAAGGATGTTCATCGCCTCGCTGCTGCCTCGCGCGTCCTGCCGAAGGGGGCCGGCGCCGAGCGCCGGCGCCCCGACGGGGTCAGTCGCGATCGCTGGCAATGATCGAACCCGTCGCGGTGTCGACCATCACTTCCATCTCGCCTGCGGCCGTCTTCAGCTCCAGATCCCAGTAGAGCTGATCCTTCTCCTCGTCGAGGGAGACCTCGACGACCTGGCCGGAATGGGTCGACTCGGCGGTCTCGATCGCGGCGCTCAGCGTGCCGAGCGCGCCGCGGGTCGCCTCGATCCGGTCGGCGCGGAACCAGTCCATCCAGAGGCCCTTCAGGCGCTCCTTCTTGGTGTTCAGGACTTCGCCGGTGTTGCCGTCGACCTGGACTTCCATGATCGAATCTTCGGCGACGACCTCGATCTCGTAGACGGGGCCGCTGCGCTTGTCCTCGAGCTCGGCATCGATCACGCCGCTGCCGGACACGGCCTGGACGGCGGTCTCGATCGCCTGCGTCATCGTGACCCCCTGCGCGGCACCGGGCGCGGCGGGGGTGGCGGGCGCGGCGGCCGTGCTCGACGTCGCCGGGGCGGGGGTGGTCGTCACGGTCGCGCTCGGCGCGGCGGGGGTGGTGGTCGTCGTCGCCGTCGCGTCGGGCGCCGCCGGGGTCGTCGTCGCGCCAGGGGTCGCCGGGGTGGAGGGCGTCGCGGACGGGGCGGTCGTCTCGGCCGGGGGCGTCTGGGTCTGGGCGGAGGCCAGCGGCGCAATCACGAGCGCGGGCGCCATGAGGGCCGCGGCGAGGATCGTCTTCTGTCGTTGCATCGTTCGTCTCCTGTCACCGATTGGGGGGACGGGAAGGGATATGGAGCACCAAACCCGTCCGGCCCATCGGTGCGACATTTGAATTCGCACATGTCCGCGACCCCGCCGCCCCTGGCGCGTTGGATGCATGTGCGCCATCCGATGGCGCGCGCCGCACGCGACCACGGGGACCGGGAATGTTCGATCTGATCACGGCACTTCTGGAGCACGGAGGCTATGTGGGCCTCGCTCTCCTCATGCTGTTCGAGAACGTCTTTCCGCCGATCCCGTCCGAAATCATCATGCCGCTCGCGGGCTATGTCGCGAGCCGGGGCGACATGAACCTCGCGCTCACCATCCTCGCCGGGACGCTCGGCTCCGTCGGCGGCGCGGCGTTCTGGTATTATGTCGGCTGGTGGCTGGGGCTTGCGCGCGTCCACCGCTTCATCGCGCGCTATGGCCGGTGGCTGACGATCACGAACGAGGAGATCGACAAGATCCACGCCTGGTTCGCGCGCCACTCGGAGAGCGCGGTGCTGATCGGCCGCCTCTTGCCGACGATCCGGACGCTGATCTCGATCCCGGCGGGCGTCGCGCAGATGTCGCCCGGCCGCTTCCTCGTCTACACGACGATCGGCACGACGGCCTTCACCGCGGTCCTCGCGGTGGCGGGCTACCTTCTCGGCACCCAATATCGCGTCGTCGAGGCGTGGATGAACCCGATCTCGAACGTCATCGTCGCGAGCGTGGTGGTCTCGTACCTTTGGCGCGTCGTCTCGTACCGCTCGGTCGCGCGGTGAGCTGTCAGCCGACCATCGCGCGGATGGCGAGGTAGACAATCGCCGACATCGTCGCCGCGGCGGGCACGGTGATGACCCAGGCGGCCACGATCGTCATGAAGTGCGAGCGGCGGACGAGCTTGCGCCGCTTGCGCTCCTCGATGTCGATCTGCTTGGCGCGCCGCGGCCGCCCGGCCTTGAGGCGCGAGCGGCGCTCCGAATCCCACTCGCGGAAGAAGCCGACGCCGAAGACGCCGCCCACCGCGATGTGCGTGGAGGACACCGGCAGGCCGAGCCAGGAGGCGACGATCACGGTGATCGCCGCCGACAGCGCCACGCAATAGGCGCGCATCGGGTTCAGCTTGGTGATCTGGTCGCCGACCATGCGGATGAGGCGCGGGCCGAACAGGAAGAGGCCGATCGAGATGCCGAACGCGCCGATCACCATCACCCAGGCCGGGATCGCGAAGGCGGCCGTCACCGCGCCAGACTGGGAGACGTCCACGATCGCGGCGAGCGGGCCGACCGCGTTCGCGACGTCGTTGGCGCCGTGCGCGAAGGAGAGGAGGGCGGCCGACAGGATCAGCGGCAGCCCGAAGAGCGGCTTCAGCGAGCGCTTGCGGTTCTCGAGGCCGACCGACTGGCGGCGGATCACCGGCACGCTGATGAGATAGGTGCCGATGGCGACGGCGAGGCCGATCCCGACCGCCGCCAGCCCGTCGATCGCGACGACGCGCTTCAGCCCCTTCATCGCGAGATAGGTGGCGAAGACGCCTGCCATGATCGCCATCAGCAGCGGCACCCAGCGCCGCGCCGCGCCGACGATGTCGTCGCGATAGACGATCTGCCACTTGATGAAGGCGAGGAAGATGGCCGCGATGCCGCCGCCGAGGAGGGGGGAGATGACCCAGCTCGCAGCGATCGCCCCCATCGTCGACCAGTTGACGACGGAGATCCCGGCCGCCGCGATGCCGGCGCCCATGACGCCGCCCACGACCGAGTGCGTGGTGGAGACCGGCGCGCCGATATAGGTCGCGATGTTGACCCACAGGGCGGAGGAGATGAGCGCGGCCATCATCGCCCACACGAACACGTCCGGCGAGGCGACGGCGTTCGGGTCGATGATGTCCTTGGAGATGGTGGAGACGACGTCACCGCCGGCGAGCAGCGCCCCCGCCGTCTCGCAGATGGCGGCGACGACGAGCGCCCCGCCCATCGTGAGCACGCGCGCCCCGACCGCCGGGCCCATGTTGTTGGCGACGTCGTTGGCGCCGATATTGAGCGCCATGTAGGCCCCGAAGGCCGCCGCGACCACGACGATGACCGGCGTGTTCGCCATGCCGAAATAGAGCGCCGACAGCGCTCCGGCGAGGACGATGAAGGCGAGCGCGATGGCCGGCGCGACGAGCGGCGCGAGGAGCGATTGGGCCGCGTACTCGACCTGACCGATCCGCCCGAGATCCTTGTCGAGGCCCTTAAAGCGCCGTCTGCCTTCGTCGAGTGCCACGCGTCGCGCGTTCCTTGCTGCTTGGGTGAGCGTGAATTCAGAGAAGCCGTGAAAACGGCCGTGTCGACGCGGATGGCGTCAACGCGACGACCATTGTTTGACGCCCGGAGTCAACCCTTCGCCGACGAAGAGCTGACTTGCACCGGGTCCGCGGCGTCAAAAATTCTGCAGGATCGCCTTGAGATTCGGTTCGGTCACCATCTGCGCCGCCTTCTTGGCCGGCACCCACTGGCGGGTGCGCTCACGACGCTCAGGATAGTCGCTGTCGAGACCCTGGACCTTGATTTCGTAGACCAGCACCTCGCACGGGACCCTGATGCCCGACTCCTCGCGCTTGTCATAGGTGTAGCGGGCGATCGGGCCGTCGGCGCTCGGCTTGCCCTGGACGCCGGCCTCTTCCCAGGCCTCCTGCAGCGCGCTGCCGACACCGTCCTGGCCGGGGATGGGCCAGCCCTTCGGCAGGATCCAGCGCTTGGAGCGGCGGCTCGTCACCAGGAGCACTTCACGCTCCTTGCCCTTCTGGCGCCAGCACAGGGCGGCCACCTGGAGGGGACGAGGGCGGCGCACCAGCGGCTGCAGCACCTCGTTGCGGATGGATTTGAGCACAGCTTTCATGTCGTTGGCGCGGGCCCACTCGTTACTGCATTCCAAGGAACGACGGCCACACAAACGGCTGGAACGCCACGGCCGCGCGGATGTCCACACGAAGAACACAATCGAAAAGGAAACATAAATGTAAACTGACTCTTCGCCTTCAGATAGGTCGGACGGGCTCTTTCCCAAGATTGTCGCGGTGCGTTTGTGTCACGGGAACGATCCCCGCGCGTTGAACTCGTTCAACATTCGCGTGATCCCCGCTCAACGTGGCACCGTGTCGACCATAGGTGTTGCCCGACGCGTTTCGCGCGACGAGGAGCGAATCTGATGCCAATCGCGACGTACCTGCCGTGGAATGACCGGCGCGGCCGATTCTCGTGGCTGCGGACGGTGGCGTTCGCGGCGGCGGTGGTGCCGAGCGTGTTCATCGTCAGCGCGCTGATCACGGGGCGCTATGCCGCCGAGCCGTACGGCGAGGCGACGCTGCTGACGGGGGAGTGGACGCTCTATTTCCTCATCGCCTCCCTCGCGGTGACGCCCTTGCGCCGGCTTCTCGGCTGGGCGCGCCTCGTCGGCATCCGCCGCCTGCTCGGCCTCACCGCATTTGCCTATCTCGTGGGCCATTTCGGCCTCTACATCGTCGACCAGGGCTTCGACCTCGCGATGGTGGCGAGCGAGATCGCGCTGCGGATCTATCTGACGATCGGCTTCGTCGCGCTCGTCGGCCTGTCGGTGCTCGCCGCGACCTCGTTCGACTCGGCGATCCGCCGGCTCGGCACGCGCTGGCGCCGGATCCACCAGGCGGTCTACGTTCTCACCCCGCTCGGCCTCCTCCATTATTTCATGCAGTCGAAGGCGGACGTGTCGCCGGCGGTGCTCCTCAGCGGCATCTTCATCGGGCTGATGCTCTATCGCGCGCTCGACGGGGTGCGCGCGCGCCATGGGGCGGCTGCTGCCGTTTTGGTGGTGGTGCCGCTCGCGGGCGTCGGGGCGGCGCTCGTCGAGTATGCATGGTACGCGCTCGGGACCAATCTGCCGGCCTGGCAGATCCTCCTGTCGAATGTCGATTTCAGCTACCAGATCCGGCCGATGTGGTTCGCGATGCTGATCCTCGCCCTGCCGCTGCCGGTTCTCCTCGTGCAGGAGATCCTGCGCCGGGCGGGGCCGGGCGCGCCGACGGGGCGTCCGGCGCGGGTGCGCGGCTGAGCCGTCAGAGGAGCCCGATATCCTGGCGCGACACGCTGGTCGCCTTCAGGATCGCGTAGCACGGCGCGCCGGGGGTGAGGCCGAGGGCCGCGACCGAGCGGCGCGTGACGCGCGCCAGAAGCCGGTCCTCCCCGGCGAGGAGGCCGACCGCCGCGCCCGGACCCTCGCCGACATGGATCGCCGTCACCGTCGCCGGCAGCACATTGAGCGCGCTGATCCCCTCGGGCGCGGAGCGGGCGAGGATGATGTCCTGCGCCTCGATGCGCAGGCGGATCGGGGCGCCCGGCGCGGCGTCGATGCGCGGCAGGAAGAGGTGCCCGGCGCTGACGGCAAGCTCGGTGAGGCCGTCGGCGGCGTGGTGGCCGACGATGCGCGCCGTCAGCACCGCGCCGGCGTCGCGGACGCCGAGAAGCGGCACGGCGTCGGGATCGGAGAGGACCGCGCCGGCCGGGCCCGCCCGCACGATCCGCCCGTGATCGAGCGCGATGACGGTGGTCGCGAGGCGCGCGACCTCGGCGAGCGAGTGGCTCACATAGAGGATCGGCACGTCCGTGTGATCGCGCAGGCGCTCCAGATAGGGGAGGATCTCGTTCTTGCGCACCTCGTCGAGCGCGGCGAGCGGCTCGTCCATGAGGAGGACGCGCGGGCTCGACAGGAGCGCGCGCCCGATCGCGACGCGCTGCTTCTCCCCGCCCGAAAGCCGTCCCGGTCGCCGGTCGAGAAGGTGCCCGATGCCGAGCATCGCGACGATCGGCCCGGTCTCGACGCGCGGGGCGCGGGCGGGCGCGAACCAGCGGCCAAAGGCGAGATTCTGCCGCACCGTGAGGTGCGGGAAGAGCCGCCCTTCCTGGAACACGTAGCCGACGCGCCGGCGGTGCGGGGCGATGGCGATGCCCCTCTCCGTGTCGAGGAGGACGGCGTCGCCGGCGACGATGCGGCCCGTCTGCGGTTGGAAGAGGCCCGCGACCGCGTTGACGATGGTGGTCTTGCCCGAGCCAGAGCGGCCGAAGAGGGCGGTGATGCCGGGCGGGGCGTCGAAGGCGACGTCGAGCGAGAAGGCGCCGAACGTGTGGCGGATCGCGATGTCGATGCTCATGCGCCGGCGATCCGTCGTGCCGCCCGCCGTGCCAGGATCTCGGAGGCGACGACCGCGCCCATCGACACGATCACCGAGACGACCACGAGGCGCAGCGCCTGCGGCTCGCCGCCCGGCACCTGGAGGAGGGCGTAGATCGCCGAGGGGATCGTCTGCGTCTCGCCGGGGATTGAGGAGACGAAGGTGATCGTCGCGCCGAACTCGCCCATCGCCTTCGCGAAACAGAGCACCGCGCCGGCGATGATGCCGGGGAAAATCAAGGGCAGCGTGACGACAAGGAAGGTCGTGACGCGGCTGGCGCCGAGCGTGCCGGCGGCTTCTTCGAGCTTCGGGTCCACCGCCTCGATGGCAAGGCGGATGGCGCGCACCATCAGCGGGAAGCCCATGATGGCGGTGGCGAGCACCGCGCCGGTCCAGCTGAACGCGAAGCTGATGCCGAAATTCTCATAGAGGAAGCCGCCGATCGGCCCGCGCCGCCCGAAGAGGACGAGGAGCATGTAGCCGGTCACGACCGGCGGCAGGATCAGCGGCAGGAGGACGATCCCGTTGACGATCTCCTTGCCCCAGAACTCGGTCCGGGCGAGGGCGAGCGCGACGAGGATGCCGATCGGAAGGCTGACGAGGGTCGCCCAGACGGCGACCCGGAGCGACAGCAGGACCGCGGTCCATTCGGCGGGGGAGATGAGGTCGGCCAATGGTCAGTCGATGACGGTGAAGCCCTGGCGCTCGAAGAGGGGCTGAGCGCGCGCCGACGAAATATAGTCGAGAAAGGCCGCCGCATCCACGTTGTCGGAATCGGCGATGAGGGCCGCCGGGTAGATGATCGGCGGGTGGGAATCGGCCGGGAAGGCGCCGACGATGGTGACGTTGTCCTCCGCCGCGGCATCCGTCGCGTAGACGATGCCGTAAGGAGCCTCGCCGCGCGCGACGAGGGCGAGGGCGGCGCGCACATTGTCGGCCTGGGCAACCTTCGGGGCGACCGAGTCCCAGAGGCCGAGCGCGGTGAGGGAGGCCTTGCCGTAGACGCCGGCCGGGACCGAATCGACGAGCGCCATCGCGAGATGCTCATCGGCGAGGAGGCCGGAGAGGTCGAAGCCGGGGCCGATCTCGACGGACGCGGCGTCCTTGCCGGTCGCGATGAGGACGATCGCGTTGCCGAGAAGGTCGCGGCGCGTGTCGGCCTTGATCAGGCCGTCGCTCTCCAGCGTGTCCATCCAGTCGGGGTTCGCCGAGATGAAGAGATCGGCGGGCGCGCCCTGCTGGATCTGGCGGGCGAGGGCGGAGCTGCCCGCATAGGAGATCGTCGCCGACTTCCCGGTCTCGGCCTGCCACTCAGCGCCGATATCGTCGAGCGCGTTCTTGAGGCTCGCGGCGGCGAAGACGACGACGTCGTCCGCGGCGGCGGGGCGGGGCGCCGCGACGGCGAGCGCGCCGCCGACCACGACGAGGAAGCCGCTGAGCAGGGTGCGGCGAGCGAGCCGTCGAAGCATGGGAGTCTCCAATCGATATGTCCGGCCGGGAATATCGACGAGGCGGGTGGGGTCGCGCAAGCGTTATTTCCCGCCGGATACATCCTTCAGCATCGACTCGATGGCGGCGATGTCTTCCTGGGCGGCCTCGTAGGCGCGGCCCTGGAGGCTGCGATAGTGGGCGAGGACGCGCTCGCCCTCGGCGGTGAGGCGCGCCCCGCCGCCGCTCGGCCCCCCGCGCACGCTGTCGACGAGCGGCTCCTCGAAGATGGTGTTCATGGTCTCGACGAGCGTCCAGGCGCGCTTGTAGCTCATGCCCATGCGCCGCCCTGCGGCCGAGATCGAACCCGTCTCGCGGATATGCTCCAGGAGGTCGGCCTTCCCCGGCCCGAGCATCGCGTCGTTGTTGAAGATCACCCGGAGAAAGAGGTTCGCCGTCGCGTTCTCGCCCATTGTCGCGCGCTCACCCCCTCGGAACGGTGCTTTGACCGGATCTTAGAGCGTGGCGGGGCGGCTTCAAAGGGGCGGGAGCGACGGGGCGGGGGCGCTGCGGTCGGTCATGTAGGCGAGGACCACGCCGATGATCTGTTCGCGGTAGCGCGCCACCGCGTCCGGGGCGTGGAGGTCGGACTCCAGGAACACCGAGAGGGTGTGGATGTTGGAGGCGTAGAAGAAGCAGAGCGAGGCAATGGTCGTGTAGAGCATCGCCGGGTCGAGCCCTTCGCGGAAGACGCCGTCCGCGACGCCGTGCGCGATGATCTCGCCGAGGAGGTCGACGAGCGGCATCTTCATCGCCGACAGCTCGGTCGATCCCTTGAGGTAGCGCGCCTCGAGGAGGTTCTCGTGCGCGAGTAGGCGCACGAATTCCGGGTGGTCCATCACATAGTCGAAGGAGAATTCCACGAACTTGCGGATCGCCGCGAGCGGGGGCTCGTGCGAGAGGTCGAGCGCGGTCTCGCGCTGGCGCAGGTCCCGATAGACCGTCTCGAGGGCGGCGACATAGAGCCCCTCCTTCGAGCCGAAATGGTAGTAGATGAGCTGCTTGTTGGCCGCCGCTTCGCGCGCGATCACGTCGACCCGCGCGCCGGCGAGGCCGCGGGCGGAGAATTCGCGCACCGCGGTGGCGAGGATGCGCTCGCGCGCCTTGGGCGCGGCCTCCGTCGCCGCCTCCGCCGCGCTCACCCGAGCCACCGGGAAAGGTTCGCCGCCACGAAGGAATCGTCGACGAGGCCGGGATGGTCGGCGGCGACGCGGGTGAGCTTCTCGGCCTGACCGGGGCCGAGCCCCTCGGCCGGGTCGAGGCACCAGATGCCTTCGAGCAGCCCCTGTCGCCGCAACACTTCGTGGCATCCGGCGATCACGCCGTGGAAGTCGTTCTCGACGTCGAACACGGCGGCGTTCATGTCGGTGACGGCGCTGTCGAGGGCGAGGAGGTCGGCGGGCACGGTGTCGGTTCCGGCGGCCGCGCGGCAGCGCTCGAAGATCTCCACCGCGCTTTTCGTCCAGACGCTCCAGTGGCCGAGAAGGCCGCCCTTGATCCGGATGCGGACCGTCTCCTCGCCGCGCCGGACGTCGAACGGGGTGAGGAGGTCGGCGACGATGTGGTCGTCATTGCCGGTGTAGAGCGTCACCCGGTCCTCCGCGCCCGCGAGGGCGACCCCGCGCACCACGTCGAGCGTGCGATAGCGGTGGAAGGGGGCGATCTTGATGCCGACGACGTTCGGGATCGAGGCGAAGCGGCGCCAGAAGGACTCGCTCAAGGGGAGGCCGCCGACCGCGGTCTGCAGGTAGAAGCCGAAGAGAGGGATCCGCTCGGCGACGCTCTCGCAATGGGCGACGAGGGCATCCTCGTCCGCGCCCTTGAGGGCGGCGAGGCTGAGGAGGCCGGCGTGATAGCCGAGGCCGACGGCGATGTCCGCCTCGCGGCACGCCTGCTCGGTCCGTCCGGCAAGGCCGGCGACGAGGGCGAGCGGGCGGTCGGTCCATGCGGCCGCCTCCTCGCGGGCGAGGGAGAGGACCGGCTCGTAGAGGCCGACATCGCGGATCGCGAACTGGGTGGTGTGGACGCCGACCGCGAGGCCGCCGACGCCGGCATCGATATAGTAGCGGGTCAGCGCGCGCTGGCGCCGCTCGTCGAGCGTGCGGTCGGCCGTGAGGGCGAGCGGGTGGGCCGGGATGACCGTGCCGGCGGAAATGATCGCGCGAACGCTGGCGGGAATCTCGTCGGCGCGGAGCGGCATCCGTCGGGTCCTCAAGGCGGGTGTCGGGCCGCAAGAGTAGAACAGCGGACGGGCCGACGGCAAACGGATTCAACCATCCGGTTGAATCACGATCACGTTGGTCGCGCCGTGGGCCGCGCCGCCGGCGGGCGGCGGCGCGGAATGTCGGGCGGAGCGCGGCGGCTCAGGCGGCCGGCATGCCCTTCTGCAGCCACTCGGTGGCGTCGGCGAGCGTCAGCTCGAAGCGGCGGACGAGCTCGTCGACCTCTTCCTCGGTGATGATCATCGGCGGGCAGAAGGCGACCGTGTCGCGGATCGCGCGGATGATGAGGCCGTGCTCGTGGCCGCGCTCGAAGATGTAGGTGCCGAGCTTGCCGGGGGTCTCGAACGTCGCCTTGGTGGCCTTGTCCGCGACGAGTTCCACGGCCCAGATGAGGCCGAGCCCGCGCACTTCGCCGACGAGCGGATGGTCGGAGAGGGCCTTGAGGGCGGCGCCGAGGCGGGCGCCGGCGCGCGAGGCGCTCGCGACGAGGTCCCGCTCTTCCATGATCTTCAGGTTCTCGAGGCCGACCGCGGTCGCGACCGGGTGGGCCGTCGCCGTGTAGCCGTGGCCGAACGTGCCGAGACGCTCGGTCTCGTCGGCGATCCCCTGGTACATCTTGTTGGAGATGACGAGCGCGGCGAGCGGCAGGTAGGACGAGGTGATCTGCTTGGAGAGGACGATGATGTCCGGCTTGATGTTGAACTGCTCGCAGGCGAACATCGTACCGGTCCGGCCGAAGCCGTTGATGACCTCGTCCGCGACGACCAGGATGTCGTACTTGCGGCAGATCTCCTGCACCTTCTCCCAATAGCCCTTCGGCGGGACGAGCACGCCGCCCGCGCCCATCACCGGCTCGCCGATGAAGGCGGCGACCGTCTCGGGCCCTTCGGCGAGGATCGTCGCCTCGAGTTCCTCGGCAAGGCGCGTCGCGAACTGCTCCTCGGTCTCGCCCGGATTGCCGTAGCGGTAGAGGTGCGGGCAGGTGACGTGGCGCACGAAGTCGAGTGGCAGGTCGAAGCCCTTCTGGTTCACCTGGAGGCCGGTGAGGCTGCCGGCGGCGACCGTGATGCCGTGATAGCCGCCATTGCGGGCGATGAACTTCTTCTTCTGCGGCCGGCCGAGCGCGTTGTTGTAGTACCAGACCATCTTCACGACGGTGTCGTTGGCTTCCGAGCCGGAGTTCGTGAAGAAGACGTGGTCGAGGCCCTCGGGCGTCATCTGCACGAGCTTCTCGGCGAGCTCGATGCCCGGCTCGTGCGCCTTGTGCGAGAAGGAATGGTAGTAGGGCAGGCGCGACATCTGCTTGGTCGCCGCCTCCACGAGGCGCTTCTCGCCGAAGCCGAGCGCGACCGACCACAGCCCCGCCATCGCCTCGATCATCTGACGACCCTGGTCGTCATAGACATAGATGCCCTCGCCGCGATCGATGACGATCGGACCCTGACGCTCGTGACGGCGCGCGTTGGTGTAGGGGTGGATGTGATAGGCGATGTCGCGCGCGGCGAGCGAATTCGGGTGCGCAGTCATGGGTCTTCCTGCTCGGTTGGCGAGATTGTCGGCGGCCCCTTTCCCCGGGCGATCCCGGGACGTCGGCCGTTCCACGATCCTCCCCTTCTAAACCACATTTGCCAGGAATGCTCGGCCGTTCGTGAAAGGCTGCGACAACCGTGATGCAGGGCTCCGCGATAAAGATTTGAAACTGAGTTCCAACTCGTGCTAGTCGACGCTCAAGGGAGAAGACAAACAAGGGATTACACTCAGTTGAGCCGTCGATCCGGAGCACGAGTGGTCGAGCCGCAGCCAGCGGTGGACGGGGATGAGGTCGGGCACGCCCCCGGCACGCAGGCGCTCGCGCGCGGCCTTCAGATCATGGAAGTCCTCGGCGCGACCCCCGGCTCGCTGCGCTTCACCGACCTGCAGGACAGGCTCGGCCTTCCGAAGGGCTCCCTCCACCGCCTCCTCGCGACGCTGATCGAAAGCGGCTATGTCGCGATCGAGGCGCGCGACCAGACCTACCGCCTCGGCTCGCGCCTCTTCGAGCTCGCCCACCGCGTCTGGGACACGACGGACCTGCGCGGCGCGGCCGAGCCCGAGATGGAGCGCCTCAAGGACCTCACCGGCGAGGCGGTCCGCCTCGGCATCCTCGACGCCGACACCATCCTCTATGTCGACCAGCGGGACGTGCCGCACGCCGTGCGCGTCAACAGCGCCGTCGGCGGCCGCGCGCCGCTCCACGCGAGCGCGCTCGGCAAGGCGATGCTCGCCCATCTGCCGACCGCGCGGCGCGCGGGGCTCCTCGCGCGGCTCGAACTGTCCCGCGCGACCGAGCACACCATCACCGACCGGGAGGCGCTCGCGCGCGAGCTCGATCTCATCAAGGGCCGCGGCTACGCGATGTCGGTGGAGGAGACGCACGACGGGGTGAACGCCGTCGCCGCGCCCGTGCTCGACCATCGGGCCGAGCCGATCGGCGCGATCGGCGTCGTCGCGCCCGCCTTCCGCCTGCCGGGCGAGCGTCTCCACGCCCTCGGTCGCGACGTGATCGAGGCCGCCCGCCGCATCTCGGGCAATGCGGGGGAGTCCGCCATGTCGATTTCCGTGAACCCGCGCCCGCTCCATGCGGTGCGCGACGATGTGAGCGTCGCGATCCCGTCGAGCGCCTTCCTCGGCGAGGGGCCGCACTGGGACAGCCGCACGGGCGAACTGATCTGGGTCGACATCCTCGCCCCGGCGGTGATCCGCGGGGACGTCGCGACCGGCACCGCGAAGGTGCTGCCGGTCGACGACATCGTGGGCGTCGCCGTCCCGCGCGCCAAGGGCGGCTTCCTGCTCGCGACGCAGAACGGCATCAAGACATTCGATCCGGAGACCGGCGTCTCGACCCTCTTCGCCGATCCGGAGGCCGACCGTCCCGGCAACCGCTTCAATGACGGCAAGTGCGACCGGCGCGGCCGGTTCTGGGTGGGCAGCCTCGCCCTCAACACGACGCCCGATCGCGGCGCCCTCTGGCGCGTCGATTCCGACGGGTCGGCCGTGCGCATGGACGACAGGATCCACGTCTCGAACGGGCTCGGCTGGAGCCCGGACGACCGCACCTTCTACTTCACCGATTCAGGCCGCCGCACGATCTACGCCTACGATTTCGACATCGCGGCCGGCACCGTCGCGAACCGGCGCATCTTCGCCGAGATCACCGAGGCGAGCGGCACGCCCGACGGCCTCACCGTCGACGCCGAGGGCTTCGTCTGGTGCGCCCATTGGGACGGGTGGTGCGTCACCCGCTACGACCCGGACGGCAAGGTCGAGCGCGTCATCGACCTGCCGGTCCCCCGGCCGACCTCGTGCGTCTTCGGCGGGGCGGACCTGTCGACGCTCTACGTCACGACGGCGCGCATCCGCCTCTCGGCGGGCGAACTCAAGGAAGCGCCGCTTTCGGGAAGCGTCTTCGCCATCCACACGAACATCAAGGGACTGCCCGAGACCCCGTTCGCGGGCTGATCGGGGAGGGAGAAACGCCATGGCCGAATTGAGGCTCAACAACGTGAAGAAGCGCTACGAGGCGGTGGAGGTGCTGCACGGCGTCGACCTCCACGTCCCGGACGGCTCCTTCACGGTCTTCGTCGGCCCGTCAGGCTGCGGCAAGTCCACCCTGTTGCGCCTGATCTGCGGCCTCGAGACGGTGACGGCGGGCGAGCTCGTCATCGACGGGCATGTCGTCAACGACGTGCCGCCGGCCAAGCGCGGCATCGCGATGGTGTTCCAGTCCTACGCGCTCTATCCGCACATGACGGTCGCCCAGAACATGGGCTACGCGCTGAAGCTCGCGGGCGAGCCGAAGGCGACGATCGCCGAGCGCGTCGCGAAGGCCGCCGCGATCCTGAAACTCACCGACTATCTGGAGCGCAAGCCCCGCCAGCTTTCGGGCGGCCAGCGCCAGCGCGTCGCGATCGGCCGCGCCATCGTGCGCGAGCCCTCGATCTTCCTCTTCGACGAGCCGCTCTCCAACCTCGACGCCGCGCTGCGCGTCGAGATGCGCATCGAGCTCGCGCGGCTGAAGGAGCGGCTCGGGACGACGACCATCTACGTCACCCACGACCAGACCGAGGCGATGACGCTAGCGGACCAGATTGTGGTCATGAATGCGGGCCGGATCGAGCAGGTCGGCAGCCCGATCGAGCTCTATGAGAACCCCGTGAACCGCTTCGTCGCGACCTTCATCGGCTCGCCGCGCATGAACATCATGCCGGCCGGGCCGCTGCGCGACCGTCTCGGCGGGCCGGACGCGGCCGAGGTGGGCGTGCGGCCCGAGCACACGCGGCTCGTCGAGCCGGAGAAGGGCGACGTCGCGGGCGAGATCATGCTCGTCGAGCGCCTCGGCAGCGACACCTACGCCTATATCGCCCTGCCGGAGCGGGAGGATCTCTTCCTCGTCCGCCTCGCGGGCTCGGAGACGGTGAAGCCCCACACGCGCACCGGCATCACCTTCGACCGCGAGCGCCTCCACTTCTTCGATGCCGAGGGACGCTCCCTCGTCGCGAAGGCCGCCCGCCCGCAGCTCGCGGCGGTGCAATGATCGCACTGAAAAGCGCCGTCGAGCCCGGCACGGCCCGCTACCCCTCGCTTGAGGGGCGGGTGGTGCTCGTCACCGGCGGCGGATCCGGCATCGGGGCGAGCCTCGTCGAGCATTTCGCCGACCAGGGTGCGGAGACGCTGTTCCTGGAGCTGAGCGAGGCGGCGGCGGAAAAGACCGCGACCGACATCGCCGAGCGCACGGGCAAGGCGCCGAAATGGCGCGCGGTGGACCTCTGCGACACCACCGCCACGAAGGCGGCGATCGAGTCGCTCGCGGCCGAGGCGGGCGGACCGATCACCGGCCTCGTCAACAATGCCGGGAACGACGACCGCCACCCCGCCCTCGAGGTGACGGCGGAGCTTTGGGACGAGCGCTTCGCGACCAATCTGCGCCACCAATTCTTCTGCGCCCAGGCCGTCCTGCCGGGGATGATCGCGGCCGGCGGCGGCGCGATCGTCAATCTCGGCTCCAACTCGTGGATGCAGGGTGCGCCCGGCCTCGTCGCCTACACGACGGCGAAGTCGGCGGTCGCGGGGCTCACCCGCTCGCTCGCGCGCGAGTTCGGCGACAAGAATGTGCGCGTCAACTGCATCGCCCCCGGCTGGATCCTCACCGAGCGCCAGGTGAAGCGGGCGGAGGCGATCTACCAGGGCAAGTTCGACGAGTATCTCGCGAAGCAATGCCTCAAGGAATTCCTCTTTCCGCCCGACATCGCGCGCCTCGCTCTGTGGCTCGTCGCGGACGACGCGCGGATGGTCACCTCGCAGACCTTCATCGTCGATGGGGGCGTCGTGTGAGGCGGGGCGGCGGACGGCCCTAGAGAAGACGGGATGGACGACGGCGACGTGTGCGCCGAGACCGATTGAAACTTGGTTCCAATTTCTTGCGGCGTCCGAGCCCACGGGCTAGAAATCGCCGCAGAAGGACAAAAACGGGAGGAAATCAGATGAAGCATTTCAAGCTGGCGGGAGCCGCGCTCCTCGCACTCGCGATCGCGACACCGGCCCTTTCGGCCGACGTCGAATTCATGTCGTGGACCTACACGGAGGACGGCGGCAAGGAGCAGATCGAGAAGATGGTCTCCGACTACGAGGCCGACAGCGGCAAGGATGTCGAGATCATCGGCTATGCCTGGAAGGACATGAACAAGAACACCTTCCTGCGCGCCCGCACCAACACGCTGCCGGACGTGAGCCAGGTTCAGGCCCGCTTCCTGCCGACGCTCGCCAACATCAAGGGCATCGTCGACCTCGACACCGTGTTCGACCGCGCCGAGCTCGAGAAGATGTTCGCGCCGGGCTTCCTCGCCTTCGGTGAAGTGGACGGCAAGCAGGTGGCGCTCCCCTGGATCGGCGGCACGATCGGCATGGTCGCCAACCGCAAGGTCCTGGAAGCCGCCGGCGTCGACGGCATTCCCGGAACGGTGGAGGAGTTCCACGCCGCGCTCGAGAAGATCCGCGACGCGGTGCCGAACTCGGTGCCCTACGCGATGGCCACCAAGAACCCGGACTCGATCGTCCTCGACTATCTGATCTGGGTCTGGACCCATGGCGGCGACGTGGTCGTCGACGGCAAGCCCGCGGTGAACTCTCCCGAGGCCGTCGCCGCGCTCGAATTCATGGTCGGCCTCATGAAGGACCGCCTCGCCGCGCCCGAGATCGACCGTCCCGACGCGCGCCGCCTCTTCGGCCAGGAAGCGTCCGGCTTCTATTTCGACGCCCCGTCCGCCAAGGGCTTCATCGGCCAGTTCTCCGGCCAGGGCGAGGCCTACGCGCCGAACATCGCGCCGATGGCGACGCCGGTGCTCGCCGAGGGCGACACGCCGCAGTCGATCCAGTGGGGCCACGTCCTCGTCCTTTATGGCGACGACAACGCGAAGCCCGACACGGCGGCGGCCGACTTCGTGCGCCACCTCCTGTCGGACAAGGAGCTCGTCGAATACGCCTACGCCAAGGGCGCGCTCCCCTCGACGGTGAGCGGGCAGGCGGCCGAGACGATCGCGAGCGACACCTACCTGTCCGAATGGGCGGCCGGTGCGCCCGCGCCCAAGCGCAACATCATCGCCTCCCTCTCCAACGGCTCGGAGGTCTCCGGGATCATCGGTGAGGAGGTGCAGGCGGCGCTCCTCGGCCAGAAGTCCGCGCAAGAGGCGGCCGACGCGATGCAGTCGCGCCTCGAGCAAGCCATCGACTGATCCGACGTTCCGCAAGGGCCGGCCGCGTCCACGGACCGCGGCCGGTCCATCTCGGAGGCTGGAATGACTGTTCTCGACCAATCGCCACCGGCGATCGGGGCCCACACCGGCGGCCCGGTTCCGGTCTCACCGCACGCCCGGCGGGGCGGCCTCAAGGCAGGGGAAAGCCGGCTCGGCATCCTCCTCCTCCTGCCCGCGCTGATCGCCTTCTGCGTCGTCGTGCTCTTCCCGTTCCTGGAAGCGCTCGGCCTGTCGCTCTTCCAGTACACGATCGAAATGAGCGAGCCGAAATATATCGGGCTCGAGAATTTCGCCCGTGTGCTGTCGGACCCGGCGATCCGCCAATCCTTCTTCGCGACGATCATCTACGTCGCCGGCGCGACCACGCTCTCGATCGTCCTCGGCCTCGCCTGGGCGCTGGTGCTGAACCAGCCCTTTCCGGGACGTGACGCGCTGCGCGGCCTCTCGCTGCTCCCGTGGGTGATGCCGGCGGTCGTCGCCGCCTTCCTGTGGGGCTGGATCTTCAACTCGCGCTACGGCCTCCTCAACGCGGCGGCGCTGGAGCTCGGCCTCATCGACTTCCCGAAGGCCTGGCTCTCGGACGCGACGGGCGCGATGGCGGCGGTGATCATCACCAAGGTGTGGTTCTCCGTCCCGCTCTTCATGGCCTTCTTCCTCGCCGGCCTCGCGAACCTCGACCGCGACCAGATCGACGCCGCGCGCGTCGACGGGGCGGGCAACTGGGCGGTGCTGCGCGACCATGTGATCCCGCACCTGAAGCCTGTCCTCCTCGTCACCGTCGTGCTCGGGATGATCGGCAACCTCCAGCATTTCGACACGATCTGGGCGCTCACCGGAGGCGGACCCGTCCGCGCGACGGCGGTGCTGTCGATCGAGGTCTATCGCCGCGCGTTCGAGCAATGGGACATCGGCCTTGCCGCCTGCATCGGCGTCGTCTGGGTCGCGCTCATCATGCCGCCCGCCTATTTCTACCTGCGCCAGCTCATGAAGGGGACCGAGTGATGCTGGATCTCACCTCCACCCGCGCCAAGATCGTCGTCGGCGCCACCGCCATCGGGATCGGCTTCTTCCTCTTCTTCCCGGTCTACTGGCTGGTCGTGTCGAGCTTCAAATCCGACGCCGAGCTCTACCGCGTGACGCCGACCCTCTTTCCCGAGACGATCACCCTCACGCACTTCATCAAGGCGCTGACGGTCGGCAAGCTGCCGCTCCAGCTCGCGAACACGCTCGCCGTGTCGCTCGGCTCGGCCGCGGTGAACGCGACGCTCGCCGTCTATGCCGGCTACTCGTTCGCCAAGTACCGCTATGCCGGGCGGCGGCCGATCATGCTCTTCATGCTGTCGGCGCAGATGTTCCCGTTCGGGCTGCTCCTCATCACGATCTACCCGCTTCTGACCGGATGGGGCCTCCTCGACACGCGCTTCGGGCTGATGCTGTCCTACATCGTGTTCGCGCTGCCCGTCGCGACGTACATGCTCTACTCCTACTTCAGCCAGATCCCGAACGAGCTGATCGATGCGGCGCGTGCCGACGGGGCGTCCGATCTCAGGATCTTCCACACGATCATCCTGCCGATCTCGATGCCGCCGATCATCACGGTCTTCCTCTACTCCTTCATGTGGAGCTGGAACGACCTTCTCTACTCGCTGACCCTCATCGTGTCGGACGACAAGCGCACGGTCGGGCCGGGTCTGCTTCTCACCTACCTGAACGACAGCCACTCCGACTGGGGCGGCGCGATGGCGGCCTCGCTGCTCGCCTCGATCCCGGTGATCGTCGGCTTCGTTCTTCTCCAGCGATTCTTCATCCAAGGCGTGACGGCAGGAGCGGTCAAATGAGCCTCAAAGGGACGTTTCCTGTCCTTCCCACCCTGTTCGACGACACCGGCGCGGTCAGCGAACGCGACTTCGACGCGGTCATCGAGTTCGCGATCGAGTGCGGCGTCGATGGCGTCGTCTTCCCCGGCACCGCGAGCGAGGTCGCCTTCCTCACGGCCGAGGAACGCGCGCGCCTCGTCGCCCGGCTCGGCAAGCGCATCGACGGGCGCGTCCCGTTCGTGTGCGGCGCGAGCGACCCCGATCCGGCGCTCGCCCGCGAGCGGGCGCGCGAGGGGGCCGAGGCCGGCGCCTCCGCCGCGATGGTGATGGCGCCGAAGAGCGCCGGCGACGTCGACGGCCTCGTCGCATTCTATGGCGTTGTCGCCGAAGCGCCGATCCCGATCATGATCCAGAACGCGCCGCCCCCGCACGGGGCGGGCCTCAAGCCGGAGGACGTCGCGAAGGTCGTCGCCCGCGTCCCCGCGATCCGCTACGCCAAGGAGGAGACGCTCCCCTGCGGGCAGAACCTCACGCGGCTGAAGGCGGCGGCGGGGCCGGGCCTCGAAGCGATCTTCGGCGGCGCGGGCGGGCGCTACATCACCGACGAGCTCGCGCGCGGCGCGGCCGGCACCGTGCCCGCCGTCGAGCTCGCCGACGTCCACACCGCCCTCGTCCACGCCTTCCAGGCGGGCGACGAGCCACGTGCGCGGGCGCTCTTCGCGGCCTCCCTGCCGCTCCTCAACTTCCAGGCCGTCTTCCGGATGCACATGACGAAGTTCGTCCTGAAGGAGCGGGGGATCATCACCCACACCAAGGTGCGCGCGCCGGACGTCGGGATGGATGCGGGCGACGTCGCCGAGCTCGAAAAGCTCCTCGCCGAGGCGGTCGAGGCGAACCTCTTCACCGTGCGTCCGCCCATGAAGGTGCCGGCCTGATGGACACGGCGACCATGACGCCCCCCCGCGCCGCCCACGCGATCGACGCGATCCGGAGCGTCGAGACCTTCATCATCTCCGTTCCCCGCGACGTGCCATATCTCGGGCCGTTGAAGGAGGGGGAGTTCATCAACGAGAAGGGCTATCTCGTCCGCCGCGGCAACAAGAGCATCTATCCGTCCTCGGACATGACGCTCGTCATCAAGATCACCGGCGAGTCCGGCCATGTCGGCTGGGGCGAGACCTACGGCATCGCCGCTCCGCAGGCGACGAAGGCGATCATCGACGAGCTTCTCGCCCCGGTGATGAAGGGCCGCGACCCCGGCGCCCCGGTCCCGCTCCACGAGGACCTCTACGACCTGATGCGCGTGCGCGGCTTCACCACGGGCTACTATGTCGATGCGCTCGCGGGCGTCGACATCGCCGTGTGGGACCTCTTCGGCCGCGTGACGGGCCTGCCGCTCGCGACGCTCCTCGGCGGGCGGCGGCACGAGCGGCTGCCGGCCTATGTCTCGGGCCTACCGCGCGCGACGCTCCAGGAGCGGTGCGACCTCGCGGTGGAGTGGGTCGGCAAGGGTTATCGCGGCATCAAGTTCGCCGCGGCGGTCTCCGAGGAGGGGATCGTGCGGGAGATGGCGGCGCTGCGCGAGGCGGTCGGCCCCGAGATCGACCTCATGGTGGACCTCCACTGGAAGTTCGAGGCCTCGGAGGCGATCCGCCTCATCCGCAAGCTCGAGCCCTACGACCTCTATTTCGCCGAGGCGCCTGTCCAGCCGGAGGACATGGAGGGCCAGGCCCGCGTCGCCCACGCGATCGGCACCGTCCTCGCGCTCGGCGAGGAATGGCGCACCACCTTCGAGTACCGGCCCCGCTTCGAGAAGCGCGCGATGGGGGTGATCCAGCCCGAGATCGGCCACACCGGGATCACCGAGTTCATGGCCATCGGCCGCATGGCGGGCGCCTTCCACGTGAAGACCATCCCGCACGCCTCGATCTCGATCGGCCTCTTCACCGCCGCCTCGCTGTGCGCGACGAGCGCGCTCCAGTGGGTGCCCTATCACGAGTACCAGCACTCGATCTTCGACCGGAACCTCGCCTTTACCAATGGCGTGATGGGGTCCGCGGCGGGGCACTACATCCTTCCGGAAGGTCCGGGGATCGGCGTGACCCCCAACGATGATCTTTGGAAGTATGTGATCGCGGCATGACCGGACGGAAACGCACGCGCGGGGTCTACCCCGTTCTCTACGCCTTCTGGAACGAAGACGGCTCGCTCGACGAAGGGGCGATGCGCGTCGAGATCGAGCACTGCCTCGCCGAGGGCGCGCACGGCATCATGGTCCTCGGCCTCGTGACCGAGGTCCACAAGATGACGAGCGCGGAGCGGCGCCATCTGGTGGAGACCGTCGGGCGCCTCCTCGCGGGCCGCTTGCCCTACGCCGTGACGATCGGCGAGACGAGCGCCGCCGATCAGGTCGCCTTCGCCGAGATGGCGGCGGGGGCGGGCGCGGACTGGGTGATCCTCCAGCCGCCTCCGTCGGGCACACGCGAGGAGGTGATGGCCTTCTTCGGCGCGGTCGCCGACGCGGTGAGCCTGCCGGTCGCGATCCAGAACAACCCGGTGAACCTTGCCGTGTCGCTGGAGTCCGACGATCTCGTCGCCCTCCACCGCACCCACCCGAACATCTCCATCCTGAAGGCGGAGGGGTTCTCGGTGGAGATCGCGCGGGCGATCGCGGGGGCCGAGGGCGCGCTCGACGTCTTCGGCGGCCATGGCGGCATCGAATATCCGGCCCTGATGCGCTCGGGCGGGACGGGCCTCATCCCCGCGCCGGACTTCCTCGCCGTCCAGGTGCGCATGTTCGCGCTGATGGAGGAGGGGAGCGAGGCGGCCTGGGCCGAGGCGGAGCGTCTCCACGAGATGATCCTGCCGGCGATCGTGTTCATGTCGCGCTCGATCCCCGGAATGCTCTGCTACGGCAAGCGCCTGATGGCCGAGAAGCTCGGCCTTCCGGTGCACGATCGCGCGCCCTTCCTCGCCCCGACCCCGTTCGGGATGGAGGAGATGGGGCGGGCGCTCGCGCGCATCCGCGCGGCCGAGGCGCGGGTCCGGATGGCGAGCGCCGCCTGACGCCCTCTTCGGATTGCGCCCGCGTTGAGGCATACCGTCGATGGAGGCGCCCCATGAGCGGGGCGCGCCGTCACGGACAGCCCATGGGAGCAGACGATGCGCGTGAGCGACCTCGACCCCGAAAGACTCGATGCGGACCAGCAGCGCGTCTATGACGCGATCGCCGCCGGTCCCCGCGCGACGGTGCCGGCGCCGCTGCGGATCTGGCTCCACAGCCCGCATCTCGCCGAACACGCCCAGTCGCTCGGCGCCTTCTGCCGCTACGGCACGACGCTGCCGCCGCACCTCTCCGAACTCGCGATCCTGGTGATGGGCGCACACTGGCGCGCGAACTATGAGTGGCAGGTCCACGCCCCGATCGCCGAGGCCTCGGGCGTGGCGCCGGAGATCGTCGAGGCGATCCGCGCCGGCGTGCGGCCGAAGATCGCCGACCTGAAAGCCGCCGCCGTCTACGAATTCTCGCAGGAGCTTCTCTCCCGCCGCGCCGTCTCCGAGGCGACGATGGCGCTCGCCAAGCGCGAGCTCGGGGAGCGGGGCGTCGTCGAGCTCGTCGGGATCCTCGGCTATTACACGCTGATCTCGATGACGATCGTCGCCTTCGAGGTGCCGCCGATTCCCGGCGACGTGCCGTTCCCGAAGGATTGAGGCGCGGCGGTCAGTCCGGCGCCTCCTCCGCGACGGCGCCCGCGATGATCGCCCGCTCAGCCGGGATCGCCTCGCCGAGGAAATCGAGGAGCGCGCGCACGCGGGGCGAGGCGCGCAGGTCCGCGTGGGTGAGGAGCCAGAGGTCCGTCGCGAATTCGGGCTCCAGCGGGGCGAGGCGGACGAGGCCCGGCCACGGGTCGCCGATGAAGGCGGGGAGGGGGCCGATCCCGATCCCGGCCGCCATCGCCTCGGCGAGGCCGAGCACGGTGTTGATGCGGTAGACGATCCGCTCCGCCGGGACGTGCGCCTTCACATATTGGACGGTCTTCAGCCCGGCCATGTTCTCGCCGAGCGTGATCCAGTTCGCGGCGAAGAGGGAGTGGCGGTCGGGCGGGCCACCGTCCGGATAGTCCTCCGCGCGGCCATAGATCGACCAGCCGATCTTCGCGACGCGCCGGCCGACGAGATTCTCCTGCGGCGCGTCGGTCGCGCGGATCGCGACGTCGGCGTCGCGCTGGGAAAGGTTCAGCGACTGGTTCGCGAGCACGATGTCGAGCCGGATGTGGGGATATTCGGCGCGGAAGCGGGCGAAGAGCGGGGTGAGGAGGCAGGTCAGCAGCGTGTCGCTGGTGGTGACGCGCACCTCGCCAGAGGGGGCGATCTCGCGCCCGGCGATCTTGCGCGCGAAGGTCGCGACGCCGTCGGCCATCTCGCCCGCGAGCGCGATCATCTCCTCGCCCGCCGGGGTCGCCGCGTAGCCGCTGCGATGACGCTCGAACAGCTTGTGGCCGAGATCGTCCTCGATCTGGCGCAGGCGCCGGAAGACGGTGGAGTGGTTGAGGCCCAGGCTCTCGGCCGCCGCCGGTAGGGTGCGGGTGTCCGCGATCGCTTTGACGAGGCGGAAATCGTCCCAGTTGAGATTGTGCGGGCCCATCAGCGGCGCCCGCTCTTTGTCTTGGGTGCGCATCGCGACAAAAAAAAGGCCGGACGCGGGGCGTCCGGCCAGGGAGACGGGGAAGGCTGCGTCAGGCCGAGGCGAGGCCGAGACGGGAGGTCAGCGCGGCCGGAAGGCGCGTCGTGCGGAGCGCGAAGGCGCCGTCGCCGATGAGGATCTGCGCGACCGCCGCGGCGGCGAGGAAGGCCGGATATTCCCAACCGCCATTCGGCGCATTGAAGACCCAACCGTTCGGTGCATGGACCGAGAGCGCGCCGAGGAGGACCGGAAGCAGCGCAATGTTGACGAGGCGGCTGTGGAAGCCGACGAGGATCGCGATGCCGCCGAGAAGCTCGGCAAGGATGATCGGCCACGCGAGGAAGGTCGGGAAGCCGATGGAGCCGAGGAAGCCGGCGAAGCCCGGAACCGTGAAGACGGCGATCTTCAGATAGGCGTGAGCGATGAACATGGCGCCAAGAGCGGCGCGGATGACGAAGGCTCCATAAGGAGCGAGGCGAGTATCGACCATGGAACTGTCTCCTGAGCCGTGATTGGCTGGGACCAATCTGGCGTCGGATCAGATGCAATGCCATCGGCAATATTGCAGCCTCCCAATTGCGCTGACGCAATGATGGGGGCATAGCACTCACCGCCGGTCGCGTCCATCTTTGCTGCAACAAACGGGCACTGCCCGAACAGATGGAGGCCATCATGAGCCAAGCGGGTATTCACCATGTGACGGCCATCGCCGGCCGCGCCGCCCGGAACATCGATTTCTACACGAAGACGCTCGGCATGCGTCTCGTGAAGAAGACGGTGAACTTCGACGATCCGGGCACCTACCACTTCTATTATGGCGACGAGGCGGGGCAGCCCGGCACGATCCTGACCTTCTTCCCGTGGGAGCATGCGGTTCCCGGCCGGGTCGGCGTCGGGGAGACCGAGGAGACGAGCTTCCGCATTCCGCAATCGGCGGTCGGCTACTGGACGCACCGCCTTCTCGAAAAGGGCGTGGAGGCCGACCGGGCCGAGCGCCGCTTCGGTGAGACGGCGATCACCTTCAAGGATCCGGACGGGATGCGCATCGCGCTCGTCGCGGTCCCCGGCATCGAGGACGAGATCGGCTGGACCGGCAATGGCGTGCCGATCGAGAGCGCGATCCGGGGCGTCCACAGCGTCGACCTTCTCCTCAAGGAGGCCGCGCCGACGGGCGAGATCCTGACCGACGTGCTCGGCTTCAAGGAAGTCGGCCGTGACGGTTCGACCGTGCGCTTTGCGGCCGAGGGCGCCCCCTATGGCGGTGTCGTCGACATCCACGAGGTGGGGGACTTCCTGCGCGGCCGCTCCGGCGCCGGCACGGTCCACCACGTCGCCTTCCGCGCCGACGAGGCGGGGCAGGCCGCGATGGCCGCCAAGCTGCGGGGCGAACACCGGATGCGCACGACCGATCAGGTCGACCGGGACTATTTCCGCTCGGTCTATTTCCGTGAGCCGGGCGGGGTCCTCTTCGAGATCGCAACCGACGATCCGGGCTTCGCGGTGGACGAGCCGCTCGCCTCGCTGGGCGGCGCGCTGAAGCTGCCGAAGAATTACGAGCCCTTCCGCAGCGAGATCGAGGCGAAGCTCCCCGAGCTCGCCTAGGCTCCCCGCCGCCCGACGGACGGTCCCGAACCTCAAGCACCGGCCGTGGCCCCGCCACGGCCGGTGCATTCATGCAACGGCTTCGGCCCTTGTTCCGCGTCGGGCCCGTCTCTTTTCCCCATCGGCGGCGTTCTGAGTGGACGCGTCCTCTCCCCCTCGTCAAAAAGACAGGATCGCCGTCACGGCGCGGCGGCGGGCAATCACCAGTGGAGTGCGTGGCGTGGGGCGAGCGACAACAGACTTCCTTTCGGCGCGGACGGCGCGGCGGTCCGCATTCTGGATGGCCGCGGTGTTCGCCGGGCTCCTCGTCGCGTTCGCGCCGGCGGGGGCGCAGACCCCGGCACAGGGGCCGGACGCGCTCACCGAGGTCTATCGCGACTGGACCGTGCGCTGCGCGACGCCCGAGGGCGGGTCGCGCCGCTGCTGGATGGTGCAGACGCTGAACCGGACCGGGTCGGGCGAGCGCATCCTCCAGTTCGAGCTCGCGCTGCCGAGCGGCGCGCCGACGATGCTGCTTCTCACCCCCTTCGGCCTGCTGCTCCCGTCCGGCCTCACGGTCGCGATCGACGATGCCGCGCCGCGCATCCTCCAGTTCCGCACCTGCGTCCCGCAGGGCTGCCTGATCGAGCAGAAGCTCGCCGACACCGAGCTCGCCTCCCTGCGGCGCGGGCAGAAGATGAGCGTCGCGATGGTCGCCGCGCAGAATGAGGCGGAGGTTCGCCTCGAAGTCTCGCTCGCCGGTTTCTCCGCCGCCTATACCCGCCTCACGGCGCTCGCCGGGAGCTAGCATTCGGGCGGCCGGCGCCCGCGCGTGGGGCCGCGCGGCCCACGCCGCGCCGGAGCGATCGTGGATGACGGAGGCCGATCCGTGGTGGTACGAATGAAAGCCGCGGGGGACTTATGATCGAACTCACCCTCTCGCTCCTGAGGAATGTCAGCTTCGTCGCCTTCATCGCGCTCGTCTACGGGCTGATCGTCGCCAATGTGCGCGGGTGGGTCGCGAACGTCATCCTCGGCCTCCTGATGGGGGCGGGGGCGATCCTGTCCATGATGGAGCCGTCCGAGATCCTGCCCGGGGTGATCGTCGATTCGCGCTCCACGCTCGTCATGCTGTCGAGCTTCTTCGCAGGGCCGATCGGTGGCAGCATCACCTGGCTCGCGGCGACGCTCTATCGCATCTCCATCGGCGGGCAGGGCGTGCCGGCGGGCGTTGTCGGCATCTTCGCCTCGGCAGTGATCGGGCTCGCGGGCTACTATCTCGTGAAGGCGCGGGGGCGCCGGCCGCGCTCGTCCGACATCCTGATCCTCGCGGCGATCTCGCCCTTCCTGTCGCTGACGATCTTCCTGCTGCCGTTCGACATCGCGGTGTCGCTGATCAAGTCCGTGCTGCCGCTCGCCTTCGTGCGCATCATCGGCATCCTGGCGCTGGGGCTCCTCATCCTGCACGAGGTTCGCCGCGTCGCGGCCGAGACGGAGGTGCGACGCCTCGCCTTCGTCGACGAGCTGAGCGGCCTTTCCAACAGGCGCGCCTTCTACAGTCACCTGGAGCAGGCTTGGCGGCGATGGGAGCGGTACCGTAACCCGTTCTCGATCATCATCATCGACATCGACTACTTCAAGCTGATCAACGACCGCTACGGCCACCCGGCCGGGGACGAGGTGATCCGGCGTCTCGCCGACATCATGCGATCCGAGGCGCGAGGGTCCGACATTCCGGCCCGCATCGGCGGGGAGGAGTTCGTCATCCTCCTGCCGAACACCGACACGAAATCGTCCGAGATCGCGGCGAACCGCATCCGCCTGCGCGTCGAGGAGGAGGTGGTGGAGGTCGAGGGCGACATCATCCGCTTCACGATCAGCATCGGCATCAGCAACGACGCGGCGCGCGATCTGACGGTGCAGGCGATGCTGTCGAGCGCGGACCAGGCGCTTTATGAGGCGAAGCGCGGCGGGCGGAACCGAGTGTGCGTCGCCGGCCCGCCGCAGGATCGCGCGCCCGTTCCGGGCGAGTTCGGCGCGATGGGGTTCGCGGGATAGAAGCCGGGCGAGCCGCCGGGTGGCGCCTCAGCCGAGGCGGACAATGTTGGTGGGGCTCGCCGACGCGTCCGGCCGCTCGCCGAGCACCACGCAATTGCGCCCGGCCGCCTTCGCCCGATAGAGCGCGCCGTCGGCGCGGGCGATGAGCGGGCCGACGGCCGTATCCCCGTCCACCATCATCGCGACGCCGACGCTCACCGTGGCGCCGATCTTCTGCCCCTCGTGGAATTCGGCCGCCTCGGCGAAGGCGCGCCGCACGCGGTTCGCGATCGCCATCGCCGCCTCCTCGCCACAGGCGGGCAGGACCGCGACGAACTCCTCGCCGCCGATACGCCCGATCGTGTCGACGGGGCGGAGCTGGCGGCGGGCGGTGTCGGCAAAGAGGCGCAGCATCGCGTCGCCGGTCGCGTGGCCGAACGTGTCGTTGATGCGCTTGAAGCGGTCGAGGTCGAAAGCGAGGATCGCGACCGGCTCGTGCCGCGCCCGCTGGAGCGCGACGAGGCGCTCCCCCTCCTCGATGAGGGCGGCGCGGTTGTGGATCTGAGTCAGGAAATCGAAGAGTGCGGCCTTGCGATAGCGCCGCTCCGACCGCTCCCGCACCATCGCGATCAGGAAGACCGCGCTGCCGACCGTGAAGATCGGGGCGGTGAAGTGGACGAGGCCGAACGGGCCGAGCACGGGGAGCGTCAGGAGGCCCGTCGTCGACACCTCGATGGCGATGAGGACGAGCGCGATCGTGTGGATGAGGAGGAGGGCGATCAGCCCGCGCCGGCCCCACAGCGTGTCCGCGCGCCCGCGCCACAGCGCGTGGGCGGCGAAGAGGTCGAACGCGCCGACGAGGAAGGCGACGGCGACCGCGATGTTGACGGAGGGGCGCAGGGTCGCGGCGGCGACCGCCACCACGAAAACGGTTGCCGCGGCGAGGATGAGCGGGCCGCGCCGGTCCGTGCCACGGTCGAGGTCGCGCGCGGCCACCCACCAGAGCGCGCCGCCCGCCGCGAGCGCGGCCGGAGCGAGGACGAGGCTGACGGGCGGGGGCGCGAGCGGGGCGAACGCCATTCCCGCGACGCCGATCCCGTTCGCGATGTTGCCGAGACCCCAGATGAGGGCGGGTGTCGTCCCGTCCCGGTGCCGGACCCAGTGGGCGATCATGATGAGCCCGCTCGCGCAGGCGATCAGCGCACCCATCACCATCATCGTCGCGACATCGAGATGCACGTTCGTCTAACCCGATCCTTCAGGAGGAGCCGCGCTGCTCTCGCTGTCCCGTTGCCGGCGGCGCGGTCCGCCGCCGACCATCCATATAGGTTCAATCACGCGCGGGGCAGATGGCCGGCCCCGCACGGCCTGCGTCATTTTTCGACGTAGGCGTCCATGAAGCCGTCATTCACGCCGATGGCAGTGGTGACGAGGTCCTTCACGTTGCAGCGATAGATCGTCGGGAACTCGATCTCGATGAGCCACGCGACCGGCACGTCCTCGACAAGGATCTCCTGTGCCTCGTCATAGAGCTTCTGCCGGTTGTCGGCGCCGACGGTGACGGCTGCCTCGGTGAAGAGCGTGTCGACCGTCTCGTTGGAGTAGCCCTCGACATTGTTCCAGGGATTCCCCTTGGCGATGTTCGAGGAGATGTAGTTGCGCGCGACGCCGAGTGCCGGATCGCCATACTGGTAGAGGTAGGTGAAGGCGATGTCGTAGTCCCAGTCGGAGACCTTCTGGTTCCAGCCGGCGACGTCGGTCGCTTCCATCTCGACCTTGATGCCGACCTCTTCGAGGTTCTGCTTCATCGCCTCGGCCCAGCGCTGCCAGGTCTCGCCATAGGGGAGCGGAAGGAGGCGAACGGGCGTGCCGTCATAGCCCATCTCCTCAAGGAGGGCGCGGGCCTTGTCGGGGTCGTAGTCGTAGTTGGGGAGTTCCTTGTCGAAGAATTTCGTCTTCGAGGAGACCGGCCCCTTCGCGACCTGACCGAAGCCGCTCCAGATCACGTCGCGCATCATCTCGCGGTCCATCGCGTACATGATCGCCTGGCGGAAGCGCTTGTCGGCCGTCGGCCCCTCGCGATTGTTGAGCCAGGCCCAGGAGTGCGGCGCGAAATATTCCCAGCCCTTGCCGGTGGAGCAGACGCCGTCCATCGCCGTGAGGCGCGGAATGTCCCAGTTCTCGACCGAGCCGCCGGGCAGGACGTCGATCTCGCCGGTCTCGAAGGCGACGGCGCGCGAGGCGGCGTCGGGGATGACCTGCCAGTAGATCTCGTCGAGATAGGGCATCCCCTCGACGTGATAATTCTCGTTCTTCACGAGGTGGATGTAGGACCCCTTCACCCACTCCTTGAACTTGAACGGGCCGGTGCCGATCGGCGTCGCGTTCGCCGGGTTGTTGGCGAAGTCCGTGCCCTCATAGATGTGCTTCGGGACGATCGGCATCGTGCCGACCTCGAAGATGCCGAGGAACGGGCCGAACGGCTCCTTCAGCTTGAAGACGATCGTGTTGGCATCCGGCGCCTCGATGGTGTCCACGTGGCCGAGCGAGACGCGCAGGCGCGGATGGGTCTCGCGCAGGAATTCGTCGACGGAGAAGAGAACGTCGGCCGAGCTGAACGGCTCGCCGTCGTGCCAGGTCACGCCCTCCTTCAGGTGGAAGGTGTAGGTGAGGCCGTCCTCGGACACTTCCCAAGACTGCGCGAGGGAGGGCATCGGGTTGAGGTCGGTGTCGTAGCGCAGCAGGCTCTCATAGATGTTGCCCGCCACCATCTGCACCGGACCGTTCTGCAGGAGGCCGAGCATCAGTCCCGGAGGCTCTGGCTGGATCACCACGTTGAGCCGGCCGCCGGCGGTCTGTGCGGCGGCCGGGCCGACCGCGACGAGGGCCGCGAGCGCGGCAGGCAGTAGGAGTCGTTTCATCAAAAAAGTGGCTCCTCTTGGTTGATCATCATGGGGCCGCCCAGTTGCGTGCGCCCGCGCGCCGGTGAGGTCCCGGGCGATCATGGCGGGGTGGGCAGGGAGACGATTGGGCTGCAACGCCTGCTCCGAATTGGGCTGTGCGACAGTCTGACCATGATCCGGCCGCTGTCAAACGGTTGGGTTGTGCGGCGCATCGAGGGAGCGGGCGGCGGCGGGCCCGTGGCGCGCAATTTGGGCACGATCCGATTCAACCATTGAAGAGGGCGGCGCCCTCCACGATGATCGGGCGATCCATCCCGCACCGCCGAGACCCGCGGATCTGTCCGCGTCGTTGGCGCGCGGTGCGGCCGGGCCGAGCGACGACGGAGCTTCGATGCGCGTTTTCTATGCCGCCGACACCAGCCTTCACGCCCCCGAATTCTTTCTCCTGCGCGGGCGACCCACCCTCAATGAGGAGCGCGCGGAGCGGGCCGAGCGGCTCCTCGCGGGGATCGCGCGCCTGGGGCTCGAGACCGAGGAGCCGGCCGAGGCGGGGCGGATGCCCGTCGCGCGGGTCCACTCGCCCCGTTTTCTCGACTTTCTGGAGACCGCCTGGTGCCAGTGGCAGAAGCTGCCCGGCGCGGGGGCGGAGGTGCTCGGCAACGTCCAGCCTCGGCGGGCCGAGGCGACCTATCCGACCGGCATCGTCGGCCGTGCCGGCTGGCACATGGGCGACCTCGCCTGCCCGATCGGCCAGTACACCTATCGCGCCGCGATGCGGGCGGCCGACAGCGCCCTTGCCGCCGCGCGTGCGGCGGTGAACGGGGGCCGCGTCGCCTACGCGCTCGCCCGCCCGCCCGGCCACCACACGAGCCGCGAGGTGGCGGCCGGCCACTGCATCCTCAACAACGCCGCGATCGCCGCCGCCGATCTCGTCGCGCTCGGCGCCCGCCCCGCGATTCTCGACATCGACGTCCATCACGGCAACGGCACGCAGGCGATCTTCTACGACCGCGCCGACGTGCTGATGGTCTCCGTCCACACCGATCCCGGCAGCTTCTATCCCTGGTTCGTCGGCCATGCGCACGAGGCGGGGATCGGGGCCGGGGAGGGCGCGAACGTCAACCTGCCCCTCCCGATGGGCGCTGACGACGAGGCCTGGCTCGGCGCGATCGAGACCGCGCTCGCGTCGATTTCCCGCTTCGGGGCGGACGTCCTCGTCCTCTCGCTGGGGCTCGACGTGCACGAGAGCGACCCGCTCGGCGGCATGGCGGTGACGACGGCCGGCATCCGCCGGGCGGGCGCGCGTCTCGGCGCACTCAAGATTCCGGTCGCGATCATCCAGGAAGGCGGCTATCTCTCCGCCGCGCTCAGCGACAACATCGCCGCCTTCTTCGAAGGCTTCCTGGATCGCGGCGGCGCATGAGCCGGGCTCGCCCCTCTGGGCGCGCGCCGAGGGCGGCACGAAGGAGACGCGATGAGTGGCGGAGCGAGCGGTGACAAGGTCGTCGAGATCGATGTCACGGTCCATGATGCGCGGGTCGAGCACGGCGTTGGACGCCTGTTCGTCGCCGCGCCGCCGGAGATCAGGGCGGCGCGTGCGGGCCAGTTCGTCCTGGTGCGCAGCCTGCGGGCGGGCGCGCCGCTCCTCGGCCGGCCGCTGACCATCCTGCACGACGGGGCGAATCTGGAGCTGATGTTCAACATCGTCGGCACCGGCACGCGCTTCCTCGCCGCCGCGATGCCGGGCGAGGTGGTCCAAATCGTGGGCCCGCTCGGCAAGCCGTTCGATTTGCCTGGGACGCTGGTCACCATCATCGGCGACGCGAGCCATGTCGGCACCACCCTGTCCCTCGCGCGCGAGCGCGGCGCGGCGGGCCTGCCGACCGACGTGCTCTTCGTCACCGGCGCCGAGGAGAATGGCGCGCCGTCCGCGACGACGAACTTCCTCGCCGGCGAATTCGCCGCGACCGGCGCCGCCGTCACAATCGTCGCCGAGCCGGACCTTGAAGACGCCATCGAGAGCGCGCGGCCGGCCATGATCGCCGCCGGCGCGGGCGACCACCTGATGGCGGGCGTGCAGGCGGTCGCGGGCCGCCTCGGCATCCCTGGCGTCGTGGCCCTCCAGGCGCCGATGGCGTGCGGCGTCGGCGTCTGCCTGGTGTGCGTGCGCCCCTTCCGCGACGGCCCGATGCGGATCATCTGCGAGACGCCGATCGTGGATCTTGCCGAGCCGGTCTTTCCGGTCGCCACGGGAGGCGCGGCCCATGGCTGACCTCTCCGTCCGGATCGGCGACGTCCGCCTCGCGAACCCGGTCCTGCCCGCCTCCGGCACGTTCGGCCTCGGTCACGCGCGGATCTTCGACATCACCCGCCTCGGCGCCCTCGTCCCGAAGACGGTGATGCCCGACGCGCAGCCCGGCCATCCCGCCCCGCGCCTCACCGAGGAGGCGGGCGGCCTCATCAACGCGATCGGCATTCCCTCGGCCGGGATCAGGGCCTTCATCGCCGACACGCTGCCGCTCTATCGCGCCTTCGACGCCCCGCTCGTCATCTCGGTCTCGGCCGACACCGCCGAGACCTTCGCCGAGTGCGTCGCGCTCCTGTGCGCGGCCGGGGGGCTGACGGCGATCGAATTGAACCTCTCCTGCCCGAACCTCGAGGCGGGCGGGCGCGCCTTCGCGCTCGACCCCGAGCCGACCGCGCGCGTCGTGCGCGCCTGCCGCGCCGTCTCGACGCTGCCGCTCTGGTGCAAGCTGTCGCCGAATGCCGGCGCGCCGGGCACCGTCGCCGAGGCGGCGGCGGGTGAGGGGGCCGACGCGCTCATCCTCGCCAACACGATGCTCGCCATCGCCTTCGACAAGGCGGGCGCACCGCGCCTTGCGAACCGCACCGGGGGCCTCTCCGGCGTGCCGGTGAAGCCGATCAATCTGCGCCTCACCGACGAGATCGCCCGCCGCGTCGCGATCCCCATCATCGGCTGCGGCGGCGTTGCGACGCTGCAGGACATGCTCGATTATTTCGCCGCCGGCGCGACCGCCGTCGCCGTCGGCACCGCCACCCTTTCGCGCCCGACGACGATGGTGCATCTCATCGACGCGCTCGGGGCCCATCTCGATGCGCGCGGCATGGCGGCACAGGATCTCGTCCGCAGGAGAGCGATTTGACCGACACCATCATCCTTCACCGCCCGGACGATCTGCACCTGCACCTGCGCGACGGTGCGATCCTGTCGGCGGTCGCGGGCCAGTCGGCCGATTTCGCGCGCGCCATCATCATGCCAAACCTCGTGCCGCCGGTGACGAAGGCCGACGCGATCGCGGCCTATCGGGCGCGGATCGAGGCGGCGTGCCCGGCGGGCATGGCGTTCGAGCCGCTGATGACGCTCTACCTCACCGACGACACGACGCCCGAGGACATCGACGCCATCGAGGGCGTCGCGGTCGCCGCGAAGCTCTACCCCGCGCACGCGACCACCAACTCGGCCTCCGGCGTCAACGACATCGAGGGCCTGACCCCGGTGCTGGAGCGCATGGCCGAGCGCGGTATCCTCCTCCTCGTCCATGGCGAGGTGACGGACCATTCGGTCGACATCTTCGACCGCGAGGCGGTCTTCCTGGAGCGCGTGCTCGACCCGATGCGCCGGCGCGTGCCGGGGCTGAAGGTGGTGCTGGAGCACATCTCGTCGGCCGTCGGCGTCGACTATGTGAAGAGCGCCGAGGCGGGGCTCGCCGGCACCATCACCGCCCACCACCTCGTGATCGACCGCAACGATCTCCTCGTCGGCGGGATCCGACCCTACAATTATTGCCTGCCGATCGTGAAGCGCGCACGCGACCGCGTCGCGCTCGTCGAGGCGGCGACGGGCGGCGACACGCGCTTCTTCTTCGGTTCCGACTCCGCCCCGCACACCGACCCGAAGAAGCTCGGCCCTTGTGGCGCGGCGGGCTGCTTTACCGCGCCGGTGTCGCTGCCGATCCTCGCCCACGTGTTCGAGGAGGCGGACCGGCTCGACACGCTCGACCCGTTCCTGTCGAGGAACGGCGCCCGCTTCTACGGCCTCCCCGAGGCCGAGACGACCATCACGCTCGAGCGCTGCGCCCCCTACGCGCTCGACCCCATCGAAACCCCCGAAGGCCCGATCGCCGTGTTCGATCCGGGCTTCGCGCTCACCTGGCGCCTCGCGCCCGGCGCCTGAGGAAATCGCCATGCTCACCGTCCCCATCGCCTCGGCCGAAGAGGTCTCCCGCATCGCCGCGCGCGCCCTCATCGAAGTGCAGGCGGTGCATCTGCGGCCCGAGGAGCCGTACACCTACACCTCCGGCCTGAAGTCGCCGGTCTATGTCGATTGCCGCAAGCTGATCGCCTATCCGCGCCTGCGCTCGGTGCTGATGCAGCTCTCCGTCGCGACGATGGTGCGCGAGGTCGGGCTCGAGCGCTTCGACGCGGTCGCCGGCGGCGAGACGGCGGGGATCCCGTTCGCGGCCTGGATCGCCGACCTCATGGGCCTGCCGATGCAATATGTGCGCAAGAAGCCGAAAGGGTTCGGCCGCAACGCGCAGATCGAGGGGAGCCTCACGCCCGGCCAGCGCACGCTCCTCGTCGAGGATCTCGCGACCGACGGCGGCTCCAAGCTGCGCTTCGTCAACGCGCTGCGCGAGGCGGGGGCGGAGGTCGCCCACTGCATCGTCGTCTTCCACCACGACATCTTCCCCGAGAGCCGCGACCGGCTGAGCGCCCACGGCCTCACGATCCACGCGCTCGCGCGCTGGCGCGACGTGCTCGCGGTCGGCGCCGAGGACGGCTCGCTCGACAAGGGGCGGATCGAGGAGGTGAACGCCTTCCTCGCGGCGCCGCTCGCCTGGAGCGCGGCGCGCGGCGGGATCGACACGCTGGAGCCGATCGACTGAGACCGTTAGCCTGAGAACGGCCGCCTGAGCCCAAACGCCTGAGACCCCGCGACCGCGCCGGTCGGGCGAGGCTCAGGCCGGGTCGGCCGGAGGCTCGGCCCGGATCGCGAGGGCGTGGACGGGGCCGGCGAGCTCGGCCGCCACGGCCTCGTTGACCATGCGGTGGCGCTGGACGCGGCTCTGGCCGCGGAACGCCTCCGCCTCGATGATGACGCGGAAATGGGTCTCGCCCTCGGGCCTTGCCCCGGCGTGACCGGCGTGAAGATGCGATTCGTCGATCACCTCCAGCTTGGTCGGGGTGAAGGCGGCGCGGAGCGCGGTGACGATACGGGTCTCGACGGGTCCCATGAGGGGAAAATTCCTCCCGGCTTGTGTTGGCGGACGGCGAATTCGTCGCATCCATCCCATTGACAGACCCTCGCCACTCTTTCCAATGCGTTTCAATGCGACGCGTGGACCGGCGCGCTCGGCGCGGCCGGGGTGGCGGTGCGCGGGAACGGTGCTCGGCGAGGAGCCGGGACGGGGCCGGCATTGCGCACCGCGCCCGGATCGAACACGCTCGCAGTGTGACCCGAGAGTGGAGGCGACGGTTTGCTGATTCGCCACAAATTCATTTGGAGCGTCCTGGGAGTCTGCGCGTCGCTGATGGCCGCGGCGCCCGCGCGCGCCGAGGTCGGCGCCTATCTCCTGTTCGACATGGACGATGGCACGGTGCTCGCGGCTCACGAGGCGACGACGCCCTGGTACCCGGCCTCGATCACGAAGCTGATGACGGCCTATGTCACCTTCCAGGCGATCGCGGACGGGCGCCTCGCGATGACATCGCCGGTGAAGATCTCGCCCCAGGCCTTCCAGCAGCCACCGAGCCGGATGGGCTTCTCGGTCGGCACGGTCATCACCGTCGAGACGGCGCTGCGCATCATCCTGACGAAGTCGGCGAACGACGTGTCGGTGGCGCTCGCCGAAGCGGTGGGCGGCACCCAGACCGGCTTCGTCGAGCGGATGAACGCGACCGCGGCCAAGCTCGACATGGCGACGAGCCAGTTCGACAATCCGCACGGGCTGCCGAACACCAAGCAGATCACGAGCGCGCGCGACATCGCCCTCCTGATGATGGCGCTGCAGCGCGACTTTCCGGACTATGCCGACTTCTTCTCGATGGGCGGGGTGCAGCTCGGCAACAAGCTGCTCACGAACCACAATGCCCTCATCCGCCGCTTTCCGGGCGCGGACGGGATGAAGACGGGCTTCATCTGCGCCTCCGGCTTCAATCTCGCGGCGAGCGCGACGCGGGACGGCAAGCGCCTCGGGGCGGTGGTCCTCGGCGGCCTCACCTCGCACGAGCGCGATCAGCGCACGGCCGAGCTCCTGGAGAAGGGGTTCGAGGCGGTGAAGAATGGCGGCGTGGTGGCGCTCGACGGGTTCGACGATCTCGGCGCGACCTTGTCCCTCGCCCCGGTCGCGGGGGAGCGGGCCCCGATGGGGCTCGTCGCGGCGCTCGAGGTCGACCCGGAGGTGGCCGTCGCCGACCGCCAGAGCGAGGTCTGCGGCGCGAAGCGGCCCGCGACGCGCTATGACGAGGGGACGGTGGCGACCCGCGGGGAGGTGGAGGCGCAGCGCGTCGCGCTCCTCGCCTATCAGGGGAAGGTGGCCGCGCAGGAATCGGGCAAGGCGAAGATCCTCGCCGAGCCGCGCATCCTCCCGGGGACCGAACTCGAGGCGGGCTCGGCCGAATCGGACGATCTCGCCCTGTCGCCGCCCCCGAGCCGCGCCTTCGCCGAGGTGGAGCTCCTGCTCGACGGCTGGGAGAGCGGTCACCCCGGCGCGTCCCCGGTGCGCCACCCGAACCGCGCGGCGGTCGCGACGGTGGAGGTCGCCTCGGGCCCGGTGACGATCAGCGATTTCGCCCCGTCCGACTGGATCCCGTCCCCCGCGCGCCCGCACGCGAACCCGTTCGAGGTGGCGGACCTGCGCGCCCCGCCAGGCGCCCGCCCGCCGGCCCTCCCGCTCTCGTATCTGGGTCCCTCCCGCGCGATCACCCCGATCCCGATCGCGATCGGCGGGGCGGACGAAGCGCGCCCCGACCCGCTCTCGGGCCAGATCGTCGGCGGCGGCCCGGCCCCGATGCCCCGCGTGAAGCCGCCGCGCCTCGTGACCCTCTTCAACGAGGAGGAGACCCCGACCGACCCCGACCTCCTCATCCGCCACGCGGCGGAGGTGCGCGGCACGGTGGCGCGGAGCGAATAGGGACTTGTGGCGGCGGTGGAATTGATGCATCCTTAGATTGCGGTATCGGAGGGTGCGATGTTTCGTGATCTGCTCGATTGCCCGGCAGTGGCCGGGTCCCGACCACAACCCAAGCGTCAGGGCGCCGGGCGCAGCCCCGCGGAACGCCGGCGCTCTCACGCCTTCGGGATGGAGGCGGAGGGCTCGGTCGCGCGCTATCTGCACGCCGGCGGATATCACGTCATCGGCCAGCGTCGCCGCACGCGCTCCGCAGAGGTCGACCTCGTGGCCGTGCGGGACGACATGGTCGCCTTCGTCGAGGTGAAGGCGCGCAAGCGCGGCTGGGATGGTCTGGAGGCGGTGAATCTCTCCAAGCAGCGGCGGCTGAGCCGCGCCGCCAGCGAATGGCTCGCCGAGAATCCAGCCTATGCCGGGCACACCTTGCGCTTCGACATCGCGCTCGTGTGGCCGGGGGCGCGGATGGAATATCTGGAGAACGCGTTCGAGGCCGTCGAAGAGGATGATGTCTGGCGGTAGGGCGGCCTGCCGGCCGGATCGGACGATGGAGCGCCGAAGATGCATCGATCGTCTGGTGCCGGGGGATGGCGACGAACTGTCGGCGTCGGCTTTCAGGGATAGCGGCGGGGTAGGCTTCGCACCGGCTCGGAGGAGGCGGGGCCGTGTGCCTCACGTCTCGACCCTGCTTATCCAGGAAGAACAGCGACCCCGCTGCTGCGAATTTGCACACAGCCGAAATCGCGAGGGTCTCACCCGGCGGAAACGCGTCCGGGTGGGCGCGCTTTCAGCGTTGAGAAAACTTGCGGCAGATGCGGCGACCCATCTCCAGGTGGGGGCCCCTGCGCTCAAGTGCCGCCGCGCCTACCCCTCGCCGCGCACCTGCGCGACGCCCTGGCGGGCAAGCTCGTCGGCGCGTTCGTTTTCCGGGTGGCCGGCGTGGCCCTTCACCCAGTGCCAGTGGAGGTCGTGCTTGGTGGCAAGGTCCGAGAGGGCCATCCACAGGTCTGCGTTCTTCACGGGCTTCTTCGCGGCCGTCTGCCAGTTGTTGCGCTTCCAGTTGCGCAACCACTCGGTGATGCCCTGCCGGACATATTGGGAGTCGGTGTAGATGTCGGCGCTGACGGGCCGCTTCAGAGCCTCCAGCGCGCGGATCGCGGCCGTGAGCTCCATGCGGTTGTTCGTCGTGTGCGCCTCGCCGCCGAAGAGCTCCCGCTTGTGGTCGCCATAGGCGAGGATCGCGCCCCAACCGCCGGGGCCCGGATTCCCGCTGCACGCGCCGTCCGTGTAGATCGTCACCCGACCCGCGCCCGCGCCTGCGCCTGCGCCCGCCGCCCCGCGCCGGCCGCCCGCGGCGCCCGGCGTCGCATCCCCTTCTCCGCCCCCGCTCAAAAGTCGATGCCGTATTCGCTCGACGCGCGGACGCGGCGGTGAAAGCGGAGCCGCTCGTAGTAGGGCTTCGGGTCCTTCGGCGTGACGAGCGCGTTCTCCGGCACGCGCAGCCAGTCGTGGAGGCGCGTCAGGCAAAAGCGCAGCGCCGCCCCGCGGCACAGGATCGGCAGCGCCGCCTTCTCCTCGCGCGACAGATGGCGCACCGCCTCGTAGCCGGTCGTCATCGCGTGCGCCTTCGTCACATTGAAGGCGCCGTCATCCTCGAAGCACCAGGCGTTGAGGCAGATGGCGAGGTCGTAGACGAGAATGTCGTTGCAGGCGAAATAGAAGTCGATGAAGCCCGACAGCGCCCGCCCGACATAGAAGACGTTGTCGGGGAAGAGGTCGGCGTGGATGACGCCGGTCGCGAGCGTGTCGGGCCACTCGGCCGCGAGCGTCGCGAGCTCGTCGTCGATCAGCGCCGTCATGCCGGGGATCACGCCGTCGGCCGCCTCGCGCGACTGCGCGAAGAGGGGAGCCCACGAGGCGACGCCGAGCGCGTTCGCGCGGCGCATGCCGAAATCCTCGGTGGCAATGTGGAGGGCGGCGAGACCGCGTCCGAGCTCGGCGCAATGGGCCGGGGAGGGGCGGTGGCAGGCGATGCCGTCGAGGAAGGTGACCATCGCCGCGTGGCGCCCGCACAGCGTCGAGAGCAGCGCGCCGTCGCGCCGGCGGATCGGCTGCGGCGTCGACAGCCCCTTCGCCGCGCAATGCTCCATCAGCTTCAGGAAGAAGGGCAGGTCCGCCACCTCCACCCGCTGCTCGTAGAGCGTCAGGATGAAGGTGCCCTTCGTCGTGCGCAGGAGATAGTTCGTGTTCTCCACCCCCTCCGCGATGCCCTTGGCCGAGAGGAGGTCGCCGACATCGTAGTCGGCGAGGAAGGCGACGAGGGATTCGTCGTCGACCGTCGTATAGACCGCCATGAGTGTGAGCCGATCAGGAGGTTGCGAGCGCCTTTTCGGCGGCGGGCGGGTTGGCCGGCTCGCGCAGCGGGCGGGGGAGGGGGAAGGAGATCGTCTCGTCGGCGATGCGCCGCGTTTCGATCGACAGCGAGAAGCGCGCCGCGAACGCCTCGAGGATCTCCTCCACGAGGGTCTCGGGCGCGGAGGCGCCGGCGCTGATGCCGAGCGTCCTGATGCCTGCGAAGGCGGCGACATCGATGTCCCGCGCGCGCTGGATGAGGACCGAGCGCGTGCAGCCGCTCGACACCGCGACCTCCCGCAGGCGCTGCGAGTTCGACGAGTTCGGCGCGCCGACGATGATCATCGCGTCGCAGTCGCTCGCCGCCGCCTTCACCGCTTCCTGGCGGTTGGTCGTCGCGTAGCAGATGTCGTCCTTGTGGGGGGAGACGATGTCCGGGAAGCGCTCGCGCAGCGCCTCGACGATGGCGCGCGTGTCGTCCACCGAAAGGGTCGTCTGGCTGATCCAGGCGAGGTTGCCGGGATCGCGCGGCTCGAGGCGCATCACGTCGCCGACGGTCTCGATGAGGGTGACCGCGCCCTCGGGAAGCTGGCCCATGGTGCCGACCACTTCCGGATGGCCCTTGTGGCCGATGAGCACGATGTCGCGGCCGCGGCGATGGTGGATCTCAGCCTCGCGATGGACCTTCGAGACGAGCGGGCAGGTGGCGTCGAGATAGAAGAAATTGCGCGCCTCGGCGTCGGTCTTCACCTGCTTCGGGATGCCGTGGGCGGAGAAGATGACGGGGCGGTCGTCCTCCTCGATCTCGTCGAGCTCCTCGACGAAGACGGCGCCGCGCGCCTCGAGCGATTCGACCACGAATCGGTTATGGACGATCTCGTGTCGCACATAGACGGGAGCGCCGTAGCGCTGGAGCGCGAGCTCGACGATCTGGATCGCACGGTCGACGCCCGCGCAGAAACCGCGGGGCGCGCACAGGATCACCGACAGATTGGGACGCTCGCTCATCACCCCGTCGCTCCGCATTGCATTGCCCACACGCTCAGTCATAGAGGAGGGCTAGGTCGTGAAGTCAAGGATCGCCGATCGATGAGTAGCTGCGTGGCGGTGAGAAAGATGGGACGTGTCGAGTTGAGACGGGCCGGAGCGCTCGTGACGGGAATGCTGATCGCGGGGCTTCTCGCCGGGTGCAACAGCACCCCGGCCCCCGAAGCGGCGAGCAACGAGCCGGCCGAGACCGCGCTCGGACAATTCTTCAGAGGAACCACCGCCGAACCGACGACGATTGATCCCGAGCTGACGATGGCGCCGGTCGTGTGCCCGTCGGTGCGGGTCCTGCAGGACACCGAGGTCATCCGCCGCGATGACGGCTCGGAGAAGCCGGAGGGGCTGCGCTGGCAGGCGAGCATCGTGCGCACGGCGCGCGAGTGCGAGCGCGGGACGGGCGAGGCGGTGACGGTGCGCGTCGGCGCCTCGGGCCGGATCGTGACCGGGCCGAAGGGCGCGCCGCAGGTCGTGGAGCTGCCGCTGCGCGTCGCCGTGCGTGAGGGCGAGACGGTGACCTATAGCCGCGTCCACAATGTGCGCGTGACGATGTCCGGCGCCTCCCAGTCCTGGGCCTTCGTCGACGGCCCGATCCCCGTCGCCGACCCCCGCTCGGCGCAGATCGTGGTCGGCTTCGACAGCTGATCGCGGCTCGGCAGGGCGCGATCCGGCTTGGGATCGCGCCACTTTCGCGGCCTGTGCGTCTTGACAGGAGGCCGCGGCTTCATACTCTGAAGGGGCCTACGCGGGAGAGACCGCCTTCTTGGCGGCGCCGAAGGAGCAACGGCCCGGAAACTCTCAGGCAAAAGGACCGCGTGTGCTGAGACATTCTGGAAAGCGGCGTCTATCGGGGCGCCCACCGAAGGAGTAGCTGCGGGGCAACCCGCGGGAAATCTCTCAGGTGCCATGACAGAAGGGCAGTGTGCGGCATCCGCTGCGCACGGTCAGTCATGGGCTTGGAGGATGCGTGGCACATCCCACGGACGACGCGAACATTGAATCCGGCGCCGAGGCGCTGAAGACGACGCCGCTCACCGAGAGCCACAAGGCTGCCGGTGCGCGCATGGTGCCCTTCGCCGGCTACCTGATGCCGCTCCAATATGCGGGCATCGTCGCCGAGCATAAGGCGACGCGCGAGAGCGCCGGCCTCTTCGACGTGTCCCATATGGGCCAGCTCCGCCTCACGGAGAAACGCCCCGGCGCGGCCGTCGCATGGCTCGAGCGGCTGACCCCGTCCGATATCGGCGGTCTCGCCGACGGTCAGGCGCGGTACACCGTCCTCACCAACGAGGCCGGCGGCGTCGTCGACGATCTCATCATCACCCGCATGGGCGAGGGCTTCCGCCTCGTCGTGAACGGCGCGCGCCGCGCGGCGGTGGCGGACCATTTCGCCCGCTACGCCGATCCGGACGTCGTCGTCGAGCCGCTCGACCGCGCGCTGATCGCGCTGCAGGGGCCGGCCGCCGAGGCGGTGCTCGCGCCCCATGTCGCGGCGCCCATCGCCGATCTCGACTTCATGCACGCCGTCGAGACGACCGCCTTCGGCGTCGACGCGATGGTCTCGCGCTGCGGCTATACCGGCGAGGACGGGTTCGAGGTCTCGCTGCCGAATGAGGCGGCCGCGGGGGCCTGGGCGGCGCTCGTCGGCGACGAGCGCGTCAGCCCGGTCGGCCTCGGCGCGCGCGACACGCTGCGCCTCGAAGCCGGGCTCTGCCTCTACGGCCAGGATCTCAACGAGGAGATCAGCCCGATTGAGGCCGCGCTCCTGTGGATCATCCCGAAGCGGCGGCGCGGCGAGGGCGGTTTCCTCGGCGACCAGCGCATCCTGAAGGAAATCGCCGAAGGGCCGCAGAAATTGCGCGTCGGCCTCGCCGTCGAGGGCCGCGTGCCGGTGCGCGCCGGCGCCCCGATCGAGATCGACGGCGCTCCGGCCGGCACGGTCTCCTCGGGCGGTGTCGGCCCGACGGTCGGCGCGCCGATCGCCATGGGTTTCATCGACCGCGAGCACGCCGCGATCGGCACGCGCCTTGCCGCCATCGTGCGGGGCAAGGGCGTCGACATCTCCGTCGCCAAGCTCCCCTTCCTGGCCTCCCGCACCAAACGCAAGGGCAAATAATTCATGAAGCGCTTCACCAAAGACCACGAATGGGTCGAACTCGACGGTGACATCCTGACCGTCGGCATCACGGACCACGCGCAGGACGCGCTCGGCGACATCACCTTCGTCGAGCTGCCCGAGGCCGGTCGCGCGCTGTCGGCGGGCGAGGCGTTCGCGGTGGTGGAGAGCGTGAAGGCGGCGTCCGACGTCTATGCGCCCGTCGCGGGCGAGGTCGCCGAGGCCAATGCCGCGCTCGACGAGAAGCCCGAGCTCGTCAACGAGTCGGCCGAGAGCGACGGCTGGTTCATCAAGCTGAAGGTCGAGGATGCGGCCGCGATCGAGGCGCTGATGGACCGGGCCGCCTACGACGCCTTCCTCAAGACCATCGAATGAGTTCGCCGCGTCTCGCCGCCCGCGCCGTGATCGTCGAGGAGGGCAGGCTGTTGCTGGTCAACGCCTATCCCGACGGTCGCAGCGATCTGTGGTGTGCCCCGGGGGGCGGCGTGACGCGTGGAACCGACCTGCCGACCAACCTCGCGCGCGAGGTGGCCGAAGAGACCGGACTTGTGATCGAGGTGGGGCCGCTGGTCCTCCTCAACGAGTTCCACAACCCGGCCGACGGCTTCCACCAGGTCGACCTCTTCTTCCGGGCGCGCGTTATCGGCGGCGGGCTCGATCCGGCCTGGATCGACCCGGAGGCCGTCGTCACCCTGCGCCGCTTCTTCACCGAGGCCGAGATGGCGGGCATCCGCGTGAAGCCCGACAGCCTCGCCCGCGTGGCGTTCCACCCCGTCGAGGGCGTCATCTATGACGGCCTCGAAGAGCTCGTCACTTAAAGCCTGGCGCCAGGCCGCGCGCGAGACGCGCCGGGACCACGGCCCTTTGTCACCCGCCCAGCGAAGGACGGATCATGCGATACCACCCGCTCACTCCCGACGATCGCGCGCTGATGCTGTCGCGCATCGGCGTCGCCTCGATCGACGATTTGTTCGTGGACGTCCCGAAGGGGCGGCTCATCGAGGGGCTCGTCGATCTGCCGAAAGGGCAGACCGAGCTGTCGGTCGAGCGCACGCTCGCCAAGATGGCGCGGAAGAACCGTGCGGCGGGAGACGGGCCGTTCTTCGTCGGGGCGGGGGCCTATCGCCACCACGTCCCGGCGAGCGTCGACCATCTCATCCAGCGCTCCGAGTTCCTGACCTCCTACACGCCCTACCAGGCCGAGATCAGCCAGGGGACGCTCCAGGTCCTCTTCGAGTTCCAGACGCAGGTCGCGCGCCTCACCGGCATGGAGGTGGCGAACGCCTCCATGTATGACGGCTCCACCGCCGCCGCCGAGGCCGTGATGATGGCTGCGCGCCTCACCCGGCGCGGCCGCGCCATCGTCGCCGGCGGCGTCCACCCGCAATATCGCGACGTGATCGAGACGGTCTCCGTCGGCGTCGAGATCGAGGCGATGCCGGCCGATCCGACCGCCGCCGAGGATGTCGCGACGCGCATCGACGAGACCGTCGCGTGCGTCGTCGTCCAATCGCCCTCCTTCTATGGCCACATCCTCGACCTGAAGCCGATCGCGGAGGCGTGCCACAAGGCGGGCGCGCTCCTCGTCGCCTGCTTCACCGAGGTGGTGGCGCTCGGCGCGATCGAGGCGCCGGGCGCGCAGGGCGCCGACATCGTCGTCGGCGAGGGCCAGTCGATCGGCAACCCGCTCACCTTCGGCGGCCCCTATGTCGGCCTCTTCGCCGGCCTCAAGAAGCACGTGCGCCAGATGCCGGGTCGCCTCGCGGGCGAGACGCTCGATGCCGACGGCCAGCGCGGCTACACGCTGACGCTCAACACGCGCGAGCAGCACATCCGCCGCGACAAGGCGACCTCGAACATCTGCACCAATTCGGGGCTGTGCTCGGTCGCCTTCACGATCCACATGACGCTGCTCGGCGAGACCGGCCTCACGCGTCTTGCGCGGCTGAACCACGCCCGCGCCATCGCGACGGCCGACGCGCTCGCGCGGGTGCCGGGCGTCACCGTGCTCAACAAGAGCTTCTTCAACGAGTTCACCATCAAGGTGAAGGGCGACGCGCACACCGTGATCGAGAAGCTCGCCGCGCGCGACGTTCTCGGCGGCGTGCCCGTGTCCCGCCTCGACCCGAAGGCGCCGGGCGACCTGATCGTGGTCGCCGCCACCGAACTCACCACCGACGACGATATCGGCGCCTACGCCGCGACCCTGGGAGACGTGCTGTGACCTTCACCGGAAACAAGGCCCTCGCCCTCTCCGAGCCGCTGATCTTCGAGATCGGCCGGCGCGAGGTCACGGGCGTCGACATCGAGGACGCGGGCACCTTCGAGGATCGCCTCGGCGGCCAGGCGCGCACCACGCCGATCGACCTGCCGGGCCTCTCCGAGCCCGAGACGATGCGCCATTTCGTGCGCCTCTCGCGCCAGAATTACGCGATCGACATGGGCCTCTACCCGCTCGGCTCGTGCACGATGAAGCACAACCCGCGCCTCAACGAGAAGATGGCCCGCCTGCCGGGCTTCGCCGACATCCACCCGCTGCAGCCGCTCTCCACCGTGCCGGGCGCGCTGGAGCTGATGGGCGAGCTGTCGCGCTGGCTCCTGACGCTGACCGGGATGAAGGCCGTCGCGCTGTCGCCGAAGGCGGGGGCGCAGGGCGAGCTCGCCGGCATGATGGCGATCCGCGCCGCGCTCCGCGCGCGGGGCGAGAATCGCGGCACCGTGCTCGTGCCGGAGAGCGCGCACGGCACCAACCCCGCCACCGCCGCCGCGCTCGGCTACCGCGTGAAGGCGGTGAAGGCGCGCGAGGACGGGACCGTCTCGGTCGAGGCGGTGCGCGAGGCGCTCGACAGCGACGTCGCCGCGATCATGCTGACCAACCCCAACACGTGCGGCCTCTTCGAACCGGAGGTGGCCGCCATCGCCGCCGCGATCCACGAGGCGGGCGCCTATTTCTACGGCGACGGGGCGAACTTCAACGCGATCGTCGGCAAGACGAAGCCGGGCGAGCTCGGCGTCGACGCGATGCACATCAACCTGCACAAGACCTTCTCGACCCCGCACGGCGGCGGCGGGCCGGGCGCGGGTCCGGTGGTGCTGTCGGAGCGGCTCGCGGCCTATGCGCCGGTGCCGTTCCTGCGCGAGGACGGCACGCTCGTGGAGCGGACGGACCAGTGCGAGGCGGAGGAGCTGCCGTTCGGCCGCCTCGTCGCCTTCCACGGCCAGATGGGCATGTATGTGCGCGCGCTCTCCTACATGCTGGCGCACGGCTCGGACGGGCTGCGCCAGGCCTCGGAGGACGCCGTGCTCGCGGCGAACTACATCAAGGCCCAGCTCGCGGACGTGATGACCGTCTCCTTCCCGGACCGCCCGTCGATGCACGAGGTGCTCTTCGACGACCGCTTCCTGAAGGGCTCCGGCGTGACCACCCTCGATTTCGCCAAGGCGATGATCGACGAGGGCTACCACCCGATGACGATGTACTTCCCGCTGGTGGTGCCGGGGGCGATGCTGATCGAGCCGACCGAGTCCGAATCGCTCGCCTCTCTCGACCTCTTCATCGCGACGCTGCGCGACCTCGCCAAGAGCGCGCGGGAAGGGGACACGGAGCGCTTCACCGAGGCGCCCCGCTACGCCCCGCGCCGGCGGCTCGACGAGACGCGCGGCGCGCGCAAGCCGATCCTCACCTACGAGGCGCCGTCGGACTTCCAGGAAGCCGCCGAATAGGCCAACAGTGCCGGGAGCGTCACGACGGCGCTCCCGGTCGACAAATCGCGGCAGAGGCGTATGTCATATTGCATGATTGAAGATCGCCTCCGAGAGAGACTGAAGCGCACGCCGCGCGAGCCCGCGATGTGTGCGCTCGTGACGGGCGCGACCGGCGGCATCGGCGAGGCGTTCGCCCGTGCCCTCGCCCCCACCACCAAGCTGATCCTGACCGGCCGTGACGAGGCGCGCCTTGCCGCGCTGAAGGACGAGTTCGGCCCGCAGACCGAGATCGTCTCGGCCGACCTCCTGACCGAGGAGGGGATCGGCGCGGTCGCCGCGACAGCCGATTCGCTGGGGTGCGACCTCCTCATCAACAATGCCGGGGTCGGCGATTACGGCAATTTTCTCGACGTCGATTTCGAGAAGCACCGCGCCACGCTGCGCATCGACAACGAGGCCGTGCTCGCCCTCATCCACCGCATCGTGCCGGGGATGATCGAGCGGGCGGAGGCGTCCGGACGCCGCGCGGGGGTTATCAACGTCGCCTCCTCGCTCGCCTTCTTCCCGGTGCCGACCTTCGCGACCTACGCGGCGTCGAAGGCGTTCGTGCTCTCCTTCTCCGAATCGCTCTCGGCCGAACTCGCCGACGCGCCGATCGACATTCTCGTCTCCTGCCCCGGCGCGGTGAAGACCGAGTTCGGCGCCCGCGCGGGCTATCGTGGGGCCGCGATCCCCGGCGCGATGTCGGCCGAGAAGGTGGCGAGCGCCACGCTCGCCGCGCTCGGGCGGCAGCGGACCGTGGTGATCGGCCCGGTCTCGGCCGCCGCCTTCGGCCCGGTCGCGCTCGCCCGTTCGATGTTCGGCCAGGCCTTCATGCGTGCCGCGCAGGTGATGGACCGGGTTCAGACGCGTGGCTGAGGGCCGGTCGGGGCGGGGGATCCCGCGTCCCTGATGGCTCTTTCGACCATCCCTCCCGCCGATCTCGACGCGGTGGAGGAGGCGGCCTGGGAAATGCTCGCCGCCGGAGCCGCGACGCGCAACCATCCCTTCCGCCAAGGCACGCTCGCGACCCTTTCGCCGGACGGGCTGCCATCGGCGCGCACGGTGATCCTGCGCGGGGCGGACCGGGGCGCGCGGGCGCTCGTCGCCTACACCGACGCCCGCTCGCCGAAATGTGAGGAGCTGCGGCTTAACGTGCACCTCACGCTCGTGTTCTACGATCACGGGGCGAAGACGCAGCTCGTGGTGGCCGGGACGGCGACGCTCCATGCCGGGGACGAGGTGGCGGCGGCGCACTGGGCGGGCATGGCCGAGGCGAGCAAGCTCTGCTATCGGCAGCCGGTCGGACCGGGCATCCTTCTTGCATCACCCGATGATGCGGAGGAGGGAGGCCTTCTGACGGACGCGGCCGGTTATTCCCACTTTGTGGTGATTTCGGTTTGCGTGCATCACGTTGATTGGCTTTATCTTGCCGCCGCGGGCAATCGGCGGGCGCGGATCGCCTATAAACCGGTCCCGGCGGCGAGTTGGGTGGCCCCCTGAGCGGGCGAAGGAGCGCGGATGGTCGGAGTGGCGGCAGGTGTGATGCGAATGGTCGCGATGACGGCTGCGGCGGCGGCGGTGGGCGGCTTCGCCCTCGCGGCGAAAGGGCGTGCTGAGAGCGCGCCGCCGGTGGCCTGGCCGACGATGCAGCTGGTCTCGATTGATGGCGCGGTGATCGATACGTCCGCTTACGAAGGGCGTGTGGTTCTCCTCGTCAACACGGCCTCGCGCTGCGCGTTCACCCCGCAATATGAGGGCCTGGAGGCCCTGTGGCAGGACCATCAGCGGGCGGGCCTCACCGTGATCGGCGTGCCGTCCAACGATTTCGGCGGGCAGGAACCGGGCGACAATGCGGCGATCGCGAATTTCTGCTCCTCCAAATATCACGTGACCTTCCCGATGCTGGAGAAGGCCACCGTCACCGGGAAGAGCCCGCACCCGCTCTTCGCCTGGGCGCGGCGTGCGGGCGGCAAGCTCGCGGTGCCGGCGTGGAACTTCCACAAGATCCTGATCGGGCGGGACGGCAAGTTCGTCGCCGCCTTCCCGTCCTACGTCTCGCCACGCTCGCCACAGGTGATGGGCGCGGTCGAGCGTGCGCTCGCGACGCCAGCCTTCTGATGAGCGAGATCGTCCGCCAGCGGCCCGGCAAGGGCTATCGTCCGTGTGTCGGCATCGCCCTCTTCAACGCGGAGGGGCGTGTCTTCCTCGGCAAGCGTTCCTCGCGCGGGGTGGTGCCGAAATTCTCCTGGCAGATGCCGCAGGGCGGGGTCGATCACGGCGAATCGCCGATCGAGGCCGCGACGCGCGAGCTTTACGAGGAGACGAGCATCCGCTCCGTCACCCTCCTCGGCGAGGTGGAGGGCTGGCTCCACTATGACCTGCCGAAGGACCTCGCCGTCTGGCGCGGCCGCTTCCGCGGGCAGGCGCAGCGCTGGTTCGCCTTCCGCTTCGAGGGGCACGAGGACGAGATCAACGTCGTCGAGCCGCCGGACGGGCACCATTCCGAGTTTTCCCGCTGGAAATGGGAAGAGCTCGACAAGACGCCGGAGGTGGTCGTCCCGTTCAAGCGGGCCGTCTACGAGCACGTCGTGGAGGCCTTCGCGCCCTACGCACTTCCGCTGCGGCCCTTGCGCGATGTCGCCTCAGGGGCTATGTAGGCGCCACACTCAGGATTGTGCGGTGACATTCCGGGTTGGCGCTGCCCCAGCGCCGGCCTAATCGGCATTTGCGCAATCCCATCGTCCCAGTCGCGCCTTGGCGTCCATTATCGAGAGAGTGCTGTTGCTGAACGACGACCGTCTGATCACGGAAACCGGACTCGATGCGCGGGTTGCGCGCGTCGTCGCGCCGAGCCTCGACGCCTTGGGCTTCCGCTTGGTTCGCGTTCGCGTCACCGGCCAGAATGGCTGCACCGTGCAGATCATGGCCGAGCGTGAGGACGGCACCCTGACGGTCGACGATTGCGAGGCGATCAGCCACGCCATCTCTCCGGCGCTCGACGTCGACGATCCCATCGGCAAGGCGTATCATCTCGAGGTGTCCTCGCCCGGCATCGACCGTCCGCTCGTGCGCCGCGCTGATTTCGAGCGGTGGAGCGGGTTCGAGGCGAAGCTCGAGACCGCCGTTCCGATCGACGGCCGCCGCCGCTTTCGCGGCATCATCATCGGCGTCGATGGGGACACTGTCGGAATCCGGCTTCACGACCTCGGCAGCGAGACGGTATGGCTCCCGCTCGGCGAGGTTTCGGACGCGCGCCTCGTCCTCACGGACGCGCTGATCGAGCAGTCTTTGAAGGCGGGCAAGCGCAGTCAGGCGTTGAACTAGGACACGAAACAACGGCTCTGAGCCGTCGCAAAAGAGGCCGGGGCCCGAGCGCCCCGCGTAACAGGAACGTTCCATGGCAGTCAGCGCGAACAAGCTGGAGTTGTTGCAGATCGCCGATGCGGTCGCACGCGAAAAGCAGATCGACCGCGCCATCGTGATCGAAGCGATGGAAGACGCAATCCAGAAGGCGGCCCGCGCGCGCTACGGCCAGGAGACCGAGATCCGGGCCGAGATCAATCCGAAGAGCGGCGAGACGCGGCTTCAGCGCCTCCTCGCCGTGGTCGAGGAAGTCGAGAACCCGGCGACTCAGATCGCCCTCGTCGACGCGCTGGAGAAGAATCCCGAAGTGCAGGTGGGCGACTTCATCGCCGACCCGCTGCCGCCGATCGAGTTCGGCCGCGTCGCGACGCAGTCGGCGAAGCAGGTCATCGTGCAGAAGGTGCGCGAGGCCGAGCGCGACCGCCAGTTCGACGAGTTCAAGGACCGGATCGGCGAGATCATCAACGGCATCGTGAAGCGCGTCGAATACGGCAATGTGATCGTCGATCTCGGCCGTGGCGAAGCGATCGTGCGGCGCGACCAGCTCATCCCGCGCGAGGTCTTCCGCCCCGGCGACCGCATCCGCTCCTACATCATGGACGTGCGGCGCGAGCCGCGCGGGCCGCAGATCTTCCTGTCGCGCACGCATCCGCAATTCACCGCGATGCTGTTCCGCCAGGAAGTGCCGGAAATCTATGACGGCGTGATCGAGGTGAAGTCGGTCGCCCGCGACCCCGGCAGCCGCGCGAAGATCGCGGTCATCTCCAACGATTCGTCGATCGACCCGGTCGGCGCCTGCGTCGGCATGCGCGGCAGCCGCGTCCAGGCCGTCGTGCAGGAGCTGCAGGGCGAGAAGATCGACATCATCCCCTGGTCGCCGGACGCCGCCACCTTCATCGTGAACGCGCTGCAGCCGGCGGAAGTGTCCAAGGTCGTGCTCGACGAGGATTCGGAGCGCATCGAGGTCGTCGTGCCGGACGAGCAGCTTTCGCTCGCCATCGGCCGTCGCGGCCAGAATGTCCGCCTCGCCTCGCAGCTCACCGGCTGGGACATCGACATCATGACGGAGGCCGAGGAATCGGAGCGCCGTCAGAAGGAATTCCAGGAGCGCACCCAGCTCTTCGTCGACGGTCTCAATGTCGACGAGGTGGTCGGCCAGCTCCTCGCCTCGGAAGGCTTCACCTCCATGGAGGAGGTCGCCTATGTCGAGATCGACGAGATCGCCTCGATCGAAGGCTTCGACGAGGAGACCGCCGAGGAGATCCAGGCCCGCGCCCGCGAGCACCTCGAGGAGCTCGAGCGGCAGAATGACGAGGCCCGGCGCGAGCTCGGCGTCGACGACGATCTGCGCGAGGTTCCGGGCATCACGACCGCGATGATGGTCGCGCTCGGCAAGGACGACGTGAAGAATCTGGAAGATTTCGCAGGCTCGGTGCCCGACGATCTCGTCGGCTGGGTCGAGAAGCGCGGCGCGGAGACGGTCCGTCACACGGGTCCGCTCGCCGAGTTCGGCATCTCGCGCTCCGACGCCGAGCAGATGATCCTGTCCGCGCGCGTCAGCGCCGGCTGGATCACCGAGGACGACCTCGCGGGTGACGAACCCGTCGAGGGCGAGGAGGTCGACGAAGAGGGCGATCCGACCTTGGAGGGGACATCCTGAGTTCGCGCCGCACGAAACCAGCCGAGCGAACGTGTGCGCTGACCCGGCGCACAGGGGCGCCCGAGAGCATGATTCGCTTCGTGCTCGGGCCCGACGGAGACGTCGTGCCCGACGTGAAGCGGCGCCTGCCGGGGCGGGGCGTGTGGATCGACGCGACGCGTGAGTGTGTCGCGGCCGCCGTGAAGAAGCGTGCCTTCTCACGGGGCTTCAAGACGCAAGTCGAGGTGAGCGAGGATCTGCCCGACATCGTCGAGCGGCTCCTGCGTCGCTGTGCGCTCGAGCGTCTGTCGTTTGTGCAGAAATCCGGTGCGTTGATTGCCGGTTTCGAGAAGGTTCGGAGCGCGCTGCAGAGCGACGGTCCGGCCGGGCTCGTTTTCGCCTCAGATGCGGCGACGGACGGGCGTCAAAAATTGGAATCGCTTGCCAAGAAGGCTTGCGATCTCCATAACAAAGGGAACGTGATCGACCTGTTTTCTTCAGCTGAGCTGGAGAGCACGCTGGGGCGCGAACGTGTGGTTCATGTCGCACTGATGCCCTGTCGATCGAGCGAAATCTTCTTTCTGGATGCTGCGCGCTTGCGCGCCTATATGTTTGGCGTAACGCACCCCGAAAAGCATCGCGGACATCAGCCCGACGAACACGCGTTCGCAGGACCATTGGCAGTATGAGCGAAACGAACGACACCGGCGAACAGCTTGGCGGACGCAAGAAGACCTTGTCCTTGCGCCGTGGCGGTGTGGAGAAAGGCACTGTGCGTCAGAGCTTCTCCCACGGCCGCACCAAGTCGGTTGTTGTGGAGAAGAAGAAGCGCCGCGTGATGGTTCCGGGGCAGGCCCCCGAACCGACGGCGCCTCAGGCCACTGCACCGACGCCGGCTCCCGAGGCGCGCAAGGCGCCCGCCCAGAACCAGCCCGCACCGGCCCAGCCGTCGGTCGCCGCCGAGCCGGCCCCCGCGCCGGCCGCGAGCGAGCGTGCGTCCGAGCCGGCGCCCGCAGCATCGGCTCCGGCCGAGGCCGCCGCGCCGCAGGCGAGCGCCGAGGCGCGGCCCGCCGCGCCGTCGGATGCGCCTTCGCGTGAGCTGAGTGCCGACGAGCTGGCCGCCCAGGCCCTCAACATGCCGCGCCGCCCACGCGTGATCGGCATGGCAGAGGTGCGCTCGGCGCCGGCCCCCGTCGCCGACACCAACCAGCCGCGCCGCCGTTCGGCCCAGGCGTCTTCGCCGGGTCCGCGCGGTGCGCAGGCCCGCACCGGCGAGGTGCGCGAGAGCCGTGACAATCGCGACGCCCGCGAAAACCGGGATCGCGACCGTCGTGGCGGCGACCGCCCGCAGGGCAACCGCAACGAGCGTGGCGGCGGCGGCGATCGCGATCGCGACCGCAACGCCCAGCGTCGTCCTGGCGGGCCGCAGGTTCACCGCACCCTGTCGAAGGCCGAGCAGGAGGCGCGTGCCCGCGCCCTTGCAATGGCCCGCACGCAGGAAGGCGAACAGCGCCGCCGGGCCGAAGAAGAGGCCGTGCGCGAGCGCGAGGCGATCGACCAGGCGAAGCGCGACCTCGCCGAGGCCGAGCTGCGCCGCGAGCGCGAAGAAGCGCGCCGCAAGGCCGAGGAGGCTCTCGCCGCCAAGCGCGAGGCCGAGGCCGTGACGGCGGCCGCCAACCAGGCGGCCGATGCATCGGCCGCGCCGGCCGACGGCGAGCAGCGCTCGGCGACGCGTGGCGCGACCCCGGTCCGTCGCAAGACGGCGAAGGAACTTGAGGAAGACGAGGCCGCGAGCGCAAAGGCCAAGAAGGCCCGCGCGACTCCGACGAAGACCGCGGCCAAGGGCGACGACCGCCGCAAGACGAAGCTGACGATCACCACTGCGCTGGAAGACGATTCCGAGCGCGGTCGGTCGCTGGCTGCCCTGCGCCGTCGCCGTGAAAAGGAAAAGCGCGGGTCGCGTACCGGTCCGCGCGAAAAAGTTATGCGTGAAGTGACGATCCCCGACGCCATTTCCATTCAGGATCTGGCATCCCGCATGTCCGAGCGCGGTGTGGACGTGATCAAGCTCCTGATGAAGCAGGGGCAGATGCACAAGATCACGGACATCATCGACGCCGACACCGCCGAACTCGTGGCGACCGAACTTGGCCACTCGGTCAAGCGCGTCTCCGAGGCGGACGTCGAAACGGGCCTGTTCGACGAGCGCGAGATCGACCACGAGAATGCCGTGCCGCGGCCTCCGGTCGTGACCATCATGGGTCACGTCGACCACGGCAAGACGAGCCTTCTCGACGCGATCCGTCATGCCAACGTGGTGTCCGGCGAAGCCGGCGGCATCACGCAGCATATCGGCGCGTACCAGGTCGAGCTCGGCGGTCAGAAGGTCACCTTCCTCGACACGCCGGGCCACGCGGCCTTCACCCAGATGCGTGCCCGTGGCGCGAAGGCGACCGACATGGTCATCCTCGTGGTCGCGGCCGATGACGGCGTCATGCCCCAGACGGCGGAGGCGATCAGCCACGCCAAGGCGGCGGGCGTGCCGATCATCGTGGCGATCAACAAGATCGACAAGCCGGACGCGAACCCGCTGAAGGTCCGCACCGACCTCCTCCAGCACGATATCGTGGTGGAATCGATGTCGGGCGACGTGCAGGAAGTCGAAGTGTCGGCCCTCAAGGGCATCAACCTCGACAAGCTGCTCGAGGCGTGTCTCCTCCAGGCCGAAATCCTGGAGCTGAAGGCGAACCCGGACCGCGATGCGCAGGGCACCGTCGTCGAAGCCCAGCTCGACAAGGGGCGCGGCGCCGTGGCGACCGTCCTCGTCCAGCAGGGCACGCTCGAGGTGGGCGACATCATCGTCGCCGGCACCGAGTGGGGCAAGGTGCGCGCACTGGTGACCGACCAGGGCGAGCGCGTGAAGAGCGCGCCTCCGTCCATGCCGGTCGAGGTGCTCGGCCTCAATGCGACCCCCGAGGCGGGCGACCAGTTCGTGGTCGTCGACTCCGAGGCCCGCGCCCGTGAGATCACCGAGTATCGTGCCCGCCTGAAGCGCGAGACGAGCGCGGCGCCGTCGACCTCGATGTCGCTCGAGCAGATGATGACGAACCTGCAGTCGGCGGGGCTCTCCGAGTTCCCGATCGTTCTGAAGGGCGACGTCCAGGGCTCGGTCGAAGCGATCGTCGGCGCGCTGGAGAAGCTCAACACCGACGAGGTGGCGGCGCGCATCCTGCACCAGGGCGTCGGCGCGATCACCGAATCGGACGTCACCCTCGCGGCGGCGACCGGCGGCATCATCATGGGCTTCAACGTCCGCGCCAACAAGCAGGCGCGCGACGCGGCCGACCGTGCCGGTGTCGAGATCCGCTACTACTCGATCATCTACAACCTGATCGACGACGTGAAGGAAGCCATGTCCGGCATGCTGAAGCCGGAGATGCGCGAAACCTTCATCGGCTACGCCCAGATCCTGCAGGTCTTCAACATCACGAAGGTCGGCAAGGTGGCGGGTTGCCGGGTCACCGAGGGGATCGTGGAGCGCGGCGCCGGCGTGCGCCTGCTGCGCGACAACGTGGTGATCCACGAAGGCAAGCTGTCGACACTGAAGCGCTTCAAGGACGAAGTGAAGGAAGTGCCCGTCGGTCAGGAGTGCGGCATGGCGTTCGAGCGGTACGAAGACATCCGCGAGGGCGACCAGATCGAGTGCTTCCGGGTGGAGCAGATCGAGCGGAGTCTCGCCTAAATATTCGAGTGACTTGGCGGACGGCGGGCATCGCCCCGCCGTTTCCCGAGGGTTCGAATTATGACCGTTTCACAACGACAGCTTCGTGTCGGCGAACTCGTCCGGCACGCGTTGTCCGGCATCCTCATGCGCGGCGGGACCTACGATCCCGAGCTCGACAGCCGGCCGATCACCGTGCCGGAGGTGCGCATGAGCCCGGACCTCAAGATCGCGACCGTCTTCGTGATGCCCCTCGGGGGCGGCGAGGGCGATCGCGTCGTGAAGGCGCTGGCGCGCTCCGCCAAGTTCCTTCGTGGTGAACTTTCCAAAGAAATCCGACAGCTGAAGTACATGCCCGAGTTGCGATTCCGTCTCGATACCCGCTTCGACGACGACGACAAGATGCGCGAGATGCTGGCCGACCCGAAGGTGGCGGACGATCTCGACGAGAACGATGCCGCCGAAGACGGGGAGGGCCGCAATGGTTAGAACGTTCGACCTTTCCGAGGCGACGGCGTCCGCGCCCTCCGCGCCGCCCCGCATGCGTGCGAAGGGACAGCCGCGCCGCCGCGGCAAGCCCAAGAACCACCTCGACGGGTGGATCATCCTCGACAAGCCGATGGGGCTGACCTCGACGCAGGCGCTCGCCGCCGTGAAGCGGCTCTTCCTGCCCGAGAAGGCCGGCCATGCCGGGACGCTCGACCCGCTCGCGACCGGCCTCCTGCCGCTCGCCCTCGGCGAGGCGACGAAGACGGTCCCGTTCGTGGTCGACGGCGCGAAGAGCTACCGCTTCACCGTGCGCTGGGGCGTCGCCACCGACACCGACGATTCGGACGGCTCGGTGATCGCGACCTCCGACGTGCGGCCGACGCCCGAGCAGATCGAGGGGGCGCTCACCGCCTTTGTCGGCGAGATCGAGCAGGTGCCGCCGCGCTATTCGGCCGTGAAGGTCGGCGGGCAGCGCGCCTATGACCTCGCCCGCGAGGGGGAGGTGGTGGAGCTGAAGTCGCGCATCGTGACGATCACGCGCCTCGCCATCGTCGACATGCCGGACGCCGACAGCGTCACGCTGGAGGCCGATTGCGGCAAGGGCACCTATGTGCGGGCGATCGCGCGCGATCTCGGCATCATGCTCGGCACGTTCGGCCACGTGACGGCGCTGCGGCGCACCCGCGTCGGCCCGTTCGGCGAGAAGGACATGATCACGCTCGAAGCCTTGCGTGAGCGTGCCGCGGAAGACGTCCAGGAGGCGGTGAACTCGGTTCTGCGTGCGCCCTCCGACGCGCTTCTCGGCCTGCCGCGCTTCGAGATCGACCGCAATGCCGCCGGCCGCCTGCGCCGGGGGCAGAGCACGCTGCTTCGGCCGGGCGAGACGGTCGGCGAGGGCGATATCTGCGCGATGCTGGGCGACGATCTCGTCGCCCTCTGCTCGGCGCAAGCTGGTTCGTTGCATCCTGTCCGTGTGTTCCGCAGCCCCCGGCGGCGGATCACGGTCCCGATCAACCAGCCAGAGCCCACGATGTGATGCGCCAAACGACCTCCATCGCCGCCGCGATCGCCGGAGCCGCCCTCTTCTGGGGCGTCCCGGCCGGCGCGGCGGATCTGCCCATGCCGATCGAACCCCAGGTTGTCATCGTCCCGCAAGTGGCGGTGACGCAGCCGGACAATCTCTGCTTCACGGGGAACCCGGTCGAGGTGTATATCGCACCCGGCCAGCCGTCGAACGGGGTTCTGCCGGCGGGCATGGAGGTCGAGATTCTCGACACGCCCTACAGCCGCTCGCGCGACCTGTGGGTGAGAATCAAGCCGCCGCGCTTCAACCAATATTATGGATGGGTGTACACGCGCGACCTCATCTGCCAATAACGCGCGACGGCGCGGCCATGCGGCCGCGCAGGACAGAAATGAGTTGAGCGGAGCCGAACGGATCGCCATATGTGGCGCGCCGGCTCCGCACTTTGGCGTTGCCGCAGGTGTGGCGCGCCACACCGCTTCCGCGAGGGCTGGACGACATCCCGGCTCTTCGCGTTCCTCTAGATCAAGGAGATCCCCGATGTCGATCACTGCCGAGCGCCGTCAGGAGCTCATCAAGGAATACGCCACGAAGGAAGGCGACACCGGCTCCCCCGAGGTGCAGGTCGCGCTTCTCACCGAGCGGATCGTCAACCTCACCGAGCACTTCAAGACGCACGCGAAGGACAACCACTCGCGTCGCGGCCTGCTGAAGCTCGTCTCCCAGCGCCGTCACCTTCTCGACTATGTGAAGGCCAAGGACACTGAGCGCTACCAGAGCCTGATCCAGCGACTCGGCCTGCGCCGCTAAGCGACGATCGACGACGAGGCCGCCTTCGTGCGGCCTCTTTTTCATGGGGGCCGGGTCTGGTTCCCGATCCGCGGAGGGCAGGGCCCTCCTTTCACGGGGCGGTTCGTCCCGTCACACACGTGGGGCACGGTGCCCCGAGACGCAGGGGCCAGGACGCGCCCCATCGGCCATTTGGCCTCCGGTCCCGGAGTGGGGCAGGATTGCCGGCCGCTGCTCATGACGGGCAGCGGCTCGTCGTCTTGCCCGCCCGCGTGCCGGACACGCATGAAAGGCAAGAACATGTTCGACATCCACAAAGAATCCATCGAATGGGGTGGCCGCACCCTGACCATCGAGACCGGCAAGGTCGCCCGCCAGGCCGACGGCGCGGTGATGGTCTCCTATGGCGAGACCACCGTTCTCGCGACCGTCGTCTCCGAGAAGGAGCCGAAGCCCGGCTTCGATTTCTTCCCGCTGACGGTGAACTACCAGGAAAAGGCGTTCGCGGCCGGTAAGATCCCCGGCGGCTTCTTCAAGCGCGAGGGCCGTCCGTCCGAGCACGAGGTCCTCACCTCGCGCCTCATCGACCGCCCGATCCGCCCGCTCTTCGTCGAGGGCTACAAGAACGACACGCAGGTGATCATCACCACGCTGTCGCACGACCTCGAGAACCAGCCCGACATCGTCGCCATGGTCGCCGCCTCCGCCGCGCTGACCCTCTCGGGCGTCCCCTTCATGGGCCCGATCGGCGCCGCGCGCGTCGGCTATGTCGACGGCAACTACGTCCTCAACCCGACCCTCGACCAGATGGAGGACACGGTCCTCGATCTCGTCGTCGCCGGCACGGGTGACGCGGTCCTCATGGTGGAATCGGAAGCCAAGGAGCTCTCCGAGGACATCATGCTCGGCGCCGTGATGTTCGGCCACCGCGAGTTCCAGCCGGTGATCGACCTTATCATCCGCCTCGCCGAGCGCGCCGCGAAGGAGCCCCGCACGCACGTCGTTCCGGACGTCGCCGAGCTCTACGCGAAGGTGACCGACCTTGCTGGCGCCGAGCTGAAGCAGGCCTACGCGATCGCCAGCAAGACCGAGCGCCGCAACGCCATCGACGCGGTGAAGGCGAAGGTCCTCGAGACGCTGGTCGCCGCCGAAGGCGAATCAGGCCCGACCAAGCAGGACGTCGGCGGCCTCTTCAAGAAGGCCGAAGCCTCGATCGTCCGCAACCAGATCCTCGACGACAAGACCCGCATCGACGGCCGCGACCTCGTCACGGTCCGCCCGATCGTGGCCGAAGTCGGCATCCTGCCGCGCGCCCACGGCTCGGCGCTCTTCACCCGCGGCGAGACGCAGGCCCTCGTGGTTGCGACGCTCGGCACGGGCGACGACGAGCAGTTCGTGGACCTTCTCGAAGGCACCACGAAGCAGACCTTCATGCTGCACTACAACTTCCCGCCCTACTCGGTCGGCGAGACGGGCCGCATGGGCTCGCCCGGCCGCCGCGAAATCGGCCACGGCAAGCTCGCCTGGCGCGCCGTGCACCCGATGCTCCCGGCGCACCACGACTTCCCGTACACGACCCGCGTCGTGTCCGAGATCACCGAGTCGAACGGCTCGTCCTCGATGGCGACGGTCTGCGGCTCCTCGCTCGCGCTGATGGATGCGGGCGTGCCGCTCTCCGCGCCGGTCGCGGGCATCGCGATGGGTCTCATCAAGGAAGGCGATCGCTTCGCGGTCCTGTCCGATATCCTCGGTGACGAAGACCATCTCGGCGACATGGACTTCAAGGTGGCCGGTTCCGCCAACGGCGTGACCAGCCTCCAGATGGACATCAAGATCGACGGCATCACCGAGGAGATCATGAAGGTCGCCCTCGGCCAGGCGAAGGACGGCCGTCTCCACATTCTCGGCGAGATGGCGAAGGCGCTCGACACCGCGCGCACCGAGCTCGGCGAGTACGCGCCGCGCATCGAGGTGATCAACATTCCGGTCGACAAGATCCGCGAAGTGATCGGCTCGGGTGGCAAGGTCATCCGCGAGATCGTCGAGAAGACCGGCGCGAAGATCGACATCTCCGACGACGGCACGGTGAAGGTCGCCTCGTCCGACAGCAAGGCGATCAACGCCGCGCTGAACTGGATCAAGGGCATCACCGCCGAGCCCGAGGTCGGCCAGATCTACGAAGGCACGGTCGTGAAGGTCGTGGACTTCGGCGCGTTCGTGAACTTCTTCGGTCCGCGTGACGGCCTCGTCCACATCTCGCAGATGACGCAGGGCCGCCCCGAGAAGTCGTCCGACGTCGTGAAGGAAGGCCAGAAGGTCTGGGTGAAGCTCATGGGCTTCGACGAGCGCGGCAAGGTCCGCCTCTCGATGAAGGTCGTGAATCAGGAGACCGGCGAAGAAGTGAAGCCCGAGGCCGCCGCGTAAGGCGACCCGGCTCCCAAGTTGAAAGGCGGTGCTTCGGCACCGCCTTTTTTTTGTGCCGCGCGATGGGATGACACGTCGCGGGGCCCCCGCACCTTGCCGTACAATTGACATAAAAGACGACGTTCGGCGTTGCGGGGCCAAGGCGATTCCGATTACCTCCGCACACCGCCGGACACTCTCACGCGACGCGGCATGACGGGTGGACGCCATGGGGAGGCAGGCGAGAAACTTGCTGAATTCTGTTCGAATCGTTGCGCGGGCGGTCGTGGCTGTGGCGTGCGTCGCCACGGTGCCGCTGGCGGGCGGAAAGGCCGAGGCCGCGAGCCCGACCCTGCGGGAGACGCTCGCGCAGAAGGTCGAGGCGATGGCGGTGCGGCTCTCCGAATGCGCCGTGCCGCTGCCGGGGACGATGCGCGAGGTCCTGGTGATCGGCGTGCAGCCCGAATCCACCCACCTCGCGGCGGCCGACAGGGCGGGCGTGAACGCGGCGGCGACGGCGGCGGTGAACGGGATCGAGCGCTGGATCGCGAACCCCATCCAGCCCTCCGGCCTGCTGCCTTCGGTGATGCAGGGCCAGGCGAACGCCGAGGCGCTCGGCGACGTGCTCGCCCGCCGCTACAGCGCCCCGGTGATCCTCTTCATCGAGACGGCGCGGCCGACGGTCGACACGATCTTCCTCCAGTTGAACCTCGTCGCGATCGACGATGAGAACCGCTACGGCTGCCTCGAGACCGCGCCCGTCTTCCTCGACAGCGCGACGCTGCTCGAAGGCGCGGCGCCCGAGGGGGCGATCGACGATTATGTGATCCTCGATGCCGGGCTCGCGAACGGAATGCGGCGCATCGGCGCCGCGGATTCCGCCGGGTCGCCGCCGATGGCGGTGGAGGGGATCGACGGGGCCTGCACGCTCGCGACCTCGCTGCCGGAGCGGATGACGCGGGCGCGCGAGGAGGCGCGATCGCGCGGCTCCACCCTCACGATTCGCGGCGGGCCGACGGGGGAGGGCCGCATCGTCGCGACGCTCTATCCCGCGAAGGGCACCGACAAGGCCGTGCGCGTGCGCCTCGCCCGGTTCGACGGCGCGATGCCCGTCAACACCATGACCTTCAAGGCGATGGCCGACCCCGCCGATCTCGCCGGCTGCACCTTCGGGGCCGAGGCGGGGGCGGACACCGAGACGCCCGGCAGCGAGGCGGCTCGCGCCTGGTCGGCACTCGCCGCGAGCGAGGACCAGGGCGCGCTCGCCGATTTCGCCCGCACCCATGCCGGAACGCTGCAGGCCGCGCTCGCGAACGCGCGCCTTGCCCGCCTCGAGGCCGACGCCGCCGCGGAGGAGGCCGCCCGCCGCCGGGCCGAGGCCGCGGAGGCGGCCGCGGAAGCCGCGCGCAAGGAAGCCGCGGAGGCGGCCGCAGCCGCGGAGGAAGCGGCGCGCAAGGAGGCCGCGGAGGCGGCGGCAGCCGCCGAGGAAGCGGCACGCAAGGAAGCGGCCGAAGCCGCCGCAGCCGCCGAAGAAGCCGCGCGCAAGGAGGCGGAAGCCGCCGCCGCCGAAGAGGCCGCGCGCGAGGAGGCGGAGGCCGCTGCCGCCGAGGAGGTTGCGCGGAAGGAGGCGGAGGCCGCTGCCGCCGAGGAGGTTGCGCGGAAGGAGGCGGAGGCCGCCGCCGCGCAAGCCGCATCGCGTCCGGCCGCAGCATCCGAGGCCGAAGCTCCCGCCGCCGCGCCATCGGTCGCGCCCGTCGCCGCGGTCGAGACGCCGGCTCCCGCCGCGCCCGATGCGACGACACCTCCTGTTGAGGCCGCGCCCGAGACGGCCGCGGCCACCCCTGCGCCACCCGCCGAGGCGGAGACCGAGGTGGCAGCCGCCGCGCAGTCCGAGGCGTCCACCGGCGTTGAGGTCGCGACGGCCCCGGACAATGCGGCCGAGGACGCGGCGGCGCTCGCGGAATGCGACCGGCTCGCCGCCTCGCCCGACGATCCTGGCGCCACGGCGGCCGGCGTCGCGCTCGACGCGATGGACGCGGCCGCCGCCAGGGCCGCGTGCGCCGCCGCGCCAGACTCGCCGCGCATCAAATTCCAGGCCGCGCGGGCGGCGGAGGCGGGCGGTGATGTCGCCGCCGCGATCGCCGGATACGAGGCGGCCGGCGCGGCGGACTATGTCCCGGCCCTCACGGCGCTCGCGCGCATGAAGGCGGCCGGAGAGGGCGGGCCGGCGGCGTTCGAGGACGCGCTCGCGCTCTATGAGCGGGCGGCCGGGATGGGCGACGTCACCGCGATGCTCGCCCTCGCGCACGCCTACGAGGCGGGGAACGGCGTCGCCGCCGATCCCGCCGCGGCCGGCGCCTGGTACCGCAAGGCCGCCGACGCGGGGAGCGCCGAGGGCCTCTACCGCGTGGGCGAACTCTATTTCTACGGCCGCGGCGTCGCGCAGGACGAGGCGGAGGCGGCGGCCTGGTACCGCCGTGCCGCGGAGGCCGGCTACGCCGACGCGATGTACGATCTCGGCTGGATGCACCGGAGCGGGCGCGGCGTCGCGGAGGATTTCGCAGCCGCGCTCGACTGGTACCGCAAGGCCGCCGATGCCGGTCATGCCGGGGCGATGAACGCCGTCGGCTACATGATGGAGGAAGGCCAGGGCGTCGCCGCCGATCCCGCCGCGGCGGCGGACTGGTATCGCCGCGCCGCGGAGGCGGGCAGCGCGCTCGGCATGAACAATCTCGGGATGCTCTACGCCTCCGGCGCGGGCGTCGCCCAGGACTATCCGACGGCGGCGACCTGGTTCGAGGCGGCGGCCGCGGCGGGCGACGCGCGCGGTGCCTTCAATCTCGGCGAACTCTATTTCCACGGCCGCGGCCTCGACGAGGACGAGGCGGAGGCCGCGCGCTGGTACCGCCGCGCCGCCGATCTCGGCAGCATCGAGGCGATGCGCGACCTCGCCTGGATGACCGCCAACGGGCGCGGCGTCACGCGCGACGAGGCCGAGGCGCTGGCGCTCTATGTGCGGGCCGCCGAGGCGGGCGATCCCGGCGCGATGTACAATGTCGCCGACATCTACTTCTCCGGCCGTGGCGTGCCGGCGGACGACGCGGAGGCTGTCAACTGGTACCGCCGCGCGGCGGAGGCGGGCAACGGGTCGGCGATGAACGATCTCGGCTGGATGTACCGCAACGGGCGCGGCGTCGAACGGGACGACGCGGAGGCGGCGCGCTGGTATCGCCGCGCCGCCGAGGCCGGCAACGTCACCGGCATGGAGAATGCCGGGCTGATGTACCGCGACGGGTCTGGCGTCGACGCGGACGATGGCGAGGCCGTCGCCTGGTTCCAGCGCGCGGCGGAGGCCGGCAGTGCGTCAGCCATGAACAATCTCGGCTGGATGTACGAGAATGGCCGCGGCGTCGCGGCGAGCGACGCGGAGGCGGCAGGCTGGTACCGCCGCGCGGCGGAGGCCGGGAACACGCGCGCCATGGGCAATCTCGCCCTCGCCCTCGACGAGGGGCGCGGCGTCGCGGCCGACCCCGAGGCGGCGGCGGACTGGATGCACCGCGCGATCGCCGGCGGCAGCCAGGAGCATGTGGATTGGGTGAAGGGCGGGGACGGCACGGAGGCCTTCCGCCGCGCCTTCCAGCGGCTCCTGCGGGCCGACGGCCACTATAATGGCGCGATCGACGCCGAGTTCGGCCCGGGCACGCGCCGGGCCGTCGACGCGCTCGTCGCGTCCGGCCGAAGCTGAGGGGTCGAGGCGGCGCTCGCCGGCCTTAGACCACCTTTGTCATGGTGAAGGTCTGCCCGACGGTCGGCGTGCAGGACAGCTTCTGCGGGGTCAGGAAGCGGCAATCGGCGGCGCGGCGCTCGTTCGCCGCGATGCTCGTCCACTCAAGCTGCAGGCCGCCCGAGTTGCGTCCATAGCGGCCGTCGGCGACGACGGTCTCGCCCGTTCCGGTCAGGCGGGACGAAAAAGCCCCGTTCTGGAACGTCGCGATGAAAACGCCGTCGTCCGAGGCCCAGTTGCCCTCGACACCCTGGCCGCCCGACATCTGACACCCGGTGAGCCCGACGACGACGAGGCATGTGGTCAGTATGGCTCTCACAGCGCAAAATCCTCCTCATGATGATCGAACGCTGCCGATCGATTATCAGAAGTGCAACCAAAAGCGTCGACCGGAAGGGGCCGAATCCAAGTTCCTGCGCCAGTGCGGGAATTTGGCAACGAGGGGCGGGCGCACGTGCCTCATCCCCGGTCAGGCATCGGCTCTTCCCCGCGCCAGCGACTGGATGTAAGCCCTTCGGCGAAGCGGTGCGGGGGCGAGCCCCCCGAGCGGGGGACGCGATGGCCGGGGACGGCGCGAACGGATCGCAGGCGTGGGCGGCGCATCGTGCCTTGACGCCTCCGCGCGCTTTCGATCGCACGCCCTGGCTCCTGCGCTCGCTGCGCGCGCTCGGCCATCCACTCGCCGCGCTCGGCGTCGTCCTCGTCATCTGGGCGACGGTCATTCCCGTCGTCGCCAAGGCGGACGGGACGTGGTGCATCGGCACGCTCGGCGGCCTCTCGCCCGATTCCTGGGCGAAGCCGATCTGCGACCACTGCGTCCCCGCCGTCCTCCCCGACATCGCGCCGCCGGCCCTCGTTCTGCCCGAGAAGGCGGAGATCCTGCACGAGGCGGTCGCCGCCAACCCGGCGCCCGCCCGCCGACCGCCCGTCCCCCCCATTCGCGGACCGCCATCCCTCGAAAGCTGACGCGATCATGCGTGCGCCGCCCGGCGCACGGCCCAGCTTTTCCGAGGAATGAACGATGAAAAATCTCATGATGATGGCGCTCGTCCTGGCGCCGACGACGGCGTTCGCCCACGCGAGCCTCGAGACGAAGACCGCCCCCGCGAACAGCGCCTACGAGGCCGCGATCCGGATCGGCCACGGCTGCGACGGCCAGCCGACGCTGGAGGTGCGGGTGGAGCTGCCCGACGGCTTCACCGACGCCGCCCCGGTCGCGAAGGACGGGTGGGAAGCGAGCCTCGCCGAGACCGCGTCCGGCGTGCGCGAAATCGTGTGGCAGGGCGGGAGTCTCCCGGCCGACGCGAAGGAGACGTTCGCGATCACCGGCCGCCTCGGTGATCTGCCGGCCGGGTCCGCGCTCGCCTTCCCGACAAGGCAGGTCTGCGCGGACGCGCAAATCGCGTGGGTGGAGCGCGCGGCGCCGGGCGTCGACCCCCATTCGCTGGATCGGCCGGCCCCCGTCCTCACCATCGCCGACACCGGCGCGGTCGTGGGTGCGGCCCATGCCGGGGATCTCGCGATCGAGCGGGCCTGGGTGCGCGGCGTGCCGCCGGGTGCGCCGGTCGCGGGCGGCTACCTCACCATCGTCAACAGCGGCACGGCGCCCGACCGGCTCCTCGGCGGGTCCACCGACTTCGCGGGCGCGGTCGAGGTGCACGAGATGGCGATGACCAACGGCATGATGACGATGGCGCCGCTCCCCGAAGGCCTGCCGCTGCCCCCCGGCGAGACGGTGACGCTCTCCCCCGGCGGCTATCACCTGATGTTCCTGGAGCTCAGCGCCCCGCCGAAGCCCGGCGACACGGTGACCGTCACGCTCGACTTCGCCGAGGCTGGCCCGGTGGAGGTCACGATGCCCGTGTCGCAGTTCGGCGCCGGCGCCTTCCCCGGCGGAGACGGCGCGGGCGGACACGGCCACGGCGAGGGTGACGCCCACGGCACGAGCCACGGCTCCTCCCACTAGCGCGTCCAGCGTTCTTCGATGCCGAGCGGCCCTGGCTCTCTTGATTTCACGAGCGCCAGGGCGGTTCTGGAGGCGTTCGTCAATCGGGCCGGCAGGTCACGTGCCGGCGCCGATTGTCGTGATTTTCCGGCTGCGCCTTGCCTCCATATGCGCGGATCCCGGCAATCCGTCGTGCATCTCTCAAATTGATTTCAGTCAACGGACCCAGAACATACCTGGAATTTTCGGTTTTGCTTAACTTTAACGGTCCGCCGTGCGCGAATGACTGATCAGAGCCAGATCGTCTTTTCTGAACTATACTTGGTTGACACCGAACTCGGCCGGTGCATGGTCGATTTGCTCATGGAGAGGAGAGTGATCATGTCCCGTCACTGGCTCGCGCCCCTGGTCGTGTCGGCGTCCGTCGGGTTCGCCCCGTTCGCGTCCGCGCAGGAGATCGCCGACACGATCTATTCGGGCGGCCCGATCCTCACCATCAACCATGCCGCGCCGACCGCCGAGGCGGTCGCGGTGAAGGACGGGACGATCATCGCCGTCGGCTCGATGGACGCGATCGCACCCCATCGCGGCGAGGGCACTGCCGAATTCGACCTTGCGGGCCGCACGATGCTGCCCGGCTTCGTCGACAGTCACGGCCACGTGGTGATGGGTGGGATCCAGGCGCTGTCGGCGAACCTCCTCGCCCCGCCGGACGGTGAGGTCACCGACATCGCCTCCCTTCAGGACACGCTGCGCGCCTGGATGGAGGCGAACCGCGCGGCGGTGGACGAAGTGGGCCTCATCGTCGGCTTCGGCTACGACAACGCCCAGCTCGCGGAACTGCGCCACCCGACGCGCGAGGATCTCGACGCGGTGTCCGAGGACGTTCCGATCGTGATCGTCCACCAGTCGGGCCATCTCGGCGTCGCGAACTCCAAGGCGCTCGAGGAGGCGGGCGTGACCGCCGACACCCCGAACCCGCCGGGCGGAATCATCCGCCGCGATGCGGACGGCGCGCCGAACGGGGTGCTCGAGGAGTATGCCTTCTTCGAGGTGCTGATCCCCCTTCTCGGCCGGGTGGGGCCGGAGGGCCTCTCCACCTTCGCCCGCGCCGGCACGGAACTGTGGGCGCGCTTCGGCTACACCACGGCGCAGGAGGGCCGCTCCTCCGGCCCGATCGTGGAGACGCTGAAGGCGCTCGGCGCGGCGGGTGAACTCCCGGTCGACGTCATCGCCTATCCCGATGTCCTGGAATCGCGGGACTATATCGAGGCGAACGTCTCGAAGGATTTTCAGGACAGGGTCCGCGTCGGCGGCTGCAAGCTGACGATCGACGGCTCGCCGCAAGGGTTCACCGCGCTGCGCGACCGTCCCTATTATGACCCGGTCGGCGACTATCCGCCGGGCTATGCCGGCTATTCCGCCATCACCATGGAAGAGACGCAGGACGCGGTGAACTGGTGCTACGAGCACGGCATCCAGATCATCACCCACGCGAACGGGGAGGGGGCGACGGACATGCTGCTCGCGGCCATCGGCGCCGCGCAGGAGAAGTACGGCACGCCCGACATCCGCCCCGTCCTCATCCACGGCCAGTTCCTGCGGGAGGATCAGGTCGACAGCCTGAAGCGCCTCGGCATCTTCCCGTCCCTGTTCCCGATGCACACCTTCTACTGGGGTGACTGGCACCGCGAGCACACGGTCGGTCCGGTCAACGCCGACAATATCTCGCCGACCGGCTGGGTCGTGACGCGCGACATGAAGTTCGGCACGCACCATGACGCGCCTGTCGCTTTCCCCGATTCGATGCGCGTCCTCTCCGCGACCGTGACGCGCCGCACCCGCTCGGGCGACATTCTCGGCCCGAGCCAGCGCGTCGACGTGATGACCGCGCTGAAGGCGATGACGATCTGGCCCGCATGGCAGCAATTCGAGGAAGCGCGGAAGGGGTCGATCGAGACCGGCAAGGACGCGGACTTCGTCATCCTGTCGGAGGACCCGACCGCCATCGACCCGGAGACGCTCGCCGAGATCGACGTCCTCGTGACGGTGAAGGACGGGGCCGTCGTCTACGATGCGAAGGCGGACGGCGAGACGCGGCACGGCGCGCTGCCGCATTCGTTCCTGCCCTTCGCCGGAGAGACGCCGGAGAGCGCGGAGCGCATGCTCCACGCGCTCCACGCCCTCGGCGGGCGCACCTGAGAGCGGCCGGCCGTCAGAAGGCGACGGCGGGGCAGCCCGCCTCGCCCGGGGGGACGAGCTGGACGACCTGGTAGCCCTCGTTCTGAAGGGCGGCGAGGAAGCCCGGCAGCATCGCGACGGTCCGCGCGTGGATGTCGTGGAAGAGGATGATCCCGCGGCCCTGGCGGCGCAGCTTCGCGAGGGTGCGAGCCGCCACCGCGTCGGCCGAGACGCGGTGATAGTCCTGCGAGTCGATGTCGACGTCGAGCACGACGGTCCCGCGACTCGCGAGCGCGCCGCGCAGCGCCTTCGTGTCGGCGAGATAGGGGAAGCGGAAGAAGCGGGCGGGGCCGTAGCCGGTGCCGACGAGGGCGGCGTTCACCGAGCGCTCGCCTTTCGCGATCTCCTCCAGCGCCGCCGTCTGGCTCAGTTTCCGCAAATTGTCGTGGTGGGCGGTGTGGGAGCCGATCGTGTGGCCGCGCCGGGCGACCTCGCGCACGAGGTCGGGATAGGAGGCGGCCATCTGGCCGACCATCAGGAAGGTCGCCTTCACGCCATAGCGGTCGAGCGTGTCGAGGATGGCGGGCGTGCGCTTGCGGGCCGGCCCGTCGTCGAAGGTGAGGACGACCTCGCCCTTGCGCAGCTTGATGTCCGACACCTTCGAGACCGGGAGGACGCGCCCGGCGAGGGTGGACGTGCCGGCGCGCCGGACGGGACCGCACTGGGATTGCGGCGCGGCGGCGACCGGTGCGGCGGGGCGCGCGATGGTGGGGGTCCCGCTCGCGGCATAGGACATTGTGGCTCGCTCGGTCTGGCAGCCGGCGAGGAGCGCCGCGAGCAAGCCCGCGAGCAGGAGATTGCGTGTGTGCATGTCGCGTCCTGAAGCCCGATAGGAACGGGCCAAAGGGTTACCGAGTATGGTTAATCCGAAGTTGCCCGAATCGGCTTATCCGCAAGGATGCGGGCCGGCGCCGGACGCGCCGTGCAGCGGATGGGCAATGTGGTCAGGGGGCGGGTTTCGCCCAGGGGCGACGCACGGCGTCCTCTTCGACGAATGCGGCGATGGCATCTCTATACTGCCGCGTCACGTCCGAATCATCCCATCCGTTCATCAACATTGTTCGCCGCGCGTCGTCGATCGCGAATTCGGCGACGTGCGGCCCGGCGGACACGGTGCGCGCCGCAAGGTCGAGCCGGAAGGGCGTCTGTGGCGCGCTGCGGGCAAGGTCGAGGAAGGCGGCGAGCGCATCGGGCGCGACGACGGCGGGGACGAGGCCGTTGCGCGCGGCGTTGGCGGCGAAGATGTCGCCGAAGCTCGATGCGAGCACGGCGCGGAAACCGGCGTCCAGCACGGCATAGACCGCCGCCTCGCGCGAGGAGCCGCCGCCGAAATTGCGGCCCGCGAGGAGGATCGGCGCGCCGGCGGCGGCGTCGATCGGGTTCGCCTTCGCCGCGCCCGCCTCGGTGAAGCGCAGATCGTGGAGGAGGGCGTCGCCATAGCCCTCATGCCGCCGCCGCTTCATGAAGCGCGCGGCGCAGAGCTGGTCGGTGTCGAGATTGTCGAGGCCGAGCGGGGCGGCGCGCCCCTCGATGGTGAGGATCGGGGTCATCGCGGCCCCCGCATCAGCGGGCGCACGTCGGTGATCGCGCCGGCGACGGCGGCGGCGGCCACCATCGCGGGGCTCATGAGGTGCGTGCGCACCCCGCGCCCCTGGCGGCCGCGGAAATTGCGGTTGGTGGTGGAGGCGACGCGCTCGCCGGGTGCCCCGCGGTCCCCGTTCATGCCGACGCACATGGAGCAGCCCGACTCGCGCCATTCGAGGCCGGCGGCGGTGAAGGTGCGGTCGAGCCCCTCGGCCTCGGCCTGCGCCTTCACGATCGAGGAGCCGGGTGAGACGATGCCGGGCACCTTCGCCTTGCGCCCGTGGAGGATCTGGGCGGCGGCCCGCAGATCCTCGAGCCGCGCGTTGGTGCAGGAGCCGATGAAGACGCGGTCGATCGCGAGCCCGTCGAGCGGCATCCCGGCCGTGAGGCCCATATAGGAGAGCGCGTCGGCGACATGGTCGGCCCGCGCCGGAAGGTCGGACGGGGCGGGGACGGTCGCTGTGATGGGGAGCGTGTCCTCCGGGCTCGTCCCCCAGGTGACGCTCGGCGCGATCGCGTCGGCGTCGAGCCGGATCTCGCGGTCGAAGACGGCGCCGGCGTCGCTCGCGAGGGCGAGCCAGTCCGCCGCCGCCCGGTCGAAATCGGCCGGGGCGTAGGGGCGCTCGCGCACATAGGCGAGGGTGGTCTCGTCGGGCGCGACCATGCCGCAGCGCCCGCCGGCCTCGATCGTCATGTTGCAGAGCGTCATCCGCCCCTCCATCGAGAGGCCGCGGATCGCGCTGCCGGCATATTCGACCGCGTGCCCCGCCGCCCCGTCGGCGCCGATCTTGGCGATGATGGAGAGGGCGACGTCCTTCGCCGCGACCGCGTCGGAGAGGACACCGTCGACGGTGACGCGCATCCGCTTCGGCTTCGTCTGCCACAGCGTCTGGGTCATGAGGACGTGGCTCACCTCCGTCGCGCCGATGCCGAAGGCGTAGGCGCCGAGGGCGCCCTGGGTCGCGGTGTGGCTGTCGCCGCACACGATCATGAGGCCGGGGAGGGCGATCCCCTGCTCGGGGCCGACGACGTGGACGATGCCTTGGCGCGGATCGTCGAGGCCGAAGAGGTGGATGCCGTGCTCGGCGCAGTTGGCGCGGAGATCATCGACCATGCGCCGGATCTCGGGCTCGGCGATCGGCCCCTCACGCCGCGTCGGGACGTAGTGGTCGGCGACGCCGAAGGTGAGGTCGGGCCGGGCGACCCGCTCGCCCCGCGCGCGCACCTTGTCGAAGGCGTGGAAGGAGCCTTCGTGGACGAAATGGCGGTCGACGAAGAGAAGCGCGTCGCTCTCCCGCTCCGCGATCACGTGACTCTGCCAGAGCTTGTCGAAGAGGGTGAGCCCCATGCCGTCAACGTCCCCGCTGTGCGCGCGCCTCTCGCGGGGCGCAGTCCGTTCGGTGGCCAGTGGAGATAGATCGCACCGCGGGGGAGAAAGTCCAGCGCCGCGGTGGCGATCGGGTCAGTCGCTCGGCAGGTGCTCCTGCAGCCAGTCGATCGAGCGGGGGATCATCTCGTGGGCGCGATGGCCGTCATGCGGCAGCTCCACGGTGACGAGCTTCTCGAAGCCGATGTCTTCCAGCGCGCGCAGGACGGCGGTCATATTCATGTCGCCCTCGCCGAAGGGGAGGTGCTCGTGGACGCCGCGCTTCATGTCCTCCACGGTGACGGCGCCGATGAAGGGGTCGAACTCCTTCACCGCGCTCGCCGGCTCGCGATCGCCGGTCACGAGGCAGTGGCCGACATCGAGCGACAGGCGCAGCGGGGCGTCCGTCATCTGCTTCAGCGTCTCGCGCACGAGGATGAAATCGTCGAGCGTGCTGACCATGTGGCCGGGCTCCGGCTCCAGCGCCGCGACGACGCCTTCGGCCGCCGCGAACTCGCAGATCTGTTTCAGCCCGTCGAGGAGCCAGACGCCGGCGTCCTGTTGCGGGACGCCGCGGCGCGGCCGGCCGGACGAATAGGACACCGACTCCCCGCCGCAGATCTTCGCGATGCGGATCGCGCGGCGGATGAAGTCGACGCGGCGCGCGCGCCCCTCGGGCGAGGGGTGGAGGAGGGTCGGCTCCTGCCGGGCGCGCGGGTCGAGGAGGTAGGGAGCGCTCGTCTCCAGCACCACGGCGAGGTCGAGCGCGGCGAGGCGTGCCGCGAGCGCTTCCGCCCGCGCCTCATAATCGTCCGCAAGCGGGTCGAAATGGTGGACGTCGAGCGTGAGCGCGACGCCGGAATAGCCGGCCTCCGCGATCAATTCCAACGCATCGTCGAGCCGATGGTTGGTGCAGCCGTTCGTGTTGTAGGCAAAGCGCAGCATCGTCAGGCGGCCTTCTGAGCCGTTAGTGTCAAAGTCTCGTCCGAAGCAACGACGGGCGATGCCTGCTTGTTCGGGCCGGGGAGGCGCCGCGCAAGGGCGACGCCCCGTGCGACTTTTCCTTATGCGCGGCGGGCTTGGCAAGGGTGTTTCCAGCGGCGCGCGCCGTGTCGCACTCCGCCCGGCGCGCCCGCGCGAAATCGCTCGACAGTTCTGCCGCGAGAGGCCTCAATGCAACGGCCGTCGCCGCGGCCCTCCGGGGCGCGGCGGGCAAGTCAGCCAAAGCGAACGAGCACGAAAAACAAAAATGACGAAGATCAAACAGATCGACACCTATGTTCTGAAGGTGCCGAGCGGGGCGGGAAGCTTCTACTCCTCTCAGGAATATTTCGACGAGCGGTCGAGCCTGCTCGTGCGAATCACGTGCGACGACGGCACGGTGGGCTGGGGCGAGGGCGGCCAGTACGGCCCGCCGGAGCCGCCGGCCGCGTGCATCCGCGACGTGCTCGGCCCGAAGCTCATCGGACGCGAGGCGACCGCGCCGACCGCGATCTTCGAGGAGTTCTACGCCCGCACGCGCGATTTCGGCCAGAAGGGCGCCTATGTGGAGGCGCTGAGCGCGATCGACATCGCGTTGTGGGACATCTTCGGCCGCGTCGTCGGCCGCCCGGTCCATGCCCTCCTCGGCGGGGCGATCCGCCAGCGCGTGCGCGCCTACGGCACCGGCTGCTACTACCCGCCCGACTATCAGAACCGGCCGGTCATGCTCGAAAAGCTGGAGGCGGAGGTGAAGCGCATCCGCGAGACCGGCGTCGGCGCGGTGAAGATGAAGATCGGCCTTCTCCCCATCAAGGACGACATCGAGCGTATGCGTCTCGTGCGCCGCACGCTCGGCGACGATATCGGCATCATGGTGGACGCGAACCACGCCTACACCGCGTCGGCGGCCCTGCGCATCGGGCGCGCGATGGAGGCGCTGAACTTCCTGTGGTTCGAGGAGCCGGTGGTGCCGGAGGACCGGGAGGGCTATCGGCGCCTGCGCGACGCGCTCGACGTGCCGATCGCCGGTGGCGAGGCGGAGTTCACGCGCTACGGTTTCCGCGACCTCATCGGCGAGGGCTGCGTCGACATCGCCCAGCCCGACATCTGCGCGGCGGGCGGCTTCACCGAGTGGAAGAACATCCTCGCCCTCGCGACGAGCCACAATGTCATGGTGGTGCCGCACGTATGGGGATCGGGCGTTGCGGTGGCCGCGGCGCTCCAGGCGCTCGCGATCGTGCCCTACGCGCCCTACACGGCGAACCCGGTGCCGCTCCAGAACGAGACGATGATCGAGTTCGACCGCACCTACAATCCGCTGCGCGACGACCTCGTGCGGCAGTCCTTCACGCTGCGCGAGGAGTGCCTCGACATCCCGGTCGCGCCCGGCCTCGGCGTCGATGTCGACGAGGACGCGGTGGCGAAGCACACGGTGCGCACCGAGACCGTCGCCTGACGGCGGGCCGCCCCGCCCGTCGCGGGCGGGGCGGGTCCGTCAGAAGGCGAGGCGGAGCGCGTCGAGGACGTAGAGGTGGAAGGACTCCAGCGGGCCGGGCCGCACCACGTCGTGCCCGTCCGCCGTGTCGGAGAGGGAGAGGCCGGCAAGGTTCGCGTAGTGGCGCTGCTGGAGGACGCGGTCGACGACGTTCGCCGCGTTGAAGGCGCTGCCGAGGGTCGTCGTCGTCTCCTGCCGGGCGGCGAGGAGGGTGCGGCAGGTCTCGGCGAGGTCGCGCGGGCACTCCGAGAGCGCCTTCTCGAGCGAGGCCGCGCGCAGCGCCTCGCTGTATTCGTGGACGTATTCCGGCCCTTCGGTGGGGAGGTAGGCGTGCTCGGCATGGTGGACGAGGCCGAGGAGCACGGCCGGCCACACCGGCTCGCCGCGCCAGCGCTGGATCATCCCGGCGATCACCGCCACCGTCCAGCAATGCTCGCTCTGCCGCTCCTCCGCCTGGAGCGGGTCGACAAGATCCTCCATCGGGTCGAACCGGGCGTTCTCCGCCTCGTACTCGGCGAAGACGTCGTCGAGACCGTCCTCGTAGGAGGGGGCGCGGGGGGCGGCGCGGTGGATCGGCTTCGGCGCGCCGGCGCGCTGCTGCTCGGAGAGGCGCGTGACGAACGGGGGCACCGGAACCGGGCGCGTGAAGCCGTCGGCGAGGCTCTCGATCGCGTCGTCGAAGGGCGGCTCCAGGGGGCCGAGCGCGCGGGCGGCGGCGCGGTGATAGATGGTGCGGCGGTCGTCGGTGGAGACGCCGGCGCGCGTCAGCGTCGTCCCGTCGACGGTGCCGAAGGAGACGTGCGCCCCGGCGACCGCGATCTCGGTATAGGCGACGCGCTCCGGCGTCGCGCCGGCGACGAGGGCGGCCCAGGCCCGGCGGAACCGCGCGTCAGCGAGGCTGCGCCCCTCCCACAGCTCCGAGCCGACCCGCTTCAGCTCGGCGACCTCGGAGAAGAGGGGGGCGAGGTCGGCCGGGAAGGAGGCCGCGAGCGCCGGGGCATTGTCGAATCCCGCGAGGTGCTGGCGCTCCCGCGATCCGGCCGGAACGTAGACAGTGCCGCGCCGGTCATCCTCCTCGGCATTCATCGTCGTGTCCTCCTGAGCGGCGCCATCGCGAATTGTTGGCTCATATCATCGGTGTGGACGGAGTCCATCTCATCCTTCGGGCACTCCCGTGCCATTGTTGCAGATGAGGGACCCGTTCGGGAACCGCCAGCGGGGGAAGCAGCGTTCGATGGAAGACGGAGGGCTCCCGATGGCGAAAAGTATCGACGCGCACGAGGCGGAAGGTGTTGGGCGATATGCCGAGACGGTCCGGCATATTCCGGTCCGCGGCTGGAAGGAGATCCTGTCGCGCACGGCGACGGAGATCTCGCGGGACAACATCTCGCTGATTGCGGGCGGCGCGGCCTTCTTCCTCCTCCTCGCGATCTTTCCCGCGCTCGCCGCCTTCGTCGCCCTCTACGGCCTCGTCTCGGACGTCTCGACGGTGGAGGAGCACCTCAACCTCCTCTCCGGGGTGATGCCGACCGATGCGGTGAACCTCATCGGGGGCGAACTGGAGCGCCTCGCCTCGCAGTCGAACGGCTCGCTCGGGATCGGCTTCCTCATCGGCCTCCTCGTCGCGCTGTGGAGCGCGAATGCGGGGGTGAAGGCGCTCTTCGCCGCGCTCAACGTCGTCTATGACGAGCGCGAGAAGCGCGGCTTCATCGAGCTGACGCTGAAATCGCTGGCCTTCACCCTCGCCGCGATCGTGGGGGCGAGCCTCCTCATCGTGGTCGTGGTGGCCGCGCCTTCGGTCCTCAGCATGTTCGGGCTCGGCGCGGAGACGGAGATCCTGATCGCCATCCTGCGCTGGCCGATCCTGCTCGTCGCGATCATGGGCGGCATCGGGCTCCTGTTCAAATTCGGCGCCTCGCGGCGGCCGCCCAAGTGGCGCTGGATCTCCTGGGGAACGGCGCTGACGGCCATCCTGTGGGTCGCGGTGTCGGCGGGCTTCTCGTTCTATCTGTCGAACTTCGCCAACTATGACGCGACCTATGGGGCGCTGGGGGCCGTGATCGGCTTCATGATGTGGCTCTACATCTCGCTCTACGTGATGCTCGCGGGGGCGGAGCTGAACTCGGAGATCGAGCATCAGGTGGCGACCGACACGACGAGCGGCCCCTACAAGCCGAAGGGGATGCGCAATGCCGTGATGGCCGATTACTTGCCGGGGGAAGATCACAAGAATTAGCACTCGACAAAGTGGGCTGCTAACAAGCTGTCTTCAGTCGTGAGCTAGCTAAAAAGATGGCTTGTTTCTTGCTTGCGTCGTGGCAAACTCATGGTGTGAGTTTGTTGGAGGTGGGGATGAGAAGTGATCTTGAGCGTCAGCTTGCCGGATTTAGCCTGACCACCGCTGAGATATTGTACCGCATGCCGGATCATCCGGCGCTTCTCCAATCGTACATCTGGCAGGAATACGACCAGGCGCCCGAATTTCCAGTTCTCGAAACATTTTTGGACTTTTGGAAACGAGAGATTGAAGGGCCGTTGCATTCGGTCAACGTGACATGCCGGCGGCTCATTTCACCGGGTCTCTATCGCACGGTGCGCTACGAACACTTTCACTAGTCTGAATGCTCGGCCCAATCCCGAAATCGGCTGGCGCGCGGCGCATCCTTGGGCTATGCGACGCGGGCCGTCCTTTGCGGTCGAGCATTTCGGGCGGTGAATGACCGGCGCGACACGAAAGCGTCAGGGTGGGCGCCGGCCGAAGCGTTGGCCATATAAGCTTCGGACACTGTGCTCAGCGAAAGGCCCGCCATGAATCCGCTTTACCGAGAACATCCCACGATGTTCGCCGACGAACCGGGAAAGTTCATCCTCGCCTGTCTTCTCGTGCCGTTCGTCATCGGGATCTTCTGGCTCGGTTGGTGGTACATCACGAACCGCTCGACCATCGTGACCGTTGACGCCGAGCGCATCACGCTGCGCCGAGGCATCTTCAACAAGGAGAGCATCGAGGTTCAGATGCCCTCGATCCGCGCCGTGCGCGTCGATCAGACGTTTGTGGATCGAATCTTCAATTGCGGCATTTTGAAAGTCTATACCGCGGGCGACAATCCGGACCTCGAGCAGGGCGGCCTGCCCGACCCGGACCGGCTGCGCGCTGCGCTCCGGAACGCCCGCAACGACTGATCGATCCGCCCAAAAAGGTCCGACTCCATGTCCGCTACTCCGTCCATGAAGCCCCGCTACCAGGAACATCCGCGCATGTTCGCGGACGAGCCTGGCAAGTTCCTGCTCGCCTGCCTCCTGGTCCCGATCGGGGTCGGGATCGTCTGGCTCATCGTCTGGTACATCAAGATCAAGTGCACGCTCCTCACCGTCGGGGACGAGCGCGTCCTGCTCTCGCGCGGCGTCTTCAACAAGGAGCGGCTCGAGATCGAGCTCGAATCGATCCGCACCGTGCAGATCGACCAGACCTTCGTCGACCGCATCTTCAACTGCGGCGTCTTGAAGGTCTTCACGGCCGGTGACCGGCCGGAGCTCGTCCAGAAGGGCATGCCCGATCCGGAACGGCTGCGCAGCGCCCTGCGCACGTGAGCGAAGCGGTGGAGTCCGGGGCCCGGCCCCGGCGCGCGAGCCGCCTCGACGCCTTCATCGCCCGCATCGTGGCGCAGAAGGAATGTCTTGAGAGCGTCGCCGGCATGATCGGCGACGTCGCGGGGCCGGTCATCGAGATCGGCCTCGGCAACGGGCGGACCTTCGACCACCTGCGCGAGATCCTGCCGGACCGCGAGATCTTCGTCTTCGACAACACGCTGATCGCGCCGCCGGATTCGATGCCGGACGGCGAGCACGTCATCATCGGCGACGTTCGCGACACGCTCGCCTTCTGCAGCCTGCGCGTGAAGGCGCCGGCTGCCCTCATCCATTGCGCGATGGCGACCGGCGACCCGACGGCGAACCTTGCCCGCGCGGGCTGGCTCGCGCCGCTGATCGCCGCACGCACCGCGCCCGGCGGCTGCGTCGCGAGCGCGCTGGCGCTCGACATGCCGGGCTTTTCGGCCCTCCCGCGCAGCGAGGCCGCCGAGACGGGCGGCTACTGGATCTACCGCAAGACCCCATGAGACAGGCTCCCCCCTCGCCAGCGGGCGGGGCGCGATGAGCCGCCTCGACAGCTTCATCCGCCGCATGTGCGCCCAGCGCCTCCTCATCGAGGCGGCGGCGGCGCGGCTCGGCGACGTCGCGGGCCCGATCCTCGATCTCGGCCTCGGGTCGGGACGCACCTACGACCATCTGTGCGCGCTGTTTCCGGACCGGGACGTGTTCGCCTTCGACCAGTTCGTTCAGGGTGCGTTCGGCGGCCTGCCCGATACTCACCACATGATCCTGGGTGAAATCCGCGACACGCTGCCCGTCTGCCTGCCGCGCATCGGCGCACCCGCGGCGCTCGTCCATAACGATCTCGGCTCGGCCGATCCGGTCGCGAACGCGGCGATCGGCCACTGGCTCGCCCCCGCGATCGAGGCGGTGTCGCGCCCCGATGCGATCGTGCTGACGAGTTTTCCCTTGCCGTTCGAGCGTCAGATTGCTTTGCCTCTTCCCGAGGGAATTCGCCCTGGCCGGTACCACATCATCCAGCTCACGGTTTGACCGCGAGGCCGGTGCGTGGCATTCGCCCCGCGTCCAGTGAAAGGGGACCCGATTGGCTTCACGCGCCTTCTTCCGTTGCCGGGCTTGCGGCGAGCCGGTTGTCGCCGGCGCTTATCGCTGCCCGGTCTGTGGGATCGATTTTCCCACGGGCACGCCCGGCACGCCGAACGCGCCGGATTCGCCGGCCGCGGTCGACCCCACCCGCAAGCAGGACCGCCGGACGGCGGAGTTCAACGTCGACAATCTCGCCGAGCACCTGCGCGGCGCGCTCGACGATGAGCTGAGCGTCGTTCCCGGCCGCGAGCGGGAGACGGAGCGCGAGGCCGAGCCCGCGCCGCCGTCGCCGCCGAAGCCTGCCGCCGCCGCCCCCACGCCGGAGCCGGAGCCCGAGCGGCACGACCGCCGCCGCGAGCCGGCCTTCGGCGCGCCGAGCGAGCCGGAGCCCGCGCACTATGACGCGGACGAAGACGAGGATTTCGACGACGAGGACGAGGCCCACGAGCACGAGGCCTCGACCCTCAACGCGCCGCGCGCGCCCGTCGGCGAGCGGCGCGGCCGGCACCGCGAGCGCGATGTCGGCGGCCTCACCGTCACCCCCGCGCGCGAACGCGACCGGGCCTCGCGCGAGCGGCGCGTCGTCATCGCCGAGCGCGTCCCGCCGGCCTCCTCCTCGCGCGAGCTGACCACGCGGCCGCGTCGCTCCAAGCGGCGCAGCCTCACCGGGACGGCGATGCTCGCCCTCGTGATGATCGTGGTGGTGGGTGCGGGCGCCTGGTGGGTCGACCGCACGGGCATCGCCGATCTCGGCCTGCGCGGCCGGATCGCGAGCGGCATCTCGTCCGGTCCGCAGGGGATCGAGGTGCGTGCCGCCGACGGCTGGGTCTCCGTGCCGGGCGGCGTCGGGACGATGGTGGTGAGCGCGGACGGCCCGTTCCGCGTCCGCCTCAATGGCGAGGTCTACACCGTCGACGGGACGCAGCAGGCGCTGCAGGTGCCGGTGACGGACACGACGAGCCTGTCGGTGCGCGTGGTGCGCGAGCCGACCGTCGTCCGCGTCGCGCCGCTTCCCTGACCGAACGCGGCGCCGGTCAGCCCGGCGCCGTCATTCCCATCATTCCGGGACGACGCAGGGTCCCGCCGCGCCGCCCGTGCAGGTCGGCAGCGTCTCGGAGCGGTCGAGCGCGTCGTTGAGGCGCGCGATCAGCGCGTCGGACGAGACGGGGAGGGCGAAGCGCTCGTCCCGCGCGAAATCGTCGACCGCGGCCTGCACGCCGGCCTCGTCGACCGTCGCCTCCAGCGGCAGATAGTCGAGATCCTTCAGCGCATTCACGATCGTCGCGTTGCCGGAGAAGGCGTCGTCGGACGCCTCGTTCCGCTCGCCGACGACGCGCGCGGTCTGGGCGGGGCCGTTCGACCGTGCCGGCTGCTCGCGCGACAGCGTCGTGACCGGCGCGCCGCCGCCATTCCCGGAGGAGGGCGAGACCACCGAGACGCCGGGCGAGGCGGAAGGGGCGGCCGCGGTGCTCGTCGGGGCGGGCGCCTGCGCCGGTGCCGGCGCGTTGGCGACGTTCGCGGGGCGCTCGCCGTCGGCCAGAACCCGGCGCACTCCGTCGAGCCCCGAGGTGCTCGGGATGATGGGGGCGGGGCTCGTCGTCGCGACGCTCGTCCCGTTCGCCCCGCTCGTGCCGTTGGAGAGCGGCGGTATGTCGGTCGCGGCCGGCGGCGCGGCGCTGAAGGTCGACGTGTCGGCGGGGCCGGTCGTCGTCCCCGTCGCGATGTCGGTGCGCGGAGCCGGGCGCGGCACGGGCGGCGGCTCGGTGCTCTCGGCGACGGGATCGGGCTCGTCGGGATAGAGGAGTTGGTCGGAGAAGCGGCCCGGCTGCTCGATGCGCTGGGGCGGCGCGCCGAAGCCGCCGCCGGGCGGCGGGGCGACCTGCGCCGGGGGCGCCTCGGTCAGGTTGCGCAGATCGAGCGGCGCGCCGTTCTGCGCGAGCACGATCTCCGGTTCCACGATCACCCAGGCCTGGCTGCGCGCGCGGCGGCAGCGATAGCCGTCAACCGCCGTCGTGCCGCGCGGGCCGGCGACGTCGATGCGATAGCCGCGGCAGGGCTGGCGCCCGTTGCGCATCACCGGGCGATAGGTGCGCACGAGCACCTGGCGGCCGGTCGGCAGGGAAAAGCGGCTCACTTCGTCCGTCCCGGCATAGTCGAGGATCGTCGACAGCCGCGCCTCGATGGCGCGCCGCTCGGCGGGGCTGACGGGCAAGGCGCTCTGGTAGTTCTGTGCGAGTGCCACGCCGCTCGTCAGCGTCGCCGCGATGATCAGCGCAAAGCGCTTCATGTGTACTCTCCGAACTCGGCGGTTCGGGTGGGCCGCACAAGGCGCCGCCCGAATCACGCCACACCAGCGCAGGCGCGGTCGCGCCAATTGCTGCAATGTAGCAGAGCGAAAATGACCGACCGCTGAATTGGCCGAACGATACAGCCTTTGGCCGCCGAGTTCGAGGGCCGCGCGGCCGGGCTCAATAGCCGCGGTCGCGCACCACCACGTTCTGGAACGGCTCGCCCCGCTCATAGGCCTCCATCTGGCGCAGCACGTAGGCCGCGGTGGCGTTCAATTCGCTGATCGCCGCGACGTGCGGGGTGATCACGAGATTGGGCGCCGCCCAGATCGGGTCGTCCGCCGGAAGCGGCTCGGTCTGGAACACGTCGAGGCTCGCTCCTTTGAGAGCGCCCGATTTCAGCGCGGCGAGGAGGTCCGCCTCGTTCTGGAGCCCGCCGCGCCCGCCATTGACGATGATCGGCCCGCCGAGCGCGCCGTCCTTCGCCATGCCGTCGATGAGGCGGGCGTTGATGATCTCGCGCGTCTCCTCGGTGAGCGGGATGAGGGCGACGAGGATGTCGGTCTCGGCGAGGAAGTCCGGCAGCGCCGCGGGGCCGGCGAAGAGCGGCACGTCGGCCGGCTTCTCGGAGCGGGACCAGGCGTGCACCTTGAAGCCGAGCATCCGCAGGATCTTGCCCGCGTGCTGGGCGAGGACGCCGTACCCCATCATCCCGACGCGTACTTCGTTCGCGATCGGCTGGGTGATGTCGGCCCACTCGCGTCGCCGCTGCTGCTCCAGATATTGCAGCGTGTGGCGGTGGTGGAGGAGGACCTGGAGCGTCACCCATTCGGCCATGCGCTCGGTCATGTCGTTCTCGACGAGGCGCACGATCGGCACGTCCGCCGGGACCGAGGAATCCTTCAGGATGCCGTCGACGCCCGCCCCGAGATTGAAGATCGCCTCGAGGTTGGGCAGCGCGCTCAGCGATGCGGAGGGCGGATTCCAGACGATGGCGTAGCGGATCGAGGCCGGATCGTAGTCGTCTTCGCCGTGGATGTAGAAGGTCCGCTCCGGTGCGGAGGTGCGGAACTTGTCCTTCCACTTCTCCACCACTCGGGCCGACGTCGCAATGAGGGCCGCCATCAGGTCTCCGCCGTGCTTAAGGTCGGCCGAACCTAGAACCGGAAGGGCGAGGAGGGAAGGAAGGACGGGCGGTTCGGGCCGCAGGGGCGCGATTCGGTGCGGCCATGATGCCGCATTGCAGCATCGGCCGTCTTTGCGCACACGATGATCGTTGACCGGACGTTTCGCACACCATATTTCGCACAATATGGCGAAGCTCCCGATCCTCATCCTCCCCGACCCCGTTCTGCGCAAGGTTGCGACCCCCATCGCGACCATCGACAAGCGCATCCGCAAGCTGTCGGAGGACATGCTGGAGACGATGTACGACGCCCCCGGCGTCGGCCTCGCCGCGCCCCAGATCGGTGTGACCGAGCGCATCATCGTCGCCGACCCGGCGAACGAGGAGGGGGCCGAGCCGCAGCCGATGGTGCTGATCAACCCCGAGATCGTCGGAAGCTCGGAGGAGACGAAGGTCTGGGAAGAGGGCTGCCTCTCGATCCCGGACTATGTCGAGGACGTGATCCGCCCCGCGTCCGTGCGCGTCGCCTATACCGACCTCGAGGGCGAGGCGCGCGAGGTGGAGGCCGACGGTCTCCTCGCCGTCATCCTCCAGCACGAGATCGACCATCTGAACGGCGTCCTCTTCATCGACTATCTGTCGCGCCTGAAGCGGGAGCGGGTCGTGAAGAAGTTCACCAAACAGGCGAAGCTCGCCGCCGCGGGCGGCGACGAGCCCGAGATGATCTGAGATCATCGGCGCGCCGACGCGGCTCGACACGACGCCGCGGCCCCGCGAAGATGGCGCGCTTTCGCCCAATGACCGCCAGGGGACGACATTTGTCTGCCACGCCGACCTTCGTGACACGCGGTGAAACGCGATGATGCGCGTCATCTTCATGGGGACCCCGCCCTTCGCCGTCCCGACCCTCATGGAGATCGTCGGCCAGGGGCACGACATCGCCGCCGTCTACACCCAGCCGCCGCGTCCGGCCGGGCGCGGGATGGGGGAGAAGAAATCCGCCGTCCACGAGGCCGCCGAGGCGCTCGCCCTGCCGGTCTTCCACCCGCTCACCCTGAAGGGAGCCGCGGACGAGATCGCCGCCCATGAGGCCGATGTCGCCGTCGTCGTCGCCTACGGCCTCCTCCTGCCGCAGGACGTGCTCGACGCGCCGGAGCAGGGCTGCTTCAACGTCCACGCCTCGCTGCTGCCGCGCTGGCGCGGCGCCGCGCCGATCGCGCGGGCGATCATGGCGGGCGACGCGGAGACGGGCGTCGCCGTCATGAAGATGGAGGCGGGCCTCGACACCGGCCCCGTCGCGATGGTGGAGCGCACGCCGATCCGTCCCGACGACACGGCCGCGACGCTGACCGAGCGCCTCTCGCGCCTTGGCGCCGACCTGATGGGGCGCGCGCTCGGCGGGCTGGAGCGCGGGGCGCTCGACCTCCAGGCGCAGCCCGAAGAAGGCGTCACCTACGCCAAGAAGATCGACAAGGCCGAGGCGCGGATCGATTTCGCGCAGGATTGCGTCGCCGTGCGCAACCACATTCACGGCCTCAGCCCCGCCCCCGGCGCGTATGCGACGCTGCCGATCGGCGGCAAGGTCGAGCGGCTGAAGATCCTCCAGGCCGTCGCGGTCCCCGCCGCCGAGAGCGGCAATGGAGGCGCCGCGCCCGGCACCATCCTCGACGATGCGCTCACCGTGGCCTGCTCCAGCGGAGCGGTCCGACTCCTGCGCGTGCAGCGGGCCGGCAAGGGCCCCGTCGATGCCGACGCGTTCCTGCGCGGCGCGCGGGTCGGCGCCGGGGACAAGTTCGAGGCGGCCTGAGTGCCGCGCTACAAGCTGGTCGTGGAATATGACGGCCGGCCCTTCGTGGGCTGGCAGCGTCAGACCAACGGGCGCTCCGTGCAGGAGACGCTGGAGGCGGCGGCCGAGAAATTGTGCGGGACGCCGACGCGCGTCCACGGCGCGGGCCGCACCGACACCGGCGTCCACGCCACCGGCCAGGTCGCCCATCTCGACTTCGAGCGCGCGTGGCCGGCCGACACCGTGCGCGACGCCATGAACGCGCACATGCGGCCCGAGCCCGTCGCGATCCTCGCCGCCTCCCAGGTGGGCGACGAATTCGACGCCCGCCATTCGGCCCGCCGCCGGCGCTATCTCTACCGCATCATCAACCGCCGCCCGCCGCTGGCGCTCGACACGATCGCCTGGCAGGTCGCCGTTCCGCTCGATGCGGCGGCGATGGATGCGGGCGCGAAGCACCTCCTCGGCCGGCACGATTTCACCACCTTCCGCGCCTCCCAGTGCCAGGCCGCGAGCCCGGTGCGCACGCTCGACCGGCTCGACGTGCGGCGGGAGGGGGCGCTCGTCACCGTGGAAGCGGTAGCCCGCTCCTTCCTTCACAATCAGGTTCGGTCCATGGTGGGGTCATTGGTGGAAGTGGGGCTCGGCCGCTGGACGCCGGATGATATCGCGGCGGCGCTGGCGGCGCGCTCGCGGCCGGCCTGTGGCCCGGTCGCGCCGGCGTCGGGGCTGATCCTCACACAGGTGGACTACGACGACGAGGACGGTTGATGGACGTGACGTTGGGGATCATCGGGGGCTCTGGCCTCTACGACCTGCCCGGCCTGAAGGGTGAGTGGGAGACGATCGAGAGTCCCTGGGGCGCGCCCTCGGACCAGGTCCTGCGCGGCACGATCGAGGGCACGCGCATCGTCTTCATGCCGCGCCACGGCCGCGGCCACCGCGTCGACCCGACGAACATCAACTATCGCGCCAATATCGACGTGATGAAGCGGGCGGGGGTCACGGACCTCATCTCCCTGTCGGCGTGCGGCTCGCTGCGCGAGGATTTGCCGCCGGGCACGTTCGTGATCGTCGACCAGTTCATCGACCGCACCTTCGCGCGGGAGAAGACCTTCTTCGGTCCCGGCTGCGTCGCGCACGTCTCGATGGCGCACCCGGTGAGCCGCGATCTCGGCGACCGGATCGAGGCGGCGGCGAAGGTCGTCGGCGTGCCGCACCGGCGCGGCGGCACCTATCTCGTGATGGAGGGGCCGCAATTCTCCTCCCTCGCCGAATCGCTCCTCTACCGCCAGTGGGGCGCGGACGTGATCGGCATGACGAACATGCCCGAGGCCAAGCTCGCCCGCGAGGCGGAGATCTCCTACGCGACGGTCGCGATGGTGACCGACTTCGATTCCTGGCACCCCGACCATGGCGAGGTCGACATCGCGAAGATCATCGAGACGATGCACCACAATGGCGACGCCGCGCGCCAGCTCGTCGCGACGCTCGCGGTCGGGATGCCGGCGACGCGCGAACCGTGCTCGCGCGGGTCCGACACCGCGCTCGAATTCGCCATCATCACCGCGCCGGAACAACGTGATCCCGCGCTTCTCGCCAAGCTCGACGCGGTCGCCGGCCGCGTCCTCTCCCGGAGCTGACGATGAACGACCTCTCCGCGCTCGTGCGCGCGATCCCCGACTATCCGCGCAAGGGCATCATCTTCCGCGATGTCACGACCCTCTTCAGCCACGCCGAGGGCTTCCGCCGCACCGTCGCGCTGATGACGGACTATGCGCGCGGGGTGGGCGTCGACCTCGTCGCTGGGATCGACGCGCGCGGCTTCATCCTCGGCGGCGCGATCGCGATGGAGCTCGGCAAGGGCTTCGTCGCCGTGCGCAAGCGCGGCAAGCTTCCGGCCGAGGTCTATCGCGAGGAATACGCGCTGGAATACGGCGTCGACGAGGTGGAAATCCACATCGACGCGGTCCCGGCCGGGGCGCGCGTGCTGATCGTCGACGACCTGATCGCGACGGGCGGCACGGCGGTCGCGGCGGTGAAGCTCGTGGAGCGGGCGGGCGGCACGGTGCCGGCGGCCTCCTTCGCGATCGATCTGCCCGAGCTCGGCGGTGCGGACCGCCTGCGCGAGCGCGGCGTCGAGGTCTACAGCGTCCTCTCCTTCGAGGGGCACTGACCCCTTTCCCTCCCTCCGCGACGACGCAGGGGCGGGCCGGCCGTCAGGCCCGGTGCGCGATTGCGTGGGCGTGGAGGGCGACGGCGCTCGCCGCGGCGACGTTGAGGCTGTCGAAGCCCGGCGCGATGCGGATCGCGAGCGGCTCCGCCGCATCGATCAGCGCGTCCGGCAGCCCCTCGCCCTCGGTGCCGAGGAAGAAGGCGGCGCGCGGGGCGAGCGGCGCTTCGCCGACGAAGCGCGTTGCGCGCGGAGTCAGCGCGTAGGGGGTGATGTCGCGCGCGGCGAGGACGGGCAGGAGCGCCTCAGCGCTCTCGGTCCGGATCGTCGGCACGATGAGCGGGGCCCCGACGCCGACGCGGATGGCCTTGCGATAGAAGGGATCGGCCGTGCGCGCGTCGATCGCGACGGCCGCCGCGCCGAAAGCCGCCGCGTTCCGATAGATCCCGCCGACATTGTCGTGGTTCGCGAGCGTCACGAGCACGGGGAGGCGGAGCGGTCCGGTCTCGGGGAGCACGGCGAGATCGGCCGAGGCGGGCACTTCAGCGGCGGCGAGGATGCCGCGGTGGAGGTGGAAGCCCGCGATCGCGTCGAGCACGTCTTGAGGGGCGACGTAGAGCGGGGTCGCACCGCGCGCCTCGAGCACGGGGAGCCGCGAGAGCCGCCCTTCCTCCACGAGGATCGCCCGCACGCTCAGCGACGAGCGCAGGAGGACGTTCAGCACCGACAGCCCCTCGGCGATGAAGACACCCTCGCGGCCGACGAGGTCGCGCTCGCGCACTTCGCGGAAGAGGGCGATCTCGGGCGCGTCCCGGTCGGTGATCCGGATCGGCGGGGCGGCGCTCACCCCGCCTCCAGCTCCTCGCGCTTCATTTCGAGTTCCAGCCAGCGCTCCTCTGCGGCGTCGCGCTCGGCCTGCTTCGCCGTCAGGTCCTTCGTCAGCGTGTCGAAGCGCTTCTTGTCCTTGGCGTAGAGGCTCGGGTCGGCGAGCTGGTCGGAGAGCTTCGCGATCTCCCCTTCGAGCGTCTCGATCCGGGCGGGGAGGGTTTCGAGGTCGTGCTTCTCGCGGAAGGAGAGCTTGTTGCGCTTCTGGGCGGGCTTCGGCGCGGACGCCGGCGCATCCTTCTTCACCGCCTTCTCGCGCGCCTCGACGAGGAGCTCGGACGGGCCCTCGCCGCGCTGGGCGAGCATGTCGGAATAGCCGCCCGGATACTCGCCCCACGTCCCGTCCCCTTCGGCGACGAGGGTGGTCGTCACGGTCCGGTCGATGAAGTCGCGGTCATGGCTGACGAGGAGGAGCGTGCCGTCATAGTCGCCGATCACCTCGGCGAGGAGGTCGAGCGTCTCGAGGTCGAGATCGTTGGTCGGCTCGTCGAGGACGAGGATGTTCGATTCCATCGCGAAGGCGCGCCCGAGGAGGACGCGCGCGCGCTCGCCGCCGGAGAGCGCGCCGACCGGGGTGTTGAACTGCTCGGGGGTGAAGAGGAAGTCCTTCAGATAGCCCGCGACGTGCTTCGTCACGCTGCCGATGGTGATCTGGTCCCCGCCCGACGGGCTGATCGCCTGGCGCAGCGGCATGTTGGGGTCGAGCCCCTCGCGCCGCTGGTCGAGGAGGATGGGCTTCAGGTCGACGCCGAACTTCACCGTCCCTGCGTCGGGCGCGAGGCGGCCGAGGAGGAGGTTGATGAGCGTCGTCTTGCCCGCCCCGTTGGGGCCGACGAGGCCGAGCCGGTCGCCGCGCATGATGGTGAGGGAGAGGTCCTTCGAGATCGCGCGGTCGCCGAACGATTTCTGCAGCTTGTCGGCGACGATCAGGCGCTTGCCGGAGCGCTCGGCCGAGGCGATCTGCATGTCGGCGAGGCCGGTCTGCTTGCGTTGGTCGCGCTTCTCCTGGCGCAGCGCCTGGAGATTGCGCAGGCGCCCCATGTTGCGCTTGCGCCGGGCGGTCACGCCATAGCGCAGCCACTCCTGCTCCTGCTCGATCTTCTTGTCGAGCCGGCGCCGCTCCTCCTCCTCCGAGGCGATGAGGGCGTCGCGCCAGTCCTCGAATTCGGCGAAGCCGCGGTCCATGCGCTGGGTGCGGCCGCGGTCGAGCCAGACGACGGCGGTGGATAGCGTCTCCAGGAAGCGGCGGTCGTGGCTGATGAGGACGAGGGCCTTGCGCCGCGCCTTCAACAGCTCTTCGAGCCAGCGGATCGCGGCGATGTCGAGATGGTTGGTCGGCTCGTCGAGGAGGACGACGTCGGGATCGGGGGCGAGCGTGTGGGCGAGCGCGGCGCGGCGCGTCTCTCCGCCCGACAGGTTGGTCGTCGGCGCGTCCGGATCGAGGCCGAGCCCTTCGAGGATGATGCGCCCCGCGTGCGGGTCGTCGCCCGGCCCGAGGCCGGTCTGCACATAGGCCTCGATGGAGGGATAGGCCGAGAGGTCCGGCTCCTGTGCGAGGTAGCGCACGGTGGCGTCCGGCTGCATGAAGCGCCGCCCCGAATCGAACGCGATGATCCCGGCGGCGATCTTGAGCAGCGTCGACTTGCCCGAGCCGTTGCGCCCGACGAGCGCGATGCGCTCTCCGGGCCCGACTTGCAGCGACGCCTCCTCCAGGAGGGGCGTTCCGCCGAAGGTGAGGGAGATGTCTTGCAGAGAAAGGAGTGGGGGCCTGGCCATGGGCTCCGCCTTTAGCGCGCTTTGAGGGCGAAGAAAATCGACCGCGCGCTCGGGACGCGGCGGGAGCGGTGGAATGATGCGCGGCGGGGGAGAGTGTGGCGAAGATGGGGCTTGGTTAGATCCTTGTTAACCATGGCTGTTCACCATCCTTCACAGCGGCGAAGGGAGCGATTCATGGCCATCCACGGAGTCTTCATCTCACCGAAGAACAAGAACGGCGCGGCAGTCGACATGATGCTCCGCCAGCGCTTTCCCGACGTCTACCGCGTCGGGGTGGAATATTGGCTCGTCGACACCGCCCGCGACGCCGACCAGGTCGGTGCGCTCGTGCGCCCCGCGCTCGGCCAGCACGACAAGATGTTCGTCGCCGCGATCACGCGCGACACCTTCTCGACGCTCTCCGCGGCGGCGCAATTGTGGCTGATGGCCCCCGGCCGGGGCTGGAGCCAGCGCGAGGACGGGCTCGGCCACATCCATTCGGAAGACTCGCCCTTCGCAATCGCGGCCTGATCGGGCTGGCGCGAACGCCGGCCGCGCCGCTCAGGCGAGCGCGGCGGCGAGGAGGGGGGCGGCGGTCTCCCTCGTGCCCCCGACGGTGGGGAAGCGGCTGAAATCGATCTCCGGCACCGCCTCGAAGGTGGGCCGGGCGATGTAGTAGCCCTGGAAGAGGTCGATCCCGCACCCGGCGAGGTAGGCGAGCTCCTCCTCCCGCTCGATCCCTTCGGCGACGACCTTGACGCCGAGCCTGTCGGCGATGAGCAGGATCCCGTCGATGATGGCCTGGCGGCTCCCGCAGCCATCCACCCCGCGGACCAGGGCGCGGTCGATCTTCAGATAATCCGGCACGAAGTCGGCGAGGATGGTGAGGCCGGAGATCCCGCTGCCGAAATCGTCGATCGCCGTCGCGAGGCCGTGGACACGGTAATGATCGACGGCGCTGCGCAGGTGGGCGACATTCTCGATTGTCTCGTGCTCGGTCATCTCGAAGATCAGCCGGTCGAGCGGGAAGCCGAGCGCGGTGCAGATCTCGACCGTGGTGTGGACGCTGCGCGCCGGCTCAACCACGGCGTTCGGGGAGACGTTGATCGTGAGGCGCGCGTCGGTGTTGCCGAACAGGCGATGGGCGAGGGAGATCGTCTTCAGGCGCGTCGCCTGGTCGAACTGCTCCCGGTTTTCGGCATCCACCTTCGCGAGCACGGACGCGGCCGGCTGCCCCTCGCGACCACGCACGAGGGCCTCGTAGCCAAACACGGACCGGGAACCCAAATCGACGATCGGCTGGAACGCAAACGTAAAATCGAAGCCGAGCGGTTCCCATCCTCGCAAAGGCTTGTCAGGCATGCGATCCACCTAAAGCCTCAAATATGCAATCTCTGATCTTGGTGTCGACCAAGCTGATTGGGTCAACTCACCAATCGTTGATCGGTTCCCTCCGCGAACGAATTATTTTTGAAATTTGTTATGCCGCCACATCAGCCGCCGGCCTTGCGGCGGCGCACGACGCGCCCGCCGACATCGCCCGCGAAGGCGAGGACGGCGACGATCACGACGCCCTGAACCACGTCCTGCGCCCCGGCGGGGAGCCCCCAGATCTGCATGGTGGTGACGATGAGGATGAGGAGGAGGGAGCCGAAAAGGGTGCCGAGCGCGGTCGAAAAACCGCCGAAAATCAAGGATCCGCCGAGCACCACCGCGCCGACCGACTGGAGGAGATAGGGCGTCCCCATGTCGAGGAAGGCGCCGCCCACATTGGCCGAGAGGAGCGCCCCCGCGAGAGCGGCGCAGATGCCGCTGATGACGAAGGAGGTCGTCACGATCCGCCCGGTGCGCACGCCCGCAAGCTCGGCTGCCCGAATATTCTGGCCCGTCGCCGAGAGCGCTTGCCCATATGATGTGCGGTTGAGGACGTACGCGGCGAGCGTCGCGGCGACGATCGCGAGGAGGGCGACGACCGGCACGTCGCCGATCCGGCCCGAGGCGAGCCATTCGAGCATCGGCGCCGTCTCGAAGCCGCGCACCTGGCGGTTCACCATCAGTGTCGCAGTGGCGAGCACGTACCCCATCGCAAGCGTCGCAATCATCGCGGCGATGCGGAAGCGGACGACGAGGAGCGCGTTGACGAGGCCGACGAGCGCGCCGGTGAGGAGCGCGGCCCCGAGGGCGAGCGGCAGGTGCAGGTTGGTCCCGTCCGCGATCGTGACGGTGATGAAGGCGCTGAGCGTCACGACGCCCGCGACCGACAGGTCGATGTTGCCGCGCCCGGTCGCGACCACGAACATCTGCCCGAGCGCGACGAGGGCGAGGAAGGAGGCCGAGCGCGCGACGCCCGAGACGCTGTGGAGGCTGAAGCGCTCGGTCGCGATCGAGAGCGCCACCCACAGGATGACGACGCCGAGCGCGGCCCAGATCCAGCGATGGCGGCGCGGGATGGCGAGGAGCGTGTTCATGCCTCCTCCCGTTCCACCAATGCGCGCAGGCCGAGCACGCTGATCATGAGGATTCCCTGGACGGCGGCGTTGAAGTCGGTCGAGACGCCCAGCGAGCCGAGAAGCGCGCCGATGAGGGAGAGCGTCACCGCGCCGGCTGCGACGCCGACGGGCGAGATGAAGCCGCCGAGGAGGCGGCAGCCGCCGAGGACGACGGCGGCGACGGCGAGGAGGGTGTAGCCCGACCCCGCGTTGATGTCGCTCGCCCCGTTCATGGCGGTGATCGCGAGGCCGCCGGCGCCGGCGAACGCGCCCGCGATCAGGTAGCGGATGATGCCGAAGCGCAGCGGCGACCAGCCCGACCGCTCCAGCGAGAGTGGGCTCGCCCCGAAGCCGCGCAGCACCGTGCCGAGGCGCGAGCGGTGGATGAGGAGGGCGACGAGCGTGAAGATCACGATGAGGACGAGCGGGGTCGGCACGTCCGGGATCGACCATTGGGTGAGCGCGCGCAGCCATCCGGGCGCAGTGCCGCCGGGGGAGGGCTGGATCGAATAGCCGATGCCGTACCAGATGAAGGACGCGCCGAGCGTGACGACGATCGCGGGCACCGCGCGCACGCGGATGATCGTCGCCATCAGCGCGTACCCCGCGAGGCCGGCGAGGATCGCGCCGACGCCGAGGACGGGGGCGGTGAAGAGGAGCGTCGCGCTCAGGACGTTGACGAGGCCGGCGAAGGCGCCGACGCCGAGATCGATCTCGCTGCCGCCGACGATGAACATCTGGGCGAGCGCGATCAGCGTCAGCGCGACGGCGGGGCCGAGGAGAAGCTCGATGCCGAACGCGCTCGCGACCATCGGGTTCAGCGAGACGAGGGCGGCGCAGACGAGGACGAGGCCGACGATCGCCGCGTTGCGCAGGATGAGGCGCGCGAGGCCGAGGCCGAGCCCGGACGTGCGGGCGGCCGGGCGCGCGCCCTCCGCCTCGCGGCCCGCGAAGGCGGTCGCGAGGATGCGCTCCTCGCTGATCGCGGAACCGGTCAGTTCGGCGGTGATGCGGCCGGACGCCATGACGAGGACGCGGTCGCACTCGGCGAATTCGGCATCTTCGGTGGAGTGCCAGATGACGAGCTTGCCGCGCCGGGCGGCGTCGCGGGCGACATCGTAGAAGGCGCGCTTCGTCGCGATGTCGACGCCGCGCGTCGGGTCCTCGAGGAGGAGGATGTCGGATTCGGTCGCGAGCGCACGGGCGGCGAGCGCCTTCTGCTGGTTGCCGCCGGAGAGTTCGAGGATATTGGAATCGAAGCGCGCCGGGTCGAGGTCGAGCCGCTCCGCCTCCGGCCGCACGGCCTCCCGCTCGGCGCTGGCTGAGACGCGCGACCAGCCCGCGCGCTGCGCGATGCGCCCGATCGCGATGTTGGCCGAGACCGGCCAGAGCGGGAACACGCCCTCGCGCGCCCGGTCGCCCGAGACGTAGGCGGCGCGGCCGAGCCGTGTGACCTCGCGGTCCCCCGCGCGGCCGTGGAAGAGGCGCTCCAGAAGCTCCTTCTGCCCGTCCCCTTCGAGGCCAGCGACGCCGACGATCTCGCCCGCGTGGAGCGTCACATCGTGGCCGAGGGGCGTGGTGAGGGGACCGGATATACGCGCGAGCGGGGCGCCTGTCGCGTTGGCGGCGCGCGTGCTCGCCGGGACCGCCTCCTTGCCGCCCATCGCCTCGACGAGGCGGGAGGCGGAGACTTCGGCGGCCGGCGCGTCGAGCACCTCGCGCCCGTTGCGCATCACGAAGACGCGGGAGGCGATGTCGAGCACCTCGCCGAGCTTGTGGCTGATGAAGATCACCGCGAGCCCCTCCGCCGCGCGGGCGCGCACATAGTCCCGCAACTGGCGGCTGCGCACGGCGTCGAGGGAGGAGGTCGGCTCGTCGAGGATGAGGAGGGAGAGGCCGGGCGCGGTCGCCGCGCGCACGATCTCCACCATCTGGCGCTGGCCGATCGGCAGGTCGCCGACGACGCGGTCGACGCCGATGCGCGCGTCGGGAAAGACCGCCTCGAGGCTCTCGCGCGCGAGGCGGCGGAAGGGGCGGCGCCAGCCGACCGGCGGGACGGGGACGTCCGGCCGCTCGACGAACATGTTCTCGGCCACGGTGAGGTTGGCGCAGAGCGAAAGCTCCTGCCACACGATGCGGATGCCCGCCTTGTGCGCCTCGCGCGCGCCGTAGCGGGCGAAGTCGACGGGCGCGCCGCCGACCGCGAGCGTCCCCGTCTCGGGCGCGACGGCGCCGCACAGGACGCGCATCAGCGTGGACTTGCCGGCCCCGTTCGCCCCGACGAGGCCGATGACCTCGCCGGGGCGGATGAGGAGGCTGAGCCCGGCGACCGCGACGGTCGGCCCATAGGTCACGCGCGCATCGTCGAGCGCGATGACGGCGGGCCGGTCGGAGGTCGTGGCGGCCGGGTCGGCCGGCCACGCCTTGTGCAACGCTTCACCCATGGTGGCGCGCGGCTGGGATCAGTCGGCCGCGTTCAGGAGCTTCTCGTCCACCCATTCCTGCGTGTAGGTCGGGCTGACGATGCGGCCTTGGGGCATGTCGGCATAGTCGCCGAGATTGGCCTCCTCGACGACGGCGACCGGCATCGTCATCTCCTTCGGCACGTCCTTGCCGTCGGACAGGGCAAGCGCGACCCAGAAGGCGGCGCCGCCGATGCCGGGCGTCGTGTTCATCGAGGTCGTGGTGTAGCCGTTCGCCTCGTGCTGGGCGGCCCACCAGCGGATGAAGTCGGCGCTGCCGCCGCCCTCGATCACCGGCATCGCGCCCTCATACTCGCCGCCATATTGCTCGAACGCCTGGGCGATGCCGTAGTCGTCGCTGCCGCCCTGGCCGAACACGGCGTCGATCTTCGGAAGGCTCGGCAGGACGTTGGCGATCGCGGCCTGCGCGATCGGCGCGGTCGCCTGGCCGTAGACGGTGGCGGCGATGTTGACGTTCGGATGGTCCTTCAGGACGGCCATCTGCGCGGCATACATCTGCTCGTCCGGCCCGGAGCCCTTCACGCCGCGCACGACGATCACGTTGCCCTTGTCGCCGATGAGGCCGATCGTCGCCTTGGCCTGTTCGGTCTTGTACTCGGTGAAGTCGAAGCCGAGCGTGTGGGCGCAGTCGGCGGTGAGGAGGCTGTCGAACGCGATCACGTCGATCCCGGCGGAGCAGGCCTTGGTGATGATGTCGTTGAGCGCGGTCTCGGAAGCGGCGTTGATCGCGATCGCGTCGACCCCGCGCAGGATGAGATCGGCGATCTGGCTCTGCTGCTGCGGCACGCTGCCGTCGCCATTGAGGACGACGAAGTCGGCGATCAGCCCCTTGCCCTTCGCCTCTTCCGCGGCCGCGGTGAAGGAATCGACCATCTGCCGGCGCCAGTCATTGCCGTAGAAGGAGTTGCTGAGCGCGATGACCGGCTTGTCGGCCGCCAGCGCCGGAAGTGAGGCCGCGCCGGCGAGAGCGGTGGCGGCGAGTAAGGACGCGAGCGTCGCGCGCGCGATGGTCATGAAGTCCCTCCCAGTCATTTTTTACATTTTGGCGGGTAAGTCTTGGGCGGCCCCGCATTGCGCCCAGTCGACCCAGGGCGTGTTAATGATTATACCAGTCGCCGAGGGTGGTCAATTTGCTCGCCAGGACAGGAGGGGGCGTGAAAGAACGGATGCTGATGGAGAGCGCGCCGATCCAGCGGCGGAAACTGTCGGACGACGTGTTCGACAGGGTGCTCGACATGATCAAGGACGGGACCCTCAAGCCCGGCGACTCGCTGCCCTCCGAGCGCAACCTCATGGAGACGCTGGGGGTTGGGCGCCCCGCCGTGCGCGAGGCGCTTCAGGCGCTCGCGCGCATGGGCCTCATCGAGATCAAGCACGGCGAGCGCGCGCGCGTCAGCGAGCCGTCCTTCGGCCACATGGTCGAGCAGATCGGCGAGACGATGCGCCATCTCCTCGTCCATTCCCCCGCCAACCTCGAGCATCTGAAGGACGCGCGGGCGACGCTGGAGCGGGAGATCGCCAGGATCGCCGCCCGCCGCCGCACCGAGGCGGACGTGAAGCGCCTGCGCGCCCTCATCGAGGAGCAGGAGGCGGCGGCGAGCGAGCCCGTCCGCTTCCGCGCGCTCGACGGGCGCTTCCACCGGGAGATCGCAGCGATCAGCGGCAACCCGATCTGGCCCGCCGTCTCCGAGGCGGTGTTCGGGTGGCTCAACCATTTCCACGTCGACCTCGTCGCGGTGCCGGGCCTCGAACAGCTCACCATCGCCGAGCACCGCCAGATCGCGGACGCGATCGAGCGGCGCGACCCGGACGCGGCCGGGCAGGCGATGACCGACCATCTGACCCGCGCGAACGAACTCTATCGCCGGGCGCACCTTGCCCAATGACGCCCTCCGTCGCTTGCGGCGGTAGGGTGTCCTGGTATAATGAGTAGATCAGAATAAGAGCGCGCGTGGGTCTCGGTCCGCGACGGGCTGGCACGCGGCCTGACGGGCCGCCACAGGGACGGGGAGGCGGTCGCATGGGGTCGACCGAGGCCACCGCGCGCACCGATGCGGACATCGCCCGCTTCGGCACCAGCGCGCGCGCTGAGACACCACGGCTCGTGGAGACGGAGGGCATCGCGTTCGCGATCGATCGCGGCGCGATCCGCTGGATCCGAGCTGGCGACACCGAGATCGTCCGCGCGATCGACTACCCGGTCCGCGACGCCGACTGGGGCACGCCGCCGACCCACACCGTGCGCGAAGATTTCCGCGAGGACGGCGACGGCGCGGTCTATGAGCGCGACTTCACCGTCGGCGACGACGACTTCGACGGCACCTTCCGCGTGGTCGCGAAGGGCGGGGCGACGCCGACGCTGGTCGCGAGCCTCGTCCTCGTGCCCCGGCGCGCCTTCACGGTGAACCGCGCGGGCTTCGTCGTCCTCCATCCGCTGAGCGGGGTTGTCGGCGAGCCCTTCACCGCGCACCGCCCGGACGGAAGCCGCGACGAGCTCGCCTTTCCCACCCTCATCTCTCCCAGCCAGCCCGCCTTCGACCTCGCCGGCATGTCCCTCTCCGTCCACGGGGTGGGCGTCGACATCGCCTTCGAGGGCGATGTCTTCGAGATGGAGGACCAGCGAAACTGGAGCGACGCGTCGTTCAAGACCTATTGCCGCCCGCTTTCCCTCCCGTGGCCATACGACCTCGCCCCCGGCGAACGGATCGAGCAGACGATCACGCTCACCCTCACGCCCGGCCCCGCGAAGGCGCAGAAGGCGGGCGCGACGACGGGCGAGGGCCGCTTTCCGGACATCACCCTCGCGCTTGACGAGGCGCGCGCCCCGCTCGGCCCCCGCGCGGACGCGGCGCTCGGGTCGATCCCGTTCGCGGCGGTCCAGGTGCGCACGCGGCCGGATCGGGCGGGGACGGACCTGCGCCGCGCCGCACAGCTTGACCTCCCGGTGGAACTCGAGATCGAGCTGCCGGACGCGATGGCGATGACCGACGCGCTCGCCGCGGTGCGCAGCGCGTGCGCGGCGGCGGGCGTGCGGCCGCAGCGCGTGCTTGCCCTCCCCGAAGGCTATCTCGCGAGCATCCAGCCCTCCGGTCCCTGGCCCGAGCGCACCCTCGCCGAGGCGGCCGCCGCCGCGCGCGAGATCTTCCCGGAGGCCGCGATCACGGGCGGCGTCCTCACCAACTTTACCGAGTTCAACCGCTGCCGGCCCGCCTTCGACAGCGACACCGTCTCGTTCGGGACGTGCGCCATCGTCCACGCCGCCGACGACACCTCCGTGCTGGAGACGCTGGAGACGCTGCCGGGCCTCTATGCGAGCGCGCGCCACATCGCCGGGGCACGCCCGATCCGGCTCGGCCTCTCGGCGATCGGCATGCGCACCAACCCCTATGGCAGCGCCGTCGCCGACAACCCTTCGCTCGGCCGCATCCCGATGGCCTTCGCCGACCCGCGCCAGCGCGGCCTCTTCGGCGCGGCCTTCCTCGTCGGGGTCGTGGCGGCGGCGGCCGAGGCCGGGATCGAGAGCCTCTCGCCGGCGCTAGGGTCAGGGCCGCTCGGCCTCATGGCGGGCAAGAAGTCCCACGCCTATCCGCTCTTCCACGTCGCCCGTGCGCTCGCCCATCTCGCGGGCGCCTCCGCCGACATCACGCGGCGCGACGGCCTCGTCACGGTCCGCGCAAAGGGGCGGGCCGGGCTCTGCGGCGTCGCGGCCAATCTCGGCGCGGCGCCGGCGGACCTCTCGGGCGGCGCGGCGGTCCTCTCGGTCGCGACCTTCGACGCGGCGGCCGATCCGGGCTGGCTCGATGACGCGCCGATCGCCGAGGGGGCGCGCCTCGACCCGCTCGACGTCGCTTTTCTGTTCGGTGAAGGAGAGACTTTGTGAGCGAACCATTCCGCGGCGTCCTGATCGGCTGTGGCTTCTTCGCGAAGAACCACATGCACGGCTGGGCCGACGCCGAGGGGGCGGAGATCGTCGCCGTCTGCGACCGTGACACCGGCAAGGCCGAGGCGTTCGCCCGCGAGTTCGGCATCGCGCGCACCTATGCGGACGCGGCGGAGATGTTCGGCGCGGAGACCCCGGACTTCGCGGACATCGCGACGACGGTGGAGTCGCACCGCCCGCTGGTGGAGCTGTCGCTCGCCCACGGCGCGACGACGATCTGCCAGAAGCCGTTCGCCGAGACCTTCGCCGACGGCAAGGCGATGGTCGACGCGGCCGAGCGCGCCGGCAAGCCGCTCTTCGTCCACGAGAATTTCCGCTGGCAGCTGCCGCTGATCGCGCTGAAGGAGAAGCTCGCGGCCGGGGTGATCGGCAACCCGACCTACGCGCGCCTCGCCTTCCGCCACGGCTACGACGTCTACGCGAACCAGCCCTATCTGGCGAAGACCAAGCAGTTCGCGCTGATGGACGTGGGCATCCACCTCTTCGACGCAATCCGCTTTCTCATCGGCGACGCGGCCGACATCCATTGCCGCACCCAGAGCCTGAAGCCCGGCATCGCCGGGGAGGACGCCTTCGTCGCGACGCTGCGCCACGACACGGGCGTCGTGTCCACGATCGAGTGCTCCTTCTTCTCCAAGATCGTGCCCGACCCGTTCCCGCAGACGCTTGCCTGGATCGAGGGCGACGCGGGGACGCTGGAGGTCACGGGCGACTATCGCCTGCGCATCCACAAGGACGGCGCGCTCGAGGAGATCGACGTGGAGCCCGCCGTCCCCGCATGGGGCGCCACGCCCTGGCACGCGGTGCAGGATTCGGTCGCCGCGTTCGAGCGCCACGTCGTCGACGTCCTTCGGGGGAACGCCGAGCCCCAGCCCTCGGGCGCACACAATCTGGAGACCCTCGCGATGGCCTTCGCCGCCTACCGCTCCGCCGAGACGGGCCGCACCGTCGACATCGACGCCTTCATTGCGGAGGGCGCACGGTGAGCGAGCGGTTCGAAGCCGACTATCTGATCGAGACCGCCTACCCGCTGGAGGCCGCCGCCGAGGCGATGGCGGGCGAACAATCCTCCGGCACCTTCGTCCCCGTGCCGGGGGAGACGCCCGAACTGAAGGCCCGCGCCGCCGCGCAGGTCGTGCACCTCGAAGATCTCGGCCCGGTCGAGGCGCCCGCGCTGCCGGGCGCGGGCAAGGCCGATGCCCCGCACCGCCGCGCGCGCGTGACCCTCTCCTGGCCGCTCGCCAATATCGGCCCGTCGCTGCCGAACCTGATGGCGACGGTCGCCGGCAACCTCTTCGAGCTGAAGCAATTCTCCGGCCTCAAGCTCCTGGACTTGCGCCTCCCGCGCGCCTTCGCCGACGCCTATCAGGGTCCGGCCTTTGGCGTGGAGGGCACGCGCCGCCTTTCCGGCGTGGAGGGGCGGCCCCTCATCGGCACGATCATCAAGCCGAGCATCGGCTTCACCGCGGAGGAGACGGCCGCGCTCACCGACACGCTCTGCGCCGCCGATATCGACTTCATCAAGGACGACGAGCTTCAGTCCGACGGGCCGGGCTGCCCGTTCGAGGACCGGGCGCGCGCGGTGATGGCGGTGATCAACCGCCACGCGGACCGCACCGGCAAGAAGGTGATGTTCGCCTTCAACGTCACCGGCGAGCACGACGAGATGCGCCGCCGCCACGACCTCGTCGCCGAACTCGGCGGCACCTGCGCGATGGTGAGCCTCAACTCGGTCGGACTCGTCGGCATGGCCGCCTTCCGCCGCCATTGCGCCCTGCCGATCCACGCCCACCGCAACGGGTGGGGGATGTTCGACCGCCACCCGCTCCTCGGGTTCTCCTACGTGGCGTGGCAGAAATTCTGGCGCCTCATCGGCGCCGACCACATGCACGTGAACGGCCTCTCCAACAAATTCTGCGAGGCGGACGACAGCGTCATCGCCTCGGCGCGGGCCTGCCTCACGCCGATGTACGAGGACAAGCCGTGCATCGCGATGCCGGTCTTCTCGTCCGGCCAGTCCGCCAAGCAGGCGCCCGGCACCTATCGCGCGCTCGGCACGTCAGACCTCATCTTCGCGGCGGGCGGGGGCATCATGGCCCATCCGAACGGGCCGGCGGCGGGTGTCGCGAGCCTCAAGGATGCGTGGGCGGCGGCGATCGCGGGCACGCCGCTCGACGAATATGCGCGCGGCCGGCCGGCGCTCGCCGCCGCGCTCGGGGCCTACGCATGAGCCTTCCGGCCGGACCTCTCGTCGCCTGGTATGGCGACGACTTCACCGGCGCTTCGGCGGTGATGGAGGTGCTGACCTTCGCGGGCTTTCCCTCGGTCCTCTTCTTCGAGACGCCGGACGCGGCGCGCCTCGCGCGCTTCGGGGATCTGCGCGGCATCGGGATCGCCGGGGAGGCGCGCGCCAAGGGGCCCGCCTGGATGGAGGCGAACCTGCCGCCGGTCTACGCGGCGCTGCGGGCGACGGGCGCGCCGGTCGTCCACTACAAGGTCTGCTCCACCTTCGATTCCGCCCCCCATGTCGGCTCCATCGGCAAGGCCGCCGATCTCGGGATGGGCGAGGGGGCGTGGGCGCCGCTCCTCATCGGCGCGCCGGAGATCGGCCGCTGGCAGGCCTTCGGCACGCTCTTCGCGGCGGCCGGGCGCGAGGTCTTCCGGCTCGACCGGCATCCGACGATGTCCGTCCATCCGGTGACGCCGATGGACGAGGCGGACGTGCGCCGCCACCTCGAAAAGCAGACGGAGAAGCGCGTCGGCCTCGTCGACCTGCGGGCGCTCGGCGCGGGAGCGGGCGCGGCCGCGCTCGCCGCGGAGCGGGCCGCGGGCCGCTCCATCGTCGCGCTCGACGTGGTGGACGCTGCGACGCTCGCGGCCGCGGGCGCGCTCGTCTGGGAGAATGCGCAGGAGCGCCAGCTCTTCGCGCTCGGCTCCCAGGGCGTCGAATATGCGCTCGTCGCCGCCTGGCGTGCGGCGGGCCTCGCGCCCGAGGCGCCGCGCGCCGCGCCGCCGCGGCGGGCCGACCGCGTCGCCGTCGTCTCCGGCTCCTGCTCGCCGATCACGGCCGAGCAGATCGCGACCGCGGGGTCGGACGGTTTCGTGCTCATCCCCCTCGACGCCCGCGCCGCGATCGATCCCGGCGCGTGGGAGGCGGAGCGGGGGCGCGCGGTGGGCGCCGCGCTCAAGGTGATCGGGGAGGGGGGCGATCCCCTCATCCACTCCGCGCGCGGTCCGGGCGATCCGGCCGTCGCGGCGCTACGCGAGGCGATCGCGACCGCGGGCGCCTCCTCAGAGGCGGTGAACGCGCGCCTCGGCGAGGGTCTCGGCCTCATCCTCAACGAGATCGTGCGGACCGCACGTCTCACCCGCACCGCCATCGCCGGCGGTGACACCTCGAGCGCGGCCGCGCGCGGGCTCGGGCTCTATGCCGTGACCGCCGAAGCGCCGCTGGCGCCCGGCGTCGCCCTCCTCAAGGGGCACGGCGACGACCCGGCGACCGATGGCCTCGAGATCGCGCTCAAGGGCGGACAGATGGGCCCGCCCAACTTCTTCGAACAACTGAGGGCCGGTGGCCCAGGAGGACGATCATGACGAAAATTGCGCTGCTCGGCGCGGGCGGGAAAATGGGTGTCCGCCTCGCGACGAACCTCAAGGGCTCCCGCTTCGACGTCGCCCATGTGGAGGTGGCGCCCGCCGGGCGCGAGCGACTGAAGGCGGCGACCGGGTTCGACTGCGTCGACCGCGACACCGCGCTCGCCGAGGCCGACGTGGTGGTGATGGCGACGCCGGACCGCCTCATCGGCAAGATCGCGCACGAGATCATCAACGAGGTGAAGGCGGGCGCGGCCATCATCATGCTCGACGCCGCCGCGCCGCACGCCGGCGAACTCCCCGCGCGCGCCGACATCACCTACTTCGTCACCCACCCCTGCCATCCGCCGATCTTCAACGACGAGAACAACGAGGACCGGCTCGACTTCTTCGGCGGCGTGAAGGCGAAGCAGCACATCGTGTGCGCGCTGATGCAGGGGCCGGAAGAGCACTATGCCCTGTGCGAAGAGGTCGCCCGGACGATCTACAAGCCGGTGATGCGCTCGCACCGCGTGACGGTCGAGCAGATGGCGATCCTGGAGCCGGCGCTCTCCGAGACGGTGGGGGCCACCTTCGCCCTCGCGCTGCGCAAGGCGACCGACGAAGCCGTGCGCCGCGGCGTCCCCGAGCAGGCCGCGATCGACTTCATGCTCGGACACCTCAACATCGAGCTCGCCATCGCCTTCGGCATCTTCCCCGAAGGGCGTTTCTCCGACGGCGCGCTCCACGCCATCCGCGAAGCCGAGCCGAAGATTTTCCGCGAGGGATGGCTCGATCGCGTGTTCGCACCGGAGGCGGTCCTCGCCTCGGTGAAAGACATCTGCGAGCCGGGCGAGGCGGCCTGAGAAGCCACCCGCCCTTTTGACATCAACCGGGAGGAAATTTCATGAATCGATTGACGAAACTCGGTCTCGGCGCGGTGCTTGCCGCGTCGGGCGCCGCCATCGCAGGCCCGGCCTCGGCGGCCACGATCTGCTTCGCCTTCCAGGATCTCGAGACCGAGTTCTGGGTCGCCGGCCACGCCGCCATCACCAAGACGCTGGAGGACGAGGGCCACACCGTCATCGAGCGCAACGCGAACGAGGACGCCAACCGCCAGCTCGAGCAGGTGCGCGACTGCATCGCCCAGGGCGTCGACGGCATCATCATCATCCCGCAGGACGGTGAGAGCGCGGTCACGATCGTGAAGGAGGCGCAGGAGAATGACGTTCCGATCGCCGTCTTCAACCGCCCGCCCTCTGACCTGTCGCGCGGCATCGTCGTCGTCGCCGACAATGCGACGATCGCCGGCCAGGCCGTCTCCTTCCTCGCCGAACAGGCCCTCGCCAAGGCCGGTGACGGCGCGAAGCTCCAGCCGCTGATCCTCGTCGGCGATCTCGGCGACCCGAACGCCGTCGGCCGCAAGGAAGGCTTCTACGCCGCGATCGGCGAGCACAAGGACCGCTTCGAGACCCCGATCGAAGTCGCGACGGAGTGGGATGCGGCGACGGCGCTCGCAAACCTCGAAGCCGCGGTGACGGCGAACCCGAAGATCGATCTCATCTTCACCTCCTCCGACTTCCTGTTCCCGACGATCCGCTCCGTGCTGGAGCCGCGCGGGATGTGGAAGAAGTCCGGCGAGGAGGGCCACATCCTCCTCGGCGGGCTCGACGGCGACGCCACCGCCTGCCAGCTCATCAAGGACGGCTATGTCGACGCGACCGGCGTGCAGGACCTCTATTTCGAGGCCGACCAGTCGCTGAAGGCGATCCTCTCCGCGATCGACTCGGGCGAGTACACCCCGAACCAGGTGATCGAGGATCCGGGCTTCGCGCTCACCTCGGCCAATCTCGGCGAGCGTGAGATGGACATGTGGGGCTGCGTGCTCCTGTCCGAAGGCTTCCTCAAGAAGTGAGCGAGGCCGCGCGCAACGCCACGCGCCCCCTCCCGGCCCACGGGCCGGGAGGCGAGTCGGCGCCCAGCCCGGCCGCCACCGCGACGCCGGCGCACACCACGCCGCGCCTCGGCGTGCGCCGGCCGTCCGGGGGGCAGCGGTCCGCGGCCGCGCGGCTGTCGCGGCGCGTCGGCGACCTCTTCCTGTCGGACTATTTCGTCCTCTATCTCTCGCTCGCCTACGTTCTCGTCCTCCTGCCCTTCCTGCCGACCCTCTCCAATCCGGCGAACGTGTCGAACATCCTGTCCAACATGTGGCCGCTCCTGGTGGTCGCGGTGGGGCAGACCTTCGTCCTCACCATCGCGGGCATCGACCTCAGCCAGGGCTCGGTCATCGGGCTCGCGAGCGTCGTCGGCGGGGCGCTCCTCGCGGTCGGCGGGTCGGGCGCGGTGCTGGAGAATGCACCTCTCTGGGGCACGGTGCTGACGGAGGAGGGCGGTCCGCTCGCGGGCGTGCCCTATGGTGTCCTCCTCGGCGTGTGCGCGATGCTCGTCACCGGGCTCATCATCGGCGCGATCAACGGCGCGTCCGTCGCCTATCTCAACATGCCGCCCTTCATGGTGACGCTCGTCGGCCTCATCGGCATCGGCGCACTCGCGATCTGGCTCACCCAGTCGGAGAATATCCGCCCGCTCCCCGACAGCTTCGTCGACCTCGGCAAGGGCGACATCGTCTCGGTCTATCTCGGCGCGCAGGACGAGCCGCGCATTCCGCGCCGGCAGATCTACTCCTTCGTGACCTACCCGATGGTGATCGCCGTCCTGATCGCGATCGGCGCGCACATCCTCCTCTCGCGCACCGTCTTCGGCCGCTACGTCACCGCGATCGGCGCCAACCGCCGTGCCGCCGAGATTTCCGGCGTGCCGGTGAAGCGGGTGATCGTGCTCGTCTTCATGATCTCGGCGGCGTGCGCGGCGGCCGGCTCCATCCTCTATTCGGCCCGCCTCGAGGCCGGCCGCCCGACACTCGGCGAAGGCGCGTTCCTGCTCGACGTGGTCGGCGCGGTCGTCATCGGCGGGACGAGTCTCTTCGGCGGCAAGGGCAAGATCATCTGGACGGTCTGGGGCGTCCTCTTCTTCGTGCTCCTCTCCAACACGCTGAACCTCATGAACCTCTCCTCCTTCCACATCGACATGGTGAAAGGCGGGGTCATCCTGGCCGCGGCGATGCTCGACGTCTTGCGCACGCGCCTGTTGCGGGAGCGCGCGACATGACTGCCCTCCTGCGGTTCGAGGATCTCTCGAAGGCCTTCTTCGGCGTCCACGCGGTGGAGGGCGTCTCCTTCGACGTGCCGGAGGGCGGCATTCTCGGTCTCATCGGCGAGAACGGGGCGGGCAAGTCCACGCTCATGAACATGGTCGGCGGGGTGGTGGAGCCGTCGGGCGGGGCGATGCTGTGGCGGGGCGAGCCCTACGCGCCGCGCGACGCGGCGGACGCCACCGCCCGCGGCGTCTCCTTCATCCACCAGGAGCTGAACCTCTTCTTCAACCTCACCGTCGCGGAAAATCTCTTCGTCGACGGCTTTCCCAAGTGGCACGGCCTCATCGATCGCGGCGCGATCCGCCGCCGCGCGAAGGAGCTGATGGAGGCGCTCGATCTCGACGTGTCGCCCGACGCGCTGATCGAGGATCTGTCGCCGGGGGAGCGGCAGCTCGTGGAGATCGCGAAGGCGCTCCACCGCGACGCCGAGCTCATCATCTTCGACGAGCCGACGACCTCGCTCACCCCGCGCGAGACGGTGCGCCTCTTCGAGGTGATCCGCCGGCTGAACGCGCAGGGCAAGACGATCATCTATATCAGCCACGTCCTCGGCGATGTCGCCGCGCTCTGCACACACATCGCGGTGCTGCGCGACGGCAAGCTGGTGGAGACGGCGCCGGCCGCCGAGTTCGACATCCCGCGCATGATCCGCGCGATGATCGGGCGCGAGCTGACGGGCCTCTTTCCCGAGCGCACCTCCCGCCCGACGGCCGATCCGGTCTTCGCCGTCACCGACCTCTCCCAGCCGGGCGTCCTCGAGAAGGTGTCGTTCGAGATCCATCGCGGCGAGATCCTCGGCCTCTTCGGGCTGATGGGGTCGGGCCGCAGCGAGCTTGCGCGCATCCTTTTCGGGCTCGACCCGCACACCGAGGGCGTCGTTACCATCGCGGGGCAGCCCTTGTCGGGCGGGCCGCGGGCGCGGATCGAGGCGGGGCTCGCCTTCGTGACGGAGGACCGTCGCGCCGAAGGGCTGATGATGGAGGCCCCGATCGCCGACAATCTCGCCCTCGTCGCCGTCGACCGCTTCGCCCGTCCGCCCCTCTCCCTCATCGACGCGGAGGCCTTCGACGAGGACACGCGCTTCGTCGCCGACCAGGTCCGCCTGAAGGCCGGCAACATCCGCCGCCAGCCGGCGAAGTCCCTCTCGGGCGGCAACCAGCAGAAGGTGGTGATCGGCAAGTGGCTGATGCGCGAGCCGCAGGTCTTCATCCTCGATGAGCCGACTCGCGGCGTCGATGTCGGCGCGAAATACGAGATCTACACGCTCGCCGATCGCCTCGCGGCGGGCGGCGGGGCGGTGCTCTTCATCTCCTCCGAGATCGAGGAGCTGATGGGGGTCTGCGACCGCATCCTCGTCATGAGCCAGGGCGAGATCGTGGGCGGGTTCGCCGCGCCGCCCTTCGAGCAGTCGGCCATCCTGTCGATGGCCTTCCGGCAGGGGGCGTGAGGGCGCGATGCAGGATCTCTTCACCCGGCTCGTCCTGAAGAACGCGACGGCGCTCATCTTCGTCGCCGTGATCGCCTTCTTCTGGCTTCAGGCGCCGCAATTCGTGTCGGCGGAGAATTTCGCCAACATCGTCAAGCAATCCTCCTTCATCGGGGTCGCGGCGGTGGGGATGAGCTTCGTCCTCCTGACGCGCGGGATCGACCTTTCGGTGGGCTCGGTCATGTATCTCGGCCCGCTGATCGCGGGGTTCGCGATGCGCGATCTCGGGGTCGGCGTCGCGGGCGGGCTCGTGGTCGCGGCCCTCGCCGGGCTCGCGATGGGGGCGATCAACGCGCTCTTCATCGTGCGCTTCAACATCGCCCCCTTCATCGTGACGCTGGCGACGCTGTTCTTCTTCCGCGGGGCGGGCACGTGGATGACGAGTTCGCGCCAGTTCGACTTCGACCGCTCGCTCCTCGATTTCGGCCTCGCGAGCGTCGCGGGCGTGCCGGTGCCGGTGGTGATCCTCCTCGTCTTCGTGATCGTCGCCCACATCGTCCTCACCCGGACGACCTTCGGGCGGCAGGTCTATGCGGTCGGGGCCGACCCTGAGGTGGCGCGCAAGGCCGGCATTCAGGTCGAGTGGGTGCGGGCGCGCGTCTACATCATCTCGTCCGCGTGCGCGGCGGTGGCGGGCTTCGTGCTGATCGCCCAGATCGGCCGCCTCGACGTCGCCTTCGGCGAGGGGCGGGAGTTCGACGTCATCGCCGCGGCGGTTCTCGGAGGGGTCAGTCTCTTCGGCGGCATCGGCTCGGCGCTCGGCGCGGCGGTGGGCGCGCTCCTCATCCAGACGGTGAAGACCGGCCTCGTCTTCACCACGGTGAACCTCTACCTGCAGCCGATCGTTCTCGCGGGGGTGATCTTCCTCGCCGTCCTCATCGACTCGCTGCGCGTGGTGCGGCTGCGCCAGGCGCGGCGGCGCACGATCCGGCCGATCACGCGGTAGTTTCCCTTTCCCCTCCGGGCGCACAATGCTAGCCGTGCCCGGAGAAAAATTCAGGAAAAGGGAGGGGTTCGGTGTTCAACGACCTCGTGGACAAGCGCGTTCTGATCACCGGCGGCAGCACCGGCATCGGCGCCGAATTGGCGATCGCCTTCGCCAGGGCCGGCGCCCGCGTCGGCGTCGTGGCGCACAGCAACAAGGCGGCTGGCGAAGAGGTGGTCCGCGCGGCGCGCGAGGCCGGCGCCGATGCCGAGCTGTTCGTCGCCGACGTGTCGAAGACCGAGGCGTGCCTCGGCCTCGTGGAGGCCTTCGTCGCGCGCTTCGGCGGCATCGACGTGCTGATCAACAATGCCGGGGCGCTGCTCCACCGCGTCGGCGCCGAGGCGGTGACGGACGAGACCTATGACGCGGTGCTCGACCTCAATGTGCGCTCGGTCATCATGATGTCGCGCTATGCGATCCCGCATCTGAAGGCGGCCGGCGGCGGCGCGATCGTCAACACCGGCTCGATCGCCGGGCGTGACGGGGGCGGCATCGGCTCGCTCCTCTATGCCGGGTCGAAGGCCTTCGTGCACGACATCTCGCGCAACATGGCGAAGGAGTTCGCGGCCGACGGCATCCGCGTGAACACGGTGGCGCCCGGCTATATCGAGACCCCGTTCCACGCCGCGACACCCGCCGCGCGCAAGGAGGCGATGACGAACTCGGTCGCGATGAAGCGGCCGGGGACGCCGGCTGAGTGCGTGCCGATCTACCTGTTCTTCGCCTCCAACGCCTGCAGCGGCTACATCACCGGCCAGATCATGGACGTGAATGGCGGGCAGTACATGCCCTGAGGGCGTCGGCCCTCGGACACGGAAAAGGCCGGGGTGGTGACCACCCCGGCCTTTTTTTCGTTCCGCGGTCCGGTCCGGATCAGCCGACGAATTGCGGCATGATGAGGCGCGGCAGGAAGAGGATCATGCCCGGCAGGAGGACGATCGCGAGAAGGACGACCAGCATCGGGACGAGGAGGACGGCGACGTCCTTCAAGGTGTCCACCAGCCTGATCTTGCCGATCGAGGCCGCGATCAGCAGGCACAGCCCGTAGGGCGGCGTGATGAGGCCGAAGGAGAGGCTGACGACGCCGATGATCGCGAAGTGGATCGGGTTCATGCCGACATGCTCGGTCACCGGCATCAGCACCGTGCCGAGGATGATGATCGCCGGGATCGCGTCGATGAACATGCCGATGATCAGGAAGGCGACGGCGACCATGATGCCCGTGCCGACGAGGCCGAGGCCCATCGCCTCGATCTGCCCGACGAGGGCGGCCGGGATCTTGAAGTAGGCGAGGCACCAGCCGAAGGCCGACGCCGTGCCGATGCAGAACAGCGAGATCGCGGCGAAGCGGGCGCTGTCATAGAGGATCGAGGGCAGGCGGCGCAGCGGCACCGTGCGGTAGATGAGGACGCCGAGCACCAGCGAGTAGAGCACCGCGACGACCGAGGCCTCGGTCGGCGTGAAGAAGCCGCCGACGATGCCGCCGATGATGATGAGCGGCGTCACGAGGGCGAGCACCGCGCCGGAGACGGCCGAGATCAGCTCGCGCAGGTTCGAGCGGACCGAGACCGGGTAGTTGCGGCGCTTGGCGTAGATGTAGACGGTCAGCATCTGCGAGCCGGCGATGAGGATGCCGGGGAGCACGCCCGCGAGGAACAGCCCACCGATCGAGACCGACATCAGGCCGCCCCACACCACCATCAGGATCGAAGGCGGGATGACGACGCCCATGACGCTGGAGCACGCCGTGATCGCGACGGAGAAGGAGGTGTCATAGCCCTCCTTCTTCATCTGCGGGATGAGGAGGGATCCGATGCCCGCCGCGTCCGCCGTCGACGAGCCGGAGATGCCCGCGAAGAGCATCGACACGACGACGTTGACGTGGCCGAGGCCGCCCGGCAGGTGGCCGACCAGCGCCTGCGACAGGCGCACGAGACGGTCCGTGATGCCGGCGCCGTTCATGAGGTTCGCCGCGAGCAGGAAGAACGGCACGGCGAGGAGCACGAAGGCGTTGTAGCTCTTGAACATCTCCCTGAGGAGAAGCACCGGCGTCAGCCGCGGCTCGATGAAGAAGACGGGTGTGACGGCGAGCGCGAGCGCAAACGCCACCGGCACCCGAAGAATGATCAGGAGGGCGAAGCCACCAAAGAGAATCGCCGCGACTTCACCCGGTCCCACTACGCTTTTCCATGTTGTATGCGTTGAACGCTTCGCCGACCTTTTCGGCGATGAAGATCATCCAGATGACGCCGGCGAGCGGCCAGGCGCCGTAGATGTAGAGCATCGGCAGTCCGGAGATTTCGGAGACCTGGCGCATGCCGAGCTTGGCGAAATCCCAGCCGAAATAGATGAAGGTGATCGCCGCGATGCCGACCGCCGCGATCGGGACGAGGCGCATCGTGAGCGCGATCGCCGGATTGCTGGACTGCGGCAGCAGGTCGACCTCGAAATGGGTCCAGTCGCGGACCGCGATCATCGCGCCGACCATGATGATCCACACGAAGCACAGGCGAGCAATCTCCTCGGTCCAGATATAGCGGGGCACGATGCCCGTATATCTGCTGAGGATCTGCATCGTGACGGGGACGATCAGCAGCGCCATCAGCAAGGTCAGGATGACCTTGAGGAGGCGATGGAGTCCTTCACAAAAGAGACGCATCGACCGCTTTCATCTTGAACAAGACGTTGGATACACGAGCGGCGGACACTCGCGTGCCCGCCGCATGTGCCGTGCCGAACGGATCAGTTCGCCTTGACGGCCTGGATCGCTTCCAGGACGTCAACCGCGCCGAGCTCTTCGGCGTAGGCCTTCTGAACCGGGGCGGCGAGCTCGAGGAGCTTGTCGCGCTCGGTGAACTCATGGGTCTTCAGGAGCCCGGCCTTCTCCATGGCGGCGAGCTTCTGGGCGTCCTGCTCGCTCTCGATCTGACGACCGAGCTTGCCACCTTCCTTGCCGGCCTTGAGGATGCATTCCTGCTCCTCGGGCGTCAGGCGCTCGAACGTGGCGTTCGCGAAGGCGATCGGGCGCACGGTGATCGCGTGCTGCGTCAGCGAGATCTCCGGGCCGACTTCGTAGAACTTCATCTGCTCGAGGCCCGCCGCCTCGTTCTCGGCCGCGTCGATGACGCCGGTCTGAATGGCGTTATAGACCTCGGAGTAGGCGATAACGGACGGGGCGGCGTGGATCGCCTCGAAGATGCGCGTCTGGATCGGGGCGCCCATCACGCGCATGGAGAGGCCTTCCAGCTCCTTCATGTTGGTGATCGGACGGTTGACGATCAGGTTGCGCGTGCCGCCGCCGGCATAGCCGATGAGGCGCACGTCGGCCTGGGCGAGCACGTCATCGGCCAGCGGCTCGAGCGCGCCCTGGTCGATCGCGGCGTTCCAGTGGTCGATGTCACGGAACAGGAACGGCATGTCCATCAGCGGGGCCTTCTGGGAGAAGGTGGACATGTGGGAGGGGCTGACGATCCCGTAATCGATCGCGATGCCCTGGCTCATGTTCTCGAAATAATCCTTTTCGAGGCCGAGCTCGGAATTGAGGTGCAGGTCGAACACCAGCGACCCGCCGCTGCATTCGGAAGCGACCTGTTCGAACTTGCGCAGCGCCTTGGTGAAGGCGTGGTCTTCGTTGAACTGGACAGCGCCGACGAGCGTGGTCTGCGCAACCGCCGGAGCGGCGAGAATGGCGCCGAGCGCGCACGCGCAGGCGAAAACCGTGGCACGGTTCATAGGATCCTCCCAATGGCGTTCATTATCGAACTTATTGTGGGGGGAGTGTTTGCGATTGGAATCGCCTTGTCAATCGATCTAGTAGCCCGAATTGTGGTCAATTCCGGGCCCTCGATCGACAGTGCCGCCACCTTGGGCGGTGTCAGGCGCGGCGCTGGCGAACCTCGTCGTCGCCAAGGTCGGACGCCTTGGCGAGATGCTCCGCGCTGATCTCGTGCCCGTCCTCCTCGACCTTCACGCGCACCTCTCGGCCGGCGAAGTCGATCCCCATCGTGCGGAAGAGCTCCTGGATTTTCAAGTAGACGATGCGGCGGAGCACGAACTGCTCGCCCGGCTTCGTCATGAACTTCACGCGCATCTTCATGCCGAAATCGTCGATGTCGATGACGCCCTGCGACTTCAGCGGCTCGATGAATTTGTCCCCGATCTCCGGGTCCTTCAGGAGCTCCTGGCCGAGCGTCTTGATGAGCTTGCGCACGCGCTCGGTGTCGGTGCCGAAGGGGACGCGCACGGTGAGCTTCATCACCACCCAGTCGCGCGAGAAATTGTTCACGTACTGGATCTCGCCGAACGGGATCGTCTGGAGCGGGCCGTTGTGGTGGCGGAGCTGGACCGAGCGGATCGAGACCTGCTCGACGAACCCCTTGGCCGAACCCGTGTCGATATATTCGCCGGGGCGGAAGGCATCGTCGACGAGGAAGAAGATACCCGAGAAGATGTCCCGCACCAGCGCCTGCGCGCCGAAGCCGATCGCGATACCGCCGACGCCGAGCCCGGTGATGATGGAGTAGGCGGGGAGGCCGAAGGTCTGGCTCGCATGGACGATGATGCCGACGACCACGATCGCGGCGACGCCGGTGGAGGCGAGGCGCACGAGGCGGCCCGTCGCCGCGTTCGGGCTCAGCCCCCGCACGCGGATGATGAGCTCGGTGACGCTCGCGATCACCAGGATCGCGAGCCAGGCGAGCATCATGTAGCCGACGATGTCGAGGAGGTAGGTGACGATGTCGAGCGGCGTGCCGGTGAGGTTGATGGTGAGGTCGATGAAGGCCTGCGCCGCGAAGACGAGGCCGACCGAGACGGCGAGCGTGGCGATCGTGTAGGGCGCGAGCCGGCCGGAATCCGCGCTCCGGCGTGCGTCGACGCGTCGCGCCCAGACGATCAGCCCCGCCGCCACGAGGCCGGTGAGGAGGAGGACGAGCCCGGTCGCGCCCCATTGCCAGATCGTCTGCTCGGCGATGACGATCTTCGCCCAGTCCGGAAGGCGCTCGCTCCAGCCGAGGGCGAGGCCGGGGCCGGGCGTCGTCAGGTACGCCTCGTAGATCTCGGGCGTCGCCCCTTCCCGATAGGGGAGGTCGCGCACACGCTGATAGAAGTCGCGCGCCCGCGCGATGGTCTGGTGGTCGAAGAGATATTCGCCCGCGCGCGGTCCCGTCTCCACGCGCGCTATGACGATCTCGGTGTGCGGGATGCGCCAGCGCGTGACGCCCTCGGCAAGGCGCGTCGCGGTGAGGGGGGTGTCCTCCGTCGCGGGCTCGCCGGGGATGTGCTCGGAGGCGGGCAGCTCCAGCCGATCGATCACCTCCTTCAGCATCAGCGCCGATTCGATGCCGCGGCTCTCGGCGAAGCGGGGCGGGAAGGTGGAGAGATCGAGCGTGCGGACCGCGCGGCGCAGCGCCTCCTCCGAGGCCGGCCCGTCATTCCCGGCGCCGAGCGTGTAGGCCTCCTCGATCGCCTCGATGAAGCTCGTGAGCGTTGCCTCCGGGCTCGACGTGTCGGCGGGCTCCAGCGGGAAGCCGTCGATCGCGCCCGCGCCCTGCGGGAGGAGGGCGGCGAGCGCGATGGCGATCGCGCCGAGGAGGCGCGCGAGGCGCGGCGTCCGCCGCCGGCGATCCATCATGGCCCAGTGCCCCCTCTGCCCATTCCGCCCAGATCCGCCTCAATCCTTACGGGGCTTAACAAATAGGCTTCAAGCACGGGTTGGGCCGTCGGGGGCGCGGTCCGGCCCTTTCCATCGCCCGCGCGGCATTTTTGCGGGGGCCGATTGGTGGAGGCCGGCGCGTCGGATCATTCGTGGAAGGATCCGACTTTAGACCGGCGACATTTGGGCATAAGTTGCCACGGCCCGCCACGGAGCGCGGGCGAACCCAACCGCCGCGGCGGACCCGCCGCTCGCGCAGCAAATAGACAAGAAGAGAGAGGGGGCGCCATGTACGCCGAGCACGTGGAAGTCATCGAGCCAGCGTTCAAGAAGCTCGCACAGGGCAACGTGTATATGGAGAAGTTGTGGACCGGGGCGCGCTGGACCGAAGGTCCGGCCTACTTCGCCGGCGGCCGCTATCTCGTCTTCTCCGACATCCCGAACAACCGGATGATGCGTTATGACGAGACCGACGGCGGTGTGTCGGTGTTCCGCCAGCCGTCGAACAACACCAACGGCAACACGCGCGACCGCGAGGGCCGGCTCGTCAGCGCCGAGCATCTCGGCCGCCGCGTCACCCGCACCGAGCATGACGGCACGATCACCGTCATCGCCGACAACTACCAGGGCAAGCGCCTCAACTCACCGAACGATGTCGTCGTCCACCCCGACGGCAGCATCTGGTTCACCGACCCGACCTACGGCATCGACATCGACTATGAGGGCGCGCGCGCGGAGAGCGAGGTCGGCGCCTCCTACGTCTACCGCGTCGATCCGGGGACGGGCGCGATCGAGGCCGTCGCCACCGATTTCGTGAAGCCGAACGGCCTCGCCTTCACCCCCGACTACAGCGCGATCTACATCGCCGACACGGGGGCGAGCCACGTGGAGAACGGGCCGCGCCACATCCGCCGCTTCTCCGTCAGCGGCAAGACGCTGTCGGGCGGCGAGGTGTTCGCCACCTGCGGCTATGGCATGTTCGACGGCTTCCGCTTCGACGAGTCGGGCAATCTGTGGACGAGCGCCGGCGACGGCGTGCACTGCTACAATCCGGGTGGCGACCTCATCGGCAAGCTGAAGGTGCCGGAAGTGGTCGCGAACATCTCCTGGGGCGGCCCGCGCCTCAACCGCCTCTATATCTGCGGCACGTCCTCGCTCTACGCGACCTACCTGCGCACGAACGGGATGCCCTATCCGCGCTGAGGCGGCCCACCCCTCGGACCCAGGACGAAGGCCCGGCCGCGCGCGCGACCGGGCCTTCCGTTCCGCCTGACCTTGCGAAGAGCCCAACATGAAACACCTGGCGTCGGGACGCTGCCTGTGCGGGGCGGCGCGGTTCGAGATCGCGGGCGAATGGGAGAGCTTCTTCCTGTGCCACTGCGCGCGCTGCCGAAAGGACACCGGCACGGCTCACGCCGCGAACCTCTTCTCCTCGCGGGCCGAGATCACCTGGCTTTCAGGACGAGAGACGATCAAGACGTTTCAGCTTCCCGGCACGCGCCATGTGCGGAGCTTCTGCACGGAATGCGGGTCCGCTCTTCCGTCGCTCCAGTTGGACGGGGCGCTGCTGGTCGTGCCGGCCGGTTCCCTCGACACGGAGGTCGGCATCCGGCCGACGGCGCACATCTCGTACGCGAGCCGCGCGTCATGGGATGACCGCCTCGACGCCGTGGAGAAGATCGACGAGCTTCCCAGTTAGGCCGAATGGCCGAGCCTGAAAACACGAGAGCCGCCCTGTGAGGGGCGGCTCCGGTCGTCGACGCTCAAGCCGTCGCCGGCGCGGTCAGGCGCAGGCGGCGACGATGCTCTGGAACAGCGGCAGCCCGTCGCGGTTGGTGTGGATCGCCTCCACCGCGTTCTCCGGGTGCGGCATCAGGCCGAGCACGTTGCCGCGCTCGTTGGTGATGCCGGCGATGTCGTTGATCGAGCCGTTGAGGTCCTCGCGATAGCGGAAGATCACCCGGCCCTCGCCCTCGAGACGCTTCAACGTCTCCTCGTCGGCGCGATAGTTGCCGTCGTGGTGGGCGGTGGGGAAGGTGACCTCGGCGCCGGTCTCGTAGGTGCCGGTGAAGGGGCCGGACTGCTCGACCGCGAGGCGCACGGGGCGGCACACGAAGGTGAGGCGCGCATTGCGCATCAGCGCGCCCGGCAGGAGCCGCGCCTCGGTCAGCACCTGGAAGCCGTTGCACACGCCGAGCACGTAGCCGCCGCGGGCCGCATGGTCGGCGACGGCGCGCATCACCGGCGAGCGGGCCGCGATGGCGCCTGCGCGCAGATAGTCGCCGTGCGCGAAGCCGCCGGGGACCATGACGAGGTCGACGTCGGGCAGGCTCGTCTCGGTGTGCCAGACGAGGTGAGGGGCCTCGCCGCCGGCGAGCGTGATGGCCCGCGCGGCGTCATGCTCGCGGTTCGAGCCGGGGAAGACGATGACGGCGGAACGCATCAGGGCAGGATGGCGATGTCGTAGCGTTCGACGACCGTGTTCGCGAGGAGGTCTTCGCACATGCGGCCCACCTCCGCCCGCGCCGTGTCGGCGTCGGTCGTCGTCAGCTCGAGGTCGATGATCTTGCCCTGGCGCGCGGAGGCGACGCCCCCGTAGCCGAGGTCGGAGAGGGCGCCTTCGATCGCCTTCCCCTGCGGGTCGAGCACGCCGTTCTTCAGCGTGATCGTGACGCGTGCCTTCATGACTGCACCAGCGTCGGGCCGGAGACGACGGGCCGCTCCTGCTCCGGCAGGATGCCGAGACGGCGCGCGACCTCCTGATAGGCCTCCAGGAGGCCGCCGAGATCCTTGCGGAAGCGGTCCTTGTCGAGAACCTTGGCTTCCTTGTCGTCGGTCTTGATGTCCCACAGGCGGGCGGAGTCGGGGCTGATCTCGTCGGCGACGACGACCCGCATCATGTCGTTCTCCCAGAGACGCCCGCATTCCATCTTGAAGTCGACGAGGCGGATGCCGACGCCGAGGAAGAGGCCGGCGAGGAAGTCGTTGACGCGCACGGCGAGCGCCATGATGTCGTCGAGCTCCTGCGGGGTGGCCCAGCCGAAGGCGGTGATGTGCTCTTCGGTGACGAGCGGGTCCTCGAGCTCATCGTTCTTGTAATAGAATTCGATGATCGAGCGCGGCAGCTGCGTGCCTTCTTCGAGCCCGAGGCGCTTCGCCAGCGAGCCTGCGGCGACATTGCGCACCACGATCTCGAGCGGAATGATCTCCACCTCGCGGATCAACTGCTCGCGCATGTTGAGCCGACGGATGAAATGGGTGGGTATCCCCATTTCATTGAGGTGATTGAAGATGTGCTCGGAGATGCGGTTGTTGAGAACGCCCTTGCCGTCGATGACGTCTTTCTTGCGGGCGTTATAGGCGGTAGCATCATCCTTGAAGTGCTGAATGAGCGTGCCGGGCTCCGGGCCCTCATACAGGATTTTTGCTTTGCCTTCGTAGATGCGGCGGCGACGGCTCATGGGGATGTACCGACTCAGGTTAGGCTGTTTCATAGGGAAGGCGCGAGCCATAGGTTTAAGACAGGATCGGTGGATCTCACCAGCCCTGCCTTGCCGCACGGTCGCGCCGCGACCTTCAAATAATGACTCTTTGACGCTATCCCATAGAGCGCTTCGCCTCAATGGTGTCGGATCGCGCGTTGACTCTGAACGCACCATCAAATCATAGACGCGGCAACGATGGAGGCGGACGATGACCCAGTTTGAAGATCGGGAACGCGCATTCGAGGCCCGCTTTGCGCACGACGAGGAATTGCGCTTCAAGTCGATCGCGCGGCGCAACAAGCTGCTCGGCGTCTGGGCCGCGCAGCAGCTCGGCCGCGAGGGCGCCGACGCCGAGGCCTATGCGAAGGACGTGATTCGCGCGGATTTCGACGAGCCGGGCGACGAGGACGTGTTCCGCAAGGTCTATGGCGACCTGTCGGCCGCGGGCATCTCGATCACCGAAGAGGCCGTGCGCCTCAAGATGCGCGAGCTTCTGATGACGGCGGCGGAAGAGATCTCCGCCTCCTGAGCCTTGCCGCGCCGCGAAGGCGGCACCCCGAATCGAAACGGCCGCGCCGGGTTCGCCCGCGCGGCCGTTCTCGTGTGCGACGCCTGGCGCGCCGGGTGGTGGTTCACTGCGCCGCGGGCGCGGGGGTCGTCGTCTCGGCCGCGGGCGGCGTCGCGGTGTCGCTCGCGGGGGCCGGGGCGGTCACGGACGGCGTGGTGGTCGTCACGGGCGCGGGCGCGGCTTCGTTCGCGGCCGTCGTCCGCTCCAGCGCCGGGACCGGCGTCGCAATGTCTTCGTTGTCCTCGGTGAAGACGTAGAAATAGGCGCCGAGCGCCAGGACCACGGCGGTTGCCGTGCTGATGATGAGGATCGTCAGCGTGTGTGTCCCGAACGCGCCCTGGCGGGCTTCCGTCGTCGTGTGGATCTCAGCCATGCGTTCATCTCCACAATCTGTTCTCGCGCCGCGGATTGCCGGTTTCGGGTGAAACCTCGGCGCGTCGACAGGAAAATGATCGGATCGTGGGCCCGGTTCCCGGGGTGCGACAGGACGTGTTGCCCAACTGTCACGACAGCGCCGGGACTCGCGGCGCGAACGGCCGCGCCTGTGTAAATATCCTTTTCATCGTCGACGGTTGGCGACAGTGTCGGGGTACCTTGCGGGAGTAGCCCTTAGTGCGTTTCGTATCCAGCGCGGTTCTCGTCCTCGCGATGACAGTGTCCGCCCAGGCCGCGGACCCTTACGCGCCCCCGCCGGAAGCGGAGGAGGTCGTCGAGCACCGCGACATCGTGTTCGATCTCGGCATCGGCGCGCAGCTCCAGCCGCAATTCCCCTCGTCCGACAAGTACATGGTGACGCCCTGGCCGATCGCCGGCCTGCACTTCCTGCGCGTCCCGATCCTCGGCGAGGTGGTCGACGGCAAGGTGCGCGTCATCTCGATCTATCCGGCCTATGATTTCACCGGCACGCGCGAGGAAGACGACGCGCGCTACCTGAACGGAACGGGCAAGGTCGACTGGTCCGTCGAGTTGGGCCCCGGCATCGCCTTCTCGAAAGGGCCGATCCGCGCCTTCGCGGAAATCCGCTACGGCCTCACCGGCCACAATGGCTTCGTGGGCGAGGTCGGCGTCGACTTCATCGCCAACCAGTTCGCCCGGTTCGAAGTGCGCGGCGGCCCGCGCCTCAGCGTCGCATCCGACGACTACATGGACACCTATTTCGGCGTCCCCACCACCGCGACCGAGCTTGCGCCCTACGATCCGAGCGGCGGCATCAAGGATGTCGGCCTCGCCATCCAGGCGACCTACCGCATCACCGACAAGCTGAGCCTGCGCGGCAAGGCCGAGTACACCCGCTATGTGGGCGACGCCGCCGACAGCCCGATCGTGAAGGCCGGCAACACGGACGAGTTCATCGTCGGCATCGGCGTCAGCTACCTCTTCGGCCTCGACCTTTATTGACGGCCTCCGGCCCCGCTGCCGGGCACAGGCACAAAAAAGCCCCGGAGCGCGCTCCGGGGCTTTTTGCGTTGGGGGCGACCCTCAGCGCCAGAGGGAGACGCAGGGGATCTTGGAGCGATCGCAGCGGTCCGCGTAGCGCTTGGCGATGTCGGTCACCTCGCGCATGAGGCCGGCCTGCAGCGTGATCGGCTTCAGGCCGAGGTGCAGGAAGCGGTCGTGCTCCACGTGCAGCTCGTTCTCCGCCGCCTCGTTGCGCGGGTTGTCGAGATAGGCGACCTCCACCCCGGTCAGCTCCGCGATCATCTTGGCGAGGTCGCGGATGCGGTGGGTCTCGGTCATCTGGTTGAGGATGTTCACCCGCTCGCCGGCCTGGGGCGGGTTCTCGATGGCAAGCTCCACGCAGCGGCAGGTGTCGCGGATGTGGATGAAGGCGCGCGTCTGGCCGCCCGTGCCGTGGACGGTGAGCGGGTAGTCGATCGCCGCCTGCATGAGGAAGCGGTTCAGGACCGTGCCGTAGTCGCCGTCATAGTCGAAGCGGTTGATGAGACGCTCGTCCTTCGAGGTCTCGTCGGTCTGCGTGCCCCAGACGATGCCCTGGTGAAGGTCGGTGATCTTCACCTTGTCGTTCTTGTTGTAGTAGAAAAAGAACAGCTGATCCTGGGTCTTCGTCATGTGGTAGATCGAGCCGGGATTGGCCGGATAGAGGATCTCCTGATCCGTCAGCCCGTTCTCGGTGTCGACCTTCACCCGCAGATAGCCTTCGGGAATCTTCATCCCCGCCGTGCCGTAACCGTAGACGCCCATCGTCCCGAGATGGACGAGGTGGACGTCGAGCCCCGACTCCACGATCGCGCACAGGACATCGTGCGTCGCGGTGAGGTTGTTGCGCACCGTGTAGCGCTTGTGCATCGGGCTCTTCATCGAGTAGGGCGCGGCGCGCTGCTCGGCGAAATGCACGATGGCGTCCGGCTTCTCCTCGATGATGAGGGAGAGGAGGCGGTGATAATTCTCGCCGACCGTGAAGTTGACGTGGCGGATGGTTTGTCCGCTCACTTCCTTCCAGGCAGCCAGGCGCTCCGACAGGTGCCGGATGGGCGTCAGCGACTCGACCTCGAGCTCCACATCGATTTTGCGGCGCGACAGGTTGTCGACGATGATGACCTCATGGCCTCGCTGCGAAAGGTGCAGGCTGGTCGGCCAGCCGCAGAACCCATCGCCACCGAGAACGATGATCTTCGCCATGGAACGTTGCTCCGATCATAGGTCTTGTTTCGACCGTTAGGAGGGAATCGTGGGCAGTCGGTCGAGGGACGATCGGTGACCAGCGATGGCGCTCCGCTTACACGCAAAACGTTGCCGGATAAAAGAGGTCTTGCCGCATTGCTCCTCAGCGCGGTCATTCACCGCGTGCCGGCGCATGGGTGGGTCCCGTCTCGTTTTGGCCATCCGAACGCCGAAATCCTGGTTTGTCTGGTGTTTGCGGCTCCGTCGGGCGAGAATCGCGCCGGGGCGGATCCCGCACGCGCGCCGCACTAGCGATCGAAAGTCGCGGGTGCTACCCGTCGGGCATCGAGTGGATGGACGAGCTGATGAGCATTTACCCTGTCGTTCTGGCCGGCGGTCGTGGGACCCGGCTGTGGCCCCTGTCCCGAGCGGACAAGCCGAAGCAATTCCTGCCGATGCACGGGGAGCACAGCCTCTTTCAGAAGACGATCGAGCGCCATGCCGGGATCGACGGGCTCGCCGCGCCGTGGGTCGTCTGCGGCGTCGCCGACCGCTTCCAGGTCGATGACGGGCTGACGGGCATCGGCGTTTCCGACGCGACGGTGATGCTGGAGCCCTCCGCCCGCAACACCGCGCCGGCGATCGCCGCCGTCGCCGAGGCGCTCGTCGCGCTGGATCCGGACGCGATCCTCTTCGTCCTTCCCTCCGACCACCTCATCACCCCGGACGCCGCCTATTTCGAGACGCTGCAGGGCGCCTTCGCCGCCGCCCGCGCCGGCAAGATGGTCACCTTCGGGGTGACGCCCACCCATCCCGAGACCGGATACGGCTACATCAAGGCCGCGCCCGGCGGCGACACCGTCCGCCCGGTCGAGCGCTTCGTGGAGAAGCCGCCGATCGACGAGGCGGCGCGCATGGTCGCCGACGGCAGCTATTTCTGGAACGCGGGCTTCTTCGCCTTCGGCGCGCGCGCCTTCCTCGACGAACTCGCCAAGACCGCGCCCGAGGTGGTCGAGGTCGCGGCCGAAGCCGTCGCCGGGGCGAAGCGCGAGAACGGCTCGATCCTCCTCTCCGAGGCGGCCTACGCCCGCGCGCCAGACATCTCGATCGACTACGCCCTCTTCGAGCGCACGCAGAAGGCCGCCGTCGCACCGATCTCGTGCCGCTGGTCCGATGTCGGCTCCTGGCGCGCCTACTGGGAGACGCTCGACAAGGACGATGCCGGCAACGCCATCCGCGGCAAGGGCATCTCCGTCGGCTCCAAGAACTCGCTGATCGTCTCGAACCGCGCCGACGTCGTGGCGCTCGGCGTCGAGGACATGGCGATCATCGCGGTGGAGGATGCGATCCTCGTCTGCCCGCTCGACCGCGCGCAGGACGTGAAGAACGTCGTCGCCACCCTCAAGAGCGGCAAGCGGCACGAGCTTCTCGACGTGTCGCCGACGGTCAACCGGCCCTGGGGCGGTTATTCCTCGATCATGAACGGGCCGCGCTTCCAGGTGAAGCACCTGTTCGTGTCGCCCGGCAAGCGCCTCTCCTTGCAGAAGCACCACCACCGCCAGGAGCACTGGGTCGTCGTGCGCGGGACCGCTGAGGTGACGATCGACGGCGAGGTGCAGACCCTCACCGAGAACCAGTCCACCTACATCCCGCTCGGCGCGGTGCACCGCCTCGCCAATCCGGGCCGCATCCTCCTCGAGGTGATCGAGGTGCAGACCGGCTCCTATCTCGGCGAGGACGACATCGTCCGCCTGCAGGACGAGTGGGGCCGCACCTGAGGCGAGCCAACTGAGAGAGGCGCCGCCGCGCTCAGATCTGCTCGTGGCCGGTCGCGTTCGCGATGATGAGCGGGCCGTAGAGGAGCTGGGCGAAGAGGCGTGAGGGGCGCAGCGTCGCCCAGTAGGTCGACTTCGCCACCGCCGCGTCGCGCCGTGCGTGCGCGGCGTCGGCGGCCATGTCGGACACGATCTCGCCGAGGACCCGGTCGTCCGCCGCGCGCATGATGCGCGAACGGAGCGTCCCGACGATCTGCACGCCATTGTAGGTGAGGATCGGCTTGCCCGCCGCCATCGCGTGAAGCGCCGTGCTCGAATGGCGCTCGGCCCCGCCATTGGGCGGGTAGGGCAGAAGCAGCGCGTCGATCCGCTTCATGGCGGCGAGATAGATTGGCCGCGGCATGAACTCATCGATGATCGACACGTTGCGCTCGGGGATCGCCGCGAGCTCGGCCTTCAGCTCCTGCACCTCGTCCGACAGGCTCGCCCCGTTGGGGTCCGGGCGGACGTGGATGATGAAGCGCGTGCGCTGCGGGTTGGTCGCCGCCTGGTTGGCGGAGCGGATGATGCGCGCCAGCTGGTCGAACCCGCACGCGCGCGTCGCGGCGGAGAGGTAGCCGACCGTGAACCGGTCGGGCGGCGCCTCGCCGGGCGATTCCAGCGACAATTCGGGCGGGGAGTCGATCGCCTGAACGGGGACGCCCATCTGCGCCGTCAGGCGCTGGGCGAGCTGGCGCGACCAGGCATAGAGGAAGATCGTCGGGCGGGAGCCGTTCAGCTCGTCGATCCGCGCGCCGATGCGCTGGAGCGGTGCGAAATCGGCGATGCGGGGCATCGTCGTCCCGTCCCACCAGGTGGCGAGGTGGACAAACGGGCGGCTCGCCGGCGCGATCTCCGACAGGAGGTCGACCATGGTGGCGAGCAGCGCCGCGTCGAAGACGGGCACGAAGATGTGCCGCTTTCGGCTGTAGCGGGAGGAGGCGAGCACGAGGGCGAGCCGCTCGCGCAGGGCCCCCAGCATCTCTGAGAAGCGGCGCGTGCCAGCGGCCGGCAGGTCGTGCGTGGAGGTCGGGAAGCCGCCATTGCCGAAGGCGACGCTCGTCTCGTTGCCGATGACGACGAGGGGGATCTTCAGCCGCGCCGCGCAGGCGTTGAGGCGGATCGCCAGATCCTCGTGCGACGGGTTGGACGGGGCGACGCCCGGATCGACGACGACGAATTCGTGCGCGAGCCGCCCCTCGCGCGCGAGCTCGGGGAAGGCGGCGTTGCGCAGGAGCGCGACTTCGATATCGGCGATCGGCGGCTCCGCCCAGACCGGGTCGAGCGCAAGCTTCTTCGAGCCGATCGAAAGCCGTTCAACGCCAGGGGTGTAGGCCAGTCTATGCACGATCCAACATAATCAGATGAGTGAAAACGTCCGCACGGCGCCCGTCGCCCGGCCGAGCCGCTCGTTGCCGCATCTTACAGCCAGTGTGAAAACTTGTCCCATTAAATGTTCGCAGGAATGCAGAGGCTGTCCCATCAAATCCCGCGTGACGAGGCAAGGCTTTCACTTGTGTCGATTCTATGGCGGTGTGGTTGTAAATTCGGTGATATAGGAAGGAAGTTTTTCGCGCTGCACAAAAATATGAAATGCAGTTATTGTGAAGTGAGAATTTCATGTCGGTATGACGAAAATGAGATATATCGCACAATCATTACATGGGAATGCTGAAGCGTGATCACAGGTCGCGTCGGGGTGCGTGTCCCGCGCCGCGGGATCAGCACATATTTAAATAAAAGTTTAAGGTTAAACTCGCATCGTTCGCGCCGCGGAAAAGCGCCGGAAACAGGGGCGAAGCGGTGCCGATTGTCTTGAGTCCACCCCAGCGGACCGCGGAAGGGTTCGCCGACCTTGCCGTGCGCGTGGGCTGGTGGCTGGGGCCCGGCGTCTATGACGACCAGTCGGCCCCGATTGCCGTGCCCTGCCTCGCCCCGATGCCGCATCTGTCGCGCGTCGAGCCGCCCGCCACTGTCGACGAGCGGATTGCCCTGCGGCTCACCCGGATCGCCGCGCGCACCACCTCCGTCGCCTCGTTCGAGGCCGACCAGCGGCGCATCCAGGAGAGCGCGCTCGGCGGGGATACGATCCTCGCCACCTCGCGCGAGGGTGTCTCCGACGCGCGCTTTGCCGCCCTCGCGCGGCGTGGCGCGATCCTCGACGCCGATTTCGCCCACGCCGCGGACGAGGCCATCGCCTGGCTGAAGGCGGGCGCCATCGCCGCCGGCGAGGCCGACACGCGTCCGGCGCGCACGGCGCTCGCGAACCTGCGCCGCGCTACCATGGGGACGCGCCGCATCATCGTCGCCGGCGCCGACATCGAGGCGGAGGATTTCGCGGCCCTGCGTGGCGAGATGCTGGCGCTCGACCCCGTGCTCGCCGCAGGCGTCGGCCTCGCGCCGGAGCGGCCCGTCATCGTCAGCCTCGACGATCCGGTCCGGCATCTCGGCCCCTCCCGCAGCGCGGCCGAATTGCGCGATGTCGTGATCGACATGGTGGAGGCGAACCGCAACGCCTTCCTGTGCGTGCCCGCCGTCGCCGGGCCGCTGATGCGCTCGCGCCTGCCGCGCACGGCGTGGGACCGCCTCGTCCTCGCCGAGATCGAGCCGCGCCTCGACCCCGGCCCCGCGACGCTCCTCTCCGTCGCCGCCTCGCTCGCCGACACGGTCGACATCATCGGTTTTTCCGGGATTCCCGCCCCCCTCGCCGACGACACGGCCGCCGTCCACCCGGCCTACGCGGCGAGCGCCCTCGCGCCGGCCGACCTCGGCGACGTCATCGCCGCAGCCGAGGCGGTGGGAGTGAGCGTCGCCTGCCTCGGCCGCACCCGCCATCCAGGCCTGTGGCAGCGCGACCGCGGCCGCGCCCCGACGCAGATCATCGACGAGGCGGGCGGTCTTTCGACCGAAGCCGCCATGCATCTTGCCGAGCCGGCCGAGGCGGGCGGGCGGCGCCTGCGCCTCACGCGCCATCCGGGCTCGGCCAACTTCACCCTCTGGCGCACCGCCGGCGGGACGGGGGCGGCCTTCCCGCTCGCGATCCTGATGCGCGGGGCGGAGGAGGGGCGCAGCGGCGATGGCGGCGTGCCGCGCCACCCCTGGCCCGCGACCGACAGCGCCGCCCGCGCCCTCATCCTCGACCTTGCCGACGCGGCGGACCCCGCCCTCGTGCCGACGCCGATCGGCCGCGAGGCGGCGCGCAAGGCCGCGGAGGTGACGCTCGTCGGCCTGCGCGCCGGCCTCGCGCCGGGGGAGGGGCCGGAGGGCCCGTTCGCCGACCCCGACGACGAGCGCGACGCCCTCGTCAATTATCACCGCCTCAAGCAGCGCGACCTCGACCGGGTGGAGGCGCCGCGCCTGCGCGCCCTCGCCAAGGAGATCGACGGGCGCGTCTTCCTCTTTGCGCCGGGCTTCGACTGGACGCGGATCAACATCGACCGCCTCGCCGGGACGACGCTCGCCGTCGTCGACACGCCCTTCGCCGCGATCCCGCCCACCGTTGCGGAACGGGCCGGCCGCCTCCTCCTCGTCGCGACCCGCGCGGCGGCGCGCGAGGCGGACCGGGGCGAGGCCCCGAACGCACTCCGCCTCACGGCGCTCTGCGCAGCCCATCGCGGTGCGGCCGACGACATCGTCTTCGACCCGGCCGATCTCGTCTGGTCGGCTGGCGGGACGGGCGAGACGGCGGTCTGCGTGCGCCTCCTCGCCTCGCTGGGCGCGGACCCGATCGTCGTCCTCGGCGCCGTCGTCGAGGACCGCCGGGAGGAGCCGCGCGTGATGAGCCTTGCCGGCGAACGGCCGGGCGAGGCCGAGGCGCGCGATTTCCACGACCTCTTCCGCGGCGGCGACTGGCCGGGCGAGGGGACGCTCCTCGTCGCGGCCGGCCCCGACGCGCGCCTCGACCTTCTGGAGCGGCTCTTCGGCGGGCTCGGCGACCGCCTCGCGACGCTCGTCACCCGCGAGGGGGCGATCCGCCTCGTCCGCGGCGAGACGATCGTCACCGGCTCGAAGGTGGCGCTGCCGGCCTACCAGCCCGACGAGACGGGCCTCCTCGTCGCCGTCGACCGCTACGCGCCGCAGGCCGTCATCGCGCTCGACGGCGCGCTCCTGCCCCAGCCGACCGACGCGCCCATCGTCTTCATCGGCACGCCCGGCGGGGGGATAAGGGGCCGCGTCGTCTCGACACTTCCCGCGTCGGCGCTCGATGCGGCGGCCGGCAGCGAGGCGGAGGCCGACCGGCTGCGCCTTGCGATCGGCGACGCCGTCACCGAGGCCGTCATTGCATCGCGACGCTGGCAGGCGGCCGTCATCGCGACGCCCACGGCGCTTGATCGCGCGCCCGCGATGCCGGTCGACAGAGTTCCGCCGCAATGGCTCGCGACGCTGCGCGCCGGGTGGAATCCATTGTTCCCGACCAAGGATCGCACTAATCCAAAGTCGGAGATTGGCACTCACCGCAAGAAGAGGCGCGCTCCCATGGCAAACAACGTGACGCGACGGCCCGCCGGTTTCGCCGCCCTGTGGCCCTGGCCGGGCACCATTTTCCTGGTCCTTCTGGCCGGATGGATGCTCTACATGGCCTCGATGGCCGAGATGGCGGACGTCAAGAACGCCTTCTACGGGCTCGCGGGGGTGACGCTCTTCGTCTTCGTGCTCGCCCTGCGCGCCACCGTCGGCAAGCCGCGGGCGCGGGCGATGCAGACATCCTACGAGGAATATGGCCGCGTCGCCCCGATCCGCCGCTCCGCGATCCCCGACGAGGGGGCCGACGAGCCGGACGCGGAGCCGGTCGAGCCGGAGCCCTCGGGCGACGAGGTGCGCGCGCAGCTTCTCGCGCGCGCCCGCGCCCGCGTCGCCGAGACCGCGGGCGAGGAGAAGGCTGAGGATGGGAAGGCCGAGGAGGCCTCGGCCGAGGCGGCGGCGCCCCGGCCCGTCATGCGGCCCGAACTCGTCCCCCCGCCGGCCGGGGAGCCGCCCGCGCCCTCGCGGTCCCTGCCGCAGGTGGAGCGCCTTTCGGCCGCGGTCGACCAGCTCGAGGCGTGGATCAACCGGGAGAAGGCGGAGCGGGGCGCGCAGTTCGCCAAGCTCGAAACGACCCTCGCGGGCCGCATCGCCTCGCTCGAGACCCGCCTCGACGGGCTTCCCTTCAGCGGAGAGGATCCGGCCGCCGCGCTCCGCGCGCTCGTCGACGAACGGCTCGGCGCCGCCCATGAGGAGGCCGCGCCCCATCCCCACATCGCCGCGCTCGGCGAGCGCGTCGCGGCGGTGCGCCACGATGTCGACGCCTCGCTCGCCGCCGCCGAGGCGGAGCGGGCGCGGCTCGGCGAGGAGATCGGCGCGCTGCGCACCCTCCTGGAGGCCGAGGGGCAGGCGGGCCCCGACCAGGCTGCCGCGCCGGTGGCCGTGGACGAGGAGGCGCTCGCGCCCCTCAACGCGGCGATTGCGGCGCTGAAGAGCGCGCAGGAGGTCGACAGGCGCGAGCTCGCGACGCTCCGCTCCGCGCTCAGCGACGGGGTCGCGGGCGAGGCAGCCGCGCTCGATTTCGACGTCGCGAACCGGCTGAGCGCGATCTCCGACCGCGTCGCGGCGATCGAGGAGAAGGCCGAGGCGCGCTACGAGAACGCTGAGGCGATGCTGGAGGAGATGCGCGGCAGCGTTTCGGCCGTCGGCTCGCACGTCTCCGCCGTGGAGGCGACGTTCAAGGCGCTGATGGAGCGGCTGGAGCGCATCGACGTGCAGGCCGCCGACCGGCCGGCCGAGCAGAGCGTCCAGTCCGAGGTGGAGGCGCTGCGCGACGCGCTGACGACCATCATCGAGCAGAACCGCGAGATCCGCGAGAAGCAGGACATCCTGACGGCCCGCTTCGACGCCCCGACCCGCATCGAGGTCGACCCGCAGAAGGACTGACCGGACGGGCGTCCGCGCGGTGCCCGGCATTGCGCCCCCGACCATCCGGCGCGCGGGATCGCGGACAAGACGATCGCGCGCTTCGATGTCGAGCGGCTGTCTTCCCGCTCGACAGGTTCCAGCAGGGCGAGCGCCGCTCTACCGGGCCGGGATCTGGATGAAGCCGACCTCGTTCCCTTCGAGCACGGCGGCGGTCAGCGACCCGCCATAGACAGCCCCCGTGTCGACATTCGTGCGCCAGGGCAGGTGCTCCGGCGCGGAGACCGGGGTGTGGCCGTGGACGACATGCATCGGCAGCGGCTTGCGGTAGGAGAGGAACTCGTCGCGGATCCAGATCATGTCCTGGCGGTTCTGCCGGTCGATCGGCACGCCCGGCCGGATCCCGGCATGCACGAACAGCACGTTGCCGATGCTGTGCGAGACCTTGAGCCCGTTCAGGAACGCGATGTGCTCGGGCGGCATGACCGACTGGAGAAGCGGCTGGAGGGCGGCCGGGTTGCGCGCATGCTGGCGCGGCTCGATGCCGTAGGAGCGGAACGTCGCCTCGGCCCCGAAGGCCAGCCAGCGGTGGATCGAGCTCCCGTCATGGAGGCCCGACAGCATCGCGTCCTCGTGGTTGCCGATGAGGCAGATCCGCTTGCGCCCGTCGAGCGGTGGCAGGCACAGGAAATCGATGACGTCCTTGGAATCGTCGCCCCGGTCGACATAGTCGCCGATGAAGATCTCGGTCACGTTGTCGACCGGCCGCGCGGCGATGTCGGCGGCGATCGCATCCATCATCTTGTGGAGGAGATCGATGCGCCCATGGATATCTCCGATAGCATAGACCCGCTGTCCGGGTGGCAATTCTACACTCATCGGGCGCGTCTCGGTTGACGAAGGCGGTCCGACCCCTCCATTGCGATAGCGCACCATACGGACGGCAAGGATCCTGAAGCGTACGCGAACGGGTCATGGGCGCGACAACCCGTTGGCCGTCGCTTCAGGGGATCTCTCGTGATCGACATTATTACCTTTGCTCTCATTCTCGCCATCGCGGGCGCGGCGGCCGGTCTGATCGCCGGTCTCCTCGGGGTCGGTGGGGGCATCGTCATCGTTCCGGTCCTATTCTATCTCCTTCCCGCCGCAGATGTTCCCGAAGAGCACACGATGCATATCGCCGTGGCGACCTCTCTCGCCACCATTATCGCGACATCCATCGTCTCGGCACGGTCTCACTACAAACGCGGCGGCGTCGACGTGCCCCTGCTCGTGAGCCTCGCCCCGGCGATCGCGATCGGCGTCATCATCGGGGTGATCTTCGGCGGGCAGGCGAGCGGCAACGTGCTCACCGCGGTCTTCGCGACCGTCGCCTTCATCGTGTCGATCCACATGGCCTTCTTCAAGGGCCGGCAGATCCTCGATCATGTTCCGGGCCAGCCTGTGCGCTCGCTGATCGGCGTCTTCATCGGCGGCTTTTCCGTGGTGATGGGGATCGGCGGCGGCACGCTCAGCGTCCCGATCCTGACGCTGTGCGGCGTGCCGATCCGCCGCGCCGTCGGCACCGCGGCGGCGATCGGCCTCATCATCGCGGTCCCCGGCGCGATCGGCTTCGCGATCGCCGGCTGGGGCGAGACCGGCCTGCCGCCGGCGAGCCTCGGCTATGTGAACCTCATCGGCTTCGCGCTCGTCGCGCCGCTCTCGATGTCGCTCGCCCCCTATGGCGCGAAGCTCGCCCACACCATCCCGCAGACCTGGCTGAGCCGGGCGTTCGCGATCTTCCTCGCCGCGACAAGTATCAAGATGGCGACGAGCCTCATGTGATCTCGTGGGGTCGACGGGCGGCCGTCTCCGGCCGGCCGCCCGCCGCGAGACTTGGCAGGCCACCCCACAACAAGTAATCCTGCTCAATGAGGCAGCACGAATTTAAAACTCCTCCAGATCAAAACTCGGGCGCAGTCGGCGTCCGGGCGCAGGATCCGTCGCGCACGGAGCGCGGCTTCTCGTGGCTCACCGTGGCCGCGATCGTGCTGTGCGGCCTCACCCTCCTGCCGCTCGCCGCCCTCATCGTCGCCGCCTTCCAGTCCGACGCCGGCGCCTTCGCCCACTACGCGCAGACCGTGCTGCCGCGCTATATCGCGAACACGCTGGCGCTCGCCTTGGCCGTCGCGGTCGGCGTCACCCTCGTCGGCGTCTCGGCCGCGTGGCTCGTCACCATGTGCCGCTTTCCGGGGCGCTGGTTCTTCTCCTGGGCGCTGGTGCTGCCGCTCGCGGTGCCGGGCTATGTCAGCGCCTACGCCTACACCTACCTCCTCCAGCATCCGGGGCCGGTGCAGACGGCGCTGCGCAACGTCACCGACTGGGGCCCGCGCGACTACTGGTTTCCCGAGATCCGCAGCCTCGAGGGCGCGGCCTTCGTGCTCGTGATGGTGCTATACCCCTACGTCTATCTCCTCGCGCGCACGGCCTTCCTGCAGCAGTCCGCGACGGCGTTCGAGGCGAGCCGCACGCTCGGCCGTTCGCCCTGGCGCGCCTTCATCGAGGTCGCGGTCCCGCTCGCGCGCCCGGCGATCGTCGCCGGCCTCGTTCTGGCGGTGATGGAGACGCTCGCCGACTACGGCACCGTCTACCATTTCGGCGTCGAGACCTTCACGACCGCGATCTACCGCACGTGGTTCTCGATGGGGGACCGCGTCGCCGCGGTGCAGCTCGCGCTGATCCTCGTCTCGTTCATCCTCCTCCTGATCGCGCTGGAGCGGGTCGGCCGGCGCGGCCAGCGCTTTTCCGACATGCGCGCGAGCCGGCCGATGCCGGGTCTCGTCCTCAAGGGCTGGCGGGCGGGGCTCGCGGTGCTCGCGTGCGTCATCCCCATCGCCTCAGGCTTCGTCATCCCGGCGGTCACGCTCTTCGGCCTCGGCGTCTCTCTCAACGTGCCCTGGCTCGACCCGCGCACGACGGGGCTCATCTCCAACACGCTGACGCTCGCCGCGATCGGCGGCGTCGTGACGGTCGCGGTGGCGATGGTGATCGCCTACGCGCGGCGCCTGTCGCGCGGGCGGCTGACGCAGATCCTCGGCCACCTCGCGGGGTTCGGCTACGCGGTGCCGGGGGCGGTGATCGCGGTCGGCCTCCTCATCCCGCTCGGCGCGCTCGACCGGGCGATCAACGTCATGACGGTGAGCGTCATGGGCGTGAAGGTCGGCCTCATCCTGACCGGCACGATCGCGGCGCTGATCTTCGCCTACGTGGTGCGCTTCCTCGCGGTGTCGCTGAACGGGGTGGAGGCGGGGCTCGCGCGGATCTCGCCCTCGCTCGACGGGGCGGCGCGCACGCTGGGGTCCGGCCCGTTCACCACCTTCCGCCGCATCCACGCGCCGCTCCTGCGGGGAGGGCTGCTGACGGCCTTCCTCATCACCTTCGTCGACATCATGAAGGAGCTGCCGGCGACGCTGATCCTGCGCCCGTTCGATTTCGACACGCTGGCGATCCGCGCCCACCGCCTCGCCTCCGACGAGCGCCTCGCCCAGGCGGCCGTCCCCTCGCTGATGATCGTCGCGGTCGGGCTGATCCCGGTGATCCTCCTGTCACGCCAGATCGCCCGCTCGCAGCAGCGCAGCGGCCGCTCCGACCGCCGCCTCTTCACCCTCGCCTCCGTCCGCGAGGAGGAGACGCCGCCCGCCCTCCTGTCGGGCGAGCCGGCGCCGGGGGATGATGACGGGGCGTCGAACGGCAAGTCGCGGAGCGCGATCGCGGCCTGACGCCGCCTCCGCGCCACGTCGCGGCCAAAGAAAAAGGCGCCCGGGGGCGCCTCCTTCGTGTCTCTCTCGGCCCGGCGTGCTGCGCCGGACGCCCCCTCAGTGGGCGAGGATCTGGCTGAGGAAGAGCTTCGTGCGCTCGTGCTGCGGGTTCGTGAAGAAGGGCTCCGGCGCGTTGCTCTCCACGATCTGGCCCTGGTCCATGAACACCACGCGGTTCGCGACCTGACGGGCGAAGCCCATCTCGTGCGTCACGCAGATCATGGTCATGCCGGTCTGGGCGAGGTCGACCATCACGTCGAGCACTTCCTTGATCATCTCCGGGTCGAGCGCGGAGGTCGGCTCGTCGAAGAGCATCACGTTCGGGTTCATGCAGAGCGCGCGGGCGATCGCCACGCGCTGCTGCTGGCCGCCGGAGAGCTGGCCCGGATATTTGTTGGCCTGCTCCGGAATGCGCACGCGCGACAGGTAGTGCATGGCGATCTCGTTCGCCTCGCGCTTCGGCATCTTCTTCACCCAGATCGGCGCGAGCGTGCAGTTCTCGAGGATCGTGAGGTGCGGGAAGAGGTTGAAGTGCTGGAACACCATGCCGACGTCGCGGCGGATCTCGTCGATCTTCTTGAGGTCCGAGGTCAGCTCGACGCCGGCGACGACGATCTTGCCCTTCTGGTGCTTCTCGAGCGCGTTGATGCAGCGGATGAGGGTCGACTTGCCCGAGCCCGAGGGACCGCACACGACGATGCGCTCCCCCTTGTTCACGGTGAGGTCGATATTCTTCAGGACGTGGAAGTCCCCGTACCACTTGTTGAGGCCGACAATATCGATCGCGACCTCGTCGGAGACCGCCATCGTGCCCGGCGTGGCTTCCGGCTCGTTCTGGGCGACATTAGCCATGGTGAGTCTCCTGTTAGCGTCGGTCGGCGGCCCGGAGGCGCTTCTCGAGGAACATCGAGTAGCGCGACATGGACCAGCAGCAGATGAAGAAGAGAAGGGCGATGAACCCGTAGAGTTCCCACACGATGCCGTTCCAGTCCGAGTTGGAGCGGATCGGGTTCGTGAGGCCCAGCGGGTCGAGAAGACCGATCACCGCCACCAGCGTCGTGTCCTTGAAGAGGCCGATGAAGGTGTTGACGATGCCGGGGATCGAGATCTTGAGCGCCTGCGGCAGGATGATGAGGCGCATCCCCTGCCAGTAGGTGAGGCCGAGCGTGTCGGACGCCTCATACTGGCCGCGCGGCAGGGCGGCGAGGCCGCCGCGCACCACCTCGGCCATGTAGGCCGACGCGAACAGCGTCACCATGATGAGGACGCGCAGGATCAGGTCGAAGTTCGTGCCAGGCGGCAGGAAGTAGTTGAGCAGCGTCGAGGCGACGAACAGGAGCGTGATCAGCGGCACGCCGCGGATGAACTCGATGAACGTCACGCAGATCATCTTCAGGATCGGCAGCTTCGACTGGCGCCCGAGCGCGAGCAGGATGCCGAGCGGGAGCGAGCCGGCGATGCCGGTGACGCCGATGACCATGGTCAGCAGGAAGCCGCCGAACTTGGAGGATTCCACCGGCTCCAGGATGAGCCCGCCCCACAGGAGGAAGTAGGCGATCACCGGGTAGGCGAGGGTGAAATAGAACCACTTCGACTTCTGGTGCTCGTTCCCGAAGAAGTAGGCGACGGCGCCGGCGATGATGGCGATGAAGGTCGTCGGGGTGACGAGCGTCTCGAGACCGTCGTCGCCCGTCACCTGCCAGATGATGGCGAAGGCGAGCTTGATGGCGAGGAGCCCGACCATCGCGATGACGAGCGGGCGCATGGTGCGGAAGAGGACCGGCGTGATGGCGACGACGAGGAGGAGGGCCGCCGTGTCGGGCCGCCAGCGCAGGTCGATCGGATAGAAGCCGTAGAGGAGCTGGCCGAAGCGCTCGTGGATGACGGCCCAGCAGGCGCCGTGCGCACCCTCGCCGAAGCGCGTCGCGATGATCTCGCGGCACTCGGTGAGGCTGCCCGCGTTCCACACGGACTTGAAGACCGCCCATTCGAGGAAGGCGGGGACGATCCACGCGATGATCGCGAGGCAGAGGACCGTGAGGGCCGCGTTGGTCCAGGAGGAGAAGAGATTCTCCCGGAGCCAGCCGAGCACGCCGGTGGAGGAGGAGGGCGCCGGCTCCTGCTTGTACTGGGTCTCGGCGACGTAGGGGACGGTGTGGGCGTGGGTTCCGCTCATCTTACCGCTCCACCAGTTTCACGCGGGAGTTGTAGATGTTCATCACCAGCGAGATCAGCAGCGACAGGATCAGATAGAAGGCCATCAGGAGAAGGATGCACTCCATCTCGCGGCCGGTCTGGTTCAGCGTGATGCCGCCGAGCGTGCCGGTCGCGTCCATGTAGCCGACGGCGATCGCGAGGGAGGAATTCTTCGTCAGGTTCAGGAACTGGCTGATCAGCGGCGGAACGATGACCCGCAGCGCCTGGGGCAGGATGACGAGCTTCATCGTCCGGTTCGGCCGCAGGCCGAGGGCGTAAGCCGCCTCGGTCTGGCCGTGGCTCACCGACAGGATGCCCGCGCGCACGATCTCGGCGATGAAGGCGCCGGTGTAGAGCGAGAGGGCGAGCCAGAGGGCGATGAGGCTGTCACGCAGCTGGATGCCGCCCTGGAAGTTGAAGCCCTGAAGGGTCGGATATTCGAGGGTGACCGGCCGGCCGAGCAGGTAATAGACGATGACGGTCGGGATCACGAGGATGAGGATCGTGATCGCGGGGACCTGCGAATCGTAGGCCCACCGGACCATCGCGGCGCCGACGAGGATCGCTGCGAGCGAGCCGAGCGCGATGATCGCGAAATTGCCTTCCTCGAGCGGCGTGAAGGACAGGAGGACGAAGAGGATCTTCGCCGTCACGAAGGCGGAGAGGACGCCGATGACGCCCGCGATCGCCCAGCGCGCCATGGAGCTCATCGGCGGGAGCTGGAAGCCGGTCGTCTCCTGGTGACGCCGCGAGTAGCGCGTGAAGAGGACGACGCCCGCGATGGACAGGAGCGTGACGATGAGGAGGACGGGCCACCCGCTCTCGAACAGCGGACGCGGGACGTAGATGCCGCGATTGGTGGCGACGATCGCGCCGGTCTCGAGGTCGCGGAAGGCGCGCGGGGCGGGCAGCGACTCGTTGACGACGGTGGCCGTCAGAAGGATCCAGAGAAGGACGGGGACGTTGCGGAAGCCCTCGACATAGAAGGTCATCATCTTGGAGATGAGCCAGTTCTTCGAGAGGCGCAGCACACCGGCAGCGATGCCGATGATCGTGGCCGTCAGACAGCCGAGGCCCGCGACGAGCAGCGTGTTGATGATCCCGACGAGCGCGGCGCGCGCGTTGGTGTCGGTGCTCGTATAGGAGATGAGGCGCTGGTTGATGTCGTATCCGGCAGGCTGCCAGAGGAAGCTGAAATTGAAGTCCTTGCCGAGGGCGGCGAGGTTGGCAACGGTGTTGTTGACGAGCCAGGCAACGACCAACATCAGGATCATCATGGTGATCGCCTGGATGAAGCCAGAGCGATATCGCTCGTCCCGCCACAGCATTTCGATGCGGAAGGAGGGTGCGTCGGGGCTTGTCACGACGCTCATTGCGGACGCTTGCTCATTGCGGTCTCCGGATGCGAAAGGGGCGTGGACCTGAAGTCCACGCCCCGGATTTCGGCGCTTAGCGGAACGGCGGCGCGTAGAGGATGCCACCGTCGGTGTAGAGCGCGTTGAGCCCGCGCTCGAGACCGACCGGGGTGTCCGGGCCGAGATACTCGTCGAAGAGCTCACCGTAGTTGCCCACCGACGAAATCACCTTGACCGCCCAGTCGGTCGGGAGGCCGAGCATGGCGCCATACTCGCCCTCGGTGCCGAGGAGGCGGTTCACTTCCGGCGAATCGCCGGCAGCGGCGCCGAGCTCGACAGCGTTGTCCTTCGTCACGCCATACTCTTCGGCGACGATGAGGGAATTGAGGACCCAGCGGACCAGATCACCCCACTCGTTGTCGCCATGACGGACGACGGGGCCGAGCGGCTCCTTCGAAATAATCTCGGGGAGGATCAGATAGTCGGTCGGGTTCGGGTAGGACGAGCGGGAGGCGGCGAGGCCCGAAGCGTCGGTCGTGAAGGCGTCGCAGGCGTTCGCGAGGAACTTCTGCTTGGCTTCCGCTTCCGTCTCGATCGGAACCGGCTCGTAGCTCATGTTGTTGGCGCGGAAATAGTCCGCGAGGTTCAGCTCGGTGGTGGTGCCGGTCTGGATGCAGACGGTGGCGCCGTCGAGCTCGAGGGCGGAGGTCACGCCGAGCGACTTCGGCACGATGAAGCCCTGGCCGTCATAATAATTGACGCCGACGAAATCGAGCTTCAGGTCGGTGTCGCGCGAGAAGGTCCAGGTGCTGTTGCGCGACAGGACGTCGACTTCGCCAGAGGCAAGGGCGCTGAAGCGCGTCTTGCCGGTGAGGGACTTGTACTCGACCTTCGAGGGGTCCCCGAAGATCGCTGCCGAGATCGCCTTGCAGATCGCGACGTCGAAGCCCTGCCAGTTGCCCTGGGCATCCGTGAACGCGAAGCCGACGAGGCCGGTGTTGATCCCGCAGATAAGATTGCCACGATCCTTCACTTGTTGAAGGGTCTGCGCTTGCGCGCCAGTCGCGACGACCAGGCCGGCAACGGCCGTGGCAGTCGCCAATGTCAGCAGTTTCATCAGTTCGCTCTCTCCATTGGGGCGACGGTTCTGGTTCAGTCGCTGGGGCCGGGGTAGCAAAAAACATGCCGGACTCAGACAACTCTGCCAGCTGAGATTGCATGGCTGAGTGCGAGCATAAGCAAACAAACCGAACGACGCCAAGTTCTTAAAGGACATTCGAATGAAGGATCAGCGCGACACCGCGGCGAGCCGCTACCGCAGGGCAACCCAAATTGCCCGAACAGGCAACGATCCCGCGGAGTTTTTCGGGTTCGTCAATCCGCCAGTGGTGCACGCCTCCACCGTGCTTTTTCCGGATGTGGAAACCAGCTTCGCGGGAACCCAGCGCTATACCTATGGCCGTAGAGGCAGCCCCGGCGTCGACGCGCTCTGCAATGTCATGAACGCGCTGGAGGGCTCGGAATCGACGATTCTGGTGCCGACCGGCCTCGTCGCCTGCACCGTCCCGCTCGCCGCGGTGACGAAGGCCGGGGACCGCGTCCTCATCGTTGACAATGCCTACGCGCCGACCCGCAAATTCTGCGACGGTTTCCTGACCCGCTTCGGGGTCGAGGTCGTCTATTTCGACCCGCTCGACGTCGAGACCTACGCCAGGCTCCTGAAGTCACCGACCGCCGCGGTGTTCCTGGAAGCGCCGGGCTCGCTGACCTTCGAGGTGCCGGACGTGCCGCTTCTTGCCGGAATGGCGAAGGAGGTCGGCGCGACGGTGATGCTCGACAACACGTGGGCGACGCCGCTTTATTTCCGCCCGCTCGACCATGGCTGCGACATTTCGATGCATGCCGCGACAAAATACATCGCCGGGCATTCTGACCTTCTTTTGGGCACAATCTCGGCGAACGGCGAGGCTGCCGAGAAGGTGAAGAAGACCTGGGACGAGTGGGGCGAGCATGTCGGCCCGGACGACGTCTACCTCACCTATCGCGGTGTGAAGACGCTCGACGTCCGCCTGGAGCGGCACCAACGCAATGCGCGCATCGTTGCCGAATGGCTCGCCGCCGACCCGCGCGTCCACCGCGTCCTCTATCCGGCGCTGCCGGGTGCGCCGGGGCACGAGATCTGGAAGCGCGACTTCAGCGGCGCGACGGGCCTCTTCGCCATCACGCTGAAGGGCGACCGGGAGTCGGCCGCGCGCGTCGTCGACACGCTCGACCTCTTCGGGATCGGATTCTCGTGGGGCGGGTTCGAGAGCCTGGCCACGCTGCCGATGGTCCAGCGCGTGCGCACCGCGACGACGTGGCCGGAGGACGAGCAGCTGATCCGCCTGCACATCGGCCTCGAGGACCCGCAGGACCTGATCGAGGATCTCGACCGGGGCCTCGCGGCGTTCGCGGGCTGAGCCGCGATCGAGAAGAGCGCGCCGGGGCTGTCCCCGGCGCGGCTCAGGCCGTCTCGGCGAGGGCGGAGCGGCGCTCGCGGAAGATCAGCCACAGGTTCCGGGCGTAGATCAGGAGGCCCGCCCCCTGGCCCGCGATGAAGACCGGGTCCTGGCGATAGAGGGCGTAGACGAAAAGGATCGCCCCGCCCCCGATCGAGAAGAACCAGAAGGCGACCGGCACGACCGAGCGGCCCGCCCGCTCCGAGGCCAGCCACTGGATGATGAAGCGGGCCGAGAACATCGCCTGGGCGAAGAAGCCGATGGCGATCCACACGTCGAACTGCTCGACGAAGACCTCATGGAACCACTGTCCGAGGTCCGCCAGCACACTACTCATTCACTCTCTCCAGGATGACTTCGCTCGCCTCCGGCCGGCGGTGGGCGCGCCGGCGCAGCCACCACACGCCGAGAAGGTCCGGCAGGCCGACGAGCGCGCGGTCGAGGACGCCATATTTGGACTGACCCGTGGTGCGCGGCCGGTCCGCGACCTCGACATGGGCGATCTGCCAGCCTTCGCGCATGAACAGCGCGGGGTAGAAGCGATGATTGTTGTCGAAAAAGGGAAGCTTCAGATAGGGCGCGCGCCGCATGGCCTTGAGGCCGCAGGCGGTGTCGCGCGTGTCGTCGGCGAGCATCGCGCGCCGCATCCGGTTGGCGACCTTGGAGACGAACTTCTTGCGCCACCCGTCATGGCGCCGCGTGCGCTGGCCCGCGACGAGGCCGACCGCGGGGTCGGCCAGCGGGGCGACGAGGTCGGCGAGGTAACGCGGGTCGTTCTGCCCGTCCCCGTCCATGGTGACGAGGATGTCGCCGAAGGCGGCCTGCGCGCCGGCGCGGATCGCGCGCGACTTGCCGCCGGAGAAGGGGTGGCTGAGGAGGCGCACATTGGGCAGACCCGCCGCGCGCACGGCCTCGCCCGTCCCGTCGGTGGAGCCGTCATCGACGACGACGATCTCGAACGGTTCGGTCAGCGGGCCGGCATTGATCTCGCGCAGGAGGTCGCCGATCGACCCTGCCTCATCCTTCGCGGGAATGATGATCGTGATCGCGGGACGCTGTGATCTGGGGAATTCCATGGGCCTTTCCGGGAACGGTGCGGCGGTGCGCTGCACGACGGGCCGCTCCGTCCGATACAACCGTTGCGAGGTCAACGGCAAGGTTCGGCGAGAACGGCGCCCCGCGGCGGCGCGATATCCCCCGCCGCGGCCGGGTCAGCGAGTCGCGGGGCGGAACAGGGTCAGACTGACCGGATCGCCTTTCGAAATGTTGAAGCCGTCGACGACGCCGGCCGTCTCGAGCGTGAGGCCGGCGGCCGCCGCGGCGGCCTCGACCTCCGGCACGAAGCGGGCGCGCGAGGCGATGATGGCGCAGCCCTCCTGCACTTCCTTGACCGCTTCCTCCGGCGAGAGGAGGCCTGTGTCGGTGCCGGCGAGGAAGATCATGCTCGGCTCGTTGAAGCCGATCGAGATGAGGCGCGGATTCTCGCACCCCGCGTTCGCTTCCGCCGCCGCGACGAGGCGCGGGCTCACCCAGATCGGGGAGAGGCCGGGGAGCGCGATGCCCCAGACCGTCGCCTGCGCGATGATGGCGCCCGCGAGCGCCGGTGCGATGACGCTGGGCGACAGGAGCGGCGCCCCCTGCCAGATGGCGCGGGCGGCGGTGAGCGCCGCGACCGCGGCGACGATCGCGAGCGCGACGGCGACCCAGGGGACCGGTGCGCCGAAGACGATGTAGAGGCCGGGGATCACGGCGACGAGCGCGACGGGGATCGCTGCGAGGAGGACGGCCGCGAGGCGGCGCAGGAGGCGCGTCGGCGCGACCTCGGAGAGGGCCGCGACGGTCGCGAGCGCGATGCCGGGGACGAGCGGCAGCGTGTAGTGCGGCAGCTTGGTCGGCACCAGCTCGAACACGATCCAGGACGGGACGACCCAGGCGAAGGCGAAGAGGAAGGCCGGCCCCCGCCGCTTCCAGATCTTCCAGGCCGCCGCGAGCGCGAGCGGGGCGAGCGGCCAGCCGACGGCGAAGAAGGTGGCGAGGTGGGCGAGCGGCGGCGCGCCGTGTCCCTCCTGGCCGGTCGCCGCCTTGCCGAGGAAGTCACGCCCGAGCGCGGCCTCGAAGAAGGCGCCGTCGGTCGCGAAGTAGATGGCGAGAAACCAGGGCAGGCAGATCGCGGCGAGGATCACGATGCCCGGCAGGACGCGCAGGCGCCCGAGGAGCTGCCGCCCCGAGGCGATGGCGAGCACGATGATGGTGAGCGCCGCCACCATGGGCGCGATCGGCCCCTTCACGAGGATGCCGCATGAGAGCGCCACCCAGAAGAGGATTGGCATCGCCCAGGATTTTCGCTCCGCGAGCCAGACACGGGCGAGCGCGCCCTGCATCGCGACGACGGTCGCGAGGAGCACGGCGTCGGTCTTCGCGAGACGCGCCTCGACCCCCATAATGATCGTCGCGCCGAGCAGCGCGCCGACTGTGAGGGCGGCGCCGAGCGGCAGGAAGGCGCGCGCGGCCCAGGCCGTGAGCAGCATCGCCGCCGTCGCGCCGAGGAAGGAGGGGATGCGGTAGACCCAGAGCGGCGCGGCCGCACCGTCTCCGCTCAGCGCCACAGCGCCGGCCTGGAGCCAGTGGATCCCGATCGGCTTCTTGTGGCGCGGCGCTTCCTGGAAGCGGATGCGCACATAGTCGCCAGTCTCGACCATCTGCTTGGTCGCCTGCGTGTAGCGCGGCTCGTCCCGGTCGATCGGCGGTACCGAGGCGATGCCCGGCAGGTATGACAGCGCGATCGCCGCCAGGAAGAGGAGAGCGGCGGCGACGAGGAGGCCGTGGGCGCGTTGCGGCGCGGAGGGGGTCTGTGCTGCGGCGGGCATTGCGCGCGCATCTAGTCCGGCCGGAGGGGCCTTGTCCATCGGCACCGATGCAACAGAGCCGCCCCACGGGCGCGCCCATATGGCGCGGGCCTCCGCCCCCTGCTATGGGCCGCGCATGCCAGTGTTTGCCCATCTGACCGATCTGCACCTGCGCCCGCCCGGCACCATGACGCTGGGGACGGTCGATGCCGACAGGTTCGTCGCCGCCGCCGTCGACACGGTGAACGCGAAGCACCCGGACGTGGACGCGGTGCTCGTCACCGGCGACCTCGCCGATCTCGGCGAGGAGGAGGCCTATGCGCGGGCCGCGATGCTGCTCGCGCGCTTCTCCGCGCCGGTGCTCGTCGTCCCCGGCAACCACGATTCGACCGAGGTGCTGCGCTCGGTCTTCGCCGCCTTTCCGGGGGTGCGCGACCCGCGCGTGCCGGGCAAGGTCTGCCATGCGGTGGAAATCGGCGGCGTCACCGTCGTCTCGCTCGACACGTCGGTCGACGGGCTCGCCGACGGGCAGCACCACGGCACGCTCGGCGGCGAGCAGCTCGACTGGCTGGAGGAGACGCTGCTGCGCGCGGGCCCGACCCTCGTCGCGATGCACCATCCGCCCTTCGAGGTCGGCATCCCCTTCATGGACCGCATCGCCCTCACCGATGCGTCGGCCTTCGCCGAGGTGATCGCGCGCAACGAGAACGTGCTGCGGATCGTCTGCGGCCACGTCCACCGCACGATCGTCGGCGAGGTGGCCGGGGTGCCGGTGATCGCGGTGCCGGGCGTCGCGCACCAGGTGCAGCTCGCGCTGAGCCCCAGCGATCCGCCGGGCATGGTCATGGAGCCGCCCGCCTACGGCATCCACATCGTGCGGCGCGGCCGCGCGATTTCCCATGTGGGCTATGTTGACGATTTCGGCCCGCCCGTCGTCTTTGGGGGCGACGAGACACTGGAAGGTTGAACGATGAGCGTTCTCGACGCCGCCTCCTCCGCGCTTCCCATCACCATCGCCGATGTGGAAGCGGCCGCCGCCCGCCTGTCGGGCATGGCCGTGCGGACCCCGCTGCTCTCCACCCCCGCGCTCGACGCGCGCACCGGGGCGCGGGTGTTCGTGAAGGCGGAGTGCCTCCAGCGCACCGGCTCGTTCAAGTTCCGCGGCGCCTACAACCGCATCGCGATGATCCCGGAGGACGTGCGGGCGCGCGGCGTCGTCGCCTGCTCCTCCGGCAACCACGCGCAGGGCGTCGCCGAGGCCGCGCGCCTCTTCGCGGTGCCGGCGACCATCGTGATGCCGAACGACGCCCCCGCCATCAAGCGCGCGCGGACCGAGCGCTCCGGCGCCACCGTGGTGCCGTACGACCGCGTCACCGAGGACCGGCTCGCCATCGCGACGGATATCGCGGAGCGGACCGGCGCGACCTTCATCCACCCCTATGACGATCCGGGCGTGATGGCCGGGCAGGGGACGATCGGCCTCGAGATCGCCGACGACCTCGCCAGGATGGGCGTCATCGCGGACCGCGTGATCGTGCCCGTCAGCGGGGGCGGCCTCATTGCCGGCGTCTCCATCGCGCTGTCGGACCGGATGCCGGGCATCATCGCCCAGCCGGCCGAGCCCGAGGCGTTCGACGACCTCACCCGCTCGCTCCAGGCCGGGAGCCGCGTCGCCAACGCGCAGAAGTCGGGCTCGATCGCCGACGCGCTCCTCGCCGACATGCCGGGTGAGAACACATTCCTCATCCACCGCCAGCTCCTGTCGCCGGGCTATGCGGTGCCGGACCCGGCGCTCCTGCGGGCGATGGGCTTCGTGATGAACGAGTTCAAGCTGGTCGGGGAGCCGGGCGGCGTCATCGGCATCGCCGCCCTGCTCGAAGGGATGCTCGCGGCGAAGGGGGAGACGGTCGTCGTCGTCCTGTCGGGCGGCAACGCCGATCCCGCCACGATCAAGGCCGCGCTCGATTCGGCCGCGCCGGTCGCCTGACCGGCCGCCCGCTCAGCCCCAGAGTTCGGGGAGCGGCGGGAACACCTTCGACTCCTCGAAGATCAGCCCCGGCGAGCGGTCGTGGGCGAGGAGGAGCGGGCCGTCGAGGTCCACATAGTCGGCGCCCTGGGCGGTGTAGACCGCCGGGGCGATGCCGAGCGAGGTGGTGAGCATGCAGCCCATCATCACCTTGAAGCCGAGCCCGCGCGCCGCCGTGATCATGTCGAGCGCCTCGGTCACGCCGCCGGTCTTGTCGAGCTTCACGTTCACCGCGTCATAGCGCTTCACGAGCTTTTCGAGGTCCTTGGTGAGGTGGACGCTCTCGTCCGCGCAGACCGGGACCGGGTGGGAGATCGAGGCGAGGACGCCGTCGCGCCCGGCCGGCAGCGGCTGCTCGATGAGCTCCACCCCGACATTGGCGCACGCGCGCATGTTGATGAGGAGGTTGCGCTCGTTCCAGCCCTCGTTGGCGTCGACGATCAGCTTTGCGTCGGGCCGCGCCTTGCGCACGGCGGCGATGCGGGCCTCGTCGTCCTGCGGTGCGCCGAGCTTGACCTTGAGGAGCGGGTAGGCACTCGCCGCGCGCGCCTTCTCCGCCATCACCTGCGGCTCGTCGAGCACGATCGTGTAGGCGGTGAGGAGGGGCTGGGGCGTGATACCGAGGATGTCGCCGGCATGGCGGCCGGTGCGCTTGGCCTCGAGGTCGATGAGCGCGCAGTCGATCGCGTTGCGCGCCGCGCCGGCCTTCATGGCCTCGCGCAGGGCGAAACGGTCCATGCCGCCGCCGATCGCCTCGGCCATCGCCTCGATGTCCGCGATCACGCCCTCGACGCTCTCGCCATAGCGCGGGTAGGGCACGGACTCGCCGCGCCCCACATGGTCGCCGTCGGTCAGACTCACCACCACCACGCGCGCGATCGTCCGCCGCTCGCGGGAGATGTTGAACGAGGAGGCGATGGGGAACTCCTCGGCTGCGACGGCGAGGTTGATCATGATCCGAACTCTTTGGTGATGCGGTCCACGATGGGCCCGACGCCGAAGCGCACCGGGTCTGTCGCGGGAAGGTTATAGTCTGCTGCCGCCTTGTCGAGGATCGCGCGGGCCTCGTCCCCATTTTCGAAGGCGGCGGTGTTGATCGCGATGCCGACCGGGCGGATCGCCGGGTTCGTCAATTTGCCGAGCGCGACCGTCATCTCGATGACGTCGCCGATCGAGGGGAGCGGGGTCTTCACGCCGCGCATGTTGGTGCGCGTCGGCTCGTGGCAGACGACGAAGGCGTCCGGCTGCGCGCCATGGAGGAGGCCGAGCGATACGCCGGCGAAGGAGGGGTGGAAGAGCGAGCCCTGACCCTCGACGAGCTGCCAGGCATTCTCGTCGGTCGCGGGGCTGATCCACTCGGCCGCGCCGGAGATGAAGTCGGCGACGACGGCGTCGATCGCGACGCCGCGGCCCGAGATGAAGACGCCCGTCTGCCCGGTCGCGCAGAAGGTCGCGTCGAACCCGGCCTCACGCATCCCGGTCTCGAGGGCGAGGGCGGTGTATTTCTTGCCGACCGAGCAGTCCGTCCCGACGGTGAGGAGGCGCTTGCCGGGCCGCTTCGTGCCCTTGCCGGTCTCGAAGGTCTGGGAGGAGCGGCGCACGTCGAAGAGCTTGCGCCCGTTGCGCGCGGCGGCCTCCGCGATGGCCGGCACGTCGCCGAGGCGCGAGTGGAGGCCGGCCGCGACGTCCATCCCCGCGTCGAGCGCGTCGACGATCGACTGCACCCAGTGCTCCGGCAGCTTGCCGCCCGCATTCACGACGCCGACGATCATCGTGCGCGCGCCCTTCGCCGCAGCCTCGGCGGCGTTCAATTCCGGTAGCTTGGCGTCGGCCTTGCAGCCTGGGAGGCGCCACTGGCCGAGGCACCACTCACGTCTCCAATCCACGATGCCGAGCGCAGTCTTGGCCGCGAGCGCATCCGGCACGTCACCGAGGAAGAGGAGGTATGGTTGTTCGAGTTCCATCGCGAATGATCCTGCTGTGAGGAATTTGCAGCACTATTGTGGCGCCTTTCAGGGATCCCGTCCCAAAGTGGTGACGGAGCCCGGAGAAGTCGGTAACAGCTAACATAGACAAGGATTTTTGCCACACGATGGACGCACGCGCCCCGTCAACGCAGCCCTTGGTGAAGGTCACCCGCGCCGGTGACACGACGACGGCCGCCTTCTCCGGTGCGTGGATCGTGGCGAACGCCGCGGACGCCGAGGCCGCCATCAACGGGATCGATTGCGGCAAGGCGATGCACCTGACGATGGACCTGTCGGGCATCACCACGGCCGATTCCTCGGGCGCCTGGATCGTCCACCGCGAGCGCGCGTCGGCCGAGTTCGAGGGCCGCCGCGTGGAGCTGACCGGGGTGAGCCCGCGCGTTCAGTTCCTGCTCGACGAGATCGAGGCCCACATCCCCGACCCGCTCCCGCACGAGCGGCGGCCCTACGCCATCATCCGCGGCCTCACCGAGCTCGGCCGCTCGGCGACGATGTGGATGAAGGACCTCGTCTCGCTGCTGTCGATCCTCGGCGTGTTCGGCCTGCGCCTCGCGACTTCGATCGCCAACCCGAAGCACCTGCGCCTCACGTCCATCCTGTCGAATTTCGACCGGACGTGCCGCGGCGCGGTACCGATCGTGATGCTGATGAGCTTCCTCGTCGGCCTCATCATCGCCCAGCAGGCGGGCTTTTATCTGCGCACCTTCGGCGCGGCGCTCTTCGTCGTCGACCTCTCCGGCGTCCTCATCCTGCGCGAGATCGGCGTGCTCCTCGCCGCGATCCTCGTCGCCGGCCGCTCCGGATCGGCCTTCACCGCCGAGATCGGCTCGATGCGGATGCGCGAGGAGGTGGACGCGCTCCACACGCTCGGCCTCGACCCGGTGGAGGTGCTCGTCGTCCCGCGCCTGATGGCGCTGATGATTGCGCTGCCGGTGCTCGCCTTCCTCTCCGCGCTCGCGGCCTTGTTCGGCGCGCTCCTCATCACCTGGCTCTATCTCGGCATCACGCCCGACCTCTTCATGCAGCGCCTGAAGGAGGCGGTGACGCCGCTCGAATTCTATATCGGGCTCGCGAAGGCGCCGTTCATGGCGCTGATCATCGGCCTCGTCGCGTGCAGCGAGGGGCTGAAGGTCGGCGGCAGCTCCGAATCGCTCGGCCGCCACACCACGAGCTCGGTCGTGAAGGCGATCTTCCTCGTCATCGTGGTCGACGGTCTCTTCGCCATGTTCTTCGCGGCGATCGGAATATGAGCGCCGAGGTCGCCGATCGGCGCATCATCCCGCTCGAGTCCGGATCGAACGCGGACGAGAACGTCATCGAGGTGCGCGGCGTCTCGGTCTCGTTCGGCTCCTTCAACGTGTTCAAGAATCTCGATCTCGACGTGAAGCGGGGAGAGATCCTCGGCTTCGTCGGCGCGTCGGGCGCAGGCAAGTCGGTGCTGATGCGCACCATCCTGGAGCTCGTCCCCAAGCAGAAGGGCACGATCACTCTGTTCGGCGAGGACATCGACAAGATGGACTTCGCCGAGCAGGTGGAGATGAACAAGCGCTACGGGGTGCTGTTCCAGATGGGCGCGCTCTTCTCGTCGCTGACGGTGCTGGAGAACATCCAGGTGCCGATGCGCGAGAACCACAAGATGAGCCAGCGCCTGATGGACGAGCTCGCCATGCTGAAGCTCGACATGGTGGGCCTGTCGCGCAGCGCCGCGACGAAGCTGCCCTCGGAGCTCTCGGGCGGCATGATCAAGCGCGCCGGCCTCGCCCGCGCGCTCGCCCTCGACCCGGAGCTCCTCTTCGTCGACGAGCCGACCTCCGGCCTCGACCCGATCTCGGCGGCGGCCTTCGACAGCCTGATCAAGGGCCTTCGCGACACGCTGGGCCTCACCGTCTACATGGTGACCCACGACCTCGACAGTCTCTATTCGGTGTGTGACCGCGTTGCCGTCCTCGCGGACAAACATGTCATCGCGGCCGAGCCGATCGAGAAGCTTTTGAGTTTTGATCACCCTTGGGTGCGTGAATACTTCCACGGTATTCGCGGCGAGAGATTCGTCAGCGAAAGTTGACGCGAGCCGTTTTGACGACCGCTTAACCTGTTCCCGCCGATGCCACGGCACGGCAAGACAAACTGAGTTGATAGATGGAAACGCGTGCGAACTATGTAGCGATCGGCGCCTTCGTGATCCTGGTGCTCTTCGGCGCATTCGCGTCGCTCTACTGGCTCTATCGTTCCTCCGAACCGGGGGCGACGGAGGTCGTGCGCATCATCTTCCCAGAACCGGTGACGGGCCTCTCGAACGGCGGCTCGGTCCTCTTCAACGGCATCCGCGTCGGCGAGGTGACGCGCCTCGAATTCGCCCCGGAAGGGGGCGACAACGTCATCGCGATCACCCGCCTCAACCCGCGCGCCCCGATCAAGACCGACACGGTCGCGACGCTCGGCTTCCAGGGTCTCACCGGCGTCGCCTACATCTCGCTGAGCGGCGGCAGTGAATCCGCGCCGTCCCTCTTCGCCCGCGAGGAGGTCGTGGACGAGGACGAAGACGGCATCCCCGATCCGCCCACCATCGAGGCGGCGACCTCCACCTTCACCAACGTCGTCGACACGGCGACGAGCGTGCTCCAGCGCCTCAACTCCACGCTCGACACGGTCGACCAGCTGCTCACCGACAACCGCGACAACGTCAACACCGTGGTCGCGAACGTGAAGACCTTCACCGACGCGCTCGCCGAGTCCGCGCCGCAGATCTCCGGCCTCATAGACGACGTCTCCAACGCCGGCCGCGCGATCGCGACGACCGTCCCGCAGGTGACCTCGGTCGTGCAGAGCGCGAACACGATCCTCACCGCGATCAATCCGGAGCGGGTCGGCCAGATCGTCGACAATGTCGAGACCTTCACCTCCACGCTGCCGCAGATCAGCCAGCAGGCCGAACAGATCGTCGGCAACGTGAACGGGCTCGTCGTCCGCCTCGACGATGCGGCCGGCGTGCTCGGCGAAGCGATCCGCTCGGCCGGTGACGTCATCGCGTCGGTGGATTCGGCGTCGATCGGCGAGATCGTCGAGAATATCCGCAACGCGACGGGCGTCCTCTCCACCCGCTCGGCGGAGATCGGCACCTTCGTCGACAACGCGGCCGTCGTGAGCGGCAATGTGCGCGAGCTGACCGAGACGCTCGCCGGCAAGCGCGAGGCGCTCGGCAAGGCGGTGGACGATGCGGGTGCCCTCATCGGCGACGCGCGCGAGGCCGTCTCCGCCGCGCGTCCGGCCATCGATTCCTTCAGCCAGGCGCTCGCCGCCGTCACGCCCGAGCAGGTCACCCGCATCGTCGGCAATGTGGACCGGATCACCTCCAAGCTCGCCGAGGAGACCGAATCCTTCAGCACGCTGGTGCACGCCGCGACCGACGCCGCTCAGAGCATCGAGCAGGTGGCCCGCGCGATCGCCGAGCGCAACACCGTGATCGAGAAGGCGCTCGACGATGCGGGCGTCCTCATCGCGAACCTGCGCGAGGCCTCGAACAGCGCGCCGCAGCTCGTCACCGAGGCGAACAACCTCCTCACCGACGCGCGCGGCGTGGTCCAGGCGGTCGACGCGGCGGCGATCAACAAGGTCGTCACCGATATCGGCACCTTCGCCACATCGCTGTCGGCCCAGTCCGGCAACATCGAATCGCTCGTGACCGGCGCGACGGGCGCGGCCGAGCAGATCCAGTCCATCGCCTCCGCGATTTCGGAGAAGATGCCGCAGATCTCGTCCGTGATCGACAATGCCGAAGCCGTGTCGGCCTCGATCCGCACGGCCTCCGCGGGGCTGCCTGAACTCGTGGAGAGCCTGCGTCCGGGGATCGAGAACGTCTCCACCGCGCTCGGCTCGATCGATCCGGAGATGATCGCGAACATCGTCCAGAATGCGAACTCCTTCGTCGAACAGATCACGGCCCAGGGCGAGCCGATCGCCGGCATCGTCGCGGACGCCCGCGTGATCGCCGCCGATGGGCGCACGCTCGTAGCGGCGATCTCCTCGCGGTCCGAGGAGATCGGCACGATGGTCGACAACGCCTCGCGCGTCGTGACCGACGTGCAGGCCGCGACGGCGCGGCTCGGCGGGGTGATCGACGCGCTCGAGCCGGGCCTGCGCAATGCGGGCGACGCGCTCTCCGCGATCGACCCGGCGATGATCTCGAGCATTGTCCAGAACGCGAACTCCTTCGTCGAGCAGATCACCGCCCAGGGCGAGCCCATTGCCGGCATCGTCGCGGACGCCCGCGTGATCGCCGCCGACGGGCGTACGCTCGTCGCCGCGATCTCCTCGCGGTCCGAGGAGATCGGCACGATGGTCGACAACGCCTCGCGCGTCGTGACCGACGTGCAGGCCGCGACGGGCAAGCTGAGCGGCGCGATCGACGCGCTCGAGCCCGGCATCCGCAATGCCGGCGACGCGCTCTCCGCGCTCGACCCGGAGGCCATCGGCGCGATCCAGCGTGACGTTGCGAGCTTCATCACCGCGATCAGCGAGAAGCAGGGCACGATCACCGCGATGATCGACAGCGCCAACGGTGCGGCGAGCCGGATCGAGGAGGTCGCGACCGCGATCTCCACGCGCACGCCGCAGATCGGCGAGGTGATCGACCGGATCGACGCGATCTCGCTCTCGGCGCAGAATTTCGCGTCGACCCTGCCCGGTCTCGTCGAGACGCTCCAGCCGGGGATCGAGAACGTCTCCCAGGTGCTCCAGTCGATCGATCGCGAGGCGATCCAGGGGGTCGTCACCGACCTTCAGAGCCTCGCCACCTCGCTGCGCCAGCAGGGGCCGGCGATCACCCGCATCGTCGCGAGCGTCGAGGCGACGACCACCGACGCGCAGGCGATCGCCACCAACGTGCGCGGCGTGGTCGACACCATCGCCGCCCGCCAGGAGGCGATCGGCACCACGATCGACAACGTGAACGCGACGGTCGCGAGCGCGCGCACCTTCGCGGACGGCCTGCCGAACCTCCTCCAGCGGGTCGAGCCGGGCGTCGCGAACTTCTCCGACGCGCTCGGCGCCATCGACCCGACGGCGGTGTCGACCATCGTCACCAATGTGCGCGACGTGACGACGACGCTCTCGGGGGCGCGGGAGGACTTCACCCAGATCCTCGCGACGGCCGGCGACGCCGCGCGCAAGGTGGACGAGGTCACGACCGCCGTCTCGGCCCGCGCCGGGGCGATCGGCAACGCGATCGACAGCGTGACCGCCTTCGCGACCGAGCTCGGCAACGCCGCCCCGCGCGTCTCCGACATCATGAACGGGGTCGACCAGGCGGTGCAGTCGGTGTCCGAGACGCTCTCGGAGGTGAACACGGAGGCGATCAACGACATCATCGCCGACGTCCGCTCCATCGCCTCGGCGATCGCGGCGCGCACCGGCGAGATCGGGCAGGCAATCGACAACATCTCGCAGGCGGCCCGCGGCCTCAACGACGCCCTCGGCACGATGGGCGGCGAGGACGGGACGCTGAAGCAGATCGTCGACCGGGTGCAGCGGATCGCCGAGAACCTGGAGGAAGCCTCCGAAGAAGTCGGCTCGGTGATGACCCGCGCGAACCGCCTCCTCGACGGTCCGATCCAGGGTCTCATCGCAAATGTCAGCAACGCGGCGCGTTCGGTTAATGAAGTTGCTGCAGCATTTGCGTCACGCGCCGACCAAATCGCGGGGAGCGTGGCCCGCTTCTCGAATGGTGGCCTTGACGATCTGCGTGCCCTCCTCAACCAAGGTAGAAGTACTCTGGTTTCGATTGAGAGCGCCGTGTCGAGTTTTGACAGAGATCCGAGCCGCGTCATCTTCGGCGGTCCGAGCGGCCCCCGCTATCAGCCGCAACGCCGATGAGAGGGCTTGCCTCTGTCCTTGCGCTACTCGGGGTTCTCGTCGTCGCCGGCTGCGGCGGCGGCGAGAAAGTCAGCGCGATCTATGAGCTGTCGGCCATGTCGAGCCCGCCGGTCAGCCGGGGCACGCGGGCGCAGATCCTGGTGCCCGAGCCGCGCGCGCTCGAGGCGCTGAACACCAGCAAGATCGCCGTCAAGCCGACCGAGCTGACGCTCTCCTACTATCCGGAAGTCGCCTATCAGGACGTGGCGCCCCGCGTCCTCCAGCGCGTCCTCCTCGACACCTTCCAGAACACCGGCCGTGTCGATGCGGTGGGCCTGCCCGGGCAGAGCCTCCTCATCAACTACCAGATCGTGACCGAGGTCCGCGCCTTCCAGGTCGAGACCTACGGCTCGGACCGCGCCCGCGTGGAAGTGTCGGTCAAGCTCCTGAACGACAGCAACGGCCGGGTGATGTCGAGCCGCATCTTCGACACCGTGGTGCCGATCTCGAACGACCAGGTCGAGACGGCGGCGGCCGGCATGAACCAGGCCGTGCAGCGACTCGCCGTCGACGTGGTGAACTGGACGCTCGCCCAGATCTGAGGCGATCCTCCCGCGCGTGGGGAAGGGCGCGTCAGGCGCCCCAGGTCGCCCGCGCGACACGCACCCAGTTGCGCCAGCAGATCTTCTCCGTCAGCGCCGCGCCGTAGCGCTCCAGGAGGAGCGCGCGCAGGCGGGGGAGCTGGTCGATGCCGGTGATCTCGTCCGGCACCAGCGCGCCGTCATAGTCCGAGCCGAGCCCGACCCCGTCTTCGCCGAGATGGGCGAGGAGGTGGTCGATATGGTCGAGGATGCGCGTCAGCGGCACCTCCGCGATCATCCGCCCGTCCTCGCGCAGGAACGCGGTCGCGAAATTGACGCCCACCATCCCCTTGGTCTCCGCGATCGCGTCGAGCTGCTTGTCGGTGAGGTTGCGCGCCGAGGCGCACAGGGCATGCGCGTTGGAGTGGGTCGCGACGAGCGGGTGGGCCGAGCGCTTGGCGACGTCCCAGAAGCCCTGCTCGGTGATGTGGGAGAGGTCCACCATGATGCGCAGCGCGTTGCAGCGCTCGACGAGGCGGAACCCGTCCGGCGTGAGGCCGGGGCCGGTGTCGGGTGTCGTCGGGAAGCGGAAGGGGACGCCGTTGCCGAACCGGTTCGGCCGGCTCCAGACGGGGCCGAGCGAGCGCAGGCCCGCCGCGTGGAAGACGTCGAGAAGGGCGAGGTCGCGGTCGATCGCCTCCGCACCCTCGATGTGGAGGATCGCGGCGAGGGGGCCGTCTGACGTTATCGCGCCTTCCAGCATCTCGGCGCTCTTGCAGATCGTGACCTCGCCGGCGCGCTCCAGGTTGGTGAGGATCGAGATCTGCGTCGCCGCTGCAGCCACGGCCGAATCGTGCGGCACCTCCGGGGGGAGGGGGACGCTGAAGCGCGATTTCGCCATCGCCGAATAGTCGAGCCCGGCGATGTTGGTGGAGGGGATCCACACGGCGAAGAAGCCGCCCCGGAAACCGCCGGTCTTCGCCCGCGCGCTGTCGATCGCGCTGGACGGGTTGGAGCGGAAGCGGGCGATCGCGCCCGACGGGCCGCTCGCCGCGAGTTTCGACAGGATGTCGTTGTGGCCGTCAAAGATCGGCGGCAGGGTCGGCTCGGCCAAGGAACAATCCTCGAGATGGTGGCGGGGGCGCCGCGGCGCACGCCATCATCCGACCCGCCGGGGAGGACCGCAAGCGCGGGGTTTTGGCCGGCACGCGCGGTGCGACGTCGCGTGCCGGCCGCCGGGCCCCGTCAGACGGCGAGATATTCTTCTCGCAGCGCCTTGTCGGCGAGCACGTCGGCTGCCGACCCCGTGTAGACGATCTCGCCCATGTCCATGATGATGGCGCGGTCGGCGAGGTTGAGCGCGGCGATCGCGTTCTGCTCGACCATGATCGTCGTGATGCCGAGGGATTTGATCTCGCTGACGATCGCCTCGATCTCGTGGACGATGACCGGGGCGAGACCCTCATAGGGCTCGTCGAGGAGGAGGAGCTTCAGGTCGCGGGCGAGCGCGCGGGCGACCGCCAGCATCTGCTGCTCGCCGCCCGACATCGTCACCGCCTCCTGCCGCCGCCGTTCGGCGAGGCGGGGGAAGTGGGAGTAGATGCGCTCGATCTCCCAACCCTTCGGCTCGGCGATCTGGCTGAGCTTCAGGTTCTCCTCCACCGTGAGGCCGGGGATGATCCGCCGGTCCTCTGGCACCAGCTGGAGGCCGAGGCGGGCCGCCTCGTAGGAGGTCATGCGGGTGAGGTCGTGCCCGCCGAGGTGGATCTTGCCGCCGCGCATCTGCGGGTTGTCCATCCGCGCGATGGTGCGCAGCGTGGAGGTCTTGCCGGCGCCGTTGCGGCCGAGGAGGGCGACGACCTCGCCCTCGTTCACCGCGAAGGAGACGCCCTGGACGATGTAGCTCTCGCCATAATAGGCGTGCACGTCCTCGCAGGAGAAATAGGGCTGGGTGCCGGGCGCCGCGTTGCGGGCGGGCGCGGCGTGCGTGTCGACGGCGCTCATCAGTGCGCTCCTCCGAGATAGGCTTCCTGGACCTTGGGGTCGCGGCGCACCTCGTCGGGGGTGCCCTCGGCGATGATCCGCCCTTGCGCCAGCACCGAGACCTTGTCGGCGAGGGAGAAGACGACGTGCATGTCGTGCTCGATGATCACCTTGGTCATGCCCCGCTCCTTGATCCGCTTGAGGAGATCGATGGTGCGGTTGGTGTCGAGCCGGCTCATGCCCGCGGTCGGCTCGTCGAGGAGGAGGAGCGAAGGGTGCTGGACGAGGCACATCGCCAGCTCCAGCCGGCGCTTGTCGCCGCGCGAGAGCGAGGCGGCCTCGTCGTGCCTTTTCTCGATGAGGCCGACATCGAGGAGGATGTGCTCGGCCTCGGCGCGGATGTCCTTGTCGGCATCGAGCGCGGAGAGGAGGTTCAGCCGGACCGCGCCGTCGCGCTTGGCGTAGGCGGGGGCCATCACGTTCTGCAGGAGCGTGAGGTCCGGGAAGATCTCCGGCGTCTGGAAGACGCGGGCGATGCCGAGCTGGTTGATCTCGTGCGGCTTCTTGCCGGTGATCACCTTGCCCTTGAACACCACCGCACCTTCGTCCGGGGCGATGCGGCCGACGCACACATTGAGGAGCGTCGACTTGCCCGCCCCGTTGGGGCCGATGATCGCGTGGGTCTTTCCCTCCTCGATCGTCAGATCGATGTCGGAGAGGGCGCGCAGGCCCGCGAAGTTCTTCTGAACGTCCGCGACGTGGAGAACGGCATTCTCTTTCATGACGACTTTTCCGTCTTGCGGCCGGTGAAGAGCCGGGCGATCCGCCTGAAGCCTTCGGTCAGCCCGCCTGGCAGGAAGATGACCACGAGGACGAAGAGCACACCGAGGGTGAGGTGCCAGCCTTCGCCGACGAAGGGCGAGACGATGGTCACGACCACGTCGCGCGCGCCGTCGGGCAGGAAGGAGAAGACGTCGACAAGCGTCGTGTGGCCGAGGGCGGAGAAGATGTTCTCGAAATATTTGATGAGAACCGCGCCGATGAAGGGGCCGAGGAGGGTGCCCGCGCCGCCGAGGATCGTCATCAGGACGACTTCGCCCGACGCCGTCCACTGCATGCGCTCAGCGCCCGCGAGCGGGTCGACGACCGCGAGAAGCGCGCCGGCGAGGCCGGCATACATGCCCGACACGACGAAGGCGGTGAGCGTGTAGGGGCGCGTGTTGAAGCCGACATAGGCCATGCGCGTCTGGTTCGACTTGATGCCGCGCAGCATCATGCCGAAGGGCGAGCGCGTGATGCGCAGCGCGATATAGAAGGCGACCATCAGGCAGATCGCGCAGGCCCAGAACCCGGCCATGCCCGTCATCTGGATGCCGAAGAAGCTCGCCCGCGGGATCGCGACCTCGGCCGTGCCGAAGACGGTGTCGATGATGCGCGGGTCGTCGCGCAGAACCCGCAGGCCCGTCTCGCCGTTGGTGATGGGGGTCAGCACCGAATAGGCGAGGTTGTAGCACATCTGCGCGAAGGCGAGCGTCAGGATCGAGAAGTAGATGCCCGAGCGCCGCAGCGAGACGTAGCCGATCGCCGCCGCGAAGACGCCCGCGATGAGGACCGACAGGATGATCGCCGGCACGATGTTCAAGGAGAGGAGCTTAAACGACCACACCGCCGCATAGGAGCCGACGCCGAGGAAGGCGGCGTGGCCGAAGGAGAGGTAGCCCGTCAGGCCGAACAGGATGTTGAAGCCGATCGCGAAGATCCCGAAGATCGCGAAGCGCTGCATCAGGTCCGGATAGGCCGCGCCGAAGGGCTGGAGCCAGATCGGCATCGTGAACACCACGATGGCGAACACGACCGTCATCAGGATGTCGGCCTTCGGCGGCCACAGGGGCCGCATGTCGGGGCCGAGGGGCGGGAGCTGCGTCGGCAGCTCCTGCTTGGTGTGGTAGTGGGCGCTGTGCGGCTCGCCCATGGCGCCGGCCGCACCACCCGTCTTCGGGGTGTGGGGTGTGGTGTCCATGATTGTCCTACGCCTCCATGACGCCACGGCGGCCGAGAAGCCCGCGCGGACGCGCGAGGAGCACCACGACGGCGACGAGGTAGATGATGATCTGGTCGATGCCGGGCAGGATCGACTTCACCTCGTTCAGCGAGGCGAAGGATTGCAGGATGCCGAGCAGGAAGCCGGCGAGGACCGCGCCGCCCAGCGAGCCCATGCCGCCGACCACGACCACGACGAAGGAGAGGACCAGGAAGTCCATCCCGATGTGGTAGTTCGGCGTGAGGATCGGCGTGTAGAGCGCGCCCGCGAGGCCCGCGACGATGGCCGCGAGGCCGAAGACCACGGTGAAGCGGCGCTGGATGTTGATGCCGAGGAGCTGGACCGTCTCACGGTCGGCCATGCCGGCGCGCACCACCATGCCGTAGGTGGTGAGGTTCAGGAAGGCGAACACGCCGCCGATGATCGCGAGCGAGGAGAAGAGGTAGATGATGCGCCACCAGGGATAGGTGATCACGCCGCTGAGCCCCAGCATCGCGCCGATATCGGCCGAGCCGCGCACGATTTCCGGCGCGGAGATCGGGATCGGGTTCGCCCCGAAGCCCGCCTTGATCAGCTCCTGGATGACGATCGCGAGACCGAAGGTCACGAGGATCTGCTCGGCGTGGGGGCGCTTGTAGAAGAAGCGGATCAGGCCGCGCTCGAAGATCACCCCGACGAGCAGCATCAGGGGGATCGTGATGAGCACAGAGAGCGGCACCACCCAGTCTATGATCGCGGCGCCCGTGTCGCCGAACCACAGGATGAGATAGGGCTCTTCCTTGTAGGCCTCGAAGAAGGTGATCGATTCGTCCCGGATCCGCACGGACAGCGTGAGGATCTCCTGGAGGCCGACGGCACAGAAGGCGCCCAGCATGAAGAGCGCGCCGTGGGCGAAATTGACGACACCGAGGGTGCCGAAGGTGAGGGTCAGGCCAAGGGCGATGAGCGCGTAGGCGCCCCCCTTGTCGAGCCCGTTCAAGAGTTGAAGAAGAATGGCGTCCATCGCACTCCCCGTCGCGTGCGGCCGCAAGGCGTCAACGCCGCGGCCGAAGGGCCGCGGTCGCAAGTCGCATTCAAGGGGGCCGGCGGTGGACCGGCCCCGGTTTCAGTCAGGTATCAGGCGCTGCAGCCGGCCACTTCGTAGGGGCCGAGCTCGCCGCCGAAGATCGAAGCGTCGTACGTGACCTGGTCACGCGGCACGATCTTGTAGACCTTGAGGAGATCGTACTGCGAGGTCGCGGCTTCGTTGCCCTGCACCACGAGCACGTCCTTGAAGCACTGGTGGTCCTCGCCGCGATAGAGCGTCGGCCCGTTGCCCATGCCGTCGAACTCGAAGCCTTCCAGCGCCTTGATCAGCTCGGGCGGATAGAAGGTGCCGGCGGTCTCGGCGGCATTGGCGTAGAGGAGGGCCTGCACGTAGCAGGTCTGCGCGGCCTGCGACGGCGGACGGCCGTACTTCTGGCCGAACGACTTGGCGAACGCCTTCGTGCCCTCGTCCTGGAGCTGCCAGCTCCAGTTGGACGTGCCGAAGATGCCCTTCACGTTCTCGCCCGCGCCCTCGGCCATCAGCTCCGAGTAGAGCGGCACGACGATCTCGAACTGCTTGCCGTTCACCTGCTTGTCGCGCATGCCGAACTGCACCGCCTGGGTCAGCGAGTTCACCATGTCGCCGCCATAGTGGTTGAGGATCAGCACGTCGGCGCCCGAGTTGAGGACCGGCGTGAGATACTGCGAGAAGTCGCCGGCGCCGAGCGGGGTGCGCACGGTCTGCACCGTCTGCCAGCCCTGCGCCTCGGTGGCGTTCTTGATGGATTCTTCCTGCGTCCAGCCCCAGGTGTAGTCGGCGGTGAGGTGGTAGGCGCGGCGTTCCTTGCCGTAGGCCTCGGCGAGCACCGAGCCGAGCGCGATGCCGGACATGTAGGCGTTGAAGAAGTGGCGGAAGCCGTAGCGCCGCTTGTCCTTGCCGGTCGTGTCGTTGGAGTGCGTCAGGCCGCACATGTAGACGACGCCGATTTCCTGCGCGAGGCTCTGCACGGCCACGGCGACGCCCGACGAGGAGCCGCCGGAGATCATGATCGCGCCGTCCTTCTCGATCATCCGGCGGGCCGAGGCGCGCGCGGCGTCCGACTTCGTCTGCGTGTCGCCGGTGACGAACTGGATCTTCTTGCCGAGGACGCCGTTGCCCTTGAGCGATGATGGCTTAAAGGTGTTCAGCATGCCGCCGTCGCCTTCGCCGTTGAGGTGCTCCACGGCAAGCTCATACGCGCGCAGCTCGTCCGCGCCTTCGTCGGCATAGGGCCCGGTCTGGGGCACGTTGAAGCCGAAGACGACGTTCGCACCCTTCGGCGCGTTGCAGAAATTCTCCTCGGCCCACGCATTGCGCGTGAAGAAGGTCGGCGCCGCCAGCGAGACGCCGGCGATCGCAGTTCCTTGAAGAAACCCGCGACGAGACGGACGCTTTAAGATGGTCATGAAAGTCCTCCCTTGGCCGAAGCTCGTGAGCTGGCTTCTGTGCCTCAATTACGTCTAATTCAGTGCGTCAGCGGGTCACAAGGCGAAGGTCGGCGCGTGTCAAACTTTTGTAAAATTCACGCTCGACGCGGACTTTGTCTGTAAACTCAATCACAGGCCGTATCCCCGCGCGATCGTTTGCTGTCGGCGGGGTGGCGACAACGAAACCGGCCGCGCGGGCACCTTCCACGGGACGGAGTGGCCGGTCGGTGAAGCTGCGGTAAAGTTCGCGTGCCGCGCGCTTAGGACTTGCAAAGCTCTGTAAACTTGTGAGTCTATTGCCAAGAAAGCGGCGCCTCATTCCTGCCAAACAACAAGCCGCTGAGGAAACGACGAGGTCGGAATGACGACGGCGCAACGCGTCCCGATCGGCGACCGGATTCGCACGCAGCGGCGGACCGCGGGCGTCACCCAGCGTGACCTTGCCTCCTCCGTGGGTGTCTCGCCGGCCTATCTCTCCCTCATCGAGAGCGACAAGCGGCAGATCGGCGGCCGCCTCCTCAACCGCATCGCCGAGCGGCTCGGCGTCCCGCCCGACGCCTTCACCGCCGTCAGCGACGACCGACTCGCGGCCGACCTCGCCGAGGTCTCGCGCACGTTCGCGGACGGCCCGCCCGACAACGCGGCCGGCCTCGTCGCCTATTCGCCGGACTGGGCGCGCGTGGTGCTGGAACTCCACGCACGGGCGCTGACGGCCGAGGCGCGCGCCTACCGTCTCGCGGACCGCTTCGCGCGCGACCCGCAATGGATCTCCTTCGCCCACGACATCCTGAGCCGCATCACCTCGATCCGCGCCGCGGCCGAGATCCTGTCCGATTTCGACACGATGGAGGACGCCCACCGCCGGCGCTTCACCAACACGCTCGCCTCCGAGAGCGCGCGCCTCACCGATGTGGCGCGCGAGATGATCAAGGCGCTGCAGACCGGAACGGCCGTCGACGCCGCCGGGGCGGACGTGCGCGAGGTCGACGCCTACCTCCAGGACCGCAACAATTATTTCGACGCCGTGGAGGCCGCGGTGGAGGCGATCCCGGCCCCGGCGCTCCCCGAGGGCCCGCCGAGCGCGCGCTTCGAGGCGGCGCGCGCGGTGATCGCGATCCACCTCGACGCCGTCATCGAGGGCGAGCTCGACCGCCATCAGTTCCGCACCGAGGGGGCAATACGGCGCGCGCGCGGCGCGCTCGCCCGCTACGCGGCCGGGGCGCTGATGATGCCCTACGCCACCTTCCACGCCGCCGCCGTCGCGACGCGCTACGATATCGACGAGCTGACGAGCCTCTTCGGGGCGAGCTTCGAGCAGGTCGCCCACCGCCTCGCGACGCTGCGGCGGCCGGGGGCGGAGGGGGTGCCGTTCGCCTTCCTGCGCGTCGACCCGGCCGGCACCGTCTCCAAGCGTCTGTCGACGCCGGAGCTGCGCCTGCCGCTCTTCGGGGCGTGCCCGCTGTGGGTGATCTACGAGGCTTTCTCGCAGCCCGGCCGCACCCTGTCCCAGATGGCCGACCTCGAAGGCGAGCAATTCCTCTTCCTCGCCCGTGCGCTGGAGAAGACGCCGCGGCGCCAGGCGCAGCCGCCGACGCGCTTCGCCGTCATGCTCGGCGTGGAGGCGAGCCACGCCGACGCGATCGTCTATGGCGACGCCTTCGCTGCGGGGCGGGACAGCCTCGTCACCCGCGCGGGCTATGAGTGCCTGTCGTGCAAGCGTGTCGGATGCGGCCAGCGGGCCCATGGCGGACGGGAGGACTGAGACATGACGCGTGTCCTCGTCGTCGAAGACGAACCGCACATCGCCGAGGCGCTGGTCTTCCTCCTGGAGCGCGAGGGGTTCGCCGCGAAGGTCATCCCGGACGGTGGCGAGGCGATTGGCGCGCTCGGCGACTACGACCTCATCGTCCTCGACATCATGCTCCCCGGCCGCTCCGGCTTCGAGGTCGCGGAGGCGCTGCAGGGGATGGCGGTCCGGCCGAAGACGTGCGTCCTCACCGCGAAGGGGCAGACGGCGGACCGGGAGCGGATGGAGGCGCTCGGCGTCGACGCCTTCGTGACCAAGCCCTTCTCGAACCGGGCGCTGATGGAGACGGTGCGCGCCCTCATCGCCGCGCCGTGAACCGGCCCGAGGCGCCTCCGAAGAAGGCCCCGCCAGAGCCGTCGCCGGAGCGCAGCGACGCGCGCGCGATCGTGGCGCTCGCCGGGCCTCTCCTCTTCACCCCGCCCGCCCTGGCGCTTGCCCAGCGCGACTGGTCCTTCTTCGGGATCCCGACCCTCGTCGTCTACGTCTTCGCCGCCTGGCTTCTGGGGATCGTCCTCACCCGCGCCGTCAACCGGCGGATGCGCGACTGATGCTGACCTCGCCGCTCGTGCTGGCGGTGGGCGGGGCGTATCTCGCGCTCCTCTTCGTCATCGCCTTCGTGACCGACCGTCTCGCGGCGGCGGGGCGGGTGAACGCGCTCTTCACGCCGGTCGTCTACACCCTCTCGCTCGCGGTCTATTGCACCTCGTGGACCTTCTTCGGCGCGGTCGGCACGGCGGTCCGCTCCGGCCTCGAGTTCGTGACGATCTATATCGGCCCGACGCTCGTTCTGATGGCCTGGTGGCTCTTCCTGCCGAAGCTCGTGCGGGTCGCGAAGGCGCAGCGCATCACCTCGATCGCCGACTTCCTCTCCGCCCGCTACGGCAAGAGCCGGCCCGTGGCGGTGATCGTCACGCTGATCGCGATCGCCTCCATCACCCCCTATATCGCCCTCCAGCTCCTCGCGATCACGCGCTCCTTCACCGCGCTGGTGGGGGAGGGGGAGGCGACGGCCGACACCGGCTTCTGGGTGGCCGTCGCGATGATCTTCTTCGTCTGCCTCTTCGGCACGCGCCGCCTCAACGCGGACGAGAGCCAGCCCGGCATCGTCGCCGCGATCGCCTTCGAATCGGTGGTGAAGCTCGGCGCGCTCCTCGCGATCAGCGTCTTCGCCTTCCTCCTGGTGCGCGGCGGCCCGGCCGAGGGCGGCGCCTTCGCCGACTGGCGCGAGGCGCTCCATGCGGTCGGCACCATGCCGGACGAGCGCGGCGTGCGCTGGGTCGTGCTGACGACGCTCTCCGCGATCGCGATCATCTGCCTGCCGCGCCAGTTCCAGGTGACGGTGATCGAGAACCGGGATGAATCCCATCTCGGCGTCGCCGCCTGGCTCTTCCCCCTCTATCTCTTCCTCATCACCCTCGGGGTGCTGCCGATCGCGGTGGCGGGCCTCACCCACCTGCCGCCCGGCAACGAGCCCGACCTCTTCGTCCTCACCGTGCCGCTCGCCGAAGGGGCGCATGCGCTCGCGGTCGTCGCCTTCATCGGCGGCCTCTCGGCGGCGACCTCGATGGTGATCGTCGCCTCCCTCGCGCTCGCGGTGATGATCTCGAACCACCTCGTCGCGCCGGAACTCGCCGAGCGGCCCTCGCGCGATGCGACGGGCCTCACCGCCGCCGTCCTCTTCACAAGGCGCGTCGCGATCGTGCTGATCCTGGCGCTCGCTTATCTCTACAGCCGCGCGAGCGGGGCGGAGAACGGGCTCGCCTCGATCGGCCTCATCGCCTTCGCGGGGGTCGCGCAGTTCGCGCCGGCCCTCTTCGGCGGCCTTTTCTGGCGCAACGCCAACCGGATCGGCGCCACGATTGGCCTCCTCGCCGGGGCGGCGGTTTGGGTCGTGACGCTCCTCCTGCCGAGCTTCGGCTTCGCGGAAGGGGTCGCGGCGGTGCTGCGCACGACCGTGCTGCCGCCGCGCATGGCGGCCGGGCCGGAGGCGGTGGACCCGCTGGTCTTCGGCGTCCTCCTGTCGCTGACGCTGAACACCGTGCTCTACGTCCTCGGCTCACTGCTGACGCGCGGGGCGGCGATCGACCAGCTCCAGGCGACGCTCTTCGTCGACGCGCTCCACCGCGGCGGACCGGAGCCGACGCTGCGCCGCTCGGTCAACCGGCGCGATCTCTTCCGCCTCACCCAGCGCATCCTCGGCCCGGAGCGCGCGCACGCGATGTTCGCGGGCGATGGCGGCGGCAACGAATTGGTGGACAGCGCCTTCCTCGCCCATGTGGAGCGGGAGATCGGCTACGCCCTCGGCGCGGCCTCGGCGCACACGATGGTGACGCGCGTCGCGACCGGGGAGCCGATCAGCGTCGACGCCGCCATCTCGCTATTGCGCGAGACGCAGGATGCGATCGAGGCGGCGCGACAGCTCGGCGTGCGCTCGGTGGAGCTGGAGCGCACCGCCTCCGAGCTTCGCACGGCGAACGCGACGCTCACCGAGCTTCTGCTGGAGAAGGACGATTTCCTGAGCCGCGTCAGCCACGAGATGCGCACGCCGCTGACCGCGATCCGCGCCTTCGCCGAATTGCTGCGCGACGGGCCGGACGACGCGGATCGCGCCGCGCGCTTCATCGAGATCATCTTCACCGAATCGGAGCGGCTGACGCGCCTTCTCGACGACATCCTGGACCTCTCGCGCCTCGAGGCGGGCATCGCGCCGATCGACACGCGGCGAATCGATGCGGCCGAGATCGCCCGCCAGTCGGCCGCGGCGATGGAGGGGTTCGCCGAGCGCAACCGGGTGGAATTGCGCATCGACGCGCCGGGCCCGGTCTGGGTGCACGCGGACGCCGACCGGCTGAAGCAGGTGCTCGTGAACCTCATCTCCAACGCGGTGAAATTCCACGGCTCGGTGCCGCACGTGCGGATCACGGCGGGCGCGGAGGAGGGGCACGCGGTGCTGCGCGTGCGCGACCATGGGGGCGGCGTCGCCGAATCGCTGCGGCCCCGCCTCTTCACGAAATTCGGCGGCACCTGGAGCGGCGGCAACAGCCGCTCCGGGGCGGGTCTCGGCCTCGCCATCTCGCGCCAGATCATGGTGCGCCTCGGGGGCGACCTGAAGCTCGAGCACACCGGGCGCGACGGTTCGGTGTTCGCGGCACTCTTGCCGCTCGACCGTTCCGCCGCCTGACGGGCCGCTACTGGGCGGCCTGGAGCCCCGCATCCTCGGGGAAGAGGGCGAGGATCGCGGCGCCGACATCCTCGCCGGGGCCGAGAAGGCGCTCGGGTGCGAGGTCCGTCATCGGCACGTCCGAATAGCCGTAGGTGAGGCCGACGATCGGGACGCGCGCATTCGTCGCCGTCTCCCGGTCGATCCGGCTGTCGCCGACGTAGACTGTGCGCTCGCGCGTGCCGCCGGCAAGCTCGATGGTGCGCAGGAGGTGCTCGGCGTTCGGCTTGCAGACGGGGAAGGTGTCGCCGCCCGTGACCGCGACGAATCGATCCAACAGGCCGAGCGCGGTGAGGAGTTGGCGCGCGAGCCCCTCGCGCTTGTTGGTGCACACGGCGAGCCCGACGCCCGCCGCATCCAGCGTGTCGAGCGCGGTCAGAAGCTCCGGAAAGGGGCGGCTCAGCTTGTCGATCCGGCTCGCATAGTGCTCGATATAATCGTGGAAGATCGTGTCGATCTCCGCCGGCGCCAGGGTGATCGCGTTCAGCCTCAGCGAGGCCTCGATCATCGCCCGCGCGCCCATGCCGATGTGCCGGCGCAGCGTTTCCGGCGCGACTTCCGGCACGCCGCGCCGCGCGAGCACGGTGTTGCAGGTGTCGACGAGGTCGGGCGCCGTGTCCACAAGGGTTCCGTCGAGGTCGAATACCGCCAGTCTCGTCACAATCGTCCACCGTGCTTTGTCTCTGACGGGGAGGGGATAGCGCACCGGACGGGGGGCGGCCAACTGGCAGACCTTGCATGTTGTGCCGCGAATTGCTTCAAGCCGACGATGCAATGCTGCTTGTTAGGGATGCCCCGATGCGTACGACCCTTCTGATCGCCGCGCTTGCCGCCGGCCTCGCGATGGCCGGACCCGCCTCCGCCCAGAATGCCGCGCCCGACCTGCAGGCGACTCCGGCGGACGACAGCTTCACCGAATCCCACCTCGCGGCCGCGCAGGACGTCATCGACCTGACCAAGTCCGACCAGGGCTTCGACGACATCCTCCCCCGCCTCGCCGACCAGACCCGCGCGGTCTTCATCCGCTCGAACCCCGCGCTGACGCGCGAGATCGAGGAGACCGTGATGGAAGTCGCGATCTCGTTCGCGCAGCGCCGCGTCGAATTGTCGAAGACGATGCAGCTCATCTGGGCGCGCCGCTTCACCGAAGCCGAGCTGAACGAGCTGAAGGCCTTTTTCGGCTCGCCCGTCGGCACCAAATTCGCCGAGGAGACGCCGGTGATCACGGCGCTCTCGATCGGTGCGGCCCGCCAGTGGGAGCAGCAGCTCTCCGCGGCGATGGTCGAGGAGACGCGCGCCAAGCTTCGCGAGGCCGGCCTTCTCTGACACCGCGCCCGCCCCGCCCCCATATGGGCGGAGCGGACTGACGCGCGCGGCAGGCGCCCGGCCATCGGCCCGGCGCCGGAGACGCCGCGAATCCATGCCCGCCGCGCCGGTCGCGCGGTGGACGATTGCGACAGCCCAGCCGGGGGGAACCCATCCCTCCGGCTCATGTCGTTGGTGGGGCGCGTGCGCCGCGCCGAGGCCAGGGGGAGCGGAGAGTTGACTGAATTCGACTACGACCTGTTCGTCATCGGCGCGGGGTCGGGCGGCGTGCGCGCCGCGCGGATCGCGGCGCAGAACGGCGCGAAGGTGGCGATCGCGGAGGAGCACCGCGTCGGCGGGACCTGCGTCATCCGCGGCTGCGTGCCGAAGAAGCTGATGGTCTACGCCTCCCAATTCTCCGAGCATTTCGAGGACGCGGCCGGCTTCGGCTGGACGGTGCCCGAGGCGACCTTCGACTGGCGCACCCTCATCGCCAACAAGGACCACGAGATCGACCGGCTGAACGCGATCTACATCCGCAACCTCACCAATTCGGGCGTCGACCTCATCATGAGCCGCGCGCAGGTCGAGGGACCGCACACCGTGCGCATCGCGATGGAGGAGCGGACTGTGACCGCCCGCGTGATCCTGATCGCGACCGGCGGGACGCCCTGGCTCGACACCGAGCTGCCGGGGATCGAGCACGTCATCACCTCCAACGAGGTGTTCTATCTGAAGGAGCAGCCGCGCCGCGTGATCGTGGCGGGCGGCGGCTATATCGCGGTGGAGTTCGCCGGGATCTTCAACGGCCTCGGCAGCGAGACGACGCTCGTCTATCGCGGCGGGGAGATCCTGCGCGGCTTCGACAATGAGCTGCGCGCGAGCCTGCGCAAGGAGATGGAGAAGAAGGGCGTCCAGTTCGTCTTCAACGACATCTTCACGAAAATCGAGAAGACGGAGGCGGGCCTCCTCGCGACGATGCGCAGCGGCGAAACGCTGGAGGCGGACGCGATCCTCTTTGCGACCGGCCGCTGGCCGGCGACCGAGGGGCTCGGCCTCGACGCGGCCGGCGTCGCGATGAACGAGCGCGGCGCCGTGATCGTCGACCACGAAGGGCGCACGTCCGTCCCGTCCATCTACGCCGTCGGCGACGTGACGGACCGCATCAACCTCACCCCGGTCGCGATCCGGGAGGGGCACGCCTTTGCCGACACCGTGTTCGGCAACCGCCCGGTGAAGGTCGACCACACGCTGGTGCCGACGGCGGTCTTCTCCCAGCCCGAGCTCGGCACCGTGGGGCTCACCCAGGAAGAGGCGCTGGAGGTCTACGACCAGGTCGACGTCTACTCGACCTCGTTCCGCCCCACGCTGCACACCCTCTCCGGGCGCGACGAGCGCATGTTCATGAAGGTGCTCGTCGATGCCGAGACCGACCGCGTCCTCGGCGTCCACCTGATGGGGCACGGGGCGGGCGAGCTCATCCAGGTGCTCGGCATTGCCGTGAAGATGGGCGCGACAAAGGCGGACTTCGATGCGACCGTTGCGGTCCATCCGACCGCTGCCGAAGAGCTCGTCACCATGCGTTCACCCACCCATCAGCTTCGTCGCGAGGCCGCTTGAGTTTCTCCGTTTTCGGCTACGGCTCCCTCGTCAATCGCGGCACGCTGCCCGAGACCATCGAAACCCGCCGCGCCTGCCTGAAGGGCTGGCGGCGGGCCTGGCGCGCGTCGAGCCGCACGCCGAAGGGCGGCGTGTGCGCCGTCTCCGTCGTCGAGGATCCGGGGTGCGAGATCGAGGGGCTCGTCGTCACCTTCGACGACCGCCTCTGGCCCGCGATCGAGGCGCGCGAATATCGCTATGACGCGCTGCCGCTCGAAAGCGCGTCCTTTCACGACGACCGGCCGCACGACGGACCGCTCCTGATCTTCAAGGCGTCCGCCGGGTCCGACCATTTTGGCGACGAAGACAATCCGATCACTCTGACGTATATTGACGTCATTCTGCAGGGTTTCCTGCGCGAATTCGGCACCGACGGGGTCGATCGCTTCATGGCGACGACCGAGGGCTGGCATGTTCCGATCGTCGACGATCGGGCCAGGCCCCGCTATCCTCGTGCGCAACAGTTGAGCACCGATGAGCGAAATTTGGTCGATCGGATGCTAACAAGTGTTGACGCGAGGCTCTTACCGGCAGATGACGGCGGTCCGCCGCGAACAAGTTGGTGAGTGTCATGACGAACGCGAAGAACTGGAGCCCCTCCAGCTGGCGCGCAAAGCCAGCCAAACAATTGCCCGAGTATCCGGACGAGGATGCCGTGCGTGCAGTCGAGACGCGTCTTGCGTCTTATCCGCCGCTGGTCTTTGCCGGTGAAGCCCGTGCGCTGAAGGCGGAACTCGCCCGCGTGGGGGAGGGCAATGGTTTTCTGCTCCAGGGCGGCGATTGCGCCGAAGCGTTTGCCGAACATCACCCCGACGGGATTCGCGACTTCTTCCGCGTCTTCCTGCAGATGGCCGTCGTCCTGACCTTCGGCGCCGCCTCGCCGGTGACCAAGGTCGGCCGCATCGCGGGCCAGTTCGCGAAGCCCCGCTCCTCGTCCGTCGAGACGCAGGATGGCGTCGAGCTGCCGTCCTACCGTGGCGACATCGTGAACGACATCGCGTTCACGCCCGAGGGCCGCACGCCCAATCCGGAGCGGATGGAGATGGCGTTCCGCCAGTCCGCCGCCACGCTGAACCTGCTGCGCGCCTTCGCCCAGGGCGGCTACGCCAATCTCGACAACGTCCACACCTGGATGTTGGGATTTGTGGAGGACTCGCCGCAGGGTCATCGATACCGTAGCTTGGCCAACCGGATTTCCGAGACCCTCGATTTCATGCGCGCCTGCGGCATCGAGTCGAAGAACACGCCGCAGCTCCAGTCGACGGACCTCTACACGAGCCACGAGGCGCTTCTGCTCGGCTACGAGCAGGCCTTCACGCGCGTCGATTCGCTGACGGGCGATTACTACGACACGTCCGGCCACATGATCTGGATCGGCGACCGCACTCGCCAGCCCGACCATGCGCACGTGGAATATGCCCGCGGCGTGAAGAACCCGCTCGGCCTCAAGTGCGGCCCGTCCCTCTCGCCGGACGGCCTCCTGGAGCTGATCGACATCCTGAACCCGCAGAACGAGGCGGGCCGGATGACGCTCATCTGCCGCTTCGGCGCCGACAAGGTGATGGACCACCTGCCGGCCCTCATCCGCGCGGTGGAGAAGGAAGGGCGCAAGGTCGTCTGGTCGTGCGACCCGATGCACGGCAACACCGTGTCGGTCGCCGGCTACAAGACGCGTCCGTTCGACCGGATCATGAAGGAGGTGCAGGCCTTCTTCGCGGTCCATCGCGCGGAGGGCACGCACGCCGGCGGCATCCATATCGAGATGACCGGCACCAACGTGACCGAGTGCACGGGCGGCGCGCGCCCGGTGACGGCCGACACGCTGTCGGACCGCTACCACACGCACTGCGACCCGCGCCTCAATGCCGAGCAGGCGATCGAGCTTGCTTTCCTGATGGCGGAAAATCTCCAGGCGGAGAAGAAAGACCGGAGCGCCCGCGTCGCGGCGTGAACCGATCGGACGAACAGCGCGGCCCTCCGGGGCCGCGTTTGCGTTGGGGCGTCGCGATGTGCGGGGCGTATGACATGTGTCAATGCGCCGGCGCCGCGGTTCGCCAAAATCGCAGAGGCTTCGCGGGGCGGTATGTCTAAAGCTCTGCGCATATAACAAATGTTGGTGTTATTCACTGGACGTACCGCCGAAACACTGGCATGACGTTTCCGTGATCAGCGGACGGGGATCGACAGTCTATCCCGAACCTCGTCCAGCTTCTGAGCGAAGTGTCGATGCGATCGGCAGCATGGGGCAAGATCTCGTGTTGTGCATCGCAATATGACTTGAGTTTGCCTCGCGGCAATGCCTTGGTTCTGCAGCGGCCGGGCATTTGACACGATAATTATAATTGGCGAGGCATTACCCCTGGCGGCGTGGTCTTTCGGGACCATGCCGCCTCTTCACTTCCGCCGGAATCTTTCGCCGCCTTTCTTCTGGCTCTCTTGCCGCACCGCACTATAATGGGCGCTCTTGTTCGCGCCGCCCCGGCCGTTCGGCGGGGATGTCCTTGCGGCGCGGTCGCCCGTCCGGTGCGGTCTCGTGGCTTGCGACGCGCCGGCGCCAAAGGAATGTGCTCATCGTCGTCCGTGCCCCCGCTCCCCCGTCCGCCACCCACCTTTCCGCGCCCGTCCGCGTCGCGCCCGATCTGACGGGCCGTCCCGCATGATCGGCAACGGATCCTCGAGCTACGAGCCCGCGCCGCTGCCGCGCACCGCGATCGTCACCGGCGGGGCCGGGGCGCTCGGCTTCGCGATCTGCGAGCGGCTCGCCGCCGCCGGCAACCGGGTCGGCATCATCGATCTCGGCGCGGATGCGCAGGAGCGCGCGGCCCAGCTGCCCGACGCGATCGGCGTCGCCTGCGACGTGACGGACGACGAGGCCCTGCGCCGCGCCTACGCGCAGATCGCGCACACGCTGGGGCCGGTCGGCACCGTCGTGCACGCGGCCGGCATCGTCCCGCTCGCCCCCTTCCTCGACACCGATCGCGGCGCGCTCGACCGCGCGTTCGCCGTCCATGTCGGCGCCGCCTTCGTGCTCTTCCAGCGCGCCGCGCGCGACATGGTGGAGGCGGGGTCCGCCGGCCGGCTGATCGCGATCTCCTCGATCTCCGGTGCCCGCGCCGGCTACGGGCGCACCGCCTACGGCACCTCGAAGGCGGCGCTCATCCACCTCATGGGGCAGATGTCGCTGGAGCTCGGCCCCTACGGCATCACCGCGAACACGGTGGCGCCCGGCCCGGTGGAGACGCCGCTGTCGCGCGAGGTCCACACCGCCGAGACGCGGGCCGACTATGTGCGCACCATCCCCCTCGGCCGCTTCGGCGCGGAGGACGAGGTCGCCCACGCGGTCGCCTTCCTCGCCTCGCCGGAAGCGAACTACATCACCGGCCAGACCCTCTATGTCGACGGCGGCTACATCTCGGCGGGGATGGGCGTGTCGATCGCCCAGAGCGCGGCGGCGGTGCGCCGTCCGCCCGGCGCGCGCCGCGACTCCTACTGAGACGGTCCCCGCTCCCGCCCGTGCGCCGCAAGCCTCGGGCGGGCGAGCGCTCCTAGTGTCACCGTTCCATCGCGGGGAACGGGGCCTCGGCGTCGATGCTGAACTATTTCAATGCCGCGCTGAACAAGCTCTCCCGCGACCAGCCGTTCGACCGGTTCGCGGACATGGCGGAGCTGGTGCTCGACGCGGGGGCGGTCGCGATCGTCGACCTCCACCCCTGTCCGACGCTGATCGGATGCAGCGAATCGGCCGCCAAGATCACGCCGCACGTCGTCCAGCTCGCGGCAAGCGCCGCCGCCACGGATCCGGTGGCCCTCGCCGGACGCCTCGCCCCGCTCTCCGGCACGCCGCTCCCCTTCGCGCCGCCCTTCAGCCGCGTCGTCAACATCGCGATGGTGTGCGCCGCGCGGCAGATCCTGTGCATGGTCTTCCCGATCCTGCCCGGCATCGCGCCGCGGCGCGTCCAGCGCTTCGCCGCGCACGGCAGCCGCCTCATCGCCGAAAACGCGCTGATCCAGCGCTACCGCTCCGACCTCAGGCGCTACATCACGATGTTCGACCATGTGGAGCGCTCGGCGAAAGTCGGCGTGTGGGAGGCCGACATCACGACGCAGGAGCAATTCTGGTCGGGTGAGGTCTTCCGCATCCACGAAATCCCCGCCGGTGGCCTGCCGCCCCTCATCAACGAGGTGATGGCCTACTATCCCGAGCCCGGCCGCACCCGCCTGCGCGACGCCTTCCAGGAGCTGCGCCTCACCGGCGCCTCGTGCGACGTGACGCTCCCCCTCGTCACCGCCGCCGGCACGAAGCGCACGGTCCGCGTCATCGCCGACCTGCAGCGCGCCGCCGATGGGCGCGACCGCTTCCTCGGCATCTACCAGGACGTGACGGCCCAGCAGGAGGCGAACGAGCGCCTCTGGTGGACCGCGAACCACGACAACCTCACGGGCCTGCCGAACCGCGCCCTCTTCGCCGACCGGTTCCACAAGGCGCTGGAGCGGCGCAAGCGCTCGAAGACGCTCGTCTGCCTCGTCCTCGTCGATGTCGACGATTTCAAGATCGTGAACGACACGTTTGGCCACAGCGCGGGCGACGAGCTCCTGCGCCTCGTCGCCAAGCACCTCGACGAGGGGACGCGCGCGCACGACACCGTCGCCCGCACCGGCGGCGACGAGTTCTCGATCCTCCTCGACGATGTGCGCAGCCGCGAGGACCTGCCCCTCATTCTCGCGCGCCTCAAATCCGCGCTCGAGGTCCACCTCACCTGGGGCGAGCGCACGATGCGCGTCACGATGAGCGCCGGGGCCGCACTCGCCCCCGATCACGGCCTCAACGAGACGGAGCTGATCGCCGCCGCCGACATCGCCCTCTACCGGATGAAGGCGATCCGCGCCCCCTCGCTGGCGCTCTACGAGCCGGGCTTCGGCACCATGGTGGAGGAGCGCTCGCGCCTCCTCGCCGGGGTGCGCGAGGCGCTGACGCGCGGCAGGATCGTGCCCCACTACCAGCCGCAGGTGGATGTCGCGACGGGCCGGGTCGTCGGCGTCGAGGCGCTCGCCCGCTGGGTCACGGAGGAGGGGGTCCGCGCGGCGGAGACCTTCGCCCCCGCCTTCGACGACCCGCAGCTCGCCAACGAAATCGGCGACGCGATGGCCGACCGCGCGGCGAGCGAGATCGGCGCCCTCAACCGGATGCTCTCGCGCCGCCTCTCCCTCTCGCTGAACGCCTCGCTGACGGAGCTGAATGGCGGCTCCGTCCTGCCGCGCATGATCGAACTCGCGAACCGCGGCGGCATCGAGGGCCCCCTCACCATCGAGATCGCCGAAGCCGTCTTCCTGGAGGACCGGTCCGGCACCATCACCGAGGCGATCCGCGCCGCCGCGGACGCGGGGCTCCGCGTCTCGCTCGGCGATTTCGGCAGCGGCTACGCCTCCCTCGTGCAGATCGCGACGCTGCCGATCGCGGAGGTGAAGGTCGCCCGCCGCTTCATCGAGGGGCTGGAGGAGGACATTTCGCGCCAGAAGGTGCTGCACGGGATCATCGATCTCGCCCGCACGTTGGGCCTGCGCCTCGTCATCGAAGGGATCGAGACGGACGCCCAGGCCCACCGCATCCGCAGCCTCGGCGCGCACCTCGCTCAAGGATTTTTGTACGCCCCTGCGCTCTCCTTCGACGCCCTCCACGAACGCCTCGCGGCCGAGCTCCCGGAGTCCTCCGTCGCCTGACCCCGTGCGCGCCGGCCGGCCGCACGCAGGCGAATGGAGAATCCTGTTTTTAGACAATCTTCTCCGGTGATCGCCGCCTTGGTCGTCGCTCTGGAATTGTGCTCTATCCTCGCTGTATAGGAGGAGGAGTATGTCAGCTTCGTCGGCGCGCCGTGCGATCCCGCAATCGCGGCGCAATCCCCGTAGAGTGCCGCCAGGGCGTGCGTCCGGTTCCTCCCCGCGCACCCGCCCTCACGCCGTGCCGCCTTCGCGATGAACGATTCGGTCCCGCCCGAAATCCTGATCGACACGCGCGAGATGCGCCGCGCCCTCGGCCAGTTCGCGACCGGGGTGACGATCGTCACCTGCCTCGGCCCGGACGGTGTGCCGAACGGGATGACGGCGAACTCCTTCGCCTCCGTCTCCCTCGACCCGCCGCTCGTCCTGTGGTCGCTCGACCGGCGGGCGCGCAGCTTCGCCGCCTTCTCCGAGGCGGACCGCTTCGCCTTCTCGGTCCTCGCCCAGGACCAGGTGGAGCTCTCCAACCGCTTCGCCCGCCCCGGCGCCGACAAGTTCGGCGAGGTCGCCTGGGAGCCGGGCCTCGGCGGCGTGCCGCTGCTGCCGGATCCCGCGGCCCACTTCGAATGCCGCCGCCACACCGTCTTCGATGGTGGCGACCATCTCATCATCGTCGGCCGGGTGGAGCGCTTCGTGCGCTACGAGCGGCGCGGCCTCGTCTTCGCCGAGGGGCGCTACGGGGCGATCGCGCCGCATCCGGGCACCGGCGGCGTGCCGGTGGAGGAGGTGAGCGATGCGCGCCACCCGTACGACGATTTCCTCGTCCCGCTCCTCTTCCGCGCCTACAACCACCTCTTCAAGGCCTTCGCCGAGACGCTCGTCGCCGAAGATTCGGACGGCGGCCAGATGCGCATCCTGTCGATCCTCTCCTCGCACGGCCCCGTCGATGAGGGCGAGCTTCTCACCAAGACGATGCTGTCCGAGACGCGGTTCGACGAGGCGTGCCAGGCGCTGATCGCGCAGGCCTATGTGCGGCCGGCCGGCGGCGACGCGCTCGCGATCACCGCGACGGGCGAGGCGAAGCTCGCCGACCTCCTGCGCCACGCCGCCCGCCGCGAGCGCGACAGCACCAGCGGCCTCGACGCGACCGAGGTGGAGATGCTGCGCGTTCTCCTGCGCAAGCTCGTCCTCCATCACGAGGCGGACCAGTGAGCACCGCAGCCGCGCCGACGACGAGGCGCGGGCTCTTGTGAGAGCGCCCTATGATGGCGTGGTCCTCGCGGCCCCCTTCACGTTGGCGCGCCGCCGTCACGCGGAGGGCTCGACCGTCTCGCTCGCCGCCGCGGCGCTCGCCGGAGTGCTGCGCGCGGCGGGCCTGCGCCACGCGCTCCTCGACGGGCTGAGCCTTGCGAGCCATTCGCTCGGCGGGGAGACCGTCGCCACCGTCGCCGACCAGCTCGGCCTCTCCTGCCGCTATCTCGACCAGCCGATGCTCGGCGGGGCGAGCGCCATCGCCGCCGTGCGCCGCGCGGCCCGCATGGTCGCGGCCGGTGACATCGACACCGTGGCGATCATCGCCGCCGATCGGGGGGAGGGGCCGGCGGCGCTGCCCGATTTCACGCTCGACGCGCTCGCCCCCTATGGCGGTCCGGGCGCGCTCGTCCCACTCGCGCTTTTGACGCAGAACTACATGCGCCGCTTCGGCGCGACGCGGGCCGATTGCGCCAAGATCTGCCTCGCGGCGCGCGAGAACGCCGCCGGCGTGCCGCACGCGCTCCTCGGCGCGACCCCGCTCACCGAAGCGGACTATGAAGACGCCCCAATGCTCGCCGACCCGCTCGTCACGCACGACCGGCCGCAGCCCGTCGCAGGCGCGGCCGGCTGCCTCCTCATGCGCGAGATCGACGCCGTCGCGGGCGGGCTCCCCTACGCCCGCATCCTCGCCACGATCGAGCGGCACGGCGCCTATCGCGGCGACCTCGTGCAGACGCGGGGCGGCTGGGCGCGCGAGATCGGCGAGTTGTGGTCGATGGCGGGCCTGCGGCCGGGCGCGGTCGACGTCGTCGAGACCCACGATGCCTGCCCGATCCTGTCGATGATCCAGTTCGAGGATCTCGGCTTCTGCGCCAAGGGTGACGGTCCCGCCTTCGTGCGCGAGCACGGCCTGACGCGGACCGGCTCCTTCCCGCACAACACCGCGGGCGGCCTCCTCGCGGGCGGGGAGCCGGGCGCGGCGGCGGGCCATTATGGCCTCGTCGAGGCGCTGCGCCAGGTGACCGGCACCGCCGCGGAGGGCGACGAGAGCGCGCCCGTCTCCTGGCAGGTGCCGGGCGCCTCGGTCGGCCTCGTCTCCGCCTTCGGCGTGCTCCCCTATGATCGGGGCCTTGCGGCGTGCGCGGCGATCCTCGCCGGACGCGGCGCGGAGGCGGCGCCATGACGGCGCATGCGCCGGCGCGCGGCCCGCTGATGGACGCGCTCGACCGCGTCGCCATCCGCGGCGGCCCGCTCCGCCTGCCGCTCTGCGACCATTGCGGCGAGATCGCCTGGCCGCCGCGTCCGGTGTGCGGACGCTGCCACGCGCTCGACCGGCCGGCCTGGACGGAGATCGGCGCGGACGGGCGCGTGCAGGCCGTGACCCTCCTCCACGATCTCCCGCGCGCCCACGCGATGCGCCTCCCGGTGCCGATCGCGACCGTCCATCTCGATTTCGGGGGTGAGGTGATCGCCTTCACCCATGTCAATGTGACCTACGGCGACCGGGTCGCGGTGCGCGCCGAGCTCGATCGCTCGGGCCGCGCCGTCCTCGTCGCCGCGCCGCGCGGCTCGGGGCAGCCGAGCGCGGCGGAAGTGCGGGAAAGTCTGGGGCTGGCGATGACACCGAAATCCGTGGCGCTCTACGGCACCGACGCACAGATCGCGACGATCCTGGAAGGGATCGGCTGCACGGTCTTCGAGCAGGACGGGATCGGCACGCCCGTCGACGGGGCGCTCGTCCTCCTGCGCGCCTTCGAGCCGATCGAGGTCGGTGCCCGCGACGCGCGCTTCGGCGACCTCCTCCTTGCGACCGAGCGGATGGCCGATCACCTGCGCGCCGCCTCTGCGGGGCTCCTGAAGAAAGCCGGGCACGCCCCGGTGACGCTGATCGCCGCGATCCCCGACGGCGCGCTCGCCCCGCTGCCGGGCGATGGCGGCGGCGCGGCGGCGGCCGCGGCGGCCTTCAGCCTCGTCGCCTCGGCGCGCCAGCGCCTCCGCCCCCACGGGGTGCGCGTCGTCACCCTCCTCTACGACGACAGCGCGGAGGCCGAGGCGCTCGCCATGTCGATCCCGGAGCTTTGCGGGGCGACCCGCGAATACGCTGCGCTCGGCCCACGCGCCGAGGCCGCGCTCGCCGGATGGAGCGCCGACCCGCTCGGCTTCGAGCGGGTGCGCGACGCCACCTTCGGCACCGAGGAACAGGGACCCCCATGACCATCACTTTCCGAGAGGCCGAGCCGCGCGATGTCGCCGCCATCGTCGCGATGCTCGCCGACGACATGCTCGGCGCCGCGCGCGAGACGGTGTCCGACCCGCCCGACCCCCGCTATTTCGCCGGGCTGGAAGCGATCCGCGCCAATCCGCACGACCACCTGATCCTCGCCGAACAGGACGGGGAGGTCGTCGCCTGCGCTCAGCTCACCTTCCTCCACGGCCTCAGCCGGCAGGGTGCGGTCCGGGCGCTGATCGAGGGGGTGCGCGTCGCCTCCAGCGCGCGGGGCGGCGGGATCGGGGCGGAACTCGTTGCCCATCTCGTCGCGATGGCGCGCGAGGGCGGTGCCGCGATGGTCCAGCTCACCTCCGACAAGAGCCGCACTCGCGCCCACGCCTTCTATGAGCGCCTCGGCTTCAAGGGCACCCATCTCGGCATGAAGCTCGACCTCACGGGGGGGTGAGGCGCCCCCTCATTCCTTTGGAGAGTCGGGCCCTGTCATTCCTCCGGAGCCGTCATGCGCCTCGGACGGCCCTCTGGGTGGGAGCCGTCACCCGAAGGGCCGGAACGTTAGTGGAGGAGGGCGCAGCCCTTGATGGCTCCCGCCCAGAGGGCCAGCCTCGCCGCATGATGGACCGGGGCCCCGCGGCGGTGCCGGGTCAGCCATATTTGCGCGCGAACGCCTCTTCCGACATCGCGAGATAGAGGATCCCTTCGATGATCGCGACGATGCCGGGGATCACCGTCCAGAAGAAGATGAGGTAGAGGATCCCCCAGCCGATCTGGCCGAGATAGAAGCGGTGCGCGCCGAACGAGCCGAAGAGGAAGGCGAGGACGGCCGCGATCACCTTGTTCTTGCGCGGATAGACCGGCGCCTGCGGCGCGCCGCAGACCGGGCAGGCGGTCGCGTCGAGGGCGATCGACGTCCCGCAGCGGTAGCAGAATTTCTGCTCGAGCGTGTGGCGGACGGACGTTTCGACGGTCATCGCGGGCTCCATGGAGGGCGGGGGCGGTGCGCCGAGGTGCCGGCCGGGCCCCGCCGCCTATGGGGTGAGGTAGAGACGGCCCCGGCCCCTGTCCAGCCGCGCGCGGCCATGCCGCGCCGCCAGGCCGCGCCGCCGTTCAAGACATTTGCATTTGCATCGAAACTCCCACTAGGCTTTCGCACCCTTGGGAGGATTTCGCATGTCGGCATTGTCGCAATTGGCCGCGGGGCTCGCGTCGGGCGGCGTTCGCGTGGTGGATCTGTCGGCGCCGCTGGGGCCGGACACGCCGCTCCTGAAGCTCCCGCCCGAGTTCGCGGTGGACACCCCCAAGATCGAGATCCACAAGATCTCCGAGTATGACGCGAACGGCCCCTTCTGGGCCTGGAACTGGCTGAAGCTCGGCGAGCATTCGGGCACGCACTTCGATGCGCCCGCCCACTGGATCACCGGCAAGGATCTGCCTCAGAACACCACCGACACGCTCCCCGTCGGCCGCCTCGTCGCCCCCGCCGCGGTCATCGACTGCTCGGCCGAGGTCGCGGCCGATCCCGATTATCTCCTCACCGCCGACGCGATCCGCGCGTGGGAGGCAGCGCACGGCGCGATCGAGCCCGGCTCCTGGGTGCTGATGCGCACCGACTGGTCGAAGCGCAACGGGTCCGAGGCCGCCTTCCTCAACGCCGACGCCACCGGCCCCCATTCGCCGGGCCCCTCGGTCGACTGCATCGAACTCGTCGTGGAGCGGGGCGCGATCGGGTGGGGGACGGAGTGTATCGGCACCGATGCCGGCCAGGCTGGCGGCATGAACCCGCCCTTCCCAGCGCACAATCTCCTCCACAAGAACGGCCGCTACGGCCTCGCGAGCCTCGCCAATCTCGACCAGCTCCCGCCGAAGGGGGCGATCGTCGTCGCGACGCCGTTGAAGATCGTCCACGGCACGGGCAGCCCGATCCGCGCGATCGCGCTCGTCGAAGGCTGACGCGCGCGATGAGCCGAGGCGGCGAGGAGGCGGCGCTCGCGGCGGAGGCGGCGCCGGTCGCCACCCCGCTCGACCTTGAATCCTTCGCGCCGTACCTCATCAACCGCATCTCGGCCCGCTACAATGCGGACCTTGCCGAGACGCTGAAGGCGCGCGGCATCACGACGCCGCAGATGCGCGCGCTCGCCGTGCTCTCGATCCACCCGAACATCACCGTCAACGAACTCGCGATCTATGCGGTGATGGAGCAGTCGACGATGAGCCGGACCCTCGACGCGCTCGAGGCCGCCGGCCTCGTCGCCCGCACCCCGCGCGAGGGGGATGCGCGCGTGCGCGAAGTGGCGCTGACGGCGGACGGCCTCGCCGCCTTCGAGGACGTGAAGCCGACCATGATGGAGGCCGAGGCGCGGATGCTCTCCGGCCTCTCGGCTGCCGACCGGGCGGCCTTCCTTGCGAGCCTCCACATCATCCTGCGCAACATCCGCAAGAACCCGTTCTGAGCGGCAGCGCCCGGCCGGTTCGCGCGCGCCAATCGGCAGCGGCGGACGGGCGGGAAGGGGCGTAGAGTGGTGCGGCATCGATCCGTTGCACGCTGGCCTGATCTATGCATTTGAATAGATCGAACCTCGAAGGGGAGGGCGAGCCATGGCCGAGCGGTCCTTTGCGAAGGAAGTCGAGCAGCTCAAGATCGGCGCGGGGCAGGAGTTCCGCGGTGAGGGCATTCTCGCCATCACCAAGGCGCTCCTCCAATGCGGCGTCAGCTATGTCGGCGGCTATCAGGGCGCGCCGATCAGCCACCTGATGGACGTGCTCGCCGACGCCGAGGAGATCATGTCCGATCTCGGCGTCCACCTCGAGGCCTCGGCGAGCGAGGCGGCCGCCTGCGCGACGCTTGCCGCCTCGGTCCATTATCCGGTGCGCGGGGCGGTTGCCTGGAAGTCGACCGTCGGCACCAATGTCGCCTCCGACGCGCTCGCGAACCTCGCCTCGGGCGGGGTGAAGGGCGGGGCGCTCATCATCGTCGGCGAGGATTATGGCGAAGGCTCCTCCATCATGCAGGAGCGCAGCCATTCCTTCGCGATGAAGAGCCAGGTCTGGCTCCTCGACCCGCGCCCCAACCTCGAATCCATCGTGAAGGCGGTGGAGGACGGGTTCGACCTCTCCGAGGCGACCAACACGCCCGTGATGCTGGAGGTGCGGATCCGCTCCTGCCATGTCCACGGCCGCTTCATCGCCAAGGACAACCAGCGCCCGAAGATGACGATGGCCGAGGCGCTCGAGAACCCGCAGCGCGACACCGCGCGCATCGTGCTCCCGCCCGCCTCCTTCATGCACGAGCACGAGAAGGTGAAGGCGCGCTGGCCGAAGGCGGTCGAGTTCATCAAGACGCGCAAGCTGAACGAGCATTTCGGCCCGGCCGACGGCAAGGTCGGCATCATCTGCCAGGGCGGCATGTTCAACGGCGTCGTGCGCGCCCTCCAGCGGCTCGGCCTCGCCGACCTCTATGGCCGCTCGGACGTGCCGATCCACTGCCTCAACGTCACCTATCCGCTGATCGACGACGAGATCGTCGCCTTCTGCGCCGGCAAAGATGCCGTCCTCATCGTGGAGGAGGGCCAGCCCGAGCATATCGAGCAGGCCGTCGGCGCGATGCTCTACAAGGCCGGCGGGACGGTGAAGCTCGAGGGCAAGGGCATGCTCCCGATGGCCGGTGAATATACCGGCACGGTCATGCTGCAGGGCTTCACCGACTTCCTGCGCGCCTACGCGCCGGAGCTTCTGCCCGACCAGGAGCGCGCCCCCAACGCGCCCGACGCGCGCGCCGAGCTGCCGGACCTCAACGGCAAGGTGCCGATGCGCCCGCCCGGCTTCTGCACCGGCTGCCCCGAGCGGCCGATCTTCGCCGCGATGAAGATGGTCGAGCAGGATCTCGGCATGCACCACATCGCGGCCGACATCGGCTGCCACCTCTTCTCCTCGATGCCCCCCTTCAATCTCGGCGCGACGACGATGGGGTATGGGCTCGGTCCCGCCTCCGCCTCCGCCTTCAACGTGAAGGCCAAGAAGCGGCCGATCTCGGTGATGGGCGACGGCGGCTTCTGGCACAACGGGCTCGCCACCAGCGTCGGCAACGCCGTGTTCAACCAGCAGGACGGGGTGATCCTCGTCGTCGACAACTATTATTCCGCGGCGACCGGCGGGCAGGACATCCTTTCCTCCCGCGCGACGAACAAGAGCCGCTCCACCAAGCACCCGATCACCGAGGCGGTGCGCGGCGTCGGCGTCAAATGGGTGCGCCAGATCGACCGCACCTACGATGTCGGCAAGATGCGCGACACGCTGACCGAGGCGCTGACGACGACCGAGACGGGGCCGAAGGTCATCGTCGCCTCGTCCGAGTGCATGTTGAACCGGCAGCGGCGGGAGAAGCCGCTGGTGGCCGCCGCGATCAAGGACGGCAAGCGCACGGTGAAGCCGCGCTTCGGGGTCGACGAGGACGTGTGCACCGGCGACCACGCCTGCATCCGCCTCTCGGGCTGCCCGTCCCTGTCGGTGAAGACGCTCGACGATCCGCTGCGGGACGACCCGGTCGCCGCGATCGATTCCTCCTGCGTCGGGTGCGGCAATTGCGGCGAGGTCGCGGAGGCGGCGGTCCTGTGCCCCTCCTTCTATCAGGCCGACATCGTCCACAATCCGCGTGGCCTCGAGACGCGCCTTGCGCGCTGGCGCGGCCGGGTGATTGGCTGGCTCCAGCGCCGGCGCGACGCGCGCCGCCTCGTCTTCGCGCGCTGAGGAGGGCGGGATGAACGTTCACGTCGAGCCGCGGCGGGGTGGGGACCAGACGAGCGGGGTGATCAAGCTCGCCATTCTCGCCGTCGGCGGGCAGGGCGGCGGTGTCGTCACCGACTGGCTCATCGATCTCGCCGAGGAGAACGGCTACTACGCGCAGGCGACCTCCGTGCCGGGCGTCGCCCAGCGCACCGGGGCGACCGTCTACTATGTGGAGATGGTGCCGGAGACCGGCGCGACGCCGATCCTATCGCTGATGCCCTCGCCCGGCGATGTCGACATCGTGCTCGCGGCAGAGCTGATGGAGGCGGGCCGCGCGATCCAGCGCGGGCTCGTGACGCCGGGGCGCACGACGCTGATCGCCTCCAGCCACCGCGCCTATGCGGTGTCGGAGAAGGCCGCGCCGGGGCGGGGCATCCTCGACGCCGAGCCTGTGCTGGAGGCCGCCGCTCAGGCCTCGCTCCGCTTTCTCTCGGCCGATCTCGACCGCCTCGCCGTCGCGAACGGCTCGGTGATCTCGGCGAGCCTCTTCGGCGCCCTCGCGGGATCGGAGGCGCTGCCCTTCCCCCGCGCGGCGTTCGAGGAGACGATCCGCCGGTCCGGCAAGGGCGTGAAGGCGAGCCTTGCCGCCTTCGCCGCCGGCCACGATGCCGTGCGCGCCGGCCCCGCGCCCGCCGCCGACATGGCCGCGCCGGGGGAGGGGCCCGCCGAGGCGCCCCTCACGGCCGGCCACGCCCCGGCCGACGTGCCGGTGCCGGAGGGCCTCACCGGCCCGGAGACGCTGCGCGCGGCCTATGCCGGCCTTCTCGTCCGCGCCGACGCGCTGCCGGAGGGCGCGCGCGAGATGGCGCGTCGGGGCCTTCAAAAGGTCGTCGACTTCCAGGACGTCGTCTATGGCGAGGAGTACCTCGCCCGCGTCGAGACCGTCGCCGCGCTGGACCGGGCGTCCGGCCGCGAGGGCGCGGCGCTCACCACCGCCGCGGCGAAGGCGATCGCCAACGCGATGGCCTATGACGATGTGATCCGCGTCGCCGACATCAAGGTCCGCGCCTCGCGCATGGCGCGGGTGAAGAAGGAGGTCGGCGTCGGCGAGACGCAGCTCCTCGCCCTCACCGAGTACATGCACCCGCGCGCCGAGGAGGTGTGCGGCACGCTGCCGGCCTGGCTCGGCTCGGCGATCGAGAAGCGGCGCTGGGCCTTCAATCTCCTCGACACGATCGTCAATCGCGGCCGCCGCGTGCGGACCGACCGGCTGCGCGGCTTCCTCCCGCTCTATGTTGTCTCCGCGATGCGGCCGATGCGCCGCCGCCTCCTGCGCCACCAGGTCGAGCTTGCCCACCTCGAGGAGTGGCTCGGCACCGCCAACCGCCTCGCCGTGACGGACTACGACCTCGCCGTCGAGGTCTTGAAGTGCCGCCGCCTCATCAAGGGCTACAGCGACACGCACGACCGGGGCGCCTCGAAATTCGACCGCGTCCTCTCGGCCCTCCCGGTCCTGGAAGGGCGGGCGGACGGGGCGGACTGGCTGCGTCGGCTGCGCGAGGCGGCGCTCCTCGACGAGGCCGGGACGCAGCTCGACGGCGCGCTGAAGACGGTCTCCACCCTCGACGCGCCCGCGTCGCCCGCCGCGTGAGCCGGCGATGAGCGAGGACGCGCCAGAGACCCAGCACGCGCCCGAGCACGCCATCGACCGCGCCTACGAGAACAGCGCCTACATCCCCGGCGCGGCGGCGTTCACGCGCCACTGGGCCGAGACGGCGGCGCGCTTCCGCGAGGCCCATCACGGCCGCATCGACGTCGCCTACGGCCCCGACCCGCGCGAGCGCTACGACCTCTTCCTGCCGGCGGGAGAGCCGCACGGCCTCGCCGTCTTCATCCACGGCGGCTACTGGATGGCCTTCGACAAGTCGGACTGGTCGCATCTCGCCCAAGGCGCGCTCGAAAATCGCTGGGCGGTGATGCTGCCGAGCTATCCGCTCTGCCCGCAGGTCCGGATCGGCGGCATCGTCGCCTCGGTCGGCGCCGCGATCGCGCACGCGGCGGACACCGTCGCGGGCCCCATCGTCATCGCCGGCCACTCCGCCGGCGGCCACCTCGCCGCGCGCATGGCCTGCCGCGACGCCCCGCTGCCGGCCGAAATCGCCGCACGGATCGCGCGCGTCGTGTCGATCTCCGGCCTCCACGATCTCCGCCCGCTGCTGGCGACGCGGATGAACGAGACGCTGCATCTCGACCTTGCCGAGGCGCGGCGGGAGAGCCCGGCGCTGCTCGACCCGGCCGACATCGACATCGTCGCCTGGGTCGGTGACGGCGAGCGGCCGCAGCTTCGCCGCCAGACGCGCCTCCTCGCGCTCATCTGGGAAGGCCTCGCCCGCTCGGTCCGCCACGTGGAAGCGCCGGACCGGCACCATTTCGACGTGATCGAGGATCTCCGCGATCCGCGCTCCGCGCTCACCGCCGCGCTCCTCGGCTGATGCGAGACTTCGACCGGGAGCGAAATGTTCCCGGATGCGGGACCGTCTCCATCCCGGTATGAGTGAGGTTCAGGCGACGCCAGATCGGAGAGCCCCCATGCCCGGAATGCATCCCGAACCGCTCGAACCCATGGTCTCCGTCCCGGACGCGTCGACGCGTTTCCGCGCGCTCCATTCCGGCTTCTTCGTGATGCCGAACCCGTGGGACGCCGGGACCGCGAAGCTCCTCGCCAATCTCGGCTTCTCGGCGATCGCGACGTCCTCGGCGGGGCTCGCCTGGACGCTCGCCCGGCGCGATGGCGGCATCACGCGCAAGCGCGCGATCGCCCACGCGGTGGAGATCGCGCAGGCGACGGGCCTTCCCGTGAACGGCGACTTCGAGTCCGGCTATGGCGAGACCCCGGCCGAGATCGGCGACACGATCCTCGCCTCCATCGACGCCGGTGTCGCGGGCTGCTCGATCGAGGATCTCGCCGTAAACCGGCCCGATCCACTCTACGACCTCTCGATGGCCTGCCGCCGGCTCGAGGCGGCGCGCGAGACGATCGAGCGCTCCGGCAGCGACTTCGTCCTCACCGGCCGCACCGAGGTCTATTTCACCGACATGCCGGGCAAGAACGCGGTCGCGGTGGAGCGGCTGAAGGCCTACGAGGCGGCGGGCGCACACGTCGTCTACGCGCCGGGGATGACGCGGGAGGAGGATGTCGCCGCCATCGTCGACGCGGTGAAGGTGCCCGTCAACGTGATCGCCGGGCTCGGCGGGGTCAGCAACGATCTCGCCCGGTTGGAGGCGCTCGGCGTCACCCGCATCTCGCTCGGCTCCAACCTCATCAAGGTCGCGCTCGGCGCCTTCCTCGGCGCGGCGCGCGCGCTGAAAGACGGCGAAATCCGCCTCGACGGCGCCGTCGATTCGGCCTCGATGAACGCCGCCTTCACCCCCTCGCACGCGTCATGACCGAAGCCGATGTCGAGGACCTCTTCGCCCCGATGGTGCCGGTCACGCTGCGCCGGATGTTCGGCGGCATGGGCGTCTTCCACGAGGGGCGCATGTTCGCCCTCGTCGCCTATGGCGAACTCTATCTGAAGACCGACGGCGAATCCGTCGCCGCGTTCGAGGCGGCGGGCTCGGTGCCCTTCTCCTACACGAGCGGCACCCGCACCGTCGTGACGAGCTACTGGCGCCTGCCGGACGACGCGTTCGAGGACGAGGCGACGCGCGCCGCCTTCACCGGGCGCGCGCTCGCCGCCTCTGAGCGCGCGGCCGAGAAGAAAGCGCCACGCGCCCGCAAGGCAACCGGTGCCGCGAAGCCGGCCGGGGCTCCGAAGCCAGCTGGAGCCAGGCGCCGCGCGAAGAAGGAGACTTGAGCGTGCTGTCCCCCCTGACGGTGTCCACGCGCGCGGAGGCCGAGGCCCTCGACCGCGCCGATCCGCTCGCGCCGATGCGCGAGGCCTTCATCCTCCCCGAGGGCGTCATCTATCTCGACGGCAACTCGCTCGGCCCGCTGACGCATAGCGCAAAAGCGCGCGTCGCCTCGGCGGTGGCCGAAGAGTGGGGGGAGGGGCTCATCCGCTCCTGGAACACGGCGGGCTGGGTGGACCTGCCGCGCACCATCGCGGCGAAGATCGCGCCGCTCATCGGCGTCTCCTCGCAGGACGTGATCGTCACCGATTCCACCTCGGTCAATCTCTTCAAGGTCCTCGCCGCCGCGCTGCAGAAGGCGCGGGAGGGCCGGACGGTGATCCTCTCGGAGCGCGGCAACTTCCCGACCGACCTCTATATCGCGCAAGGCGTCGGCCCGCTCTACGGGGCCGAGCTTCGCCTCACCGACGACATCCTCGGCGCGATCGACGACACCGTCGCCGTCGTGATGGTGACCGAGGTCGACTATCGCACCGGCCGCCGCCACGACATGGCGGAGGTGACCTCGCGCGCGCACCAGGTGGGGGCGCTCGTGATCTGGGACCTTGCCCATTCGGCGGGCGCCTTCCCGGTGACGCTGGACGCGGCCGGGGCCGACTTCGCGATCGGATGCGGCTACAAATACCTGAATGGCGGGCCCGGCGCGCCGGCCTTCGTCTGGGTCGCCCCGCGCCACCAGGACGCGACGCAGCCGCTGTCGGGCTGGTTCGGCCACCAATCCCCTTTCGCCTTCGAGCCGGGCTTCCGCCCCGCGCCCGGCATCGACCGCTTCCTGACGGGCACCCCGCCCGTCCTCGCGATGGCCGCCCTCGACGCCGCGCTCGACGTGTTCGGCGCGGTGGATATGACCCTCGTGCGGCAGAAATCGGTGGCGCTGTGCGACCTGATGATCGCCCGCGTCGACGCGCGCTGCGGCGGCGCGCTCCCGCTCGCGAGCCCGCGCGAGGCGGACCGTCGCGGCAGCCAGGTCTCGCTCCATTGCGAGATGGGCTACCCGGTGATGCAGGCGCTGATCGCGGCGGGCGTGATCGGCGATTTCCGCGCGCCCGACATCCTGCGCTTCGGCTTCACCCCGCTCTACACGCGCTTCGTGGACGTCTTCGACGCGGTGGAGGTGCTGGTCGACATCCTGGAGCGGCGCACATGGGACACCGAGGCTTTCCACAGGCGCGCCGCCGTGACGTGAAATCGCCGAGAATGATGCGGGACGGTGTTGCCAATCCCGATCCATCCCGCTAGATGAGGGCTCCCGCGCACGACCTCGCGCGGCGGCCCGCCCCAGAGGCGGACCACGGCAGGCGCCGGTAGCTCAGCTGGATAGAGCACCAGACTACGAATCTGGGGGTCGGGGGTTCGAATCCTCCCCGGCGCGCCAATAAAATCAATGACATAGCGGACGGTTCGACCGGCCCCACTCCGGGGTGCGCGCAATGGCGAGCACGCGGCGCAATTGCCGGCGGGGGTGCAATCCGCGGGGCGAGTAAGAGCGGTGCGCCGGAGAGATGGCCGGCGACCAGCCTGATGTAGGGCCCGTCCGCTGCCCAGCCTCAGTTCGTGAAATCCCTACGCACTGCGAGCGTCACCTCGATCAGCTTGAGGTGGGTGTTTGCGTCGCCGCCCTCGACCGCCTCGAGAAGGGGCCGGTGCACTGGCTTCCCTTTATCTGTGGCATGCGGCGCTCAAGTGAGCGTGCGGTGCCGCATGAGATCGACGGCCAGATCGCTGGCGAGGATGTGGGCGTTTCCCACGCCTTCCCCGTCAAGGTGGCGCGCCTGAAACGGGAAGGGGGTCGCCGATGCGGTCTCCTTCTTCGCGCAAGTCGCATCGTCGTAAGGCGCATGGCGGCCCATCGCCCGCGGTTCTTCTCCTCTTCGAGTGACCGCCGATGACGGCGGCGAGAGCGCCGACCATCAACGCGGCCCCGTCGAAGCGTTTGACGAGACAGGCCCCGCCAACTCCAGACGATGAGGGGTTTGGGAGGGACCCCGTTCGAGGTCGGCCGCGTCAATTTCACGATGACTTGGCCCAAGCGCCAGCTGCCTTGCGAAAGGTCGTGCTCAGCGACGCCGCGTCCAACACGGGCGAGGAAATTTACTCGAGGAAGCAATGCAAAAATAAAATTTGATTGACGGCTCGGCGATGCCCTCTTACCAATTATAGAACAAGCGGTCTGCTAGACAGACCATATAAGGGGGGGAATATGAGCGAACTCGGTGTGCTGGGGTCTCGGTATCCCGTGAGCCGTCCCGCGGATGCTGGACTCGTGAAACGGGTCAGTCGGCGGGGCGTGATCCTGGCTGGCGTATCGTTGGCGGTCCTCGCGGGGGTGACGCCCGTCTGGGCGCAGTCTCTCCCGGGCATCGACGAGGCGAACAAGGTCGTTCGCGTCGGCGCCTTCGCGCCCATCACCGGACCCGTGCCGTTCTACGCGACAATCAATCATGCCGCCGACGCGTATTTTAAGCATCGGAACGAGCAGGGCGGGATCTCGGGCTGGAAGGTCGAGTACATCATTCGAGACGACGGCTACGACCCGGCTCAAAGCCTCGCGGTAACGCGTCGTCTCGTCGACAATGATGACGTCTTCGCCCTCGTCGCCAGCAATGGCACGGCGCCGAATGTTGCCGTTATTCCCTATGCGCGGTCGAAGAACTTGCCGGTGATCGCCCCGAGCGGCGGTTCGCCGAAGATCATCGCCCAGCCCAACATGTTTCCCCTGCTTCCCGACTACGCGCTGTCCGCCGCTTCTTCCGCGCAGTATGCGCTGGACAATCTCGGCAAGGAAAAGATCGCGCTGATCTGGGAGAATGACGAGCTCGGGCGCCGCGCGAAATACGGGCTGGAGCTTTTCCTGGACTCCCGCGGTCTCGCCCCGGTCGCGGACGTGTCCTTCGATGTCGCCATGACGGACCTGTCACCGCAGCTCCAGCGCGTTTCGGCCGCCGGCGCCGAGGTCATCCTGTTGTTCGGGTCCAACGCCCACCTTGCCAGCGCGCTGCGCGCGGCAGACCGGATCTCCTGGGAGGGTGACTGGTTCGCGCCCTTCTTCACCGCCGATCCCGCGACTTATGATCTGGCGGGGGAGCTGCTCGACGGCGTCTATTTCTCCTCATGGCTGATGCCGGTGGATTCGGATCGGGAGGCGATCGTCACCTACCGCTCCGTCGTTCCGGACTATTACCCCAACGACAAGTTGGGCGTGTTCGGCCTCAACGGCTGGTCGGCCGCCTCGCTCTTTGCGGTCGCCTTCGAGACGCTCATCTCGAGCGGCGAGGCGCCGACGCGGGACAACATGATCGCCGTGATGAACGCGCTCGACGGAGTCCCGGCCGGAGCTGCCGACAAGGTGACCTTCGAGGAGGGCGACCATCGCGGTACCCGCCAGGAGATGATCATCCAGGCCAAGGACGGAAAATTCACTGAAGTTCGCGGCTTCGCACCGTATCCCGAGGCGGTCTTCAACGCCATCGCCGAGTAAGAGCCAGGGTTCGGGGACGTATCGATGCTGCCTGTTGTCTGGCAAGGGCTCATCACGGGTTGCCTCTACTCGCTAGGGGCACTCGGATTGGTCATGATCTACAAAAGCACGAAGATGGTGAATTTCGCCCACGGCGCGTTGGCGGGGCTCGGAGCCTTCTTCGTCTACGCGCTGACGGTTGGAGGGGCGAACTGGCCTTGGGCGATCGCGGTGGTGGTCGCGCTCGCCGCCGGGGCGGGGCTTGCGGTCCTGATCTATCTGACGATCTCACCGCTCCTGAAGCGGTCCGACCCGACCGCCAAGATCGCCACCCTCGGCTTCGGTCTGATCGCCAAGGGGCTCATCCTTTGGCAATTCGGGTCGAACATCTTCCGCCTCGACCTTCCCTTGCCCGGCCACTCGTTCGTCGTCTTCGGCCTCACGGTGACGTCGTACGACGTCACCGTTCTCATCGTCGCGGCGTGCGCAGTCGCGCTTCTCTTCCTGTTGATCGACCGCACCCGGCTCGGCATCTCGTTCCGTGCGGTCTCGACAGACCCGTTTGCCGCCCGCGTCTGCGGGCTCAGCATCACGCGCGTCCATCTCTTTTCATGGATCGTGTCCGCCTCACTCGGAGTGATCGCGGCTCTCCTGATCGTGCCGACCACCTTCCTGAGCTCCACCACAGTGGAAACATTCATGCTTCAAGCGTTCGCCGCCGCCGTCATCGGGGGCTTCGACAGCCTTCCGGGGAGTGCGATCGGCGGTATTCTCGTCGGCGTCGCGTGCAACCTTTTCAGCTACTACGTAGCCCCGGAGCTGCTGAACGCGTTTCTCCTCGTCTTCATCCTCTCATCGCTCAGCCTGTTCCCGGGCGGCATCCTGTCGAAGACGGTGGGCGCCCGTGTCTGACACGTCGATGTCCTCCGTTCCCCTCCGCCCCGCGCGCGGCCTCGCCGTGTTCGATCGGCGGCTTCTGTCAGTCGCGACCGTCCTCGGCCTCGTCCTCGTCCCCGCCTGGGCCAGCGGATACTGGCTTTATTCGGCCTCGCTGCTGTTGTCGCAGAGCGTCGCGGTGCTCTCGATCAGCTTTCTGATCCGCTTCAGCGGCGAAGTCTCGATCGGGCACAATTTCTTCGTGGCCGTGGGAGCCTACACCGTCGCGATCCTGCAGAACGCGATCGGCTTGCCCTTCATCGTCGGCGTTCCGGTCGCGGTCTTTCTCAGCATGGCGGCCGGGCTCGTCTTCGCCTGGCCCTCGCGGGGCCTCTCGGGGGTCTACCTCGTCGTGGCGACGCTGGCGCTCGGCCTGTGCGTGCCGGAGGTGCTGCTCTACTGGTCCGACCTCACCGGCGGCTACGAAGGGCTGTTCCTCGATTCCACCGTCGTGCCGGGTGTCTCCGTCGAGCTGCAGCAATATTATGTCGCGCTCCTGGCGATCATCGTCGCCGCGTTCGTGGTGCATCGCTTCCGCCATTCGCGGATCGGGCTCGCGATCCTCGCCTCCCGTGATCATCCGCACGTGGCGGCCTCCTTCGGGATGACCAATGTGACCGCCCGACTGACAGTGTTCGCGATGAGCGCGGCGATCGCGGGTCTCAGCGGGGCGGTGCTCGCCTTCACCACTTCCATGGTCTCGCCCAACGGCTTCACGTTCTGGAACGCGGTGACGCTTCTCGTGGGGGCGGTGGTGAGCCTCTACGCGACGCGCATCTATGCCGCGGTCATCGGCGCGGCGTTCATCTCACTGGTGCCGCAGGTCTTGTCCGACTACGGGCCGCTCATCTCGATCATCTACGGCGTCGCCCTCGTCGGCGTGATCCTTCTGTCCAACGTGGTCGTGCCCCAGCTGATTGCCCGCATTCGCAGGAGGAGGGGGCGCCATGTCTGACCAAACTTGCCTCGCGACCCAGAATGTCAGCCTCAGCTTCGGTGGCCTCACGGTCCTGAAGGACGTCAGCCTGCAGTTCCTTCCGGGCGAGGTCACGGGCCTCATCGGGCCGAACGGGGCCGGGAAGACGAGCTTCTTCAACTGCCTCACCGGTCACTATCGGCCAGTGAGCGGCCGCATCGTCTTCGGCGGTGAGGACCTGACCAACATCCCGACCGAGGGACGGGCGCGCCGCGGCATCGCACGCACGTTCCAGCACGCCGCCCTGTCGCCCGAGCTCACCCTCCTCGAGAATGTCGTCGTCGGCCTCAACATGAGGCGTAGCACCGGCTGGCTCGATGCGCTGCTGCCGCTTCCGGCGATCTGGACGGACCGCGACGAGGCGCGCGCGCGTGCCCGCGAGGCGCTCCGGTCGGTGGGGCTCGCCGACCGTGAGAATGTGCTCGCGGGTGAGGCGGCGCCCGGCGTCATGCGCCTTGTGGAGCTCGCCCGCGCGCGCGTCGGCGAACCCCGCGCGATCCTCCTCGACGAGCCTGCGGCCGGACTCAACTCCGCGGAGACGGCGGCCTGCGGCGAGGTCGTCACGATGCTGCGCGCACCTGACAGGGCGGTCGTCATCGTCGAGCACGACATGGAACTCATCATGAGCGTCTGCGACCGCATCCATGTTCTCAATTTCGGCGAGGTGGTCGCCTCCGGAACACCAGGCGAAATCCAGAGGGACCCGAAGGTCGCGGAAATCTATCTTGGAGCGAGCCATGGCTGACGACCTCGAAATCACCGGGCTCCACTGCGGATATGACGGCAAGCCGGCTATCGAGAACGTGTCGATGGTCGTCGAGAATGGGTCTCTGACCGCGCTTCTCGGGGCGAACGGCGCCGGCAAGTCCACCCTCATGAAGGCCGTTGCGGGGCTGATCACGCCCTATTCGGGCGAAGTCCGGTTCGGCGGCGAGGTTGTGACCGGCTGGTCGGCGCGGCGGCACGTCGAGGTCGGCATCTCCTACGTGCCCGAGGGCCGCGCGATCGCGAGAGCATTGACCGTCAGGGAGAATTTGCTGCTCGGCGGCATCACCCGCAGCAAACAGGACAATGCCAGCAGGATGGATCTCGTCCTGTCGCTGTTTCCCGAAATCGCGGAACGCCTCGCCTCGCCGGCCTGGCAACTCAGCGGGGGACAGCAGCAGATGCTTGCGATCGGCCGGTCGCTGATGTCCGGCCCCCGCCTCCTGCTTCTGGACGAGCCATCGCTCGGCCTCGCCCCGTTGCTGGTCAATCGCGTGTTCGAGCGGCTCGAAGAACTGCGGAAGTCGGATCTGACGATCCTTTTGGTGGAACAGAACTACTGGATGACGATGAAAATCGCGAACAGCGCATACTTCATGCGGAACGGCCGTATCGTCGGCCACAAGCGGGCGGACGAGATGCGCTCGGCGGAAGGCCAGGAGGATATCCTCGCCGCTTATCTCGGCCACGGCGCCGAGACGGCAAACGCGGCGCGGTCCTCATGAGTGCGCCGGTGACGGATGTGCGCCGCGTCGGGCTCGTGGGCTTCGGCCAGGTCGGCAAGGCGATCGCGGGCGTCCTCGCGCCGACGTTCGAGGTGAGCGTCTACGACGTCCAAACCGCGCAGTGCGCAGAGCATCCGCTCGTCGCGAGCGGGGCAGTGCGTGTCGCGGGTTCGGCGTCGGATCTGGCAGGGGCGATGGATCTCCTCCTCCTGTGCCTGCCGACGCCCGAGGCGTCGCAAGCGGTGGCGGCGGAAATCGCGGATGCGGTGCGTCCTGGGCTCATCGTGGCGGAGTCGAGCACAGTCGCGGCGGAGGACGTCTTCCGACTGGAAGAGTGTCTCGCGCCGCGCGGCGCCCGTGTCGTCGACACCGCCGTCATCGGCGGCATCAAGGCGTTGTCAGAGGGACGGGCGGTGTTTCTCGTCGGAGCGACCGAGGCTGACGCGGCGCCGATCCTGCCGGTGCTCGACGCGCTGGCGGCGGAACTCTTCTTCTTCGACCGGCTCGGCGGGGGGATGCGGGCAAAGCTCGTCGCCAATGCTGTTTCGCACGCGGTCTATGTCGTCCTCGCCGAGGCCTTGTCGGTCGCGGCCGCACAGGACGTTCCGCTCGGGGCCCTCTACCGCCTGCTCGCGCGTGAGTCGGGGCTGATGCGACCGCTGACGCACAGGGTGGGCGAGCGCCTTTTCCGCGACGACTTCGCCGGTGGGATGTCGACGGCGAACGCGCTGAAGGATTCCCGGCTCTTCATGGAGACGGCCCAGCGGCTGAAGGTGCCGGTCTTCGCGATCCAGGCGGCCCATTCCATCTATGAGGTCGGTGCACGCGAGGGCATGGAGACGGCCGACTATGCGATCATCGCCAAGCTCTGGGAGAAGTGGGCCGACGTCCGCTTCGCGCAGGAGGACGAGGCATGACGCAGGACCTGCCGCAGGCCTTCTTTCAGTCGCTCGACGATATCGTGAACCTCGAATTCAAGGCGAAGCGGCCGATGCTCGGCGGGACGCGGGTGCGCTACGACGCGGCCCGAGCCGCCGCCGACGGGCCACTCGTCCATGCCGCGGCGCGGTTGCTCGCGGGGTTGCCGCCGCAAGGCTCCGTGGTCGTGACCACCGGTGCGGGCAACCCGGTGACGCTCCCGGAGGGAGAGACGGACGGGCCGTCGGGGGCCGCGTTCCTCGCGCACATGTTGTGGGCGCGAGGGCACCGGATCCTCGTCCTGTCGGATGCGGCCTTCCTGCCCGGGATCGTCGCGGCCTTTCGAGCGACGGGTCTGTCGATCGGCGAAGACGGGCGCGGTGATCGCATCCTGGTCGAGGCATTTCCGCTCGGCGCGCAGGCGGGGGAAGAGAAGACGTCGGCGCTGCTTGCCGAGCATCCCGGGATCATCGCCGGGCTCTTCATCGAGAAGCCGGGGCCGAATGTCTTCGGCGTCTTCCACACCAGCGCGGGCAAGGCGAAGGATCCCGAAAGCGTCGCGCATCTCCATCTCCTTGCGGAGGCGTTGACGGCCGCGGGCTCCGTCACGCTGGGGATTGGAGACGGGGGCAACGAGATCGGCTTCGGTCGGGTCGGCCGCGCGCTGGAGGCGGGGCTGCCCGCAGCGCGCGACTGCGGTTGCGGCTGCGGTGGCGGCATCGCCAACGCCACGATGGTCGACTGCCTGGTGTCGGCGTCGACCTCCAACTGGGGTGCCTACGGGGTGGCGGTGGCGCTCGGTCTTGTGACCGGACGCTTCGAAGGGCTGCCGCCGATCGAGGCGGTGAGCGCGTCGGTCAACGCGTCGATGAAAGCCGGCGCGAATGACGGCTATTCCGGTGAGAACGTGAACTCGGTGGACGGGACCTCAATCGAAGCCAGCGAAGCGGTTTACCGGCTCTGCCTCGAGGTTGCCGCTCAGGGGAGGAACCTGCAATGAGCGACACCCGCCCGGAGCCGTTCGAAGTCTTCGCTCTGCGCTATGCGACGCACAACCGCCAGCGAAGCGACAACTTCATCGACGGGGACCCCCACGACGCGGCGATGCCGCTCGATTATTATGTGTGGGTCGCCCGTAACAGCACCAAAACCTTCGTCATCGACACGGGGTTCGACGCGGAGACCGCGCGCCGTCGCGGTCGTACGTTGGTGCGCGATCCAGCCACCGCACTCGCCGCGATCGGGGTCGATCCGGCGGCGGTTGAGGATGTGATCGTCACCCACCTCCACTATGATCATATCGGCAATTTCGCCCTGTTCCCGAAGGCGCGTTTCCACCTCCAGGACATCGAGATGGCCTACGCGACGGGGCGGCACATGGGCCACGCCCGGCTGCGCCATCCGTTCGACGTCGAGCATGTGGTCGGGATGGTGCGCCACGTCTATCAGGACCGGGTCGAGTTCCACGACGGCGACGCGCAGATCGCCGAAGGGTTGTCGGTCCATCTCGTCGGCGGTCACTCGCGCGGCCTGCAATGCGTGCGGGTCCTGACCGCGCGCGGCTGGGTCGTGCTCGCCTCCGACGCGAGCCACTTCTACGAGCATTTCGAGACCGGTCGACCCTTTCCGAACGTCGTCCGGATCGATGAGATGCTCGACGGCTACCGCCTTCTGAAAAAGCTGGCGAGCTCGCCGAAGCACGTCATCCCCGGCCATGACCCGCTGGTGATGCAGCGCTATCCGGCGCCGTCGTCGGACCTCGAGGGCGTGGTCGTGCGCCTCGATGTCGAGCCGAACGACGATGGGGAGCGGCGGTGACGCGCAGCGAGGGGGAGGGCGCCGAGGCGACCTTCGACTATGTCATCGTCGGTGCAGGATCGGCGGGGTGCGTTCTGGCGAGCGGCCTCTCGGAGGACCCCTCCGTCACGGTGTGTCTGCTCGAGGCTGGCCCGCCGGACATGAACCCGTACATCCACATCCCCGCCGGCTTCATCAAGACGTTCGAGAAATCCTCGGTGAACTGGGGCTACAGGCAGGAACCCTCGCCGAACACGGCGGGCCGCGTCCTGCTCGCCCCGCGCGGGAAGACCTTGGGCGGGTCGAGCTCGATCAACGGCCACATCTACAATCGCGGACAACCGGCCGACTTCGACACGTGGGCGCAGCTCGGCAATGCCGGCTGGTCGTTCGCGGACCTTCTGCCGATCTTCAAGCGGCTCGAAGGGCGCGTCGGCGCCGGGGATGATGCGCTCAGGGGTCGCGAGGGTCCTCTCACCGTGACGGACCTCGAGGAGTCGCATCCGCTTTGCGAGGCTTTCCTCCAGGGCGCGGAAGAGATCGGGCTGCCGCGCAATCCGGACTATAACGGGGCCTCGCAAGCCGGGGTCTCCTACGCGCAGCGAACGATCCGGAACGGGCGTCGCGTCAGCGCCGCAACGGCATTCCTGCGGCCCGCGATGCGGCGGGCGAACCTTTCGGTGCGCACCCACGCCCATGCGACCGAGATCCTTTTCGAGGGCGGCCGGGCGGTCGGGATACGCTTCAGAAAAGGGGGGCGCTCCGGTGGGGTCGCCACCGTGCGCGCCCGGCGCGAGGTCATCCTGTCTGGCGGTGCCTACAACACGCCGCAGCTTCTGGAGCTGTCGGGCATCGGACATCCCGACATCCTGAAGGCGAACGGCATCACCGTCCGTCATGCCCTGCCGGGTGTCGGGGAGCGGCTTCAGGATCATTACGCGCCGCGAACCGTGGTGCGGATCAAGAATATCGCGACGATCAACGAAATCTCGCGTGGGCCGCGCCTTTGCGTCGAGGTCGCGAAATGGCTGCTGACGCGCCGCGGCATCCTCTCCTTGTCGCCGACCCTCGTCTATGGCGCATGGCATTCGGGGGTGACGCCCGAGACGTGCGACCTCCAGTTCACCTTCACGCCGGCGAGCTATGACGAGGGGGTGATCGGCCGTCTCGCCGAGACGCCGGGCATGACCGTCGCCGTCTGGCAGCAGCGTCCCGAGAGCAGGGGGTCGGTCCATATCGGCTCGGGCGACCCGTTCACGCCGCCCCGGATCCAGCACAATTACCTCTCGGCGGAGATCGACCGGCGGGTTCTCGTCGCCGGGATGCGCTTGTCGCGGCGGCTGCTGGAGACGGAGCCCTTCCGTCCATACTACGACTTCGAGGAATTCCCGGGCCCGGATGTCCGCACCGACGACGAGCTGCTCGATGCCGCGCGGCGCAAGGGCAACTCGACCTACCACCCCGCCTGCTCGTGCGCGATGGGGCCGGGAGAGGACCGGACGGCGGTGGTCGATGATCGCCTGCGCGTTCACGGCATCGCGGGTCTGCGCGTCGCGGACGCGTCGATCCTGCCGCGGATGATTTCGGGAAATCTGAACGCCATCAGTCAGGTCATCGGCGCGAAGGCTGCCGACCTCATCCGAGCCGAGGCGGCTCCGGCGTGACCACGGCCATCCCATGCAGCACCGACAGCCGCGGTGCCCCAACCCAATTGGATCTGAGAGAACACTCGATGCCCGCATATCCGCAGATCGGCCTTTTCATCGGAGGTGGATGGCGACAGACCACTGCGACGACGCCGGTGCTCAACCCGGCCGACGATTGCGAAATCGGCCGAGTGCCTCGGGCCACTGCAGCCGATCTCGATGACGCCGTTGCGGCCGCAGTCGCGGGCTTTGCGGTTTGGCGCGCCACCTCTCCCGACGCGCGGTGCCGCATCATGCTGCGCGCCTCGGATCTCCTGCGTGAGCGGATCGACGAGATCGCCCATGTCATGACGCTGGAGCAGGGGAAGCCGATCGCCCAATCGCGCAGTGAGATCCTGCGTGCCTGCGAGATCATCGATTGGGACGCGAACGAAGGTCGGCGCCTCTATGGTCGCCAGATCCCGGCCGGACCGGGCATGACCCACATCGTCGTGCGCGAGCCGCTCGGTGTTGTCGCGGCCTTCGCGCCCTGGAATTTTCCGATCAGCTCACCGGCGCGAAAGGTCGCCGGCGCCCTCGCGGCCGGTTGTTCCGTCATTTTGAAGGCCGCCGAGGAGACGCCGGCGAGTGCCGTCCTCCTCGCGAGGGCGTTCCAGGACGCGGGCCTGCCCGATGGTGTGCTCAACCTCGTCTTCGGCGTGCCGTCGGAAATCTCGAGCCACCTCATCGCCAGTCCCGCCGTTCGCCTCGTGACATTCACGGGGTCTGTCCCCGTCGGCAAGCGTCTCGCGAGTCTTGCCGGCGAGCACATGAAGCCGGCGATCATGGAGCTTGGCGGCCACTGCCCGGTGTTCGTCTGCGATGACGTCGATGTCGATGAAGTCGCGCGGCAGTCCGCGATGGTGAAGGCGCGCAACGCAGGACAGGTGTGCGTCGCGCCCACCCGGTTCTACGTGGATCGGCGCATCCATGATGCCTTCGTGGAAGCCTTCGCCCACCATGCCGCGACGCTGCGCATCGGCGATGGGCTCGATCCAGATGTCACCATGGGACCGCTCGCGAACCGCCGCCGGCTGGACGCGATGGAGAATCTGGTCCTCGATGCTGTCGCGCGTGGCGGTGTCGCCGTGACCGGCGGCGCGCGGCACGGCAATCGCGGGTATTTCTATCCGATGACGGTGCTCAAGGATCTGCCGGACGATGCGCGATGCATGGTCGAGGAGCCTTTCGGCCCGCTCGCCCTGATCACGCCCTTCGGCGACCTCGACGAGGCGATCGGCAAGGGCAACGCGCTGCCTTTCGGCCTGGCCGCGTATGGCTTCACGCATGACGCGGACCGCGTCGCGGCCATGTCCGCACGCGTCGAATGCGGGAATCTTGCGATCAACCACTATACCGCCTCGTCGGCGGAGACGCCCTTCGGTGGCGTCAAGGACAGCGGTTACGGCCGGGAAGGTGGTATTGAAGGACTCTTGTGCTATACTTCAGCCAAGAATATCTCTCATCTCACCAGACCTACAGTGCATTCCACACGATGAAGCGAACGGGTGCGGCAGTCGATCTTGTTGAGCAAGATCTGAATGATAAGCCAAAGTCAGGCGTGGCTGCTGTTGAGCGAGCTTTGCTGATCGTATCGGTTCTGGCGGGAGAAATTCCAAGCATGACGCTCTCCGAGCTCTCAAGAGCTACGGGGCTGTACAAGAGTACGATATTGCGTCTTCTGGAAACCCTCGTGCGCGCGCGCTACGTCACCCATCTCAATGACGGACGATACGCGCTCGGTCCGATGGCGGGCAGGCTGGGGATGGCCTATGACCGCATCAACGACATCAGCGCCCAGATCGTCCCCGTGCTCGACGATCTGGTTGCCGCCGGCACGGAAAGTGCGTCCTTCCACGTGCCCTACGCGGAGGACAACCGCTTGTGCCTGTTGCGGCGGGACTCCGGTCATTCGACGCTCGACAGCGTGCGCGCCGGCCAACTTCTTCCCCTGCGCGGTGCTGCCGGGAAGGTGGTCGCCGCCTATGCGGGGGCGGTCGATCTGCACCGCTCGGTCGGGGCGGATTCGATCGTCAAATCCCGAGGGGAACGCGACCCGTCTTGCGCGGGACTGGCGTGTCCCGTCTTCGGGTCGAACGGAAATCTGATCGGTGCCCTGTCTCTCTCAGGGCCCATCGACCGCTTCACGGCCGAGAACGTCGAGACCATGATTCCGCTGCTTCTGGCCGCAGCGAAGAAGTTGACGTTGGTCTTCGGCGGGTCGTGTCGCAACGACTGACCGGTTTCGGTGAAAATTCGATCGAAAAATTGGCGCTGAACCATCGGAATTCGAGCCGTCGCGTGATGTTCTTCACGTAAAGGATCCGCCAAGAATCTCCCGATTGTTGGGTTAGCTATCGCGAGGCTGCACGCCGACTTTCAATCGTCGGTGGAAGTCTGATGATTTGTGTCTCGGCTCAGTCGAAATAGCCTCAAATTCTGAATTGCTGATTGCCCCGGTCCGGGAAGGGTGTTACCGATTTTAAAAATAGAACACAAGTTCTGTCAAACAGACCAAGGGAGATTGCTTTGAAGAACCTGGTTGGCCGAGCGGGGGCCCGGAGCCCGCATGCATCCGTTTCGCGCGGCGTTGCCGCGGCACTCGCCCTCGTCACCGTGGCGGCGATTTCCGCCACCGGGGCCGAGGCGGAGCCGTTGGTGGCGAAGCTTTCGCTGGTGACGACGGCCGGTTCGCCCAAAGGCCAGGCCGCCCAGCGTTTCGCGGACACGGTAGAGACCTTGTCCGACGGTGCGATGAAGGTGGAGGTCTATCCGGACGGGGTTCTCTACTCGACGAGCGAGGAGATTGATGGGCTGATTTCCAGCAACATCCAGTTCATCGCCCCGTCAGGTGCGCTGCTCGCGGGTTTCGACTCGGCGTTCCAGATCTTCGACATGCCGTTCTTGTTCGGAGACGCCGCCGAGGTCTCACTGTTTTTCGACAGCACGTGCGGCGACCAGCTGCGCGACAAACTCTCGGGCACCGGGCTGAAGGCGATTGCGTACCTGCCGAACGGCTTCAAGGCCTTCACCAACGACGAATTGGCGCTCGAGACGCCGGCCGATTTCGCGGGCCTCAAATTCCGCGTCCAGAGTGGTGGCGTCATCGACGCGCAGATGAAGGCGCTCGACGCCGCCGGCGTCGTGATGGAGTTCAGCCAAGTCTATACGGCCCTGCAGCAGGGAACGATCGACGGGCAGGAAAACACCCTGAACAACGTCCTGACCCAGCGTTATTTCGAAGTGCAGGACTACCTCACCGTCAGCAACCACGGACACCTCGACTATCTGCTCCTGACCAACGAGGCATGGTTCGACGGCCTTTCTGAAGAACAGCGTGCGATCTTCGAGAAGGCGGCGCAGGAAGCCTCCCTCTTCGCCCGCGACTTCGCCGAACAGGCGGAGAAGGACAGCCTCGCGAAGCTGAAAGAGGCGGGGATGAACGTCACCATTCTCACGGCCGACCAGCGTGCCGCTTTCGAGGAGGCGATGCGCCCGGTCTACGACGCCTTCGGCTCCGCCGTCGGCGACGACCTGATCGCCTGCGTCCGCAGTCTCAAGTAGGCGCCGCGTCGACCCATCCTCGCGGGTTCGACCGGCTATCGGCCTGAATTCGACCCTCGTTCTACCAGCAAAATTGGTCAACCAAATGAAAGCATTGGCGAAAATAGCCGCCGGTCTTGAAGATCTCGTGGCAGCAATTCTGCTGGTGGGCGGACTGGGCGTCTACCTGTTCGGTGCGTTGATGAGATACGTCTTCAACGCCCCGATCGAGTGGGGGGAGGAGGCGGCTCTCCTCCTCGTCGTCTGGGGCGTGATGATCGGATTTGCGATCGGCGTCCGCGAAGGCTCCCACATCTCGCTTCACGTGCTCTACGATGCGCTCAACGCGCGCGGGCGGCGTATTCTCGATATCGTCGCCTCCGTGATCGGAGCGGGTTGCGGTCTCTTTCTCGTCTATGGCGGGGTCGAGCTCGTCCGGGTCAACCACAAGCTCGGTCGCGCCGCTCTTGGCACCGGGCTGCCGATGTGGCTCGTCTATGCGATCATCCCCGTGTCGGGTGCTCTGATCCTCCTGCACTTCATGCTGAACGCCGTCAGCGCGGCAGGAGGGAAGCAATGAATCCCGTCCTTGGCGCGAGCGTCCTTCTCGGACTTTTCGCGACGTTCGCGCTTTTGCGCGTGCCCATCGCGTTCAGCCTCTTCGCGGCGGCCGTCCTCGCTTTTCTTTTGAACGGCGACTTCACGATGTGGGTCCTCGCCCAGAGGCTCTATTCCGGCATCGACAACGTCGCCCTCCTTGCCATCCCCGGGTTCGTGTTCACCGGCGCCGTCATGGGACGCGGCGGTATGGCAAAGCACCTCATCCACTCCATGCGCACGATCGTCGGGCACATCCCCGGAGGGCTGGCGGTCGTCGCCGTCCTCGCCTGTGCGATGTTCGCCGCGATCTCGGGTTCCAGTCCGGCGACGGTCGCGGCGGTCGGGGGGACGGTGATTCCCGGCATGATCGCGAACGGCTACGATCGAAAATACGCGATGGGCCTGGTTGCCGCGGCCGCGACGCTTGGAATTCTCATCCCGCCCAGCATTCCGATGATCCTGTTCGGGGTGACGGCCAATGTGTCGATCGGCCAACTCTTCATGGCCGGGGTCGTGCCGGGCATTTTCTTGACGGTGGTGCTCATCGTCTACGCGATCCTGCACGCGCGCGCGTCGGGATATGGCCGGCTCCCGCGGTCCAGCTGGTCGGAGCGCTGGCAGGCCGGACGGAAGGCGATCTGGGGACTGCTCTTCCCCGTTATCGTCCTCGGGTCGATCTATGGCGGTGTCGCGACGCCTTCGGAAACGGCCGCGATCTCGTCGGCCTACGCCATCATCATCAGCCTGTTCGTCTATCGCGAGATGTCCCTCGACGATTGGCGGGCGACATTGCGGGAAACCGTCGTCGTCACCGCGATGATCTTCATGATTATCGCGGGCGCGAAGCTCTTCGGCTTCTACCTCGTCCAGATGCGTATTCCCGGGCTCGTCACCGACTGGGTATTCGACGCCAACATCACGGTCGCCACTTTCTTCGTGTTCGTGTGCATCCTTTTCTTGGTGCTGGGCACGTTCCTCGAAGCGGCCTCGATCATTCTCATCACGCTACCCGTGCTGTTTCCGATTGTGCTGGCACTCGGGATCAATCCGCTTCACTTCGCCATCGTCATGACGGTCTGCATGGAACTGGCTCAGATCACGCCACCGGTGGGGCTGAACCTCTTCGTCGTCTCAGGCATCATGAAAGCGCGAATGGGCGAGGTGATCCGGGGCGTTGCGCCATTCGTGCTGGTGATGATCGCGGTCCTGATCGTGCTGACGCTGCTGCCTGGAATTTCGGTTTGGCTACCTTCCACGATGTGATGGAGTCCGTCAGCCGAGAGCGGATTGGCCGGTGGAAGCGAGGAGCAATTCTCGCAGGGGTGTCTGGTATGGAGTCACCTCGCTACGACGCCGGCCAGAACAAGATTGCCGAACGGATCGAGGCGAGGTGAACTTCCAAGCGGACTGCCACTATTTCGGTCGCGGCGACTGTGGTGCCGACAATGGACGCAGAAGGCGTACGAGTTCGCCCTGCCGGTTCGTGTCGGTCTTGCGGAATATCGCAGAGAGCTGGTTCCGCGCGGTGTTCACGCGAATGCCGAGCCCGTCAGCGGCCTCGGCAATTGTCGCACCCCCGGACAATGCCTCGGCGAGCCGGGCTTCCGCCGGGGTCAGGCCGAACACCTTGGCAATCTCATCGGCCGGCGCGACCGGCGCGTCGAGGGGATCCCGCACCATGACGATGGCGTGCGGCCAATCGGCTTCGCATTGAACCTCATGCTCACCTTTTTGCTCCGATTCGATCAGATGAACACTCACGATGAAGGGGGTCGCGCGCGTCGTGGTGCGCGTGACGATCGTCGCCAAATCCGACACCTTCTGCGCATCGGCGACAACGTGCACGAACCGCCGCCCTGCCTCAGAATTGCGCATCGATAGGCGGCCACAGCTTGCATGCACGACGTCCCCGGACTCGAGCAACGCCTCTCCTGCGGCGTTCACCCGTAGGACGGCGCACTCCCTCGTGATGATGAAGCAGGCCGCTGCCGGATCAGCATGGTTGAAGGCTTCGAACGACGCATCGGCGGCATGAAAGCGAAGCTCGCGCCTGACCGAGAGGGGCAGCTCTCTTGGTTGAATCCGCGCCCCAGACGCCGGCGAATCCTTTGGCGGCCCCGGCTCGCGTTGACAGTTCGGCAGCATCACTCGATTGGCCGAGAAGCGACCCGCCTCCTGGTGAGGGACTGTGCCGACGCTCGATTCCGCCTCGGTGTCGGACAGAGCCCCGGCAGAACAATCCGTCCACGCGGGGCACGTGCAGCTCCGAACATAACTGGAAGCTCTCATCGTAAAAAAAAATGGCTGCAAAGCGCATCCGCAATCAGATGCCTCTGCAGGAATATCCATCGATTATGCGGCGCTCCTACGCCGCCATCAAGACCGTGCTCATCTTCGAACACGGCGCACGTCCACTGTTGATGCGCTCTCCGATCATGCAGAGCGCAGGATGACGCGCGCCCCGTTCAGCATCCCTCTGCAGTCGCATCGGGCGTCGGTCGACGCCCACAAATCAGAACAAAAAGTCGGACTCGGCCAACTCGTTCGGGAGGACACCCAGGAGGGTCAGTTGGAACCCGCTACCATAGTTGATCACGGTATCGGATCCCACCTGCACCGCTGCCGCGATCACATCCGAGCCGTCGTTGAAACTGTTGCTGACATTGAAGTGGATCTGGTCGCCTGCCGCGGCGCCCGGCTCGAAGTCGGTGATGACGACGGTACCGCCACCGATCTGGAAGAAGTCGTCACCGCCGCCACCGCCCAGCGTGTCGTTCCCGCCCTCCGCTTCGATGGTGTCGTTGCCGGCGCCACCGACAAGGCTGTCATCACCTTCCGTGCCGTGGAGTTCGAGAACTTCGATGTTGGTCGCGATCGTGATGAGAGAGGGGCCGAACAGAACGTCCCCGCCGGCTAGGAGATCCGTGATGCCGCTTCCGTCGACGATCAGCGACGTCGCCCCAAAGCCGACGTACACCACAAGCGTATCGGTCCCGTCGCCACCGTCCACGCTGTCGCCGACGCTCGGATCGAGGAGACCCATCAGGTCGTCACCGGCGCCGCCGACAAGAGTGTCCTCTCCACGCGCCACGATGTGCGGGAAGAGGAGGGCGTGGGAATCGCCGATGATGTCGTCGCCGGCACCACCGATCAGGCTGTCGTTCCCCAATCCCCCGATGAGGAAGACCTCCTCGATATTAATGCCGATCGTCTCCGACACACCGTCGGTGAACACGACGTCGCCGCCAGTTGACGGATCCACGATCCCGCTCGCATCGATGAAAAGCGGATCGGTCTCTGTAATGCGAAAGGCAAAGAGGAGATCCGTGCCCGCGCCACCGTCGGCGAAGTCGCCGAAGCCGATATCGTCGAACTCGATGACGTCGTCGCCCCCTCCGCCTCCGAGGGTGTCCATCCCGGTTCCACCGACCACGGTGTCGTTGCCGTCACCACCATCAATCTTGTCGTTCCCACCACCAGTGGAGATCGTGTCATCGCCGTCGAGCGCGACAACATCATTGTCGACGTCACCGTGGTTGATGCTGATCTGATCGCTCGAATTGGTCGCGCGGATATTCTCGACGTTCTTCACCTTGTCGAGATTGCCGAACCCGTCGCGGATCGTGAAATAGCCCTCCGCATCTGGAGAGCTCCAATTCACGACGATGCCGTCCGTCCCGCCGCGCGCGGCGTCTGACATGTAGTCAGCCCGGTCGGTGTCCGCGCCGCCGTCGAACATGTCCGCACCGTCATATCCACGGAACGTCTGGCCGCCGATGCCGCCGATCACCTCGTCGGCATAGCGCGTTCCTCGTATTACCTCGATCGAGGTGAAGGTGTCGGTGTCACCAAACGTGTCGATGACGGTACCAGACCCTTCGACCGTCAGGCTGAAGGTGACGTGGATCCCTTGCGTGCCCCCGAGATGCTCTGAGGTGTAGTAGATGAGCTGGTCGTTCCCGTCGCCACCATTGATCGTGTCGGCACCGGCGTGGGGGTCGAACGCGTTGACGCCATCATCACCGACGAGGAAATCGGCGAGATTCGTCCCCTGAACGCGCTCGATATCGATGAGTGTGTCGGTATCGCCATAAGGGTCGGTGCCGATCCCGGTCGCAAGATTGACGACGACACCCTGCGCGACGACCTCGGGGTCGGCGTCGGCATCGAGATATTCCTGGGTGTAGTCGAGCGTATCCCAGATGCCGTTCTCATCGTCGCCCACGCCGGTGCCGTCGATCGTGTCGTTTCCGCGCCCGCCAGACAGAAAATCCGCACCAGCCAGGCCGAGGACCAGGTCGTCGCCGGCGAGCGCTGCGAGGTAGTCATCCCCGGCTGTGCCCTCAAGCGTGTCGTCGCCATCGGTGCCGGAGATCTCCAGTCCGCCGAAGAGGTCGAACAAATCCACCGTGCCATCCGAGAAGACGAGCGTCTCGACATTCCGCAGCGTATCGGTGCCGTCGCCGTTGCCGCCATTGTCGACGACGACATAGGCGCCGGTGAATGTCATCTCGACGGAGTAGTCGGACTGAACGCCCTGCAGGATGACGGTATCGGTCCCGCCGCCGCCGGAGAGCTCGTCGTCTCCTTCACCGCCGGTGAGCGTGTCGTTGCCGTCCCCGCCGTCCAGTCCGTCGTGCCCGCCATTGCCGACGATGCTGTCATCACCGCCGTCGCCGAGGAGATAATTGTCGACGTCGTCGCCGATCAACGTGTCGCCGAAGAAATTCGTGCCGCGAATGTCCTCGACCCCGCGGACGCTGTCGAAGTCGCCGAAATTATCCTTGATCGTCGCAAAGCCGTCCCCGTCGACCACGCTGAGATCGGCGACGACACCCTCCGTGCCGCCTTGCCCGCGATAGTCCATCCGGTCGAACCCGTTACCGGCGTCGAAGATATCGTTTCCTTCATAGCCCCGCAGGATATCGCGGCCGTCGCTGCCGACGACGGTGTCGTCGAAAAGCGTTCCGACGATGCGCTCGATGCCGGTGAAGGTGTCCGTGTCGCCGAACGGATCGATCACGGTTCCGCTCCCTTCGGCGACAAATGTCACGCTTATCCCCTGCGTGCCGCCGACCGCGATGGCGCCGTGGTAGTCGAGCGCGTCGAACTCATCCCCTGCATCGATCGTATCGTCACCGCCATGTGGCGCGAAAAGATCCGAGCCTGTGGAGCCGACGAGGGTGTCTGCGAAATTCGTCCCGATGACCGACTCGACGTCGATCAGCGTGTCGGCGTCGCCGAACGGATCGGTGGCGATGCCGGCGCCGAGGTCGACGCTGACGCCCGTTATTCCGCCCGCCAGGACGGCATCGGCGTAATAGTCGACGACGTCGTAGATCCCGTTGGCGTCATCGTCGGTACCGCTTCCACCATCAAGAGTGTCGTCGCCCGCTCCGCCCTGAAGCGTGTCTGTTCCTTCCCGCCCGTCAAGCTGATCGGACCCAGCCGCCCCGAACAGGAGATTGTCGAACGCGTTGCCGGTGATCGTGTCATCTCCGGAGCCGCCATCCACGTACTCGACCCCGATCAGCACGTCGGTGTCGATGTCGGCCCCGGTGGCGATGCCGACCGGCGTGTCGGCGGGAAGGCCGACGCCGGGGCTGGTCAGGATCGACGCCACGGTCGTGTTTCCGGACCGGTCGATCTCTCGCAGATCGACCATGATGCCGGCGGTCGCGGACGGGTATTCGATCTTGTCGGCCTCGCCCGGCCCCATATCGATGAAGTCGTTGCCTCCGCCTTGCCCGGCGACCACCGTATCGTCGCCTTCACCGGTTCGGGCCACATCGTCGCCATCTCCAATTGAGACGTTGTCGTCACCCTCTCCGGAGTTGACCGTGTCGTTCCCCGAGCCGAGAACGATCTTGTCGTTGCCCGTGCCGGTCGTGACGAAAGCCGGCGTCGTGGATGCGCTGAAATCGATCTCCTCGTCCGACTCTGAATTGCCGAGATCGACCTCCGTCGTCTCTCCGTCCTCCGGCGTGATCAGCACATCGTCGACATAGACCTCGAGCACTTCGAAGCCCCTCACGGTGAGACCGAACGTCGAGAACACGTACTTCGCGGATTGGCCAAAGAGACGTGCTCCGGGCTCGTCATCGAGGCTTTCGAGGAACGCGGCGACGTCCGCACGCAGTGCCTCGTCGGCCCACTCCGCGCTGGTGAACTCGAGGCGAAGCGTGTCGACGCCACGGCCGCCATTATAGCGGTCATGGTCGCCAGGCTCGGCATCGCTCAGCACATAGCGGCCGAGATCCCGACCTGGGCCCAGCCGGACGTGGTCCGATCCGACGCCGCCGCTGACCGTATCCCGCCCGGCCTTTGCGAGAATCAACTCGTCCTCTGCGGTTCCGATGATCTCGTCAGAGCGGAAGGATCCACGTACGAGTGAGTAAGCCATGGGAATGCACCAAAGTAATATTTGGGATCAAAAGCAGTCGCCGCGGTGTCAAGTCTGACGCCGATGAGCAACGCGTGTCATGATGCAAATGGACTATGGGACCTGCGGAGCCAGCCAGATCTCCGGGCGGCAAATCGCAATCTTTGCAGGTCAAAGGAACGAAACGCGGGTGAGTGATCCAACCCCGTTTGAGTTCCCGGTGACAATCCGGGTTCCGGCTCGGATATTGTGCCAGGTGCTGGGGATCTTGCCGAGCGGGCACTATGATTGGCGCAAGCGTCCGGAGATCCGCCGCGCCTGCGAGAACAGGGCCTTGCTCCGGCCCATCCGGGACGTCCATGCGGGGAGTGCCAGGATCAATAGGCGACTCGCATTCACGCGCTTAGGATGGCGATAGAACGGCAATGCCCGCCGGTCGGCCTCATCCATCACAGCGACCGCCGGGCCGCCTCTGGGCCGAAGCGGGAAGGCGAAACCCTCCCGCTCGATCGGCCTCGGGCCCCCCGGCCCCGCACCGACGCGGCGCCGTCCCCACGCCTCAGGCGCGGCGCGCCTTCTTCCGCTTGATCACCCCTTCGAGCGCCTCAAGCGGGTGGCGGGCGGCGATGGCGGCGGCGAGTTCCTTCTCGATCACCGCGACGTCCTCCAGCTGGTAGAGGATGTCGTCGAGGCGGGCGGTGGGGAGAACGAGGATGCCGTCGGCGTCGCCGACGATCGTGTCGCCGGGGCGCACCTGGGCCCCCGCGCACACCACGGGCACGTCGAGCGCGATCGGCTCCATCGTCATCGGCAGGCGCGTGGTGACGCCGCGCGAGAAGACCGGGAGGTCGATCGCCGCGATCCCAGTGCCGTCGCGGACCAGCGAGTCCGTCACGATGCCGGCGAGGCCGTGGAGCGAGGCCTGCGTCACGACATTGTCGCCCATCAGGTTCTCGTCCGTGCCGCCGGCGGCGATGACCCAGACGTCGCCGGGCTCGAGGTGCTCGGCGATCGTGCGGTACATCGAGACCGGCCACTGGCCCTCGCCGCGCTTGGGGCCGAACAGCATGGTGCGTGCGCGGCCGGCGAGCCGCGCCTTCGGCCCCTGCACGGCCTTCACGCCGTCCATCCAGCCGTGAAGGCCGAGCCGCATCATGCAGTCGGAGATCATCCCGGTCTCGACCTCGAGGAGGCGGCTCAGTCGGGTGTCGGTGGTCATGCTGCGTCCTTTGTCGAGCGGCGGCCGCGGCGCAGAAGCCGGGCGAGGAAGGGAATGGCGAGTACGGCGAGCAATGCGCCGATGATGGCGAGGGAGACCGGGCGCGTGACGAAGATGAGGGGATCGCCGCGCGACAGGAGGAGCGAGATGCGCAGGTTCGCCTCGATCATCGGCCCGAGGATCAAGCCGAGCGCGGCGGGCGCCAGCGGAATGTCGAGCTTCTCGAACAGCCAGCCGAGGATCCCCGCTCCGAAGAGGACCACGATGTCGAAGGTGCTGTTGTTGATCGAGTAGACGCCGATCACCGTGGTGGCGACGATCAGCGGCATCAGAAGCGTCGGCGGAATGAGCAGCAGGCGCGCGAAGATGCGGCTCGCGAGGAGGCCCCCGAGCGGGATGATGAGAACCGAGGTCAGCAGCATCTGCAGCATGAAGCCGTAGACGACGTCCGGCCGCTCGCGGAAGAGCTGCGGGCCCGGCTGCATACCCTGGATCATCAGGGCGCCGAGGATGAGGGCGGCGACGATCGTGCCCGGAACGCCGAGGGTGAGGGCCGGGATCATCGCCGCGGCATTGTCGGCGTTGTTGGCGCACTCGGCCGCGGCGAGCCCCTGCGTGTTGCCCTTGCCGAAGGTGCTGCGGTCGGGCGCGTTCCGCTTGGTCTCGTTGTAGGCGAGGATGGCGGCGACGTTGCCGCCGGCGCCCGGCAGGATGCCGACGACGATGCCGATGAGGGAGGCGCGCAGCCAGGTGACGCGGAAGGTGCCGAGCGCGCGCCACAGGCTCATCGCGCCCTTGATCACCGGCACGCCCGAGGTCGCGCCGCGCCGGGTCGCCGCCTCTGCCATCGCCATCGCCGGGGGGAGGGCGAAGAGGCCGATCAGGACGACGGCGATGTCGAGCCCGCTGACGAGCTCGATCCGGCCGAACACGAAGCGCTCGTGGCCCGACACCTTGTCCGTGCCGACCATGGCGAGGAGCAGCCCGACCCCGACGCTGAGGAGGCCCTTATAGGGCTTGTCGCCGAGGAGGAGCGCGATCGAGGCGAGGCCGAAGACGCCGACCCAGAACATCTCCGGCGGCCCGAAGGAGAGGGCGACGACGGCGAGCGGCGGAGCGAGGAAGATCAGCGCGACCGCGCTCGCCATGCCGCCGATCGCGGAGGAATAGCTGGACACCTGCAGCGCCAGCCCGGCCTTGCCCTCCTGGGCGAGGGGGTAGCCGTCGAAGGTGGTGGCGACGGCGGCGGGCGTTCCGGGGATGCGCAGGAGGATCGCCGGGATCGCGCCGCCATACATCGCCCCGTTATAGATCCCGGCGATCATGCCGAGCGCCACGATCGGGTCCATCGTGAAGGTGAAGGGGAGCAGGATCGCGATCGACATCGCCGCGGTGATCCCCGGCAGCGCGCCGACGAGGATGCCGGCGATCGTGCCGAGCACCATCGCGACGACATTGTCGAACGTGGCGATGGCGGAGGCGGCGGCCAGGAGTTCGTGGAAGACGTTCATCAGGCCAACGGTCCGATCACAGCGGCACCGGCCGCTCGAAGAGCACGACGAAGAGCAGGTAGGCGACGATCGCGAAGCCGATGGCGGCGGCGATGCTCGCGACCCAGCGCCGCTCGCCGAGAAGGCGGGCCATCAGGACGATGTAGGCGAGCGTCGGGATGAAGAAGCCGACGCTGACGACGAGGACCGCATAGACGCCGGTGAGGGCGAAGACGGCCGGCATCTTCAGCGCCTCGGCGACCGGTTCCGCCGGTTCGGGCGCCGGGCGCGCGGCCCGCAGGAGGCGGAAGAGCCAGAAGGCCGAGGCGAGCGCGATCAGCGCCAGGACGAGGCGCGGCATCATCCGCGGATCGGGCGGAAGGGCCGCGCTCGCCCACCAGCCCGCCGCCGCGAGGCCGAGAAACCCGAGCGCGGCGGCGATCTCCAGACGACGAGAGGTCATCACGACAGCACAGTCCCGAGTGGGTGCTTACTCGACCCAGGGCGTGCTCGCCCACACTTCCGCGAGCTCGGCGTCCGAGCGCTGGAGATATTCGCCATAGGCCGCGGGGCCCATGTAGAGGAGGGGGAGGGCGATCTCCTTGGTTTTGTCGATCAGCTCCTGGTCCTGGAGCGCCTTCTCGACCGCGCTCGCGATGGCGTCGATCGCCTCCTGCGGCATCCCCTTCGGGCCGACGAGGCCGCGCGCCGCGCCGCCTTCGAGCGGATAGCCCTGCTCGGCATAGGTCGGCACGTCGGGGGCGAGGGGGAAGCGCTCGCTGGTGAGGATCCCGACCATGCGCACTTCGCCATCGTCGGAGAAGCGCTGCATGTCGCCGAGCGCGGAGGCGGCGAGATCGACATGGCCGCCGAGGAGGGCGTTGCGCGCCGCCGCGCCGCCGTCGAACGGGACGTGGGTGAAGTCGACGCCGGCCGCGGTCTCGAGGCGCATGAGGTCGAGATGGGTGTTGGAGCCGACGCCCGCGGAGGAGACGGTGATCTCGCCCGGCCGCGCCTTCGCCGCCTCGATCACGTCGCCGAGCGTCTGGAAGGGCGAATCGGCCCGCACCGTCAGCACCGCCGGGTCGAGGACGAGGTTGGCGATCGGGTCGAAGCTGTCCACCGTCCAGCGCGTCTCGCGCTCGTGCGACTTCATCATCGTGTTCGGCACGTTCATGAAGCCGATCGTGTAGCCGTCGGGCTCAGCGAGGGCGATCGCCGTCGCGCCCACATCACCGCCCGCACCGGCGCGGTTCTCGATCACGATCTCGGCGCCGTCACCCAGATATTTCTCGATATAGGGCGCGATCATGCGGGCGCTGAGATCGGTGCCGCCGCCCGGCGAGAACGGGACGATCAGCGTGATCGGCTTGTCCGGGTAGGCCGCGGCCGTGCCCGTGGTGACGGCCAGCGCGAACGCCGAGGCCAACAGCGCCTTGCCCAACTCTCTCTTGTTCATAGTCCCCTCCCGTTGTTGTCGTTCTTGTGTCGTGTGTGTGCGCGTGCCAGCGCTCAGGCGGCCCCGAGCAGGGCCTTCGCCCCCGTCAGGACGATGTCGTCGATCCAGGCGAAGCGCATGAAATCCTCACGGACCGGCTTGCCGGCGGCGCGGATGCGCGCCGAGGCGTCCGCGACGGCCTCCTGCACGGCCGGATGGTCCGGCCGGCCGGGGTGGCCGAGCTGCTGGGCCACGTCCATCATGCCGAAGCTCAGATAGTCGATGCCGTCGATGGCGGCGATTTCGTCGACCGCCTCGATACCGGCGCGGGACTCGATCATGACGCTCAGCGTCACCGCCTCGTTGCACTCGCCGAGGAAGTCCTCGAGCTCGCTCTTGTCCCGCTCGACCGGGAAGGCGCCGCCATAGGAGCGGTCGCCGCGCGGCGCGAAATAGGTCGCCTCGACCGCGCGCTTGGCATCCTCGACGCTCTCCACGTGCGGCACCACGATGCCGCGCACGCCGCGATCGAGGAAATGGGTGATTGTGGCGCGGGTGTTGTTCGGCACGCGCGCGATCGGCGTGATCCCGAGCTTCTGCAGCATGAAGGCATGCTGGGCGAGGTCGGCGGGGCTGAAGCAGCCATGCTCGCCGTCGAGATAGATGAAATCGAGATCGAGGGCCGCGAGCACCTCCACGATGCGCGGCGCGGGGTAGATCATGTGCGCGCCGCGAATGGTGCGCCCGGCCCTGATCGCCGTCCTGATGCTGCTGGTCTCCAAAGCGCGCGTCTTTCCTGCCTCGTCCATGTCCGGAAAGCTTAGCAGCGGTGCAAGGGTGAAAAAAAATCGATTATAATGCCGGGTAATGATAGGCTTTGCCGATCATGAAGCGGCTGAACCTCGACCAGCTCCGCGCCTTCGAGCGCATCGCGCGCCTTGGCACATTCCACGCGGCGGCGCGGGAGCTCGGCCTCACCCAACCGTCCATCTCGCAGCGCGTGCGCGAGCTGGAGCGCACGCTGGACGCGCACCTCTTCACCCGCCGCGGCCCGAAGATCAGCCTCACCATCGAGGGGCGGGCGCTCCTCGACTATGCCGCCCGTATGCTGGCGATCGAGGCGGAGGTGGCGGAGCGGTTCGAGAGCCGCGATCCCCTGAAGGGGCTGTTGCGGCTCGGGGCCAATGACAGCTTCGGGCTCGTCTGCCTCGTCGACCTCATGCGGCGGCTCGAAATGCGCTACCCGCTCCTCAAGGTCTCGGTGCAGATCGAGAACAGCAGCGTCATGAGCCGGATGCTGAACGACCAGGCGATCGACATCGCCGTCGTATCGGAACCCGACGTGGAGCCGCACGTGCAGCAGGTGCCGGTGGGGCGCAACGAGCTCGCGTGGTTCGCGGCGGCCAATCTCGGCCTCCATGGCGGCGATGTCAGCCCGCATCGGCTGGCGGGCGAGCACGTGATGCTGATCCCGCCGCCCTCCCGCCTCTACGACACGGTGACGGGCTGGTTCGCCGCGAGCGGCGTCACCCCCTCGCGCATCAGCACCTGCAACAATCTCTCGGTGATGGCGATCGCGATCGCGGAGGGGGCGGCGATCGGCGTCGTCCCCGTCAGCGTCATGGAGCGCGACGCGACGCGCGCGACGGTGCGCCGCCTCAACGTGTCGCCGCCGATCGAGGGGCACAGCGTGTCGATCTGCTACCAGTCGGCGAGCATCGGCCCCGGCATCGAGGCCGTCGTGACGCTCGCCCGCCAGCTCATCGTGGAGAACGCGCTCTTCCTGCCGGATTGAGGGGGGCGTCCGCCGGTGCGCCCCGCCGATAAACACGGCAGGCGCGTCAGATCACCCCGCCGTCGCGCAGCGCCGCGATCCGCTCCGGCCCGTATCCGAGCGCTTCCAGGACGCCGGCCGTGTCCGCGCCGAGCTCGGGCGCGGGCTCGCGCATCTCGCACGGCGCCTCGGTGAGCTTCATCGGAAAGCCCACCATGCGCACCGGCCCGCGGCCGGGATGGTCCACCTCGCACACCATCTCGCGCGCCAGGATCTGCGGATCCTCGAACACCTCCGGATAGGTGAGCACGCGCCCGCACGGCACACCGGCGGCGTTGAGGACGTCGATCCAGTGGTCGCGCGTGTCCTCGCCGATCTTGGAATCGATGATGGCGTTGACGCGGGCGCGATTCTTCATCCGTGCCGCGTTGGTGTCGAAGTCGGGGCCGGAGAGCGCCTCGCGCAGCCCCAGCGCGTCGACGAGGCGGCCGTAGATCTGGTCGTTGCTCGGCGCGATCGCGACGTCGCCATCCTTGGCGCGGAACACCCCATAGGGCGCAACCACGGGATGGTCGTTGCCGGTGCGCTCCATCTCCTTGCCGGTGGCGAGATAATTGGCCGCGAAATAGGACGAGAAGGAGAGGATCGAATCGACGAGCGCCACGTCGATGCGCTCGCCCTTTCCGGTCACCTCCCGCCGCCGCAGCGCCGCCGACACGGCGAGCGCGCCATAGAGGCCGGCGATGAGGTCGGAGATCGGCAGGCCCGCCCGCAGCGGCTCGCGGCCGGGATAGCCGGTGGAACTCATGAAGCCGCTCATCGCCTGGGCGATGAAGTCGAAGGACGGGCGGTCCTTGTAGGGGCCCGTCTGGCCGTAGCCGGAGATGGAGCACACGACGAGGTCGGGCTTCAGCGCCTTCAGCACCTCCTCGGTGAGGCCCATCTTGCCGAGCACGCCGGGGCGGAAATTCTCCACGAGCACGTCGGCTGTCCGGATGAGGTCCTTGACGATCGCCATCCCCTCCGCCGCGCGCATGTTGAGCTTCACCGAGCGCTTGTTGCGGTTGAAGCCGGCGAAATACCAGGAGAAGCCGTCGCGCATCCCCCCCTGGCCGCGGATCTGGTCACCGGCGGGGGTCTCCACCTTGATGACCTCCGCGCCGAGATCGGCGAGCAGCATGGTGGAGAAGGGGCCGGCGAGGACGCGAGTGAGGTCGACGACACGGATGCCGGCGAGCGGGCCTTGCGACATGAAACGCTCCAATGATCAGACCTGGCCCGGCAGCCACAGGACGACGGCCGGGAAGACGGTCGCGATGCCGAGGACGACGAGCGACCATAGAAGGAAGGGCCACACCGCCCGTATGATTTTCATCAGCGGGATCTGCCCGATGCCGGCGACCACGAAGAGGAGGAGCCCGACCGGCGGCGTCAGCATCCCGATCATGAGGTTCAGCACCATGACGAGGCCGAGATGGACCGGATCGATCCCCAGCGCGACGCCGACCGGCAGGAGTGACGGGATGAAGATCACCAGCGCCGGCAGCGGCTCCAGGAAGCACCCGATCAGCAGCAGGATCAGGTTGATCAGGATGAGCCCGATCAGCGGGTCGGAGGTGAGGGACAGGATGCCGCCCGCGATGGCGTCGTTGATCTTCGCCTCGGCGAGGAGCCAGCCGAACGGCCCCGCGGCCGCGAGCAGGAACAGCACCGCCGCCGCCGAGCGCGTGGCGAGGAAGATCACCCGCATGAGCTGCGACCAGCCGATGGCCCGGTAGACGAGGACCGAGACGAGCAGCGCATAGAGCGCGGCGAGCGCCGAGGCCTCGATGTCGGTCACGTAGCCGAAGCGCATGCCGAGGACGATGATGATCGGCATCCCGAGCGCGAACATCGAATATTGCGTCGTCGCGATGATCGTCCGCAGCGTCTGGCGCGGCCGCGAGGGGTAGTTGTTCGCCCGCGCGATCAGCCAGCAGATGACCATGTAGCCGATCGCGAGCATCACGCCCGGCACGATCCCCGCCATGAAGAGCTTCAGGACCGAGACGTTGGCGATGACGGCGTAGATGATCATCGGCACCGATGGCGGGATGATCGGGCCGAGCATCGCGCCGGAGGCGATGACGGCGCCGGCATAGCCTTCCGGATAGCCCTCCTTGCGCATCGCCGGGATGAGGATGCCGCCCGTCGCGGCGGCGTCGGCCACGGCCGAGCCGGAGACGCCGGCCATGATGAGGTTGGAGGTGATCGAGACCTGGCTGAGCCCGCCCTTCACGTGGCCGATGACGGACAGCGCCCAGTCGACCAGCCGGCGCGTCAGCCCGCCATGGTTCATGATCTCCGCTGCCAGCACGAAGAGCGGGATCGTGACGAGCGTGGAATCGTTGACCGCGTTCGACATGGTGAGCGGCACCATGATGAGGTCGACGGGGTAGGTCGGGTGCAGGATCATCCCGACGATGGCGGCGGCCACCATCGAGAGGCCGACATCGAAGCCGACGAGGACGGCGCCGAGGAAGATGAGGAAGATGATCGTCAGCACGCCTGGTCCTCCGGGCCGGTTCCGTCTGCGGTGCGCGGCGCGCTCCATCCCGCGACACGCAGCACGAGGCGGATCGACAGGATCGCGATGGCGGCCGCCGAGCCGACCGCGAGTGCGAGGAAGGTCGCGTCCGAGGAGAAGGGCGTTCCCATGATCACCTGGCCGGCCCCGACTTCCACGAGCCGCCAGACCTTCCACTGGATCACGCCGAAGATGCCGATGGCGGCGAGGTCGCTGATGATGTCGCGGGCGGCGAGGAGGCGGGACGGGAGCATGCCGTCGACGAGGTCGACGCGGATGTTGGTGCGCGCCCGGAAGGCGAGCACGATGCCGATGAAGGTGAGCCAGACGAGCGCGAGCTGCGCGATCTGGTCGTAGGCGTTGAAGGCGGTGTCGTAGATGTAGCGGTCCGACGCCGAGCCGAGCGTGAAGATCGCGACGATGACCATGACGATGATCGCCGCGACCTTGAGAATGAAGGCGAGGCCCGCCTCAATCCGCGCGAGATAGCCGAGCATGTCGAGAGGGCCCCTGTCCGCTCAGTCCTGAGCCTGAAGGGCGCGGATCTGTTCGACGAGACCCTCGGGCCAGACCTTGCCCTCGTACTCCTTGTAGACGTCCTTCAGCGCGTCGCGGAACGCGTCGAGGTCGGGCTCGGTGTAGGTGACGCCGGCCTCTTCGAGGATCTCGCGGCCCTTGGCGTCGAGTTCGTTGGTGGCGTCGGTGGAGACCTGACCGGCTTCCTTGCCGGCCTCGCGGAAGATCTCCTTGTCCGCGTCGGAAAGGCGGTTCCAGACCTGCTCGGAGATGAACCAGCCGGTCACGCCATAGACGTGGTCGGTCGCGGACCAGTACTTGGCGACCTCGTGGAATTTCGGCGGGATGGCGAGCTCGAAGCCGTTGTCCTGGCCGTCGACGATGCCGCGCGACAGGCCGTTATAGATTTCGGTCATGCCGAGCGGGGTGATCTGCGTGCCGAGCGTCTCGAATGTCGTCTCGTAGATGTCGATGCCGGCGACGCGCATCCGCAGGCCCTTCAGGTCCTCCGGCGTCTCGATCGGGCCCTTGGTGGTCTGGATCGCGCGGGGCGAGCGGTCGCCGTAGGCGCTGAAGATGCGCACGCCGGTGCGCGAGGCGATATCCTCGTAGATCTTCTGGAAGAGGTCGGAGTTGAGGACCTTCGCCGCGTCCGCCTTGCTGTTGAAGAGGTAGGGGACGATCGCGACCTTGATCTCCTCGGCCCCCTTCAGGAAGGCGGCGACGGTCACGTCGAAATAGGCCATGTCGATGGTGCCGAGCTGCATGCCCGTGAGGAGCTGCTGCATCCCGCCGATCTGGCCGTCGGTGTAGACCTCGATCTTGATGCGCCCGTCGGTCTTCTGCGCGACGATGTCGGAGAAGGCCTTCATCGCTTGTCCCCAGGGGCTCGAGGCGGTGGCGAAGGTGCCCATGCGCAGGGTCATGTCCTGCGCCCAGGCGGGCACCGCGGTGAGGGCGGCGATGCCGGCCGCGGCGATGGCGGCGGTGAATTTGTTCATGATCTCTGTTCCTCCCATTTTATTGGCCCGGCGGCTGCCGGTGCGATGGGACGCCTCGCGCCAAAGGCGTCCGTGCCTCCCGGCGCGCCGGGACGGCAAAGGGTGCGAGGGCCGGGCGCGGCCCTTCGGATCGTGCGTCTAGAAGTGCCAGTGGACCGGCTCGGCCCCTTTCACCGGGGCCGGCATGTGGAAGATGCGCGTGCCGAAGAGGGTGCCGAGATAGATCGTGGAGAGGTCCGGCCCGCCGAAGGCGATGCTGGCGAGATTGCCGAGCGAACGTTTGCCGCCGGTGTCGACGAGGGGCCGCGCGCACTCGCCCGCGTCGAACCGGGCGATGCAGTCGGCCAGAATGTCAGGGTCGGCATCCTCGACGAGGATCTCCTGGCGTCCGTCCGCATGGGTGCGCACCACGCGGTTGGAGCAGACCGAGACGATCCACACCCCGCCTTCGGCGTCGAAGGTGAGGCCGTCGGGGAAGGTGCCCGGCCCGTATTGCGCGACGAGCTCCTTGGGGCCGAGATCGCCATTGGGCGCGATCTTGTAGCGCGAGGTGCGCTGGCCCATCGTCTCGTTGACGTAGAGCCACTCGCCGGAGGGGTCGACGACGCCCTCATTGGTGAAGTCGACGTCCGAGGCGACGATGCGCGCGTTCGCGCCGTCGCGGTCCATCACGATGATGAAACCGTCGCCGCGATTCTTGTACATCATCTTCTCGCGCGGGACCTGCCAGGTGGAGACCGTCACCCAGATCCGCCCCTTCGTGTCGATGCCGACGAAGTTGGTGGGCGGGAGCGGCTGCCCGTCGATCTCGAGGAGGCGCGGGGTGAGCGTGCCGTCGTCCGCCAGGTGGTAGACGCCGCCGGTGGGGCCGAGATTGGCGATCAGGAAGGAGCGGTCGGGCAGGAGGGCGATGCCGTTCGGCAGGAACCCCTCCGGCGCGTCCTTGGCGACGATGTGGCGTGTCGCGCCCGACGGGGCGATGTGGCTCAAGCCGCCGACGCCGCCACCGGCACAATAGGACACGTAGAGATCGCCGGTCCGGGTGGTGAGCACGCACTCCGGCCGGGCCAGCGCGTCGCCGACCCCGCCGAGCATGCCCGACGTGAAGCCATCCATAAGGTCCTCCCAGGCTCCGGCCCGCTCGTTTCGCGCACCAATCGGGAGCGCGGCGGGCTTCTGAAGGGGCCGGCGACGGATGGTGCGCCAGCCCACCCGAACGCTATTGCGGGGAGCGGGGATCGGAGAAGCCGTGGTTCGGAACACCCGCGTTCTGAATTGGCGAAGACCACGATTCATGGTCCCGCTTCCCAGCCGCGACAGACGGATTTAGCATCACGAGACGATGAAAAAACGTGCAGACACGAGCGCGCGGCGGGTCCGCGCCGCGCCCCTGTCACTCCCGGCAGAGCGGACGCCAAGAGGGCCGGTGCGGCCATGATCCGCTTCGATCTCACCACGCTGCGAATCTTCGTGGCGGTCTACAATCTGAAGAGCCTCACCCGCGCGGCCGAGCAGGAGCACATCGCCTCCTCCGCCGTCAGCAAGCGCATCAACGACCTCGAGACCGATCTCGACGTGCAGCTCTTCTACCGCCACCCGCGCGGGGTGAGCGCGACGCCTGCGGGGGAGGCGCTCGCCGGGCACGCGCGGGCGCTGTTCGAGTCCGTCAACGAGATGGCGGCGGACCTGTCCACCTATGCCGGCGGCACGCGCGGGCAGGTGCGCATCCACGCCCACTCCTCGGCGATGCACCAGTTCCTGCCGCGCGAGATCGCGAGCTTCACCCGCCTCTATCCGGAGGTCCGCGTTGTGGTGCGGGAGGAGACGACGCCCAACGTCTTCCAGTCGATGCAGGACGGGATCGCCGATATCGGGGTCGTCGCCGGGCACATGTCGCTGCCGGCGGGGCTCTCGGCGATCGCCTGGCGGGAGGATCAGCTGATCGCCCTCCTGCCGGCCTCCGACCCGTTCGCCCAAAGCGCCTCGGTGCGCTTCAGCGACCTCTCCGAGCGCTCCTTCATCAGCCTGGAGACGGGGAGCTCGCTCCAGATCCTCCTCTCGGAGGCGGCCGAGGCGCAGGGCATCACCATCGACCCGATCCTGGAGGTGACGACCTTCGGCTCGGCGATCGAGATGGCGGCGGCCGGGCTCGGCTTCGCGATCATGCCGGTGGGGGTGGTGCCGGACGATCCGCGCGTCGTCAGCGTCCCCCTCGAGGACGAATGGGCGCGGCGCACGCTGTCGATCTGCATGCGCTCGTCCGGCCGCCTCAACGCCTCGGTGCGCCTGATGCTGCGCCATCTCAGCAGCGAGGCGGAGGCTTATCGGCTGGAGAGGACCGCCATTCCCAACGAATAATGGTCCCCCCCGGCGCGGTCCTCTAGGCCGGAAGGCACAACAAGAGGAGGATCGCCATGACGAAGAACGAAGTCGAAATCGTCGAAGTGGGACCGCGCGACGGGCTCCAGAACATCGCCAAGTTCATTCCGACCGAGGTGAAGATCGACCTCATCCGCCGTCTCGCCGGCGCGGGCTTCACGCGCATGGAGCTCGGCTCCTTCGTGAGCCCCAAGGCCATCCCGCAGATGCAGGACATGGAAGCGGTGATCGCGGGCCTGCCGCCGCTGCCGGGCGTCGCGGGGATGACGCTGGTGCCGAACACCAAGGGCGCGCACCGGGCGCTGGCGGCCGGGGTGAGGGATCTGATCTTCGTGATCTCGGTCTCCGACGCGCACAACCAGTCCAACGTGCGCCGCGCCACCGACGCCTCCATCGCCGACCTCAAGGCGATGCTGGAGGAGATCGACCCGCTCGGCGAGTTGCCGATCCGCGTCGGCCTCGCCACCACCTTCCACTGCCCGTTCGACGGGGTGGTGGACGAGGACAAGGTGCTCGCCACGATCGAGAAGATCCTGCCGATGCGCGAGGGGATGGAATATGCCCTCAGCGACACGACCGGGATGGCGACGCCCGCGCACGTGAAGAGCCTCACCAAGCGCTGCATCGACGCCTTCGGCGGCAGCGCGCGCTTCTGCTTCCACGGCCACGACACGGCCGGCTTCGGCATCGCGAACATCCTGGCGGCGATGGACGGCGGCATCCGCTCCTTCGACACGTCGGTCGCCGGCCTCGGCGGCTGCCCGTTCGCGCCGGGCGCCACGGGCAACATCCCGAGCGAGGACGTCGTCTACCTGTTCCAGCGCCTCGGCGTGACGACGGGCATCGACCTTGAAAAGCTGCTCGACGCCGGCACGATGATCCTGGCCGAAAGCGGCGCCCCGATGGCGAGCCACGCCCGCGCGATCCCCCGCGCCCGCCTCTTCGCCGACCTCACCGGCACCCCCCCGAGCCAGGCCGTCGCCGCGTAGGCGGCCGGGCGTACGGCCCGTGGCGCCGCCGCTGGTGGTGCCACGGTTGGGGGTTAGGCTTGGCGGCGGAGTGGGCTCCGCCTTGGTTCGGGAGGTGGCGTCACCCGCCTTCAATTGGGGGGAGCGGGTCGGTGGCGAGCGAAGCGGCACGGGCTCCTGTGAGTGTGGGGAATTTTCAGCACGACGCAGTTTGCAGGTTCCACGGTCTATCCGTGCAAAACACTTCCAATGCTCATTGGGCTTCCTCAGCTGGAGACCGCCTCACACGTACGGGCGCGCCCAGGTCGACGCTGAGCCCCTCTAAGATCTAGGTATTAGTCATGAATATTTTGGTGCTTTTGTTCGGGTGGTAGGAAAAATTTATCTGATCTAGAAAATCACGAGTACCCTCCTGGGGAATAGGTTCTTAGAGCTTGGCCCGGCCTGCAAAAAGGTGCATGCAATTCCCTCGACGTAATTTGACTATCTGGTTCATGATGGATCATGCACGACTTTCTCATCTTGTAGAATTTTACAGGATGATCGACCGTCTTTCGATCGTTTGCGGCACTGGTGTCCGACTCAACGCTTGTAATGGGCATCTCAACTGGCCCAAGCGCGGCGTCTATTTTTTCATGGAAGATGGGGAGGATCGGAGCGAAAGCGGCAACGGCCCTCGCATCGTGCGGGTCGGCACCCATGCCTTGAGGACGGGGTCTTCGACTAGCCTTTGGGCAAGACTTTCACAGCACCGTGGCCCCCAATCATCCGGCGGTGGTAATCACCGCGGGTCGATTTTCCGGCTGTTGGTTGGTACGGCCCTGGCAGCAAGGGATGGCGATCATTGCCCAACCTGGGACGACCGCAGGTCTGTCGCATCTCCAGAGGTTAGGGCTGCCGAATTGGAAATGGAGAGAAAGGTCAGCGCCGCGATTGGCACGATGAGTTTGTTGTGGCTTGCCGTAGACGATGACCCGGCCCCACAAAGTGCGCGTGGCGACATCGAACGGAATGCGATTGCACTCCTCAGCAATCTCGGCAAGGCGCCGTTGGACCCGCCATCGGCAAGTTGGCTCGGGCATCATTGTGATCGCGAACGCGTGCGTGGCTCGGGGCTCTGGAATAACAACCACGTCGACGAAAAATATGATCCAGCCTTTTTGGAGCGGATGAATACGCTCCTTCTGGCGGTCGAAGCGCGCACTTGATCGTCAATTGGTAGTGCGGCGCTTGCGATCATCACCGACATAAGCCTAAAGACTGCTCAATCTTCAAATCGACTCGTGCGCGACCCTCATTCGGCAACTTGCCGAGTGCGCACATCGGCCCGCGTGCGACGTCGAAACTTTGCGAACGGCCAGTCGCAGGTGGTCTTCGCATCCACTCTGACCCGGCTCCCGCAGCGTCGGGCCAGAGCCGCCCTACATAAGCTCGCAATCCGCGGGAAGCAGTCGCCAAGGCCAGTCCCACCCTCTCCCAGCACCCCGGCGCGGCGCGATGGCGCGCGCACGGGGTCGTGAATTGCGTGGGTCCGAGGATTGGTGACTTTTGCTGTGTCTGACGTCCTGGGCGGGGCCTCGTTCGCGGCATTTGTGGCCGTTGGGCCGGGGTGCGATCCGGGGCGCGCGCCGTGTGGTGGGCGCTGGCGGCCCGGATGGGGGCTGCATGTGAGCGCTGCCGGGTGCGCGCGTTTGATCTCGAACGGCGTGGTGGGGCGATCCTCCCGCGCAAGAGGAGAGAGAATGATGGCTCAATCGCTGCAGACCCGTCGCGCCATTCTCCTGGCCGGGGCGGCGACGGCCGGGGCGGCGCTGACGGCGGGCGCCGCGGGGCTCGTCGTGCCGGCGCGGGCGGCCGGGCTTGCGCCGACGCCGACGATGCGCGGCGGCGCCAACAATTATCGGCCCGGCGCGCCCCTCGTTCCGCGCATCGGGGGCGGTGGCTTCTGGATGACCGGCACGGTGCGGCGCGCGGGTGACGGGGCCCCGCTTGAGGGGATCCGGATCCAGATCTGGGCGCACACCACCGAGGGGCACGAGCGCGACGAGCGCAGCCATGGCGCGACCATGACCGGCGCCGACGGCGTCTTCCGCATGGAGATGCCGCAGATCGTGCCCGCTTTCGGGCAACCGCACGGCCACCTCGCCTATGATGCCGACTTCGACGAGAACGGCTTCGAGACCGTGTTCCTGCGTCCGGTGATGCGCAGCGCGCGCGAGACGCGCCTCAGCGCCGATTTCGTCCTGCGGCCCGTCTGACCGGGTGATTCCCCTTCGCGCGATCCTGACCTGGGCGGCGCTCGGCGCCGCCCTTGTCGTGCCCGTCGCCGTCGCGGCGGCGAGCCCGCTCCTTGCCTGGCGCGATCCCATCTACATCGCCGCCGGGTTCGCGGGCGTCGTCGGCATGGGCTTCCTGCTCCTCCAGCCGCTCCTGGCGGACGGCCTCCTGCCTGGGATTTCGCCGCGGCGGGGGCGGCGGATCCACGGCTGGGTCGGCGCCGCGCTGACGGCGGCGGTGGCAATCCATGTCCTGGGATTGGCGCTGACGAGCCCGCCCGACGTCCTCGACGCGCTGCTCTTCCGCTCGCCGACGCCGTTCTCGGTGTGGGGCGTCATCGCCATGTGGGCGGTGCTCGCTGCGGCGCTCCTCGCCTTGCTGCGCCGGCGCCTGCGCCTGAGGCCGGCGCTCTGGCGGCTGTGGCACGTGTCGCTCGCGGTGGTGATCGCCGTCGGCAGCGTGGTCCACGCGATGCTGATCGAGGGGACGATGGGGATGGTGTCGAAGGCGGCGCTCTGCGCGCTCGTCCTCGCGGCGGTCGCCAAGGTGGTCGTCGACCAGCTTGCACGCACGCGCCCCGCCCGCCACGGCGGCTGAGATCCGCCGCGGCGGGGGAGGGGCACGCCGCTCCGCCCGAATGTAGTCGAGCAGGACACGCGTGCGCGCTTCATCAATCCGGCGCGATGGCTCTTCGGTGAGGCTGTTCCAAACTCAGAGCCAAGCGCGCCAGGGCCGCACCGCTCGCTACCCGACGCGCTGGCGCAGGGCGGCGACGGCGGCGCGCGGGGCGGTGAGAACGGGCGCGTCGATGGTGGCCGAGACGGCCTCGTAGGCGCGCGAGGTCGAGAAATGGGCGAGCATCACCGCGTCGCAGTGGGCAAGCCGCGGCGCGGCCTCGGCGAGGAGGCGGTTGTGGGTCTCCGCGTCGCCCCCCTTCAAGGCACGCATCGCCTCCTCGATGAGGACGGTCTCCACCGTGGCCGCGACGCCGCGCTCGGCGGCCGCCTCCTGGAACTCTGCCTCCATTGAAGCGACGGACGGGCCGAATGTGGCGAGCATCCCGAGGCGCGTCCCGCAGCCGAGCGCCTCGTCGAACATCGCCTCGTTCGGCCGCAGCACCGGCTTCGGCGTCGTCGCCGCGAAGCCCGCGATCGCCGGCCCGAAGGCGGAGCACGTGTAGAGGATCCCGTCCGCGCCGGTGGTGAGCGCGTAGCGGCCGAGATCGCCGATGCGCTTCGTCATCGTGTCGGTGAGGTCGGTGTCGCGGGCGCGATCGGGGCTCAGCGATTCGTCGAAGATGCTGATCGCGTCGGCGTCCGGCCACAGGGCCGCGAACGCGTCGCTGACCGGCGCCATCGCGACGGCGACGGCATGGATGAGGGCAATACGGGTCATGTCTACTCCGGAAGGTCGAGGCGTTCGAGCATTTCGGCAAGCTCGCGCGCCCAGCGGCGCTTGTGGGCGCGATGGATGTCCTGGGCGGTCTGCGGATCGTTGCGCCGAACCGCCTCGATCACCGCGGCGTGGTTCACGTTGGAATAGACGGGCTTCGCGCGCAGCGGCAGGGTGAGCAGGCGGAAACGGTGCGCCTTGTCGAGAAAATTGCGGGCGACCTCGGTGAGATGGGCGTTGCCGCACAATTCGATCAGGAGCGTGTGGAAGGCATAGTCGGCCGCGGCCCAGGCGAGCGGCTCGTCCTTCTCCAGCGCCTCGTCCATCTGCTCGACGGCGGCCTCCAGCAGCTTCAGATCCTCCGGCGAGATGCGGCGGGCGGCGAGGCGCTCGGCCGCCTGGATCTCCAGGCATTCGAGCACCTCGTTGACCTCCTGGATGGCGCGCTTCGACATCGGCGTGACGCGGAAACCCTTGCGCGGCACGATCTCGATGAGGCCCTCCTGCTGCAGGCGGATGGCGGCTTCGCGCACCGGCGTGCGGCTCATCCCGAGGCGGATGGCGAGTTCCTCCTCAAGGAGGCGCGTGCCGGGCGCGAGCTCGGTCGAGAGGATCTGGCGCTTCAGCTCGGCATAGGCCGTGTCCACCAGAGACCGCCGCTCCTGCACTCCTGACATCGACTGTTCCAATCCCTGCCGCGATGGCGCGAGCGTAAGTGCGAGCAGCGTATACGTCAATAAGCCGAGAATAGCCGGGATTTCCGCATCTCTTGCTTGATTCCGCGGCGTTTTCCGATCCGGCGTGCCAATTCCAGGCGCAGTGGCGGGGTGATTGCTTGACAGTGCCCATGCGCAATGGTTCGATGCGCATACGTAAATAAAAACAACGCATAATTTGGAGGGACGCTATGCGGAAGCAGCTCTTGGGAATCGCCACGGTCGCTGCGGTGGCCATCGTCGCGGGCACCACCGGCGCCAGCGCCGTGACGTTCACGCTCGCGACCACGAACGGGCCGGAAGACCTCTCCTCGCGCGCCATGATGCGCTGGCGCGATGCGCTCGCGGAGCGGTCGGGGGGCGATCTCGAAATGGATTTCGTGTCCGGCGGCGCGCTGGGCGGCGACCAGGAGCTCCTCCAGCAGCTCGCGACCAACGAAATCCAGGCGCACATCGCCGGCCCGGTGGTCGTCCACCGCCTGCTGCCCGCCTATCAGTGCCTTGAGGCCGAGTATGTCTACGACAATTCCGACCACGGCTATCGGGTGTGGACGGGCGAACTCGGCAAGGAGGTGTCCGACAAGTTGCGCGAGGATTACGGGATCGAGATCGTCGCCGTCGGCGCCCGCGGCGCGCGCGAGGTGACGGCCGACCGCCCGATCCGCGAGCCGGCCGACCTTGCCGGCGTCAAGATCCGCGTCACCAATCCGCTGCGCTCGCAGGTCTTCTCCGCCTACGGCGCGCTGCCCGGCCCGCTGCCGATCTCCGAGCTCTATGGCGCGTTGCGCCAGGGCGTGTTCGACGCGCAGGAGAACCCGATCCCGACCATCTTCGGCAACCGCTTCTACGAAGTGCAGAAGACGATCAACCTCACCGGCCACGTCCAGAGCTACAACGTCGTCACCGCCAACACCGCCTTCCTCGATAGCCTCTCGGAGGAGCAGCGGACGGTCTATGACGAGACCCTCCAGGAGGCGATGGACTGGCTGAACGAGGCGGTGAAGACCGAATCGTCCGAGCTTCTGGAGAAGATGAAGGCGGATGGGGTCGAGGTCGTGGAATCGGACGTGCCGGCCTTCCAGAAGGTCGCGCAGCCGATCGTCGAGGAGTTCGCCGCGAAGAACTGCCGGCCGGGCCTCCTCGACGATATCCGCAAGGCCGCCCAGTAGAGGCCGCGTCGGATCGTGACACCAGCTCCCGTGGGCGTCGATCTCCCCGACGCCGAGCGCCCCGCCGACCGTCCGGCGGGCGCCGCCCGCCCGCGCAAGGGCGTCCTCGACCGGGTCGACCGCGTCATGGAGGTCGTCGCGCTGACGGCCTTCGCGATCATGATGCTCTCGACCCTCACCCAGGTCTTCGCGCGCTATCTCGCGATCTCCGCCGATTGGACGGAGGAGTTCGCGCGCGTCGTCTTCCTCAGCGCGATGATGATCGGGATGGCGCTCGCCGTCCGCCGCGAGGAGCACATCGTCGTCGACTTCTTCTTCGGCAAGCTCGCGCCGCGTCCGAAGGCGATGCTGACGGTGTGCTTCGACATCGCCATCATCGGGCTGCTCGTCCTGTGGCTGCGCGGCGCGCTCATCCTGATGCAGCTGAACGCCAACGCGATCTTCGTGACGCTGCCGTGGCTCTCGGTCGCCGCGCTCTATGCGGTGGAGGCGTTCGGCGTCGCAATGATGATCGTCTTCATCCTCGCCGACATCGTGCGGCAGGGCCGTCTCCTCAAGGCGGGAGATGAATTGCGATGATGGTCGCCCTCATCACCCTCGTCCTCATCATCGCGCTCATCTGCCTCGGGATGCCCGTCGGCTTTGCCGCCGGCGTCGCCTCGGTCGCGGGCGCGGCCTGGCTCTTCGGCGACATCCTCGACCCGCGCGTCGCGACGATGCTCGCCCGCACGAGCCTCGACAAGATGAACGACTTCCTGCTCCTCGCGATCCCGTTCTTCCTGTTCGCCGGGCGCCTCATGAACACCGGCGGGATCACCGACCGGCTGTTCAATTTCGTCGCCGTCCTCACGCAGCCTGTGCGCGGCGGCCTCGGCCACGCGAACGTCCTCGGCAGTGTGTTCTTCGCGGGCATGTCGGGCTCGGCGACCGCTGACGCGGTGGGGCTCGGGCAGATCGAGTTCCGCGCCATGACGCGCGCCGGCTACAACCACAATTTCAGCGCCGGCATCACCGCCGCGTCCTCGCTGATCAGCCCGATCCTGCCGCCGAGCATCGTGCTCGTGGCCTACGCGGTGCAGGCGCAGGTCTCGGTCGCGGCCCTGTTCTTCGCCGCGATCATCCCCGGCATCCTGATGGCGGGCCTCTTCATGGGCTGGGTCGCCTACAGCGCCAGGGTCTACGGCTTCCCGGCCGGGTCGCGCGTCACGCTCCTCGCGATCTGGGAGAGCCTGCGCCCGGCCTTCCTCGCCTTTATGACCCCCATCATCATCATGACGGGCATCTATGCCGGCTTCTTCACGCCCACCGAGGCGGCGGCGGTGGCGGCGCTCTACGCCCTCATCATCACGACGCTCGTCTATCGCGAGATCGGGTTGCGGCGGGTCCTGGAGGAATTGCGGGGCACCCTCATCGACACGGCGGTGATCATGCTGATCATCGCGTTCACCTCGGTCCTCGGGGTGCTCCTGATCCGCAGCGGCGTGCCCGGTGAGCTCGCCTCGTTCTTCGCCTCGATCACAGACAGCCCGCGCGTGCTCCTCCTGCTCCTGCTCGTGCTGTGGCTGATCGTCGGCTGCTTCATGGCGCAGACGCCGGCGGTCCTCATCCTGACGCCGATCCTGATGCCGATCGTCCAGCGCTTCGGGATCAACGAGATCCATTTCGGGATCGTGATGACGCTCGCGCTGACGCTCGGGCTGCTGACGCCGCCGGTCGGCATGGTGCTCTACGCGCTGATCCGGGTGACGGGCCTGCGCTTCGACCAGCTCGTGCGCGCCTCCTTCCCCTACATCGTCATGCTCCTGGGGCTGACGGTGGTCCTGGTCCTCTTCCCCGATATCAGCCTCTGGCTGCCACGCCTGCTCGGCTTCCGCGCCGCGGGCTAGGGCGCCCAACCGCTCGAAGGACATGATGAAACTTCTGATACTGCCCGGCGACGGCATCGGGCCGGAGATCACCGCGGCGACCGTTTCGGTGCTCGACGCGGCCGACCGCCGCTTCGGCCTCGGCCTCGAATACGAGACGATGGAGATCGGCTGGGCCTCCTATCACGCGACCGGGACGACGCTCCCCGACGCGGTGCTCGACATCGCCCGCGCCGCGGACGGGACCGTGCTCGGCCCCATCTCGCACCTCGACTATCCGGGGCGCGACGAGGGCGGCGTGAACGTCTCGGCCGCCTTCCGCACCCGGCTCGACCTCTACGCCAATGTCCGGCCGGCGCGCACGCGGCCGGGCGTTCCCCATCGCGGGACCGACATGGACCTCGTCATCATGCGCGAGGCGACGGAGGGCATGTACCCCGACCGCAACATGGTGAAGGGCAAGGGCGAGTTCATGCCCACCGACGACGTCGCCATCTCGATGCGCAAGATCACGCGCAAGGGCTGCCGGCGCATCGCAATCGCCGCGTTCGAGCTCGCGCGGCGGCGCAGGAAGCACGTCACCGCCGTCCACAAGGCGAACAATTTCATTCTGACTGACGGCCTCTTCCTGGAGGAGGTGCGCAGCGTCGCGGCGGACTATCCGGACGTCACGCTCGACGAATATATCGTCGACGCGATGGCGGCCTGGCTGGTGCGCGACGCCTCGCGCTTCGACGTGATCGTGTCGACCAATTTCTACTGCGACATCCTCTCCGACCTCGCCTCGGAGCTGTCGGGCGGGCTCGGCGTCGCCGGCTCCATCAACGCCAACGAGACGATGTGCGTCGCGCAGGCGCAGCACGGCTCGGCGCCCGACATCGAGGGGCAGGGGATCGCGAACCCCACCTCGCTGATCCTGTCCGCCGCGATGCTGCTCGACTGGCTCGCCCAGACGAAGGGGCGGCCCGAATTCGCCGACGCCGCCGCCGCGATCAACACGGCGATCGATGCCGCGCTCGCGCAGCCGGCGACGCGGACGCGCGATCTCGGCGGGGCGCTTGGCACCCGCGATTTCGCCAAGGTCGTGGCGGATGCCGTCTCGGCCTGAGATGGCGGCGCCTCGGCCGCCGCTCGCCGCGGTCGGCGGGGCGTGGGATTGCCATGTCCACGTCTTCGGCGACCCGGCGCGCCATCCCCTTGCCGCCACGCGCCGCTACACGCCGGGGCTGGCGCGCCTTGAGGACGCGTGCGCCCACGCGGCGCGGATCGGCGCCGCGCGCATCGTGCTGATCCAGGCGAGCGTCTACGGGGCTGACAATGGCTGCCTCTTCGAGGCGCTGGGCGGGCTCGGGCGCGAGGGGCGGGCCGTCATCGCCGCGAGCGCCGACAGCCTCGACGATCGCACCATCGCGCGCTGGCATGATGCGGGGGTCCGCGGGGTCCGCGTCAATCCGCGCGGGCGCATCGCCGATGTTGGGGCCGTGCCGGGCGACCTCTCAGCGCTGGCGCGGCGTCTCCAAGGCACCGGCTGGCATGTTGAGGTGAACACGACGGCCGCCTTCGCCGAGGCGATCGTGGAGGCGGTCGTCCCCTTCGGCGTGTGCCTCGTCCTCGACCATCTCATGGGGCTCGACCTTGCCGCGGCCGACTTCGCGCCGGCGCTCGCGCGGGCGGCGGCGATCGCGGGCGAGGACGGGGTCTGGGTCAAGCTGTCGGGCGTCAGCCGCGCGGCGCCCGCGCCCCACGTGCGGGCCAATCAGGCGGCCGCCTTCGCGCGCTTCCTCGAGGTCGCGCCGGAGCGGGTGCTGTGGGGCTCGGACTGGCCGCACACGCCGCTCGGCGACGGCCAGTCCGGCTTCGCCGAGGTCGACGACGTCGCCGAGGCCGAAATCGCGCTGCGCCTTGCCGGCGATCACGCCGCGCGGCTCTTCCGCGACAACCCGGAGGCGCTGTTCCGATGAGCGCGCCGCATGGCGGGCGGCCGCTTCCGTCCGGCAGGCCCCTGCGCGTCGCGATCGCGGGGGCGGGGATGATCAGCCTCTATCATCTGATCGCCTGGAGCCGGGTCGACGGGGTCGAGCTCTGCGCGATCATCGACCCCGACGCGGAGCGCGCCCGCGCGCGGGCGGCGGCGTTCGGCATCGCGCGCGACTATCGGAGCCTCGACGCGCTCCTCGCGCATGAGAAGATCGACGCCCTCGATATCGCGACACCGCGCGAGACGCACGCGGCGCTGGTGCGCACCGCGGCCGCCCACGGCATCGCAGTCCTGTGCCAGAAGCCGCTCGCGGTCGACCTTGCCGAAGCGGAGGCGCTCGCGGCCGAGGTCGCCGACCGCATCCGCCTGATGGTCCACGAGAACTGGCGCTTCCGGCCCTATTATCGACAGATCGCCGCCTGGCTCGCCGAGGGCCGGTTCGGGGAACTGGCATCGGGCACGATCTCGATCCGCAGCTCGGGCATCCTGCCGGACGCGACGGGCCGGTCCCCCGCGTTGGAGCGCCAGCCGATGTTCCGCACCGAGCCGCGCCTCCTCATTGCCGAGAGCCTGATCCACCATATCGACGTCGCGCGCTGGCTCTTCGGCCCGCTCCGGCTCGTCGCGGCGCGGCGGCGGCGGATGAGCGATGCGGTGACCGGCGAGACGCTGGCGACGCTCCTCTTCGAGACGGGGGAGGGCGCGCCCCTGGTGATCGACGGGAACTATGCCTGCCCCGGCTTCGCGCCATCGAGCCGCGACCGGGTGGAGCTGATCGGCAGTCGCGCGAGCATCGTGATGTGCGAGGATCGTCTCTCGCTGCTCGGCGATCGGGCCGAGACGATCGGCTACGAGCACGACACGGCGTACCAGGAGAGCTTCGACGCCGCGATCCGCCATTTCGTGGAATGCCTCGCCTCGGGCGAACCCTTCGAGACCGACGTCGCGGACAATCTGGAGACGATCCGCCTCCTGGAGGCGGCCTACGCGGACGCCGCGGGATAGGCGGGGGCGGGGCTCTGTTGCACCCGAGAGATGGCGGGGCCGGATCGACCGGCCCCGCCTTTTTCGTAGCGGCCGGTCAGCCGATCAGGAAGTCATCCTCGGCAAGGCGCGCGAGGCGGATCCCGTCGAGGAAGACGGTGTCGTTCTCGCCCTCGTCGAGGGTGATCGTGATGCCGCGCGAGGTGGCGCGCATCGCATCGAGCACGTCCTCGTAGCTGTCGAAGCCGAGGCCGCACAGGTCGATCCGGTCCATCCGCGGGTCGAAGTCGAGGATGATGTCGGTGCCGGAATTCTCGCCGAACACGAAGGTGTCGGCGCCGAACCCGCCGCGCATCCGGTCGTTGCCCTCGCCGCCGATGATGACATCGTCGCCGAGGCCGCCGAAGAGGCGGTCGTTGCCCGCCCCGCCGTCGATGACGTCGGCGAACGCGCCGCCGCGGATCACGTCGGTGCCCTCGCCGCCATAGAGCTGGTCGGCGCGGAAGAGGCGGCCGCGCATCAGGTCGTTGCCGTCGGTGCCGACGGTCCAGCCCTCATAGGGGTCGGTGACCGAGACCGACACGGTCGCCGAGCTGGTGCCGTCGCGTCCGTCAGAGACCTCGTAGGTGAAGGTCGCCTCGCCGGTGAAGTCCGCCTCGGGCGTGAAGAGGACGTTGCCGTCCAAGTCGAGCGAGACCGCGCCGCCGACCGCATTTCCGACCGAGACGATCGAGAGGACGTCGCCGTCCGCGTCGGTGTCGTTGGCGAGGAGGGCGGCCGCCGCGAGCGTGAGCGCGGTGTCCACCGCCGTCGTGAAGCCGGTATCGTCCGCCGCGACCGGGTCGGTGTTGACGGGCGTGCCGGCGAGGGCGACGACCTTCACATCGTCGAACGAGATGCCTTCGCTCGCCCACGAATAGAGGCCGAACGTGCCGGTTTCGAGGGCGTGGTCCTCGATCGGGAGGGCGAACAGCGCCTCGCCGTTGACGTAGGCCTGGATCTTCCCGTCGACGATGTCGACGCGCAGGTCGATCGGGGCGCCGACTTCGTACTGGGCCGGAACCTGCGCCAGCGTCTTCTCGTACCCGTCGACCATGCGGCGCAGGTGGAAGAGGCCGCTCTCGTTGTCGAGCTCGAGCTTGTAGTAGTTTTCGGCGTCCTGGTAGTGGAAGAGTACGCCGAAGCCGTTGGTGTCCGGCGTCTCGATCCGCGCCTCGACCGAGTAGTGCGCCCAGTCGGCCGCCTCTTCCCCGTTATAGAGCGCGTAGGTGCCCTTGCGCAGCGCGTTCGCGCCATCGCCGAGCGGGCTCCAGCCGCGCTCCCACGGGTCGGACGCGGACGCCCCCTCGAAGACGAGCTCCTTCGAGTGGATGTCGGACATCTGATAGAGGCGCCCGTCGGCAAGCTGCCAGTCGGACGGCCCGCCGAGATCGCCCTCGTCGACGATCGTCCAATTGTCGAGGCTCTCGCCCTCGAAATCGTCGCTGAAGAGGACGTCCTCGGCGCCCACCACGTCGACCTTCACGAAGTCGGTCGCGACCGCGCCTTTCGCGTCGATCACCTCGAGCGTCACGCCCTCGGTGCCGGCGGGAAGGGCGACCGAGACCTCACGGCCGCGGGCGATCTCTTCGCCGTCGAGCATCCAGCGATAGGTGCGGATCTCGTCCGGGCCGAAGCTCGACGAGGCGGAGAGGTCGACATAGGCCGCGCCCGTGCCGTCCTCGTCGATGGTGCGGAGCGCCGCTTCCCCGTGCGCCGTGAGGCTCACCGCGTTGACGGTGAGGTTGTCGAAGATCGCGCTGCGCTCGTTGCTCGCATAGACGCCGACCGTGCCGCCATCGAGCGGCGTCGCGTCGCGCACCGGTCCGTCGAACACGTCCTTGCCGTCGAGGAGCACGGTGATCTCATCGCCGACGACCGCGATCCTGAGCGCCATGTCGTCGTTGAAGCGATAGCCGCCCGTCGCCTCGGCGAGCAGCGTCTCGACGCCGTCCTCCACCTTGACGAGCTGACGCGTGTTCTGCGCCGCGTCGAAGGTGACGCGGTAGTGGTTGCTCTCGTCCTGGAAGTAGAACACCGCGCCGATCGTGTCGTCGTCCGTGGAGCGGATGGTGAGGTCGAAGACATAGTCGGACCAGCCGAGCGCGGCGGGGTCGTTCCAGATCAGCGTCTTGTCGGCATTGTCCTGCGAATAATAGAGCGCGCCTTCCGGGGCGGAGAGGCCGGTCTGGTCGCCGACGCGCGAGTGGACGCTGCCCTTCACCATCCAGAGGCCGAGGTCGGACTCGTCGCGGAAGTCGAGCGTCGCGTCGCCGAAGGTGGCGTCGAGATCGCCCGCGAGGTCGAACTGCGTGGTCGCCGCGTCCGGGGCGGCATCGAGGATGCCGTCGGCGTCCGCGCCGCCGAGCGCCGCGATCGCCTCTGCGCTGAAGGCGGTCTCGCTGAAGACGACGCTGCTCACATAGGCGTCGTTCATCTCCCCGTCTTCGTCGGTGAAGAGGTAGAAGCCCTTCTCCCCGTCGAGGGTGAAGCGGGAGGCGTCGATGTTGGTGCGCGTGCCGACAAGCGCGCCGTCGATATATTTCGACAGGGTGAGGCTGCCGTCCGACTGCTCCTCGACCACGAGGGCGACGCGCTGCCATTCGTCGTAGGCGAATGTGCCGTCATAGCCGCCGCCGCCGAGCTCGGCCGTCCCCGATCCGTCATTCTTGTTGCGGATGAAGATGTCGCCGTCATTGGCGTTGTCGGGGTCGGTCTGGAGGAGGGAGAGGTAACGGCCCTGGCCGGAGGGCACCATGATGTCCATCATGATGGTGTAGGTCTTGATCTCCGCCTCGCCGGACGCCGGCTGCACGGCGAAGCCCTGCTTCTCGCCGGGGGCGGGGAAGAACATGATGTCGCCGTCGCCGCCCGGAAGGGCCGGCGCGCCGAGTTCCTCGGTGGTGCCGAACTCCGTGAGCGTCTCCAGCGCATCGCCCTTCGGGTCGACGATCGTGACGGTCGCCTCCCCGAGGCTGGGCTCGAAGCCGTTCGCGAAGTCGAACTGCACCGTCCGCTCGTCGACGCTCGTCAGCGGCGCCGCGGCGTTCGCCGCGCCATAGCCCTCGATCTCCTCGGTGGTGAAGACGCGGTCGGAGAAGACGACGCTGCCGACATGGGCCTTGCCGCTCTCGCCATTGTCGTCGGCGAAGAGGAGGAAGCCGCCCTCGCCGTCGATCGCCATCCGCTCCAGCGGGACGGACTGCTCGCCGACCATCACGCCGTCGATGTACTTCTTCAGCGTCGCGGTCTCGCCGTCGACCTTCTCCACGGTGAAGGCGACGCGGTGCCACTCGCCATAATTGATCGTGCCGTGGCGGCCGCGCAGGATTTCCAGGCTGCCCGTCCCGTCGTCGTTGTTCTCGATGAAGATGACGGCGTCTTCTTCGTTCGACAGGTCGTTCTGGAAGAAGGAGAAGTAGTCGCCCTGGCCGTCATAGACCAGGATGTCCATCATAATGGTGTAGGACTCGAAATCGTCGCCGGTCGACGGGTCGAAGCCCGGCTGCACGAGATAGCCTTGCGTGCCTTCGAGCGCCGGCATCGTCATGATGTCGGCATCGCCCCCCGGAAGCGCCGGGGCGCCGGCTTCGGAGGCCGTCTCGAACTTCGTCGCCTGGGCGAGGAGGGGGCGGACCGTCGTCCAGCCCTCGGCGCCGCCGTCGTTGAAATTCTCCGAGAAGAGAGTCCGGTCGCCGTTGACGACGACGCGCACGTTGTCGCGCGTGACCTGACCCGCGGCGTCCTCCACCTCGAGCGTCAGGACGTGCTGGCCGATCGCGAGATCCACGAGCGGCGCCTCGCCGGTCGCGACGACATGGCCGTCCGCGTCGAGCCAGCGATATTCGACGATGTCGCCCATCGGGTCGAGCGACTGGCCGGCGTCGAGCTGGACGGCGAGCGTCTCCTCGCCCGCCTCGGCGGTGAGGAAGAGATCGTCGCCCGCGAGCGCCAGCGCCTGCGGGACGACCGGGCCGAGATCGAGCCCGGAGATGACCTCCTGGTGCTCCTTGTAGTCGCCGGTCAGCTCACCCTCGGTGCGGCCGCCGGTGAGGTATGCATCGAACTCGGTGAAGTAGGTCTGGGTCGAGATCGTGCCCGCCTCCGGGTCGATCGTGACGAGGCGGATCGCGCCGTTGCCGCCTTTGGAGCCCTGCGAGGCGTCGCCGTTGCCGGTGATCTCGCGCGCGACGCCGTTCTGGTAGTTCACCAGCATCTGGTGAACGGGCTGGCCGTACTGGTTGTAACTCGTGACCGTCTCGGCGCCGTCCCCGAAGATGTGGCCGGAGAAGGTCATCACGACGTTCGGATATTTGGAGGCGAGCTCGCGCCACAGCGTCTCGCCGTCGGTGGCGTTCGCGAGTTCGTCGCCCATCCCGTAATTGTAGCCCGCGCCCTCGGCATAGACCGGGTCGCCGAGCGGATCGTGGCGGCTCGCGAAGTTGGTGATGGAGTGGCTGGTGATGATCACGCGGTGGTCGGGGTGGGCCTCCAGCACATCACCCGCCCAGCGCAGCACGTCCTCGCGCGCACCGAACTCCAACGAGAGGACAAGCCACTCTGTCCCGTCCGGCGCGTCGAACGTGTGGTAGGTGTTCGCCGCGCTCGTCGGGTCCTGGTCGTAGGTGCCGCCGAAGGTGCTGTTCACCTCGGCCTGCTTCTCCGGCGAGAAGAGGCTGTCGAGGAAGCTCGTCGAGTGGTCGCTCGCGCGCCCGTCGGTGCTCTGGTCGTGGTTGCCGGGGGCGAGCGAGTAGGGGATCACGCCGTCGAGCTTGCGCAGCGCCTCCTCGGCGATGGCCCAATTCTCGGCCGAGTTGCGCTGCGTGACGTCGCCCACATGGGTCACGAACTGGATGTTGAGGCTGTCGGCGTTCGCGACGAGCCATTCCGTCATGTTCCCGAAGATGTCGTAGAGGTCGGGGTTCGAGGTGTAGTCCTGCGTGTCCGGCAGGACGGCGATCGTGTAGGCGTTCTCGCCCGTCACGCGCACGCGGACGAAATCGGTGACGCTCTCGCCGGAGGCATCGGTCGCGGTGATCTCGAGATCGGTGAAGCCGAGCGTCTCGAGGAAGTCGATCGTGAGGAGCCCGTCCTCGATCGTGACGCCCGCGACGGTCGGGTCGCTGCTCTCGATCGAGAAGGAGAGGCCTTCGCCGGAGAAGACGGTGCTGAGGTCGATGACGCGGTCGTCCGATCCGCGCTGGGTCATGAAGTCGAGAATGGGGGCGGTGATGGCAACCATGGCGGGTCGGTCCTTGTTGGGCGCCGCTGGGGCGCCGACGACATGGCCGCCGGGGTAGTTGCCGCGTGTGACAGGTTCTTGAAATCGAGTCGCCGCCGATATCCCGATATTCCATGGGCGGTATCGCTATTTTCAATACGTCATAAAACGTTCGATCAGGGCCGATAAGTAAGTCTTGAGACGAGACCTGTGCTGTATCGCCCTATGATTGCAAGTGTTCCGACTTTTCCCGTGCGTTCGAGGGCGCGCGACCTTGGCTGCCGGCCTGACATCGCGGGCATGTCATGATCTCGATGACGCAGCTCCGCGCGTTTCATTTTGTTGCTGCGGCCGGCGGATACACCCAGGCGGCGCGGGAAATGGCGATCAGCCAGTCCACCCTGTCCGGCCAGGTGCGCCAGCTCGAGACCTCGTCCGGCGTCGCCCTCTTCGAGCGCAAGGCGCGCGGCGTGTCGCTGACGGCGGACGGGGAGGCGCTCTACAAGATCACCTCGCGCATGTTCGCCGCCCTCGCCGAGGCGGGGATGCTCCTGAAGCAGCCGCGCACCGCGGGCGGGCGGCTGCGCGTCGCGGCGGACGGGGTGGTGCACTGCCTGCCGATCCTGCGCCTCCTCAAGACGCGCCGTCCGCACCTCGCCTTCTCGCTGACGGTCCAGAATTCGGAGAGCGTGATCGAGACGCTCCTCGAATATCGCGCCGATATCGGCATCACCGCGCAGCTTCCGCGCGACGACCGTCTCCATGTGCGCTCGCTCGCGAGCATGCGGCTCGGTGTGTTCGTCGCCGCGCAGCACCCGTGGGCGGAGCGGACAGGGATGAACCTCGCGGAGCTGGAGGGCGCGGCCTTCGTCCTGCGCGAACGGGGTTCGCGCACGCGGGCGATCTTCGAGCAGAATCTGGCGCGCGCCGGGGTGGGGCTCGGCCCCGTGCTGGAGGTGGTCTCGCGCGAGGGTGTGCGGGAGGCGGTGGCGGCGGGCTTCGGCGTCGGCGTCACGGCCGACCTCGAGTTCGGCTTCGACTCGCGCCTGCGCTACATCCCCCTCGCCGACGCCGCGATCGGCATCGACGAATATGTCGTCTGCAATGACGAGCACCGGCGTCTGCCGATCGTCGCCGATTTCCTCGCCTGTGCCGTCGAGACCTTCCGCCCGGAGGTGGGCGGCCTCTGACGGCGCCTCGCGGCCTCAGTCGAGGGGCCAGACGGGGTGGTGGTCGTCGATCACGAAGGCATGGGCGTGGCGGACTGGCCCGTGGCGGTGCCATCCGGCCGCGTCCGCCGCCTCGATCGAACCGTCATGATGGGGCGCGTCGGCCGTGCCGTGGGCGTGGGCGAGCGGCGCGTGCGCGTGCTCCAGGATGTCCGGGTCGGCGCTTCGCCACAGGATGAGCGCCGCGACGACGCCGCCCGCGGCAGCGATCGCGAGGACGATGGCGGTCGGCCCGATCCCGAAATCAGCCGCGGGAGCGAGAGCGCGACCGCCAATTAGCCGAGCCCGTAGGCGGCGAAGGCGAGCGCCACCTCGCGGTCGCTGCCGCCGAGCGTTCCCTTCACGATCACCACCGTGTTGACGATCACCATCGCGCCCGCCGCGGCGACCGCGAAGGAGATGGCGAGGAGCCCCTTGAGGCGCGGGGTGGCGAGGTAGATCCACATCCCCCGCGTCAGCCGCTCGCGGAAGGATCGCGGCGTGGCGCGGGCAAAGGCGGGGAGGGCGACGCTCAGCACCAGCGCCGCCGACGCGAGGAGGCCGACCGCGTTCAGCGCGAAGAGCCAGTGGAAGCTGATGACCGTCAGGAGGGCCGCCGCGAGCATTGGCGAGACGAGCGATTCGAGGTCGTAGGAGAGCCGCGAGAGCGAGAGGGCCCGGATATAGTCCCCCTCTTCGGGGAGAACGTCCGGGATCGTCGCCTGGAAGATCGGCGTGAACATCGCCGAGGCCGCCTGGAAGGCGAAGACCAGGACCTAGATCTGCCAGATCTCGGTGACGAAGGGGAGGAGGAGCACCATCCCCGCGCGCACGAGGTCGAGGCCGACGAGGAAGGCGCGGCGCGGCACCTGTCCCGCGAGCGCCCCGGCGATCGGCGCGAGCGAGACGTAGGCGACCATCTTGATGGCGAGCGCCGTGCCGAGCACCTGCCCCGCATCGCGCCCCACGAGCGCGAAGGCCAGGAGCCCGAGCGCGACCGTCGTCAGCCCCGTGCCGAGGAGGGACAGGACCTGCGCCGCATAGAGGTGGCGATAGACCGGGTTGGCGAGAACGGACAGCATCTCTCGGCATCCTCGAGCGTGTGGTGCGCGGGGGCGGGCGCGCCGGGCGGGATGCCGATCCTCCACTTGCTTGGCGGCCGCAACAAGGCCGCTCGTTCCGTCAGGACCCGCCGCGGCGGCCGAACGAGGCGAAGGCAACCGCCGAAGTCACCAGGATCATCGTGACCGCGACCGTCGCGAGCGCCGTCGAGAGGGACGCGGCGGTGAGGACCGCGCTCGCGAAGATGACCCCCACCGCGTTCGCCGTGCGCAGGAGGGCGAACACCTCGGCGCGCTTGTGGGGCGGGGCGAGGGTGTCGAGGATCAGCGTGTAGTAGGTGCCGAGCGGTGCGAGCACCGAGCCGACGAGCACGGCGCCCACGATGGTGGTCGTCAGCGACAGGCCGAGCGCGGCGAGCGTCACGCCGAGCGACATGATCGCGAACTGCGCGACGACCGCCCGCCGGCTCGACATGCGGTTGCGCATGCTGATCCACACCCCGCCGGAGACGGAGGCGAGGCAGAGCGGCACGGTGAAGAAGATGGCGAGCGCCGGCTCGTAGCCGAACTCCAGCGCGAGGGCGACGGCGCCGATCTCGATGGATGCGACCGTCCCGCCGCTCGCCGCCGCGCAGACGAGCCAGAGGAGGATGGCAGGGCTGAGCGCCGAGGATCCGGGCTGCGGCGGCGTCTTCACGTGCGTCTCCCCGACGCTCGGGATGAGGAGGACCGGCAGGCCGCCGACGAGGGCCAGCGCGAGCACGGCGAACACCGGCGAGACGGTGCCGAGGCCGGAGGCGGCGACCGGCGCGAGGACGAAGACCAATTCGTTGAGGGTCGCGGCGATGCCGAGCGCGCGCGGCAGGCGGGCCGGCGGCGTCAGATGGTTGAGGAGGGGCCGCAGATAGCCGTAGGCGGCGCCCGTCACCGTCCCCGCCACCGCCGCGAGGGCGACGAGGACCGCGAACGGCGCCTGAAGGTGTGCGGCGAGCGCGACGGCGATGAGCGCCAGCGTGCGGAAGCCGACGAGGAGGCGGAGGTAGGTCGCGGCGGGCAGCGTGCGCCCGAGCCGCGTCACCGGCACGGCCCCCGCGACCTGCGCGAGCGTCATCGCGAGGATGATGGCGGCCCCGCCCGTCGCGTCGCCGATGACGCTGAGGGCGACCAGCGAATAGGCGACCGGACCCGCCGCGACGGGCACGGCCATGGTCGCCGACGAGGCGAGCCAGCGCACGAGTCGCCACGGGCTGGTGGGCGCGCCGCCGGGAAGCGGCGCGTCCGCATCGCGATCGCCAGTCATGGCCTGTCGGCCCCCGGCGAGATGATCTCCGATCCGCACGACATGATGTGTCCGACCGAGCGTCCCTTTCGCGGCGTCGCTGGGCTCTTGAGGATGCGCGCCTTCATTCAGTGGCTCGCGAGCTTCAGCACGATCACCCCGCCGATGATCATCGCGACGCCCATGATCCGGCCGGCCGAGGCCGCGTCGCCGAAGGCGAGGATGCCGACGAGGAAGGTGCCGGCGGCGCCGACACCGGTCCAGACCGCATAGGCGGTCCCCATCGGGATGTGGCGCTGGGCGAGGAAGAGCATGGCGCCGCTCGCCGCCATGAACGCGACGGCGATCAGCGCGCCGCTCCAGCGCGCGCCGGGGCTCTGGGCGATCTTCAGCCCGAGCGGCCAACCGATTTCGAGAAAACCTGCAAGAAGCAAATAGGCCCACGGCATGAACCGGCCCCTTTGATTGGGCCGGGCCGTTCCCGGGCATTCACTCCCACCATGGGCGAGGTCGTTACCTCACTGGGGGACCTCTACCAACGCCCCCTTCGCGGGGCAACCCGATCCGCGCAATGGAGGTCAGCTCGTCGCGAGCGCGGCCTCGATCAGCTCGCGCACATAGGCGTTCTCGCTGTGGAGGAGGACCTTTTGCGCCGGCCCCTTCTCCACCACCTTGCCGTGGCGCATGACGTAGATCGTCTCGCACATGTGGTTCACTGCGGCGAGATTGTGCGAGATGAAGAGGTAGGCGATGCCCTTCTCGGCGCACAGGCTGAGCACGAATTCCAGGATCTGCGCCTGGACCGACACGTCGAGCGCGGAGGTCGGCTCGTCGAACACGATGAGCTTCGGGTTGAGGATCAGGGCGCGGGCGATCGCGACGCGCTGCTTCTGCCCGCCCGACAATTCGTGCGGGTAGCGGTGTCGGAAGGCCGCCGGCAGGGCGACCACGTCGAACATCTCGGAGACGAGCCGCGCCATCTCCCGTCGCCCATAACCCCCCTGGATGCGCAGCGGTTCGGCGAGCGCGTCGCCGATCGTCATGCGCGGATGCAGCGAGGTGTGCGGGTTCTGGAACACCATCTGGAAGTTCTTGCGCGCGGCCCGCAGCGACCGGCGGTCGAGATTTGAGAGGTTCGTCCCGTCGAACACGACATCGCCCGCGCTCGGCTCGATGAGGCGCAGGAGCAGGCGGCCGACGGTCGACTTGCCCGACCCCGACTCGCCGACGAGACCGACGCGCTCGCCCGCCCCGATCCGCAGCGTCACGTCGTCGACGGCGGTGAAGGGGCCGGAGGGCGTCGCGAAGATCTTGGTGAGGCCGATCGCCTCGGAGAGCGCGCTCATGCGGGGACGACCGGGTTGTGGCAGGCGACGGCGCGCGCGCCGGGCCCGGCGAGCGGCGGGACGTCGCGCCGGCATCTGTCGAGCGCGCGGGCGCAGCGGGGGGCGAAGCGGCAGCCGGGCGGGGGACGCAGGAGATCCGGGATCTGGCCGGGGATCGAGGCGAGGGTCCGCTTCTCGGCATCGAGCCGGGGCGCGGCGGCGAGGAGGCCGGCCGTGTAGGGATGGGACGGCGCGCCGAGCACCGTCTCGGCCGGGCCGTCCTCCACGATGCGTCCGGCATACATCACCGCGATGCGGCGGCAGACCGTTTTGACCACCCCGAGATCGTGCGAGATGAGGAGGACGGAAAGGCCGAGATCGCGCACGAGGTCGGCGATCAGCGACAGGATGCGCCGCTGCACGGTGACGTCGAGCGCGGTGGTCGGCTCGTCGGCGATGAGGAGCTTCGCTCCGCCCGACAGCGCCATCGCGATCAGCACGCGCTGGCGCATCCCGCCGGAGAGCTCGTGCGGGTAGCTCGCCATCACGCGCGCCCCGTCGGGCAGCATCATGCGTTCCAGGAGGGCGATCGCGGCCTCGCGCCGCTGGCGGCCGGTGCGGCGCGCGCCCGAGAGGGAATCGTGCGTCTTCATGATCTCGGTGAGCTGGTCGCCGATCGTGAAGAGCGGGTCGAGGAAGGTCATCGGGTCCTGGAAGACGAACGCGACCTCCAGCGCGCGCAGGGACCGCAGGCGCCGCTTCGACATCGTCATGATGTCCTCGCCGCCATGCCAGCGGATCGCGCCGGTCGGGTAGCGCGCGCTCTCCGGCAGGAGCCGCAGCACCGACTTCGCGAGCACCGACTTGCCGCACCCCGTCTCCCCGACGAGACCCACCGTCTCCCCCTCGCGGATGGTGAGTGAGACGCGGTCGAGCGCGTGATAGGTGCCGTGATAGCCGTCGAAGGCGAGCGACAGCTCCTCGATGGCGAGGAGGGGGCCGCCGTCCGCGGGCGTCGCGATCGGGGAGCCTGCGCTCATTTGGACTGGCTCCGCGGGTCGAGGATGTCGCGCAGACCGTCGCCGAGCAGGTTGAAGCCGAGCACCGAGAGGTAGATCGCCATGCCGGGGAAGAAGGCGTACCACCACCATTGCGGCAGGTAGGCGCGGGCGACCGAGAGCATCGCGCCCCATTCGGGAGTCGGCGGCTTCGCACCGAGGCCGAGGAAGCCGAGGCTCGCGGCGGCGAGGATCGCGGTGCCCATGTCCATGCTCGCCTTGACGATCAGCGGGGACACGCAGTTCGGCAGGAGATAGCGGAAGACGATGCGGGGCGTACCGGCGCCGAGCGAACGGGCCGCCTCCACGAACGTCTCCTCCTTGAGGGCCTGGGTCTTGGCGTCGAGAAGGCGCACATAGCCCGGCCACCAGACGAGGGCGAGCGCCACGATGGCGTTGAAAATGCCGGGGCCGATGACAGCCACGAGCGCGATCGCGAGGACGAGGCCCGGAACCGAGAGGAAGAGGTTCGTCACCCACATGATGACGCGCCGCGTCGCACCGCCCGCATAGCCCGCGAGGATGCCGAGCGGAGCGCCGATGATCGCCGCGATGGAGGTGACGAGGAGGCCGATCTGGAGCGAGATCCCGGAGCCGTAGACGACGCGCGAGAAGATGTCGTTGCCGACATCGTCGGTGCCGAACCAGTGTGCGGCGGAGGGGGGCTGGAGGCGGTTCGCCATGTCGACCGCGCCGCCGAGATCGTCCGGATAGGGGACGATCCAGCGGCCGAAGAGGGCGGCGACCACGAAGAGGCCGACGATGAACGCCCCCAGCATCGAGGACGGGCTGCGGCGCAGGAGATAGAACGCGTAGCGCAGCCCCTCGAAGCGGCGGCGCGGGCGCGGCGCCGGCACCTCGTCCCCGACACTCGGCCGGTGCGGGTGGTCGGCCGGGAGGGCCTCTTCGGACTCGGCGAGCGTCATCGCGCGCCCTTCTGGCGCAGGCGCGGATCGAGCCAGGCATAGGCGACGTCCACGAGGAAGTTCACGATCATGAAGTTGGCCCCGATGACGAGGGTCACGCCGATCACCGGCTTGAAGTCGGACAGGAGCGCCGCGTTGACGGCCATGGTGCCGAGGCCCGGCCAGTCGAACACGGTCTCGACGAGGATGGAGCCTTCGAGCATCCAGCCATAGCGCAGCGCGGTCAGCGACAGGATGGGCAGCATGGCGTTGCGCAGCGCGTGGCGGCAGACGATGCGCCAGGGGGCGAGCCCGTGCGCGCGCCCGCCGAGCACGAAGTCGCTGCCGAGCACCTCGATCATCTCGGCGCGGGTGATGCGGGTGATCGCGGCAAGGCTCGGGAAGGCGAGCACGATCGCCGGCAGGATGAGGTAGCCGAGCGCCTCGCGCGCCGTCTCCCATTTGCCGCCGATGATGCAGTCGATGAGGAGGATGTGGGTGACCGGCTGCGGCATGTCGGCGAGGAAGCCGATGCGGCCTGAGACCGGGAGCCATCCGAGGCGCACGGCGAAATAGAGCTGCAGCAGGATGCCGAACCAGAAGAGCGGCAGCGCGACGCCGGAGACGGCGAAGATGCGCATCCCGTGGTCGATCCAGCTGTCGCGGAAGACGGCGGAGAGGACGCCGAGCGTAACGCCGCCGAAGACGGCGATGACGAGCGCGGCGAGCACGAGCTCGAGGCTCTTCGGCAGCGCCTCGGCGAGCTCGTCGACGACGTCGCGCGTCGTGGAGAGGGAGCGGCCGAGATCGCCCTGGAGGACGTCCCCGACATAGGCGACGAGCTGCTCGTAGAGGGGGCGGTCGAGCCCGTATTCCTTGCGGATCGTCTCGACCATCTCGGGCGTGGCGTTCGGGCCGGCGACGAGGCCGGCCGGATCGCCGGGCGCGACATTCGCGATGAGGAATGTCAGCACCAGGAGGCCGAAGAGCAGCCCGACGAGCTCGAGGGCGCGGCTGAAGAGGAAGCGGATCATCGAGTTTCCCCAGTCGGGCGCTTGGACGGGACGGCGCCTTTGGGGCGCCGTCCCACGACGCTTAGTCCTCGATCCAGAGGGCGTGGAAGTCGGCCCAGGCGGCCGGCTTCATCGGCGTGAACGCGAAGCCCTTCACCGCATCGCGGTGGGCGAGCTTGGAGTTGCGCAGGTAGCCGAACACTTCCGGCTGGTCGGCCGTGATCATCTCCTGGACCTTCGCGTACATCGGCGCGCGCTCGTCCCAGCTCGCGATGGCGCGGGCGTCGGCGATGAGCTTCGAGACCTCGGGATTGTCGTAGAAGCTGATGCCGAACCACTGGCCCCAGGCGCTCTTGGTGAACTGGTAGGCGACGTTGTCCGGGTCGGTGGAGAAGGTGGAGGTGAAGAGGCCGGTCATGTGGGCCGCCGTCTCCGGGCTCTGCGCGCTCGACACCATGTTGGCCCACAGTGTCGGGACGATGTTGACCTCGATGTTCAGCGGCTTCAGCGCGTCGAGGAGGAGGAGGCCGACGCGGCGCGTCTCGTCGTTCACGTTCTGGTGGACGTAGTTCAGCGTGATCCCGCCGTCCGGATAGGCGGACTTGGCGAGATATTCCTTCGCCTTCTCAAGGTCCTGGCGCGGGAAGCCGTCGACGTCGATGTGGCCGTTGACGATCTGCGGGAACGGGCTCGTCATCAGGATGGCGTCGCCATCATAAAGGTCGATGAAGGACTCGTAGGGGAAGGCGTAGGCGATCGCCTTGCGCAGGTTCAGGTCCGCGACCGGGCCGTTCTGCGTGTTGAACTTGATCGCGAAGGCGCTGTTGCCGGGATTGTTCTCGATGACGATGCCGGGCGCGTCGCGAAGCTGCACATAGTCGGCCTGGCTGAGGCCCTCGGCGAAGTCGACCTCGCCCGTCTGGAGCGCGGAGCGCTGGGCCGACGGCTCGCGGATGATGCGGTAGATGACCCCGCCCGGCGCCTTGTCCGCACCCTGCGGCCAGCCGTTCCAATAGGTCTCGTCCGATTGGAGATAATAGTACTGGTTCTGCTCCCAGCGGGCGATCTTGAAGGGGCCGGAGCCGGCGGTGTTCTCCGCCATCCAGGCCTGGCCCATGTCGCCGTCGACGGCGTGCGGCTCGATCTCCTTCGGGTTGACGATCATCCACCAGGGGAGGAACCCGGCGAAGCTCGCATAGGGGACGTCGAGCTCGAACTTCACGGTCTCGGGGTCAACGACCGACACGCCCTCGGGGGAGAGGACGTCCGCGAGCATCCACGAGACGGCCTTGTTGATCTGGAGCGCGCGGGCGAACGAGTAGCGCACGGCTTCGGCGTCGATCGGGTCGCCGTTCTGGAACTTGGCGTTCGGGTCGAGCTTGAAGGTCCAGGTCTTGGCGTCGTCCGACATCTCCCACGAGGTCGCGATCCAGGGCACCAGCTCGGCCGGGTCGCCCTCATACTTGATCAGCGGCTCGTAGATCATCGACTGCACCAGATGGTGCGGGTTGTCGTAGCGCTGGTGCGGATCGAGGTTCGTGACCGGGGTGCGGGCGCCCCAGACGATGACCTTCTTGCCGTTGACCGTTTCGTAGGCGTGCGCCGGGGCGACCGGGCCCGTCACGATCGCGGCGAGCGCGATCGCAGCGGCGGCGGCGGCGAGGCCCCGCCGGCGAGTGAGGACCGTCATTTGCTGGACATCTCCTGTTCAACCAAGCTGGATTCGCGGAGCGCCGCGCTGGCCTCCGGGTCGATGCGTCCGTCGGCGCCGATGACGACGCGATAAATCGCGCGGGCCGCCTCGGCGCTGATATAGTCGCCGTCGAGATCGAGCTGGACGGCCTCGATCGGGCGCTCGGCGGGATGGCCGAACCCCGCGCCGCCGCCGACCTGTACCTCCACCTGAACGTCGAGCGCGGTGAGCGGCACCATCGCGCCCTCGCCGAGGCTCGTCTCGGTGCCGGTGTCGACGTCGTAGCGGGTGCAGCGGGCGGGAACGCCGTTGCGGCCGCCGAAGAGGCCGTCGGCGATGAGGCCGACGCCCTTCGGATAGAAGTTGGAGTTGACGTTCGCGGCGTCCGGGCGAAGCCGGCGGAAGCGCACGCGCTGGCCGAGACCGCCGCGCGTGCGGCCAGCGCCGCCGGAATCGGTGACGAGCATCTTCTCGATCATGAGGACCGGGGCGCGCGTCTCCATGATTTCGACCGAGCCCGTTGCCGCGCTCGTCGGCCACAGCATCGCCGACTTGCCGTCGCGCATCTGCGAGGCGCCCTGGCCGCCCCCCATGAAGACGTGCTCGTTGAAGAAGCGCGTCCCCTCGTTGCCGAAGAAGGAGATGTTGGTCGGCAGGCCCGTGAAGGCGCGCACCTTTTCGGGCAGCGCGCCGCCGAGCGCCTGGAAGAAATCGCCGCAGATGTAGGCGCCGGTGATGTGGCGCAGGCCCACCGCGACGGGGCGGTCGCAGTTCAGCATGCTGCCCGCCGGGGCGGTGATGGAGAGCGGCCGGTAGGCACCCGCGCAGGCCGGGACATGGGGCGACAGCAGGCACTTGATCGCGAACTGCGTCTCCGCCTCGGTGTAGCGCATGGTGCAGTTGAGGCCGCCGAAGGGGAGCTGCGCCGGCGCGCCGTCATAGCGGACCGAGAGCGTGTCGCCCTTGACGTCGACCTGCACGGGGAGCGTCACCTTGTGGCCCGCGCTCGTGACGTTGATGGCGTTCTCGTAGGTGCCGTCGGGGATGGCCTCGATCGCGGCGCGCATCGCCGCCTCGGCCCGGTCCTGTACGATGGTGACGAGCTGCTCGAAGACGTCGAGCCCGTACTCGTCGAAGAAGTCGTGGAGCCGCGCCGAGCCGAGCGTCGCCGAGGCGACCAGCGCGTCGAGATCGCCGAGCACCTGGTCGGGATTGCGCACATTGCCGGCGATCATCGCGACGAGATCGTCGTTCGGCACGCCCGCCTTCGCGAACTTCAGCGGTGGGATGTAGAGGCCTTCCTCGTACATCTCGCGGGCGCGCATCCGGTCCTTGGTGCCGCCGATGTCGCTCACATGCCCGACCGCGCCGACGAAGGCGACGACCTCGCCGTCCCGGAAGACGGGCATCGCGATCGCGATGTCGAAGAGGTGGCCCGCGCACGCCCACGGGTCGTTGGTGATGAGGATGTCGCCCTCTTTCAGCGACTGCGGGGGATGCGTCTTCAGCATCTCCTGCACGGCCGTCATGAGGGTGATGTTGAAGATCGGCATCGCCCGCGGGGAGTGGGCGAGGGAGTTGCCGTCCTTGTCGAGGATCTCGCAGGCGAAGTCCTGGCACTCGCCGATGATCAGCGAGAAGGCCGTGCGGATGACCGTCGTCCAGCACTCCTCGGCGATGGTGACGAGGCGGCTCCAGAGGATCTCGAGCGCGATCGGGTCGTCCTCGAGCGAGGTCTCGCGCCCGGCGACGCTCGCGACACGCTCGGGGAGCTGGATGACGAGATTGCCGGCGGCGTCCGCCGTCGCGTGTGAACCCGGCGGAAGGATCGTGGCGGACTCGTCCTCCAGCACCACCGCGGGGCCGGCGATGGTGTCCCCTTCGCGAAGGCCGTAGCGGTCGTGGACGGGCGCTTCGACGAGGCCCGCGCCGGGGAAGTAGAGCTGGCGCACGGGCTTCGTGACGCCTTCGGGCGCCTCGCGCACGATGCGGGCGAAGGCGGCCGAGCGCGACGGGGCGGCGCAGATCACCGACCAGTTGCTCGCCTCGAGGCCGAGGGCGGACGGCTCGCGGCCATAGAGGCGGGTGTATTCCGCGACGAACGCCTCGCGGATCGCCGGAATGCTCTGCGGGCCGAGGCGTCCGGCCGGAAGGGCGACCTTGATGTCGTGGATCTGGCCGACGAGGCGCAGCTCGACATGGCGCGTCACGGTGACCGCGTCGGCGTCGATGCCGGCCTCGTCGAGGAACTGGCGCCCGTCCGCCTCGAGGTCGGCGAGGAGGGAGCCGATCGCGGCGAAGTCCGCCTTGTCGAGCGTCGTCGGATGGGACCGCGTCGCCTCGTTGGAGATGGCGCCGGCGAGGAAGCCGAGCGCCGAGGCGACACCGGAGGCGGGGGGCACGATGACGGTGGGCGCGCCGATCAGCCGGGCGACCTCCACCGCGTGGGACGGTCCCGCCCCGCCGAAGGCGATCATGGCGAACCGGCGCGGGTCGTAGCCCTTGCCGACGATGTGGACGCGCGCCGCGCTCGCCATCGTCTCGCAGACGATGGAGAAGACGCCCCAGGCCGCTTCCAGCACGCTGATGCCCATCGCGTCGGCGAGCGGCTGGAAGGCGGCCTCCGCCTTCGCGCGGTCGAGGATCATGCGCCCGCCGAGGAAGGCGTCGGCGTCGAGATGGCCGAGGAGGAGGGAGGCGTCCGTGACGGTGGGCGCGGTGCCGCCGCGGCCGTAGCAGGCCGGGCCCGGATCGGCGCCGGCGCTTTGCGGGCCGACCTTCAGGAGGCCGAGCGCATCGAGATGGGCGATCGAGCCGCCGCCCGCGCCGATCTCGATCATGTCGACGACGGAGGTGCGGATCGGCAGGCCGCTGCCGGGCTTGAAGCGGTCCTCACGCCCGGCCTCGATGAAGGGGGCGACCTCGGGCGCGCCGTCGACGATCATCGCGAATTTCGCGGTGGTGCCGCCCATGTCGAAGGCGATCACGTCGTCGCGCCCGGCCGACTTGCCGAAGGCCGCGGCGGCGATCGCGCCGCCGGCGGGGCCGGATTCCAGGAGGCGGACGGGGAAGCGCGTCGCCATCTGCGCCGTCGCGAGGCCGCCGGAAGACTGCATCAGGCGGAAGCGGCCGGTGAAGCCGCGCGCGGCGAGCGCGGTCTCGATGCGCGTGACGTACGGGCCGACGAGCGGTTGAACGTAGGCGTTCGCCGTCGTGGTCGTCGCCCGCTCATATTCGCGGATCGTCGGCGAGGTCTCGCTGGAGAGGGAGATGAGGAGGTCGGGGAATTCGCGTGCGGCGATCGCGGCGACCGCGCGCTCGTGCGCGTCGTTGGTGAAGGCGTGGAGGAAGCAGACGGCGACGACGGTGCAGCCCGCGTCGGTCGCCGCCTGGAGCGCGGCGCGGATGTCGGCCTCGTCCGCCGGGGTGACAATCTCGCCCGTCGCGGCGATGCGCTCGTCGATCTCGAAGCGCAGGTGGCGCGGGACGAGCGGGGCGGGGAAGGTCAGGAAGAGGTCGTGGATGTCGTAGCGCTGCTCGCTCGCGGTCTCGATGACGTCGCGGAAGCCCCGCGTGGTGAGAAGCGCCGCCTTGGCGCCGTTTCGGGTGATGACGGCGTTGGTGACGATCGTCGTGCCGTGGATCACTTCATCGACGTCGGCAAAGTCCGCGCCGGAATTGGCAACGATTGCCTCAAGTCCCTTCAGCGCGCCTTCAGCGGGATCGTGCGGCGTCGACAGATGTTTGTAGACCCAGAGATCGGATGTCTCGCGATCGAGCATGACAAAATCGGTGAACGTCCCACCGATATCGAATCCGATACTGTAGCGTTTGGTCACAGAGCCATCCGTAAGAGTGCCACAACTGCGGGAACGGGCGTCCGTTTGGGAGCCGGGCGTTGGGGCGACAGTGCATTGCCTGTCCAGTTTCGCCGAGCGTGCTGGACAACACGGCCAACTGTCAAGATAATGAACTTAAAAGAGGCGAAATAATGAACGAGATGGACGTCGAGGACGCGCCCGACAGCGCGGCGGTGGATGACGAGGCGGTGCTGGTCGCGACCCGGATTCGCGAGCTGCGGCGCCAGCGCGGCTGGTCCGTGCAGGAGCTTGCGGAGCGGTCGAAAGTGTCGGTCGGCATGATCAGCCAGCTTGAGCGCCGCATGGGCAATCCGTCGCTGAAGACGCTGACCAAGCTGTGCCTCGCGCTCGACGTGAAATTCGCCGAACTCGTCTCCCAGTCCGATCCCGAGGCGCGCTTCGTTCGACGCAAAAATGCCCGGCCCTTCTTGGATTTCGGGCCGGAACACTTCGCGAAGGAGATCCTGTCGCCAGTCCTCGCGACGGCCTTCCAGATGATGATCCTGCACGTTCGCCCGATGGGGCGGTCCGGTGAGACGCTGGTCTCCTACCCGGCCGAGAAGGGCGGCCTCGTCATCGAGGGGGAGATCATCCTGCGCGTCGGGAACGAGGAATCGCGCCTGCGCGAAGGCGACTCCTTTCAGTTCAACGGCGCTGAGCCGCACAGCATCCGCAACGAGCAGGACGTCGAGGCGCGGGTCCTCTGGATCATCGCGCAGTCGCGGCCCGATGCCCACATCTGAGCGCCGTAATTCATTATAATGATGATGCGCGGCGCATACTCTCAATGAAAAAGACGCATGCCTGACCTGAGCTCGATCCTGCATCCCGACTTCGCGGCCGAGCCCTATTGGTGGCAGAGCTACCGGCCGCAGGAGGGCGAGGCGGGCGATTTGCCGCGCGAGACTCCGGTGCTCATCGTCGGCGCCGGCTATACCGGCCTCAACGCCGCGATCGCGCTCGCCGACCGCGGGATCCTCGCGACCGTCATCGACGCCGACCTTCCGGGCGCGGGGGCGAGCACGCGCAATGGCGGCGGCGTCAGCGCGGGCGTCAACACCGGCAAGACCTTCACCGGCAAGCGGATGGCCTATCCGAAGGCGATGCAGGCTGCGATCGCCGCCGACAGCACCGCCGCCTTCCAGCACATCGAGACGATCATCGAGCGGGAGGGCATCGCCTGCGACTGGAAGCGCACCGGCCGCTTCGTCGGCGCCTGGACGCGCAAGCATTTCGAGCAGCAGAAGGCGCGGGCGGCCGCCGACCAGGCCTCCGGCGGGCAGGGCCTCGAGGCCATTCCGCGCGAGCGCCAGCGCGAGGAGATCGGCAGCGACCTCTATCATGGTGGGCTCGTGGTGCGCCGCTCGGGCGCGCTGGATCCGGCCCTCTATTATAAGGGCCTCCTCGATGCGTGCCTGCGCCGCGGGGTGAAGGTGTACGCCAACGCCGCGGCGACCGGGCTCGCGCGCGAGGGGGGAGGCTTCCGCGTCACCACCGCGAAGGGCACGATCCTCGCCGACAAATTGCTCGCCGCGACGAACGGCTACACCGGCACGCTCTTCCCGGCGCTCCGCCGGCGGATCGTGCCGATCGCAAGCCATGTCATCGCGACCGAGCCGCTCGACCCGGCGATCGCCGCGTCGCTGAGCCCGAAGGGCCGCACGCTCTCCGATTCCCGGCGCGTCCTCTGCTATTATCGCGTGAGCCCGGACGGGACGCGCATGGTGTTCGGCGGGCGCGCGCGATTCACCGCCGTCGACCCGCGCATGGCGGGCGCGGTGCTGCACGGCTTCATGCTGAAGCGCTTTCCGCAGCTCGCCGGCACGCGCATCACGCACTCCTGGTCCGGCTTCACCGGCTTCACCTTCGACGCGCTGCCCCATGTCGGGATGAAGGACGGCATCCACTACGCGCTCGGCTGCAACGGCAGCGGCATCGCGCTCCTCTCCTATCTCGGCGCGAAGGCGGGGGAGATGCTCGCGGGCGACCCGCGTCCGATCTGCGGGTTCGACCGGGAGGCGTTTCCGTCCCATCCCCTCTACACCGGCAACCCGTGGTTCCTGCCGGCCGTCGGCTCGGCCTTCCGCACGCTCGACGAGATGGAGCGCCGCCGCGACGGGTGAGGGGGCGTCGGGCGGGCCGCGGGGAGGATCGATCCGCGGCGCCGCCATGCGATCAGCCGGCCGGGTAGGCGGGCGGGGTGGGGAAGGGGCCGCGCGCCGCCTCGATGGCGCGCGCGAGCTGGAGGACGCGCCCCTCGGCGAAGCGTGGCCCGATGATCTGAAGCCCGATCGGCCGCCCCTCCGATGAGAGGGCGATGGGGAGGGTGATCGCCGTACCCATCGCAAGATTGACCGGGTAGCCGAACGGCGTCCAGGCGCGCGGGTCCGGGAGGTCGGCGAAGGCGGGGGGCACCCACTCGGTCGCCGGCACGCCGGTGGTGGCGAGCATCGGCGTCACGAGCAGGTCGAAGCGGCGGAAGAAATCCTCGTAGGCGCGGGCGAGGGTGCGCCGGGCATCCTGCGCGCCGAGATAGGCGTGGAGGCCGACGGCCGCGCCCTTGTCCGCCGTCGCCAGGAGATGCTCGCCGACGAGCGTGCGCTGGTCCGCATCATAGGCGCGCAGCGCGTAGCCGAAGCCTGACTGGAAGAGCGTGTTGTAGGCGCCGATCGGGTCCGCCGCGTCGGGGTGCGCCTCGCTGAGGCTGACGCCGAGGTCCGCGATCATCGCGCCCGCCGCACGGATGGCGGCGACGATCTCCGGCTCGACGCGCGCCGCATAGCCGAGGTCGGTGGAGAGCGCGACCTTGAGGCCCGCGACCGGCGCGTCCTGCGCGTCGAGCCAGTCGGGTGCGACGGGGGGCAGCGCGTCCGGGTCGCGCGGGTCGGGCGCGGCGATGATGGAGAGGAGCAGCGCCGCGTCCTCGACCGTGCGGGTGATCGCGGCCGGCGTCGCGAGTGCGCCCGCCGCGCTCGGCGGGAAGGCGGGGACGCGCCCGCCCGTCGGTTTCAGCCCGACGACGCCGCAAAAGCCCGCCGGGATCCGGATCGAGCCGCCCGCGTCGGTGCCGAGCGCGGCAGGGACGTAGCCCGCCGCGACGCTCGCCGCCGCGCCGCCGCTCGACCCGCCGGAATTCATCGCCGTGTCCCAGGGGGAGCGCGTCGCGCCGGTGAGGGGGCTGATCGTCAGCGGCCCGGCGCCGAACTCCGGCGTCGTCGTGATGCCGACGATTACCGCGCCCGCCTCCCGCGCGCGGGCGACGGCGGGGGCGTCGGCGGCGGCCGGCGTCTCCGGCGTTGCGCGCGAGCCGCGGCGGAACGGAACGCCCGCCACGCACAGCGTGTCCTTCACGGTGATCGGGATGCCGTCGAGCGCGCCCGTCGGCGTGCCGTTCGCCCAGCGCGCGGCGGATGCGGCGGCCGCCTCCATCGCGCTCTCGCGGGTGAGGCGCACCATGGCGTTCAATTCGCAGTCGATAGCCTCGATGCGGGCGAAGACCGCCTCGGCGACGGCGACGGGGGTCGTCTCTCTTGCGCGATAGGCGGCGATGAGGTCGCCGATTGTGGCGAAAGCGGGGGTCATCGGCCGGCCCTTTCTTCGGCGGCGCGGGCGGCGGCGAGGCGCACGGCGGCGAAGAGGTTCTGGTAGCCGGTGCAGCGGCACAGATTGCCGGAGAGCGCCTCGGCGATCTCCGCCTCGCTCGGCGCCGGGCACTCGTCGAGGAACTCGGTGAGGCGCATCAGGAAGCCCGGCGTGCAGTAGCCGCACTGGAGGGCGTGGCATTCATGGAAGGCCGCCTGGAGGTGGCCGAGCGGCCCGTCTCCGGAGAGGCCCTCGACCGTCGTCACCGCGCGCCCGTCCGCCTGGACGGCGAAGGTGAGGCAGCTCCGGACCGACACCCCGTCGAGCGCGATCGTGCAGGCGCCGCACACGCCATGCTCGCAGCCGATATGGGTGCCGGTCGCCCCGGCATGGCGGCGCAGGAAGTCGGCGAGGAGGAGGCGCGGCTCCACCGCCGCGCGCACCGGGCGGCCGTTGACGGTCACCTCGATGTCGATGGTCGCGCTCATTGCGTGTTCTCCTCGATGGCGGCGCGGATCGCGCGGGCGCTCTGGGGCAGCGCCGCGACGTCGACCCCGAGGGGCGCGAGTGCGTCGGCGATGGCGTTCGCGAGCGCCGGGACCGCGCCGATGGTCCCGCTCTCGCCGACGCCCTTCACGAGGCGCTCGCCCTCCGCGCTGTGCAGCGCCTCGACCACGATCTCGGGCACATCGAGGCTGCGGGGGATCTGGTAGTCCATCAGGCTGATGGAGAGCGGCTGGCCGTCCTCGTCGTAGCGGACCTCCTCCATCAGCACCTCGCCGAGCCCCTGGACGACGGCGCCGTGGACCTGTCCGTCGACGAGGGCCGGATTGATCATCCGTCCGCAATCGTGGACGACGACATAGCGCTCGACCGCCACCTCACCGGTCGCCGGGTCGACGAGGACGCTCGCGACATGGACGGCGGAGGCGACCTCGGTGGAGGGCGTGTCGTGGCTCTCGGTCGCGGCAAGGCCGCCGGTCGCGGCGCCGATCTCGGCGAAGGAGAGGCCGAGCGCCGGAGCGCCCGCGACGTGCGCGCGGCCGTCGGCGAGGACGATGTCGCCCGGTGCGCATTCCAGCCGCTCGGCCGCGGCGGCGGCGATCGCCTCGCCGAGCGACCGGCCCGCGCGCGCCACTGCAGCGGCGGTGATCACCATGCCGCGGCTCGCGAAGGTGCCGGAGCCGGCCGGGGTGTCGCGCGTGTCGGTGGTCTGCACGGCGACGGTGTCCGGCGCGATGGCGAGCGTCTCGCACAGCACCTGCGTAAAGGCGGTGGCGCTCCCCTGGCCGATCGCGGCCTGGCTCGTCGAGGCGCGGATCCGGCCATCGGCTTCGAGGCGGACCGCCGCCGTCTCGAAGCCCGGCACGCGGAAGAGGCCGCGCTGCTGGTAGCGCACCGACCCCATGCCGGTCTGCTCGGTGACGACCGCGAGGCCGACGCCGCGCCGCCGCCCGTCCGCCGCCACCGGTTCGGCGCGGAGCGCGTCGACATCGGCGACCGCGAGCGCCCGCTCCAGGGCCGGGAGGAAGCAGCCTTCGCGGATCTCGATGCCGAGCACGTTCTTGAACGGAAAGGTTGTGACGAGATTGCGCCGCCGCACCTCGGCCGGGTCGAGGCCGAGATGGCGCGCGATGCGGTCCATCATCCCCTCCACCGCGAAGCAGGCGAGCGGGGCGGAGACGCCGCGATAGGCACCGGTCGGGCACGTGTTCGTCGCGACCGCGCGGGTTCGGTAGCGGAAGTGGGAGAGGCGATAGGGGCCGGGCATGTTGCGCGGCGCGCCGTTGGCCTCGAAGCTCGCCCCGAAGGGCAGCGTCGGATAGGCGCCGATATTGACGAGGACATCGGCATCGAGCGTCTGGACGACGCCCGCGTCGTCGAAGCCGACGCTCACCGCGTAGCGGTGGTCGCGGGCGTGGGCGCTCGTCAGGAAGTCGTCATAGCGGTCCTGCAGCCACTTCACCGGGCGGCCGAGATGGAGCGCGGCGGCGGCGACGGCCATCTCCTCCGGATAGACGACCGCCTTCATCCCGAACCCGCCACCGATGTCGGGCGTCACCACCTGCACGCGCTCGGGGTCGAGCCCCAGATGCTCCGCGAGCGTGGTGCGCACGATGTGCGGGATCTGGGTCGAGGACCACATGGTGAGCCCGTCCGCCCCGTCGGGCGTCGCGATCACGCCGCGCGGTTCGATCGAGACGGCCGCCATCCGCGCCGCGCGGAAGGTCGCCGAGAGGGTGTGCGGGGCGGCGTCCGCCGCGGAGGCGAAGCCGGGGGATTCGAAGGCGGTCTCGAAGAGGACGTTGCCGGGCTCGAAGAGGCGCGGGGCATCGTCCGCCGCCGCGATGCCGGCGTCGGAGACGGCGGGGAGCGGGTCGATGTCTGGCAGGACAAGCTCCGCCGCGTCGAGCGCCACATAGGGGTCCTCGGCGAGGACGAGGGCGACGGCATCGCCGACGAAGCGGACGCGGTCGCCGACGAGCGCACTCCGCGTGGTGGCGACGAAGCCCGGCCGCTCGGTGTCGGCGACGATCGGCTTCAGCCGCGGCAGGTCGGCGGCGGTGAGGACGGCGACGACGCCCGGGAGGGCGAGCGCCTCTTCCGTGTCGATGCCGTTCAGGATCCCGTGCGCGAGGGGGCTGCGCACGAACGCGGCATGGAGCGTGCCGGGGCCGGGGTCGAGATCGTCGAAGAAGCGGCCCTTGCCGCGCAGGAGCGGCTCGTCCTCGACGCGGGGGAGGGAGGCGCCGATCCCGTTCGCACTCATCGTGCGTCCTCCGTGTCGGCGCCGATCCGGGCGAGGAGGCGCGCGATGAGCGTCGGCACGACGCGCTCGGCATGGCGCGTCGTTTCGTCGTCGGCCGCGAAGGGGCGGTCCGCGAGGTCGGCGCGATAGGCGGCTTCGATGTCGGCCCCGTCGGCGAGGGCGGCCTCGACATGGGGAAGGCGGATCGCGTGGTCGTCGAGCCCGGAGGCGGCGACGCGCGCGGCGCGGATGCGGCCCTCGGCGAGGCTCGCGCGGATCGAGACGAGGGCGGTGGCTGCGCCGCCGCGATGGTTGCGCGCCTCGGCGAAGGCCATCCGCTCGCCGGCGCGCAGCACCGGGATCGAGACGGCGGCGAGGATCTCCCCGGCCTCCACCGCGGTCACCATCGCGGCCACCAGAAACTCGTCGATCGGCACGGTGCGCGCGCCGTCCGGCCCGACGATCCTGAGGGTGGCGCCGAGGGCGAGGGCGGCGTTCGGGGAATGGGCGAGCGGATAGGCGTTGGCGAGGCTGCCGCACACCGTGCCGCGATTGCGCACGGTCGCCGGCCCGGCATTGGCCAGCGCCTCGGCAAGGAGGGGGGCGTGGGTGCGCACCAGCGGATCATTCTCGGCGGCGCGCTGGCGCACGGTCGCGCCGACCGTGAGCGTCTCGCCGTCGAGGCTGATGGTCGAAAGGTCGGCGCAATCGTTGATGTCGACGAGCGCGGGCGGCCGGGCGAGGCGAAAATTCATCATGGGCACGAGGCTCTGCCCGCCGGCGAGGATGCGGGCATCCTCCCCTTCGGCCGCGAGCATCGCGACCGCCTGTTCGAGGCTCCGGGCGCGGCGATAGCCAAACGGGGCAGGCTTCACGGGCGTCGAACTCCAAGGCGGCATCCGAGGGGTACCGAGCCACCCCCGCAATGCAAGACGGCCGGCGGACGCGCCGCCGGCCGGTGGGTCAGGCGATCAGCGCGCGCCGAGCGCGGCGACGGCGGCATCGGCGATCGAGGTGTCGACGAGCGCCTCATAGGGCACGTCCTTCGTGACGTCCCCGTGCTCGCGATAGACGTCCTCGGAGAATTCGAAGACGTCGCGGTCGAGGCCGCCATTGGCGCCCCACACGCCGAGCTTCGTCATCTCTTCCAGCACCTTCGCGGTTCCTTCGACGTCGTCGATCTTCAGGCGCGCGGCCATCACCTTCGCGGCTTCCTCCGGTTCGTCCATGATGAGGCGGACGCCCCGCAGCGCCTCGCGCAGGAAGATCTCCAGCGCGGCGCGCTTGTCCGGATCGGCGAGCTCGCGCTCCATCACCGGCAGATAGACGAAGCCCATCTTCGGGAAGTCGTCGACGATGGCGCTCACCGACTCAAGTCGCCCTTCGGCAAGGCCCGTCATCATGAAGCGCGTGTCGAGGAGGGTGGCGTCGACGGTGCCGGCGGCGAGCGCCTGGTAGCGGGCCGCGTAGCCGCCGACGGACATGAACTGCGCGCTGTCCGGGTCGATGCCGTGCTTCTTCATCGCCATCTGCGGCAGCGACTGGACCATGCCGCCCACCGAGGAGATCGCCCAGCGCTTGTCGGCGAGGTCGGCGAGGCTGTCGCCATAGCCGGGCTTCGCGACGATCTGATAGTCCACCACCGGCTGCCAGGAGCCGATGATCTTGATCGGCGCGCCCGACACGAAGGCCTGCATGATCGTGTTGGGGCCGATGAAGGTGGTGTCTGCCTCGCCGGTGATGACGGCGCGGATGCAGTTGGTATCGCCGGTGACGACCGCCTCGTTCACCGTGAGGCCCGCCTCCTCGTACCAGCCGAGATCCTGCGCGATGAAGAAGGGCAGGAGATAGGGCGAGGCCGCGGTCGGCATCACGAAATCCATCTCATAGTCGGCCGCGTGCGCCGGTGCCCCGGCGCCCGCCATCAGCAGCGTACCCGCGACAAGACCAAGGAACGTCCGTCTTCCAGCCATCATGACAAGGCTCTCCTTCGACAGATGCGCGACATGGCGCGCGTGGGTGGGGGCGGCGGGGCCGCCGGGTAGGGTTCAGGGACGCAAAGAGAGGGGGGCGCTGTCGCGGCCGGCCGGCGTCGCCAGCGGCTCGTTCACGGCGTCGTAGCCATAGACCCACTTGTGATCCATGGAGCTCTTGCTCCACTCGTTGCGATGGGATTCGCGCTGGATGCGCGCGGTGCGCTCGAACCGGCTCGCCTCGTAGAGGGCGAACGCGGTCGCGACGTCGGACGCCTCGTCGAGCGCGCGGGCGAGCATCGCCCCGTCCTCGATCGCCATGCCGGCGCCCTGGCCCATGTGGGGCGTGGTCGCGTGGCAGGAATCGCCGAGGAGCACGGCGTTGCCCTCGCTCCACGGGGTGAACGGGTCGCGCTCCAGCATCGCCCAGGACGAGATCTCGTCCGCGGCCTCGATCATCGCCTGCACTTCGGGGTGGAAGCCCTCGAAGGCGGCGCGGACCTCTTCCTTGCTCGCGGCGCGGGGGGAGAAATCGGAGTGCTCCCAGACCGCCGGAACGCCGGTCACGAAGTAGAGCTCGTCCCGCCGTTCGCTCATGAAATAATTGAGGAAATAGCGGTCGGGCGCCCACCATTTGGTGTTGTCGACGATGTCGGTTCCGCCGAGGCGCGCGGTCGGGAAGATCGCGCGGTAGGCGATGAGGCCGTGATAGTGCGGCGCGGCCGCGCCGAAGAGGGCCTCGCGCACCTTGGAGTGGACGCCGTCGGCGCCGATCACGATGTCCGCCTCGGCATTGGTGCCGTCGGCGAAGGCGAGCGTGTTCGCCTCGCCGCGGGTCTCGAGGCCGACGAGGCGCTTGCCGAAGACGAGCGTGTCCGGATCGAGCGCACCGACGAGGACCTCCTGGAGGTCGCCGCGGTGGAAGGCCATGAACGGCGCGCCATAGAGGGCGACGAGGTCGTCGACCGGCACGGTGAAGAGGATCTCGCCGCTCTGCCATTCGCGGCTCAGCTTGGTGCGGGGTCGCACGCCGACCGCGGCAAGCGCGTCGCCGAGGCCGAGGCTTTCGAGCACCCGCATCCCGTTCGGGGCGAGGTTGATGCCGGCCCCGACGCGCGCGAAGGCGGGCGCCTGATCGTAGACCTTCACGGGGAAGCCCGCCCGCTGGAGGAAGATCGCGGCCGTCACGCCGCCGATGCCGCCGCCCACGATCGCAACGCGGGGCTTGTCCTCCAACGCGGGTCCGAGCCGGGTCGAGAGGCCGATCCTATTCACCACTGCCATGTCCTTGCCGCCAGCCGGTCCAGCGCCGCTCGAGCATCATCACCGCGCCGGACAGGACGATGCCGAGGGCGCCGATGACGATGATGGCGACGAACATTTTCGCCGTCTGGAACGTGTTTCCGTAGTCGATGATGATGCCGCCGAGGCCGCTGACCGCGGTAAAGAACTCGGCGACGATCATGCCGATGATGCCGAGGCCGAAGCCGAGCCGGATCCCCGCCATGATGAAGGGAAGCGCCGCCGGCAGGATGATCTTGAAGAGCACCTGGCGCTGCGACGCCGAATAGGCGCGGCCGACATCGACGAGCGTGCCCTGCACGTCCTTCACGCCGGCGAAGGTGTTGATGATGATCGGGAAGATCCCGACGGAGACGACGATCACCACCTTCGCTGTGAGGCCGAGCCCGCACCACAGGATGATGAGCGGCACGAGGGCGATGCGCGGGATCGCATTGAGGCCGTTGACGTAGGGGTCGATCGCGTACTCGACGACGCGCGACAGGCCCATCGCGAGGCCGATCACCATGCCGCCGACGATCGAGATCACCATGCCGATGGTGAGCGGGATGAGGCTCTGGACGAACGCCTTCTGAAGCTCGCCGGTCTGGAGGAGCTCGATCGAGGCGGAGAAGATCGCCGTCGGGTAGGTCATGAACAGCGGGTCCATGTTCCGCCCGACGATCTCCCACAGGATCAGGAAGACGATGATCGAGGCGGTGCGGACGAGGTTCGGGTAGACGAGGAACAGCTCCTTGACGGGGATGCGTTCCCAGCGCGCCTCAGGCGCGTCGACGGGCCTGTCACTCACCGTGTCCCTCCCGCAGAAGTTCGCGAAGCTCGCTCTCGATTTCCTTCAGCTCGGGCGCCGTCCGGGAGAGGCGACCCTCCGCGCCACGGGCGCGGGGCGGGATGTCGATGATGCGCTTGATGGTGCCGGGTGAGGGGGTGAACACGACCACGCGGTCGGAGATCATCACCGCCTCGGCGATGGAATGGGTCACGCACACGACGGTGTTGTGGGTCGTGGCGAGGATGTTGATCAGCTCTTCCTGCAGGATCTCGCGCGTCTGCGCATCAAGCGCGCCGAACGGCTCGTCCATGAGGAGGAGGCGCGGATCGCGGGTGAGGGCGCGGGCGATGCCGACGCGCTGCTGCATCCCGCCGGAGAGGGCGTGGGGGTGGTGCTGCTCGAACCCGGCGAGGCCGACGAGGCGGATATAGCGCTCGGCGACGTCGCGGCGCTCCGACAGCGGGACGCCGTCAAGCTCCATCGGGAAGGCGACATTGTCGATGACGGTGCGCCAGGGGAGGAGGCCGAAATGCTGGAAGACGAAGGCCTTGTCCTTGCTCGGCCCCGTCACCGGCTTGCCGTCGAGGAGGAGGCTGCCGCTATCGGCCTTGCCGAGGCCCGCGATGATGCGCAGCAGCGTGGTCTTGCCGCAGCCCGAGGGGCCGAGGAGGGTCACGACGGAGTTGGGCGCGACGTCGAAACTGATGTCGGACAGGGCCGTCAGGCTGGAGACCGGCCGCCGGCGGCCGAACGAGACGGCCGTCTTGCGGTAGGTCTTGTGAAGCCCGCAGATCGACAGGCGCGACTCGGGCGGCATCGTCGTTGCACCGCCTCCGCCGCCGTCCGGGGCCTCATTCACCCGCTGATCCATTCACGCCACTCCTCGGGAATTGTGCAGCCCGCTGGCCGAGGAGCCGGCCAACGCATCATGTTCACAATAGTGCAACACATTCACGAGGAGGACAATGGATTTGAGGAATATCAATTCGCAATCTGATCGGACGGAATGACGCGCCCATCGCGCGTCATCGGCACGTCGTCGACAAAGAAGGAGCAGTTGCGCATCGGGATATCGAGGTGGCAGCGCGTCTTGCGGCCATTGCCCGGTCCCGTCGAGAACAGGAAGTTGCCCGCGAAGGCGCGCCCTTCCATGCCGATCGTCGGGTGCTTGTCGTAGAGGCCCATCGCCGTCCAGCGCGCCCGCTTCTGCAGGCCCCAGCCGAGATGGGAGATGGCGAAGGCGTCGGGCTCGTTGAAGTCCTCGATATATTGCCGCATGAAATCGGCCTCGAAGCCGCCCTCGATCCTGGTGATGAGGCCCTTCTCGATCGTCAGATTGATCGGGCTCTGCACGTAGGATTTGAAGGGCAGGATGATGTCGCCGGGCGCGAGCACCACGGTGCCCTCGGCGGTGTCCCGGTTCGGCACGCGCGCGACGAAGCCGCTCGGCCAATGGTCCCAGCGGCCCGGCTCGTCGACATAGCCGTATTCCGCGGTGATCGGGTTGTCGCCGATCTCGGCCCGCAGATCGGTGCCGGCGGCGGAGGTGACGCGCATTGTGCGGCCGGCATGGAAGGCAGCCTTCGCGGCGAGGACGCGGCGGCGGTCGTCTTCGGTCGGGACGAGGCGGACCAGCGTCTCCGGGTCCTCGTAGGCGAGCAGCATCCGCGTGCCGGAGGCGAGCACCTCCTTCTGGCCGGGCGTGAAGAGGAGAAAGACGAGGTCGATCACGAGGTCGGCCGCCTTCATCGCCTCGATCGCGACCGGGTTGCCGTCGATCGGCGACGCGCCGGTGACGGCCGTCGGGTCAGTGCCGAGCTGGGCAAGGTCGAACACCGGCGGAATGTCGAGGCGGACGACCACCGCGCCGAGATCGGAGGCGGCGTGGGTCGCGGCCGCGATGAGATCGGGATTGGAGTTGACCGACGTCAGAATGACGACCCGCTCGCCCGCCTTGAGCTTCGACAGCGTGAGGACCTCGCGCCAGGCGGCGGTGTGCTGGATGTGGGTGACGGGCATCGGCATCTCCGTTGGAGCGGCGCGGACCGAGGGCGCGCCGCTGGGCGAGACGCCTCCTTTTGAGGCGTCGGTTGTTGCATATTATGCAACTCATTCACTATTGACTGCAATGTCTCACCGCCGATCGCGCGATTGACCCTCGCGGGACGCGGTGACTAACGTGCTGGGGTGCGGCCGACGATCCTCGTGGTTCGACACCCCATGCCGGAACGCTCGGAGAGATTTTTTGCCTTCAGCCGCAAAGGATGGCCGCAAGTCCAAGGGGAGCGGCGGTGCCACCGCGCGGGGCGCGCCCGTGAGCGAGGCGGCCGCGCTGCCGCTCGCCGCCGAGGATCTCGGCGACAGGAACGGCCGCGACAAGGGTGACGAACGCCAGGGCATCCAGTCGATCGAGGTCGGCGCGATCCTCCTCGAGGTGCTCGCCCGCTCGTCCGGCCCGCTCTCGCTGCGCGACCTCTCCGCCGAGGCGGGCATGACGCCTAGCAAGGCGCACCGCTATCTCGTGAGCCTCATCCGCTGCGGCCTCGTTGAGAAGGAGCCGGTGAGCGGCCACTATGATCTCGGCGGCATGTCGCTGCGCCTCGGCCTCACCGCGCTCAACCGGCTCGATGTCGTGCAGATCGCGACGGAGGAGGTGCGCACCCTCAACCAGCAGCTCGACCTCACGAGCTTCCTCGCCGTCTGGGGCACGCACGGGCCGACGGTCGTCGCGCTGCGCGATTCCTCCGAGCTCGTGATCACCAGCATGAAGGTCGGCGCGAACCTGCCGCTCTTCCGCTCCGCCACGGGCCGCGTCTTCCTCGCCTACATGCCGCGCAAGACGGTGGCGCCGTTCGTCGAGCGCGAGCTTCAGTCGAGCTTCGCCCAGCTCCCCCAGGCGCGCGTGCGCTCGCTCGCCGATGTCGACGACGTGGTGAGCGAGGTCCGCGCCCGCCGTCTCGGCGCGACCTATGGCGACGTGGTCCCCGGCCTCAGCGCGCTCGCCGGGCCGATCTTCGACCATCAGGGGCAGCTCGTGGCGGCGATCGGGGTGATCGGCGCGTCGAAATCCGTCCAGCCGGAGGAGCCGAGCTCGCCGACCGAGATCCTCCTGAAGGCGGTCGACGGCGTCTCCGAGCGGCTCGGCTGGTGGCACCACGCGCCGGGCGAGAGCTACGTGGAGCGCATGGAGGCGCACGCGGCGGGGGCCGAGTAGGGGCGCTGCATCGAAACGATGCGGCAAAGTCATTTCTGCGGCCGGGCACGGGGTGAGAGGGTCCTGCGATCTTCGACGCGCTGAGGACCCTCGACCCGTGCCGGATTCCGACCCCTCCTGGGATGAGTTCATCACCCTGTTCCGCAGCTCCGGGCTGAGCCTGCCGGAGGACCGCCTGCCGGTCCTCTTCGCCGCCTTCCGCGAGGTGCGGGCCTGGGGCGAGACGATCCGCGCCTACGAGACCGTGCCGGGCGACGAGCCCGCGAACGCCTACGCCGTCGCCTCGATCCTGCGGGCGGGGGAGGGCAGCGCGTGAGCGGCGATCCTTCAACCTGGCCGGTCGCCGAGGCCGCCGCCGCCATCGCCGCCGGCACGCTGTCGCCGGTGGAACTCGTCGACGCGACGCTCGCGCGGATCGAAGCGCACGACGGGGCACTCAACAGCTTCGTCACCCTCGCCGCCGACAAGGCCCGCGCCTCCGCCCGCACGGCCGAGGCGGAGATCCGCGCCGGCCGGCATCGCGGGCCCCTCCACGGCATCCCCTTCGCGACGAAGGACAACTATGACAGCGCCGGCATCCTGACGGCCTGCCAGTCCCACATGCGCCGCGACCATGTGCCGGCGAAGAGCGCCGTCGCGATCGAGCGGATGGAGGCGGCGGGGGCGATCCTCATCGGCAAGTGCGCGACGGCCGAATTCGGGACGGGTGGCCCGAGCCCAGGAATGCTCTTCCCGCCCGCGCGCAATCCCTGGGACGGGGAGCGCTACACAGGCGGATCGTCCACCGGGTCCGGCGCGGCGGTGGGGGCGGGGCTCCTGCGCATCGCGCTCGGCTCCGACACCGGCGGCTCGGTGCGCGGGCCGGCCGCCTTCTGCGGCGCGGTCGGCCTCAAGCCTACCTACGGCCTCGTCTCGCGGCGCGGCGTCTTCCCGCTCTCCTACTCGCTCGACCATTGCGGGCCGATCACGCGCTCGGTCGAGGACGCGGCGATCGCGGTCGGCGGGATGGCGGGTCCCGATCCCCTCGATCCCGCGAGCGCGATGGTGGAGGCGGGCGACTATCGCGCTGCGCTCGGTGCCGGTGTCCGGGGGCTGCGCGTCGGCTATCTGCGGTCCTGGCCGGCGAAGGACCCGATCACCGATCCCGAGGTGCTCGCCGCGCTCGACGCCGCCGCCGACACCTTCCGCGATCTCGGCGCGACGGTGGAGGAGGCCGCCTTCGAGGACGAGGACATCTTCCTGGCCGTCGGACGCACGATCCTGATCGCCGAATATTACGCGATCCACCGCGAGACGCTGTTGCGCTGCCCCGAGCTCTACGAGCGGCCGGCGCGCGAGCGGCTGATGGTCGGCGCCTTTGCCCGCGGGTCGGACTATGTCGACGCGCTGCGCGTGCGGCGAAAGCTGGCGCTCGCCTTCAACCAGTCCGTGATGAGCCGCTATGATGTGCTCCTCACCTCCACCGCCGTCCGCCCCGCCTGGCGCTTCGACGAGATGCCGGACGAGCCGATGCACATGCTCGGCCTCACGACCTACGCCTTCAACATCACCGGCAATCCCGCGATGTCGATGCCGTCGGGCTTCAGCGCCAGCGGATTGCCGCTGTCGCTCCAGCTCGTCGGGCGCATGTTCGACGAGGCGACACTGCTGCGCGCCGGGGCCGCCTATGAGGGGGCGACAAACTGGCTGGCGCGCCGCCCGCAGCTTGCTGTCTGAGGGTGGATTCGCCCGCGCATCTTTCCGAAATGACAAACTGATAAGCGAAAGTCTTGAATAAGGGATCGTCAAAACGAAACTTTTCTAAACTGATCGCTCGCGCCGCTGACAAATCATGGTAAATTCGCCTTCCATGCGGTGCGGAATGGCGCCGCATCGTTCAGGTCGACTGAATGAGGTGCGGGATGAAGAAGACCTTGGCCCTTGTCTTGATCCCGGCCATAGCGTCGTCACAGGTGCTGTCCGCCCCGGGCGTGACCACGGCGGACGTCAATTTCCGCGCCGGCCCCAGCACGGGCGATGAATCCTTCGGCGTTCTCCCGAACGGCACGGTGATCGACATCGACTCGTGCGACGCGAACGGCTGGTGCGCGATCGCCGTCGACGGGGTGACCGGCTTCGTGAGCGGGCGCTACGTGACCGAGACCGAGCCGCCCTCGCTTGCCGAGGAGAGTGCGGACGTCGCCGCCGCCCCGACCGGCGAGCCGCCCCAATATTCCGACGAGGAGCTCGACGCGCTCGTCGCCCCGATCGCGCTCTATCCGGACGCCGTCCTCGCGCAGGTGCTGGTGGCGGCGACCGTGCCCCTCGACATCGTGAAGGCGGAGCGCTGGATCGAGGCGAACGAGGACCTCGCCGCCGACAAGCGGGCGGAAGCCGCCAACGCCGAAGGGTGGGACGAGAGCGTCGCCGCGCTCGCAACCGGCTTCCCGACCGTCATCGAGCAGATGGCGAAGGATCTCGACACGACCGAGTCGCTCGGCGACGCGGTGATCGTCCAGAGCGACGACGTGCTCGACGCGGTGCAGCGCCAACGGGCGCGCGCCCAGGCCGTCGGCAACCTCTCCGACAATGACGCGCAGGTCGTCCAGGTGGTGGACAACACCATCTCGATCGCCCCGGCGAAGCCCGACGTCGTCTACGTGCCGACCTACGATCCGCAGACGGTCTACACGCAGCCCGCGGCGAGTGCGCCCGTCTATGTGGAGACCACCAGCAGCGGCTACGACGCGGGGGCGGCGCTCGCGACCGGCGCGATCTCCTTCGCGGCCGGCTACGCCGTCAGCAGCGTCTTCGACAACAACTGGAACGATTATTGGTACGGCCCGCCGCGGATCGACTGGCGTTACGACAATTTCTATCCGCGACCCGGCTACCGTCCCGGCGTCGACATCGACATCGGCGGCGACGTGAATATCGGGCGTCCCGGCCGGCCGGGCGATCGGCCCTTCCGGCCCGGCGACCGTCCGGGCGACAGGCCTTTCCGCCCTGGCGATCGGCCCGGTGACAGGCCGCTGCGTCCTGGAGACCGGCCGGGCTTCGATGGCGGCCTCGCCGGCAACCGGCCTGGCCAGCGGCCCGGCGGGGACAATGGCTGGCGGCCGAACGACAAGCAGCGCGACCAGGCCCGCCAGAAGATCGCCGACCGCAAGGGCGGTGGCGCCGGCGGCGGACGACAGGCCGCGGCCAACCGCCGTCCGGGCGGCAACACGCCGGCCGCGCGGCCGGACCGCGCCGGCATCGAGTCGCGCCTGAAGGCCGGCTCGTCGGGCGGCGGCCGGCAGGCGACCCGCGCCGGCGGGGGCGGCCAGGCCGCCCAACGCAAGGCCCCAGGCAAGTCCACCGCCTTCACCGGCCACGGCCAGGGTGGGATGACGAAGAGCAAGAACGCCTCCGCCCGCGGCAAGGCGAGCCAGGCGAAGGCGAGGAAGCCCGCGCAGCGCGCCGCGCCCTCCGGGGCCTCGCGCGCCAAGGCCGCGAAACCGAGGGTATCGAAGGCGCCGACGCGCAAGGCCGCGCCGCGCCAGTCGGCCTTCCACAAGCCCCAGCAGAAGCGTCCCGCGGCGGCCTCGAAGGCGCGCGGCGGGCGCAGCATGGCCCACCGCGGTGGCGGCGGCGGCGGGAAGCGCGGCGGAGGACGGCGGCGGTGATTGAGATGATGGAGAGACGAATGGCACGCTTGCCGATTGCGGCGCTACTTCTCGCTTGGCCCCTCGCGACGACCGCGCTCGCCGAGCCCGCCGCCTACGACACGCCAGAGGCGGCGGTCGAGGCCATCATCGGCGCGCTCGACGCGCGGGACGCGACGGCCCTCGTCGCCGTCTTCGGGCCTGAGTTCGAGGACGTGGCTCTCACGGGCGATGCGGACACCGACCGCGAGACGTGGGGCAACTTCCTCTCCGCCTATAACGAGATGCACCGCATCGCGATCGACGAGAGCGGCAATCTCGCGACCCTCTTCATCGGCGACGACCAGTGGCCGTTCCCGGCCCCGCTCGAGAAGGGGGACGACGGCAAATGGCGCTTCGACGCGGAGGAGGCGCGCGACGAGGTGCTCGCCCGGCGCATCGGCGACAACGAGCTCGACGTGATGGCGCTGCTGCGCCAGTACGTCGCCGCCCAGCTCGCCTTCCGCGAGGTCGACTATGACGGCGACGGGGTGATGGAGTTCGCCTCCGCGATCCTCAGCGATCCCGGCCAGCGCAACGGCCTCTACTGGCCGCCCGAGGAAGGCGGCCCCGAGAGCCCGATCGGCGATTTCATGGCCCGCGCGGCGGCGAGCGGCTACAGCGTCGACGGTCAGGATGCCGACGCCGAGCCCTATCTCGGCTACTATTACAAGATCCTCGGCGGGCAGGGGGACGCGGCCCCCGGCGGCGCCTACGACTATGCGATCAACGGCCACATGGTCGCCGGCCACGCGATCCTCGCGATCCCGTCCGACTACGGGCAGACCGGCATCATGAGCTTCATGGTCGGCGAGAACGGCACGATCTACGAGGCCGACCTCGGTGACGAGACGCTCGCGAGGGGCGCCGAGATCGACCGCTTCCAGCCCGACGACGAGTGGGTCCCGGTCGACTGACACTCCGGCCTCCGGCCGGTCCCAAGCGCCGCATTCAACGACGCCGTCCGATTTTCGGGCGGCGTTTTTCGTTGTGCGATCTCCCGCCGGACGGCCGGGCGGGTTGGCGTCTGATCGAACCGACGAGGACTTCGCGCACCATCGAGAATTCGTTCTCGATATATCTTGATTTCCGATATATCGAGAATTAGATTGGCCGCATGAGACACAGAGGCATGCATGATGGTCACCGTCACGAAGGGCCGAAAGGCCATCGCCATGGGCGCGACCATCACGGTCGGGGGCGGCGTGGGAAGCGCCCCTTCGACTATGGGGAGCTGAGGCTCCTCCTTCTCGCCAAGCTCGCCGAGCGCCCGCGCCACGGCTACGAGCTGATCAAGGCGATCGACGAGCAGATGGGCGGCGCATACACGCCGAGCCCCGGCGTCATCTACCCGACGCTCTCCTGGCTGGAGGACATGGGCTACGCCGAGGTCGCCCCCGCCGAGGGAGACTCGCGGAAAAGCTATGTCGTGACGGAGGAGGGCCGCGCCTTCCTCACCGCGAACCGCGCGATGGCGGACGAATTGCTGACCCGCCGCGCGCCGCCCGGTCCCCCGGCCGACACGCCGGAGGCGGTCCTGCGATCGATGGACAATCTGAAGCGCGCGCTCCGCCGCCACATCGCCGAGACGCCGCTTCCGGAGGAGACCGTCGCCGGGATCGCCGCCGCGATCGACGCCGCAGCGGCTGCGATCGACGCGATGGACCCACACCCCGAGCGCTGACGGCCCCTCCGCCGCCACCCCGACACACCGAGCCGCCGGCAGCCCGGCGCGCCGCGCATGCGGCCGCGCCACGCCCGGCCCCAACGCAATGGACACCATGCAGCAGATCGTCACCCGACACCGGCACGAATTGAAGCGCCGGACCCTCACCGTGCGCGAGGTGAACCGCCTCACGCCCCACATGATCCGCATCATCCTCTCCGGCGACGACCTCGCCGACTTCACGAGCCTTTCGCCCGACGACCACGTGAAGATCTTCGTCCCGGCGGGCGAGGCGGGGAGCGGGGAGGGGAGCGCGATGCGCGACTACACCCCCCGCGCCTTCGACCGCGCGGACCGCAGCCTCACCCTCGACTTCGCCGTCCACGAGGCCGGTCCGGCGACGCGGTGGGCGCTGGACGCCAGGCCCGGCGACACCGTTGTGGTCGGCGGCCCGCGCGGCTCGGCCGTCGTCGCCCCGCTCTTCGACTGGTGGCTCCTCATCGGCGACGAGACGGCGCTGCCCGCAATCGCCCGCCGCGCCGAGGAGCTGCGCGAGGCGGATGCGGAGGTCGTGACCCTCGCCGCCGTCGCGAGCGCGGCTGACGAGCAGGTCTTCGCGGCCGGGGCCAATCACAGCGCCCACTGGGTCCACCGCCCGGTCGCGGCCGCCGCCGATCCGGCCCCGCTCCTCGACGCGGTCGCGGCGCTGACGCTGCCGGAGGGGAACGGCTTCGTGTGGATCGCGGCCGAGGCGGGCGTCGCGCGGGCGCTGCGCGACCACTTCCTCGACGTGCGCGGCCACCCGCGCGCGTGGATGAAGGCGGCCGGATACTGGAAGGAGGGCATCGCCGACGGCAGCGACAAGGCGCTCGACTGACGGCACGGGAACGCGAAAACGCGTTCCAGCTGCGCCGTTCGGCCATATGGACGTCGCTTTCCGGTTCCCCCATGCTAAGGGCAACTTTGGGGCTTGCGGGTCGAAAGGCACCGCAAATTGCGCACGGGGACCCACCGGCCGCAGCCGTCCCAAGCGCAGACAGACCCTGAGGAAACGCCGCCGCTATGTTCGACGCCATGAACCTTGCCATCCTGATCGGAGCGGGGTTGGTCGCGGCGAGCGCGCTGACGAGCCTCGTCGCCCAGCGGATCGGCGCACCGTTGCTGCTCATCTTCCTCGCGATCGGGCTTCTGGCCGGCGAGGACGGGCTCCTCGGCATCGAGTTCGACAGCGGTGGCGCGGCCTATTTCGTGGGCTCGATCGCGCTCGCGATCATCCTTTTCGACAGCGGGTTCGAAACGCCCCTTTCGAGCTACCGCCTCGCGGCGGGCCCGGCCTTGACGCTTGCAACCATCGGCGTCGTGCTGACGACGGGATTCGTCGGCGCGGCCGCACATTTCCTGATGGGGTTCGACTGGATCGAGAGCTTCCTTCTCGGCGCCATCGTCGCTTCGACGGATGCGGCGGCCGTCTTCCTGCTCCTGCGGGTCGGCGGCACGACCTTGCGCGAGAGGGTGAAGGCGACGCTGGAGATCGAGTCGGGCGCGAACGACCCGATGGCGATCTTCCTGACGGCGACCCTCGTCGGCGTCGCCGTCGCGACCACCAACGGGACGACGCTGCCCGGCTGGACGCTGCTCCTCGATTTCGTCCTCCAGATCGGGGTCGGCATCGTGCTCGGCGTCGTCGGCGGGATCGGCATCTCGACCCTCCTCAACCGGCTCGGCAACCTCGAGGCCGGCCTTTTCCCGATCACCGCGCTCGCGGCCGCGCTCGTCGTCTTCTCGGCGACGAGCCTTCTCGGCGGGAGCGGCTTCGTCGCGGCCTATGTGGCGGGCGTCGTCGCCGGCAACCGCAAGGTCCGCTTCGCCGCGCGCGTGCGGCGCTTCCAGTCGGGCATGACGTGGCTTGCCCAGATCGGGATGTTCCTCACGCTCGGCCTCCTCGCGACGCCGTCCCAGTTCGGCGAGGTGGTTGTCCCGGCGACGCTGCTGGCGCTGATCCTCATCTTCGTCGCGCGCCCGCTCGCGGTGTGGCTGTGCATGATGCCGTTCGGCTTCACGGTGCGCGAGGTGGCCTTCGTCGGCTGGGTCGGCCTGCGCGGCGCGGTCTCCATCCTCCTCGCCATCCTGCCGGGGCTCGGCGGGATGTCGGACGGGCTCCTCTTCTTCAACGTCGTCTTCATCATGGTGCTCATCTCGCTGCTGGTGCAGGGGTGGACCATCGCGCCCGCCGCGCGCTGGCTGCGCCTCCTCGCGCCGCCGACGCCCGGCATCATGGACCGCGTCCAGTTCGAGCTGCCGGGCCGCGCCGAGATCGAGCTCGTCGGCTACCGCATCCACCCGGAGAGCACGGTGGCGACCGGCGCGCGCATCCCGCGCTGGGCGCGCCCGCTCATCATCATCCGCAACGGGAAGACCTATTCGGTCCACAATGCCGGACCGCTCCAGGCGAACGACCAAGTCTACCTCTTCGCGACCGCGCGGCAGTTGGAACTCCTCGACAAGGTCTACACCTCGCCCGGCGGGATCGACGAGCGCGAGGTCCTCGGCGAGCTGGTGCTGAAGCCCGACACCACCATCGGCGAGGTCGCCCGCGAATATGGCGCGGCCTATTCGGCGAACGCGGCGGAGCGCACGCTCGGCGAGGTGCTCTCGCGCGAGTTCCACGGCCAGCCCCATGTCGGCGACCGCCTGTCGCTCGGCGCGTTCGAGGTGGTCGTCCGCGCGGTCGACAGCTCCGGCACCATCACCGAGGTGGGCCTTCTCCTCGACTCGGTCCTGCGCAAGGAGGAGGGGCGCACCTCGCCCTGGCAGAAGCTCGTCACCGCGCTCGGCCTGCGCTGATCGCCCCACGGGCGGACCCCGCGCCCGCGCCGTGCTACCCTCGTTTCTTGGAGAGATGAGTGGAGGATCGGCCCATGATCATGCGCATCTTTCAGGTCGTCACGCGGCCCGGCAAGGAGGAAGAGTTCGGCAAGTTCTTCCATGAGACCGCCATTCCGCTGATGAAGCGCACCGAGGGTCTCGTCGAAATCCTGCCCGGCGCGGCGAGGGCAGAGAGCCCCCGCGAGTTCAGCTTCGTCATGGTGTGGAAGGATCTCAACGCGCTGAAAGCGTTTGTCGGCGAGGACTATGCGAGCCCGCACGTCGACCCGGCCGAGGCCGCGCTCGTGGAATCCCGCTCGATCCGCCACTACGACCTCGTCGCGCTCTGAGCGACGGCTATTTCCGGCCGGGTCGGGCTTCTGTTGCGTGTCGAGGTTGTGCGCGGCATGTCGCAGCTCGCGCGTTCGCTTTTCCGAACGTACCTGCGATGGCGGTTCGTATTGCTGAACCGAGGCGTCGCGCGCGCTAAGTAATATTCCCGGAAATCCTGGATTTCCCAGGCTGGCACACCGGTTGCGATAGGCGATCTCGACACACGAAGCTCGAGAGGCCTGATTTTGTTCTTCGCAATCCTGTTGTTGCTCGGAGGCGCGGCCGCGATCTTGGCGCGACCCGCGCTCATCCATCTCGGACGGTGGGGCGCGCCCGTGATGGCGCTCGCCCCGCTCACCGCGTTCATCCTGCTCGCGCGGCAGCAGCCGCTCATCGCCAGCGGGGAGGTGCTGACGGCCAGCCTTCCCTGGGTGCCCTCGCTCGGCGTCGAGCTTTCCTTCCGCCTCGACGGCTTCTCGCTCCTCTTCGCGCTCCTCATCACCGGCATCGGCACGCTCGTGACGCTCTATGCGGGCGGCTATTTCGCCGAGAAGCCGCGCGCGACGGCGGGCCGCTTCCTCTCCCTCATCCTCCTCTTCATGACGGCGATGCTCGGCACGGTGCTCGCCGACAATCTCGTCGTGATGTTCCTGTTCTGGGAGATGACGAGCCTCACCTCGTTCCTGCTCGTCGGCTTCGACAGCCACAAGGGCGAGGCGCGAAAGGCCGCCCTCCAGGCGCTGATCGTGACGGGCGGCGGCGGGCTCGCCCTCTTTGCGAGCATCCTCCTCATCGGCATCTCGCTCGGCACCTTCTCCTACACCGAGATCCTCGCCCGCTCCGACGAGCTCGCGGCAAGCCCCTGGCTCGCCCCGATCATCGTCCTGATGCTCCTCGGCGCGTTCACGAAATCGGCGCAGGTGCCGTTCCAGTTCTGGCTGCCGAACGCGATGCAGGCGCCGACCCCGGCCTCGGCCTATCTCCACTCCGCGACGATGGTGAAGCTCGGCATCTTCCTGCTCGCCCGCTTCGACCCCGTCTTCGCCGACGTTCCGGCCTTCGGCGGCGCGCTCGTGATCGTCGGCTGCCTCACCATGCTCGTCGCCTCCTTCGAGGCGCTGCGGGCGACAGGCTTCAAGGCGGTGCTCGCCCAGTCGACGGTCGCCTCGCTCGGCATCCTCGTGATGCTGATCGGGCTCGACGGCGAGGTGGCCGTGGTCGCGATGGTGGGTTTCCTCATCACCCACGCCTTCTACAAGGCCGCGCTCTTCTTCTGCGCCGGCAACGCGATCCACGCCACCGGCGAGGCCCATCTCGGGCGCCTGCGCGGCCTTGCGCGGATCCTGCCGGTGACGGCGCTCGCGGCCGTCCTCGCGAGCTTCTCGATGGCGGGCCTGCCGCCCTTCATCGGCTTCATCTCGAAGGAATATCTCTTCGAGGCGCAGCTCACGAGCGACTGGAACATCGTGCCGGTCGCCGTCGCGGTGATCGTCAACTCGGTGATGGTCGGCGTCGCGGGCGTCGTCTCGATCCGGCCCTTCTTCATGAAGAGCCGCCGCCCCCTGAAGGTGCGCCACGGCGAGACGCCGCTGCTCCTCGTCGGCCCGCTCGCGCTCGCGCTCGGCGGCATCGCGATGGGCATCGTGCCGAACGTCGTCGCCGGGCTTCTCATCGCGCCCGCGGCGCTCGCCCTCACCGGCGCGCCGGTCGACGTCTCCTTCGCGCTCTGGCACGGGGTGACGCCGATGCTCCTCCTCAGCGGCGTCGTCATCGCGACCGGCATCGCGATCGCGGTCTTCTGGACGCCGATCCACGTCACGCTCCGGCGCCGGCGGATCCTGCACACCGTCTTCGGCGACCGCTTCTACCAGCGTGCCTTCGACGGAACGCTGGGGCTCGCGAGCCGCTCCACCCAGCTCCTCCAGAACGGCGACCAGCACCGCTACACGGCGGTGGTGATGACGAGCGTCGTCGGCCTCCTCGTCCTCGGCCTCGTCTTCGCCGGGGAGACGCTGTCGCTGACGGCGGCCGGGCCGATCCGCTTCAGCCTCGTCGCGGTGCTCGTCATCGCGGTGGCCGGGGCCGTCGCCACCCCGTTCGCGCGCTCCCTCATCGGCGCGCTCGTCGCGGTGGGGATCGTCGGCTTCACCTCGGCGCTGATCTTCCTCCTCAACGGCGCGCCGGACCTCGCCCTCACGCAGTTCGCGGTGGAGACGCTGCTCGTCGTGATCCTGACGGCGGTGCTCCTGCGCCTGCCGTTCGCCCGGAGCCACTCGCGCACGGCGCGCGAGCGGCGGCGGGATGCGGCGATCGCAGGCCTCTTCGGGGTGATCGTCTTCATCGGCGCGGCGAGCATGTCGTCGACCCCGCCGGACCTCGCCCTCAGCCAGTTCTTCGGCGCCACCAGCTACCTCGAGGCCTACGGGCGCAACGTCGTCAACGTGATCCTCGTCGACTTCCGGGCGATCGACACGCTCGGCGAGGTCGCGGTCGTCGCCTTCGCCACGCTCGCCGCCTGGGCGCTCCTGCGCCGCGGCGCGGCCAACCAACCCACGAAAGGCTGATCCATGCCGATCATCTTTGCGACCATGTCCCGAGTCTTCTTCGCGCTGATGCTGGCCGGCTCGGTGTTCATCCTGATGCGGGGGCACAACGACCCCGGCGGCGGCTTCGTCGGCGGCCTGATGGCGGCGGCGGCGTTCGCGACGCTCGCCCTCACCGAGGGGGTCGGCGCGGTGCGCCGGCGTCTGCGGATCCACCCCGTGGTGCTCCTCGGCACCGGCCTCACCATCGCCTGCCTCAGCGGCCTGCCGGGCCTCCTCAGCGACGCCTCCTATCTCACCCATTGGTGGACGAGCGGGGCGGTCCATCTCGGCACCGCCACGATCTTCGATATCGGCGTCTATCTCGTGGTGCTCGGCGGCGTCCTCTGCCTCGTCCTGCGTCTCTACGAGGAGGTCGCGCCGTGAGCCTCGTCTATTCGCTCGCCATCGCCGCGATCATCGCCTCGGGGATCTACCTCCTCCTGTCGCGCAACGTGATGCGCATCATCCTCGGCCTCTCGCTGCTCTCTGCCGGGACCAATCTCCTCATCTTCCTCGCGGGCGGGCTCCAGGCGATCGCGCCTCCCGTCATCGAGAAGGGTGTCGAGATGCTCCCCGCCGACGCCGCGAACCCGCTGCCGCAGGCGCTGATCCTGACGGCGATCGTCATCGGCTTCTCGCTCGTCGCCTTCGCCGCCGCCCTCGCGCTCCAGCTCTATCGCGCGACCGGCACGATCGACACGGCCGCGCTCACCGCCGCCGAGGATCTCGGCAGCCCCTTCACCACCCGGAAGTCCCATGGCTGATCATCTCGACGCATCCCTGATCCTGCTGCCGCTCCTCGTCCCGCTCGGCGTCGCGGCGCTGACGGCGGTCCTGTGGCGCAACCCGCGCGGACAGGCCTTCGTGGCGGCGGCGGGCCTCGCGGCGATGACCGCGAGCGCGCTCCTCCTCCTGCGCCTCGTCCTCGAGGACGGCGTCCAGGCGAAGCAGTTCGGCAGCTGGGCCGCGCCGTTCGGCGTGAGCTTCGTCGCGGACCTGTTCAGCGCCGGCATGGTGGTCATCACCTCGATCCTGGCGCTCGCGGCGACCGTGTTCGGCCTCGCCGACCTCAAGCGGCGCGAGGTGAGGGCCGGCTTCTACCCGCTCTTCTTCGGCCTCCTCGTCGGCGTGAACGGGGCCTTCCTCACCGGCGACATCTTCAACCTCTATGTCTGGTTCGAGGTGATGCTCATCACCGCGCTCGGCCTCATCACGCTCGGGCGCACCCGTGCCCAGCTCGACGGGGCGTTGCGCTATGCGGTGCTGAACCTTCTCTCCACGATCCTCTTCCTGATGGCGATCGCGCTCCTCTACGGGGTCGCGGGCACGCTCAACATGGCCGACCTCGCGCTTGTGCTGCCGGAGACCGAGCCCTCGGCCGCGCTCACCATCTCGGCGCTCCTCTTCCTCCTCGGCTTCGGGATCAAGGCGGGCTTCTTCCCGCTCTTCTTCTGGCTCCCGGCCTCCTACCACACGGCCTCGATCGTGGTGTCGGCGGTCTTCGCCGGCCTCCTCACCAAGGTCGGCCTCTACGCCGCCTTCCGCGTCTTCACGCTGATCTTCGAGGTGGAGGGGAGCGGGATCCGGCCGATGGTGGCGATCCTCGCCGCCGGGACAATGCTCTTCGGCGTGTTCGGCGCGGCGACCCAGTACGACGTGCGGCGGATCCTGTCCTTCCACATCGTCAGCCAGATCGGCTACATCATGCTCGGCCTCGCGATCGCGACGCCGGCTGCGATGGCGGCGGCGATCTTCTATATCGTCCACCACATCATCGTGAAGGCGAACCTCTTCCTGGTCGCCGGCGCGATCTACCGCGCGACGGGCACGTTCGACGTGCGCAAGGCCGGCGGCCTGATGCGCACGGCGCCGCTCCTCTCGGTCCTCTTCCTCATCCCGGCCCTGTCCCTGGCGGGCATCCCGCCCTTCTCGGGCTTCTGGGCGAAGTTCCTCGTCATCGACGAGACCTTCCGCGTGGATGCGGCCTGGCTCGGCGCGATCGGCCTCTTCGTCGGCCTCCTCACCATCTTCTCGATGACGAAGATCTGGATCGAGGCCTTCTGGAAGGCGCCGGCCGGGCCGCGCGAGACGCCGCGCCGCGTGCCGCGCCCGATGCTCGCGGCGATCGGCGGCCTCGCGGCCATCACCATCGCGATCAGCCTCTCCCCGGAGCCGCTGATCGCCTTCGCCGACAACGCGGCGAACGCGATGGCCGATCCCACCGACTACATCGCCGCCGTCTTCGGCGAGACCCGAATTGCGGAGAATGACCAATGACCAGCCTCGCAAGCGCCCCGCGCCGCGTCGGTTACACGCTGCTCCTCGCCGCCGTGTTCCTGCGCGAGCTCGTGGTCTCCTCGATCGCCGTCGCCCGCACGGTGCTGCGCGCCGACCCGCGGTCCGAGTCCGCGATCGTCGCCGTCCCGCTCGAAATCACCACCGACGCCGGGATCACCACCCTCGCCAACTGCGTGACGCTCACACCCGGCACCACCTCGCTGCACGTCAGCGAGGACCGGCGCACGCTCTACGTCCACGTCCTCGACGCGACCTCGGAGGAGGCGGTCGTGGATGAGATCAAGACCAAGTTCGAACGCCGCATCAAGGAGATCGAGGCATGATCGAGACCATCGACGCGCACATCACCACCTTCGCCACCGTGCTGATCGGGATCCTGATGATCCCGCTCTGCCTCGCCGCGATGCGCATGATCCGTGGCCCATCCTATGCCGACCGCTTCATCGCGCTCGACATGGTGACGGCGATCGCCGTCGCCGCGGCGGCGCTCGTCACCGCCGCGACCGGGCGGCGCGAGTTCCTCGACGTCGCCTTCGGGCTCGCCCTCGTCGGCTTCCTCGCGACCTGCGCCTTCGCGGGCCTGCTCGAACGGCTGGAAGGAGATGCGTCGTGACCGCCCTCATCGCGCTCGCACTCAAGATCGGCGGGGTCGCCTTCCTCCTTATCGCGGCGGTGGGCGTGATGCGCCTCTCCGACCCCTTCCAGCGGATGCATGCCGCGACGAAGGCGGGGACGCTCGGCGCCGGGCTCGTCGTCCTCGGCACGCTCGTCGGCCAGCAGGCGACCGACGTCGCGGTGATGGGGGGACTGACGATCGTCTTCCTCCTCCTCACCGTGCCGGTCGCGGGCCATCTCCTGGGGCGTGCGGCCTACATCTCCGGCACGCCGCTCGGCGAACTGACGGGGGGCAACGCGCTCGACGGCGTTCTCGACCGCGCCGCGAAGCCCCTCGGCGAGCGCTTCGTCGCGGATGGTCCGGCCGCCGCCCTGCCGGGCCTCGGCGGGACGAGCGCACTCGTTCCGGCGCCGGCCGCGCACACCCGGCTGGAGCGGCTCGAAAGCGTCCATTTCACGGTGATCTGCGGGGAGGAGCGGCACGTCTTCCGCCGCGCGCACGCGATCGGTGCGGCGAACGACAGCCCGCTGACCGCCCACGCGATCCTCGACAGCCGCACCATCGAGGCGGCCGACGACCCCGCCGGCACACGCGCCGAGATGCGCAAGGCGTGCGGGCGGGCAATGGCCGCGCTCCAGGCCGAGGTGGACGCGGCGGGCGTCGACCTCACCGTGCGCTATGACGAAGGCGCGCCGGAGACGCTCCTGCGCCACCAGGGCGCGGGCCGCGCGCTCCTCGTCGCGCCGCAGGACGGGTGGTTCCACCACGGGGTCGACCCGGTCCATTCGGGGATGAGCTGGGCGCCGGACGCGCTCCTGCACCTTCCCGCGATCCACGACGGGCCGGTCCTCTATGCCGGTCCGGCGCGCGCGGCCGGGGCGGGGCGCATCGCGATCCTCGACCGGGGCGAGGCGCATCTGCCCGGCCTCCTCGACTGGGCGCTCGCGACCCGGCTCTGGCCGGTGCGCGAGGTGGCGCTCGTCGGGCGTCACGGGGAGGCGCGCCGCCGCGCGATCGCCGACCTTGCCGCCGACCACGGCGCGACGGTCTCGCCGATGGCGGCGGTCCCGCCCGATGCCGAAGCCGTCCTCCTCGCCACCATGCCGCGTCCCCTTCGGGCCCGTTGGTACGGTATGGCTTGGACCGAGCGGCTCGCGCCGGGCTTCTCCGGCGACATCCTCGCGATGGAGAAGGGCTAGGCGGCGCCGCGCCGCCGGGAAGGAGACGGGATGAGCCGATCGCAGGATCGCCTGCTGCGCCTCGAGCGGCGCGTGTCGCTGAGCACGCTCCTTCCCCTCACGATCGCCTTCGCGATGTTCATCGTCGCCGTCGGCTCCACCCAGATCGGGGTGCGCATCCTGCGCGCCTCGGAGGAGGAGATCCTGCGCAACCAGGCGGTCGTCTATCTCGACGCCGTCGCGGGGGCGATCGCGATGGCGCTGCCCGGCGGGCGGGACGGGGTCGCCGCCGCCGCCGCCCCGCTCCTCGTCTACCGCACCGCACTCCTCGAGGAGGCGATGGCGATCCGCTGGAAGGGCAAGGACGGCGCGTCGGAGACGGTCTTCATCGGCGAGACGGACAACGCCATCCTGCGCGCCAATCTCGACGCGGTGTCGGACGCCGAGAGCGGGATGACGAAGGTCGTCTTCAACCGCCGCGAGGCGCAGGCCGAGGCGACGCGGATCTATGACAGCCCGGCCGGCGCCTTCGTCATCACCGCCACCTTCGACGCGCGCGGCGTCTTCGAGGGGACGCGGCGGACCGAGCTCGTCGCCCTCGCGATCGACATCCTCGTCGCCGTCTTCGCCGCGCTGATGACCTACTATCTCACCCGCCGCACACTCGCTCCTCTCGACGGCTTCATCGCCCGCCTCGCGGCGAGCGGGGAGGCGGAGGCCGACCCGCATCTGCGTGGCACCGAATTGACGCGCCTCGAAGCCGCCCTCGCGCTGCGCGAGCAATCCGAGGCGGCGCGGCGCCAATCCCTGTCGGCCGCCGCCGAGCGGGAGCGGGACGCGGTGCTCGCCCGTCTCGCCGCGACGCTCGCCCACGAGGTGCGCAACCCGCTGGCGGGCCTCATGAACGCGGTCTCGACGCTGCGCCGCTATGGCGAGGATGCGGACGTGCGCCAGCGCAATCTCGACCTCCTGGCGCGCGGGCTCGATTCCATCGGCTCGATCGTCGACGTGACGCTCGCGGCCTATCGGCGGCGCTCCGGCCGGCGGCGGCTGACGGGACGCGAGGTGCGCGAGCTCGACCTCCTCATCGCGAGCCAGGCCCGCCACGCCGATGTCAGCGTCCGCTGGGACCTTGCCGACGAGGACTGGATCGAGACGGACGCCGACGGGCTGCGCCAGATCCTCCTCAACCTCCTCCTCAACGCGATCCGCGTCACGCCGCGCGGCAGCCACGTCACGGTGTCGCTGCGGGGTGCCGGGTCGGGGACCGGGGGCCATGTAAGGGTGCGGGACGAGGGGGACGGCATGTCGCCTGCACAGATCGCGGCGCTGACCGGCGGCGGGACCGAGGGGATCGAGCACGAGCGCAGCATCGGCATCTGGCTCGTCGCGAGCCTCGTCGAGCGGATCGGCGCCGAGCTTTCCATCGAGAGCGCGCCGGACAAGGGCACGGCGGTCACGGTGATCATCCCCGCCGATGGCGCCGCGCCGAAAGAGGGACTGGATGACTGAGACGCGGCCGAACCTCCTCCTCGTGGAAGACGACGAGATCCTCGGCGCTTCGCTGGAGGACCGCCTGACGCTGGAGCGGTTCGCCGTCACCTGGGTGCGCAGCGCCCGCGAGGCGGCGCGCGCGATCCGCCGCGCCCGCCCCGACCTCGTCGTGTGCGACATCCGCCTTCCCGACGGGGACGGGGACGACGTGATGCGCGATCAGTTCCGCGCCGGCGGGATGGTGCCGATCGTCTTCATGACGGCGTTCGGGTCGATCGACCAGGCCGTCCGCCTCGTGCGCGAGGGAGCCTGGAACTACATCACCAAGCCGTTCGAGGTGGAGGCGCTGATCGAGACGCTGGAGGCGGCGGCGAAGCGCGTGCGCGACGCCGCGCCGCCGCCGGACGCCGCCTCCGCGCTCGGCGTCTCGCCGCAGATGCAGGATCTCGCCCGCACCCTCTCGCGCGTCGCGAACACGGACCTTCCCGTCCTCCTCCTCGGCCAGACGGGGACGGGCAAGGAGGTCGCCGCGCGCTATCTCCACGGCGCGGGCGAGCGGGCCGGGCGGCCGTTCGTGGCGGTCAATTGCGGCGCGCTCCAGCCCGAACTCGCCGAGTCGATCATCTTCGGCCACGAGAAGGGCGCCTTCACCGGCGCGGCGGCGAGCCATGTCGGCGTCGCCGAGGAGGCGGGGACGGGCACGCTCTTCCTCGACGAGGTGGGCGAGCTCCCGCTCTCTCTCCAGGTGAAGCTTTTGCGCCTTCTCGAGACGGGCGAGTTCCGCCGCCTCGGCGGCAAGCAGAACCTCGCCTTTCGCGGTCGCGTGGTGTGCGCGACGAACCGCGACCTCGCCGCCATGGTCGCCGACGGGAGCTTCCGCGAGGACCTGTGGTTCCGCATCAACGTGGTGAGCTGCACGCTCGCCCCGCTCTCAGAGCGCCCGCTCGACGTGGAGCGCCATCTGAAGCGGCGGCTCGAGGAGGCGGCGGCGCGCTTCGGCCGGCCCGACATGGCGCTCGGCCCCGACGCGCTGCCCCGCGCGCGCCTCCACGGTTGGCCGGGCAATGTGCGCGAGCTGATCAACCGGGTGGACCGCGCGGTGGCGCTCAGCGAAGGGCCGGAGATCCACGCCGCCGACCTCTTCCCCGACCAGCAGCGGCAGGGGGCGGAGGTCTCGCTGATCGGCGCCGAGGTGCCGCTCTCCGAGGCGCGCGAGGCGGCCGAGCGCGCCCACATCAAGCGCGCGCTGGAGCGGGCGGACGGGGTCGCGAGCGAGACGGCGAAGCGCCTCGGCATCTCGCGCACCACCTTGTGGGAGAAGATGACGCGCTACGGCCTCGCCGGGCGCAGCGACCCGGACGGCCCCTGAGCCAACCCCCGTGTTGTCGGGAAGGCGCAGTTCGCGCGAAAGGCGAGCCGTGCGGGGCGGTTCGCGTCCGTCCTTTCATGCTGCAAAGGCCCGTGCGCTGTACACTCCACCATCGCGTTCATGTTGGAGTCCCGCGTCATGGGGATCTTTTCGAACGTCTCGAAGACCGCGTCGCGGATCGCGCACCGTGCCTCGCGCTTCGGCGTCCTCGGCCTCGCGGCCGCCGTGTTCATGACAGGCAGTGCCGAGGCGGACGACGCCAACCAGCTCGCCAAGCAGCTCTCGAACCCGGTGGCGAGCCTCATCAGCGTCCCGTTCCAGTACAACATCGATTTCGGCCTCGGGCCGGACGGGAACGGCATCAACCAGACCCTCAACATCCAGCCCGTCCTGCCGATCAGCATCAACGAGGACTGGAACATCATCTCGCGCACCATCGTCCCGGTGCGGTGGGCGACGGACATCTATCCGCGCGACGTTTTCGGGCTCGGCGACCTGACGCAGAGCCTCTTCCTGTCGCCGAGTGCGCCGGGGCCGGGTGGGCTCATCTGGGGCATCGGCCCGATCTTCTACATCCCGACCGGGACCGACGAATATCTCGGCACCGGCCAGTTCGGCCTCGGCCCGACGGCGGTCGGCCTCGTCCAGAAGGGGCCGTGGACGATGGGCGCGCTCGCCAACCACATCTGGACCGTCGACAAGGACGCGGAGGTGAACGCGACCTTCTTTCAGCCCTTCCTCAGCTACGCATTCGGCAGCGGGCAGACGATCGCGCTGAACAGCGAGACGACCTACGACTGGAATGCCAAGCAGGCGACCGTCCCGCTGAACCTCATGTATTCGAAGGTGACGACCATCGGGAAGCAGCCGGTCAGCTTCCAGGTGGGCGGGCGCGTCTACGTGAACCGGCCGGAGAATGGGCCGGACTGGGGCCTGCGCGCGAACTTCACGATGCTCTTCCCGAAGTGAGGGGCGGCGCCCTTCAGGATTGCGGCCGCCGGATCAGCCCCTGCGCGATCTGGTTGAGGCCGAGCGCGATCACGGCGAAGGCGCAGCCGATCGCGATGTCGATCAGCCGCTCGGCCGGCGCGTGCGTCGTGACTCCGGCATGGTGGGCGACGAAGTCGAGCAGCAGGACGATGAAGACGGTGATCGCCGCCATGCCGAAGACGCCCTCGAATTGCTGGGCAGGCCAGCGCACGAGCGCGGCGATCATCATCCCGAAAATCAGCGCGTTCGGCTCCGGGAAGGCGTGCGCGTAGGCGGCCCCGATCGCGACGCCGATCAGCGTGCCGACGAGAAGGGACGCGGCCATGCCGACGCTCTGTGACGGGTCTGCGCGCAGGATGATGACGATCGCGAGGAGGGACCAGTTCGCCCGTTCGAGGCCCAGCCGGCCCGTGACGAAATAGGCGAGCGCCACGATCGCCGCGACGATGAGGGCGAAGACCCACCGCTCCAGCCGGCTCGCGCGCACCGCGTCGACCACCTCGCGCCAGCGCGGGGCGGTGGAGGGGCGCCAGAGACCGCTCGCCGTGTCCCACAGCACAGAGACGAGCCACGTGTAGAGGACCATCAGCGCGACGGCGACGACATCCTGCCCCTCGAGCGGCAGGTAGAGCGCGCCGATCGCGAGGGAGAGGCACAGGAAGCGGCCGGCGAAGGCGGCGCTTGGGTGGATGCTCTCGACGAGGCCGTAGAGGAGGCCGCTCGCCGCGAGGACGATCATCACCGCGAGCCCATGCCCGTGGGCGAGGGTGCCGATGGCGGTGCCGGCGATCACCACCGCCCCGGCGACGCCGATCGCGCCGAGACGCGCGCGCGAGGGGCCGCCGGTGTCGAGGAGGAAGCCCAGGATGCCGGTGAGGATCGCGTAGGCGAGCCAGGTGCCGGGCTCGATCGCGATGATCGCGGCGAGCGGGGCCATGGCGGTGAAGGTGAAGCGCAGCGAGCGCGCGAGGAGCCGGTCGCCGAACCAGAAGGGCGGTGTCGCGGGGTCGGCGGGCGGGGTGTCGGCCAACGGCAGGCTCCGGCGATGGGTGACGCGCTCTTCCTACAGGAAGGTCCGGCAGAAGTGGAACGGCTCTGAATTCCGCCTCCGTCGCGCGGCTTCATTTGCATTATTCAATTTCTCGTTCATAGTCGCTGCCTGTAAACGCGTCCGTTTAATCGCCTGTTCTGCCTTGTCGTGCTTCATGACGACGATCGTAGGCGCTGCCGGGATGATGTTCCCGCGGCTCGGCGGTCGCACGCGATCATGTTTCCAATCCTGGCGGCGCACATAAGAAGAGTCCTGACCGTGGGCCGCAGGCGCGCGGGAAACTCGGCCAACGAGCGGGACGATTGGGGGGCGGATGATCAAGGCGTCCTGTCATTGCGGCTGCGTTCGTCTCGCGCTCCCGCATATGCCGTCGGTCCTGACGGCGTGTCATTGCTCCTATTGTCGCCGCATCGGCGGGGTGTGGGCCTACTACACGCCGTTCGACGTGATCATCGTTTCGGGCGCCGAGATCCTGGTGCCTTACGTCCAGGACAAGCCGTCCATCGCGATGCACCATTGCGCCACGTGCGGCTGCGTCTCCCACTGGGAATCGCTGAACCCCAAGGTCGACCGGATGGGGATCAACGCGCGGATGATGGACCCGATCGTGATGCTGACCGTCCCCATCCGCCAGCTCGACGGGATGCCCGCCCTTCACGACCTCGATTGAGCACGCGAAGCCTCTGATTTCGGGCCGATTTTGCGGTGTTTGGCCGGTCGGGAGAGGGACCGTCAATCGATCCCGACGACGGTGATGATTTCACGCCGAGGTCGCAGAATATTCGCAACGCACGCGTCTGAATCGCGCGCCGTGCGCGCGGCGTGTCTGGCGTTTCGCCTCACCCCAGGTGCCAAAGGGTTGCCAAATGGGGGCGTTTGGCGTCACATCCTCGCCATCAGCAGCGCCGATGATCCATCCTCGCCGATTCCGGCGCCTATTCAGTATTGCCGAAAGGACAGACCTGTACATGACGATTCTGACAAAGCCAGAAGAAATATCGGATATTGCCTTCGGCTTTATGGGATCCAAAGCATTGTTCGCCGCGCTTCACCATAAAGTCTTCACGCACCTGTCCGGCCGGACGATGACGCCCGCCGAACTGTCCGAGGCTTCCGGGCTTCATGTCGAACGTTGCCGCACCCTCCTGACCGCCCTCGCCGGCCTCGGCCTCGTGTCGGTGGACGGCGAGGCGTTCCAGAACTCGCCCGCCGCCGAGGCCTTCCTCGTGAAGGGCGCGAAGTACGATTTCGGCGACTATCTGCGCCTCCAGGTCGACCGGCAGATGTATCGGTTGCTCGACCAGATCGACCTTGCCCTGTCCGACGACCTGCCGGAAGACGCGACCGCGTCCTATGCCGACTGGTTCTCCGACGAGGACGAGGCGCGCATCTATTCGGAGAGCCAGCATGCGGGCTCGCTCGGCCCGGCGCGCGGGCTTGCGAAGTCCATCGACCTCTCCGCCGCGCGCGCCCTCCTCGATGTCGGCGGCGGCACGGGCGCCTTCTCGATCACGCTGTGCAAGGCCTATCCGAACCTCAGCGCGACGGTCGTGGAGTTCCCGAACGTCGCCAAGCTCGGCGAGGCCTATGTCGCGGACGCCGGCCTCTCGGACCGGATCCGCTACGTCCACGAGAACGCGCTGACGGCCGAATGGCCGAAGGGGCAGGACGTGATCCTGATGAGCTATCTCTTCTCCGGCGTCGACGGGGACGCGCACAAGGACCTCCTGAAGCGCGCCCATGACCATCTGGCGCCGGGCGGGCGGATCCTCATCCACGACTTCATCGTGGAGGCGGACCGCACCGGGCCGAAGAATGCCGCGCTCTGGCAGCTCCAGCACACGGCCTTCACGCCGCGCGCCCGCTCGCTCGATGCCGGATGGCTCGCCGAGGCCCTCTCGGGCGCCGGGTTCGGGGACGTCGCGATCGGGCCTATGATCCCGGAAATGACGATGCTCGCGGAAGGGCGGAAGCCCGCCTGACCGGCCGCGCCGTCGCGCCATGACTTGTTGCGTCGCGGGTCCGCACCTGCGACGCTCCGGCGTCATATCCGACAGGGAATGCCGCCATGTCCTACTACGATATCGACGTGATGAGCCGGCCCGTCACCACCGTGTCGCCCGAAGCGCAGGTCTGGTTCGACCGCGGCCTCATCTGGACCTTCGCCTACCACCACGAGGAGGCGATCGCCTGCTTCCGCAAGGCGCTGGAGCATGATCCCGACTGCGCGATGGCGCACTGGGGCATCGCCTACGCCGTCGGCCCCAACTACAACATGGAGTGGCGCCACTTCGACCCGGCGGGCAAGGCGCAGGCGCTCGCGACCGCCTTCGACGAGACGAAGGCCGCGCTCGCACTCGCCGGCGGCGTCACCGCGCCCGAGCGCGCGCTGATCGAGGCGCTCCAGGCCCGCTACCCGCAGCGCAGTACGATCGAGGACCAGGCGCCCTGGAACGACGATTTCGCCGACGCCATGCGCGTCGCCTATCGCGCGAACCCCGGCGACCTCGAGGTCACGACGATCTTCGCCGAGGCGATCCTCAACCGCACGCCGTGGAAGATGTGGGACCTCAAAGCGGGCGCGATCGCGGCCGGGGCGGGGACACAGGAGGCGCGCGACGTCCTGGAGCGGGCGATGCGCACCGACCCGGACGCGATGCGGCACCCCGGCATCCTCCACCTCTATGTCCACCTGATGGAGATGTCGCCCTTCCCGGAGCTTGCGCTGCCCGCGGCAGACGTCCTGCGCACGCTGGTGCCGGACGCCGGCCACCTCATCCACATGCCGACCCATATCGACGTCCTGTGCGGCGACTACCGCGCGGTGCTCGTCGACAATCAGCGCGGGATCGAGGCGGACCGCAAATATTATGACGCGGCCGGCGCGATGAATTTCTACACCGCCTACCGCATCCACAACTACCATTTCGCCATCTACGGGGCGATGTTCCTCGGCCAGTACGAGCCGGCGCTGGCGGCGGCGGACGAGCTGATCGCGACCGTGCCGGAAGCGCTCCTGCGGCTCGAAACGCCGCCGATGGCCGACTTCATCGAGAGCTATCTGTCGATGAAGCAGCACGTCTTCATCCGCTTCGGCAAATGGCGCGAGATCATCGCCGAGCCGCTCCCCGAGGATCAGGCGCTCTATTGCGTGACGACGGCGAGCATCCACTACGCGAAGGGCGTCGCCCACGCGGCGCTCGGCGACGTCGCGTCGGCGGAGCGGGAGAAGGCGCTCTTCCTCGCCGCGCGGAGGCGTGTGCCGGACACGCGCCTCCTCCACAACAATGTCTGCCTCGACCTTTTCGCGATCGCCGAGGCGATGCTCGACGGGGAGATCGAGTACCGCAGGGGCAACTACGAGGCGGCCTTCACCCATCTGCGCCGCTCGGTCGAACTCGATGACGGGCTGCCCTATGACGAGCCGTGGGGCTGGATCCAGCCGACGCGCCACGCGCTCGGCGCGCTCCTTCTGGAGCAGGGCCATGTCGAGGAGGCGGAGGCGGTCTATCGCGAGGATCTCGGCCTCACCGGCACGCTGAGCCGGGCGACGATCCATCCGGACAATGTGTGGAGCCTGCGCGGCCTCGACGATTGCCTCCGCCGCCGCAAGATGGAGGACACGGCGGAGGGCCGTCTCGTGCGCCAGCGCCTGTCGTTCGCGCAGGCGCGCGCGGACAGGATGGTGGCGGCGTCCTGCTTCTGCGCGCGCGCCGCGATGGCCGCCGAATAGGCCCCGGCGGCCGCCTCAGGCGGCGATTTCGGCCCGCACCACCTCGCCGACGAGCGCGGTCGCCGGCTTCGGACGCTGCCCGGCGATCGTCGCGATGGTGAGGGGCATGTCCATCGGGAATTCCGGCTTCACGTCGAGCCGGACGACGAGCCCGCGCCGCACCTCCTGGAGGTAGGCGATGTTGGCGCCGAAGACGACGGCGTCCCCGTGCAGCATCAGGTCCACCAGCGCCGAATAGTGGTTCGAGCGCAGGTGGAAGAAGGAATCCAGCGAGGCGAACCCGTAGGTGCTCTTGATCGCGCGCACGACGGGCGCGGGCAGCGGGTCGGTCGTCCCGACGGGGTAGAGGGCGAGGTCGTCCGTGTCGAGATTGCGGCGGCCGGCGAGGGGGTGGGCGGCGCGGGCGAAGAAGCCGCGCGTGAAGCTCGGCGTCACCTCGAAGTCGAAATCGTGCGCGTTCTCGATCGCGTCGGTGTTGCCGACCACGACGTCGAGCTCCTCGCGCAGCAGCATCTTGTAGAGCGATTCCGGCTGATCCACCCGCAGGCTGATGCGCATCTTCGGGAAGCGCTGGGCGTAGGCCCGCAGCAGCGGCGCACCGAAAAGCGAGGAGGTCACGCTGCCGAGGCCGATCCGCAGCTCGCCGATCTCGTCCGCCTCGGTGTTGCCGATCTTGCTGTGGAACTCCGCCGCGCTACGCAGGATCTGGCGCGCGGCTTCGATGCTGACTTCGCCGATCGGAGTCAACTTTATCTTGCGTGTACTGCGATCGAACAGCTGCACGCCGAGTGAATCTTCCAGAGATTGTATGCTTCGACTGAGCGCCGGCTGGGTGATGTTCATCGCCTCAGCCGCGCGACAGAAGGAGCCATGCTCGGCCAGGGCCAGCATGTGCCTGATTTTCCTGAGGTCTAGGCCCGAAACGAAACTATGCAGACTGCTCATTGTTTTCATCACAAACCAATACTTGAAATCATGATCCAGCGCGGTGCATAGTCAAGATGGAAAATTGATTAAATAATCAACTCCGCCCGCATGGTTTTTCAGCATATTGCCTGAATCCTCTGGAGTATCCGGATCGTATGGATCAACAGCGTTACGACGCGATCGTCGTGGGCGGCGGGATCGCCGGGCTCACGGCGGCCTGGCGGCTGCGCCATCGGCGCACGCTTCTGCTGGAGGCCGAGGCGCGTCCGGGCGGGCGCATGCACTCGTTGCCGCGAGGTTCGCTCTGGCTCAATCTGGGTGCCCATCTCTTCGGCAGCGACATCTCGCCCGCCGGCCGTCTCGCCAACGAGTTCGCGATGCCGCTCGGCGACATTCCGGGCGACCGGCTCGGCATCGCGCTGAACGGCAAGGTCGTCGCGGGTGGGTACAGCGAGACCTTTCCGCTACGCCTGCCGCTCTCGCTCGCCGACCGCGTGTCCTTCACGCGCATGGGGCTGAAGCTGCGCTCCGGCGTCTCCGATCTCCTCGCCGTGCAGGCGCCGGTTGCGGGGGAGGCGCCCGCCGCGCGGCGTGAGCGGCAGATCGGCTTCGACAATGGCCGCACCCTCGCCGAGCGCGTCGGACCGCTGACGCCCGAGGTGGCGACGATCCTGCGCACGGTCACCGAGCGCACCGGATCGAGCCCTGAGGGCATGGCCGCGGGCTACGGCCTCACTTCGTTCGCGCAGGTCTGGAGCAAGCATTCGTTCGGCCGCAATCTCGTCGGCGGCACGGCGCGCCTGCCGTTCGCGATCGCCGAGAGGCTCCCCTCGGTGCGCCTTTCGGCCCGCGTCGTCTCGGTCGAGGCGGGGCCAGATGGCGTGACCGTCGCCTGGGACGAGGGCGGTGTGCGGCATGAGGCGCGCGCGGCGCAGGTGATCCTCGCCACGCCGGCCGACATCACCCGCGCGATCACGAAGAGCCTTCCGGAGGAGACCGACGCCGCGCTCGGCGCGATCCGCTACGGCCCCTTCCTCTCCGTCGCGGTGCTCACCCGCGAGGACGGGCCGATGCCCTATGACAACAACTACGCGATCGCGACGCCCCACCTCGCCTTCGGCGTCCTCTTCAACATGGCGAGCACGTTGCGCACCGGGCCGCGCACGCCGGGGGGCAGCCTGATGCTCTTCCGCGGCGGACCGGCGGCGGCGGCCCTCCTCGAGAAGAGCGACGACGAGATCACCGGGCCGATGCAGCGCGACCTCGAGCGCCTCTTCCCCGAGACGCGGGGGATCGTCTCGGAGATGGTCGTCCAGCGCTGGCCGCGCGGCGCGCCCTACGCCTTCGTCGGCCGCGCGGGGATCCAGCCGGCGCTCACCCGTCCGCTCGGCCGCCTCCACCTCGCCGGCGACTATCTCGAATTCCCCTGCATGGATGCGGCGATCGCGACGGCGGAGGAGGCCGCCGAGCGGGTCGATGCGGCGCTCGGCGCCGAGGGGCCGTCCCAGGCGCTGCATCAATCACATGCGGAGAATGCATTTCCGGTCTGAGCCTGTCCGGTCGAAAATCGGGACGGGTTTCAATCCGTACCCCTTGGAGACTCAATGCAGACCTTTGTCCTTCCCAAGGGCATCCACGCCGCGGTCGTCCATCCCTTCGATGACGATTATCGTCTCGATGAGGATGGATACCGGGCTCAGCTTGAATTCGTGCAGCGTCAGCCCGGTATCACTGGCCTTCTCATCAACGGTCATGCCGGCGAGAACTATCTGACGAGCGACGAGGAGAAGCGCCGCATCGTGGAGATCACGCGCGCGTGCGCGGGCAACCTCGCGATCACCAGCGGCGTCTACTCCGAGAGCTCGACCCATGCGGCCGCGCAGGCGCGGATGCTGGAGGAGGCGGGCGCCGACGCGCTCCTCGTCTTCCAGCCCTTCAACTGGGCCGTCGACACCGAGCCGCAGTCGATCCTGACCCACCACAAGATGATCCACGACGCGGTCGGCACGCCGATCGTCCTCTACCAGGCGCCGGCCGCGGGCCGTCTCGCCTACAGCCCAGCCGTGATCGAGAGCCTCATCGGTCTGGAACGCGTGCTCGCCGTGAAGGACGGGAGCTGGGAGCTCGTCGCCTCGGAGAATGTGCGCAACCAGATCAACGCCGCGCGGCCCGAGGTGATGGTGTTCGGCTCCGGCGACGAGCACCTGATGGCGAACTATCTGATCGGCACGGTCGGCAGCCAGGTGAGCCTCGCGGCCGTCGTGCCGGACATCATCTGCCGGCTCTGGAACGCCACGGAAGCGGGGGACTGGGCGAGCGCGCGCCAGTGCCACGCGGTGATCCAGCCGCTCGCCCAGCTCATCTACCGCCGCGCGCCGGCCTGCCGCGCGGTCGCCCGGCTGAAGGCGTGCCTCCACATTCTCGGCGTGATCCGCAACGATGCCGTCCGCCCGCCGCTCGCCCGGCTCGACCGCACCGAATATGCCGATCTCGAACTGGCACTGAAGGCCTGCGCGATCTGATCCGCGCCGCCGACGGCCCACGAAAAAGGCCCGCGCCGGGGACACCGGCGCGGGCCTTTTTCGTGGCGGATGCGCCGGCCGGAGCCGGCGCGCGTCTCAGTTCGGGCGCGGGCCGAAGGGCACGCCCTCGGCCTGCGGCGCGGCGGTCGCGATGGCGCGATCGTCCTTCACCACCTTGCCGGCGGCGAGGATCACGCGGAAATCCGGCCCGCCGCTCGCGAGGAGGCCGATATCGTCGAGCGGGTTGCCGTCGAGCACCAGCGCGTCGGCATAGGCACCCTTCGCGATCACGCCGATCTCGCCCTCGCATCGGTTCACCACCGCGCCCATGATCGTCGCCTGCCGGATGATCTCGGCGTTGGAGAGGACGCGCGAGCGGATCTCGAACTCGTCGTTCTGGAACCCGTCGAGCTCGCCGATGAGGTCGGTGCCGAAGGCCATCGGCACGCCGGCGGCCTTCGCGACCTCCAGCGATGTCGTGCCCGCCGCGAGCACGCCCTCATTCTTCTTGAGGTTCTCCGGCGGATAGCCCTGCGCCGCGCCGTACTTCATCGTCGCCTCGTAGGCAACGAGCGTCGGCACCATGATCGCCCCGTGCTCGACCATCAGCTCGGCCGTCGGCGCGTCGAGGAAGTTCGCGTGCTCGATCGAGCGGATGCCGGCGAGCACCGCACGCCGCACCGCCTTCGCCGTGTAGGAGTGGCAGGCGACATAGGTGTGCGCGTTCGCCGCCTCCTCGACGGCGGCGCGCAGCTCGTCCATCGAGAATTGCACGAAGTGGACGGGGTCGGCGGGCGAGCCGACGCCGCCGCCGACCTGAAGCTTGATCGCGTCCGCGCCGAGGCGGATCTCGTCGCGCACCGCGCGGCGCATCTCGGCGACCCCGTCGACGACCCGGCGCAATCCGGAATGGCCGGGGACGAGGTGGAAATTCTCGTCCGGCGAGGGGTGGTCGACGCGCGTGCGCTGGTCGCCGTGCCCGCCGGTCTGGCTGATCGAGCGGCCGACCACGAAGAGGCGCGGGCCGATGACGATCCCTTCGGCGACCGCCTCGCGATGGCCGCGGTCCGCGCCGCCGACATCGCGCGCGGTGGTGAAGCCGCGCAGGAGCATCGCCTTCATCCGGTTCCACGTCGCGGCCGCGACGGCGGAGGGGAGGAGGTGCATGTAGCTCTTGTTCGCCCACTGCGTCCTGATGGACGTGACGTGGACGTGGTTGTCGATGAGGCCCGGCATCATCACGCGCCCGCCGAGATCGACGCCGATGTGGTCGGAGGAGGGCTCCACGCCCGCCGCGATGTCGACGAAGCGGTCGCCCTGCATGCGCACGCTCATGCCGCCGACGAGGCGTCCGGCCTCCGGGTCGAGGAGGCGCAGATTGTGGAAGACGACGTCGTTCATGCCATCACCGCTTCGGCCGGGAAGAGGGACAGCTCGTCCTTGTGGGCGATGCCCCCCTTCATGATCATGCGAATGTCCTTGCCGCCGCTGGCGAGCACCGAGATGTCTTCGAGCGGATCCTTGTCGAGGAGAATCATGTCGGCATAGGCGCCCTTGGCGATGACGCCGATCTCGCCGACCCTGCGCACGACCTCCGCCCCGACGAGCGTCGCGCTGCGGATGATGTCGGCGTTGGGGAGGACGCGGGAGCGGATCTCGAACTCCTCGCTCTGGTGGTCGTCGAGCTCGCCGATGAGGTCGGTGCCGAAGGCCATCTTGACGCCCGCCTTGCGCGCCACCTCGAGCGACTTGGTGCCGACCGCGAGGACACGCTCATTCTTCAGGAAGTTGCGCTCCGGGTAGCCCTGCTCGCGGCCGAACTTCATCGTCGCCTCGTAGGCGACGAGGGTCGGCACGAAATAGGTGCCCTTCTCGACCATCAGCTCGGCCGCCCGGTCGTCGAGAAAGTTGCCGTGCTCGATGGAGCGCACGCCATTCTCGACCGCGCGATAGATCGTGTCGGCCGTGTAGGCGTGGGCGAGCGCGTAGGTGTCGGCGTTCTCGCACTCCTCCACCACCGCCCGGATCTCCTCGGGCGAGAATTGCATGAAGTGGATCGGGTCGGCGTCCGAGCCGACACCGCCGGAGACGAAGATCTTGATCGCGTCCGCGCCGAGGCGGATCTCGTCACGCACCGCGCGGCGGACCTGGTCGACGCCGTCGGCGATGCGCGAGATGCCGCCCGTGGTGCCGACCGCGAGGTGCTGGCAGGCGCAGGGGAAGGCGTGGTCGACCATGGTGCGCGCGTCGCCGTGGCCGCCGGTCTGGCTGACCGCGCGCCCGCTGACGAAGAGGCGCGGGCCGAGGAGCTGGCCGCTCTCCACCGCCTCGCGATGGCCGCGGTCCGCGCCCGCCGCGTCACGCACCGTGGTGTAGCCGCGCATCAGGAGAGTCTTCAGCTTCACCGCGGCGCCGGCATTCGCGAGCGAGGCCGGCATGTGCATCAGCGTGTTGTTCGCCCACTTCGTCTTGATCGACATGATGTGGATGTGACAGTCGATCAGCCCCGGCATCAGCACGCGGTCCCCGAGATCGACGCGCGCGACGCCGGGCGGCGGCTCGACATCGTGCCCCACGGCGACGATGCGATCGCCGCGCACCCACACCTTCATGCCGGCCACGAGCCGGCCCGCCTCCGGATCGAGGAGGCGCAGGTTCTCGAAGACAAACTCGTTCATCGTTTCCTCTCGGCCCGTTCGGGGCCCTCTTGAGATTCGTCGGGCTTAGGCGGCGTTGAGACGCCTGCCCGTTTCCGGCGAGAAGAAGTGCAGCTTCTCGGCATTGAGATCGAAGGTGAGCGTCTCGCCGATCGCCACCTTCGGGCCGGTCGTGACGCGGGCGACGAGCTCGCGCGGGCCGGTGTCGATCGTCACGATCTGCTCGTTGCCGAGCGATTCCACCACCGTGACCGGGACGGACCGGCTCCCCTGGCGCAGGAGCACGTCCTCCGGCCGCGCGCCGACCGTCACCGGCCCCTCCGGCACGGCGGAGGCCGGGACCGTGATCGTCACATCGTCGAAGGTGAGGGGGCGCGTCTCGCCCGTCGCGGGGCCCGCGATCGCGGGGAAGATGTTCATCGAGGGCGTGCCGACGAAGCTCGCGACGAAGGTGGTCGCGGGGCGCTCATAGACCTCGTCCGGGGTCGCGAGCTGCTGGATGCGGCCGGCCTCCATCACCGCAATGCGCGTCGACATGGTCATCGCCTCGACCTGGTCGTGGGTCACGAAGATCATCGTGCCCTTCACCTTGGAGCGCAGGCGGATCAGCTCGTTGCGCATGTAGGCGCGCAGCGAGGCGTCGAGGTTGGAGAGGGGCTCGTCGAAGAGGTAGACGGCCGGGTCGCGGATCATCGCGCGGCCGAGGGCGACGCGCTGCTGCTGGCCGCCCGACAACTCGCGCGGCCGGCGTTCCAGGAGCTGGTCGATCTTCAGGAGCGCCGCGATCTCGGCGATCCGGACCTTGCGCTCGGCCTCGGGGATGCCGCGCTTCTTCAGCGGGTAGCCCATGTTCTGCGCCACCGTCATGTGCGGGTAGAGCGCGTAATTCTGGAACACCATCGCGACGTTGCGCTCGGCCGGGTCGAGCCGGTTCACCCGCTTGCCGTTGAAGCGGATGTCCCCGCTCGTCGGCGTTTCGAGGCCGGCGATCATGCGCAGGAGCGTGGACTTGCCGCAGCCCGAGGGGCCGAGGAGGGTCAGGAACTCGCCCTCCTCGATATCGAGCGATGCGACGTCGACCGCCGGTGCGTTGTTGCCGAAGACCTTGCGCAGGGCGGCAAGTTGAACGTTGGCCATGGGTCGAGCTTTATCCCTTGGTGTTACCGACGCCGAAGCCGGACAGCAGATATCTCTGGCAGCTCACGATCACGGCGATGATGGGCACGGTCATTGCGATCGAGGCCGCCATCAACAGGTTCCAGTCGATCTCGTAGGACGTGCGGACGATGAAGTTGATGCCGACGGGGAGCGTCTTCTTGGCGTCCGAATTGATGAAGATGAACGCGAAAAGATACTCGTTGTAGGCGATGATGAAGGTGAAGAGCCCGGTGGCGATGAGCCCCGGCAGCGCCTGCGGCAGCACGATCTCCCAGAAGAGGCCGAGGCGCGAGGCGCCGTCGACGCGGGCCGCCTGCTCCACCTCGATCGGCAGCGTGCGGAAGAAGAGGCGCAGCATCCACATCGCGAACGGCAGCGCGAAGGTGGTGTAGGCGATGATGAGGCCCGTCAGCGTGTCGGCGAGGCCGAGACGGTTGATGGTGAGGTAGAGCGGCACCACGATGATGGTCGGCGGTAGGAAGTAGGTGAAGAGGATCGCCGCCGCCCCGAGCTCCGCGCCGCGGAAGCGGAAGCGCGTGAGGGCATAGGCGCCGAGCGTGCCGACGAGGAGGACAAGCGCGGTCGTCCCGGTCGCGACGAAGACGCTGTTGAGGAAGAGGCGGAAGAAGACCGTCTCGAAGAAGAGGTTGCGGTAGCTCTCCAGCGTGAAGGTCGACGGCAAGATAGTGACCGGGAAGGTCAGCGTCTCCGTCGCCGGCTTCAGTGAGGTGATCAGCGCCCAGACCATCGGCGCGGCGATGAGGCCGATGGTGACCCAGATGGCGAGGAGACGGAGCGCGCGAAGCGCGTTGCGCAGGGCGTAGCTCACAGCGCGCCCCGCTTTTCCTGGCGATTGTTGTACCAGAAATAGACCGCGAACATGACCGTCATGATGAGGAGCATCAGGATGGCGATCGCCGCCCCGCGCCCGAGGTGCAGCTGCCCGAAGGCGGCCTTGTAGATGAGGAGGGGGAGCGTCTGCGTGCCGATCTGCGGCCCGCCGCCGGTGAGCAGGAAGATCAGATCGAACTCCTTGAAGTCCCAGATGCCGCGCAGGAGCAGGATGAAGAGGAGGAGCGACTTGATGTGCGGCCAGGTGATGTCGCGGAAGCGCGAGAAGGCGCCGGCGCCATCGATCCGCGCCGCCTCGTAGAGCTGGCCGGGGATCGACTGGAGGCGCGCGAGGATCGTGATCACCACGAACGGGAAGAGCTTCCAGGTGCCGATGACGATGAGGGTGATCATCGCGTTCGGCATCCGCGTCAGCCACGGAACGGGCATCATGGTGAATTCCCATTCCATCAGCTTGGCGTCGATGACGCCGTAGAGGTCGTTCAGCATCCACTGCCAGATCATCACGACGACGACCGAGCTCAGCATGTAGGGCAGGATCACGACGCCGCGGGCGAAGGACTGGCCGTGGAATTTCGTGTTGAGGAGCAGCGCGATGAGGATGCCGAGCCCGATCTGACCGATGAGCGAGCCGATCGTCCAGATGATCGTGTTGACGAAGGAGCGCCAGAATTCCGGCTGCGCGAGGACGGTCTTGTAGTTGGTGAGGCCGGTATAGGGGCCGGTCAGCGTCAGCGTCGACACGTCGTGGAAGGAGATGAGGAAGGCTTGCGCGATCGGGTAGACGATCAGTCCCAGGAAGAGGGCGAGCGAGGGTAGGAGGAGGAGGAAGCCGAACAGCGGGTCCGGCATCCGCCAGCGCCGTCGTCCCTCATCGGCCGGGGGAACCGCGAGCAGGGCGGGGGTCTCAGTGCTCATCGTGCGTCCTTGGCGACGTGTCGGTCCGGTGGGGCGGGGCCGCGTGCGGCGAAAGCCGCTTCGCCGCCGCGCGCCCTGCCGTTGCAGCGCCGGCGATGGGCGCGGGCGCGGCGGCGCGGGGAGGGCGCGCCGCCGGCATTTCGGGGAGAGGCCAAGATCAGCTCTGCATCACCGCCGCGATCTTGTCGGTCGCGCGGGACAGCGCGTCTTTCGGCGCGATGCCGCCGACGATGACGTCGTGCACCGTCTCGACGAGGATGCGCGAGTTGTAGATCGACCCGGCCTTCTTGTTGATCTTGTGCGCTTCGGTCTCCTTGAGGAAGGAGCGCGACTTGGAGGTGAGGTCGACAAGCGTCTGCGACTCGGTCGCGTATTTCTGGAGGAGCGGGTCGTTCTGGTACTCGGGCGACTCGGCGATCGACTTGAGGTTCGGCAGGTTGTGGCCCGGCACGGCGTGCAGGAACTTGATGTAGTTGTCCGGCTGGAAGAGCCAGAGTGCCATCTTCTGGCTCATCTCCTGGTCGGCTGCGGCGGCCGGCATCACGAGCGACTGGAAGTCGCCATTATAGACCTCGCGCGCGCCCGGCTTCTGCGGCCAGCCGGTGACGGAGATCTGGTCGGCGAGGTTCGGGTTGCTGGAGGCCATCGTCGACAGGACGCGGCCCGAATAGGGCGCCATGCCGATGCGGCCCTGGACGAAGGCGTTGATCGTCTCGGCGTAGGCGTAGGTCGCGGAGGACGGCGGGGAGTACTGCACCACCTCCTGGATGAACTCGAGCGTCGCCGCGTTCTCGTCGCTGTTGAAGGTGATGGTGAGGTCCGGGTCGAAGACGAAGCCGCCGCCCTGCCAGATCGTCTGGAGGAAGAGCTTGTCGCCCATGCTCGTCTTGCCGAACGGGTAGACGTTGCCGAAGAAGCCGCGGCCCGTCATCGCCTTGGCGGCGGCGAGATATTCTTCCCAGTTGGTCGGGACGCCGACGCCGGCCTTCTCGAGGAGGTCCTTGCGGTACCAGAGCGCGCCGGTCGTGGTGGAGTTCACGATCGAGATGGCGGGGAAGAAGCCCTTCTCCGCATCGAAGAGAAGCTCGCGCGAGTTCGCGAAGAAGTCGTCCTTGCCGACCGCGTCGATCACCGGATCCATCGGCGCGCACAGGTCACGCTCGTTGAGGGCGACGGCGAACTCCGGCGGCATGTGGGACATGAGGTTCGGCGCGTTGCCGGAGGCGAGCGCGGCGGTCAGCTTCGGGAGGTACTCCTCCTCGGTCGTGTACTGGATGGCGACGGTGACGCCGGGGTTCGCCGCCTCGAAGGCCTTCCAGATCTCCTCATAGACCGGCTGCTGGGTCGGGCCGCGCTGCGTCGTCCAGAACTGAACGGTCTTGTCCTGCGCGCGCACGATCGACGGCATCGAGAGGGAGGCCGCGCCGGCGAGGCCCGCGGCGCCCATGCCCTTCAGAACCGTACGGCGGCTTGCCGGACGCGCCATGGATCCAGCCGAGCCGATCAACCGCTTTTTCATATCCGCCATCCTTCGATCTGTCGTGTTGGGGGGCCTGTTCGAGGCCGGGAATGCTGCGTCCTTCGTGGGCGAAGAGTAGAAGTTAGGCGCGACCAATCGAAATGCATTTGCCGCATTGAAAGCATGATGCGGGCGAGGCGGAGGCGGCCTTCGGCCAACCTCTCATGCGGCGCGCGGCGGCGCACCGGGACGCTCTTGGCGGTCGGCGGCGACCCCGCCGGCGTCTGAGCGCCGGGCCATCGGGTCGCGATCGCGGCAGGACTGGGACGCGCCTTTTCGGCCCGCGTCAAGCCGGATCTCACACGCTGGCGCGGGTGCGTTCGGCGGCGAGGCTGAAGCGCACGAGCGTCGCGCAGGCGATGGCGTAGAGGGCCATCATCCCCGCCATCGGGACGGCGGTGTCGTTGGCGAGGAGGCCGCCGATGGCGCTGGCGATGGAGCCCGAGGCGTACTGGATGATGCCCATCGCCGCAGAGGCCGCGCCCGCCGCGTGCGGGTAGTTGGAGAGGGCGCGCATCGCGTTGATCGGGTGGAGCGTGCCCTGGATGACGAGGGGGGCGGAGATCAGCGCGATGACGAGCCAGAGCGGCGGCGCGCCGGAGAGGGCGGCCACCACGAAGAGGAGCGTGGCGGCGACGGTGAAGAGCGACACCACGCGCAGCACGCGGGCGACCGGCGCCCGCCGGATGATCCGCGCACCCACCTGCGCCGCGCCGATCATCATCATCGCGTTCGCCCCGAAGAGGATGCCGAACCCCTGCGGTGACATCCCGTTGAGGGTGATGAGCACGTGCGGCGAGCCGGAGAGGTAGGAGAAGAACATCCCGCTCGCCGCGGCGTTGGCGAGCACGGTGAGCATGAAGTGGCGGTCGCGCAGGAGGTCGAGATAGCGCGCGAAGGCGCCGCGCACGTTCGCCGCGCGCCGCGCCTCAGGCAGCGTTTCGGGGAGGCGAAAGCGCGCGAAGAAAAGCGCCGTCGCCGCGAGCGCTCCCGTGACGAGAAAGATGGCGGGCCATGGCGCGACGATGAGGAGGACGGAGCCGAGGAAGGGCGCGAACATCGGCGAGACGCCCTGGATGATCGCCATCGTGGCGAGAAGGCGCGCGACGGAGTCGCCCTCGCCGGTGTCACGCGCGATGGAGCGGGCGATCACCACCGCCGCGCACGCGCCGAGCCCCTGGCAGAAGCGCAGCACCACGAGCGCTTCCAGCGAGGGCGCCACCGCCGCGCCGAGGCAGGCGGTCGTGGCAAGGAGGAGGCCCGCGACGAGCGGCCGGCGACGGCCATAGACGTCGGCGAGCGGGCCCCAGATGGCCTGGCCGAAGGAGAGGGCGAGGAGATAGCTGACAAGGCTGAGCTGCACCGCCCCCGCGTCGGCCGAAAAGCTCGCCGCGATCGCCGGAAAGGCCGGGAGGTACATGTCGATGCCGAGCGGGCCGACCACCGTGAAGAGGCCGAGGATCAGGACGAGCCTGACCGGTGGGGTGGGTGTGGGCCGCACTCTCGTCTCCGGCGGGCGGCCGGTCCGGGCGACCGGGTGGGGAGGACCCGCCCTTCGCCGATGCCATCATCGCCGCGCGGGCGATGTCCAATGCAAAAGAGGCGTGGAGACTATGCCGCGGGACATGGCCGGCCGATCCCGAGACTTTCGGGGCGATCCGCGGCGGTGCGGCGGGACAGGCGCGCACCCGGCGGCCGGATGCGGGGGGCGTCGGCCGCCGGGTGGAGGGGACGCCGGGGTGCGGCGTCCCTGTAGGGCCGATCAGCCGACGAGGGCCTTGTCGTCCCGCTTCACCGCGACGATCGCGGAGCGCGGCAGGCTGCCTTCGCCGTCCGGGAAGGGGGCGGCGGGGTGCTGGATGCCGACGAACATCGTGCGGCGGTCCGACGACCAGGCGATGCCGGTCACTTCGCTGCCGTTCGGGCCGGTCAGGAAGCGGCGGATCTCGCCGGTGAAGGGGTCGCCCGCGAGCATCTGGTTGTTGCCCATGCCGGCGAAGTCGCCTTCGTTGGAATCGTCGCCGTCGGTCTGGATCCAGATGAGGCCCGAGGTGTCGATCTTCATGCCGTCGGGCGAGTTGAAGAGGTTGCCCGCGTTGATATTCGCCGTGCCGGCATAGGGGGTGTCGGCGTGAACGGTCGGGTTGCCGGCCATCACGTAGAGGTCCCAGTCGAACGAGTCGGCGGCGTGGTCGTCATTGTGCGGACGCCAGCGCACGATCTGACCGTAGTCGTTGGTCTCGCGCGGGTTCGGCGCGTTGAGGGTCATCGCGTCGCCGCCCGCATTCGTGCGGATCTTGCCGTCATCGGTCTTCGCGCCGCGGCGGCTGTTGTTGGTGAGGCAGCAATAGGCCTCGATCGCGGTCGGGTTCACGGCGACCCATTCCGGGCGGTCCATGGTGGTGGCGCCGACGGCCGAGCCCGCGGTGCGGGTGAAGATCGCGATCATGGCCGCGTCCATCCCCGTCGTCTCGGGGGTGAGGGCGAGCCACTCGCCGGTCATGTCGTCGTTGAACTTCGCGACATAGAGCTGGCCCTCGGTGAGGAGGGTCGAGGTGTCGCCGCCCGGGACATAGATGTCGCGTGAGAGCCACTTGTAGATGAACTCGCCACGCTCATCGTCGCCCATATAGACGACGACGCGGCCGTCCGGCGCGATCGCCGCGGCGGCGTTCTCGTGCTTGATGCGGCCGAGCGCGGTGCGCTTCACCGGCGTGGAGGTCGGGTCGGACGGGTCGATCTCGACGATGTAGCCCGCGCGGTGCGGCTCGTTCGGGTTCTTCGTCACGTCGAAGCGCGCGTCGAACGCATGATAGTTGTAGCCCGCGCCCTTGGCGTTGATGCCGTAGCGCTTGTAGCCGTTGGCGACCGTCTCGTCGGACGGCAGGTCGCCGTTCGCGCCGAAATAGCCGTTGAAGTTCTCTTCGCAGGTCAGATAGGTGCCCCAGGGGGTCTGGCCCGCGCCGCAATTGTTGAAGGTGCCGAGCGACTGCGTGCCGGTCGGGTCGGCTTCGGTCTGCAGCAGCGGATGGCCGGCGGCCGGGCCGTCGATCGCCATCGGGGAGAGGTGCGTGATGCGGCGGTTGAACGGGCTGTCGGTGACGACGGTCCAGCCGTCCTCGCCCTCGGCGATCTCCATCACGGCGACGCCCTGGAGCTTCTGCAGGAGCTCGACGTCTTCCGCGGTCGCCGGCGTGCCGTCGGCGGTGTGCGGCAGGTTGATGTCGTTGTTCACGTATTCGCTGTTGACGGCGAGGATCTCGTGGCCGTCGACCAGGAAGAGCTCCATGCCGTCGGTGTTCTCACCGAAGACGCGGTCGGCGCCGGCGTTGGGGATGCCGGCCTTCGGGTCGAACGCGGGCGCGTCGGAGAAGAGCGGGTCGCCGCAGCGCACGAGGACCTTCCAGTTGTAGCCGGCCGGAACGTGGATGGTGGAATCGGTCTGCGCGGCGATCTGCTCGAAGGCGAAGCGCGAGGTCTGCGCGGCCTCGGCGGTGCCGCCCTTCACGAAGGCGCTGCCCATGACGAGCGCGCCGGAGCCGAAGGCGAGAGTGCCGCCGAGGAAGCCGCGCCGGGAGATGGCGCGCTCGACGACCCGGTCAAATTCCTGGACCTCGGGGCGGGGGAAGTTCAGCTCATCCCACTCGTCGGCCGAAAGCTTTGTCTTGTTGATCGGTTCCAAGATTCGACACTCCTGCGAAGCAGCAAAATCCTCGGCTGGATGCCAAGGTCAGAATACGTCTAATTTTAATATTTGACAGTGAAATGACACCGGGGGTTTCCGTTAAGCATCTGAAATATAAGAGAGAATTGTATATTTCTTCAGGTTGGGGCATGGGCTTTTCTCATCCTGCGGCAATACTGCGCGGGCCTCTCCGCGCCCGGGATCGACAAATCGGCGGAGGCCTTTATGTGGTCCCTTGTGCCGCGCCGTCCGTGCGGCGCGCGACGGCAGGGAGGGACGGAGATGACTCCGCAACGGGTGACGCTCATCACCTTGGGTGTCGAGGACATGGCGCGGGCGCGGGCCTTTTACGGCGCGCTCGGCTGGGTCGAGGTGCCGGGCGAGACCGACAGCGTGGTCTTCTACAGGATGGCGGGCTCGGCGCTCGCGCTCTTCGGCAAGGCCGATCTGGCGCAGGACCAGGGGCGGCTGGACGCCGCGCTCGGCACCGGCGCGGTGACGCTCGCGCAGAATTTCCCCGACGCCGCCGCGGTGGACGCCGCCTTCGAGGCCGCGCTCGCGGCCGGGGCGCGGCCGCTGAAGCGGCCCGAGAAGGTCTTCTGGGGCGGCTATTCGGGCTACTATGAAGACCCCGACGGCCACGTCTGGGAGGTCGCGCACAACCCCTTCTGGCACCTCGACGCGGACGGGGCGCTCACGATCCCGCAATAGACCGAGACGCCCTTCGCGCACACGCCCGCCTCGCAGACGCCCTCTGGCCGGATCATGGCCGCCGTCCGTGCTATCCTTTCGCGCCCTTATCCTGGGAGGACATGATGGCGAATACGCACGAAGGCTCCTGCTTCTGTGGCGCGGTCAAGATCGAGGTGACGGGGGACCCCGTCGCGATGGGATATTGTCATTGCACGAGTTGCCGGCAGTGGTCCGCCGGTCCCGTAAATGCATTTACCTTGTGGGCCCCCGAGACGGTCCGCGTGGTCAAGGGGGAGGAGCATCTCAAGGTCTTCAGCAAGACCGCGTTCACGGACCGCAAGTGGTGCGCGCTGTGCGGCGGCCACCTGATGGCGGGCCATCCGACGATCAACCTCGTCGATGTCTACGCCGCGATCCTGCCCACCGTCGCGTTCCATCCCGGCGTCCACGTGAACTACGCCGAGACCGTCCTGCCCATGAAGGACGGCTTGCCCAAGCTGAAGGACTTCCCCGCCGAGTTCGGCGGCTCCGGCGAGATGGTGCCCGAGTAGCGCCGCTCCACCGCGCGGAGCGCCCCGGTCCGACGCGGCCGGGGCGCGCATCCATCAGAAGCGGATGCACTCCGGGTGCTTGGTGTAGAGCTGGTGGATCACGATCAGATGGAGCGCGGAGCTGAAATAGGTCTCCGGGCGGAACTGGAGGAGCTCGATCGGGATCGCCTCACCAGAGGCCACGCAGGCAACCGAGGCCGCGATCAGCCGGTAGCCCGAATTCTGCATATGGCCGACGCGCTCGCCGCGGCCCGGATCGAAGATGCCGGGGATGCCGCCATATTGCTTGAAGCGGTCGTCGATGATCTTCAGCACATCCGGCCGCGCGGCCCACGGCGTCGACAAGATGTTGATGGGCGCGCGGATCGCGTCATAGGACGAGCGCTTCGGGAAGTTGCGCGCGGGGACGGGATGGTCCGGGTCTGCGACCGAGGTCCAGTCGCTGGGATTCCAGGCCTGGAGCACCCTCAGATAGAAGGACCAGCCGGTCTCGATCGCCGCGCCCCAGGGGTGCTGCGGGGCAAGGTCCGCCACCACCTGCATCATGTCGAAATGATAGTAGGAGAGGTTCACCACCGGCCCGTCCGGCTGCGACGGGGGCATGAAGCCCACCTTTCCCGGCAGCATCACGACGCGGCCCTTGTGGTTCACGAGGACGGACTTGCCGAGCGAGTCGGCCGTCTGCGCGGCGTAGGCGAGATAGTCGCCCCGGTTCCAGCGCTTGGCGGCAAGGCTCAGCATCGCGGCGATGATGAGGTCGGCGTCGGTCGCGTTGTTCCGGTCGACGACGCCCTGGCCCGGCACATATTTCCAGGCGTGGAGGCCGTCCGCATTGCGCAGATTGTCCCGCGTCCAGCTCCAGATCCGGTCGAACGCCTCCGGCAGGTCGGCCGAGAAGGCGATCGCCATGCCGTAGGCCTGGCTCTCCGAGTGGGAGATGCCGCCATTCTCCGGATCGAAGATGCGCCCGCTCGGCTCCATGTAGCGGCTCGCGAAGTCGGCGGCGAGCGCACGGTACCAGGCGTAGAAGTCGGCCTTGAGCTGCTTGGCGGCCGGGCCCTGGTAGAGGTCCTGCGCCCCCGCGGGAGCGCCCGCGAGGGCGAGGCAGGCGACCGTGATCGCCGTCACGCCGCTGCGCCAAAATCGAGATCGGGTCCGTGCCATCGTGGGTCTCCTCGCGATGGTCCATCCTAAAGCGCGAGGGGGCGTCGATGGCAACGTCCGGCTGATCCGGCGCGAGAGGCGGCGGTCAGCCGGCGTCCGGGATCCGGGCGACCACTTTGATTTCGAAATCAAACCCGGCGAGCCAGGTGACGCCGACGGCGGTCCAGTTCGGAAATGGCGGGGCGGGGAAGTTCTCGTCCTTCACCGCGAGGACCGTCTCGAACTGGCGCTCGGGGTCGGTGTGGAAGGTCGTGACATCGATGAGATCGTCGAGCGTGCAGCCGGCGGCCGCGAGCGTCGCCTTCAGATTGTCGAAGGCGCGACGCACCTGGTCGCCGAAATCGGGCTCGGGCGAGCCGTCCTCGCGGCTGCCGACCTGGCCGGAGACGAAGAGGAGGTCGCCGGAGCGGATCGCGGCGGAATAGGCGTGCTTCTCGTAAAGGGCGGTGCGGCCCGCCGGGAAGATGATGTCGCGCTGGGGCATCGTGTGCTCCTTGAAGACGGATGGGGCCACGGAGGGCGGCGTCGCGCGCCGTCCGGTGGTTGAAATACGTGGCGTATGCGAGATATTGGGCATACGGCGCGTATGTCAATCCACATACGTCGCGTATTTGAAATCTGGGGGCGGGCGATGGCGCGGCGGCGCGCGGAGACGATGGCGGAGAACCGGGCGAAGCTGATCGGCGCGGCGCGCAAGGCCTTCGCGCAGAAGGGCTACGCGGCGGCCTCGATGGACGATTTGACGGCGGAGGCGGGCCTCACGCGCGGCGCGCTCTATCACAATTTCGGCGACAAGCGCGGTCTCCTCGCGGCCGTCGTCCATGAGATCGACGGGGAGATGGCGGCGGCGGCGCGGGCGCGGGCCGCGGGAGCGGCGAGCGAGTGGGACGCGCTGATGGAGGAGGGCGCGGCCTATATCGAGCTCGCGCTCGATCCCGAGATCCAGCGCATCGTCCTCCTCGACGGGCCGGCCGTGCTCGGCGACCCGTCCCGCTGGCCGAGCCAGAATGCGTGCCTGGAGGCGACGCTGGAGGCCGTGCGGCGGATGATCGAAGACGGGACGATGAAGCCCGTCGACCCGGAGGCGGCGGCGCGCCTTCTCAACGGCGCGGCGCTCAACGCGGCGCTCTGGGTCGCCGCAAGCGACGACCCGGCGGCGGTCCTGCCGAAGGTCGTGGATGCCTTCCGCGCCCTCGCGACGGGGCTCCTCGCGAAGTCCTAGAGAGCGCCATCCCGTCATGGAAGCATGGCGGGATGAACCTGCGTGCTCGTCAGCCGAAAGCCGAGAGCGCGGCGTTTCGGTGCGGAAGTTCGCGGGATGAGGCGGGGAGCGGCGCTGAGGCAGGTGACAAGCGCCGCGCTTCCATCCAATTTCTAGGCGGCACGTCCTCGGCGCTGTCGCGACGGCGGGGGCCCGGACCGATCCGTGGAGGCGACGCTGACCCGACCCGACATCCTCTTCGTCGCCATCGATGACATGAACGACTGGACCGGCTGGCTCGGCGGCCACCCCTGGGCGCGCACGCCGAACCTCGACGCGCTCGCGGCCCAATCCTTCCGCTTCAACCGCGCGATGTGCCCGACGCCCTACTGCAAGACCTCGCGCCTCAACGTCATGCTCGGAACGAGCCCGCACGTCTCGGGCCTGATATCGAAGGACGTGGCGGACTGGATGAGCACGCTCGCGCCCTACAGGACCATCGCCGGCACCGCCCACGGCGAGGGCTATCACACCGTCGGCGCGGGCAAGCTCTGGCACAGCGTCATGCCGAAGGTGGTCCTGCGCGAGGATCCCGACGCGTGGGACGAGTTCTTCGATGTCGGCACCAACCCGTCCGCCGAGGGGGAGCCCGCGAGCGCGATCTATCGCGGCTGGCCCGCCAACCCGAACCCCGCCCCGTTCGACTGGGGCGGCCTCGACCGGCCGATGAACGACTGGCGCGACGCGAAGGCGGTCCGCCACATCTCCGAGAAGCTCTTCACCGTGCCGCGCGACAAGCCGCTCTTCGCCGGCGTCGGCTTCAACAAGCCGCATCTGCCCTGGCAGGTCCCGCCGGAGTTCGCGGCCCCGTTCCTCGGCGGCGACATCCCCGTCGGGCCCGACATCGACCCGGCGGCGGCACGTCTCCCGCGCACGGCCGTCGACTGGGTGAAGAAGATGGCGAATTTCGTCTATTGGCCGGGCCGCGCAGGGGAGCCGCCGGTGCGCGGGACCCGTCACGAGGTGATCAAGCAGTCCGGCCAGTGGGCGGAGGCGGCGCGCTGGTATCTCGCCTCGATCTACTGGACCGACTTCATGTTCGGCCTCGTCTGGGCCGCGCTCAAGAATGCGGGGCGGGACGAGAACACCATCGTCGTCGTGTGGACCGACCACGGGCACCATCTCGGCGAGATGCAGCACTGGGGCAAGTACACGCTGTGGGAGCGCTCGCTGCGCGTCCCGTTCCTGGTGCGCGTGCCGGAGGCGATCCGCAAGGCGCGCGGCCTGCCGCCGCCGTGCGCGATCGAGACGCCGGTGTCGACCACATCCACCTTCGCGACGCTCGCCGACCTCTGCGGCTGGCCCGTGCCGGACCATCCCGCCTATTGCAGCCGCTCGCTCCTCCCGCTGATCGGACGCGACGCGCCGTCCGAGGCCGCGCCGGTGCTCTCGGCCTGGAACCCCGGCAACTGGTCGCTGCGGTGGGACCACTACCGCTACACCCGCTATGGCAGCGGCCCCGCGCGGGAGGAGGAGCTCTACGACTACGCCGTGGACCCCCACGAGACGACCAACCGCGTGACGGACAAGGCGTATGACCAAGTGCGCGCGCGCCTGTCGGCAACCCTCGACGAGATGCTGGTGAACGCCCCCGCTGCCGCCCTCGTCGACACGGGCGGCAAGGGCGGCAGGGGCGGCAAAGGCCGACGCGACGACGACGATTGAGAGGGAAGCCCCCGCCGCCGGCGCCGAGGGTACCGGCGGCGGGCGTCTCAGTCCGCGACGGGCATCGGCGCTTCGATCTCCCGCTCCGCCGCGCCGTCGAGCGTGGCGTCGGCGCCGAGATAGGCGACCGTCGCGCCCTCGATGGTGCCGTTGAACGCGAACGGGGCCTCGTCGAAATAGTCGACGCTGACGGGGGAGCCGAGGTCGCGTCCGAAGTCGAGCGCGTCGTTCGCCGTGAAGCCAAGCGGCGCGCTGACCGGCACCACGCCCGAGGCGACCTCCGCGCCGTTCACCTTCAGGACGACCGAAAGCGGCCCCGCCGGCCTGCGCTCCAGATAGCGGGTCTCCGCCTCGATCGTCACCTTGCCGGCCGGCAGCGGCTCGGTGGCGCGGATGTGGGTGCGCTGCACCTCGAAGAGGTTGTACTCGTAGGACAGCACCCCGTCCTTCACGTAAAGCGCAAGCCCGCCCGAGAAGCCGCCGAGCGCGTAGATGACGCCGTTCGCACCGGCCGGCGCGTCGAGCTCGACATGGACGCGGTTGTGCTTGTTGCCGAGGGTGGGCGCGGCGAACTCCGGCACGCGCGTGATCGCGCCCGGAAAGGTCCATGACGTGTAGGGCGGCGATATCTTCAGCTCAGGATGGAGGACCGGGATCCAGAGCCCGCCCCCGACCGGCAACCCGTTGTTGCGCGTCAGCTCGATGAGGAAGAGCCGCTTCAGCTCGGCGAGCCGCTCCGGCATCGCGCCGGCGAGGTCGTTCGCCTGCGACCAATCCTTCGTGATGTCGTAGAGTTCCCACTGGTCCTCATCCGGGTTCCAGTCGAGGATGCCTTCGGGGATGCCGGGGACCCAGGGGGCGCGCGGGCCGAACGCCGACGCCATCCAGCCGTCGCGATAGATCCCGCGGCTGCCCATGATGTCGAAATATTGGGTGTGCCGGACCTCCGGCGCGTCGGCGTCCTCGAGCGCTGCGGCGAAGCTCGTGCCGTCGAAGCTGTCCTGGGTGATGCCGTTGACGACGCGCGGCGGCGTGATGCCGAGGATATCGTAGAGGGTCGGCACCACGTCGATCACGTGCAGGAACTGCGCGCGCGGGCGCGAATCCGGCGCGATGTGGGCGGGCCAGCGGACGGCGAGCGGGTTGCGCGTCCCGCCGAAATGGGAGGCGATGAGCTTCGTTGCCTGGTAGGGCGTGCTCCCCGCCCAGGCCCAGCCGGCGTGGTACATGTTGTCGGTCTTCGGCGATCCGAGCACATCGAGCCCGCCCAGCGCGTCGAGCGCCTTGATCTGCGCCTCGGTGGTGACGGGGATGCCGTTCTGGGCGAGCAGCTCGCTGATGGTGCCGCTCTGCCCCTCCGCCGAGGCGCCGTTGTCGCCCCAGATGTAGAAGATGATCGTGTTTTCGCCGTAGCCGAGCCGGTCGATCTCCTCGACCACGCGGCCGACCTGGGCGTCCACATGCTCGGTGAAGCCGGCGAACACCTCCATCAGGCGGCGCTGAAACGGCTTCTCGCCCTCCGGGATCGAGTCCCAGGAGGCGAGCGTCGCCGGGCGCGGCGTCAACGCGGTCGTCTCGGGGATCCAGCCTTGCGCCTTGGCGCGTGCGAAGGCGCGCTCGCGATACTGGTCCCACCCGTCGTCGAACTTGCCGCTATATTTGTCGGCCCATTCTTTCGGCACCTGATGCGGCCCGTGCGAGGCCCCGCTCGCCCAATACATGAAGAAGGGCTTGTCCGGGGCGAGGGCCTTGTGCGTCTTCAGCCAGCCGATCGCATCGTCGGCAAGATCCTCGCTGAGGTGGTAGTAGTCATGCCCGCCCGAGGTGTGCGGCGTCTCGACGAAGGCCGTGTTGCGCACGAGCATCGGCTCGTATTGCGAGGCCTCGCCGGCGAGGAAGCCGTAGAAATATTCGAAGCCGTAACCGGACGGCCAGTATTGGAACGGGCCGGCGGCGGTGGTGTGGTTGGCGGGCGTGTTGTGCCACTTGCCGAAGGCGGCGGTGCTGTAGCCATAATCCCTCAGCACCTCGGCGACGGTGGCGCTGCTCTTCGGCATGATGCCGCGATAGCCGTCCCAATCGTTGGCGAGCTCGGCGATCTGGCCGTTGGCGACGCGGTTGTGATTGCGCCCGGTCAGCAGGGCGGCCCGCGTCGGCGAGCACATGGCCGTCGTGTGGAAGCGGGCGAAGGCGATCCCCTCCGAGGCGATCTGGCTCAAGGTCGGCGTGTGGATCTCGCCGCCGAACGTGTCGGCCTGGGCCGGGCCGACATCGTCGATGAGGACGATGAGGATGTTCGGGGCGTCCTTGGGAAGATGGCTGACGGGCGGCAGGGGACTGTAGACGGACCCCTGCATCGTCTCCTCGGCCGTGCTTCCGGAGGGCGTCGGCGGAAAGGGCAGGATTTCCTGCGCCGAGACCGGCAAGACCAGCATGAAGAGGAAGGAGGATAGTATGATGCGAGGCATAATATTCCTCATTTCTTGTTGTTCTTTTTGAAGAATATTGCCACGCGGCTTGAGCGCGTTGACGGAAGTCAAAAATTCAATGGAACGGATGCGAGCTTTTTCTTGCCGAAAGGCAAGGGGCGTCTTACTGGCGAGGCCCGGCGTTGTACCGGGCGAGGCCGTCCCGGCCAGCGTCCGTGAGCGCGTAGGTGCCGCGGCTGACGCGCTCGAACCAGCCATAATGGTCGTCGCGCATCATCCGCGTCGCGTTCTCGACGCCGGTCGCGCGGGCGACCGCGATCCCGTTGGAGGGCCCGGTCGCGGCGAGATGGCCCGCGATCAGGATCGCGTCCTGGCGGTAGGCGGTGACCTGCTCGACGCGCGTAGCCCCGCCCGAGGCCGGATCCCCCCGTCGCCGTGTGAATTCGCGCAGCAGCCGCTCCTTCCGCGGCTTCGACTTGCGCGGCGCGTAGGGTCCCGGATCGCAATGGACCTCGACGAACCCATCGCTGAGCCGCACGCTCATCACCCCGAGCCCGAGCCGGCGGCAGAGCTTCACATTGTCCTGCAAAGCCCGCCACGCGACGCGCCCCGAGCGCCGCGGCACGCACAGATAGACCGCATCGGTGATGGCAAGCCGCGCCACGGCCTGGTGCAGGAGGGCGAGCGAGAACCCCGCCTTCAGCTCGACGATCACCGGCGGATCGTCCCCGCGGCAGGCGACAACATCCGCGTCCGACACCTCACCCTTCACGGCAAAGCCCTGGCCTTCGAGAAAGCCTTTGACCGGCGGATAGAGGTCGGTTTCGCGGAATCGTTCCATGCCGCGATTGAGGGGGAAATTGGTGAATGTCTGGGAAACGAGGGTTGATCGCGAGCGGTCCGGAGAGGCGGGCGACTGGGGTGAGGGGGACGATTTGCGGCGGCGAGGGGCCGGAGCCGGGAGGCGACGAGGGAAGGGGCCAGCGGCCGGGAGGAGACGGTGAGTGGGGAGTGGCGAAGCGGCGAAGCGGAGAGGCGGCCCGGTTCCTTGCCCCTAGCCAGCGAGACGGGCCGCGAGTTCCTCATCGAGTTCGGGGAGGAGGACGATCCCGTCCTGGTCGCTCCCGGACGAGTGGACCACGATCCAGGTGCACCGCCTGCCGCTCTCGTTGCGCGGAGCGTGCGGCACGCTGGCGGCGACAAAGCATTGCTCGCCCTCGCGCACGCGAACCATCTTCTCCAGATGCTCGCCATAATAGACCGCGCACTCGCCCTCCAGCATGTACGCGATCGTCTCGATCCCTTCATGATAGTGCGCCTTGGCGACGACCCTTGGCGGCATCGGCAGAATATTCATGCACACCTTCAGGGCGCCGACCGTCTCCATCGATGCGCCGGCGCCATAGGTGAATCCCTGCTTCCCGACATAGGTCTCTCCCGGCCTGATGACCGCGACCCCGTCATGCTTCTGCATGGCCATATCGGCGTCCCTTCTCGCGCACTGCCGGGCTGTGACGGGGAGGATGCTAGCGCAAAGATCGAGGCTTGGCGCGAAATCGCCGTTCGGCCTGGAGGTCATCCCGGGGTTCCGACGCCTGTTGAGGTGGTACGAAGTCGTCTCCAGTCATGCCGCGACATGGTCACTAAAGGTACGAAAGCGTCCCACCATCAATTCTGAGGATCGTCCCGTTCACGTAGGAGGCGGCCGGGGATGTGAGATAGAGCACCGCCGGGGCGATGTCGTCCGGCGTTCCCCACCGCCCGGCGGGGACGCGGGTTCTCACGAATGCGGAGAATTCCTCGTTTTCCGTGAGGGACTTCGTGAACTCGGTCGCCATGAAGCCGGGTTCGAGCGCGTTGCATGTGATCCCGTGGCGGCCGAGCTCGGAGGCGAGGGCGTGGGTGACGGCCGTCAGCGCCCCCTTCGCCGCCGCGTAGGCGGCCATCGGCACGCGAGAGCTCAGGGTCGCGATCGATCCGAGGTTCACGATGCGGCCCCCGCGACCGCCGGCGATCATGTGCCGGGCGGCCGCCTGGGTGACGTTGAACGTGCCGCCGACGTGCGTCTGCTGCAGCGCATCCCACTCGTGCGGGAGATAGTCGACGATCGGCTTCCGGTTCTGGATCCCGGCATTGTTGACGACGATGTCGACCGATCCGTGCCGGTCGGCGAGGGAGTCGATCGCGGTGCGGGCGGCGGCGTGATCGGTCACGTCGAACGGCAAGGGCGTCGCTTTCAAACCCTGGTCCGTGATCTGGCCGACCCGGCGATCGACCGTCTTGGGATCGAGATCGTTGATCGCCACCGTCGCGCCCGCCTTGGCGAGGAGGTCGGCGATGCCCCAGCCGAGGCCCTGACCCGATCCGGTCACAACGGCGACCTTTCCATCGAGCGAGAACAGCTTTTCAAGATGCGCGTGGATGGTCATTGGAAGGCTCCAAGGTCGATCGGGGATGAAGGGGGAGGGCACGCAAGGTCGTTCGCGCGCGCAGGCGTGCGCGCCCGGGCGGCCCGGTACGGATCGGCGTGCGTCAGGGAAGGTCGGAGCGAAGTTCGTCCGAGAGCAGGCCCGCGGATGAGACCACGAGCAGAATGAGGCGGCGCTCGATGCTCGCATCGACATCCGACGCGCGCACGACGAGGCTGAGACTGCCCGTGATCGCACGCTCCGCGACCGACAGCGGGGCCGCGATGCCGACAAGACCCTCGTCCACCTCGCCCCGGCCGATGCAGTAGCCGCGCTTGCGGATGGCGGCGAGTTCCTTGCGGAACTCCTCCGCGCTCGTCGCCGCCGTGCCGGGTCGGCTCGACCAGTCCTCGTGCTCGATCAGCTTGGCCAATTTGCGCGGTTGCAGTTGGGCGAGGATGGCCTTGGAGGTGGCGCCGAGCGTCAACGGCCGCGGAAGCCCGCGTTCGTAGCTCGTGTGGATGGTCGACCCCTTGGAGGCGCGATCCGCGACGCACATCACCCGGCTGTCGTAGAGGCGCGCGACCACCGCCACGCACGGAATCTGCGCCTGATCGACGATGTCCGCGAGGAGGGGCGTGCCCTTGCGCACCAGAGGGTCGGTCAGCCGGACCAGCCTGTCGAACTCGATGAAGCTCGCGCCGAGGCGATAGTGCCCTTCGATCGACGGTTCGATGAAGCCGGTCGCCGCCAATTCCCGGACCGAACGGTAGACAGTGCTCGCCGGAACGCCGAGGCGCTCCGAGATCTGTTGTACCGTCCAATCGCTCTGCTCGATTCCGAACAATTTCAGAATGTCTACGAAGCGGCGAAGACCCGACATGTGTTCGGTTTGGACCTTTTGAGTTCAATTGTGCGTTCGACGATATCAAGATTATCATTTTTTGATATCTCTTCAAGAAGACGAAGTGTCGTATTGCCGTTCGTGAAGTGCTCTGGCGGGCAAGTTCCTGCTTTCGCCGGCTGAGGCCAGCGTCCCGCCATCAACTCCGGATTGTTTCTTTCGCCGCGGTCTCGCCGGCCAGGAAGCCGGTGACCGCGGATTTGGTGAGGCCGCCGACATAGCCGACCGCCTCGCCGCCTTCGAGGCCGCCCGTCGTCGCTCCGGCGGCGTAGAGGCCGCGGATCGGCTGGCGTTGCGTGTCGAGGACGCGGCTCGCGCCGTCGATTGCGATGCCGCCCATCGTGTAGGTGATCCCCGCGCACACGCGGACGGCCCGGAATGGCGGTGACACGATCGGCTTCGAGGCGAAGCGCCGCTGTTCGCGGGGCGGCACCAGGGTGTCGAGCCGGCCGGCGGCGAGGGCGCCGTTATAGAGGTCGACGGTTTCGCGAAGGGCGACCGGATCGAGGCCCAGCGATGCCGCCAGCGCGTCGACCGTCCCGGCCGCGTGGATCTCGCAGCCGTGCACCTCGAGGAGAGGGTTTGCGGGGATCAGCATGTCGGTCCCGACGCCGCGCCAGATCGCATCGTCGAAGATCGCGATCGCCGTGCTCGGGTCGGCGAGGCGGGCGATGGCGTTCGCAAGGACGACGCCGCCGCGGCCTTCGTCGGCGAAGCGGCGCGCGGCGCCGTCCACCACGATCCCCGCACCGGCGAGGTCGTCGATCCAGGGATAGGGCCAGAGCTTGTCGTTGCGCAGCGAGTCACGGGAGAGCACATGGCCGTAGAACTGGCCGCTCGGCACGACAGCCGCGCCGATTGCGCTCGCGAGGCGAAACCCGTCGCCGCATCCCGTCCCGGCCCCGCGTTGGCGCAGTGCCTGGGGATTCTTGGTGACATGCGCCTCCAGCATGGCCGGATTTCCCTGGAATCCGCCATCGGCGATGACGACGGCCGGGGCCGCCAGCGTGCTGGGCCGCCCGTCGCGCAGGAGGTCCAGCGCGAACCCGTCTTCATCGCGGGCGAGGCCGACCACGCGGCAGCCGCGGACGCGACGTCCGCCGCGTTCGAGAAGGCGCTGCTCCAGCGTGCGCAGCAGCACGTCGCCCCCTCTGCCCGGCCAATGCAGTCCGGCGCGGGGATATTGCGGCGGTGACAGGATGAAGTCCTGCCATTCGGCCGGACCCGCCTTGATGAAGCGGATCCCCTCGCTCTGAAGCCAGCGAATGGTCGGGGCGAGATGGGTGGCGAGCGCCTCGGCCATCGCCGGGTCGGCCGCGCCCTCGGTCGCGGCGTCGATGATCCTGCGCAGGTCGGCGGCGGGCCGCATCGGGTTGTGGAACGCGACGTGGAAGACACCGCCGGTGAAGCGTGAGTTGCAGAGATATCGATCCTCCGCACCCTTCTCGAGCACGGCCGTTCTGAGGCCCATCTCGGCCGCTCGATTGGCCGCGATCATCCCGGCGATCCCGCCGCCGATGACGGCGAGATCGACCCGGCCCGCCAGAGTGGCATCGCTCATGGCCGCGCTATCTCGGCAGAAGCGTGTCCGCGATGATGCGGACGAGCTCGGTGTAGCTGTAGAGGAGCACGAGGACGACGAGTGCGACGCCTGCTCCAACGATCATGACGACGAGGCTCGAAAAGGCGATCGCCAGCGCGATGGCGGCCGCGAGGGCGAGGAGGGCGCCCGACCAGGCGATGATCGCGCCGTGTCGCGCCGTGAAGCGAATGATCGGGTAGGTGTTCATCGGCCCTGTCCTGTTCGGATTGCCCATCAGCGGAAGACGAGGCCGCCGTTCACGTCGATGACGGCGCCGGTGATGTAGCTCGCGCCCGGCGAGCAGAGGAATGCGATCGGCCAGGCGATCTCCTCGGGCGTCGCCTTGCGCTTGATCGGCTGGCTTGCGGGGGGCGTGAAGGTGGAGCCCGCCGTCATCGCCGTGTCCACGACGCCCGGCGCGACGGCGTTCACCGTGACGAATTCGCCGGCCACCTTGGCGAGCCAGCGCACCATGGTGTGGACACCGCCCTTCGAGATCACATAGTCCGGCGGCACCGCGGCGATGCTGCCGCCGTTGAAGCCGGCGACGGAGCCCAGAACCACCAGCCGGCCATATTGGTTGGCCTGCATTGGCGGGATCAGGGCCCGCGCGAAGTTGATCGGGCCGAGAATGTTGACCGCCATCAGGTCGGCGAAGGCCTTGTCGAAGTCCGGGGCCATCCAGTCGTTGAACGGGTTGGAGCCCGCGTTGAGGACGGCCGCCTGAACGCGCGGGCCGACCTCGGCGCACAAGGCTTCGACGGCGGCGCGGTCGGTCACGTCGCAGATGTGGGTCTCGACGGAGGCGCCCTCGGCGGAGAGGCTCTCCGCCAGCGCGCCGATGTCCCGGAAGTCGACGAGGATGAGATGGGCGCCGGCGGCGGCCAAGGCCCGGGCTGTCGCCGTTCCGATTCCTCCGCCAGCGCCGGTCAGGAGAATGTTGGCCCCTTCGAGGCTCAACTTATTCTGCATTCTACTTATTCCTTGCTTTGGTTCAGCGGAACGCGAGGTCGCGCAGGAACAGCGGGACCGCGGGGACGTAGGCGATGACGAAGAGGCAGGCGAGGACGACGAGCACGAACGGCACCAGCGAGCGGATCATGTGCTCGACCCGGACATTGGCGACCGCGCTCGCGGCGAAGAGATTCACGCCGAAGGGCGGCGTGACCATCCCGAGCGCCAGGTTGACGATCATCAGGATGCCGAAATGGATCGGGTCGATACCGAACGCCGTCGCGGCCGGAGCGAGGATGGGGACGAGGATCAGGATCGCGGCGCTCGTCTCGAAGAACATGCCGACGATGAAGAGGAAGACGGTGATCGCGAGCAGGAACGACCATTGCGCGTGGAAGAACTCGATCAGCCAGCCGGTCAGCATGGTGGGGGCGCCGGACAGCGTGACGAGGTAGCCGAAGAGACCCGCGGCGGCGATGATCAGCATGATGACCGACGTCGACAGAAGCGACCTCTCGAACACGCGGGCGATGTCCGCGAACCCGATCTGGCGGTAGACGAACACGCCGAGGATCAGAGCGTAGATGACCGCGACGGCCGCCGCCTCGGTCGGGGTGAAGATCCCGCCATAGATGCCGCCGAGGATGAGGACGGGCATGCCGAGCGGGAAGGCGGCCTGGACCACGGCCTTGGAGAAGGGGAGGCGCTCCTTGCGATCCTCCAGACCGTGGCCGGTGACGCGGCACCAGATGAACACGTAGGCGAGGAGCGAGAGGCCGATGAGGACGCCCGGCCCGATGCCGGCGATGAACAGCTCGCCGATCGAGACCTCGGCGGTCACGCCATAGAGGATCATCGGAATCGACGGGGGAATGATGACGCCGAGCTCCGCGGACGTCGCCTGAACGGATGCGGCGAACGGGCGGGGATATCCGTGTTGGACGAGCGCCGGGATGAGGATCGAGCCGACGGCGAAAGTCGTGGCCACGCTCGAACCCGAGACCGCGGCGAAGATCATGCAGGTGACGACGCAGGACAAAGGCAGTCCGCCCTGCACCCCGCCGACGATCGACTTCGCGAACTCGACGAGCCGGCGTGAGATGCCCGCGGCCTCCATGATGTTCCCGGCCAGGATGAAGAGCGGCAGGGCGAGGAGGGACTCGTAGTCGAGCGACTGGAAGAGCTTCTGCGGGACGATGATCAGCAACAGGTCCGCATGCCAGAGGCCGAAGATGCTGGCGAGGATGATCGCGAAACCGATCGGGATGCTCGCGATCATGAGGAGGACCATCACCGCGACGAGAATGATCCCAAAGCTCACGGGGTGTCTCCTTCGAAGGCGGCGTGGGGCGGCTGGCCGGCGCGCTCGATCGCGTTGCAGATGAGGGCGACGAGGCTGAGCGCGGCGCCGACGGGGATCGCGGCGTAGGCCCAGACGATCGGCACGTTCAGCCCGGCGAGGCGCTGGTTCGAGATGCGATCGAGAAGCGCGAGGCCCTGCCATAAGGTGATGACGAGGACCGCGGCGATGGCGAGCGTGACGACGCCATCGATGACCCTGCGCAGGCGCGGCGGCGCCATATCCGCCAGGACGTTCATGGTGATCGCGGAACCGCGCCGGACCGCGACGGGCGTGCCGAGGAAAACGGCCCAGACCATCAGCGTGCGTGCCAGCGCTTCAGACCAGATGGTGGGGACCTGCAGCACGAACCGTGAGAAGACTTGGTAGAAGCAGACGCCGGCCAGCGTCGCGAGGATCAGGCAGCCGATGATCAGCAGGATGCGAAAGAACCAGCGATCCACGGCCTGAATGAAAGCGAGCATGATCGAACCTTCCAAGGCGGATGCGCGTCGTGACGCTGCGCGAAAGGGGCCGGCGCACAGCGGATCGTCGACCCGCCGTGCGCAGCCTTGGAGTGGGAACTATTCCGTGGAGCGAATACGTTCGATCAGATCGGCGCCGAACATCTCATTGTAGTTGTTCTCATAGACGGGCGCGACTTTCGCCTCGAAGGCTTCGATGTCGACGTCCTCGATCACATCCATGCCGCCTTCGCGGAACTGGTCGATGTTGCTCTGGAACGTGTCGTCGATGTACTTGTAGCTTGCTTGCGCACCGATCCGGGCCGCCTCGCGGAAGTTCTCCTTGTCCTCATCGCTGAGGCCCGCCCAAGTCGAGGGGGCCATCAGGAACATCGCACCGCTGTAGAAGTGGCCGGTGAGCGAGAGATATTGCGCGACCTGCGGGAACTTGTTCGAGCGGATCGTGGTGAGCGACAGTTCGCCCCCGTCGATCACACCCTGCTGGATGCCGCTGAACATGTTCGGGAAGGCCATGGGCGTCGGCAGCGCGCCGAGCGCTTCGAACGCCAGCGTCTGCACCTTGTTCTCCTGAACGCGGATCTTCAGCCCCGCCATGTCCTCGGGCGTGCGGACCGGCCGCAGCTTGTTGAAGAGATGGCGCATGCCACCGTCCTCGGTCCAGGCGAGGCCGATGAACGTCTCGGGGGTGAACTTGGCCAGGAGCTCGTCGCCGATCGGTCCGGCGAGAACCGCTCGCGCATGGTCGAGGTCGCGGAACAGGAAGGGCATGGTCAGCATGTCGACCTCGGGCACCCAGTTCCCGAGCGGGCCGATCGTCAGCTGCGCGAGGTCGATGGTGCCGAGCTGAAGACCTTCCGCCATCGCGCGCTCGCCGCCGAGCGAGCTGGAAGGGAAGATCTGCAGCGTGTAGCGCCCGTCGGTCAGGCGCTCGAGCGCCTCCTGGAAGGCCGTCACGCCGACCGCCTGGTGATTGTCGGTCATCGACAGGCCCTGGGCGTATTTCAGCACCGTCTGGGCCGTGGCGCCGGTCGACACGCCCATGACGGCGGTGAGGCCGACGAGCGCGGCAGCAAGAGCGTTTTTCATCCGTATCTCCCTAGATCGTCAGTTCAGATTTCGTGTTTCAGGATCTGATTTCGTTCATTCAGATTATCATTTTATGGTAATTTGTCAAATATTCACTTAGTAATTTATCAGATTTGTCGAGCGAGCGGCACGGCTTCCGCCGCGGCCGGTGTGACAGCGCCGATCTTCGAAAGGGCGGGGACGAGCGCGCCGATCCGCTCGAACCGGACGGCGATCGCGACATACCGGTCGGGGCGCAGAAGAATGGCGTGGTCGAGGTGGCTGGTCCGGGCGAGGTCCGACAGACCGCCGGATGCGTCGCGCACGATTTTGAACGGCGCCTCAGCCGGGTTGATCCAATTGGGGGTGATCCCGACGACCGTGACGCCGGTGTCCGCGACCGCGCGAAAGTCCGGCGCGGCGGCGAGTGCGGCCGGGTCGGTGCCGAAGAGGATGACGGCGCTTCCGACGGAAAGCACATCGTCGAGGCGCACGCGGACGCCGTCCGCGTCCTCAACGATCGGCTGCGGGAACAGGCGGCCGACGATGTCCCTGCCGTCCGCTTCGTCCGGCCAGAGCAGCCCCTCGCGGAAACGCGGCTTGGGCTTGTAGCGCATCTGCGAGACGTAATCGCGCGCCGGCTTGTAGAGACCGAGGAGGCGGAAGCCGGTGCGTGTCAGCGCCGCGCGCAGGCGCGAGCGGGGCATCATGACCCGGCCCATGCTGAGGGCGAGGTCGATCATGGCCTGCGCATGAGGCTTGCGCTCCGCCTCGTAGCTGTCGAGGAAGGCGGCCGGTACGTCCCGGTGCGCGGCTTCCGCGAGCTTCCAGGCGAGATTATGCGCGTCGCGAATGCCGCTGTTCATGCCCTGCCCGGCGAATGGGGGTGACAGGTGGGCGGCGTCGCCGGCGAGAAAGATGCGTCGGTCGCGCCACCGCTCGGCGGCCCGCGCGTGGAACATGTAGGCCTTCACGCGCCGCAATGGTGCATCGCCGTCGGGTCCGACCTCGTTGAGGAGCGTCCTGACGAAGTCTTCCTGAAGCGCGCACGCCTCGGTCTCGTGAGGGTGCAGCATGAACTCATAGCGGCGCGTGCCGCGGGGGCCGGGGAGGGTGATGCCCGGCCGGCGCGGATTGCAGAACACCTCGGTGTGCCGAAATCGGTTGCGCGTCTTGAAGATGTCGACGATCAGCCACTGCTGCTCGAAGCTCGACCCGGTGAGGTTGATCCCGAGCGACTTTCGCACCAGCGAGCGCGCCCCATCGGAGCCGACGAGATATTGCCCGCGCAGCGTCGTGTGGCCACCCCGGTCCTCGACGATCGCGCTCGCGCCGGTCTCGTCCTGCGCCACCGCGACGACGTTGCAATTGAAGCGGACGTCCAGCGAGGCGTGCCGCTTGAGGTTCTCCCCCAGGATCCCCTCGAGCTCGGGCTGCTGGAAGGCGTTGCGCTTGTCGAAGCCGAACTCGGTGGAGTTCGGCTCGACGATCGCGAAGACGGCGCCGTCGGGGCCGCGATAGTGCGAGCCGTAGCCGCGCGCGAGGAGTGGCATCAGTTCGTCATCGACGCCGATCGCCTGCATCGTCCGCATCGATTCATCATCGATCGAGACCGCCCGCGGCTCCTGCACGGTGGTGGCGCTGCGCTCCAGGAGGAGCGTGCGCACGCCACGCTGGCCGAGCAGGTTCGCGAGGACGAGCCCGGTCGGGCCGGCGCCGACGACGATGATGTCGGCATCGAGCGCCGGCGTCGGGCGATCTGTCGCGAGCATCAGGATTCGGCGACGATCGGGTTGGACAGGAGCCCGACGCCCGAGATCTCCACCTCCACCACGTCGCCAGGCTTCATGTAGAGGGGCGGGTCGCGCCGGTCGCCGACCCCACCCGGCGTGCCGGTCAGGATCACGTCGCCGGGGGAGAGCGGCGTGAAGGCCGAGCAGTAGGCGATGAGGGTCTCGATCGGGAAGATCAGGTCGGCGAGCGAAGCCGATTGCATGGTCTCGCCGTTGAGGCGCGTCTCGATCGTCTGTTCGCGCAGGTCGCCCACCTCGTCGGGCGTGACGATGAACGGACCGAAGGCCCCCGTCGCGGAGAAGTTCTTGCCGGGGGTGAACTGGTGCGTGTGGCGCTGCCAGTCCCGGATCGTCGCATCGTTGTAGCAGGCATATCCGAAGACATGGTCGAAGGCGCGCTCCGGCGGAATGTTGCGGCCGCCGTGTCCGATGATCACGGCGAGCTCGCCCTCGAAATCGAGCGCGTCGGACACGGGCGGCTTCACGATCGGCTGCCCGTGCGCGACCTGGGTGTCCGCGAAACGGGTGAAGATCGTGGGATGCTTGGCGTCCGGACGCTTGGTCTCGGCGCGGTGAGTCTCGTAGTTCAGGCCGACACAGAGGATCTTCGCCGGGTCCGGGATGCTCGGCAGCAGCGTCACGTCCGACAGGCAGAAGTCGGGCGTGCGACCCCGTGCGAGCGCCGCGATCTCGTCGCCGCGTCCGTCCGCGATCGCATCGCGCAGCGATCGCGCGCCCCCCGGTGCGCGGCGGGTGAGGTCGACGATCCCGCCATCGACCATGATTCCGAAGCCGGGGACCCCGGTGCGGACAAAGCTCAAATAGCGCATCTCGACCTCCTCAGGACCGCAGGATCGCGTCGCCCCAGCGGTTCAGGGTGCGCGCTTCATGCGGCCACGACTGAACCTGCCGGTCGTGGATGATTTCGAGTTCGGCCGAGACTTCGATCCAGTTTCCGTCCGGGTCTTCGATGAAGACGAAGAGGTTGTTGCCCGGGCCATGTCGTCCCGGTCCCCACATCAGCGTGACGTCGTGGGCCGCGAAATGATCGCACCAGTCCCGGATCCGGTCCCAGTCGCCCGCCTCATAGGAGTGATGGTCGACGCCCATGCGGTTGGATTTGAAGCAGGCGATCGTGTGGTGCTCGTGATTGGACCGCGTGAAGCAGGTGGCGAGACTCCCATTCGGATGGACCACGATGTCCGAGACGGCGAAGCCCAGCTTGTCATGGTAGAAGTCGCGGAAGGCTTCGACGTCGAAGCTCGCGAACGTCAGATGCTGGGTCGGCGCGTGAAGACCTTCCGACCGCTCCTGCGAGCGCGCGGTGCCGAAGCAGATGAGATGGCCGTCGGGATCACGGACGGCGAAGGCCTCGTTGCCGAAATAGGGGCTCGGACTCGCCAGCACCTCGAGCCCGTTCTTCTCGGCGTAGGCCCGGAGGCCGCGCACGGCATCCTCGTCCCGGCAGGCAAGGCCGGCATAGGCCATCTTCCGGGCCGCACCCTTCACCGCCACGAAGCGCCGCGCCGGCCCCTCGCACCGCCACTCCCCCGCGCTCGCGGGGGCGGCACGCATCTGCATGATCGTCCCGTAGAACGCCGCGAGCCGCTCCGGATCGGGGCTCTCCATGGCGACGTGGTGGAGGTAGGCCGAGGCCTGGATCGCGGGAATGGACTCAGCCATGCCGGAGCACCTTTTTGGTAATCTAGATCGTTAATGTATCCAATATTATCAAAATATGAGAAAGTCAACGAGATAATGAAAGGGTGAGCACCGCGTTAGCCGTCGTTGGGGCGAGGCGGCGGCTGCAATCCACCGATCTGCCCCTGTCTCTTCCGTCTGATCCGGCTCATGCTCATGGATCGGCCAGACTCCGATGCGGCGGCGGCGGGTGGTCGGTGAAGTCCGATGCCTCAGGCGTGTGTCATGGCGCGCAAGGGCTGGTTGCTGCGTGGCGTCGCGTGTTGAAAAGGTGCGCAAAAGACGGCGCGAGACACTGGTGAACAACGCGCGGAACCACCTTGCGAGCGTTCTTCCCGGCGCAAGGGGGCAATGCAGCGCAGGTCTGCGGCGCGCAGGGCAAGGAGCGCACTCCCTACTATGGCGTTATGCATAGGAGAATTAAGTGCAGAAAGTGGATTTTTCGCGCGAATGCGCGTCAGGAATACCAACGGAATTGTATGAGAGATATTGGCGTTTGATTTCTTCGTTGGATATTGATGAAGAAATATTTGCGGAGTTGTCTGTTATAGGTGCTCTTCGGAGTTTTGGCGAAATCAAGTTCAGCCCAGATGACGAAGGCTGGGTGGCGGTTATGTTTTCATCATACATTGTCGGGAATATTTTAATAAAAAGATATGACGAATTTCCTAAGTGGAATATATTAAGTGAAGAAAATGATAGAGTTCGGTTGGTTCTCCGGTGGTTGATGTTGAGATTTAGGGTATCAGCTATCGTCGAGTCTTGCTCAATTCGCGAGGATGTGCCTGAGAGTTTTAGAACTGTGCCGATACAGCGCATTACCGAAATTGTCGATCAGCGTGGGTGAAATCGTAACTGCCCTGGCTCGGCATGGTCGCGCACAAGCGGTCCATGCGGTCATCGACGATGTGGAGGCCTCTCGCCTCGCGTGTAGGCGACCGGTCCGCCCCCTCCGAACGGCTGGGGCCGTGGACATCGACGTCTTGTCTGGCGTACAGGCACCACCGTTGAGCGACCTTCCATGAACTGTTGATCAATTCATGAATTTCGGTAGGCCCATGGATCAGAAAAGAGCGGTCGTACCGAGGTTGATTGAGAAGTTTATTCAATCAATCAAGTATGGTGTCTGTTTCGCAATATTCTTTGTAATTGCTGGGTCGATCAAGTATGGCCTTCTTACAAGAGACGCAATTCTATGGTCAGGCGCGATATCAATTGCGATCTGGATGCTGCTTCTTGTTTCGTTCGTTATCAGCGAATTTTGGCCGAGTGGGAGCAATGAATAGTTTTTCCATTTTAATGTAAATCAGTTCGTCGAACCCAACGTTTGTTTTTCGCGAGGGGGCGGAATCGAAGGCTCATGTCTGAAGTGAATTCCAGGGCACGGGCCGTCAGAAAGACAGTGGGCGTGTGCCTGCCAGGCGGAAAAAAGGTCTCTTCACGAGGAGCCCTGATTCGCTCGGCCGGCAAGACAACGACAGAGCGTTTCCGGCGATCCGTTCAGACGCTTTCCAATCGGGAGAAGGGCGCGACAGCGGTGCGGCCTTGGCGAGAAATTAAGAAGGGAATCGGCGCGGAGAGGGAGCTGTCGATGGGCAGGAGACAAAGTTTAGATCAGGGACGATAGAAATGGGGAGTCTTTCGAGGACGATCCAACGCAGAATCGTGTCCGTCACTTTAACGATCCAAAGGTAAACCACTATGGCTACGAATGATTTGGGCCGAGGAGAAAGGTATATTCTCTTTAAGAAATTTATGGCTGAAGATTTCTTCGTAGACGATTCCGATGATTTATTAAGTGTTCTGAATGCAGATCAGGGTGCCATTTCTGAATCAAGTTTGTATATTATAACTTATGCTTTAGATATAATGCATAATAGATTGTCAGTTTATAGGGGGGAGAGAAAGGTCAAGGAGGCTTTTCCTTCATCTGAATTACTAGCTAAACGTCATGCTGGGGAGAGGATTTTTTTTCTAGCGCATGTTAATAACACTACCGTATTCGACGTAAGAAGGATGATGAGCGTGTGTTGGATCCTGCCCGGTTCATGTAATTTACCAAGCGAAATAATAGACTTATTGGATATTAATAGTTTACCAGTTTCTGGTGATCTTGAATCTGATTTGGATATTATATTATCTAGATGCAATAAATGCTTAAGGTATTTCAGAGAGGGCGATACGCGTTTCATTCAAAAGTTTGAACAGGCAGTGTTGCGAAAGATCGATTAAATTTAATGAATAATAAATATATCTTATAATATGTAAGAATAATGTTAAGGTATTTTGCTCGTATTTTAAATTGAACTTTCGTCAAAAATACGTGTGAGCTTGTCTCCGAGTGGCCCCGGCTCTTGCAGGCGGCAGATAACGATAGAACGTTGCCGGTGGAGCATTGAGACGCTTGGCGACGTCGTTCACTGTGAATGTATCCTCGGCAAGCATGGCGTGCGCCGCCTTGAGGTCCGCATCATTCAACGTCTTCGGCCGACCACCCTTACGCCCGCGCGCCTTCGCGGCGTCGAGTCCGGCGCGGGTCCGCTCGCGGATGATGGATCGCTCGAACTCGGCGAGGGCGCCGAAAATGTGGAAGACCAGCTTGCACCCGGAGGTGGTCGTGTCGATCGCCTCCGTCAGGGAGCGAAAGCCGATGCCCTGGGCCTCAAGGGCTTCGACCGTCTCGATGAGCTGCTTCATGGAGCGCGCCAGGCGGTCGAGCGTCCAGACCACGAGCGTGTCGCCCTTGCGAATATAGTGGGCCGCGGCGGCGAGCTCCGGCCGATCGCGCTGCGCCCCCGAGGCCTTTTCGTGAAACACCTACGCCGCGAACGGCAACCTCACCTTCAAGACCGGGATGGGCCACTACACCTGAACGGCTACTTGGTTCTGGGGCTGATCCAGCGAGGATTCGGTCTACCATTGACAGCGTTGCAACGGGCAATCTGCGAAGTGTCGAGGACATTGCCAAGGCTCTCGGTCATTGAGATTTTGAAATGCACAACCAAAAACTAGTCAGTGAGTTGATGTCCGAGGGACATGTTAGTGAGCAGCAGGCAGCGCTGTGGCGTGACGTTGCGGGCCTGATGGCGGTATTCGACGCAATCGGACGAGATGGCGTGAGTGCTGTAGTGAAAATTGACGGAGCTCGTCCTGACGGGGCTGTATATACCGTGGTGGTTTCTGGCCCATGTCTTGGTGAAGCATTCTTCCGTCAGGATGGAAGCGATCTATCGATGCTACTGCGGGCGGCGATCACGTTCTACAGGAACGCAGTGTGGTCCGCCCGCTCACAATAGTGGAGGTGTTTGTTCCGCAAGCGCCCGCTCCGTGCGGACGTTTCTACATCGGTGACTATCGGGCCGCCTCGACGAGTTCTATGTTCTTCTTAAGAAGTTCATTGACGAGCTGCCCGACCTCGACGCCGCGAGCCTTGGTGCGCGCTGAGAAGTAGGCCTGCACCTCGGCATAGAGATGCACCGGCAGATTGATTGCCGAGCCTGCTCTGACCCCCGTGGCTCATCCAGGCCGGCGTACGGTATCTGCCCTTATTTTGAGTATTATGATGAGGATATTTTACTGCCGCCGACAACGCATCTCCGCTGATCGGTGTTGCACGGTCAGCGCTCGACTGCGTGTGATTTGAGGGGTTTATTACAAGAGATTGTTTTGAGAGACTCAGAACCCCTTAGGGTCGAAGTCATGACTCAAAAGCCTTAGTTATTGCGAGTGAGAGCGATCACCCGCAACGCGCCAACCCGATAGCTGCCGAAGCCGGAGTTATCGTCCAGACTGGCCATTCAAGAGTGGTCGAACGAAGCCACTCGCCAAAAGTCGCTTGACGTTGACCCGATCGTGTTGGCACGGAGCGATCCGTACTCCTGTGACGTGTGCTCCAGTGATGCGCGACGTGACTGGACACGTTTCATGCGTAGCGACACCCGCGCCGCATGCGCGGTCTTCCCCTGCCGAGAAGGTCTCATGACGCCCCGCTTCCTCGCCGTTTTCGCTGCTCTCGTGTCCAGCATCGCCGCGCCCGCCCACGCCCAGCAGAACGCGTACGGAGGTCACGACATCGTCGGGCCAATGCAGCGCGATGAGATCGACTACGCGGAGACGCGCGGCTGGCTGGTGTTCACGGCGGGATCGCGCAGCGGGCACGCATACTGCGTCGCCGAGATCAGCCGGAGCGACGGATCGCCGGTCCGGCTGGGGTGGGACGGGCATCAGTGGCAACTCGCGGTTCCCGTCGCCTCGCGGCCGGACTGGCAGGGCACGCTGCGGATCGACGGCCGCGGAAGCGGGCAGGGCTACGGCCGGGGCGGCGACTATATCTCCGGTACGTCCGTCGATGGGTGGACGATCGCCTGGCTCGGCCAGGCCGAGCTCAACGGGCTGCGCAAGGGCAACGAGGCCGTGCTGGGCGTCGAAAAGTTCGACTACGACATCCCCCTCGCCGGGGTGACCGCGGCGAGCCTCAAGGTGCAGGAGTGCGTGGAGCGCGGCCGCGACGCCAATGCGGGCGACCGGGCGGCGCCCGTCCATCCTGCTGGGGCCCGAGCCGACGGCTGCCCCGCTCCCGGCAGCCTGAGGTCCGCGCAATCCTCCCAGCCGGCCACGCTTCACATCGCCAACAGCAGCTTCCGGCCGCTGCGGATCTACTGGATCGACCAAGAAGGCGAGCGCCGGCTGTACCAGGAGCTGGCCCACGGACAGGACTACCGGCAGCCGACCTATGTCGGCCATTCCTGGATCGCCGTCGACGACGCGGGCAACTGCGTGGGCCACGTGATGACCGCGCACACCCCTGGCGACAGCATTGAGGAGATCTTTGGCGACGACTGAGGAGGGGGCCGGTCAGCCGGTCCCACCGCGCAGCAGATCGTCGATGTGAAGGATGCCCAGCGGGCGGTTCCCCTCGTCACCGAACGGGTTGTCGGACCTCTGGCGCGTCTTTCCAGCGGCAGCCGGATTTCAGGACGTGGGCGCTCTCGCCGATCACCCGGCGATGATCCACCCTCGGCTTGCCGCCGCGTGTCGGTCGGCAACTGTGGAGCCAGGCCTGTGAACACTTCCTCGCTCAGCCAGAAGCGCTCTCCGGTCCTGGTGATCTCCTCTACGGAGGGCGCCCTCAAAAACCGCCCTGTTTCAGGTGCGAGCACGCGCCGCTTCTTGCTCACGCCACGGCGCCGGCACATCGCCTGCCATGATGCAACCGTAGGGAAGGATCCGGTCGGCAATCGTCGCCAGGCCGTAGCGCTCGATCTGACTCACCACCACATCCGCACGCTTGTAGCCTGAGGGAAGTTCGGACGGGTCGATGCGGCGGCAGAAGAAGCGGACGTCAAGCCCCGCCGTCTCCTCCGCCAGGAGGGACCTCGGCGTCCGGCCGCCCATCCGCCGACGGTGTTCCGACCGCGAGAAATTCCGCCCCGCTCCATGCGGGCTGAAGCCGAGGGCGTGAGCGGCGTCGCGCCCGCGGGTGACGAGGACGGGCTCGGCCATGTTGAGCGGGATCAGCGTCAGGCCCGAGGCGTCCTCAGCGTAGCCCTCGAAGGCGGGGGTTGCGCCTTTGCCGTGGAGGAACAGCCCGCGGCGGCGGAAGACGAAATTGTGCTCGTTCCAGACGCGATCGACGGGTTCGATCCCGAGTGCCGCCGCGGTCCGGTCATGGAGCACCGCGTGGTTCATCTTCGTCCATGCGCGGACGAGCTGAAGCCGCCTCCCAATAGGCGCGGCCCTCGTCCGGGGGGGGAGGAGGTGGGGACACTCGAGATCATCGACCTCGACCTCAGCCGCTATGACCGCATCCAGCAGCGCTTCGATCTCGTCACCGAGAGCCATAACCGCCTCCTGAAAGCCGGGATCGAGACGCGGAATCCTGCCTTCAATGCCATCTCGACGAGATCGACGCCGTCGGCTTGGACGAGCAGGCGATGATCCTCGACGCGATCGAGAGCGGCTCGTTCCTGCCGGTCGGCGCCGACACGCCGGTCAGCTCCGCCTTCCACGTCATCGCCGGCGTAAACCGCGACCTTGGCCGGCTCGTCGCCGAGGGTCGCTTCCGGTCGGACCTCTACGCCCGGCTGAACCTGTGGGCCTTCCTCCTCCCTCGGCTCGCCGACCGGCGCGAGGACATCGAGCCGAACCTCGACCACGAGCTCGCCCGCATGGCGCGGACGACCGGCACCAAAATCGGCTTCAACGCCGACGCGCGCGAGCAGTACCTGCGCTTCGCTCTCGACCCGCGTGCGGCGTGGCCGGGCAACTTCCGCGACCTTCGCGCGTCGGTGGAGCGGCTCTGCGTCCTCGCCCCGCGCGGACGGATCACGCTCGTCATGGTGGAGGAGGAAGTGGCGCTCCTCGCCGCCCAATGGACGGCACAGGTGCACGATCCCGACGCCGAGCTTGTCGAGGCCGTTCTCGGTGAGCGCGCCGCTGCGATCGACCCATTCGACCGCTTACAGCTCGCAGCCGTGATTCGCGCCTGCCGCACAGCCCCGAACCTCAGCGCCGCCGGCCGCGCCCTTTTCGCCGTCTCACGCGCTCGGAAGGCGAGCCGCAACGACGCGGATCGCTTGCGCAAGTACCTCAACCGCTTCGAACTCTCCTGGGAGGACATTTGCGGGACGAAATCCTAATGGGCACTCCGCGCAGTTCTGCGGCGCCAATGGACGACGAACGATCCAATAGTCCGTCGTTGTCGCGATAATGCCCTTTGCTCTCGACAAGTCTGACGCTGGCCCTTTCTCGAAGGGTCTCCTCCGTTCCTCTGCGAAGACTTTTGGGTATTCTGGAGCGGCCATTGGTCCGCTATCGGCATGCCGGCGGTTAAGGGGCATGCGAGCCGATGCTCGACCAGGCGACGGCGAGCGCCTTCGCCGGCGGCGTCCGGGCCACGCCCGCCCCCTCACGCCGAGCCCGCGAGGGTGCGAAGGCGCGGCGTCTGCCACAGGAGGGCGAGGAGGAGGAGCGCGACGCCGGCGCTCGCCGCGCCGAGATAGAAGGGCGTGCGCTGGCCGAGCGCCATCAACTCGCCGCTGAGGAGCGAGGCGAGCCCCGCGCCGAGCGTGAAGAGCGCGGCAGAGACCCCCATGATCCAGCCCTGCCGCGTCGCTTCAACGCTCGCCGAATACATGGCGAGAAGCATCGGGTAGCCGAGGCCGAAGCTGAGTCCCAGCAGGCCGAGGGCGGCGTAGGCGACGAGCGCGGACGCCGTCGCGACGAAGATCAGCGATGCGGCCGCCATGCCGACGGTTCCCATCAAGACGATCACCAGCCTGGAGAGGCGCGCCTGCACCGGCCCTACCAAGAGCGCGCTCGTCGCCGCGGTGACGGTGCCGAACACCAGGAGGCCGATACTCGTTCCCGTCGCCGACATGCCGAACCGGCCCGAGAGGTAGGTGGCCATGAACACGAACGCCACATTGAGCGTCACCATGAAGAAGAAATAGACCGCCGAGATCCTGAGCGCGGCCGGGAAGTGGCGGAGCTCCAGGAGGAGCCCCACCACGTCGAACGGACGGAAGGTGAAGGCGATGCGCTCGCCGGGCCCCTCGCGGAAGAAGGCGAGGACGAGGGCGATGGCGAGGAGGGTGAGGCCGCCGCCGATGGCGAATGGGAGCCAGAGCGACGCGATGGAGCCTACGATGTCGGGGTCGGAGAAGGTGCCGCCGATGATCGGCCCCACCATCAGGCCGAGGCTGCCACCGAGCACCACGAGGCCCATGTTGCGCCCTTTTTCCGCCTCGTCGGCCGACAGCTCCACCATCGCCGCCTGGGCGATCGGCTGCGTCCCGGCGGTGAACCCGGCGATGCAGCGCGCGAGGACGAGAAGCGGGAAGCTGTCGATCGCCATCGCGAGGAGGGTGAGGCCGTAGCCCGTCATGAGGCCGGTGAGGCACACGAGGAGCCCGCGCTTGCGGCCGATGGCGTCCGACAGGCGGCTCACGAACACGACGCCGAGGAACCAGGCGAGGAAGAAGAGGCCGATGAGAAGGCTGTAGTCGAACGCGCCGGCCCGCCGGGCCATCGCCGGCTGCAGGAAGCCGGCGGCGGGGTCGGTGAGGAGGGTCGCGAAGATCGGCAGCGCCAGCCCTTGTCCCATCATGTCGACAATGACGACGGCGGCGAGCGCCAGCTTGGCAGGATGCATGTCGCCTCTCCGAACGAACGTTGCGGCAGCGGCCACTACCACGCAACCGAGAGCTTGGCAGAAAACTCCTCTTCGGAAGGTCGCAATCTCGCCACTAGAATTCGCGTGTATCGCGCGGGCGCGGTTCAGCACGTGTCCCGAGCGCCTCCGACGGGCTGATAAGCCGAAACGTCTATGCAATCGCCCTCAGATGCGCTCCGGACAGGGCCAGAAAGGGCAGATGATGGGGGCTCAGGATCGCGAAACGGCCCTGCGCACCCTCGTCGACTCGCTGTATTCGGCAGAGCATCCGGCAAGGCGGTGAAGAACCGTCCTCAGCTCGAGCGCGCCATCGATGCCCTCGGCACCGGACATCCTGATCGTCGCCGAATGGGACCGCGCGACGCGGTCGGTGATGGATGGCATCAACGCCAGTCTGCCGGCCCAGACCTCGACGCGCTTCAGGCGCTTGCGGGACAGAAGGGGCGACGGGGCTAAAAGCCCCTAAGGGGCTGATGGATAAAGGATATTGTCATATGTATTTTTGATCGCCGGCAAGGGCAGGGTGGTGCCGTGCTGGTGTTCTGGTGACGCCCCAAGGCCCCCCATCGCAACCTCCTTCCGCATACGTTCTGAAATCCCCAGCCTACGCTCTATCGCGATGTCAGGACGTGGTCCGCAAACGGTCGCGAATGTGGTTCGCGACGATGATGCCGACATTGCTGAGCGTGGGCGAGCGATGGAGCCGAATCTCCGCATTGGGAAGAGACGGCAAATCGTAGAGGTCGCCAACATTCCGAAGCGCCGTCGGAACCATGCTCCCCTTCATCACGGTGAGCGCCAGCCCTTCGCAAACGAGCGCTTCGACCGCCGCATGACTGGCGCTGGTGTGGGCGAGGCGCCAAGACACTCCGGCCGCATCGAGGGCATCACTCGCCCACTTGCGGAACAGGCAATCCGTCGTCGAAAGCGCGAACGGGAGTGCACCTCGACCAAGCGGCAATGTCTTGCGCGAGCCCGCCCACACCGCCTGCTCGATCTGAATAAGCTCGCCGTCTGATCCGCCACACGCGTGCATCGCGATGACGATCTCGAAGTCGTCTCCCAGACGCTTCAGCATCGGCGCGGTCAATCCCACCTCCATGTCGATGTCGAGGTCGGGAAAGCGCGCGGCGATATCGGCGACGAGGGGCGGAAGACGTTTGGTGCCGTAGTCCTCCATGACACCCAAACGCACGCGACCAGCCACGCCGTCGCCGTTAAGCCGGGTCAACACGGCTTCATGCATCGCAACGAGGCGCCGGGCATCGCCTAGAAAGTCTCGCCCCGTCGCCGTCAGTTCCACCGACGCAGTGGAGCGAAGGAGCAGGGCATGCCCGGCGCGCTCTTCGAGCCGCTTGATCTGCTGACTGACGGCCGCCTGCGATCGGTTGAGGCGCTGTGCCGCCCTCGTGAAGGACCCGAACTCGGCGACGAGTACGAAGGCTTGCAATAGGTCGGGATCGAGACGCGGCTTCATAACCAAAGACAATAAAGACGATGCAGATAATTTGATAGTGTTGTTGAAGAACTCCGCCTAGTCCTCAGCCGTCGAACGGGGATCAGGCGATGCAGGCTCGCGGTGCACTTGCAGCAGTTCTGTCGAGCGCGTTGGGTGGGACAGCGATCGGAGCGACGCGGTTCCTCACAATGGCGCTCGACCCGGTGGCGATGGGTGTCCTGCGTTTTGGCGGGGGGTTCATCATTCTTGCTGCGATCGTTGCGGCCGCTCGAAGGACATGGCCGGTGCGGCGAGACTGGCCGCCGATCGCAGCGCTTGGCGTCCTGTTCTTCTGTGTCTTCCCGTTGTTGTTCAACGCGGCTTTGATACACACGACGGCGGCACGAGGGGCGCTTGCGTTATCGACCCTCCCGCTCTTGGCGGTCGTCATTGGAGCCATTCTCGGCCGCGAGCGCCCGACTGTGCAGAAGACTCTCGGCGTTCTGGTTGCGATCCTGGGCGTGGCGACGGCGCTCGGCCTCGGATATGCGGACGCGCCACAGGGTGCGTGGCGCGGAGATCTGTTGATGGTCGCCGCCGCCTTCTGCATGGCGCTCTACAGCGTGCTCTCGCGCCCGTTCATCTCGCAGAACGGACCATTGCCCTTCACGACACTGGGGATGGGCGCGGGCGCGACCTGCCTTTGCGCGATGTCACTGATTTTCAGGCCGTTGCCGTCGATGGCTGCACTCGAACCGGTTCAGTGGGCGGCCGTGGCTTACCTCGCTATCGTTGGCGGCGCGATCATCTTTCTGTTGTGGGCGTTCGCGCTCGCTCACACGACAGCGACCGTCGTCACCGTTTCGGTCGCCGTCAATCCTGTCACGGCGACCATCTATGGCCACGTTTTGCTCGGCGAACCTGCTGGCCCCAATGTAGCGGTCGGCGTCGTCGCCGTCCTCTGCGGCGTTGGCCTGACCTATCTTGGGGCCGTCCGAGAGAGGAGCGGGGCTGCTCGGCCGCGATGGCGCGAGAAACACGATGACGGTCCTGTTCTTGAGGGGCGTACTCCCCGCGCAGAGTGAGATCTGCATGCGCCGCTGGCCGATCCACGGCCTGCCGCCGCTGATAGATCGCCGTGCTCGCCGCGTGTCGCCCACGGTCGGTCAGGGGCGGGACCGGGAACCGTCACGGCTTCCACCAGGCGCAGAAAGTTGTAGAGCGTCGGCTCCACTACATGGACGCCGACGTATCAGCCGTGGAGCAGGCGGCCTGCCCGACCCTGCGGCTCCTGCTCTGGCGTCAACTCGCTGAACAGCCCCAACGAGGCGCTGGGGCTCGCGCTCCCCGGAAATGGATCCATCCTGGCGACCCATGCCGATCGCGCGAAGATCGGGGTGGCGGTCGTTGAGGTGCGTCTTCATCGTCCGGCGGAGGTCGCGCGGTTGCCACGGCTCCATCTCGGTCGCCTCGCACCAGCGACGGACGGCACGGGGGAGGGCGTTGCCGGTAATGTGCGCGTCGTCACGGCCGGGCGAGGGGAACAGGTACGGCGAGCCGCCCGTCATCCGCTGTGACCAGGTGAAGATCTCGAGCGCGGGGCTGGTGACGGGAAGCTCCTGCGCTCGGCCATTCTTCGTCTTGGGCCAGGAGATCCAAGTGCGGCCGTCGCGCTCGAACAGTTGGTCCCGCCGCGCGTAGGCAACCTCTTCTACACGGATGCCGCCCATGGCGATGATGCCTAGGATGGCGGCGGTTATCGTCGGCGCAATGTCCGCGCCGCCGAATCCATGCCAGACCCTCATGAGTTCCTCGAGTGTGAGGAAGCGTTCCCGAACGCCGCTGGTGCGAGGACCTCCGACGGAGGTAACGGGGTTCGCCTGGATTCCGAACCGCACGGCTGCGACGGGACGGGTCGGGTCATAGTCGGCAGCCATCGCATGCGCGAACGCCGCGTGGAGGTGGGCGCGCGGATGGCGCGGCTTCACGCCGCGATCGTTAAGCTGCCTGAGCTAGTCGGTGACGTCGTCTGGTGTGACATCCGCTGCGGGCGTGTCAGCGCCGATCACGGCCACCGCCGAGTAGGGGCCACCGACCAGGAGGTGCCGGTAGACCTCAGGGTCGCGCTGCCCGGCCGCCACCATGGCCTCGAGCTTTGCCTCGCACAATTCAATGCGCGTGGCGGTCCGTGCATTGGGGGCGGGCCGGCCGCGTCGGGGGCTGAACTGGCGCGGTCAATCGCGGCCCCGGAACCAACGAGGGCGCGCGCCTCCTTCAAGGATATTGCGGGGTAGTGCCGAGCGCGATGCGCTTTCGCTTGCCGCCGTCAACTCGCACGGACAGCGAGAAGCCGAGGCCACGCGGTCCGAGACGAACGCGCAATCCCTCGCAGCCGGCGTCGAAGAATTCCTTCCGCGCCGTTTCCTTCTCAAGGCTTTTTAGAGAGCGGTCGGTGAACGTGACTGGCACTGCCAGCACCCGTCGGCGGCCCCAACATGGCCCCGATGCCGCCCGCAGCGCGCACTGTCATGGCTCGATGGCGAGACCCGTATCCGCGCTGGGCGAATTTGGTCGGAGCGGCGGGATTCGAACCCACGACCCCTTGACCCCCAGTCAAGTGCGCTACCAGGCTGCGCTACGCTCCGCTGGGGGGGTGAGTATCGGGTTTGGGGCGGTCGCGCAAGATGAAGCTTTGGTAAGCGCAGATTAACCAACCTCGCCGATGATTCCTTAGCGTTAACGGCGCGGGGGCGGATCATGGCAAAGCAGTTCAGAGGGCTTGTGGTCGCTGTCGGTCTCGTCGCGGTGAGCCTCGTCGGGAGCCGATGGCTCGACCGCCCGATGGCCCAGCTCGATCTCTTCACACACGGACCCGTCGCGGTTCCCTCGCTCGATGGCGAGGACGTGCGCGCGGCGGTCAAGGATGTCGTCGCGCGGCTCGGGGAGGACCGTGTCGCCGCGATGGTGCGGCCCGTCGCGGGCGCGGCGGTCGCGGGCACGGCGCCCGAAATGCAGGTGTTGCGGACCGTCGAGGTCAAGTCGCTCGCGCCGGACCGGATCCGGATCCGCGTCGGCGTCTCCGACATCGCGGCCGGGCACGAGGTCGCGGACGGGATCCGTGGCGCCTTCATCGCCGGGGGGCTGAAGGAGCGGATCCTCCTGCAGAGCGAATCGACGGGCGGGCGCGCGGTGCTTGTCGCCCAGTTTCTTGCCCTCATCGGGGTGGGGCTGTTCGTCGCGCGGGGGGCTTTGCTTCTCGTCGGGCGCGCGCGGACTGCGGCTTAGAACGCGCCATCCCGTCACGGAGACATGGCGGGATGAATCGACGGGATCGCCGGACGAACGACGAAAGCCCTGCGTTTCCGTGAGGACAAGACCGGCCTAAGCGCACCGTTCGGGCTGCATCCCGAGCGAAGGGCAATCGCGCCATATCTTTCAAACGAAAACGTCCCGCTCGGTCCTGTTCGGATCGAGCGGGACGCATCCAGGGTCGCGGCGCTCTGTGGGCGGCCGCGGGGGGAAGGCACGCGGGGCGCGCCTTCCGGGGCCTTCTCAGTTGATGAGGCCGGCGTGGGCCATCGCCTTGTCGATGATCGCCGCCGTCGGCGCGCTCACCGGCAGGATCGGCTCGCGCAATTCGTTCGCGATGCGGCCGAGGCGCGACAGGGCGTATTTCGCGCCGCCGGGGCTCGGCTCCATGAACATCGCGTCGTGCAGCGGCATCAGCCGGTCCTGATAGGCGAGCGCCGTCTTGTAGTCGCCGGCCGCGCACGCCGCCTGGAACTCCGCGCACTCTTTCGGGGCGACATTCGCCGTCACCGAGATGCAGCCGACGCCGCCATGGGCGTTGAAGGCGAGCGCCGTCGCGTCCTCACCGGAGAGCTGCGTGAAGTTCGGCCCGCACGCCGCGCGCTGCCGGCTGACGCGGGCAAGGTTCGCCGTCGCATCCTTCACGCCGACGATGTTGGAATGCTCCGAGGCGAGTTCGGCCATCGTCTCCACGCTCATGTCGATGACCGAGCGGGGCGGGATGTTGTAGATGACGATCGGTAGGCTTGTCGCCTTCGCGACCGCCGAATAGTGCGCCTTCAGCCCCGCCTGGTTCGGCTTGTTGTAATAGGGGGTGACGACGAGGATGCCCGTCGCGCCGGCCGCCTCGGCGTGCTCGGCGAGCGAGATCGCCTCGCGGGTCGAGTTCGATCCCGCGCCCGCGATCACGGGCACGCGCCCGGCCGCGGCCTCGACGCACAATTCCACGACGCGGCGATGCTCGGCATGGGTGAGAGTGGGCGATTCCCCGGTCGTTCCGACGGGAACGAGACCGTCCGTACCGGACGCGATCTGCCACTCGACAAAAGAGACAAATCCTTTTTCGTCCAGGGCTCCGTCACGGAACGGGGTCACAAGTGCCGTAATGGATCCTTTGAACACGGCTCAGCCTCCGCTAATGGTCAGTTGTCTGGCTCTTATGGCAGGGCGTCGACGGGGGTCGAGCCAAGTCGTCCGTTTCGATTTCCGAATTGGAAAGCCAAAGAGGTTACCCCTCAACAATGCACGCAGCGAGATGGGGGAAGCAATGCGGTTGTGCGTAACGAGTGGGCTTGTTTTGCTCAATGTGTTGGCCGGTGTGGGCGTGGCGCACAGCCTCCCATTCCAACCACCGCTCGTTTTGTCGCGACAATCGCTCATCGACGATGTCGCGATGGTGCTGCCGCCGCGCAAACCCGATGACAATGGCGTGACCGTCGTCGCCGACGGGGCGGTGCCGGTGCCGGCCCGCCGTCCGGGACGGGCCGCCGCGCGCGTCGTCGGCCGCGTGGAGGACGGCAAGGCCGTTCCGCTGTCCCCGTCCGCCTTCGCGGCCCGTGCGGCCGTCAATCCGGCCGATGGCGCCTTCGCCGCGGCCGAGGCGGCGGTGACGCCGACCGCCGCCGTGCCCGAGAGCCCGGCCGCGCCGGCGCCGGTCGCGCCCGCGCCCGCGATGATCGCCGGCCACAACCGGGCTGCCGCGGTGAAGACCGACGAGGCCGCCTTCACCCGCTATGGCCGCCAGTCGAGCTCGCTCGCCGGCGCGCTCGATGCGCTGAAGGCGGATCGCTATGAAGAAGCGATCAAACGTCGCAACGGCCTCTCCGATCCGCTCGATCGCAAGATCGTCGACTATTTCCTCGTCCGCTCCCCGTCCCACACGGTGACGTCCGCGATGGTCGCCGACTTCGCACTGCGGGCGCCCGACTGGATGGATATCGAGAGCGTGCGCGCCCGGTCCGAGGAGGCGCTCTCGCGCGAGCGGCCGGGGCCGGACGCGGTGATCCGCTCCATGAAGGGCGCCGCGCAGTCGCCGGCCGGCGTGCGGCTTCTCGCGAACGCGATGCTTGCCAAGGGCGACAAGGCGCGCGCCCGCGCGCTCGTCATCGAGATCTGGCGGACGCGCGCGATGGGCGAGTCGCTGCAGATGTCCTTCGCGCAGGATTTCGGCTCGTTCCTCACCGTCGATGATCATCTCGACCGCATCGACCGTCTCGTCGGCCTCCACCGCTTCAGCGAGGCGCGGGCGCTGAAGGCGCGCCTCGGCACGGGGCCGCGCGTCTATGTGGACGCGCGCATCGCCGTCGCGGAAGGGGCGGGGAACGCGAAGTCGCTCCTCGGCCAGGTGCCGTCGGACCTGCGCCGCCGGCCGGGCTACCGCCTTGCCGAGGTCGAGCAACTGCGCCGCCAGGATGCCTTCGACAAGGCGGCGCGCCTCATCGAATCCGTGCCGCGGCGCGACATCGTCGACGGCGATGACTGGTGGGTGGAGACGCGCATCATCGCCCGCTCGCTCGCCGAGCGCGGCGACCAGCGCGAGGCCTACAAGCTGACGGCGCTCGGCTTCGCCAAGGGGGCCGAGGAGCGTGCGGACGAGGCCTTCCACGCCGGCTGGTTCGCAATGAAACTGAATGACGGCCGCGCGGCCGACCGCCACTTCGCGACACTGGAGCAGATCGCGACGACGCCGATCTCCCTCTCCCGCGCCGGCTATTGGCGCGGACGGGCGGCGAAGCTGCGCCGCGACGACGGGGCCGCCCGCCAGCACTTCAACGCCGCCGCCCGCTACGGCTTCACTTATTATGGCCAGCTTTCGCGCAACGAGCTCGGCCTGTCCGGCACCGGCGTCGGCCGCGCGCCGACCCCCAGCGCAACCGACCGCACCGCGATCCGCAACAACGAGATGGCCGAGGCCGTGACGCGGCTGATGGCCGCCGGGCACGAGCATCGCATCTACCCGCTCCTCGACCAGCTCTCCGAGACGGTGCCGACGGCGGGGCAGCTCGTGCTGACGGCCGAACTCGCGCGCAAGGCCGGCTATCCGCACCTTGCCCTGATGGTCGCGAAGGAGGGGCAGCGGCGCGGGCTCGATGTCGGCCATCTCGCCTTCCCGACGAGCGAGATCCCGCGCGACGCGAAGATCCCGTCCGGGCTCGACCGCGCGCTGGTCTATTCGATCGCCCGCCAGGAATCGCTCTTCAATGCCGGCGCGGTGAGCCCGGTCGGGGCGCGCGGCCTGATGCAGGTGATGCCGAACACGGCCTCGATGCTGGCGCGCGAGATGGGCCTGCCGCACTCGGTGAGCCGCCTGACGACGGATCCCGGCTACAACGCCTCGCTCGGCGCGGCCTACCTCCACAAGCGCCTCAGCCAGTATAACGGGTCCTACATCCTCACCTTCGCCGCCTACAATGCCGGCGCGAGCCGCGTGGCGGAGTGGATCGAGCGCTTCGGCGACCCGCGCGACCCGCGCGTCGACCCGATCGCCTGGGTCGAGCAGATCCCCTATCCGGAGACGCGCAACTATGTTCAGCGCGTGATGGAGAATATCCAGGTCTACCGCGAGGCGCTCGGCACCGGCCGTCTCGCGATCGAGGTGGACCTTCAGCGGGGGAGGTCGAGCTGATCAACAGCCTCAGCTGCCGCACCGGCGATGGTGTGGCGCTTCACGCGGACGATTTCGGTCCGCGTGAAGGGACACCCATCATCTGCCTGCCGGGCCTCACCCGAAACGGGCGCGACTTTACCCACCTCGCCGCGATGCTCGCGCGCGACGACAAGGCCGGGCGCGCGCGGCGGGTGATCGTGCTGGAATCGCGCGGACGCGGCCGGTCCGGTTGGGCGCCTGCCGAGACCTACACGCTGCTCCAGGAGCTGAACGACCTCACCTTCGCGATGGACGAGTGGGGGATCGAGAAGGCCGATTTCGTCGGCACCTCGCGCGGCGGACTCCTCATCATGCTGCTCGCGACGACGAGCCCCGTGCGGCTCGCCCGCGCGGTGATGAACGATATCGGGCCGACGATCGAGCAGAGTGGCCTCGCACGCATCGCCGGGACGGTCGGCGCGCGGATGGACTATCCCTCGATGGAGGAGCTCGCCGGCTCGCTGAAGCGGGCGATGAGCGAGCATTTCCCGCGCCTCGCCCCCGCCCAGTGGCTCCGCTTCGCCGAGCAGCTCGCCTCGCCGTCCGCCGAAGGGGTGACGCTCGACTATGATCCGGCCCTTGCGGAGGGGTTCGTCAACTTTTCCGCCGAGGCGACGCCGCCGGACTTCTGGCCCTGCTTCGCCGCGCTCCTCGACCGCCCGGTCCTCGTCGTGCGCGGGGCGAATTCCGACCTTCTCTCCGCCGCGACGGTGGAGGCGATGCGCCGCAAGCATCGCAAGCTCACGACCATCGTCGTCCCGGACGAGGGCCACGCCCCGCTCCTGTGGGACCGCTTCAGCGTGGAGACGATCAAGGCCTTCCTCCAGTGACCGGCGGCGCGGCCGCGTATTACGACTCGCCGCTCGTCGACCGCTATTTCGCCTCGATCTGGGGCGGGGAGGACGCGCACGTCGGCCTCTATGAGGGCGCGGCGACGATCCGCCAGGCGTGCGATGCGATCATCGACCGGATGGCCGCGATGGTGCCGGGCCTTGCCAAGGGCGGCCGCGTGCTCGACCTCGGCGCGGGCTATGGCGGGGCAATGCGCCGCCTCGCCGCGCGCTATCCGATCGAGGCCATCTGCCTCAACCTCTCCTCCGGGCAGAACCGCGCCAACCAGGCCCGCACCGACGCGACGCCGGTCGCCGACCGCGTGCGCATCGTCGCGGCCTCCTTCGAGGCAGTGCCGATCGCGCGCGACACGATCGACATCGTCTGGAGCGAGGACGCGCTGCTCCACGCCGCCGATTTCGACGCCGTCGCGCGCGAGGTGGCGCGCGTCCTGAAGCCCGGCGGGCGGCTGATCGCGACCGACATCTTCAGCGGCGAGGGCGAGGGCGGCGCGCACGAGGCCGCGCTTGCCCCGATCGCCGAGCGCCTCTGCCTCACCGCCTTCCGCAGCCGCGTCGACACCGAGGCGGCGCTCGCGGCGGCGGGCCTCAAGGTTCTCCCGTTCGTGCCGCTCGCCGAGCATCTCGAAATCCATTTCCGCCGCGTCGCGCAAGACCTCGAGAGCGCGCGCGAGAGGCTCCTCGCGGAGGGGATGTCGGCGGCCGATCTCGACCGCATCGCGCGGGGAGCGGGCGACTGGATCCGCGCCGCGGCCGACGGGCATCTCGACTGGGGCATCATCCGGGCCGAAGCGCCCCTCTGAACGCACCCGCCCGGCCGTCGATTTCGCTTTGGCCGGGGCAACGCTACATGGAGGGCCATGATGCGCCTCCTCTCGCTTGTCCCCGTCAACGAAACGATGCGGCGGGCTCCTGTTCCCGTCTTCGCCGCGATGGTGATGACGGGCGTGTTCCTCACCATCGCCTCCGCCTCGTGGGCGGACGTGCTCGAGACGCGCTTCGTCTATGCGAGCGTCGCCGCCTTCCTCGGCGCGGTGGTGGGGCAGACGCTGCGGGGGAGCCTCCTCGCGCTCGCCGTCGCGGTGGCCGCGGCGCTCGCCATGGCCTTTCACGAGGCGCTGATGGTCTCGCGGCCGATGCTGATCGCGGCGCTCGGTCTTGCCGCGCTTGTCGCGCCGGTGGTGGGCGAGGCGATGGACCGGACCGAAGCCTGGCGTCGCCTCGTGCGCGCGACGACCGCCGCGGTGCTCGCCTTCGTGGGGGCGGGCCTCGTCATCCTCGGCGTCTATTCGCTGGAATTGAGCGCGGAGGCGCTGCTCGGCTTCGACTTCCGCGACCTCACGCGGCAGGTCATCGTCCCGCTGGCGCTCGGCTTCCTCGCCCCGGTGGTGTTCCTGTCGCTCTCGGAGCGGCAGCTCGAGGGGGGAGAGGACCGCGTCGCCGACGCGCTCGGCCTCGTCGCGCAGACCTTTGCGCGGCTGGTGCTGACGCCGCTCCTCGCGATCTACGCGCTGGTGCTCATTCTCTACACCGTCCGGATCCTCGCTTTCTGGGAGCTGCCGAACAACGAGATCGGCTGGATCGTGCCGCTCTTCGGCGTGACGGGCGCGGTGACCTTCCTCGCGATGGCCTCGCTGCCCAATCCCGGCCGCATGTCGCGCGCCTTCGTCGCGGGCTGGTTCGCGCTGACGCTCTTCCCCGTCGCCCTCTTCGTCATCGCGCTCGCGATCCGGATCGAGGCCTACGGCATCACCCCGAGCCGGTACGACGCGATCCTCGTCGCGGCCTGGCTCGGCATGAACGCGGTCGCCTTCACGCTCGGCGGCTGGCGGGCGGACGTGCGCCTTCTGCCGGTGTCGCTGGTTCTGGTGCTGGGGCTCGGTGCGGTCGGGCCGTGGAGCCTCGTGCCGATCGTGACGCGCAGCCAGTCGGATGCGCTGGTGCGGATGCTGCCGCAGAGCGACATCGCGGGACTGCTGCGGGCGATGACGCCGCCGGAGCGGCGGCCGATCTGCTCCAGCGTCGAGGTGCTCCGCAAGGTCGGCACGCTCGGCGCGTTCGAGGCGCGGATCGGCGAGACGGACCCCGGTCTGCAAGCGCTCTGCGCCTACCCCTATGGAAGCGTGGCGGCGGACGTGATCGTCTCATATGCGGCGCTGTCGGATGCGGTGCGCACCGACGGGCCGGCGATCGTCTGGGGACCGGTGAACCTCTTCGCCGGAATGACGTCGATCGAGTCGCGCACGGAGGATCTCGCCCTCATCCTCGACGGCGGCACCATCACGATCGAGGCGGGCGACCGTGTCGCGGCGTTCGATGTCGCGGCCGCGCTCGCCGACTGGCGCGAGCGCACTGCGCCCGCCGCGCCGGCCCGGCCGCGCCTTCCCTTCCGCCGCCAGAGCGCGCCGGTCGAGGGGACGGAGCCGCTGGTCCTCAGCGAAGGGGCGATCTCGCTGTGGATTTCGAACATCGAGATGGTGGTGGACCCGGAGGCACCGCGCCTTCGCCATGCGGCGATCACGGTGATGGTCGACCTCGACGGCGACGCGGACGCGCCGTCAGGGGAGGAGGGCGCCGGGCGAGAGGCGGCGCCGGAGCCCCAGTGAGGCTCTAGTGGTCTGATCGATGGCGTCGTGGTCCGGTGATCCGAGCCGGATGGGAACCATCCGTCTCGGTCGGACCGCTAGGAGGTCTCGGGCCCTGCCATCGCGCCGGCGCGGCCGAGGCTCGACTTACCGTCCTGGCGCGGCGCGCCGAGGGTCGGCTTCACCAGCGCGGCACCGATGGGGCGCGGCTTCGCGAGCTTCGGCTCGACGTGGAAGGTCCCGGCCGAGGCGAGGTCGTCTTCCCGCGTATTGTTCGGGATCTTGATATAGCAGGCGGTGCCCTGCGGGCCGGTGTCGCGCTCGATCGTCCCGCCGAGGGCATCGAGATACATGTCGACGAGGCGCATCCCGAGGCCGGTCGATTTCGGATCCACCTGCGTCTTGTCGAAGCCGACGCCATTGTCGGTGACGCTGATGTGGATCTCGCCGCCGCGCTCGACGCAATTGACGCGGATCGAGCCGATATCCTGGCGGCCGCTGAAGGCATATTTCGCGGCGTTGGCGACGAGCTCGTTGACGACGGCGCCGATGGAGATCGCGGTGTCGACGCTGACGAGCACCGCCTCGCCCTTCACCTCGATCGTCCAGCCGAACTGGTTCGCCCCGCCCACCTGTTCGATCGAGCGGCAGACGCGCTCGAAATAAGGGAGGAGCGGCACCATGCCGGAATTCTCGTTCACGGCGAGAAGCTCGTAGAGGGAGCCCATCGATTCCACGCGCAGCGCGACGCGGTCGAGCACGTCCTTGGCGACGGCGTCGTCGAGCGCGCGACCCTCGATGCGCAGCATGGAGAGGATCGAGGCGATGTTGTTCTTCACGCGGTGATGGACCTCGGTCATCATCGCGTTGATCTTCTGGATCGTCTCCTCGGCGGCGCGGGACGCCTTCTCGGCGTTCGTCACGTCCTCGACGCCGATCAGCACCTGGTCGGTGCCGGCGCCGTTGCGCACGACGCGGTGGGCGGTGAGGTTCAGGATCCGCGCGCCGATGACCGGGAAGGTCTGCTCGATCAGGTAGCCCTTGATGGCGACATCGTGCGGCAGCACGGCCTGGAGCAGCCAGCGCATCTCCGCATCGTTCCAGACGCCGCTCGGCAGATCGAAGATCGTGTGGCCGAGCGTATCGTCCTCGCTCCCGCCGAAGAGCTGATAGTAGGCGAGGTTGGCGTATTGCACGACGAGATTGCCGTCGAGGACCATCATGGCCGTCGGCAGCGAATTCACGATATCGCGATAGTGGACCGAGGGGTCAGACACCGCCGTGCGCACACAATCCCCCATGTCAGCACCCGCCGGGGATGCTGACGTCAGCCGCTCCGCGTGAGGAGCTATTGCGGTAGGTATTTATTCGTCTACGTCGCCAGTACACAAGACAAATCTGTGCGTCGAGATCGTTAATTTAGTGTTTCAGCACGATCGGCAATTGGTAGCGGCCAAATGCGACAATCATGCGGCCTTAGAGCGGGAGTCCTGTGGCTTCCAGGCCGCGAAGTCCGTCCTGGCCCGCTCCGTGTAGGCTACCTTCCGCCTTGCTTTCTTGTCACCCCGGCGCGCCGGCCCTTCGCGCTTCGCGGGTTCCACGGGCGGGAAAAGGCCGAAATTCACATTCATCGGTTGATAAGAGCGGGGAGAACCTTCCTCTTCCGCGCTGATATGTCCGCCGGTGATGTGGCCGAGGAGGGCGCCCATCGCGGTGGTGACGGGCGGCGGGGTCATCGCGCGCCCGTCGAGCTCGGCGGCGGCGAAGAGGCCGGCGAGGAGGCCGGTGGACGAGGCCTCGACATAGCCCTCGCAGCCGGTGACCTGGCCGGCGAAGCGCAAATTCGGCGCGGCGCGCAGGCGAAGCGTCGCGTCGAGCAGGCGCGGGCTGTCGATATAGGTGTTGCGGTGGAGGCCGCCGAGGCGGGCGAACTCGGCCTCGGCGAGGCCCGGAATGAGGCGGAAGACGTCCGTCTGCGCGCCGTAGCGCAGCTTCGTCTGGAAGCCGACCATGTTGTAGAGCGTGCCGAGGGCGTTGTCCTGGCGGAGCTGGACGACGGCGTAGGCCTTCTCGTCCGGCTTGTGCGCGTTGGTGAGGCCGATCGGCTTCATCGGCCCGTAGCGCAGCGTCTCGCGCCCGCGCTCGGCCATCACCTCGATCGGCAGGCACCCGTCAAAATAGGGGGTGTCCTCGAATTCCTTGAAGGCGACGCGCTCGGCCTCGAGGAGGGCGTCGACGAACGCGTCATACTCCGCCTTCGTCATCGGGCAGTTGAGATAGTCCGCGCCGGAGCCGCCGGGGCCGGGCTTGTCGTAGCGCGACTGGAACCAGGCGATGTCCATGTCGACGCTCTCGCGATAGACGATCGGCGCGATGGCGTCGAAGAAGGCGAGGCGGTCGGTGCCGGTGAGGCGCGTGATGTCGGCCGCGAGCGCGTCGCTCGTCAGCGGGCCGGTGGCGACGATGGCGGGCGTCTGCGGCAGCGCCAGCACCTCTTCGCGCGTGATGGTGATGTTCGGATGGCCGTGCAGCGCCTCGGTGACGGAGGCGGAGAAGCCCTCCCGGTCGACCGCGAGCGCGCCGCCGGCCGGCACCTGATGCCGGTCCGCGCAGGACATGATGAGCGAGCCGAGGTCGCGCAGCTCCGCGTGGAGGAGCCCGACCGCGTTGTTCTGCGCGTCGTCCGAGCGGAAGGAATTCGAGCACACGAGCTCGGCCAGTCCGTCCGTCTTGTGGGCCGCCGTGGAGCGCACGGGCCGCATTTCATGGAGGCGCACATGGTGGCCGGATTGCGCGAGCTGCCACGCTGCCTCCGACCCCGCAAGGCCCCCGCCGATCACGTCGATGTCTGCCATGGGGCGAATTTGGATGAGGCGGGGTTGACGATCAAGCAGCCGTGACGTGGAAAACGGTAAAATTCGAACGACGCCGGTAGGGGTCTGAGTTAGGAAAGAAGACCAAGAGGAGACGGTCTTGCGTCGCGGAGCCCTTCTGATCGCCTTGACGGCCGTCGCCCTCTCCGGGTGCGTCGAGCAGCACAAAGGCCAGCCCCAGGTCTGGTACGCGGCGCATGGCGCGGTTTTGCCGCAAACCCACAAGGTGTCGGTCTGCCACGGCTTCGGCTGCCAGCTGAAGACGTCGGTGGCGTTCGGCAGCGCGGATCTGCGCAAGATGCGCGGGATTTTCGGGAAGCCGAAATCGGCCGCGCAGGAGCGTGCGGCGATCGCGCGCTACATCTCGTGGGCGGAGAAGCGCGTCGCGCCGGAGGTCGGCTCCGAGGATGATGTCGGCGGACTCGACCTGATGAATTCCGGCGTTCACGGCCAGATGGATTGCATCGACGAGGCCGCGAACACGACGAGCTACCTCATGATGGCGGACAAGAACGGGCTCTTGCGCTTCCACACGGTGGGCAGCCCCGTCGCGCGGGGATTCTTCCTCGACGGCCGCTACCCGCATGCGACGGCGGTCGTCGTGGACGATGGCGGCACGCCGTGGGCGATCGATTCGTGGCCGCACCGCAACGGGGTGCCGCCGAATGTGCTGCCCTTGTCGACGTGGTTCGCCCGGTCCGCCGCGAGCTGAGCTTACCCTCGCCCCGGCGGCGATCGAATCGGCGCGGCGTCTAAGGCCGCGCGGCGATCGTGGCATTCTTTTGTAGTTGAGACCCCAAAGTGGAGCCGGACCCCTGCCCTCCGAGGGGAGGGCGGGCCGATCGCGGCCGGCCTGTATGGCGGGCCGCCGGATCGGCACGGATTTATCGTCTCATTCGAGACGCCGACAGGCCCACGCCTTCATAGCGTGAGCTTCGATCGTCCTCCTGCCGCCCGAAGGCGGCCGGCCGTCCCGTTGGGCGCCTTAGTACTTGGCGGCGCTGGTCTGGAGCTGACGCAGGACGAAGGGGATCTCGCCACGGGTCAGGCCGATGTCACGGAGCTGTTCGTCGGAAAGACGGGACAGCTGCTCGGCGGTCTCGACGGATGCGCGCCAATTGTGCAGGGCGCGGCTGATGCGGTGCAGCATAGTTAAAACTCCTAGAGTCGTCTGGAACTTTCGTTGCCACCGATCTAGGCGCTTGTGTGCAGTGCGTAATCACCCGCCGAAGCATGGCTGCTCAGCGCGCGAGAATGCGCATAGCAGCCAATCCATTTTGCGCTGCGGCAGGACGACGCCCTATTCGGCGGCGTCCTTCGCGACCGTCCGCCGCTCCAGGAGCTCGGCGAGGTAGGCGCCCGTGTGGCTGCGCGGGGCCTTCACGATCGCCTCCGGCTTGCCCGCCGCGACGATCTCGCCACCCCCGTCACCGCCCTCGGGACCGAGATCGATGATCCAGTCCGCGGTCTTGATGACCTCCAGATTGTGCTCGATCACCACGACCGTGTTGCCCGAATCGACGAGCTGGTGAAGCACCTCCAGGAGCTTCGCGACGTCGTGGAAGTGCAGCCCGGTCGTCGGCTCGTCGAGAATATAGAGCGTGCGCCCGGTTGCCCGCTTCGACAGCTCCTTGGCGAGCTTGATGCGCTGCGCCTCGCCGCCCGACAGCGTCGTCGCCTGCTGGCCGATGCGGATATAGTCGAGCCCGACCTCGCGCAGCGTGACCAGCTTGTCGCGCACGGCGGGGACGGCGGCGAAGAACTCGCACCCTTCCTCCACCGTCATCTCCAGGACGTCGGAGATGGACTTGCCCTTGAACTCGATCTCCAGCGTCTCGCGATTGTAGCGCTTGCCCTTGCAGACGTCGCAGGTGACGTAGACGTCCGGCAGGAAGTGCATCTCGATCTTGATGACGCCGTCGCCCTGGCACGCCTCGCACCGCCCGCCCTTCACGTTGAAGGAGAAGCGGCCCGGCCCGTAGCCGCGCGCCTTCGCCTCCGGCAGGCCGGCGAACCACTCGCGGATCGGGGTGAAGGCGCCGGTATAGGTCGCCGGGTTGGAGCGCGGCGTGCGGCCGATCGGCGACTGGTCGATGTCGATGATCTTGTCGAGATTCTCGAGGCCGTTGATCGTCTCGTGCGGGGCCGGTTGCTCGCGGCTCTTGTTGAGCTTGCGAGAGACGGCCCGGTAGAGCGTCTCGATGATGAGGGTGGATTTGCCCGAGCCCGAGACGCCGGTGACGGCGGTGAAGAGGCCGAGCGGGATCTCCACCGACACGTTGTGGAGGTTGTTGCCCGAGGCGTTCACCACCTCGATCGCGCGGCCCTTCTTCTTGGCGCGCCGCTTCTCCGGCAGCGGGATCTCCCGTGCGCCGGAGAGATATTGGCCGGTCAGCGAGTTCGGGTTGGCGATCACCTCGGCGGGCGTCCCCTGGGCGACGATCTCCCCGCCATGGACGCCCGCGCCGGGGCCGACATCGAGCACATAGTCCGCCGCGAGGATCGCGTCCTCGTCGTGCTCCACCACGATCACCGTGTTGCCGAGATCGCGCAGGCGCTTCAGCGTCTCGATGAGGCGGTCATTGTCGCGCTGGTGGAGGCCGATCGACGGCTCGTCGAGCACGTAGAGGACGCCGGTGAGGCCAGAGCCGATCTGCGAGGCGAGGCGGATGCGCTGGCTCTCGCCGCCCGACAGGGTGCGCGAGCCGCGCGAGAGCTGAAGATAGTCGAGGCCGACATCGACGAGGAAGCGCAGCCGCTCCTGGATCTCCTTCAGGATCGCGCGGGCGATCTCGCGCTGCTGCGGGGTGAGGCTCTCGTCGAGCGTGCCGAACCAGGGGGCGGCGTCGCGGATCGCGAGCTGGGCGATCTCGCCGATGTGCCGGCCGGCGATCTTCACTGCCAGCGCTTCGGGCTTCAGCCGGTAGCCGCTGCAGGAGGGGCAGGGCGCGTCGGACTGGTAGCGCGACAGCTCATCCCGCACCCACTGCGAGTCGGTCTCGTTCCAGCGCCGCTCGATATTGGTGATCACCCCCTCGAACGTCTTCTTGGTGGTGTAGGAGCGCAGGCCGTCATCGTAGGTGAAGCTGATCTTCTCGCGCTTCGACCCATAGAGAATGGTGTTGCGCACCGCCTCCGGCAGCGCGTGCCAGGGCGTCGTCATGTCGGCGTCGAAATGGGCGCAGATGGCCTGGAGCGTCTGGGTGTAATAGGGGCTCGTGTTGCCCGTGCGCGCCCAGGGCAGGATCGCGCCGCCCGCGAGGGTGAGATTCGTGTCGGGGACGACGAGGTCGGCCTCGAAGGAGAGGGTGGTGCCGAGACCGTCGCAGGTGGGGCACGCCCCGGTCGGCGCGTTGAAGGAGAAGAGGCGCGGCTCGATCTCGGCGATGGTGAAGCCGGAGACGGGGCAGGCGAACTTCTCGGAGAAGACGATGCGGCGCGGATCATCGCCGTCCTTCTCGTCCGCGAACTCGGCGATCGCGATCCCGTCCGCGAGGCGCAGCGCCGTCTCGATGGAATCGGCGAGGCGGGTCGCAAGGTCCGGCCGGGTCGAGACGCGGTCGACCACGACGTCGATGTCGTGCTTGAACTTCTTGTCGAGCGCCGGCGCGTCCTCGATCTCGTAGAAGGTCCCGTCGACCTTCACGCGCTGGAAGCCCTTCTTCTGCAGCTCGGCGAGCTCCTTGCGATACTCGCCCTTTCTCCCGCGCACGATCGGGGCGAGAAGGTAAAGGCGCGTCTTCTCCGGCAGTGCGAGCACGCGGTCGACCATCTGGCTGACCGTCTGACTCTCGATCGGCAGACCCGTCGCCGGCGAGTGCGGCACGCCGACCCGCGCCCAGAGGAGGCGCATATAGTCGTAGATCTCGGTGACAGTGCCCACGGTGGAGCGCGGGTTGCGCGAGGTCGTCTTTTGTTCGATCGAGATGGCGGGCGAGAGGCCGTCGATCTGGTCGACGTCCGGCTTCTGCATCATCTCAAGGAACTGGCGCGCGTAGGCCGAAAGGCTCTCGACGTAACGCCGCTGACCTTCGGCATAGATGGTATCGAAGGCGAGCGAGGACTTGCCGGAGCCCGAAAGTCCGGTGAAAACGATCAAGCTGTCGCGCGGCAGCTCGATGTCGACGTTCTTGAGATTATGCTCTCGCGCACCGCGGACGACGAGCTTGCGCTCTGACATGGCTTATCGCATTGAAAATGAGGGACCGAGGGCAACGTGGCGCTCCAGGACGCCGCGGTCAATCCTTGACAACGAGATTCGTTCTCGTTTTGACCCATATCCACGTTACGGAAGGCGAGTTGCGTGATCGAAGAGCTGACGTTGCATATCGGCCAGCCCAAAACGGGCACGAGCTCCTTGCAAGCGACGTTCTTTGCCAGCGCGAAAGCCCTCCTCGCGCACGGAATCCACTACGACACGCGGCAGCGGACCCATCACCGGATCGCCCGGGTGCTGCACGGGCGGCCGACGCCGCTGGCGCAGTCGCGCACCTTGAAGGAGCTGGTGGGCGATATTGCGGCGAGCGGCGCGTCGAAGGCGCTGATCAGCTCCGAAACGTTCGTGCGATGTACCGCTGAGGAGGCGCGCGACATCGTCGCCTATTTCCGCCAGCACGCGAAGCGGGTGCGCGTTCTCCTCTATGTTCGCCATCCGGTGAGCTATGCGAGCAGCGCGGCGCACCAGGGTGTGCGCGTCGGCCGCAGCCTGAAGGCGGTGATCGCTGATCCGCGCATCGTCGACCTCACCGCGCTCGTCGAGGTCTGGCGCGAGGCGGCGGGGGCGGACGGGCTCATCGTGCGGCCCTTCGCGCGGCCGCTTCTGACGAATGGCGACATCGTGGACGACGTGCTCGACGCGATCGGCGTGCCTGAGGCCGCGCCCGCGATGACGCGCGTGATGGTCAATGAAGGGCTCTCGGTCCTCGGCATCCACCTCATCGACGCGGCGAACCGCGCGGCGAAGGAGCCGCCGCTTCCCCAGCGCCTCATCCGCATCTTCGAGGCGGTGGCGGGCCCGCGCTACGTGTTGCCGGAGCACTCGCTCGCGATGGTGGCGGCGATGGCGGAGCCCCATCTCGCCTTCCTCAACCGCGAATACGGGATCGTGCTCCCCGAGCCGACCGATAGGCCGTCGCCGCCGGTCGAGCTGTCTGAGGCGGAGCTCGCCTCGCTCGCGGCGGTGATGATGGACGCCTCGCGCCACATGGACGCGTGGGACCGCTCGCCCGCCTCGCGCATCGTCGGCCTCGCCTCGCCCTTCGCGCGCGAGGTCGACCGCGCGCCGCAGCCCTTCGCGCAGACGCTCGGCAAGCTCGGCCTCGGGGCGTTGCTCAAGCCGCGCCCGGCGCGGCCGGAGCGGCGCGCGCATGAGCTGGAGGAGCGCTTCCAGCAGCGCGCACATGCGGCGGAGGTGGTGCGCAAGCGGCGCCGTCCCGGTCTCGCCTGACCCATGACATGAGGATCGGCGGCGCATATCTGTGACTCCGCGCCGAACTGGGGTGGCGCACCGCGCCATCCTCGTTAGACGGTGGTCGGATTGATTTTGTGGGGCGCTGCCCGTTGTGCGCGAAGGCGGGGCATGGGTCCCGGCGCCGCGAAACGGACAACGCAAACCAGAATGGAGCGGGACGATGGCTGGCAGCGTCAACAAGGTGATCTTGATCGGCAACCTGGGGGCGGACCCCGAAATCCGCCGCACCCAGGACGGTCGCCCCATCGCGAACCTGCGTCTCGCCACGACCGACACCTGGCGCGACCGCAATTCGGGTGAGCGGCGCGAGAAGACGGAGTGGCACCGCGTGGTGGTGTTCTCCGAGGGGCTGTGCCGGGTGATCGAGCAGTATCTGAAGAAGGGCTCGAAGATCTACGTCGAGGGCCAGCTCCAGACCCGCGAGTGGGAAGACCAGCAGGGCCAGAAGCGCTACACGACCGAGGTCGCGGTGCAGAATTTCGGCGGCACCATCCAGATGCTCGACACGCGGGCCGGCGGTGCTGCCGGCGGCGACTTCGACCGCGCCTCGGGCGGCGGCTATGGCGGCGGCGCCGGCGGCGGTGGCGGCGGCGACCGGAACTATGGCGGCGGCGGTGATCGCGGCTATAGCGGCGGCGGCGATCGCGGACCGCGCCCGATGCCGGCCGACGAGCCGTTCGACGACGACATCCCGTTTTGATCCTACGGGTGGTCGACGGGCTCAGCGAGCCCGGACACCCTGACCGCGCGAACGAGGACGCATTCGGCGCGTGCGGCGCCTATGCCTGGGTGATCGACGGGGCGACCGGCCTCGCCGAGACGCCGCTCCTCGATGCACCGAGCGACGCGGCCTGGCTCGCGGCCGCGCTCGGCGCGGCGCTCGCCGCGCTGGCGCACGATGCGCCCGACCCGGCCGCGCTCCTCGTCGCGGCGGCGGCCGAGGTGGAGGCCCGCTTCCACGCCGAACGCATCCGCGCCCCGCGTGAGCGCTACGAGATTCCCACAGCCTCCGTCCTCCTCGCGCGGTTCGCGGGGGAGGGGATCGACCTCGTCGAGCTCGGCGATTGCGGGCTCTATGTCGCCGCCGAGGGCGCGGTCGCGCGCTATGGCGGGAGCGCGCGGGGCCGGGCGGGGGAGCGGTCGAGCGCCGCGCGCCTCAACGGCGCGACCCGGCGCGACGATCCCGACGTGCTCGCCTTCCTGCGCGCCGCGCGCAACCGGGCGAACGCGCCGGGCGGCTACCCGATCTTCGCGCCCGACGCCGACGCCGCCCGCCACGCGCGCCGCCACCATCACGCCGCCCCGTCCGGCGAGGCCCTCTTCGTCACCGACGGGTTCGACGCCGCCGTGGAGGATTATTGCCTCTATTCGCCCGCCAGTCTCGTGAACGCGGCGCGGGGCGGGCTTCCGGGCCCGCTCGCCGCGATCCGCGCGGCCGAGCGCGACGACCCCGAGGGGCTGCGCTATCCTCGCTTCAAGCCTTCCGACGATGCGACCGCCTTGCTCGTCCGTTTCGGTGACGTTCAGGTCGGCTGACCGATCGTCCGAAGGCCAACTTTGGAGGATTGAGTTGATGTCGCGTACCGAAGCCCTCGCCGGACTGCCCGCCGCCCCGAACAGCCGCCGCCTGATACCGGCCGCTCTCAGCCGTGCCGCAGGCGCGATCCTTGCCGCACTCCTCCTCCCGCTCCTCGTCGCGACGGCGAGCGCGGCCGACATCCAGCCGGGGACCTACATGTTCGTCCTCGACCGGACGATGGCGCGCGTCGTGGTGCCCGGCCAGAAGGGCAACCTCGCGGCCGACATGAACTTCCAGCTCGGCGAACTGACGTTCGACAAGGGCGGCATGATCGTCAACGCGCGGGCCGACATCGACACCGGCTCGGTCTCGACGAAGAACGCCTCCAGCGTCTCCACCCTCAAGGGGCGGTATGGCTTCGATTCCAGCCGCTACCCCTTCGCCCGCTTTGAATCCACGACCGGCAGCGTGCAGGGCGATCGCGTGGTGATGACCGGCCTCCTCACCATCAAGGACGTGACGCGCCCGGTCGAGCTCACCGGCACGCTGCTGCGCTCGAACCCGCGCCGCGTCGTCATGCGCCTCGAAGGCATGATCGACCGCACCGCCTTCGGCATCACCGCCGGGCGCCCCGTCTACGGCAAGGATGCGAAGATCATCCTGCGCATCGTGGCGCTGCGCGAGCGCGGCGGACGGATGCGGCAGGGCTAACAGGCGGCCCGAACCCCGCGCGGCCAGCTCCCATGCGTGGATGTTGCGCCGCGATGGGTGGCAAATTGCGCTTGAATCGCCTAGCTAAAGAGGACTCCCAACAGACAGGCAGAGTTTCGTGAGCGACGACAGTTCCGCAGACGCAGGCGCCGGCGGGCCGCAGGACCCGGGCGGCACGCCTCCTTCATCGGGTGGCGACGGCATCTCCGGGATCTCCATCACGACCGAGATGGAGAAATCGTTCCTCGGCTACGCGATGTCCGTCATCGTCAGTCGCGCGCTGCCCGACGCGCGCGACGGCCTCAAGCCCGTTCACCGGCGCATCCTCTATACGATGCACGAGAACGGGTATGAGTGGAATCGGCCCTACAAGAAGTCCTCGCGCGTCGTCGGCGACGTCATGGGTAAGTACCACCCCCATGGCGACCAGGCGATTTACGACGCCCTCGTGCGCATGGCGCAGCCCTTCTCTATGCGCGTGCCGCTCGTGGACGGGCAGGGCAATTTCGGCTCGGTCGACGGCGACGCCCCGGCGGCGATGCGCTACACCGAGGTCCGTCTCGAGCGCGTCGCGGGCTCCCTTCTCGAAGACATCGACAAGGACACCGTCAACTTCCAGGACAATTATGACGGCTCCGAGCGTGAGCCGACGGTCCTGCCGGCGCGGTTCCCGAACCTTCTCGTCAACGGCGCAGGCGGCATCGCGGTCGGCATGGCGACCAACATCCCGCCGCACAATCTCGGCGAGATCATCGACGCGACGGTCGCGCTGATCGACGACCCGGCGCTCACGATCTCGGACCTCATGGAGATCGTGCCGGGGCCGGACTTCCCGACCGGCGGCATCATCCTCGGCCGCGCCGGCATCCGCTCCTCCTATGAGACCGGGCGCGGCTCGGTCCTGATGCGCGGCAAGGTGCGCACGGAGCAGATGGCGCGCGACCGCGTCGCCCTCATCGTCGACGAGATTCCCTACCAGGTGAACAAGGCCACCATGGTGGAGAAGATCGCCGATCTGGTGCGCGACAAGCGCGTCGAGGGGATCTCGGACCTGCGCGACGAGTCCGACCGCGACGGCATGCGCGTCGTCATCGAGCTGAAGCGCGACGCCAATCCGGACGTCGTCCTCAACCAGCTCTACCGCTTCTCGCCGCTCCAGACCTCGTTCGGCTGCAACATGGTCGCCCTCAATGGCGGCCGGCCCGAGCAGCTGAACCTCAAGGACCTCCTGTCCGCCTTCATCGCGTTCCGCGAGGAGGTGATCGCCCGGCGCACGAAATTCCTGCTCGGCAAGGCGCGTGACCGCGCGCACGTCCTCGTCGGCCTCGCCGTCGCGGTCGCCAATATCGACGAGGTCATCCGCCTCATCCGCACGTCGCCCGATCCCGCGACCGCGCGCGAGGCGTTGATGAGCCGCGACTGGCCCGCGCACGACATGGGGCCGCTCATCGCCCTCATCGACGATCCGCGCCACCGCCTCCAGGAGGACGGCACGATCCGCCTCTCCGAGGATCAGGCCCGCGCGATCCTCGATCTGCGCCTCCAGCGCCTCACCGCTCTCGGGCGCGACGAAATCGGCGACGAGTTGAAGAAGCTCGCTGACGAGATCGCCGACTATCTCGACATCCTGCGCTCGCGCAGCCGCGTCCAGCAGATCATCAAGGACGAGCTCGGCGTCGTGCGCGAGCAGTTCGCCACCCCGCGCCGCACCGAGCTGCAGGAAGGCGGGCCGGATCTCGAGGACGAGGATTTCATCAACCGCGAGGACATGGTCGTGACCGTGTCCCATGCCGGCTACGTGAAGCGCGTTCCGCTCGACACCTACCGGGCCCAGCGCCGCGGCGGGAAGGGCCGGTCCGCGATGTCGACGCGCGACCAGGATTTCGTGACCCGCGTCTTCGTCGCGAACACGCACACGCCCGTCCTGTTCTTCTCCTCGCGCGGCATCGTCTACAAGGAGAAGGTGTGGCGTCTGCCGCTCGCGGCGCCGCAGGCGCGCGGCAAGGCGCTCGTCAACATCCTGCCGCTCCAGGAAGGGGAGACGATCACTTCGATCCTCCCCCTCGTCGAGGACGAGACGAGCTGGGGCGACTATGAAATTCTCTTCGCGACGCGCGCGGGCAATGTCCGCCGCAACAAGCTGTCCGATTTCACGAACGTGAACCGGGCGGGCAAGATCGCGATGAAGCTCGATGACGGGGACGGTATCGTCGGCGTCCAGATCGCGACGCCGCAGGAGGACGTTCTCCTCACGACCTCGCTCGGCCAGGCGATCCGCTTCCCGGTGGAGGCGCTGCGCGTCTTCGCCGGCCGCACCTCGACCGGCGTGCGCGGCATCGCGCTCGGCAAGAAGGACGAGGTGATCTCCATGTCGATGCTGCGCCACTTCGACACTTCGCCGGAGGAACGCGCCGCGTATCTGAAGCGTCGACGCGCCGTCGCCGGCGAGGCGGTCGAGGCCGTCGAGGGGCCGGAAGCGGCCGGGGAGGAGACTGTCGACGACAGCTTTGATCTCGGCCTCGAGCGTTACGCCGCGATGAGCGCCGCCGAAGAGCACATCATCACCGTGTCGGAGAACGGGTACGGCAAGCGCACCTCGTCCTTCGAGTTCCGCGTCACCGGCCGTGGCGGCAAGGGCATCGCGGCGATGGTGGTGAACGACCGCAACGGCCCGCTGATCGCGAGCTTCCCGGTCGACGACAGCGACCAGATCATGCTCGTGACCAACGCCGGCCAGCTCATCCGCGTGCCGGTGGACGGCGTGCGCATCGCCGGCCGCGCGACGCAAGGCGTCATCGTGTTCGACACGGCCGCGGACGAACGCGTCGTCTCGGTCGAGCGGATCACGGAAGAGGCCGAAGGCGAGGACGAAGACGGCGAAGAGAACGGCGCGGCGCCCGGCGACGAGGCCGGGCCGGACGCGACCGAATAAGGCCGGAAGAACGGAGGTTGCGCGCCGAGGCGCGTGACCTTCGGGCCCTTAGAGGTCCGGATCACATTTACTTGACGGGGACGGCCGAGCGAATGAGCGTCGTGACGCCGTTCTCGGCATCCGTCTCGACGGTCGTCGAGTAGGTCATTTCCTGATCGTCGCAATTCCAGGCCGGGCAGGCCGACGGCTGGAGCGGATAAAGTCGGTCTGACTTTTCCGCCGGCGCGCCGGGCACGGACAGGCTGCTCGCGGTCAGGGCCGCGACAAGCAGGCCGACCCCGACTGCGGTGGCAACGACAGAGCTTTTGACGAACACGCGGCGCATGTCGCCCTCGTACATCTCAGGTTCAGAATTGAGTGTTTGCCATGTAGGAGGCCGGCGTCCATGCGCAACGGGTGATTAACAGATTCAAACGAATCTTCCCGATAACACTTCACGTGTTCAGTTCGTGAAGTGCTCGTCCTGAACCCGCGCGAGGGTCGTCACGCCATTGTCACGGTCATGATTGGCGATCGTCACATAGCGAACAGTCTGCGGCGTGGTCTCGCCCTGCGACCAGGCAAGGCACTCGGCGGAAAGGTTCGGCCAGGCCTGACCGGCGCACAGATTGTCGCCCATCACCTTGAACCGGTCGCCTTTCGTGGCAGGCGCGTCGGATGCGAATGAGCCACCGAGGGTCGCCGCGGCAACAACAACGCCGGCGATGATCGTGGCGGTAACGGGGCTCAGGATCCGGTTCTTCGCGCTCATGTGTCCCTCCAAAGGGTTCTTTCTCACACACACAATTTAAACTTCGATGCGGCGTTCCTAAGTGATCTACGTCACAGATCGTCAGGTTCGCCACTTTGCGGTCACTGCACCAACGCGGGGCGGTGACCCTTATTCCCGGGCCGGGCGCTCCAATTTCAGGCGGCGCTTCCATCCGGCTCGTGTCGGAACAACGTGCAAATAGTCAATGTGTTCCACGATTCCAGATGTAAAATGATCATTCGCTGTTTACCTTAGTATGATCGACGAATGCGTTATCCCCGCCCAAATGGTTAAGATTTCGCAGGTAGCGAAAACCTTAATGAAATCCGGACAATTGGAATAATCGATGCGCGTTGCCTTTTATGCTGGCTCGTTCGACCCGGTCACGAACGGTCATATGGATGTGCTCTTGCGAGCTTTCGCCGTTGCGGACCGGGTGGCCGTCGGCATCGGCGTTCATCCGGGAAAGACGCCGCTTTTCACTTTCGATGAACGTGTCGCGATGCTGCGCGCCTCGATCGCCGAGGCGGACCCGACCCTCGCGGATCGCCTGGATGTGATCGCGTTCGAGGGGCTCGCGACGGAGGCGGCGGCGGAGGTGGGAGCGACGCTCCTCATCCGCGGCCTGCGCGACGGCACCGATCTCGACTATGAGATGCAGATGGCCGGGATGAACCGGACGCTGCGGCCGGAGATCTTCACCATCTTCCTTCCCGCGTCCCCCGAAGTGCGCCATATCACGGCGACGCTCGTGCGGCAGATCGCCAAGCTCGGCGGAAATGTCTCCGAATTCGTCCCTTCGGATGTGGCCGAGCGGCTCGGGGCGCGCTACGCGAAATAGGCCGGGCCGCCGAGGCGATCCACGGCGAGTGTCTGAGGCCGGTTGGACGATGGCCCGTTGAAATAAGGAAACACCCTATGATGTCACGACTGCTTGCCGTTGCCGCCATGGCGCTGTGCACCAGCGCGCATGCGGCGACGCTGGACCCCGAGAACACGCTCATCCTGGAGCTCGAGGACGGCCAGGTCGTCATCGAATTGCTGCCGGACCTCGCCCCGAACCACGTCGAGCGGCTGAAGACGCTCGCGCGCCAGGGCTTTTATGACGGCGTGCCCTTCCACCGCGTGATCCCGGGCTTCATGGCCCAGACGGGCGACCCGACCGGCACGGGCGCGGGCGGCTCGGACCTTCCGGACCTCGACGCCGAGTTCAACCGCGAGCCGCACGTGCGCGGGATCGTGTCGATGGCCCGCACCAGCGACCCCAACAGCGCCAACTCGCAGTTCTTCATCATGTTCGACAGCGCGCCGAGCCTCAACGGCCAGTACACCGTGTTCGGCCGCGTCGTCGACGGCATGAACCACATCGACAACCTCAACGCCGGCACGATGCAGAACAACGGGGCGGTCCGCAATCCGGACAAGATCCTGAAGGCGCGCGTGGCCGCGGACGGCCAGGGCGGTTGATCACACCGGCCGAAGGGCTCGCCGTCGCCGACGGCGGGTCCGTTTCCGACTATGATTTCGACCTGCCGGACGAAGCCATCGCGCTTCGCCCGGCGGTGCCGCGCGACGCGGCGCGCCTCCTCGTCTCCCACCCGGACGGGCGGCTCGACGATGCGCGCGTGCGCGACCTCCCCGCCTATCTGCGCCCCGGCGACCGCCTCGTCGTGAACGACAGCCGGGTCATCCCGGCGCGGCTCACCGGCGAGCGCGTGCGGGCAGGGGGCACGGCGCGGGTGGAACTGACGCTTCTGGCCGAGACCGACCCCGGTGTGTGGCAGGCCTTCGCCAAGCCCGCCAAGCGGGTCGGGCCCGGCGATGTCATCCGCTTCGGCGCGGGCGGCCTCATCGAGGGGCATGTCCTGTCGCGCGAGGGGCCGACGGTCACGATCCGCTTCGCGCTCGATCCGCTCGCGGCAGGCTCGATGCCGCTTCCGCCCTACATCGCGGCGAAGCGCGCGCCCGACGCGCAGGACCTCGACGACTACCAGACCGTCTACGCCAACCTGCCGGGCTCCGTCGCCGCGCCGACGGCCGGGCTTCATTTCACCGACGATCTCCTCGCCCGCCTCGCTGCGGACGGGATCGGCCTGTCGCGCGTCACCCTCCATGTCGGCGCCGGCACCTTCCTGCCGGTGAAGGTGGAGCGGCTCGACGAGCACGAGATGCACGCCGAGACCGGCGAGATCGCGCCAGAGACGGTGGAGGAGATCCGCGCCACCAAGGCTGCCGGCGGCCGGGTCGTCTGCGTCGGGACGACGGCGCTCCGCCTCGTCGAGAGCGCGGCCGCGTGCGGGACGCTCGCGCCCTTCAATGGCGAGACCAGCATCTTCATCCGCCCCGGCTTCCGCTTCCACGTCACCGACGCGCTGATGACGAACTTCCATCTGCCGCGGTCGACGCTCCTGATGCTGGTCGCCGCGCTTGTGGGCCTGCCGCGGATGCACGCGATCTACGATCACGCCGTCCGCTCCGGCTATCGCTTCTATTCTTACGGCGACTCCTCGCTGCTCTTCCCGGAGACCCGATGAGCTTCACCCTCCTTGCCACCGATGGCGGGGCACGGCGCGGGCGGCTCGTGACGCCGCACGGCACCGTCGAGACGCCCACCTTCATGCCCGTCGGCACGCAGGCGACCGTCAAGACGATGCAGATGCGCGACGTCGCCACGACCGGCGCCGAAGTCGTCCTCGGCAACACCTATCATCTGATGCTGCGGCCTGGCGCGGAGCGGATGGCCCGCCTCGGCGGCCTCCACGAATTCATGCGCTGGCCGAAGACGATCCTCACCGATTCCGGCGGCTTCCAGGTGATGTCGCTCTCCGACCTCCGGCGCATCGACGCCGACGGCGTGACCTTCAAGAGCCATGTCGACGGCTCGATGCATCGCCTCACCCCGGAAGGGGCGGTCGACATCCAGCTGAAGCTCGGCTCCGACATCCAGATGCAGCTCGACGAGTGCGTCCGCCTGCCGGCCGAGCCGGAGGCGATCCGCCGCTCGGTGACGCTGAGCCTCGACTGGGCCGCCCGCGCGCGCCGCACCTTCCAGGAGCTCGCCCCGGCCGGGCGCCTCCAGTTCGGCATCGTCCAGGGCGGGACCGACGAGAGCGAGCGCGCGCGCTCGGCCGAGGGCCTCGTCGCCATCGGGTTCGAGGGCTACGCGATCGGCGGCCTCGCGGTCGGCGAGCCGCAGGCGGAGATGTTCGAGGCGGTGAGCAAGGTCGCCCCGCGCCTTCCGACGGACGCGCCGCGCTACCTCATGGGCGTCGGCACGCCCGGCGACATCATCGGCGCGGTGGAGCGCGGGGTCGACATGTTCGACTGCGTGATGCCGACGCGCGCCGGCCGCCACGGCGTCGCCTACACGAGCGAGGGCAAGCTGAACCTCAAGAACGCGCGCTTCGCCGAGGACACCGCCCCGCTCGACCCGACGCTCGACTGCCCGGCGGCGCAGGACTATTCGCGCGCCTATCTCCACCATCTCGTCCGCGTCGGCGAGCCGCTCGCCGCGACGCTCCTCTCCTGGACCAACATCGCCTTCTACCAGCGCCTGATGCGCGAGCTGCGCGAGGCGATCGAGGCCGGCGATTTCGCCACGACCGCCGCGCGCCTGCGCACCGTCTGGGGCTGACGCTCAGATCAGAATGTCGTTGAGGATGTCGCCGAGCTTGACGTCCTCGACGGTCAGGATCTGGCCCTTGCCGAAATTGAACACGAGGTTCTGGCCGGACTGGCTGGCATAGTCACGCAGATCCGCCCGCGTGAGGTCGAAGGCGGTGAGGTCCAGCGTGTCGATGCGCGGGCTGAAATCGTGGATGCTGTCGGACCCGGTCTTCGGCGTGTAGATGAACCGGTCCGCCCCGTCGCCACCCGTCATCCCGTCACGGCCGGGGCCGCCGAAGAGGGTGTCGTTGCCGGCGTCGCCGAAGAGGCGGTCATTGCCCTTGTCGCCGAAGATCCTGTCGTTCGCGCCGCCGCCGGAAATGCTGTCATTCTGCGCGCCGCCATAGAGCGTATCGTTGCCGACGAAGCCGAGGATCTGGTCGACGCCCGCGCCGCCGATGACCCGGTCGTTGCCGCGGCCCGCGCTCAGCGTGTCGTTGCCGACCCCGCCATCCAGCGTGTCGGCCGACTCTGTCCCGATGATGAGGTCGTTGCCCTCTTCGCCGAAGAGCCGGTCGCCCGTCGCGCCGCCATAGAGCGTGTCGCTCCCGTCGCCGCCGCGCAGCGTGTCGATGCCCTGCTGCCCGTTGAGGAGATCGCCTTGCGGGCCGCCATTGAGGACGTCGTTCCCCTGGCCGCCGTCCAACACATCGAACCCGACATTTCCGTTCAGCGTGTCCGCGTCGGCGCCGCCGTTCAGATAGTCGTCGCCGTTGCCGGCGTGGAGCACGTCGCGGCCATCGCCGCCCTCCAGCGAGTCGCGGTCGTCGTCCGCGATCAGCGTGTCGTCGCCGGCCGCGCCGAGGAGCGTGTCGTTGCCCTTCCCGCCGCCGAGCACGTCGTTGCCGGCCTCGCCCTCGACCCGGTCCGCCCCGTCATCGCCATAGAGGAAGTCGCGGAAGGTGCCGCCGAGCAGGCGGTCATTGCCGTCGTCGCCATAGACGGTGTCCGACCCGTCCTGGCCTTCGACGAGGTCGTTGCCGCTGCCGCCATAGATGAGGTCCTCGCCGTTGCCGCCATAGATCGTGTCGGCGTCCTCGTCGCCATAGAGCTGGTCGTTGCCCATCTCGCCGAAGAGCCGGTCCTGCCCCGCGCCGCCGAGGATGCGGTCGCCGGCGTCCCCGCCATAGGCGCGGTCGTCGTCGTTCCCGGCGATCAGCGTGTCGAACCCGCCGCCGCCATAGATGAGGTCGGCCCCCTCGTTGCCGAGGATGCGATCGTCGCCGCCATTGCCGGAGAGGGAGTCGTCGCCTTCGCCGCCCTCGAAGGAATCGCGCCGGGCGGCACCGGTGATCGTGTCGTTGCCCGCGCCGCCATCGACGCGGCCGGTGACGCTGCCATCGTCGACATAGGTGAACTGGTCGGGCCCGCCATTCAGCAGCACATCGCCGCGGATGATGCCGGAATTCTTGACGGTCTCGACCCCGTCGGCGCCGCGGATCGCCTCGCCCCCGTCGGCGGCGGCGTCGATCACGCCGACATTGTTGATATTCGCCGCATTCGCGGTGCTCGGCCCGATGAGGACCGTCGCGCCAGAGGCGGCCGACAGCGTGCCGGCATTCTGGAGGTTGAGGTTGGAGCCGCTGGTGGTCTCCACCGCGCCATAGGCGCCGCGCACGGTGCCGTAATTGACGAAGGTGAAGGAGTCGCCCGCGACGCGCAGGCCGACATCGCCCGAGTCGATCAGCCCCTCATTGTCGAAGCGGCTGTTGCGCCCGTTGATGTAGATCGCGGAGAGGCCGCTCAGAAGCTCGCCCGAGTTAGTGCCGCGATTGCCGGCGCCGCCGAAGAAGACCGCGTTGGTCGCGCCTTCGATGACGCCGCGATTGTCAAAAATGTTCTGGTTGCCGGTGAGGCTGATCGCGTTCGCGCGCTGGGAGACCACGCGGCCGGAATTGTTGATGGTGTTGCTGTTGCCGCTGACAGCGAGCGCGACGCTCGCGGAGACGACGGTCGCCCCCTGGTCGACATTCACCGTGTTCTGCCCGCCCCCGGCGAGATAGACGGCCGACGCGCCGGTGGAGGTGAGGGTGCCCTCGATCTCCAGGATATTCTTGGTGTGATTGTCGGCCTTCACCGCGTCGGAGGTGGCGGTGACGTAGGCGTTCGGCGTGAAGCGATAGTGCGTCTCGCTGGCGGCGATGACGTAGCCGGGCCGCGAAAAGTCGGTCGACTGGCGCGGCCCGGAAATCGTGACGGTGTCCATGACGGGTCTCCCGCTTCATCTCGGAGGAGAGGCGGGAGCTCGTCACCGCGCTCACGGGAAGACCATGAGCGCTGAACAACTTTAGGTAAAGATCGCTCGCGTTAGAGTCGCAAGCCTCGCGTCAGACTGGCAAGCCTCGCGCAGCGTAGCGCGCGCTCGGGCCGAGCGCTTCCTCGATGCGCAGGAGCTGGTTGTACTTCGCCGTCCGGTCGGAGCGGGCGAGGGAGCCGGTCTTGATCTGGCCGCAGCCGGTGGCGACGGCGAGGTCGGCGATCGTCACGTCCTCGGTCTCGCCCGAGCGGTGGCTCATGACGGCGCGGTAGCCGTTGCGGTGGGCAAGGTCCACGGTGTCGAGCGTCTCGGTGAGGGTGCCGATCTGGTTCACCTTCACGAGGATCGCGTTCGCGACCTTCTTCTCGATCCCTTCGGCAAGGCGCGCCTCGTTGGTGACGAAGAGGTCGTCGCCGACGAGCTGGCACTTCGCGCCAATGCGCTCGGTCAGCATCGCCCAGCCTTCCCAGTCGTCCTCGCCCATGCCGTCCTCGATGGAGACGATCGGGTAGGCCTCGACGAGCTCGGCGAGATAGTCGACCATCTTAGCCGGCTGGAGCGTGCGCTGCTCGCCTTCGAGGCGATACTGGCCGTCGGCCACGAACTCGGTCGCCGCGCAGTCGAGCGCGAGGAAGACGTCCTTGCCCATGGCCGCGCCCGCGTCGGCGGCCGCTTCCATGATGAAGTCGAGCGCGGCGCGCGCGGACGGCAGGTTCGGCGCGAAGCCGCCTTCGTCACCCACGTTCGTGTTGTGGCCGGCCTTCTTGAGGCGCGACTTCAGCGACTGGAAGATCTCGACGCCGGCCCGCAGCCCTTCCGAGAAGGAGGGGTAGCCGATCGGCATCACCATGAATTCCTGGAAGTCGATCGGGTTGTCCGCGTGCGCGCCGCCGTTGAGGATGTTCATCATCGGGACGGGCAGGATCGAGGCGTTCACGCCGCCGAGATAGCGGTAGAGCGGCTCGTTGTTCGCGATCGCGGCCGCCTTCGCGACGGCGAGCGAGACGCCGAGGATGGCGTTCGCGCCGAGCCGGGCCTTGTTCGGCGTCCCGTCGAGGGCGATCATCAGGCTGTCGATGTGGCGCTGCCGCTCGGCGTCGAGGCCGGAGAGGGTCTCGAAGATCTCGCCGTTCACGGCCGCGACGGCCTCCCGCACGCCCTTGCCGCCGAAGCGCGCGTCGCCGTCGCGCTTCTCGACGGCCTCGTAGGCCCCGGTCGACGCGCCGGAGGGGACGGCGGCGCGGCCGAGCGTCCCGTCTTCCAGGACCACGTCGACTTCCACGGTGGGATTGCCGCGACTGTCCAGGATCTCGCGGCCAACGATGTCAATAATGGCGGTCAAAGGGCGTCTCCCATCGGTCGTGCCGCTTGGCGTCAAGCGACGGCTGCGCCCCGGTCCAATGCGGGCGCGACGAAGCTAAAGCCTGAATGGAGCGCCGGTGGCAACCGTCGGCGCGCGCGAGGTGTGGATCTCAGAGCTTCTGAGGTGTGGGGGTCGCATCGGCGCCGTCGAGCGCGACCTGCCCGAGCGCACGGCGCGCGCGCTCGGTCAGGGAGGGGGCGGGCTCGCCGGTGAACTGGTCGAGGAAGTCCCCGACGGTGTCGAAATAGCTCTCCCACGAGGGCGGGGTGTAGGCCTTCGCCTTGGCGACGGCGGCGGCCCGGCGGGGGGAGGCCGGGTCGGCATAGTCGAGGATGGCCTGGCGCCAGGCCGGGCCGTCGAGCGGGTCGATGAGCTCGGCGGCGTCGCCCGTCGTCTCGCGGAAGACGGGAATGTCGGAGGCGATGACGGGCGTGTCGACCGCGAGCGCCTCGGCGACCGGCATCCCGAACCCTTCCACGAAGGAGGGCATCAGCACCGCCGTCGCCTTGCGACGCAACGCGTCGAGCGCGTTGTCCGGCACCGCGCCCGCCTCGTAGACGAGGTTGGAGAGCTGGTCGGCCCGGTCGAGCATCGCGATCGGCGTCTGCGCCTCCCAGCCGCGCTTGCCGACGATGACGAGCTTCGGCGCGTTGGGGCCGAGATCCTCGGCGAGGCGGCGCCACAGATTGAGGAGGAGGAGATGGTTCTTCCGCGCCTCGATCGTGGAGATCACGAGGAAAAACGGTTTCTCCGCGACATCCGGTAGCTCCATGGTCGGAGCGGGCGGGGCGTCCATGCCGATATGGGCGACCATCACGCGCGGCCGGTGCGGCTGGAGGAAGGGGGCGAGGCGATGCGCGCTGTAGCGGGAGGAGACGATGATCCCGTCCGAATGCTGCGCCATCGTCTCGACCCGCGCCGCGCAGAGCGCCACCGCGTTGGGGCGGACGAATTCGGGGAAGTCGAGCGGGATGATGTCGTGACAGATCGTCACCATCTTCACCCCCTCGAACGCCTTGATCCGCTCGATCGGGCCAGCCCGCTCCATGCGATCGAGCGAGGCGCGCAGGTAGATGACGGGCCGCCGCCGCGCCCAGCGCTGGAGGAGGGGGGCCAGCGGCTCGCGCGCCCAGTTTGCCGCCATCTGCTGCGCCCAGCTCGCGAGGGGGCCGCGCTTGCGGTCGGGCGTCAGCGACTGGCGGCGCTGGAGGCGCTCCTCGCGCGACATGTAGCCGAGGCGCGGGGCGGGCGGTGCGCCGCCGCCCTGGAGGAAATGATTGACGTTGGCGAGCGCGCGGTTGGCGGAGAAGCCCTGCGCGCCGCGCGCCCAGGTGCGGGCCTGCTTGTCGAGGAAGGCGGGGACTTCACTGTCGGCGACGAGGCGCACCGAGCTGTTCATCGTCACCACGAAGCGCACGTGCGCGTGCTTCAGCGAGAGGAGCCACCGCGCGTACGCGAACTCGACCCGCTCGATGCCGGTGGGGGCAGATCGCCCCGAAGCGCTCAACAGCCGCGTCAGGTCGAATAGGATGAGTGGCCGGCTCACGCAGCGACACCCCGCTTTACCTCGTAGTGCCCCCCGTCATACACGCTCTTGTGAAAAGACCAAATGCCTAGAGGAGTCGTTGCGTGGAGTTCATCCCGTTGGAGTTGCCCGAGGTCGTCCTGATGACCCCGAGACGCTTCCGTGACGATCGCGGATGGTTCGAGGAGACGTGGAGCCGCCGCCGGATGGAGGATGCCGGGCTCGCGCTCGACTTCGTCCAGGACAATCAGAGCCTGTCCGAGCCGAAAGGCACGCTGCGTGGCCTTCATTTCCAGGCCCCTCCCTTTGCGCAGGCCAAGCTCGTGCGCTGTGTCGCCGGCGCGATCCTCGACGTCGCGGTCGATATCCGTTCGGGCTCGCCAACGTACGGTCGATGGGTTTCGGCCGAGTTGACGGCCGAGAACGGCGCTCAACTGCTCGTCCCACGCGGATTTGCGCATGGTTTCGTGACACTTATGCCGAATACCGCTGTCTGTTATAAGGTCGACAACTTCTACGACAAGGCGAGCGAGGGCGGCATCCGGTTCGACGATCCCGACCTCGCCATCGACTGGGGGATCGACAATTCAGCGGCGGTGCTCTCCGAAAAGGACCGGATCCTCCCGTCCTTCGCCGAGCTTGACCCCGTCTTCTGACGCCGACGGCCCGCCCGCGGCGCTCGCCGCCTTCGCGGGCCGGGCGCGGATCGACGCGGGGATCGCCGCCGAAGGCCCGCGCCTCGCCTTTCCCGCCGACGCCGCCTGGCTGACCGTCGCGCTCGACCGGCGGGCCGGAACCTACCGCCTGTCGCTGGATCTCGCCGCGCCGGCCGCGCTCCGCGCCGAGATCCTCACCACCGCCGGCCCGCTGCCGCTCCGTCTCGCGGCGGAGGGCCCGCGCGCGAACGCCATCTTCGCCCTTTCCGAGCCGCTCACCGCCCTCCGCCTCCTCCCCGTCGAGGGAGGGACAATCGAGGTGCGCGCCTTCGACCTCGCCCCCGCGGCGCCCTGGGTCTCGATGCTGCCCGACTGGAACGTCGGCCCGCTCCGCCTCCCGCCGCGTGCCGACCCCGCGCCGGCCGCGCCGGTCGAGACCCCCGCGAGCTGGGACGGGCGGGTGCGGATCGAGGCCGCCGAGGCGGTAACGGTCGACGGGGAGCGCATGGCCGTGGGGGAGGCGGGGGTGCTCCGCCTCCGCTTCGACCCGCCGCTGGAGCCCGGCGCGTACCGGTTCGCCGCCACCTTCCTCACCGCCGGGGGTGAGCCCGCGCTTGTCGAGCCGCGTCTCCTCGCCGATGGCGGCGCGGCCTCGCCGCTCGACACGCTGCGCATCCTGCGGCCGGTGGACGGGCGCGGCTCCCATGCGGGCTTCATCCGCCTCGACCGCCCCACCGCGACGCTCCTCCTGCGCCCGCGCGAGCAGCGGGGCGATATCGTGGTCCGGGGCCTCCGCGTCGAGCGCCAGCCGCTCGCGGCCGCGCGCCACGCCGTCCGCCTCGCCGCACGCGACGTGCGCGGGCGGGCGGTCGACTGGCTCGGCCGCATCGAAGCGCCGCGCCCGCGCGGGCGCTCCCCGGAAAGCCCGGCCGCGACCCTGCCGTCCGCGAGCATCGTGGTCGCGACGCGCGACGCGCCGCACCACCTCTCCCGCTTCCTCGCGAGCCTCGCGAACACGCCCGAGGCGCACGAGTTGATCCTCGTCGACAACGGCACGACGGACGCGGCGGCGCTCGCCCTCCTCGCCGAGGCCGCGACGCGCCCCGGCGTGCAGGTCATCCGCGACGGCCGCCCCTTCAACTTCGCCGCCCTCTCCAATCTCGGCGCCCGCGCCGCGCGGGGCGAAATCCTGGTCTTCGCGAACAACGACCTCGAATTCGTCGACCCCGGCTGGCTCGCCGCCCTCCTCGCCGAGGCGATGCGCCCGGAGACGGGCCTTGCCGGCGCGCGCCTCCTCTATCCGGACGGCCGCGTCCAGCACGCGGGGCTGGTGCTCGCCGGAGAGGCGCGCGTGCGCCACGCCGAGCGCTTCCTGCCCGGCAACCGGCCGGGGCACGCGGGCCGCCAGCGCGAGACGACCCGCGTCGCGGGCGTCACCGGCGCGCTGATGGCGTTGCGGCGAGAGCTGTTTTTCAGCCTCGGCTGCTTCGACAGCGCCCGTTTCGGCGTACTTTATAACGACATCGACCTTTGCCTCCGCGCGCACGCAAGGGGGCTCGAAAACCGCCTCGTGCCGGAATCGATGGCCGTCCACCACGAGTCCGCCTCGATCGGCCGGCCGCGGACCGGCGACCTATTCGCGCGGGGCGGACCGGTGTGGCGCTGGATGCGTGCGGGCGAGGCCGACGCGTTCCGCCAACTCTGGGGCGATTATCTCGACGCCGATCCGTGCTATCCAGAGGCGTCCGATCCGCTCGCCGCGGATTTCCGGCTGCGATGATCCCTGTCCGTCGGGCAGGGCGGCGCTGGGGCGGGTCGGCGCAGGGTTCTTGCGTATTCTGCTGGCGGCGACGCCAGAGGAGGGGTGAAATATGAGCGCGATCGGTCGCTCGATAGGCTCGCAGGCGCGGATCTTCTACACGCTGGCTGTCCGCGACATCCAGATGAAGCACCGCGAGTCCCCCATCGGCGTTCTGTCCGGCCTCCTGGAGCCGCTGGCGCAGATCCTGATCATGACGCTGGTCTTCACCGCGATCCGCCTGCGCACGGCCGATATGGGCGACTTCGTCCTCATCTTCCTGATGACGGGCATTCTGCCGATCTCCTGCTTCCGCAACATCGTGAGCGGCGCGGAGATGGGCTTCAACAAGATGCGAAAGTCGCTCGCGCTGCCGCAATTGCGCCCCATGGATCTTATTTTCGGCGGCGCGCTCGCCAATTGGGTCATGATTGCAGCACTTTTCGTCTCTATAACGATGTTTTTTAAAATAGTTTACAACACGGACAGCCCCGAAAATCTGACTCTCGCGATGATCCCGCTGATCGGAAACATGATCATCGGCATCGGGATCGCCGCAATAAACCTTGTCATCAAGTCGTGGTTTCCGTTCTGGGCACGCCTCTTCGCAGTCATGACCGCCCCGCTGTCGGTCATGTCGGGTATGTTCTACACAGCGGAATCCATGCCGACAAAAATCCAAAACATTCTCTATTGGAATCCGTTCATGCATTCGACGGAACTCTGTCGAATGTTTTTCTTCCCCGAGTTCACGAGCACCTTCTTCGATCCTTACTACTATGGCGGATGGGTGATCGGGGCATTCTCGATCGGTATGCTCTGCGAAAGGACCTTTCGCTATCGACTGTTAAGCCTTAAGCCATAGGGGACCGCCGCCCACAGCGGCATCAGAGAGAGACACCGAAGGCGATTAGATGCAGCCCGTTCGCAAAGCCGTACTTCCCGTCGCCGGCCTCGGCACGCGCTTCCTCCCCGCGACCAAGGCCATGCCCAAAGAGATGCTCACGGTCGTTGACCGGCCCGTCCTCCAATATGTGGTGGACGAGGCGATCGAAGCGGGGATCGAGCAATTCGTCTTCGTGACCGGCCGCAACAAGGGCGTGATCGAGGACCATTTCGACATCGCCTATGAGCTCGAGGCGACGCTGCGCGAGCGCGGCAAGACTGCCCAGCTCCAACAGCTCCAGGCCGAGCTGCCGCCCGCCGGCAACGTGTCCTTCACGCGCCAGCAGGCTCCGCTCGGGCTCGGCCATGCCGTCTGGTGTGCGCGCCATCTCGTCGGCGACGAACCCTTCGCGCTCCTCCTGCCGGACGTGCTCATCAAGGGCGAGCGCGGCTGCATGGCGCAGATGATGGACGTCTACAACGAGCACGGCACCAACGTGATCGCCGTGGAGGAGGTCGCGCCGGACCGGACCGACCAGTACGGCGTCGTCGAGATCGAAGGGGAGGGCGACGTCTTCCCGGTGACCGGCATGGTGGAGAAGCCGCCGAAGGGCACGGCCCCGTCCAACCTCATCATCACCGGCCGCTACATCCTGAAGCCGCGCATCTTCGACCTGCTCGCCAAGCAGGAGAAGGGCGCGGGCGGCGAGATCCAGATCACCGACTCGATGCTCACCCTGATGCGCGAGGACGGCTTCATGGGCCTGCGCTTCCAGGGCACGACCTATGACTGCGGCTCCAAGATCGGCTTCCTCGGCGCGAACCTCGCCTACGGCCTCGATCGCGGCGACCTCGGCCCGCTCCTGCGCGAGACGATCCGCGACCTCGTCGGCTGATCCCGGCACACGGCACACGGCGCGCGGCCCCGCCGCGCGCCCCTCGAGGGCGGGCGCGGCGATGGTCGCGCCCGAGCCTTGAAGGTGCAGGACCCAGCCGGTACCCGGCGCCGCTTGCGGTGCGAAGCTGTTGCCGAGATGGCGCTTTTCCACGCCAAACGCGCACCGGGCGCAATCTGTAGCTTCAGGTTGGTACGCTCTTTGCTATGCTGTTAGCCAGGCAAGGAGAGTGAACATGAAGTCAGTGTTTGTACCTGCCGTTTTCGCGGCGTTCGTTGCTTTCGCAACTCCTGTCGAAGCCGATCCTCTCGACGTGCGCGAGACGATCGAAGCCCAGCTCGAGGCGTTCCGCACCGGCAATGCCGATGCCGCCTACGCGCTCGCCGGACCCAAGCTCCAACGCATGTTCCCGACGCCGGAGCGCTTCATCCGCATGGTCCGCCGCGGCTACGGTCCGGTCTATCACGCCCAGTCGGTCGTCTATCTGCGCTCCAAGGCGATGGAGGGGGACGGCTTCGCCCAGGAGGTCGGCTTCACCGACAACACCGGCAAGTCGTGGACGGCGCTCTACACGCTGGCGAAGCAACCGAACGGCGAGTGGCGCATCACCGGCTGCTACCTGCGCAAGGCCGACGACCAGGCCGCCTGACATCGAATATCGGCAAGGCGGTTGACGCCGCCGCCCCGGTCCCTTATGTCGACCTTCCCAAGCGGGGGTGCATAGCTCAGTTGGTAGAGCAGCTGACTCTTAATCAGCGGGTCCAAGGTTCGAGTCCTTGTGCACCCACCAACCTTTTCAACAGGTTGGCCGCTTCGGAATAAGGCGCATGCCTCCTTTGGAGCGCGCCAGCCCTTCTACACCCATCCCCGACCAGACCCGAGCCACAGCCGGATGGTCCGCGCCGGCTCTCCGATGCGCCGCCTACTCCCTCTCAGCCCGCGCCTCACCCCGAAACCCGGTTGAGGCCGCGATCAACCCGTCCACGGTGCGGCGGCAGGCGTCGAGCTCGTCGGCGAGGTCGCGGCGGAAGACGCGGTAGATGCTGCGCGGGGGCGGGGGCGCCTCGATCGGCGCGTAGGCGATGCCGGTGCGGGCGGCAAAGCTCTTCGCCACGCACAGCGGCATGATGCACCACAGCGCGCCGTTCTGGAGGAGGGTGAGGGCCAGGCGGATGTCGTTGATCGACACCGAGCGCATCACCATCGCGCCGAACTTGTCACGCGCCCAGACCTGATATTCCGGTCCGTAGACGATCAGGATCTGCCGCTCCAGCGGCAGCGTCCGCACGTCGATCGGCCCGTCGACCGCGCTCAGCGTCGTCGCGACGACGAACGGCTCCTCCAAGACGAGATCGGCGACGAGGTCGGGCGAGGGCTGGCGGTAGGTGACGTAGGCGACGTCGAGCTCCATGCGCTTCAGCTGGGCGTAGAGCTCCAGCGAGTGGGCGGACCTGAGGTCCACGCGCATGCCGCGATCGCGCGACAAGAGGTCCGGCACCAGCGGCGCCAGCATGAAGTCGGAGAAGGTGTGCGCGCCGCCGACCCTGAGGACGGGGCGGCGGTCCTCGGTGGCGTCGGCGATCTCGCCGAGCAGGTCCTCGAGCCGCTGGGCGAGCGGCAGGAAGCGCTCGCCGTCCGACGTCAGGCTGATCAGCGCCTTGCCGCGGTGGCGGTGGAGGAGGCGCGCGCCGATGCTGTCCTCGAGGCGGCGGATCCGCTGGCTGACGGCCGACTGGGTCAGCCCCAGCCGGGTCGCGGCGGCGCTGATCGTCCCGTGCCGGACGATGACGAGGAAGGCCTCCAGCCCCTGCGGATCGGGTCTCATCCAAATATTACTCCAGCTACTTTTTTACATAGAAATTATTAGTTTGACGGCCGTGTGACGGGGGTGTCAACTTTTTAAGCATGGTGAACAAAGGAGCATGACGTGGGCGTCCGGGTCGGAGTGGATACAGGCGGCACACACACGGACATCGCGGTGTTCGACGAGACGACAGGCGCCATCAGCACCCTCAAGGTCCCGACGACGCCCGATGACCTGAACATCGCCATCCGCAGCGGCATCGCCGACCTCTATGGCAGCATCGGCAAGACGGCCGGGGACACGGCCCGCTTCGTCTACGGGACGACGCTCGTCACGAACATCATCATCGAGGAAGACAACGTCCCGGTCGGCTTCATCGGCACCGGCGGGTTCGGCGACCTCCTCGAGATCGGCCGCGCCTCGCGCCGGCCGAACGTCTACGACATCAACTGGCGCCCGGCCCGCCCCCTCGTCCCGCGCGACAAGCGGCGCACCGTCACCGAGCGCATCGCCTTCGACGGCACCATCGTCACCCCGCTCGACGCGGACGAGGTGGCGGCCGCCGCGGACGCGCTGAAGGCGCAGGGCGTCACCTCCGTCGCGATCTGCTTCCTCCACGCCTACGCCAACCCGGTCCACGAGGAGGCCGCACGCGACATCATCGCGGCACGCCACCCGGACATGAACGTGTCGATCTCGTCGGCGATCGCCCGCGAGTTCCGCGAGTATGAGCGCGCGAGCACCACCGTCATCAACGCCTTCGTGAAGGCGCCGATCGCTCACCATCTCGACAAGCTGGGCGCGGAATTGAAGGCCGACGGCATTCCGACCGCGCCGCACATCATGCGCGGCAATGGCGGCGTCATGTCGTTCGACTTCGCCAAGAGCCTGCCCGCGGCGATCACCCATTCGGGGCCGATGGCGGGCATCGTGGGCGGTCTCCTCGTCGGCATGTCCGCGGGGGAGGAGAACCTCATCACCCTCGACATGGGCGGCACGAGCGCGGACGTCTCGCTGATCGCGGGCGGCACGCCGACGCTCACCAACCGCAATTCGATCGGCCGCCATCCGCTGCTCGTGCCGATGCTGGACCTCATCGCGATCGGCGCGGGCGGCGGCTCGATCGCCTCCTTCGACCCGGTGAAGGGCCTCAAGATCGGCCCGCGCTCGGCCGGCTCCCGGCCCGGCCCCGCCTGCTATGGCCAAGGCGGGACCGAGGCGACGGTGACGGACGCCAACCTCGTCGCCGGGCGGCTGAATGGCGGCTATTTCCTCGGCGGGCGCCGCGCGCTCGATGAGGAGAAGGCGCGCGAGGCCATCGGCCGGATCGCCGACGCGAGCGGCATGTCGATCGAGGAGACCGCGCTCGGCATCATCGCCATCGCCGAGGCCTATATGGTCGACGCGATCAAGCTCGTCTCGGTCCAACGCGGGCTCGATCCGCGCACCTTCGCACTCGTCGGGTTCGGCGGGGCAGGGCCGCTTCACGCCGTCGCGCTGGCGGCCGAGCTCGGCATCCGCCGCGTCATCATCCCGCTCGCACCCGGCAACGTGTCCGCCCTCGGGCTGATCGCGGCCGACATCCGCCACGACCTCGTCCGCAGCGTGATCGCCACGATCGAGGAGGTCGACCCGGCCGCGCTCGTCGCGACGGTCGACGCGCTGGTGGCCGAGGCCGACACGGCGCTGGAGGCCGAGGGCGTCGCCCTGGCGGACCGCCGTTTCCTCCTCAGCGCGGACGTTCGCTACAAGGGCCAGGCGCACGATCTCTCCGTGCCGCTCACCTCCGTCGACGGCGCCATTGACCTTGCCGCACTGAAGGACCGCTTCCACGCCCAGCACCGCGCGAGCTTCGGCTATGCCGATGCGGCGAAGGCGGTCCAGATCGTCAATGTGCGCGTCTCGGCGATCGGCACGGTGCCGAAGGTGACGCCGATGGAAACGGCTTCGGGCGAGGCGGCGGCGCCCGTCCCGGCATCGACACGCATGGTGGCGGTCGGGCCGGACCAGCGGGTCGAGGTGCCGGTCTTCCGCATCGGCGACTTGAAGGCCGGCGCGACGCTGCAAAGCCCGATCATCGTCGAATATCCGGGCTCCACGCTCTACGTGCCGCCCGGTTGGCGCTGCGAGACGGACCGCTTCCTCAACATCATCGCACGCCAGGAGCAGGCCCAATGAGCGAGGCCATCACCATGATGCAGGCGGCGAAGGCCGGCGGCGCGCTGACACCGGTGCTCATCGAGATCATCCGTAACGCGGTGCGCGGCATCGCCGAGCGCACGACCGGCCGCATGATCCGCGCGTCCACCTCGTTCATCGTCAAGGAGATGGAGGACTGCTCGGCGGCCGTGTTCGACCGCGAGGGGCGGCTCCTCGCCGAGTCGGCGAACATCCCGATCCACCTCAACTGCGTCGGCGTGTGCCTGAAGAGCATCCTCGCCAACCACATCCCCGTCGAGGACTGGGCCGAGGGCGACATCGTCGGCACCAACGACACCTACTCGCACGAGACCTCCCTCGCGAGCGCCCATACCAACGACTACATCCTGTTCACGCCGGTCTTCGTCGCGGGGGAGCTCGTCGGCTTCGTCGGGCTGATGGTCCACCATCTCGATATCGGCGCGGCGACGCCCGGCACGCGCGGCTGGAACCTCCACATCTTCCACGAGGGGCTGCGCTGCCCGCCGGTGAAGCTTGCCCGCCGCGGGGTGACGGACGAGGGCATCCTCGCGGTGATCCTCAACAACACGCGCCTCCCCGAGACGATGGAGAACGACCTCAAGGCGCAGATGGCGTCGATCCTCGCCGGCGCCGCCGAGATGCGCGACCTCTTCTCGCGCTACGGGGTGGCGACCGTCGATGCCGGGCTCGCCGCGCTGATCGCCCAGTCCGAAACGCGCACGCGCATGGTGATCGAGGAGATCCCCGACGGGACCTACCGGCACACCGAGCGGATCCTCGACGACGGCGCCAAGGGCGGGCCCTACACGCTGAAGGTCGCGATCACGGTGAAGGGCTCTTCGATCCTCTTCGACTTCACCGGGACCGATCCGCAGATCGACGGGCCGATCAACTCGCCCCTCTCCGCGACCTGGGCGGCCATCTTCTACGTGATGCGCTGCATCACCGACCCGGAGGTGCCGAGCAACGAGGGCTGCAAGACGCCGATCGACGTGATCGCGCCCCCCGGCTCGCTCGTGAATGCCCAACGCCCGGCGGCGGTCTTCCAGCGCATGGTGACGTGCCACACGATCGTCGACCTCGTGATGGGCGCGCTCGCCGAGGTGATCCCGGACCGGGTCGTCGCCGACAGCTGCGGCTGCATCTACAATTTCATCGCCAGCGAACCGCGCGAGGGCGGTGGGCGCATCTCCATGTTCGGCGAGGCGATGCCCGGCGGGCTCGGCGCGACGGCGAAGGCGGACGGCGCCAACGTCATGTCCTGCCACGTCACCAACGCGCCGCTGCCGCCGATCGAGGCGATCGAGGCGGAGAATCCGGTGCTCTATCTGCGCCGCGAGATCCAGGTCGATTCCGGCGGCGCCGGCCGCATGCGCGGCGGCAACGGGCAGGTGCTGACCTATCGCGTGCTCGGCCGCAAGGCGCAGCTCGCCCACACCTCGCAGAAGACGGTGACGCATCCGCAGGGGATCGCCGGCGGCCTCGCCGGCCAGGGCGGGCGCTGGATCGTCAACGAGGGGCTGCCGGGCGAGCGCGTCCTCGACCACGCGATCGGCGACTATGAGCCCATCGCCACTGGCGACACCGTTACCCACTACACGGCCTCCGGCGGCGGCTTCGGCGACCCGCTCACCCGCGCGCCCGACGCCGTCGTCGAGGACGTGCGGCTCGGCTTCCTGTCGCGGCAGAAGGCCCGCGAGGTCTACGGCCTCGTCGTGGCGGACGACCTGTCCGGCGCGGCGCCGACCGCCGCCCGCTCCACCTTGACCGCAGAGACCGCCGCGTGACCGGCGCTCCCCCCATCGACCAACCCGAACAGGAGAGATGAGACCATGCCCCCTCTGATCATGCGCCCGGCGAGCGTCGCCGCGGCCCTTCTCGCCCTGACCGCGGGCGCGTCGGCGGCCTGCTATCCCGCCACGGACGATGCGCCGCTCGAGAGCGAGCTCGTCATCCAGGGCACGGGCGGCACCTATTGGGACAAGTTCGAGGCGATCGTCGCCGGCCCGTTCGAGGCGGAGTGCGGCGTGGACGTGACGTTCACGGTCACCCCGAACCGCAACCTGAACGAACTGCGCGCCCTCATCCGCCGCGGCGGCTCGCCCTGGGATCTCGTCACCATCAACACGCCCTGGGATCTCCAGATCGGCACCACCGAGGGCCTTTTCGAGGCGCTCCCCGAGGGCTTCTGGGATCCCGTCGCGGACTCCCTCGCTCCCGGCGCGTTCAACGAATACGGCTACTGGAACAACGCCTACGCCAACGTCATCATCTACTCGACGTCGGAATTCTCCGAGGCGCCGTCCGGCTGGGCCGACTTCTGGGACACGGAGAAATTCCCCGGTCCGCGCGCCCTGCAGGATTCGCCGACCAACATCATCGCCGCGCTGATCGCCGACGGCCTGTCGCCGGACGAGATCTACCCGATCGACGACGAGAAGCTCGCCCGCGCCTTCGCCAAGCTGGATGAGCTGCGCCCCGAGATCCGCGCCTTCTGGACCGCCGGCGACGCGCCGGTGCAGGGCGTCGCGAAGGGTGATTTCGTGATGTCGAGCGCCTACAATGGCCGTGCCTTCAACGGCATCGCCGCAGGCTACGACATCGCCATCCAGTGGAACGAGAACATCCTGTCCACGGTGTGGGGGGTCATTCCGGCCAAGGCGCAGCACCCGAAGGCGGCGCAGGCCCTGATGGTCTTCCTCAACCGCCCCGAGATCCAGAAGCAGATGGCCATCGAGACCGGCTACACCAGCGCCATCGCGGCGCCCGAGACCCTCGTCGAGCCCGACGTGGCGGCGAACCTTGCCACCTCCACCGAGCACGTCGCCAAGGCGATCCAGCTCGACGGTGCCTGGTGGACCGACAACATCGCTCGCGTCCAGTCGCTGTGGCGCGAGTGGGTGACGACGGGGTCGGTGTCGCTCTGATGCTGGCACCGGGCAGCGAGGCCGGCACGGCCCTTTCCTTCGAGGCCGTGCGCAAGACCTACGGGGCGCACGTTGCGGTCGGTGAGGTCACGCTGGGAGTGGGGGACGGCGAGTTCGTCACCCTCCTGGGGCCGAGCGGCTCGGGAAAATCAACGCTTCTGTCGATCGCCGCCGGGGCGACCTATCCCGACGGCGGCCGGGTGAAGCTGTTCGGCCGGGACGTCACGACGACGCCGCCGCACAAGCGCGATATCGGCATGGTGTTCCAGCGCTACACGCTGTTCCCCAACCGCACCGTCGCCGAGAACATCGCCTTCCCGCTGTCCATCCGGAAGTTGGACAAGGCGGCGATCGACCGCGCGGTCCTCGAGATGATCGATCTCGTCGGCCTCGCCGCGCATGCCGACAAATATCCGTCCGAGATCTCGGGCGGACAGGCGCAGCGCGTCGCCGTCGCGCGCGCGCTGGTCTTCAAGCCGAAGCTTCTCTTGATGGACGAGCCGCTCGGCGCGCTGGACCGGGCGCTGCGCGACGCGCTCCAGGAGGACATCAAGCGCATCCAGCGCTCCACCGGGGTGCCGACCCTCTACGTCACGCACGACCAAGAGGAGGCGATGAACATGTCGAACCGCATCGTCGTCCTGAAGGACGGCGCCATCGTCGCGAACGCGGCGCCGACGCGCGTCTACAACGACCCGCCCCGCGTGTGGGTCGCGAAATTCCTCGGCGAGGCGAACACCTTCCCGGTGACCGTCACGGGCCGGGAGGGGGCGCACGCCACCGTGCGCACGGCCGAGGGCGAGGCTTTCGGCGCGCGCACGCTGCTGAACCCGCTGCCCGCGACGGGCACGCTGGTGGTGCGGCCGGAGAATGTGAGCGTGTCGGCCGACCCCGCCGCGCCCGGCCTCCCGGCGACCATCGAGGGGGTCACCTATGTCGGCGCGCGGCAGAAGGTGCGCCTCGGGATCTGCGGCGGGCGGACGGTGATTGCGGCGCTCCACGGGCGCACCGTGCTGCCGCCGGAGGGCGGCGCGGTGCGCATCGCCTTCGCGCCGGACGACGCGCTGCTCCTTCCCGAGGATCCGGACGCTGCCTGAGGGTTCCGCCATGCCGACCGACACGCCCAGCGGCAACGCGGCCGCGCTCCGATCCCCGACCGACCCCGTCACCGAAGCCGCGCCGCCGCCGCGCATCAGCACGGACCGGCTTGTGGTGGGGCTCCTCCTGGTGGTCCCCGCGCTGGCGCTCGTGTGCGCCACGATCCTCCTGCCGATCGGCGCGGGGATCTACAATTCCTTCTTCTACGACGACGTGCCGAGCCTTCAGGCCTACGTCACCTTCTTCAGCCGCGGACAATATCTCTTCGCGCTCAAGAACAGCCTGATCGTGGGGTTCGCCTCGACGCTCCTGTGCGTCCTCGGGGCGTTTCCGGCCTGCGCCTATTTCGCGTCGGGCTCGCGGCGGTTGCAGAACGTCTTCCTCGCCGGGCTCGGCCTCTGCTTCATCGTCTCCGCCCTCATCAAGACGCTCGCCTGGAGCATCCTCCTCAGCCGTGGCGGGCCGATCATGTACCTGCTCGTGCAGTCCGGGCTCATCGAACGCCCGGTCAACCTCCTCTACACGACGCCCGCGGTGGTCATCGGCACCGTGCAGATCGTCGCACCGCTCACCGCGGCGGTGCTGTTCGCGGGGATGCGCAAGGTCGACGGCGACATCGTCTTCGCGACGCGCTCCCTCGGGGCCGGTCCCGTTCGCACCTTCTTCCTCGCCTACCTGCCGCAGATCCGTCAGAGCCTTGCCTATTGCGCGGTGCTGACCTTCGTCCTGTCGGCGGGGATTTACGTCACTCCGGCGCTCCTCGGCGGTCCCACCAACGCCATGCTCGGCCAGGTGATGCAGAGCGACCTCGTCAACGACTATCGCAACGGCACGGCGCTGTCCTCGACGGCGGGGACGATCCTGACGCTCGTCCTCCTCGTGATCTCGGTCGTGGCGGTGCTGTCGGCCAAGCCCTATGCCGTCAGGAGGCGCGCATGAACCGGACCCTGCGCGGCCTCCTCGCCGTCTACGCCTGGGGGTTCCTGGCGCTCCTCATCCTGCCGGCGCTCCTCATCGTGCCGACGAGCCTTGCGACCGGCACGATCCTGGAATTCCCGCCCTCGAGCCTGACTCTCGACTGGTATGCCGAGGTCGCCGCCGACGACACGTGGCTGAATTCCGGCCTTGTCTCCCTCTCCATCTCGTCGATGGCGGCGGCGATCGGCACCTTCGCGGGCTTCTGCGTGGCGCTCGCCATCTACCGGCTCGGCCGCCTGCCGCGGACCGTGCAGGGGGCGCTGATGATCCCGCTCCTCGCGCCGCACATCATCGTCGGATCCGGGCTCTTCGCGGTGATGCTCTTTCTCGGCGTCGACTTCGAGTCCCACTGGCCTCTGGCGCTCGTCTACGGGACGGTGTCGATCCCGGTCGCCATGTCGGTCCTGGTGCCGGCCTTCGCGGCGACCGACCCGCTCCTGTGGACCGCGGCCGGCTCGCTCGGCGCCTCGCCGCTCACCACCACACGCCGCGTGATGGCGCCGCTCCTCGCCCCGGCGCTGATCGTCGCCTTCCTCCTCGCCTTCAACGTGGCGTGGGACGAGACGACCTTCGCCATCTTCATCGGCCCGAGCGTCGAGCCGACGCTTTCGGTGCGCATGTTCGGCTACCTGCAGCAGAGCGTGACGCCGGAGATCGCGGCGCTGGCCTCGATCCTCCTGGTGCTGACGCTGATCGGCGCGGCGCTCGTCTATCTCCTGTCCCCGCGCCGCAGAGAGGCCTCGCGATGACCATTCCCACCGCGACCCCGCACGAGGCGTGCGCCGCGCTCTTCTCCCGATACGCGCTGGCGCAGGACACCGGCGACGTCGACGCCTTCCTGGCGCTCTTCACCGAGGATGCCGCCTGGCACCGCCCGATGAACGACGCGCCGCTGGTCGGAAGCGCCGAGATCGTCCCCACGGCCAGGGCGCTGTTCGGTGGGCGCGGGCCGGACTTCGTGTGCCAGCATTTCGTCAGCAACGTGCTCGTCACCTTCGAGAGCGCGGAGCGGGGGGAGGGGAGCTGCTACGCCCTCGCGTTCGCCGCGACCCGCGGCGCGGACGGGTCCGCCCCGCCGATCCCCGCCATCCCGGCCGGGATCCTGCGCTATTTCGCGACCTTCGCGCGGTGTGACGATGGCTGGAAATTCGCCGCCTTCCGGGCGGTCCGGGTCTTCCGGCCGGCTTGATCCGCGCCCCTCGGGGCCCCGCCTATTGCAGCGTCATCTGCTGCGCCTCGGCGACCAGCCATTCGCGCAGCACGTGCGCGTTCTCGCGCGGGCGCGCCTTCTTCGGGCTCACGACATAGTAGGCGAGGTCCGTGAGGCGGATGTCGAACGGGGCGATGAGGTTGCCGCAGGCGAACTCGTTGGCGAGGAGGCGCGGGTTGCTGATCGGGATCCCTTGCCCGCGGATCGCGGCCTGGATCCGCACATTGGTGTCGTCGATGAAGAGCTCGTGCTTGGCGCCGAGCGTCGGGTCGCCGGCGAGCGTCAGCCAGCGCGGCCAGTGGCCGTAGGTCCGCTCGTGGATGAAGGTCTGGGTCCGCAGGTCCGACAGTTCGATCGGGCGGCCGAGCCGCTCGCATAGAAGCGGGCTGCACACCGGGGTGAGGTCGCACGGCATCAGATATTGAACGTCGGCGTCCGGCCAGTCGCCGGTCCCGAGCAGGATCGCGAGGTCGACATCGTCGGCCGACGGATCGGGCTGCTCGTAGGTGTGGCTGAGGCGGATCGTGACGTTCGGGTGCCGCGCGTAGAAGTCCGAGATGCGCGGCGACAGCCAGTTGAAGGACAGGAACGGGCGCAGGCTCACCGTGAGGATCTCGCCGCGCGAGCCGCCTTCGAGCTCGTTCACCGTCGCGAGGATGCTGCCGAACGCGGTGTGGACCGTCTCGAAGAGGGTCCGCCCGTGCTCGGTGAGGCTCAGCCCCGTCGCCGACCGGTTGAACAGCGGCTTCTGGAGGTGCTCCTCAAGCTGGCGGACCTGATGGCTGATCGCGGACTGGGTCACGTTCAGCGCCTCGGCGCCCCGCGTGAAGCTGAGATGCCGGGCCGCGGCCTCGAACGCCTTCAAGGAATTCAGCGGGGGGAGGCGAGACATGGATCACACCTGGAGTTGGCACCTGGTTCGTCGCGCCGGGCGCGTGGACCTGCCGAGCGCCGCTCGCGGGCCGCTCCGCACGCCAGGCGCCCCGCCGACGGTCGACATGAGACTGCACCCGAGCGCCTGATCCGGGTCAAGCGTGAAGTCCTTGCAGCGGCTGCCTGTTTGAAGGGCAGGTGACGGTCCCGATCCGGCGCGGATGCGTTGCATGCAGATGAGGCAATTGGATCGGCGCATGACGTAAAATCATTTGGCGCACATCCAGCGCCTCAATAAGCTTTCAGCATTCGGCACATCCTGCCGCCCGCCAGCACTTTCCTCGACCCGATGAGTTCTCCGATGACAACGAAACGCCGCCCGCATATCGCGATCATCGGTGCAGGGATCGGCGGGACCACGGCGGCCGCTCTGTTGCAAAAAGCCGGGTACCGCTGCACGGTTTTCGAGCAGTCGTCCCAGTTCCTCCGCCTCGGGGCGGGCATCAATTTCGCGCCGAACGGCACCCGCGTGTTCCACGCCATGGGGCTCGGCGACGTGATGCGGTCCGTCGGAATCCACCCGAAGATCAAGGCCAACCGCACGTTCGACACGGGCGAACAATTCTTCGCCTTCGACAATTGGGGCCTCCTCGAGACGTACGGCTCGGAGTTCATGGCCTTCCACCGGGCCGACCTCCACGACATGCTCCACAGCGCCGTCGACCCCGACAGCTTCGAGATGAACAAGCGGCTGAAGGGGATCGAGGCGCGCGAGGACGATGTCGTCCTGTCGTTCGAGGACGGGACGACGGTGACCGTCGACGCCGTGGTCGGCGCGGACGGGCTGCGCTCAAGGGTGAGGGAGCACCTCTTCGGGCCGCAGGATCCGGTCTATTTTGGGCACGTCGCGTACCGCGCCATCGTGCCTTCCGAGGCGATCCGCAAGGTCGGGCTCGAGGACTATATCCGCTGGTGGGGGCCGCAGGAGCGCTACGTCCTCATCTACTGCATGAACGAGGACCGGGACGTCTACAACATCGTGGCGTCCGGGGCGGAGGCGCTGACGCCGGACGAGTATCATCCGATGCCGATGTCCGCCGACCACATGCGGTCGATGTTCACCGAGTTCTGCGACGACACGCAGCTCGTCCTTGAGAACTGCATCGACGTGATCCGCTGGCCCATGATGGTCCGGCCGCCGCAGCCGGGCTGGAGCCGCGGGCGCATCACCCTCCTCGGCGACGCCGCGCACCCGATGACGCCGCATCTCGGCCAGGGTGGCGGCATGGCGGTGGAGGATGCCGCGATGCTGATGCGCTGCCTGGAGGCGGTCGAGGGCGAGGATGTGCCGGAGGCGTTCCGCCTCTACGAGGCGACGCGCTATGAGCGGACCGCCGAGGTGCAGATCGCCTCGCAGGAGAACAAGATCGGCCGCGGCGCGCGCGACCCGCAATGGCTCTTCGCCTACGACGTGATGAACGTGCCGATCGCCGGCACGCCCGTCTCCGGAACCGCCTGATCGACCGCCGCCCGATCCACATGCCGAGGGACAATCATGCTCGCGAACCCCATCCCCTGGCCTGACGACGCGCGCTGCTGCGTCTCCATCACCTGGGACATCGACGCCGAAAGCGGGCTCGCCTATCGCCATCGCGAAGGGATGGAGCAGCTCGTCGCGACGCGCACGCAGCTGCGCTATGGGCCCCGCATCGCGATCCCGCGCCTCGTCGAGGTGCTGCGCGAGCGGGAGATGGTGCAGACCTTCTTCGTGCCCGGCTGGGTGATCGAGCGCTATCCGGCCGCGATCGACCTCCTCCTCGAAAACGGCCACGAGATCGGCCTTCACGGCTACCTGCACGAGCGCATGTGCGAGATCTCGGCGGAGGAAGAGGCGACGGCGCTCGAGCGCGGACTGGCGGCCTATGTCGCGCGGGTCGGCGAGCGTCCGCGCGGGTGGCGCGCGCCCGGCTTCACCTTCTCCAAGCACTCGGCCGATCTCCTGATCGATGCCGGCTTCCGCTACGATTCCTCGCTGATGGGCGACGACATGCCCTGCGTCTTCAATGGCCGCAACGGACGCCTCATCGAGTTCCCGATCGACTGGACCTCCGACGACTGGCCGCACTACATGCACAGCCGCGATTTCGGCTTCATGATGCCGATCTCGGCCCCCAAGCGCGCGGTCGAGGTCTACGAGGCCGAGTTCGAGGCCGCGTGGCGCTATGGCGGACACTGGGTGACCGTCTGGCACCCCTTCCTGTCCGGCCGCCCGGCGCGGCTCACCGCCATCCTCGACCTCGTGGACCGGATCCGCGAGCGTGGCGGCGCGTGGCTGGCCCCCCTCGGCGCGGTCTACGACCATGTGGAAGCCATGATCGCCGCCGGCCGATGGACGCCGACGGAGGACGGGCTGCCCTTCCACGACCGCCCCGACATCGACTAGAGCGCTCGCCCGGTCCGGGGCGGCCGCACGGAGACGCGCATGGCTACGATCTTCTTCTCCGAGCGTGAGCTCCTGGCCCGGCAGGCGGCCGCCTGCGCGCAGATGGCGGCCGATGGCCTCGATGGCCTCCTCATCTTCCGCCAGGAGAGCATGTACTACCTGACCGGCTACGACACGGCCGGCTACACGATGTTCCAGGCGATGTTCCTCTCCGCCGACGGGCGCTGCGCGCTGGTGACGCGGCCGATCGACCGGCTCCAGTCGCAGATGACCTCCATCATCAAGGACATCCGCATCTGGTATGACGGCGACAACGTGGACCCCGCCCTCGATGTGCGCGAGATGCTTCGCGACCACGGGATGGAGGGCAAGCGGGTCGGGGTCGAGTATCACGCCTACGGCCTGACCGGGCAGCGGGCGAAGATGGTCGACGCCGCGCTCGACACGTTCTGCACGCTGAGCGACGCCTCCGACCTCGTGCGCCTGCTGCGCCTCGTGAAGAGCCCGGCCGAGCTCGACTATGTGAGGAAGGCCGGCGAACTGTGCGACCTCGTGGTCGAGACGAGCATCGCCCACACGCGGCCGGGCGCCTCCACCAAGGCCATCTATGGTGAGATGATGCGCACGCTGATGGTGAACGGGGGCGACCCCGCCGCGTCGCGCTGGCCGCTCGGCGCCGGCCCGCAGGCGATGATGGCGCGCTATCACACCGGGGACGAGATCGTCGGTGAGACGGACCAAGTCTGCTTCGAGCCGGGCGCGGCCTACCGCCACTATCATGCGTGCGCGATGTACAACATTCTGACCGGCGGGGTGAGCGAGAAGCACCGGGCGATGCACACCGCCTGTTCCGCGGCGCTGGAGGCCTGCCAGGACACGCTGCGGCCGGGCCGCACCGTCGGGGACGTGTTCGCGGCCTACAAGCGCGCCTTCACCGAGCACGGGTTCGGCGCCGAGGCGCTCAGCGCTTGCGGCTACACGCTGGGGGCCATGTATCCGCCCACCTGGATGGACTGGCCGATGGTGTGGGCCGGCAATCCGCAGGTGATCGACACCGGGATGGTGTTCTTCCTGCACATGACGCTGTTCGACCGCGAGAGCGGCTCCAGCATGTGTCTCGGCGAGACGGCGATCGTCGGGGAGCGGGGGTGCGAGGCGGTCAACCACGTCCCGCGCGAGGTGATCGAGGCCTGACGACCGCCCCCCTGTTCAGGCGTCTTTCGGGCGCGCGGTGAAGAGGCATCGCGGTGCGCCCTCGCAGGCGCACGCCGTCTCCTCGGCGGTGAGGTGCCATGGCCGGCCCATGTCGCGGCCCGCCCATTCCAGCGACCCCACGATCCAGCTCGCGAACGGCCCGCAGGCGCGGCCGCCCGCCGCCGTCCCGCGGTGCTCGGCATAGATCGAATGGTCGAGCGCGACGCGGGCGGCGCCCGTCTCGGCGTCGACATCGAGCACCGTAAACCGGCCCCATCCGCGCTGTGAGAGGCGCTTCATGTAGTGGCGGAACACGTCGAGCCCCGAAAGGCCGTGCGTGGCGGACTCCTTCTCGCACCACTGCCAGGCGGACGCGTAGCCCGCGTCCCAGAACACCTTGGCGACGGCCTCCGCCCCGAAGGCCGCCTCGAACATGTCGCGGTGGTTCACGTAGAAGTGCCGCGGCAGGTAGATCATCGGCAGGCCGTCGGTGGTCCAGATCCCGGTCTTCGGGTCGACCGCGATGGGCACCTGTGGGGCGGTCATGGGCTCGGTCTCCGTCGCGTCAGCGCAGGTTCTGGTCGTTGGACTGGTACCAGGGGCAGGCGACGCGTTCGATCAGCGCGATGCAGTAGAACAGCGTGATGCCCATGATGGAGAGGAGCATCATCCCGGAGAAGACGAGCGCCGTGTTCATGGTGCTCGACGAGGTGAGGATGATGAAGCCGAGGCCGACATCCGATCCCACGAACTCCCCGACGACGGCGCCGATGACGGCGAGCGTCATCGCGATCTTCATGCCGCTGAAGATGTAGGGCATCGCGAAGGGCAGCCGCACCTTGAGGAAGGTGCGCAGCGCCGGCGAATTGTAGGAGCGCGTCAGCTGCAGCATCTCCTCCGAGACGGACGAGACGCCGGCCGAGGTGTTGATGACGATCGGGAAGAAGGCCGTGATCGCCGCCACCACGATCTTCGACGGTAGGCCGAACCCGACCCACAGGAGGATCAGCGGCGCGAGCGCCACCTTCGGCACGGACTGGAACACGAGGAGCACCGGGTAGATCACGTTGCGCAGGATGCGCGAGGCGGTGATCGCGATGGCGATCGGCACGCCCGCCGCGACCGCGAGGATGAACCCGCCGAGCGTCGCGTTGAGGGTCGCGAGGAAGTGGCGGGGGAGGCGGTCCCGGTTCTCCCACGTCATCGCGAGGATGGCCGACGGGGTGGGCAGGAGCCAGCTCGGCACCGCCATCGCGCGGCAGATGATCTCCCAGAAGAGGATGAGGCCGACGATGACGCCGACGGAGATCGCGGACGAGCCCCACTTGCGGGCAAAATTGCGCTTCATGGTCAGGCCGCCGCCTGCCGCGCTGCCGCGATCCGGCCGCGGATGAATTCCGCATAGCGGCCGAACTCGGGGGTCGAGACCATCGAGAGGGTGCGCGGGCGGGGCAGGTCGATCTCGATGATCTGGTCGATCTTGCCCGGCCGCGCCGACATGATCATGACGCGGTCCGCGAGGAGGATGCTTTCGGGGATCGAATGGGTCACGAAGACGACCGTCTTCTTGCGCTCGTTCCAGATGCGCAGGAGCTCGATGCCGATCTCGTCGCGCGTCATCGCGTCGAGCGCTGCGAACGGCTCGTCCATGAGGAGGATCGGCGGGTCCGTCACCAGCGCGCGGCAGATGGCGACGCGCTGCTGCATCCCGCCTGACAATTCGCGCGGATAGGATTTCTCGAACCCGGTGAGGCCGACCATCTGAATCAGCTCGCGCACCGCGTCGCGATAGGCCTTCTTCGAGCGCCCCAGCATCTCGATCGGGAAGAGGATGTTCTCCTCGGCCGTGCGCCAGGGGAAGAGCAGCGATTGCTGGAAGCAGATGCTGATGTCGGCGGTCGGGCGCGTCAGCGTCTCCCCGTTCAGCCGGACCTCGCCGCTCGTCGCCGGGATGATCTTGCCGAGGATCTTGAGGAGCGTGCTCTTCCCGCACCCGCTCGGTCCGACGATCGTCAGAAACTCGTCACGCCGGATCGACAGTGACACCTCGCTGAGGGCGGTGACTTCCCGCCCCGACTGCATCGTGTAGGTCATGCCTACGTCGGATGCTTCCAGGATAACCTGCTGCATGAGTTCGAGAGTATCCGGTTTCAGCGCGTCAGGAACTGGTCCGTCATCACCTCGTCCGGCGTCACCTTGCGGGTCATCCCGAAGGGCTCGTTGATCAGCTCGACGATCTCGGTGATGCGCGCGGGGTCGATATAGCCGTAGCCGTTCGCCTCGACCTCGCTCGTCATCGCGATCTCCTTGGTGTCGAGGAGCTCGGCCTTGGCGACATCGGCCTCGACCTCCTCGGCGTGCTTGACGAGGATCTCCATCGCCTCGTCCGGATGCTCGAAGGCGTAGAGGTTGCCTTCCAGCGTCGCCTCGAGGAAGCGCTTCACGAGGTCGGGCTTCTCGGCGATGGTCTCGTCGGAGGCGACGATCGCGTCGCCATAGAGGCTGAGCCCATAGTCGGAAAAACGGAAGACGGTGAGGTCGAGCCCCTGCGCGTCGGCGGCCTTCTGGTAGCGGCCGAGATAGGAGCTCTGGTCGACCACGGCCTGAACCTGCCCGGAGAGGAGCAGCGGCACGTTGGTGGAGGAGGTGGCGATCACCTCGGAGACGGTCGTCGGATCGACATCGTTGAGCTTCAGGAAAACCGGCCACATGTTCGCGGCCGCACCGGCGGCGGCGCGGGCGATCGTCTTGCCTTCAAGATCCTTCGGAACGGTCATACCAGTATTCTTCGGGTAGATCGCGGCCATGGCGGCATTCGAATACATCATGCCGATCATCTTGACCGGAACCTGGTCGTTCGCGACGCCGGTGGTGACCACCGTGGAATCGACGAGGCCGAAATCGGATTCGCCGATCGCGACGCGCTTCAGCGTGTCGCCCGAGCCGCGGCCGCGGGTGATCGTGACGTTGAGATCCTTGTCGGCGTAGAAACCTTTGTCGAGTGCGACGAAGTAGCCGGCATTGCGCCCACTGATGATCCAGTTGAGCGCGAAGGCCACGTCGTCGGCCGCCTGGGCGGGACCGACCATCGCGGCCGGAACCAGCGCGACGAACGTCGCGACCAGTGCGGAGGTAAGGTTTCTGGTCCCAATCATGTGATCGCCTCGCGTTCCGAGTGTGGTGACAACCGCCGCCGGGGTCCCGGCAGCGCGCCGGCCTGCTCCGACGATGGAGGCAAATGCCGGGAAGCGGAGGGGAAGGAACGACTGTTCCAAGGAAGTAATTCGTCCGGTCGGAACGAATTTCACTTTGACACTACTGCATGTTTAGACGAGGACAGTAGGGGCTCCGGGGTGAGTGGCAAGAGAAAAGATCTGGGCGTTTCATTAGGTTTTTTCATAGCCGCCACGGCAAGTTAGATGCCGGCCCTTGGCTCAGACGGACGCCCACGCGCATTGCGGCCACGGCCGGAGGCGGGGCGACACGGTGCGCCCGCCGAGCCAGCGCCCTTCGCTCGGATGCCGAGACGCTGGTTGATCGATCATCCTCGCGCTCGGACGAGCGCGGGATGAACTAGTCCTTCACAGGCTGGGGGCGCTGCTCGCTGATGCGCATGATGAGGGACACGAAATCCGCGTGGTCGAGGCGGCGGATGTCCATGTGGTGCGACATGGCGTTGGCCGCCTTCTCTGCGTCGCCGCTCGCGATGGCGGCGGCCGTCTCACGGTGCTCGGCGGCGGACTTGTACATGCGGCCCTTGTCGACCAGCGTCTGGCGGCGATAGCGCAGGGTGCGCCGGTAGACCTGGAGGGCGATCTCCTCCAGCACCGGATTGTGCGCGCCGCGATAGATCGCGCGGTGGAAGGCCTCCGCGTGCGCGATGTAGTCGGCGAGGTCGAGCGTCGGGCCGTCGAGCGGGAAGCGGGCGGCGAGCGCGATCAGCGCGGTGCGCTCCTCCTCGCTCATGCGCAGCGCGGCGAGGCGGGCGGCGTAGCTTTCGAGCTCGGCCATCACCTCGAACGCCTGGAACATCTCCGCGACCGAAAGGGTGGCGACATAGCACCCCTGGCGGCCGCGATTCTCGACGAGGACGGTCGAGGCGAGGCTGTTCAGGGCCTCGCGGACGGGCGTCCGGGACACCTTGAAGCGCTCGGCGAGCATCCGCTCGTCCAGCCGCTCGCCGGGTGCGAACTCGCCGTTGATGATCGCGGTCTCCATCTCGCGGAGAACGCGCTCCCGCTGGCTTTCGATCTCGACGGGCCGCGCCGTCTCCGAATCATTCCCCACCAGTTTCTCCGTTTTCCGCCTCCCGCCATCGCCTAGTAGGTCGAACCGGGCGGGAGGTCGAATGCCACGTTGCACCGGCTAGGTGGTGCGCATCCCCGGCGTCTCGATTGTGTAGTCGAGCACCGCGCCGTTGATGTCGATCGGCCGCCGCGCGATCCGCTCCGGATGCAGCGCCTCGAGGCGCGCGGCAACGCCGAGGACCTCCTCTTCGCGCAGCCGCCGTCCGACGATCTGCGCCCCGATCGGCAGGCCGGACGCGGTGAATCCCGCAGGCACCGAGGCCGCCGGCAGCCCGAGCACGGTGAAGGCGTAGGCGGCGAGGAAGACGTCGTAGAAGCGGTCCACCGGCTTCCCGCCGACGGTCGTGGGGAGCGGCTGGTCGAGGCGGAAGGGCGGGGCGCCGATGGTCGGGGTCAGGACGAAATCGTGGCCCTCCAGCACACCGCGCACGCGGCCCCAATAGGCCGAACGGAGGCGCTCGGCATGCGCGAGGGTGCGCAGATCCTGCTTCAGCGCGTCCTCCACCTGGCCGAGGAGCTGGCCCGCCATCACATCGCGGTGCCGCTCGGCGTGCTCGGCGAAGCGGGCGACGATGCCGAACCCGCGCGTGCCGGCGATGATCGCCTTGAGATCGGACGCGTCGATCTCGATCGGCTCCACGATCGCGCCGAGGCTCGCGAGGTCGTCGGCGACCTTGCGCGTCGCCGCCGCGACCTCCGGGTCGACCGGAACGAGGCCGCCGAAGCTCTCGCAATAGGCGATCCGGCGCCCTTCGAGCGCGATGCCCGCGCGCGCGATGGCGGCATAGTCCTGCGTCGGGTCGGGGAGGGAGGAGGGGTCGCGATCGTCCTGGCCGCTGATGATCTTCAGCATCAGGCCGAGATCGGCGACCGTGCGGGCCATCGGCCCCTGCACATGCGCGACGATCGTGTCCCACGCGAACTCGGCCGGCCAGATCGGAACACGGCCCGGCGACGGCCGGATCCCGACGATCCCGCACCAGGCCGACGGGATGCGGATCGACCCGCCGAGATCGGTACCGATGCCGATCGGGGCCATGTCGGCGGCGATCGCCGCGCCCGTGCCGCCGCTCGATCCGCCGGTGCTGACATTGAGGTCGACCGGATTGCGCGTCATCCCGAAGAGCGCGTTGGTGGTGTTGATGTCGGTCGCGAATTCAGGGGTGTTGGTCTTGCCGAGGAGCACGCCGCCCGCCGCCTCCAGGCGCTCGACGCAGATGGCGGAAATTTCGGGCACATGGTCGGCGAAGATGCGCGAGCCGTAGGTGGTGCGGACCCCCCGCGTCGGCAAGATGTCCTTGACGACGAAGGGCACGCCTTCCAGCGGGCGCGGCGCGCCGCCGGACGCGAGCCGCGCGTCGACCGCCCGCGCCTCGTCGAGGAGGCGCGGGTTGATCGTGGTGATGGCGACAATCGCGGGGTTGAGGTCTTCGGTGCGCGCGAGGAACGCCGTCGCCACCGCTTCGGCGCTGAGCTCGCGCCGCGCGACCTTCTCGGCGATGGCGACGGCGCTGAGCTCGGTGAGCTCGCTCACTCAGCCTTGTCCTTCAGGGCGAAGGTGGTGCCGTCCATCACGAGATAGCGGTGGGCGAACTTCCACGCGCCATTCTCCTTGACGATCCGGTCTTCATAGACGCCGCAGTCGGCGATGATGGGGAGATCCCCCGGTGTGCCGTTGAAGGCGAGGAGATAGGCCCGGCCACGGACCGCGCCGTCATCGAGGAGCTCGAGGTGGATCGAGCCGTTCCAGTGGCGCCGATAGATGTGCGGCCGCCCCGCCTTGTCGCGATTCTTGAAGGCGACGAAGTTCTCGTGGCCGGAGACCGTGATGCCGGGCGTCACGAGCTCGAGAAGACCGTCGGAGGAGAAGCAGGAGGCGTAGACTTCGGAGTCACCTGCGTCGCTCGCAAGGTTGTACTCGGCGTAGAGGTTGAGGATCTCCACGTAGTCCTGGGCGGGAACGTTCGGCATGGCGGGTCATCCTGACGTGGCGTTGCGGGGGGCGGGAGCCGGTTGGTCGGCTTGGTTCCTATCACCACCCAATTAGGTATACCTTTGTCAATGTCTTGGGATGCCGAAAGCGCATGATTGTCAGCGCCTCGCGACACCGAGGGCATGAAAAGATGCGATTTCGGCCAGCGTTGTCGTCGGTGCGAGCGAATTTCGCTTATTTGTCAGACGCTACGCGGCATTTTTAGGCATACCCAAAAAATCATCTTGCATACCAATTTGCGCAAGATAACCTGCGTGCCAGCGGTACAAGACCCTCATTGGTTCGAGCCCAGGAGAGTGCATGGCGACGCCGGCCCCTTCGATTGCCCGCATCCTCCTCGACAACGCGGAAGAGATCGTCGCGATCGCGTGTCTCCTCGGGATCGGCGCGGTGATGGCGCTGCAGCTCGTCCTGCGCGGCGTCTTCGACAACCCGCTCGGCTGGCCCGAGGTCGTGTCGCAATTCCTCCTCGTGTGGGCCTCGCTCCTCGGCGCGGTCGGGGCGGCGAAGCGCTCCGCCCTCGTGCAGGTGGATGTCGTCGTCCGCGCGCTGCCCGTGCCGGCGCGGCGGATCGTGGAGATCGTCGGGCTGGTCGCGATCGCCGTGCTTCTCGTCGTCCTCGGCCGCTACGGCTTCCGCCTCACCTCGCGCGTGCGCACCATCGCCTCGCCTCTCCCGATCACCTGGGCCTGGTGCTATGCGGCCGCGCCCGTCTTCGTGGTGCTGATGGCGCTCCGCCTCGTGCAGACGAAGCTCTTCCGCCACTCCTTCGTCTTCCTCGAGGAACTCTGGGAAAGCCCGGCCGCCACCGTGCAGCTTCCCGGCGGGACGGGCGCCGCGCGATGATCGCCGCCGCCTTCACTCTCGCGCTGGCGCTGGTCGGCGGCATTCCGGTCGCCTTCGCCGTCGGCCTTGCCTCGCTGGTCTTCTTCTGGATCTCGGGCGCGAACTTCATCGTCTACCCGCAGCAGGTGATCGGCCAGATCAGCGGGCTGCCGCTCATCGCGATCCCCTTCTTCATCCTCGCCGGCGAGCTGATGAACACGGGCGGCATCACGAGCCGGATCTTCGGCTTCGCGCTCGCCGTCGTCGGGCGCATTCCGGGCGCGCTCGGCCACGCCAATGTCCTTGCGAGCATGATCTTCGCCGGGATGTCGGGCTCGGCCGTCGCCGACGTCGCCGGCCTCGGGCGGCTCGAGATCAAGGCGATGCGCGAGAGCCATTATCCGGACGATCTCAGCGTCGGTCTCACGGTCTCCTCGGCGACCCTCGGCCCCATCATCCCGCCCAGCATCAACATGGTGATCTACGGCAGCATCGCCGGCGTCCCGGTCGGCCTCCTCTTCATGGGCGGGGTGCTGCCGGGGGTGCTCGCGGGCATCGCCCTGATGATCACGTTCGCGGTTCTCTATCGCCGCCGCGGCGTCGTCGCGCCGGTCATCGTCCAGGTCTCGCTCTGGCGCGCCTTCCGCAGCGCCTTCTGGGCCCTGATGACGCCGATCGTCCTCCTCGGCGCGCTCTTCTCCGGCTACGCGACGCCCACGGAGGCGGCGGTGCTCGCCTCCATCTACGCCGCGCTCGTCTCCGTCCTCGTCTATCGCGAGATCCGGCCGGCCCAGCTCCTCCAGGCGCTCACCACGACGGCGGTCCTGTCGGGATCGATCCTCCTCATCATCGGCCTGTCCGCGCCGCTCGGCTACATCATCGCGCGCCAGCAGATCGCGGCCCAGCTTGCCGAGATCCTCTTCGCTGTCAGCGCGGAGCCGTTCGTCCTCCTCGCGATCGTCACCCTGGTGCTCCTCGTCGCCGGGACCTTCCTCGAGGTGTCGGCCGCGATCATCATCCTCACCCCGGTGCTGGTGCCGCCGCTCGTCGCCGCCGGGGTCGACCCCGTCTTTCTCGGCGTCTTCATCGTCTACGGGCTCGGCATCGGCCTCATCACGCCGCCCATGGGCATGTGTCTCTTCGTCGGTTGCCAGGTCTCGGGCCTCGGCTTCGAGCAGGTGGTGCGCGCCGCCGCGCTGTTCCTCGTCCCGCTCGTCGCGATCCTCATCCTCATGATGGCCTGGCCCGGGCTCGTCACCCTCGTCCCGTCTCTCACCTACTCCGCATCATCGTGAAAGGAGCAACCATGCTCGCACTTCGAATCCGTGCCGCGGCAGCGGTCGTCCTGACGGCCGGGATCGGCTTCGCCGGGACGCCCGCCTCGGCCCAGGGCCTGACCTTCCAGCTCGGCCACGGCCTCGCCATCAACACGCCGAACCACCAGGGCGCGCTGCGCTTCGCCGAGCTCGTCAACGAGCGCTCCGGCGGCGAGATCACCATCGAGGTGATCGGCGGGGCCGGGCTCGGGAACGAGCAGCAGCTGATCGAAGGCCTCCAGCTCGGCGCGGTCGACATGGCGATGACCGTCGGCGCGGGCTTCGGCACCGTCGCCCCCGACCTCAACGTCCTCGGCATGCTCTACGCCTTCCGCGACCAGGCCCACATGAAGAGCGTCATGCGCGGCGAGATCGGCGAGCGCCTCGCCGAATCCCTCTACGACGAGACCTCGATCCGCACGGTCGACGGCTCCTGGTATTTCGGCACGCGCCATCTCACCTCCAACCGCCCGGTCGAGACGCCGGCGGATCTTGAGGGGATGAAGGTGCGCGTGCTGCCCGTCCCGATCTACGAGGCGGGCTGGCGGGCGCTCGGCGCGGTGCCGACGCCGATCGCCTTCGGCGACCTCTTCACCGCGCTCGAGACCAATGTCGTCGACGCGCAGGAGAATCCGCTCCCCGTCATCCAGTCGGTCGGCATCCCCCTCGTGCACAAGAATCTGACGCTCACCGGGCACATCGTTGCGACGTTCGCCATCGCGATGAGCGAGGACGCGCACAGCCGCCTGTCGCCCGAGCAGCTCGCCCTCATCACCGAGGCCGCGCACGATGCCGGCGACTATCAGGACCAGCTGATCCTCGACGCCGAGGCGAGCCTCGTCGACAAGTTCCGCGCGGACGGGATGAACGTCATCGAGCCGGACCTTGCGACCTTCCAGGAGAAGGTCTCGACGCTGCCGGACACGTTCGAGGGCGGGCGTCTCGCCGATCTCTACAACGCCATCCACTCGGCCGAGTGAGGCGTTTCGGCCGGACAAGTTGAGGCGGCGGGGCACACCCGCCGCACATCGATGGGCTCCGCCCCCTCAATGGGTCGGCGGGCGCATCGGCCTTCCGTCGATCGCGTCGCCGGCGACCTGCTCGAAGTCCACGAACTCGAAGTAGGGGACGAGGCCGAGCGCGAACAGATAGCCGCTCGGGTCCATCCCGCTGACATACTCGCGCACGAACTCCGACATGCCGGGGATGGCGCTCGCGTGCTGGTTCTTCAGGTAGATGAACAGCGGGCGGGCGAGGGGATAGTCCAGCGTCGAGATCGTGCCGAAATCGGGGGTGACGCCCTCGATCGGCACGCCCTTCAACGTCGCCTCGTGCTCGAAGAGATAGCCGTACCCCATGATGCCGAGCGTATGGGGCGCCTTCTCGATGTCGGCGACGATCGCCTCGTCGTCCTCGCCGGCCTCGATATAGGCGCCGTCGGTGCGGATCGTCGAGCAGACGGCCTGCCAGGCGGCGGGATCGCTCGCCTCGAGGCGCACGAGCGCGCCATAGTGGCGGCACCCCACATGCAGCGCGAGCTCCACGAAGGAGTCGCGCGTGCCCGATGTCGCGGGCGGGCCGATGACCGAGATCGGCGCGTCCGGCAGATCCGGGCGCACGTCCGACCACGCCTTGTGCGGGTTGTCGACGAGGGCGCCGTCGACCGGCACCTGCGCGGCGAGCGCGGTGTAGAGGTCCTTCAGAGTCAGGGAGAAGGTGTCGGGGGAGGATTTCGACACGGCGAGCGTGAGGCCGTCATATCCGATCGGCACCTCGGTGATCGGCCACACGCCGTTCGCGCGGCACGCTTCCCACTCCTCGAGCCGCATCGGGCGCGAGGCGCCGGTGATGTCGGGCGTGTTGAGGCCGCTGCCGACGCAGAAGCGCTCGAAGCCGCCGCCGGTGCCGGTCGATTCGATGTCGGGGCGCAGGAACCGGCCGGCCTGCGCGAAACGGTCGGCGACGGCGTTGGTGTAGGGATAGACGGTCGACGAGCCGACGATGTGGAGGCGGTCGCGTGTCTCGGCCGCCGCCGCGCCCGCGAGCACGGCGGCGCCGATCGCGATGAGGGCGGAGGCGAGGTTTCGCGCGATGGGGTCCATGAGCTCCTCCCGGAGAGCTGCGAGGTCGGTCAGACGCCACCCGGCGCGGCGACCATCGTTCTTTGAAGTTGACCGGTGCGCACGACGCGCGACGCGGCCATGGGCGCATCCGCTTCGTTGGCGCGTGCGGCAGGCCGGCGGACACGCAGGTCGTCGAACCGGGGGCGCATCGCGTGCCGGGCCGGATCGCCCGCGAGCGCGTCGAGGCGGCCGTGCCCGTCGATCGCGATCTTTGCCACGCTCAGGCTCCTTTTCCGGCGGCGCGGGTCGCGCCGATGGCGTCGAGCGCGCTCTGGAGGGCGAGCGCGTCGAGGGTCTCGACCGGGAGCGCGAGGAAGCGTGTCACCCGCGCCTCGATCGCGTCATAGGCGGCGGCGAAGGCGGCGGCGCGGTCGGCCCCCTCGACGGCGCTCGGGCGCGCGATGGACCAGTGGGCGGTGAGGGGAAGGCCCGGTAGGGGCGGGCAATCCTCGTTCGCGGCCTGGTCGCAGACGGTGATGACGCAGTCCATGCGGGGGGCGTCCGTCGCCTCGAAGCGCGTGACGGATTTCGGCGCGAGGCCGCCCGTGTCGTGGCCGTGCGCGGCGAGGACGGAGGCCGCCTCCGGGTTCAGCCGCCGGCCGGGCCGCGTCCCCGCCGAATAGGCGCGGAACCGTCCATCCCCGTTGCGATTGAGGATCGCCTCGGCGAATTGCGAGCGCCCCGAATTGCCCGAGCACACGAAGAGGATGTTGCGCGTGCCGCCGGCCTGGCGTGCGGCGAGCCGCTCCAGCGATCGCGCGGCGAGTGGCTCGCACAGCTCCGGCCTGCCGCGGCAGCAATCGTTGACGAGGAACTGGATCAGCGTCCCGACCCGCTTCAGGTCGACGCCATAATAGACCGACCGCCCCTCGCGCCACGTCGTGAGGATGCCCGCGCGGGTCAGCGTGGTGACATAGGCCGAGAGGGTGTTGGGCTTGAGGTCGAGCGCCTCCGCGATCTCGCTCGGCCGCACCCCATGCGGCGCACGCCGGGCAAGGAGGCGGAAGACGGCGAGGCGGCCGGGATGGCCGAGGGCGGTGAGGGCGTCTGCGTCGAGGTCATGATCCATGATTCATGGATACATGAATTCTCGGTAATGGCAAAGTGGATTTGGGGTGGCGAAGGGGAGTGGCGCGTGGCGTGATGCCGTCCTCGATGCGCAGGTCAAGGTCGAGATTGCTGTGCCCGACGGACCGGCGTTGGTGTGGTTTGAAACTGAGTCATGAATTCTGTTTCAAGGCGATTTGTGAGTTCGACGGCGGAGCATCTCACTGATCGCGACAGTCCGACTTTTCTCGGGCCGCGGCCAACGCCTGCGAGCGCGCAGCCTGCTCTACCATATTGCGGGTCACAACTTTGCTATGATCTCGTTCGCGGTAGAGACGCGCATACTCAGCGTCGTCAACACTTCCCGTGCCATAGTCTTCGTAATCCAGATGGCACCAACCACGCTCCGTGAATTCCATTCCGTAGTGTATTCCAACAAATCCGCTCAGAGGTATGATGTAAGTTCTCACGAAGGGAGTGTCTTCATGTGTCTTTTTAATAAATTGAGCCCCAGGTGTGTCCTCAATGAACCATTTTTGGCTGCCAAAGAGTCCAAATTGTAATTTGATAATCCGACCAAGCTTCACTAGCGCCGATAGGGCGTCCTCCCGCAACGTATTGTAAGTTGCCGCGTTGAAATGGACCGAGCGGTTCCGTAGCGCCGCGAGCTCCATGAAAGTCAGTCCGACATCTGGTATAAGAACTCCCCAATCCTCTAGCACGTCTACCGCGAAGCGCCAGTCATCGAAGGACGCTTTGCGATGGATTTTCTTGTAGTGCGGTGACGATTTGTAACAGTCGCGAAGATCTAAGATGAGGTGGTTGAGGATGCGTTCGCCGATGGCGCAGGTCGCGACCAGAGCAGGAAAATATAGACCTAGTACGAACGAATTTCGTGCCTGCTCATGCATATCATTGTGATAACTAACTATAGATATTGCTTTTGGGCCAAGGTCTTTAGTATTTTGTACTACCTGTTCATGGCGGCGTTCACCATAATCGACTTTAAGTTTCGCAATCGCCTTGTTTTGATTATCGATATGGAGCGCCTTCGCTTCTTCTGTCCAGTTCTCCCCGGGCTCGTCGAGGATCATCGGCGTGGAGTCGAAGTCGTAGACAAACGGATGATATCGCCGCCAGCCCCGGTCTCGCACGGATAAATGCTGCTCGTGATCGTATAGACCGCGCGACAGGTCGGCGACTGTGATAGATCCGGCTGACATCATGTCCCTCGCAATAATCGCCAATTTTGGAAAGACTTCTAATGTAAACTGTTTTGCTACGTTCGCATCTCGCCACCGTTCCAAGCATCGTCCCGATCACCAGCTCCCACCTCTGAGAACCGGCACGCCGCGCAACCGACAATGTCCAGCCAACGCGAAACCAAACCCCGCACCCAGTTGTCCGGTCCAATTTCCCCCGCTACAAACACCCCTCCACTCGGCTGCAACTCCCCCGACATCTTGCATGGAATTGATCAGGCGGATCACGAGTTTTGCGCGGGTCCTGCGCAACCGGCTGAGCCTGCGGGCGCAGACGGCGCTGTTTACCGCGCTCCTGTGCATCGCCGCCGTCATGATGGCCGCGCTCTGGTCGGGGAGCGTCGCGCGGCGGGCCGCCATCGAGGGCAGCCAGCGTGAGCTCGTCACACTCGCACAGACCCTCGCCGCGCGGCTCGACCAGCACATGTTCGAGCGCTATCGCGAGGTCGTCAACATCATCGGGCTGGAGCCGCTGCGGCCGATCTGGGCGAGCCGGCCCGACGAGGCGCGCAACCTCCTCCAGCAGCTCCAGAAGACCGTCCCGGATTATGCCTGGATCGGCCTCGCCGCGCCCGACGGGACCGTCAGGGTCGCGACCGGCGGCCTCCTCGAAGGCGTCTCGGTCGCCGAGCGGCCCTGGTTCATCGAGGGGCTGAAGGGCGTCACCGTCCAGGACGTCCACGCCGCGAAACTCCTCGATTCCTACCTGCGCACCTCACCGGACGAGGCGCCGTTCCGCTTCGTCGATGTCGCCGCGCCCGTGCACGCGCCGGACGGAGGGCTCACCGGCGTCGTGGGGGCGCATCTCAGCTGGCGCTGGGCGCAGGAGGTGCAGGCCTCGATCCTCAGCCGCGCCGGCGTCGCGCCCGCGACCGACCTCCTCGTCCTGTCGCGCGACGGGCAGGTGCTGATCGGACCCGAGACGGTGACCGACGGGGCCGACCTCGTCGCGGCCGTGCGGCGGGAGCGCCCGATCATCGTTGAGGATGCAGGCGGGCCGATGATCACCGCGCTCGCGGCGACGTCGGGGCTCGGCGCCTATCCCGGCCTCGGCTGGGTCGTCGCGGCGCAGCGCCCGCGCGCCCTCGTCGAGGCGCCGGCGGACGCGCTGCGCACGCGCATCCTCGTCGCGGGCGGGGCGATCGCCTTCATCGCCGTGATCCTCGCCTGGTTCGTGGCGGGGACCGTGACGCGGCCGCTCGCGGAATTGTCGCGCAATCTCGACCTCATCGGCCGCGAGCCGAAGGTGACGGCGATCGGGCGGCAGGACGGCTCGTTCGACCTCGTGCAGCTCTCCTCCACGATCCGCTCGCTGTTGCGCCGCATCGGCACGGCGGAGGCGCAGATCGAGGCGACCAATGTCGAGGTCGCCGACCTCCGGCGCGAGATCCGGGTGCGCGAGGAGCAGGTCGACGCGGTGACGCGCCGCCTCGACACCGACCTTCAGTCCTTGCGCCTCCTCGCCGACACCGATCCGCTCACCGGCCTCCTCAACCGCCGCGCCTTCCTGGCGGCGGCCGACGAGGCGATGTCCTATTGGAAGCGCTATCACCGCAATATCGGCGTGCTGCTGTTCGACATCGACCATTTCAAGCGCGTCAACGACACGTTCGGCCACGCGGCCGGCGACGAGGTGATCCGGCGCGTCGGCGGCGTCATCCAGGCGGACATGCGCGACACCGACAAGGTCGCCCGCTTCGGCGGCGAGGAGTTCGTGGTCCTGTTGCGCGAGACCGCGGAGCGCGACGTCGAGGCGTTCGCGAACCGGCTGCGCCAGGAGATCGCGACGATGCCCCTCGACACGATCGACCCGCACCTCACGGTCTCGGTCAGCATCGGCGTCGCGCTCGCACAGGGCGCCGACCGCGACATCGAGGACACCATCCAGCGCGCCGACAAGGCCCTCTACGAGGCGAAGGCGGGCGGCCGCAACCAGGTCTCCGTCGCGGGCTGAGCGCCTGTCGGCGCGCCGGGAGGCCGCCCCGCCGCCTCAGAGCACGGCCGGCACCACGTTGCGCGCCGTCTTCGGGGCGGCATAGTCGTCCGGGCGCTTCTGGCGCTTGCCGAGCTTCGGCTCGTCCGCCTTGATCCGCTCGTAGGGGATCGCGCCGAGGATGTGGCTGATGCAGTTGATCCGGGCGGCCTTCTTGTCGTCCGACTCCACGATCCACCAGGGCGTGCGCGGCGTGTCGGTCGCATCGATCATCGCGTCATAGGCCTTCGTGTAGTCCCACCAGCGGTGATAGCTCTCGAGGTCCATCGGGCTCAGCTTCCACTGGCGGACCGGGTCGTCGATGCGCTGGCGGAAGCGCCGCTCCTGCTCGTCCTCGCTGACGCTGAGGAAATATTTGAGGAGGGTGATCCCGCTCTCGACGATGAGCGCTTCGAGATGCGGCACGATCTCCAGGAAACGCGTGACCGTCTCCTCCGGCGTGAAGCCCATCACCCGCTCGACGCCGGGGCGGTTGTACCAGGAGCGGTCGAAGATCACGATCTCGCCGGCGGCGGGGAAGTGGGCCATGTAGCGCTGGAAGTAGAGCTGCGACTTCTCCCGGTCGCTGGGGGCGGGGAGGGCCACCACGCGAAAGACGCGCGGGCTCACCCGCTCGACGAGGCGCTTGATCACGCCCCCTTTGCCCGCCGCGTCGCGCCCCTCGAAGACGATGATGATGCGCGCCCCCGTCGCCTGCACCCAGGCCTGGAGGTGCGCGAGCTCGACCTGGAGGCGGGCGAGTTCCTTCTCGTAGGCCTTGTTGCGCGCCTTTTTCGAGACGGGCGCTTCGGCCGCCCCCTCTGCCGAATCCGGGGCCGCCGCGAGGGCGGCCTCCGCCTCAGCCTCTTTCTTCTTGCGCTTGTCCTTCTTGCCCATCGGTTCCTCCCATGGTTCGCGTGCTCGCGATGACAGCCTCCCGCGATCATGCCGCGTTCCGTGTCCAAGCGCATCCATCGCGCGCGCGGCCCTCTGAAGGTTGTGCCCAACCCAGGGCGGAATGCCTGGCAATGTCGGCTTCTGCCTGAACTGGGAGCCGAAAACCTACTGACGCGCCGGTCTGCCGTCGACGGCGGCGGACGAGCGCCCTATATGGCGGACGCGCACTGCCGATCCCTCGGCGAAACGATCCCGTTCGCGCGTCCATCACGACCGGCCCTCGGGACGCCGGCACCGCCCGGGGCCATGATGCAGCGATCCGCAAAGCGAACGAGACGGTTGATCTTCGCCTCGGTCGTCTCGGGCTTCGTCCTCCTCGCGTGCGCCGCCATCCTGGTGGCCGTGCTGATGCAGCGGACCGAGCGGATCGCCGGATGGGTCGGACACACTTATCAGGTGGAGACGGCGATCGCGGAGCTGCAGCTCTATGTGGAGCGCACCGAGATCGGCCGCCGCTCCTTCCTCATCGACCCGAGCGAGTTCAACACCAGCATCTTCGAGCGCAACCTCGCCAATTTCGACATGGCGGCCGAGACGCTGCGCGCCCTCCTTCTCGACAATCCGACCCAGCTTTCGCGGCTCGACCGGGTGGTCGAGCTTTGGGCCGAGCATGTCGGGATCATGCGCCGCTCGATGCAGGAGAGGGCGGACGGCGGGACCGAGACCTCGGCCGCTGCGATCTTCGACAACACCGACATCGAGACCGTGCGCCAGCTCCGCCGCGTCGCGCAGGAGATGATCGAGCAGGAGCGCGTCCTCCTCGCGGACCGCACGCGCGAGCAATACGCCTCGGGCCAGCTCACCTATCTCGTCCTCCTCGTGACGGGCGTCCTCCTCGTGGTGCTCGCCGTGTTCACGATCATCGTCACGCGGCGCAACCTCCAGGTCCTGGAGGAGACCGGCGCGCGGCTCCAGCTCCTCAACGACGATCTCGAGACCGCCGTCGCCGAGCGCACGCACGAGCTGCGCCAGGCGAACGAGGAGATCCAGCGCTTCGCCTACATCATCAGCCACGACCTGCGCTCGCCGCTCGTCAACGTGATGGGCTTCACCTCCGAGCTCGACGCGGCGACGATTCCGCTGCGCGAGATGGTCCGCCGCGTCGCCGACGCCGCACCGGAACTCGTCGACGATGAGGTCCGCCTCGCGGTCGACGAGGAGCTGCCCGAGGCGATCGGCTTCATCCGCTCCTCGACGCAGAAGATGGACCGGCTCATCAACGCGATCCTGCGCCTCTCGCGCGAGGGCCGGCGCGTCCTCGCGCCCGAGCGGCTCGACATGAACGTGGTGGTCGGTTCGATCGTGGAATCGATCCAGCACCAGCTTACCGAGACGGGGACCGAGATCGAGGTGGACACGCTGCCGCCGATCGACAGCGACCGCGTCGCCATCGAGCAGATTTTTTCCAATCTCATCGAAAATAGCGTGAAATATCTGAAACCCGGACGGCCCGGACGGATTGTTGTGTCAGGCCATCGCCGCGCCGGGCGCCTCGTTTATGAGGTCGCCGACAACGGACGCGGCATCGATCCGAAGGACCATCAGCGAATTTTTGACCTATTTCGTCGATCAGGCTCTCAGGACCGTCCCGGAGAAGGCATCGGTCTTGCACATGTGCGTGCGCTCGCATACCGCTTGGGCGGCGTCGTCGAATGCGAGTCGACGCTCGGCGAAGGGGCGACGTTTCGTGTATCCCTGCCGATGACCATGCGTTCCGGGGCGTAGACGTGAAATCACATCAGTCGGTCACCATCATCATGATCGAGGATGACGAGGGCCATGCGCGGTTGATCGAAAAGAACATCCGCCGCGCCGGAGTCAGCAACGAGATCCGCCATTTCGCCGACGGTACGAGCGCGCTGCAGTACCTGTTCAAAGGCGATTCGGGTCCGGCGCTGAACGGCCCCGCCCTCGTGCTCCTCGACCTCAATCTGCCCGATATGAGCGGGACCGACATCCTGATCCGGATGAAGTCGGACGACAGTCCGCTGAAGCGCACGCCCGTCGTCGTGCTGACCACGACGGACGACAAGGTGGAAATCGAGCGGTGTTACGATCTCGGTGCCAACGTCTACATCACCAAGCCGGTGAACTACGAGAATTTCGCACAGGCGATCCGGCAGCTCGGCCTGTTCCTGTCAGTCATTCAGCTGCCGGAGGCAGAACCGGACGAGTGACCGTGCCGCGCGTCCTCTATATCGACGACGACGAGGCGCTGATCCGGCTGGCCCAAAAGGCCCTGAAGCGCCGCGGGTTCGAGGTGACGGGCGCCGCCTCGGCGGACGCAGGCCTCGCCCTGCTCGCGGCCGAGCCGTTCGACGTCGTGACCCTCGACCACACGATGCCGGGACGGGACGGGCTCGACACGCTCGCCGAATTGATGGCGCTGCCGCACCCCCCACCGGTCGTCTACGTGACCGGCTCGGACGACAGCCGCATCGCCGTCGCCGCGCTGAAGGCCGGTGCGTCGGACTATGTCTTGAAGGCGATCGGGGAGGAGTTCTTCGACCTTCTCGCCTCGAGCCTCGGCCATGCGCTGGAACGGCAGGGGCTGATCGCGGCCCGCCTCAGCGCGGAGGAGGAGCTGCGGGCGAGCAACGAGCGCCTCGCCGCGCTGGTGCTGGAGGCGAACCACCGGGTCGCGAACAGCCTCCAGATCGTCTCCTCCTTCATCCAGATCCAGGCGAACGCGGTGACGACGCCCGAGGCGCGGACCGCGCTCAAGGACACGCGCCAGCGCGTCCAGACCATCAGCCGCCTCCACCGCCGCCTCTACACCTCCGACGACATCCAGACCGTCGAGCTGAAGGAATATCTCGCGACCGTCCTCTCCGACATCGAGGACGCCTGGTCGACCGAGCTCGCCCCCCGCGCGATCCGTTTCTCCGCCGAGACGCTGCGGCTGCCGACCGATCAGGCCGTGTCGGTCGGCGTTGTCGTGAACGAGCTCGTCTCGAACGCCTGCAAATACGCCTATCGCGAGGATCAGCCGGGCGAGATCCGCGTGTCGATGACGCGCGGGGCGGACGCGTTCCACGTCGCGATCGAGGATGACGGCGTCGGCTTCTCCGGCGGCACCGCCCCGAAGGGGACGGGCGTCGGCACCAAGCTCGTCGACGCGATGGCGCGCAGCCTCTCGGCGACGGTGAGCTACACGACCGACGGCGGCGCCCGCGTCCTTTTGACGGTGCCCTACGGCGATTGATTTCCGCACGGTGTCGCGCGGGGGTTGAAGCGCGCTGACCGCCGGCGCACGGCGGGTGCGCTCCGGTCCGCCCGCGCGAGCGCCCCGCCGAGACCGAGCGCGGCGAACGCGGCGACCGCCGTGTCCGGGCCGAGACTTTCGAGGATGAGGCCGAAGAGCGGCGCGCCGACCGTCTGGCCGATGGCGAGCGTCAGGAAGGCGACCGTGAGCCCCGTTGCGGGCCGGTCGGGGAGGGCGGTGACGCCCCAGACGAGGTAGATCCCGGTCAGCATCACGTAGGCCGCGCCGAAGAGCGCACCGCCCGCGATCGCCGTCGCGGGGCTCGCGAACTCTGCGCCGACCCCGAGGATCCCCGCCGCCATCAAGGCGAGGAAGGCGCGGTGCACGGGGTCGATGCCGAACCGCGCCACGAGCCGCCCGGCGAACGCGCCCGCGATCCCCGCCGCGCCGATGCCGACCCAGAGCGCGCCGGTCCCCTCCGTGCCCCAGCCGAGCCGGATCGCGGCGAGTTCTCCCCCGAAGGACCAGATTGCCGTGCTCGCGGCCCCCGTCAGGAAGGACGCGGCGACGAGGCGGGCGATGCCGCCATTCAGGATGCCCGTGAGCCCGGCAGTCTCGGCCATCCGGCCGCCGCCGGCGGGGACGACGCGCGCCGCCGCGAGCGCGAGGGCGAAGGCGGCGAGGGCGAAGCCGAGGAAGGCGAAACGCCACTCCGCCCCCAGCGCGAGCGCGATCGGCCCTGACAGTGCGACGCCGGCGCTCGTCCCGGCATTGATCCATGTGTTGGTGGCGTCCCGGCCGGCGGGGGCGACGCGGCGGGCGACGGCGGCGGCCATCGGCGGCGAGGCAAGGCCGGTGCTCGACCCCGCGAGCATCACCGCGCCCGCGAGCGGGATGGCTCCCGGCGCTGCCGCGATCCCGACCATGCCGATGCCTGCCACGAGCGCTGCCGTCACCGCGACCGCGCGCGGCCCGATGCGCTCGGTGAGCGCGGCCGAGGCGAGGATCGCGACGCAGTACGCGAGGAAGGCGCCGCCCGAGATCAATCCGGCGAGCGCCGGGCCGAGCGCGAGGTCGGCGCTGATCTGCGGCAAAAACAGTCCGAAGGCGAAGCGCGCGAAGCCGTAGGTGACCGCGATCAGGCCGAACCCCACGGCGCCGAACCGGAGGGTCGGGTTCATCGCCGTGCGCCCGCGACGAGGACCGCGGCTGCCGTCCGCGCCGCCTTCACCGCCGCCGCGCCGCGATAGGAGGCGGCCGCCGTCGCGCCCTCGAAAAGCACGAGGATCTGCTCGGCGAGCGCCGCATCCTCACGCCCCGTCTCGCGGGCGACGATCGCGGCGATCCGTGCGCGGAACGCCTCCTTGTGCGCCGCCACCCTCTCGGCGATCTCGGGCGTGTCGCCGCCCGTCTCGCCCGCGGCCCGCAGGAAGAGGCAGCCGCGCGCGCCCTCGGCGGCGATCCAGTCCTCGAGCGCGGCGAAGAGGGCGTCGACGCTCTCCACCTCGAGGCGCTGCATGAAGCGACGGTCGCGCTCGGTGAGGACGGCGGCGATGAGGGCGGTCTTGCTGCCGGCGTGCTTGTAGAGGGTGCGGCTCGACAGGCCCGCCGCCTCGGTGAGGCGATCCATCCCCGTCGCGGTGAAGCCGTGCCGGTCGAACACGCGCTCGGCGGCGGCGATCAGCTTTGTGCGGATGTCCATGGAGCAACATGTAAAACGATCGTTTTACATGTCAACGGGCCCGGATCGGCGGCTTCCCCACGCGTCTGGATCAACCGCTTTCACGTTCCCGTGATAGCGAAATCCATTGCGCCGCTCCCTCCGTACATCCCCTCGCCGCAACGGCATGTGAGAGAAACTGGGAGAGGAACATCATGAATTTCGCTCCGAACTATCGTCTTTTCGAGGGATCGGACCAGTCGGAAAAGCTGAATGGATCGAAGTTTCCGGACATCATCATCGGTTATGCTGGCAACGATCGCATATTTGCTGGCGCCGACGCTGATATCGTTTACGGGCAGGAAGGCGGCGACCGCATCGGGGGCGGTGGCGGCAACGACTTTCTTTCCGGTGGCGACGGCTTCGACCAACTGTTCGGCGGCCGGGGTCACGACAATATCCTCGGCGGCCGCGGGTTCGACTGGCTGGAAGGCGGCATCGGGGATGATGCCCTCTCCGGCGGCCAGGGCACCGACCGCTTCTATTTCGACCCCAACCGCCTCGGTGAAGGGCGCGACATCGTCCGCGATCTGGAGCTGAAGCTCGACAAGATCGTCCTCGATGTCGACTCGGTTCTCGCCTCCTCGCCCGACCTTGCCGAGCTCATCATCGCCAACGGCGGCGACGCGGCGGCCACCTTCGCCGCGCTCGACGAGAGCGCCTTCTGGGATCTCGGATCGGCGGGCAACAATCTGGAGATCTTCCACCCGACCGGCTCGATTGTCTTGAAGGGCATCCCGGCCTCGGCCGTCTCCGGCTTCGGCGACCTATCCGGCGCGATCGCGGTCGAGGGGCTCGGCGAGGTGCTGACCGGCCTTCCGGTCGACGGGCGGCCTGAGTCGATCGCCGCCGTCGTCGCCCCGAGCGGGGGCACGCCGGACGATGACAACAGCGACTTCGACCTCCTCCTGACGGCGCTGAACTTCACCGGCCTCACCGATGTGCTCGCCGACCCGGATGCGCGTTTCTCCGTGCTCGCGCCGACCGACGCGGCGTTCATCTCGCTCGCCCAGCGGCTCGGCTATGGCGGCGATGACGAGGCGGGTTCGCTCGACTTCATCCTCGACACGCTGACGGTGCTCGGCGGCGGGGACCCGGCCCCGCTGTTGACGGACGTGCTCACCTATCACGTCGTCGGCGGCGCGATGACGCTCGGCGAGCTCCAGTCCGAGCGCGTGGTGACGCCGCTCTATGGCGACGAGGACCTCACCTTCCTCGGCAACCGGATCGGTGATGCGGACCCGGATTTCTCCAACCCGCGCGTGCTCGCGGCCGATATCCAGACCGACAACGGCATCATCCAGGTGATCGACGAGGTGCTCCTGCCCTTCAACGTCTGAACCAGAACGGCTGCCGGCTCCGGCCGGCAGCCCTAACATCAGTGTTAGCGAGAGGAGGCCTGTAGAGGCGGCGGACCGGTTTGCGATCTCGCCGACGCGGATTTATGAGTGGGATCGTACGAAAGATACGGCCAAGTCATTCCAACCGCGTTCGATTGAGATCGACTTCATAAACCGTACCGGTCCCTGCGCCTGATCTGGCCGAGCGCGCCGGATGCGCCATCCATCTGTCGGGGCCCGCGGAGCGAGGTTCGCAATGGCGCATTCGCGATGGTGGATCCTTCTCGCGACGAGCCTCGTCCTCGGCCTCGTCGTGCTCGACGAGACGGTGGTGGGCGTCGCGCTGCCGACGATCCAGACGGATCTCAGCCTAACGCAAACCGGCTCGCACTGGGTCGTCAACGCTTACCTCCTCAGCTTCACCTGCTTCGTCGCGGTGGGGGGCCGCCTCGGTGACATGTTCGGCCGCGGCCGGCTCTTCCTCGCCGGGATCGGCCTCGTCGGGATCGGCTCGCTCGCGGCGGGCTTCGCGCCGACGGGGGCGATCCTGCTTGCCGCCCGCGCCGTCGAGGGGCTCGGCGCGGCGCTCGTCTTCCCCGCCGGCTTCGCGATCACCACGAGCCTCTTCGAGCCGCACGAGCGCGGCGTCGCCTTCGGCCTTCAGACGACCGTCGCGGCGGTCTTCATGGCAAGCGGCCCGGTCGTCGGAGGCTTCTTCGCCGAGACGGTGTCGTGGCGCTGGATCTTCTGGGTGAACCTGCCGGCGGTCGCGATCATCACGGCGACGGTGATCCTCGCCTGGCTTCCGGCGCTCGACCACCGCGTCGCGCCCGACAAGCGGGGAGCGAGGCGGTTCGACTATGCGGGTCTCGCGACCCTCGTCATCGGCCTCACCGCCGCGACCATCGCGCTGATGGAAGGGGGCGACTGGGGCTGGCGGAGCGCCGCGACGCTCGCCCCGCTCCTCGGCGGGGTGGCGGTGCTCGGCATCTTCGTCGCGATCGAACTGCGCCGTGACGCGCCCCTCATCGAGCTCGACCTCATGCGCATTCCGGCCTTCACCGGGGGCGTACTCGTCTTCTTCATGTTCCAGTTCGACAAGATCGTCGTGTTCATCTTCCTCCCGCTCTACCTGCAGAAGGGGCTCGGCTTCTCGCCGATCGATTCCGGCCTGCCGCTCCTCATCTCCATCCTGCCGACGCTCGTGACCTCGCTTCTCGCCGGCAAGCTCGCCGATACGCTCGGCGCGCGGCGCCTCATCCTCTTCGGCCTCGCGGTGAACGGGGCGGCGCTCCTCGTCCTCGGCCTCGGCACGATGCGCGGCCACTACCCGACCATCGTCGGCGCGCTGATCGCCTGGGGCGCGGTGCTGCCCTTCCTCGCGGTCGTCCCCCGCCGCGCGCTGATGAGCGCGGTCCCGCCCGCCCTCCAGGGGCAGGCGAGCGGGGTCAACCTCACCGTCCAGATGACGGGCGGGACGATCGGCCTCGCCATGTGCACCGCGCTCCTCGCCGCAGGTGCGAGCTTCGCGCTGATCTTCGTGATGACCGCCGCTCTCGTGCTCGCGATGCTCCCGGTCGCGGCGCTGACGATGGGCGCCGCAAAGGCCGTCGAGGCGCCAGACGCCGCGCCGCAGACGGAGGCGTCGGCCTCCTGAAGCGGCCGGGGCGCGAGGCGTCCGCTTTCAGCGATGTCAGCCGCTGCTATATCTGGGCCCGCATGACGATATCGGACGCTTGCAGGCGAGCCTCATGGGACTTCTGATCTTCAGCACCAACGTCACGTTGGACGGATGCGTCGACCACCGGGCGGGTATCGCCGACGAGGAGACGCACGCCTTCTTCACCCGCCTCATGGACGAGGCCGGTGCGATGCTGTGGGGCCGCGTCACCTACGAGATGATGGAGGACTTCTGGCCGGCGGTCGCGCGCGGCGAGGGGGAGGCGCCTCCCGCCATCCGCGAGTGGGCGGTCAAATTGGAGGCCAAGCCGAAATACGTCGTGTCGTCGAAGCGAAGCGACTTTCCGTGGACCAACAGCCACCACATCGCGGGTGATCTGCGCACGGGCGTGCAGAACCTCAAGGATGCGACCCCGGCGGGCGTGCTCCTCGGCAGCGTAAAGCTCGCGGCGGCGCTGGATCGGCTGGAGCTGATCGACGAGTACAAGTTCCTCGTTCACCCGAGGATCGTCGGCCACGGCCCCACCCTTTATGAGAGAGGCCTGCCAGGCGCGCGACACCTCGAATTGATCACGGCGGCGCCGCTCTCCAACGGCGTCGTCGCCATGCACTACCGCCGCGCTCCGGCGAAGCCCAAGGCGTGAAACGGCGCGTAGACGGCGCTTCACGCGCGTGGGCCGGTATACTCCTCGGCGACGGCCTTACGAGTGTGCGGCCTGGTCCGCAGTCTCCCTCGCCGGGTTCGCGATCGCCCGCAGCTCGTCGAAGAGGTCGGGGTCGTACCATTTGAAGTCTTCGAGATTGCGCAGGGACTTCACGCCCGTGCGCGAGGTGATCGCGGTCGATCCGTCGCGCTTCGTGACATGGTCCACCGTCGCGACGACGTGCTCGATCAGCGGAAGATCGGCCCGGAGCCCGTAGAGGCCGTAGATCTTCACGACATAGCCGACCGGGTCGGCCATCAGGTCGTCATACTCGATCGTCAGCCGGTTCGGCCGGTCCGAGTGCACCCACTTGGCCGTGAAGCCGGCATAGTCGGCGGCCTTCGTCTTCGCGAACTGGACGAACTCGTCCCGCGTGTCGGTGAGGCCGGCCTGCTTGCCGATGAAGAGCTCGTAGTGGGAGGCGACCGAGTGCTCGAAATCCCGGTATTGCACGATCACCGGATGGTCGAGCGCAAGCTGCTCGTGGAGCCGCAGATCGTGCTGCTTGCTCATCGAGACGCCGGGCTTGCGGCACGGGAAGATCCCGCAGCACTCGCTGCCGAGCCGATTGCGGGCCCCATAGAACTCGCAATATTTGAAGCGGTTGCCGAGCGAGGAGCGGAGCAGGCGGGTGAGGAGGTGATGTCCGCTCCTCGGCCAGCTCACGCAGGGGATGTAGGGCAGAACTTGGCCGAATCGCGGCGCCATGACTCACCCGAAGTGGTTGCGATTCCCGGATAGTAGGTTGTGCCGGCCTTGCCGCGCAACTGGCCCCGGAGGGCGGATCGGCGGGCCGCAAAGAGCCGCCGCCCGGTCCGACGGGGGTCGGACGGGGCGGCGGAAGTCCCTCAGCGCATGAGCGAGGGAAGGAACAGCGAGATCTGCGGCACGTAGGTCACGATCAGCAGCGCGATGATCAGCGGCAGATAGAACGGGGCTAGCGCCGTCACCGCCCGGTTGATCGAGACGTCCCCCACCTTCGCCACGGCGAAGAGCACCATGCCGACCGGCGGGGTGAGAAGGCCGATCATCAGGTTCAGCACCATCACCACGCCGAAATGCACCGGGTCGACGCCGACCGAGACGGCGAGCGGCAGGAGCATCGGCGTGAAGATCGTGATCGCCGCGTTCGTCTCCATGAAGAGGCCGATGACGAGCAGGAACACGTTCACGAGGAGGAGCAGCATGATGGGATCGAGATTCCACCCGTCCACCAGCGACACCAGCTCCTGCGGGATCTGGCTGAAGACGAGGAGCCAGGCATAGAGCGCGGCCGCCGCGATGATGATCAGGATGATCGCCGTCTCGCGCATCGTCTCCTTGAGGACGACCCAGAGACGCGCGAGCGTCATCTCGCGATAGACGAGGAGCGAGATGATGAGCGCGTAGACCGCCGCGATCGCCGCCGCCTCGGTCGGCGTGAAGACGCCCGTCCACATGCCGCCGATGATGATCACCGGGGTGATGATGGCCGGGAGCGCGGCGAAGAAGCTGACGGTGAGCGCGCGCAGGCCCTGCCAATTCTCGGTCGGGACGCCGAGCTTGCGCGAGCGGATCGCGACCACGATCATCAGGATCCCCGCGAGGACGAGGCCCGGCAGGAGGCCCGCGATCAGGAGCGATGTCGCCGAGGCGTTCGCGATGACCGCGTAGACGATGAGCGGGATCGAGGGTGGGATGATCGGGCCGATGGTGGCGGAGGCGGCGGTCACGGCGACGGAGAAGTCGTCCGGGTAACCGGCCTTGCGCATCGCGTTGATCTCGACCTGGCCGATGCCCACCGCGTCCGCGACGGCCGAGCCCGACATGCCGGAGAAGATCACCGAGGCGGCGATGTTCACCTGGCCGAGCCCGCCGCGCCAGTGGCCGACGAGGCGGCGCGCGAAGAGGAAGATCCGGTCCGTCACGCCGCCGGTGTTCATGATCTTGCCGGCGAGGATGAAGAAGGGGATGGCGAGGAGCGGGAAGGAGTTGACGCCGTAGACCATGCGCTGGGCGATGATCGTGTACGGGATCGCGTCGATCCCGCGGTCGACGACGGTGACGATCAGCGAGGTGAGGCCGAGCGCGAACGCGGCCGGCACGCCGATGACGAACAGCGCGATCAGCGCGCCGATGAAGATGGCGAGGATCATGCCGGCTCCTGCGCGCTTTCGCCGTTGGTGAGCACGGCGAGGCGGGACACGATGTCGAGAAGGACGATGAAGAGCATCATCGCGACGGCGAAGGCGACGGCGCCGTAGACATAGCCCATGCGGAACCAATCCATCGTGGCCGTGTAGGTGGTCCAGGTCGCGCTCACCATCAGCACGCACCCCCAGGCGAGGGCGGCGAGGAAGAGGGCGATCAGGATGTCCGCGAAGATGGCGATGACGGCCATCGTGCGCGGGCCGACGAGCGTCTCGATCACGTCCACCCGGATATGCTCACGGGCGATGAGGACGACGACGCCGCCGAAATAGGTCGTGCCGACGGCCATCAGCCGCGCCAGCTCCTCGGTCCACATCAGCGGCTCGTTGAGGACGTAGCGGCAGAAGACCTGGACGAGCGAGGACAGCAGCATGATGAGGAAGAACGCGATCGCCACCGCCTCGAACAGGCGATAGATGGCGCGGCGCATCGCCGTGATCTGGCGCATGGGAGCTCCGTTTCAGCCAGGCGGAAAAAGGGTGTCGGGACGCCCGGCTCCCATTACGCGGATCACATGAGCCGCGAAGGGAGCGAGCGCCCCGGCGTGCGCGGCCGATCCGCCGCGAGGGCGCTGAAGCGCCCCCGGGCCGATCGCCGCGAGGCCAGATGGCCTAGTCGAGATACTGGGAGACGGCCTCCATGACGCCGGGCGCCCAGCCTTCGGCCAGCTTCTCGATCGCGGGGCGGGCGGCGGCGACATAGGCGGCGCGGTCCACCTCGACCACCTCCATGCCGTGCTCCTTCGAAAGGCCCTCGCAGGTCGCCTCGATCTGCTCCTGCGCGACCTTGTCGCCATAGGCGGCGGCTTCGACCGCCGAGTTCACGACGATGTCGCGCAGCTCGGGCGACAGGGAGTCGAGGAACTTCGAGGAGATCGACCAGTGGAAGACCGCCGGGACGTGCGCGGTCAGCATGATGTGCGACTGCACCTCGTACATCTTCGCCTGGTTGATGTTGAAGCAGGGATTCTCCTGCCCCTCGACGACGCCCATCTGGAGCGCGGAGAAGAGCTCGGGATAGGCGACCGGGGTCGGGCTCGCGCCGACGGCGGTCCAGGCCTGCACCCAGGACGGGATCTCCGGCACGCGCAGCTTCAGGCCCTTGATGTCCGCAGGAGTCGGGATCGCCTTGTTGGCGGTCAGGTGACGGTCACCGCGGCGGTGGAAGGCGACGACGTCGATGCCGGCCTTCTCCTTGATGGCGGCCTTCGCCTTGGCGCCGATCTCGCTGTCCCAGAAGGCGTAGACCTCTTCGGGTCCGGGGAAGACGAACGGGGTCACGACGGCGGCATATTCGGGCGCGATCACGCTGACGAGCAGGTCGCCGTTCAGCGTCATCTGCACTTCGTTGACGGTGAGCTGCTCGACATTGTCGCGCTCGCCGCCGAGGACGGCGGACGGATAGGTGCGCACACGGATCTCGCCGTTGGAGCGCTCCTCGACGAGCTCCTTGAACTTGTCGACGGCCTCGAATTCGGGGCCCGGCGGCGAGGTGTGGAGGGCGAAGCCGATATCGATGGCGCTGGCGGAGGTGGCGGCGAAGACCGATCCGAGAAGGACGGTCGAGAGAGCGAGTGCTTTGAGCTTCATGGGGTTTCCTCTGTGGTCTTTTTATTCGGGAGCGTGATCGCTGGCGGCGAAGACGGCGAACCGCTCCACCGCATCGCGGACGGTGTCGCCGGGCGCGATCCCTGCTCGCCCGGCGTGAGAGTTGAGGGCGCTGAGGCGGCCCTCATGGTAGTGGTCGCGGGCGTCGCCGATGCGCGCGGTGCGATGGTCGACGCAGGCACACGCGATGCCGACCTCGTCGAGCAGCGCGATCGCCGCGCGTCCCGCGTCGGACTTGCCGCCGCCCGCGTCGTTGAAGAGCACGAAGGCCGGCCGCCCCTTCGCGGCGAAGCCCGCCGAGATGCGCCCGCCATGGGAGGCGGAGATGATGATCGTCCCCTCGTCCTCGGCCTTGATGAGGGAGATGGAGTCCATCAGGACGAGGCGGCGGCCGTGAAGTTCGGCGATGGTGGTGTTCAGCATCACACGACCCCGTGAATGCGGGCGAGCGCCGCGGCGAGCGGTTCGCCGACGCGGAAGCCGTCGGCCTCGGCGATCGCGTTGAGGGCGCTGATGACGCCGTGATGGTAGGTCTCGCCGCCGATCCCGATCACCGCGCTCTCGTGCGAGACGGCGCCGGCGGCAATGCCGGCCTCCTGCAGCAGGGTGAGGCCGGCGATGCCCGCATCCTCCTTGCCGCGACCCGCGTCGTTGAAGAAGACCGCGGCGATCGGCACGCGCGCCGCGTATTCGCCGGAGCTGAGGCCGCCGTGCGAGCCGGTCGTGATGATCTGCCCCGCATCCTGCGGCGCGACATGGGCGATCGTGTCGAGGGCGACGACCGTCCGATTGGGGTAGGTCGCCACCACCTCACGCACCATCACGAGGTCGGCAAGGTCGCTCATGACGCGGAAGGCGTGGCGATGCCCGCCATCTCTTGCAGGAGGAGCGCGAGGGAGGAGTTGTCGAGGTTCGCGCGGCCGGTCGCGGCGAGCGTGTTGTAGAGCTCGCGGATGAGGGCGGTCGCGGGGAGCGGCGTGTTCGAGGCGGCGCCCGTCTCGAGCGCAATGCGCAGATCCTTGATCTGGAGCGCGACGCGGAAGCCGGCGGCGTAATTGTGGTCGAGCACGCGCTGGCCGTGGAGGTCGAGCGCGCGGCTGTGGGCGAAGCCGCCGAGGAGGGCGTCGCGCACGCGCGCCGGGTCGACCCCGTTCTTGCGCGCGAGGGTGAGGGATTCGGCGACCGCCTGGATCGAGATCGCGACGGCCACCTGGTTGCACGCCTTGCAGACCTGGCCGGCGCCGGAATCGCCGATATGGTTGATCGTCTTGCCCATGGCCGAGAGCACCGGGCGCACGCGCTCCAGCGCGTCCGCCGCGCCGCCGACCATGATTGATAGCGTTCCCTGCTCAGCGCCCTGGAAGCCGCCGCTGACCGGCGCGTCCAGCATGTCGACGCCGGCTGCGCCGAGGCGCGCCGCGAAGTCGCGCGTCGCGACCGGGGAGATGGAGCTCATGTCGACGAGCGTCGCGCCGGCGCGCAGCGAGGGGGCGAGGCCGCCTTCGCCGAAGAGCACCGTCTCGACGTCGCCCGTGTCGGGCAGCATGAGGATCACGATGTCGGCCGCGCCGATGCCGGCGAGGGAGCCGGCGTCGCGCGCACCGGCCGCGACGAGATCATCGACCGCGGCGCGGTTGAGGTCGTGGACGAGCAGGGTGAAGCCCGCCTTCACGAGGTTGCGGGCCATGTGGCGGCCCATCACGCCGAGGCCGACAAAGCCTACGGTCTGTTGTTCGCTCATCGATCGGCGTCCTAGTGGGTCTTGCAGTGGAGGCCGCCATCGACGGGAAGGTCGATGCCGGTGATGTATTTCGCTTCGTCCGAGGCGAGGAAGAGGGCGGCGTGGGCGATGTCCCAGCCGTCGCCCATGCGCTTCATCGGGGGCGTGGCGGCGCGCTGCTCGCGCATGGCGGTGAAGTCGGAATAGTGGGCCTTCATCGCCTCGTAGATGTGCGGCGTGTCCATCAGGCCGGGAAGCACGGTGTTCGCGCGTATTCCCTTGTCGGCATATTGCAACGCGACGGCGCGAGTGAAGTGATTCACCGCTGCCTTCGACGCGTAGTAGGAGATGTAGTTGAAGTTCAGGTAGCGGATCGAGGCGAGCGAGGAGATGTTCACGATCGAACCGCGCCGCTGGGCCTCCATGATCGGGAGGATCGCCTTGCAGGTGAGGAACATGCTCTTGAGGTTGATGTTCATCACCCGGTCCCACTCGGCCTCGGATGTGTCGACAGGTCCGCCTTCGGAGTTCGTGCCCACATTGTTGTGCAGCACGTCGATCTGACCCCACTCGTCGACCACGCGGTCGACCACGGCGGTGATGTCGTCGAAGCTGGTGACGTTGGCGGTGAGGGCGAGGGCGGTGCCTCCCTCCGACTCGATGATGTCACGCGTCGCTTCCGCGGCGGCGGCCTTCAGATCGATGCAAGCGACCTTCGCGCCCTCGCGTGCGTACAGCACCGCGGCGGCCTTGCCGTTGCCCCAGCCTTCCCCGACGGATCCTGCGCCGAAGACGACAGCGACCCTGTTCTCGAGACGTCGAGCCACGTTTCCTCCCTGTCTTGTTGTCCGCTCCCCGCGTCGAGGCGAGGCCGGTGGTTGGCCGGTTCTTCCAGCTCAACCTTTCTTGTATGCCAAGTCTGTTCCTATGCCAGCGCGCTGTCAACGCATGCCTGTGCAATTGATGCGCACCAAAGTGAGAAACGAGCGCTAAAATCGCCCGGAAATCCTGAGGCTGATTGGTTCGTATGCAGGCATTGCCTATTCTTGAATTTTTCGGTCGGACAAGAACTTGCGATATGGTATGCCAGTTCTTTGCTGCTGGTGAAGGTGCCGGTGGCGGGCGGTGGCGCTATCATTGTGGCAGGTACCGCGCCACGATCAGGTGCGAAGGACGATGACCGCGACTGCCGACCGCCAAGCCTCGGACGATCCGACCCCTGACGACGCGGCGTCGCAAAAGCCCGAACAGGTCGCGATGCGCATCCGCGAGCGCATCCTCGAGGACCGGCTGCGGCCGGGGATGCCGGTGCGCGAGCGCGTGCTCGCCGAAGCGCTCGGCGTCTCCCGCACGCCGCTGCGCGAGGCGCTGAAGATCCTCGCGGTCGAGGGGCTCGTGGAGATCTCGCCCCGGCGCGGGGCGACGGTGGCCGCCCCCTCGCGCGAGGAGCAGCGCGAGCTTCTCCAGTTCCTGGGGGCGATCGAGGGGTTCGCGGGCGTCCTCGCCTGCGACACCGTCACGCCCGCCGATCTTGCGCAATTGCGTGCCATGCACGAGGCGATGGTCGCTTCGATCGGGGAGGGAGACCGCCTCGCTTATTTCCATCACAATCAGGCGATCCATCAGCGTATCGTCGCGCTGACCGGCAACGCGGTCCTCGCGATGCAGCACGCGCAGGTGAACGTGCGGGCCTATCGCCTGCGCTATGTCAGCAACCTCAAGACCGAGCGCTGGGGAAGCGCGATCGCCGAGCATGAGGCGATCCTCACCGCGCTCGAAGCCGGCGACAAGCCCGCGATCCGGACGATTTTGGAGAACCACGTCCTCGCCGCGTTCGACCAGATGGTCCGCGAGGGGACTGACGACGACGTTCCGGAGACGCCCGCCCGTCCCCGGCCGAAGGCGTCCGGGAAAGGATAGAGGCGCGTTCCGCCGCGCGCCGGACGAATTGCCTTGCCGGGCGCAATCGACGATGAGGACTTGTCGATATCCAAACGCACACGACCGCGAGGCATTATGCGCGCCGCTCCCCTGACCCCCGTTCGCTCGATCGCCCGCACCGCGTTGGCGGCGACACTCGCCCTCGCGACGGCGCTCTCGCCCGCCGCCGCCTGCACCCGCCTCGTCTATCTCGGCGCGCACGAATCGGTGCTCACCGCGCGCTCGATGGACTGGAAGAGCGACATCGGGACGAACCTGTGGGTCTTCCCGCGCGGCATGGAGCGCAGCGGCAATGTCGGCCCGAACTCGATCCGCTGGACCTCCAAATATGGCAGCGTGATCGCCTCGGCCTACGACATCGCGACAACCGACGGGATGAACGAGGAGGGCCTCGTCGCCAACGTCCTCTGGCTCGTCGAATCCGAATATCCCGAAGAGACGAGCGACAAGCCGGGCCTCACCATCGCCGCCTGGGCGCAATATGTGCTCGACAATTTCGCGACCGTCGCGGACGCCGTGGAGACGCTCCGCGACGAGCCGTTCGTGATCGTGACGGACGAGGTGCCGGGCGAGGGTCGGCTCGCGACGTTGCACCTGTCGCTGTCGGACGCGACGGGCGACAGCGCCATCATCCAATATATCGACGGCAAGCAGGTGATCCATCACAGCCGCGCCTACCAGGTGATGACCAACTCGCCGCCCTTCGAGGAGCAGCTCGCCCTCGACGCCTACTGGCAGCAGATCGGCGGCACGGTGTTCCTGCCGGGGACGAACCGCGCGGCGGACCGCTTCGCGCGCGCCTCCTTCTATGTCGACGCGATCCCGAAATTCGACGATCCGAACCTCGCGATCGCCGGCGTCTTCTCCGTGATCCGCAACGTGTCCGTGCCCTTCGGCATCTCGACGCCGGACCAGCCGAACATCTCCTCCACGCGCTGGCGCACGTTGGCCGACCAGGCGCGCAAGCTCTACTTCTTCGAGTCGGCGCTCACGCCGAACACCTTCTGGGTGGACCTCAAGAAGTTCGATTTCTCGGCCGAGACCGGCACGACGCTGCGCCTCGATCTCGGCCAGAACCAGACCCACACCTATTCGGGCGAGGCGAGCGCCGCCTTCGTGCCGACCGCGCCGTTCGAGTTCCTCGGGAAGTAGCGCGCGCCTCGGCACGGCGCTCCGCGGCGGCAGGCTCGCGACACAGCGTCACCGCCTGGCGCGGGGACGCGATCGCAGATGCGTGGTGGTGCACGCTTTTCTATGATCCACCCGTCCATTCGCGCTATGGGTCGTCCGGACCAAGCCGTCCGGCAAGACAGGAGCCTCCATGCCGTCCGTTCTCTTCAGTCCGTTCCAGATCGGGTCGATGTCCCTCGCGAACCGCATCGTCGTCGCGCCGATGTGCCAATATTCGTCCGTCGACGGGCTGATGAACGATTGGCACCTCATCCATCTCGGCCAGCTCGCCCTCTCCGGCGCGGCGGTGCTGACGATCGAGGCGACGGCGGTGGTGCCGGAGGGGCGGATCAGCCACGCCGATGTCGGCCTGTGGGACGACGCGACCGAGACCGCGATGGGGCGTGTGCTCGACGGGGTGCGCCACTGGTCGGACATGCCGATCGCGATCCAGCTCGGCCATGCCGGGCGCAAGGCCTCGCGCGAGGTGCCGTGGAAGGGCGGCCACCAGCTCGCCACCGACGACGCGCGCCAGTGGCAGACCGTCTCTCCGTCCGCGCTGCCGTCCGAGCCGCAGGACGTGCCGCCGACGGCACTCGATGCCCCCGGTCTCGCCCGCATCCGGACGGGGTTTGCGGAGGCCGCCAAGCGGGCCGCCCGCCTCGGCCTCGACGCGGTGCAGATCCACGGCGCGCACGGCTATCTGCTCCACCAGTTCCTCTCCCCGCTCGCGAACCAGCGCACGGACGAATATGGCGGCAGCCTCGAAAACCGGATGCGCTTTCCGCTGGAGGTGTTCGATGCCGTGCGCGAGGCCTTCCCGGCCGACAAGCCGGTGACGGTGCGCATCACCGGAACGGACTGGGTGCCGGGCGGCTGGGGCATCGAGGATGCGATCGCGTTCTCGCAGGCGCTGGAGGCGCGCGGGTGCAGTGCGGTCCACGTGTCGAGCGGCGGCGTCGACGCGCGCCAGAAGATCCCGATCGGGCCGAACTACCAGGTGCCGCTCGCGCGCGCGGTGAAGGGCGCCGTTTCGATCCCGGTCGTCGCGGTCGGCCTCATCACCGAGTTCGAGCAGGCTGAGGCCATCGTCGCGACGGGCGACGCGGACCTCGTCGCGCTCGCCCGCGCGCTCCTCTACAACCCGCGCTGGCCCTGGCATGCGGCGGCCCATTTCGGGGCGACGGTGCGGGCGCCGGACCAGTATCTGCGCTCCCAGCCGCACCGCTACAAGCACCTCTTCGAGCCGCCCTCCGGGCGCTGAGGCGAGAGGGGACGCGGGCCAAGCGCCGCGTCCCCTCTCGTCAGTGCGCGGGCGCGGCGGCGCCGTCAGCCGGCGGAACGATCTCCGCTTCCGCCGTCGCCTTGGTGCCGACGAACTTCTTCTCCCCGCCGCTCACCCGCATGACGAAGGCGAAGAAGACCGGCACGAAGAGGAGGCCGAGCACCGTCGCCGCGATCATGCCGCCGACGACGTTGATGCCGATCGCGTTCTGGCTCGCCGCGCTCGCCCCCGTCGCGATCGCCATCGGCACGACGCCCATCGTGAAGGCGAGCGAGGTCATCAGGATCGGCCGGAAGCGCAGGCGGCAGGCGGTGATCGTCGCCTCGCGCATCGATTGGCCCTCGGCCATCAGATCCTTCGCGACCTCCACGATGAGGATCGCGTTCTTCGCCGATAGGCCCACGATCGTGATGAGGCCGACGGTGAAATAGACGTCGTTCGAGAGCCCCGCGAGCGTCACCGCCGCGACGGATCCGATCGCCCCCATCGGCACGATCATCATGACCGAGAGCGGGATCGACCAGCTCCCATAGAGGCCGGCGAGGCACAGGAAGACGAAGACGATCGAGAGGCCGATGAGGAACGGCGCCTGTGAGCCCGACTCGATCTCCTGCATCGACTGGCCCGTCCACTCGAAGCTGAAGCCGGGGGGCAGGGAGCCCGCGAGCCGCTCCATCTCGGCGATGGCGTCGCCGGAGGAGAAGCCGGGGCCCGCCGCGCCGCCGATGCGGATCGAGGGGTAGCCGTTATAGCCGACGAGCTGGGTCGGCCCGTACGACCACTCGGCCGTCGCGAACGCCGACAGCGGCACCATCCCGCCCTGCGTGTTGCGGACATTGAGGTTGAGGACGTCCTCCACCTGCATCCGCGAGCGCGCCTCGGCCTGGACGATGACGCGCTGCATCCGCCCCTCGTTCGGGAAGTCGTTCACGTAGGCCGAGCCGAGCGCGGCCGAGATCGTGCGGTTCACCTCGCCGAAGCCGACGCCGAACGCGTTCGCCTTCTCGCGGTCGACATTGAGGCGGAGCTGCGGGCCGGGCGGCAGGCCCTCGGTGTAGATCTGGCCGATGATCGGGCTCGCATTCGCGCCGGCGACGAGCTGCTGTGCCGCCTCGCGCAAAGCCGCGTCGCCCCGGTTCGCGCGGTCCTGGAGGCGGAAGGCGAAGCCGGAGCTGTTGCCGAGACCCTGGATCGGAGGCGGCGAGAGGGCGTAGGCGATCGCGTCGCGGATCGTGGAGAGCATCCCGGTGAGCTGGCCGGAGAGGGCGGCGGCGGACTGCGTGTCGTCGCGCTCGCTCCAGTCGTCGAGGGTGACGAAGGCGAGGCCCGAATTCGGCCCCTGGCCGGAGAAGGAGAAGCCCTGGATGATGAAGATGCTGTCGACGCCCTCCAGCGAGAGGGCGGAATCCTCGGCCGACTTCGTCACCTCGCGCAGGCGATTGGAGGTCGCGCCCGTCGGGGCCTGGAGGTCCGCGATCAGGAAGCCCTGGTCCTCCTGCGGCAGGAAGGCGGACGGGATCTGCATGGCGAACCAGCCGAGCCCGACGAGGAGGGCGACATAGATGATCATCATCCGCCCGGCGCGCGCGATCAGCCCGCCGACCGCGCCCGCATAGCCGCGCGAGGCACGGTCGAAATTGCGGTTGAACCAGCCGAACGGCCCGCGTTTGGCGTGGGCGTGACCCTTGGGGATCGGCTTCAGGAAGGTCGCGCAGAGAGCCGGGGTGAGCGACAGCGCCAGGAAGGCGGAGAAGAAGATCGAGACGACCATCGTCAGCGAGAATTGCTGGTAGATGATGCCGACCGATCCGGGGAAGAAGGCGAGCGGAACGAACACCGCCATCAGCGCGAGCGTGATGCCGACGATTGCGCCCGAGATCTGCCCCATCGCCTTCTTGGAGGCCTCCTTCGGCGGCAATCCCTCCTCGGCCATGATGCGCTCGACATTCTCCACCACGACGATCGCGTCGTCGACGAGGATGCCGATGGCGAGCACCATCGCGAACATCGTCAAGACGTTGATGGAGAAGCCCGCCGCGAGCATCACCGCGACGGTGCCGGCGAGGGCGATGGGGACGACGAGCGTCGGGATGATCGTGTAGCGGAAATTCTGGAGGAAGACGAACATCACCACGAAGACGAGCGCGACCGCTTCGAGCAGCGTGTGGAGCACCTTCTCGATGGACGCCTCGACGAAGGGGGTGGTGTCGTAGGGGATCACGTAGGTGACGCCCTCGGGGAAAAGGGGCTCGAGCCGATCGAGCGCCTCGCGCACGCCCTCCGCCGTCGCGAGCGCATTGCCGGTGGGCGAGAGCTGGACGCCGACGCCGGCGACCGGCGCGCCGTTGAGATAGGTGTTGAAGGCGTAGGTCTCGGCGTCGATCTCGAGGCGCGCGACGTCGGAGAGGCGCACGAGGGCGCCGTTGTCCTCGGCGCGCAGCACGATGGAGCCGAACGCCTCGGGGGTCGCGAGCTGGCCGGTGACGAGGAGGGTCGCCTGCGTCTGCTGGCTCACCGGGTTCGGGTTCGCGCCGACCGAGCCGGCGGCGACCTGCGCGTTCTGCTCGGTGATCGCGTCCGTCACGTCGGTGATGGAGAGGCCGAGCCCGACGAGCTTGTCCGGGTCGACCCAGACGCGCATCGCGCGCTCGGCGGCGAAGAGCTGCGCGCGGCCGACGCCCGGCACGCGGCGGATCTCGTTGATGACGTTGCGCGCCGCGTAGTCGCCGAGGGCGACCGCGTCGAGCCCGGCATCGGGATCGGCGGTGAGGGCGACCATCATGAGGAAGCTGGTGCCGGCCTCCTCCACGAGGACGCCCTGCTGCTGCACCTGCTGGGGAAGGCCGGCCTCGACCCGCTTCAGCCGGTTCTGCGTGTCGACCACGGCCTGTGCGACGTCGGTGCCGGAGGCGAAGGTGACGTTGATCGAGATGGCGCCGGTCGCGTCGGAGGTGGACTCGAAATAGAGCATCCCCTCGATGCCGTTCAGTTCCTCCTCGATCGGCTGCGTGACCTGGCGATAGAGGTCCTCCGGCGAGGCGCCGGGGAAGTTCGTCGAGATGGAGATCTGCGGCGGGGCGACGTTCGGATATTGCGAGATGGGGAGCTGCGGCAGCGCGAGCGCGCCGGCGAGCGTGATGAAGATCGCGATGACCCAGGCCAGAACCGGGTGGTCGATGAAAAAGCGCGCCATGCCGGGCCTCAGTTCGTGGCTGTCGCCGTCGCGCCCGCGGCGCCGGTGTTTGTTTCCGCGTCCGCCTCGGTCGCTTCTTCGGCCTCAGCAGGCGGCGCGGCGGCCGCCTCGCCCTCGACCGGCGGCGCGGCCGCCTCCTCGGCTTCGGTGGGCGGGGCGGCGGTCGGGGTCGCCTCGGCGGAGGCGTTCGCCGTGGCGGGGGTGGACGGATCCGTCCAGGCGACGGGCGTCACCGGCGCGCCGGGCGCGATCCGCTGGAAGCCGTCCGCGATGACGCGGTCGCCGTCCGCGAGGCCGTCATTCACGATGACGCGGTTGCCGACGGCGCGCCCGAGGGTGACCTGACGCAGCGCCGCCGTGTTCTCCGCGGTGACGAGGTAGAGCTGCGGCCGGCCCGACGCGTCCCGCTGCACGGCCTGGGCGGGGACCACGATCGCGTCGGACTGGCGGGCCTGCTCGACCGTCACGCGCACGTACATGCCGGGGAGGAGGATATCGTCCGGGTTCGGAAACTCGGCGCGGATCGCGACCTGGCCGCTGGTGCGCTCCACCGCCGCCTCGGAGAAGAGGAGGCGACCGGGTTCGCCATAGCGGCTGCCGTCGTCCAGATAGAGATGCACCTCGGCGACGCCGGGCTCGATCTGGCGCAGCGCCCCGCTGTCGAGCGCGCGGCGCAGGCGCAGGAGCTCGGAGACGGGCTGGAGGATGTCGGCATAGATCGGGTCGAGCGCCTGGATCGTCGTCAGGATCTCGGTGCCGCCGGCCGAGACCAGCGCGCCCTCGGTGGTGTTGGCGCGGCCGACGCGCCCGCCGATCGGCGCCTTCACCTCGGTGAAGCCGAGATCGATCTCGGCCGCGCGCAGCTCCGCCTTCGCGAGGGCGAGGTCGGCATCCGCCTGGAGGCGCGTCGCCTTCGCCCGGTCGAGTTCGGCCGCGCTCGACACGTTGCGCTGCTGGAGCTGCGCGACGCGGGCCTCGTTCTGCTGCGCATCGAGGAGCGAGGCCTCGGCGCGGGCGACACCGGCGCGCGCGGCCTCGACCGCGACCTCATAGGTGATCGGGTCGACGCGGAAGAGGACGTCGCCCTCGGCGACCGTCGTGCCCTGCTCGAAGACGCGCTCCAGGATGATGCCGCCGACGCGCGGGCGCACCTCGGCGATGCGGGTCGGGTTGATGCGGCCCGGAAGCTCGGCCGTGATCGGCACCTCCTCGGTCCGCACCTCCACGATGCCGACTTCGGGCGGCGGCGCGCTCTGCGCGGCAGGGGCGGCCGCGCCCTCACTCTCCTGGTTGCAGGCGGCAAGGCCGGCGGCGAGCGGGAGGAGCAAGGCAAGAACGGCGATACGCGGCATCAAATTCACCCATCACATCGTGGAAATCACGACCGGACATTTTCCTGGACATATGTACAAGTTGGACCCATGTCCAGTTCACGTGTACGAGAGTGAAAAACGACCCGTTGCGGCCGAAAGGGAGGTCGGTCCCGTGAGCTACATGACAAAGGACGAGCGGCGCGCCGCGATCGTGAATGCCGCCGTGGCGCTGGTCACCGAGAAGGGCCTCGCGGCGGCGACTGTGCGGGCCGTGGCGGCGGCGCTCGGCGCTTCGCCCGGCCAGATCCACCACCATTTCGCCTCGGCGGACGATCTGCGTGCCGAGGCCTTCCGCGAGGCGTGGCGGCGCATCGTCGCCGACTATCTCGAAACCCAGCGCGGCGCGGACCTCCGCACCCGCCTCGACGGGCTCATCGTGGGTCCGGAAGACGCGCACATCGCGACGATCGGCCACCTGTGGAAGGACGCGCTCGCCGCTGCCCGGATGAGCGAGACCGTCCGCCTCGCGGTGTGCGAGGCGCTCGGCGACTGGCGGCATTCGATCGTCGAGGTGCTGGCGGCCGGGCGCGCCGAGGGCGTCTTTCCGGCCGCGATCGAGGACGAGAGGGTCGCCGCGCGCCTGATGGCGCTGGCGCTGGGGCTCGATGTCTTCGCCGATATCGGCTTCGGCGCGTCCGACCATGCGGGGCGCGTCGCGGTCCTGCGCGAGGCGATCGAGGTGGAGTTGCGCGCGGCCGCCTGAGTCCGCGCGGATCGGTCCTCGCGACCGGCCGTCATTCCTGCTTCATTCTCTCCGGGCGGAGGGGAGAGGATGCGCCGATTGCGCCGACTTCTGGGCGAACCCATCGTGCAGTTCCTGTGCATCGGCGCGGCGCTGTTCGCGCTGTCGGGCGCGTTTGGCGCAAGCGAGACGCCGGAGGCGGAGCGGGTCGTCACCGTCGGCGCGGGCGATCTCGACCAGCTCCGGGCGCAGTTCACCGCCGTCTGGGACCGCGCGCCGAGCGATGCGGAGTTCGACGCCTTCGTCGGCGACTTCGTGCGCGAGGAGATCCTCTATCGCGAGGCGCTCGCCCTCGGCCTCGACCGGGACGATGCGCTGATCCGGGGCCATCTCGGCCGAAAGATGGAGGCGGTGCTCGCGACCGTCAGCCCGCCGCCGGAGCCGAACGAAGCGGATCTGCGCGCCTATCACGCGGCCCACCGGGACCGCTATCGCCGGAAGGCAAGCGTCACGTTCGAGCAGATCCTCCTCGGCGAGACGGCGGCGCCTGACGCGCTCGCCGCGATCGGGGCCGGCGCGGCGGCAGCGGATTTCGCCAAGGGCTCGCCGCTGCCGGCCGCGATGGACGGCGCGGAGGCGGCGAAGGTGGACGATATATTCGGCCCCGGCTTCTTCGCCGCCATCGAGGCGGCGGCGGACGGGGCGTGGAGCGGGCCGGTCGCCTCGCGCTATGGCGCGCATCTGGTGCGCCGCCTCAAGGTGGAGCCGGCCGCCGACGCGCCATTCGAGGCGGTGCGCGAGGCGGTCGAGGCGGACTGGCGGGATGACGCGGCGGTCGCGGCGAGCGAGGCCGCCTATCGCGACCTCGCCGCCCGCTACGAGGTGGTGCTGCCGGGCGACGCGCCGACGCGATGAGCGCGGGCGAGCCGCCGGCGCGGGACCGCTAGGCGCGGACCGCGGCGCGCCGGGCGGGGGCGGGATCGGCGAGGGTGAGTGCGCCCGTCTCGGCATTGGCGAAGACGGTGCCGATCGCGAGCGCGATGGGGGCGTCGGTGCCCCAGGCGGCGATCGTCGCGGGGAGGGCGGCGACGGGGCCGGCCCAGCGGCGCTCCTCCGGCCGGCTCACCGAGGCGATCACGACGGCGGGCGTCGTCGGGTCGAGGCCGCCCGCGATGGCCCGCGCCACGATCGCGTCCGCCGTGCGCGCGCCCATGTAGAAGACGCCGGTCCGCCCTTCGCCGACAATCGCTTGAATGTCGAGCCCCGGCGGGAGCACGCCGTCGCGCGAATGGCCGGTCGCGAAGCTCACCACCTGGGCGTGATCGCGGTGGGTGAGGGAGGTCTGGAAGGCCGAGGCCATCGCCGAGGCGGTGGTGATGCCGGGGACGACCGAGACCTCGAGGCCTGCCGCGCGCACGGCGTCGATCTCCTCACCCGCACGGCCGAACACCATCGGGTCGCCGCACTTGAGGCGCACCACATTGCGCCCGGAACGGGCGAGCGAGATCATGAGGGCGGTGATGTCCTCCTGCTTGCAGGAGGCGCGTGCGCCGCGCTTGCCGACGCAGATCCGCTTCGCCTCGCGCCGCGCGAGCTCCAGCACGTCGTCGGAGACGAGATCGTCGAAGAGGATCACGTCGGAGGCCTGGAGGGCGCGCACGGCGTTCAGCGTCAGGAGGCCGGAATCGCCCGGACCCGCGCCGACGAGCGTGACCTTGCCGCGCGTGTCGTCCGAAGCGCCCGCGCCGAGAAGGTCGTCGACGGTCTCGGGTGCGGCCTCGCGGAAGGCGCGCTCGGCGAACGCCTCCCAGAAGGCGCGGCGCGGGCGGCCGGGCGCGAAGCGGTCCATCACGCGCGAGCGCACGCCGGCCGCCAGCCGCGCCCAGTCGGCGAGCGCGGCTGGCAGCAGCGTCTCGATGCGGCGGCGGATCGCCTGGCCGAGGATCGGGGCCGCCCCGTCGGTCGAGACGCCCACCACCACCGGCGAGCGGTTGATGATCGAGCCGAACTGGAAGGTGCAAAAGGCCGGCTTGTCGATGACGTTCACCGGGATTCCGGCCGCGCGCGCGGCGGCGGCGAAGGCGGCGGCCTCTTCGTCGCTCTCCGCGTCGCAGATGGCGATGGCGGCCCCGTCGAGATCGGCGGCGCACCACGGGGCCGCGTGGAGGCTGAGGGAGCCCGCTGCCGCCCCGCGCGCGACGAGCAGCACCATGTCCTCGGACGGGTCGGTGGCATGGATTGCGACGTCGGCGCCCGCGGCCGCGAGAAGCTCCGCCTTCCACGCCGCCGCCGCCGTTCCGCCGGCAATGACCGCCCGCTTGCCCGTGAGAATCATGAACACCGGGAGCGTCGCGAGCGCGGAAAGGCGCGTCGGCGCGACCTCAGAGGGAGTGCGCACGTTCGTCGTGATCATGATCCGTCCCTTTGCATGGCGGTGGGGCGAGGAGCCGGGCGATTTCCGACCGGCACGACCCGCAATTGGTGCCCGCGTGGAGGCGGGCGCCGATGGCTTCGACCGTGGCGGCGCCGTCCTTGGCGGCGGCGATGATGTCGTTGGCCCCGACCTGGAAGCAGGCGCAGATGATGGGGCCGGGGTCCGGCCGGTCGGCGCCCGGCCGGCCGGCGAGGATGTCGATCCGCCGGGCGGCCGGCGCGGCGAGGAGACCGTTCGCCCAGGTGCGCGAGACCGGCACCGGCTCACGGGCGAGGAAGATCGCGCCGAGGAGCCTTTCCCCGTCGAAGGCGGCGAAACGGGCCGAGCCCGCCGCCGCGTCGACGACGCCGACGAGGTCGCGATGGCCGAGAAGGCGCTCGGCGAAGAGGGCCGGGTCGTCGGGGAAGGCGGCGTCGGCGATCTCGAAGGCGAGGCCGCTCTTGATGGTGGCCTTCGCCCAATAGGCGAGCCCGTCGGCAGCGATCGCCTCCCGGCTCACCGCGAAGCCGTAGAGGCCGGCGGCGAAGGGGGCGAGGCTGACGCGCGCCGACTTCAGCGCGGGCTGGCCGGACACGGCGTCCGTGCGGGCGGTGACGAGGCGGTCGACACGCCCGGACGCGCTCGTCTCGTCGTTCCAGTGCATCGGCACGAAGACCGAGCCCGTTTGCTGGCGGTCGGTGATGAGCGCGCGCACGAGCGCCCGCCCGTGTGGGTTCGCGAGGGCGACGATGGTCGCGGGCGCGATCCCGAGGCGCGCGGCGTCGTCCGGGTGGATCTCGGCGAAGGGTTCGGCGAGGTGGCTCGACAGGCGCGCCGAGCGGCCCGTGCGCGTCATCGTGTGCCAGTGGTCGCGCACGCGCCCGGTGTTCAGCGTGAAGGGGTGGCGCGGCGCGCGGCGCTCCGGGTCGGTGGACGGCGTCGCGACGAAGCGGGCGCGCTGGTCGGGCGTGTAGAAGCGCCCGTTGGCGAAGAAGCGCGGGCGTCCCTCGCCCCCGGCGGGTTTCGGCCACTGGAGCGGGGCGAGGCGGTCATATCCGTCCGCGCCGAGCCCGGCGAGGCCGCCGATGTCGAAGTCGCGCGTGCCGTTATTCTCGGCGGCCGAGAGGCGGGCATATTCGTCGAAGATCTCGGCGGGGCTCGCATAGTCGAACCCGGCAAAGCCCATCCGCGTCGCGACCTCGCTGATGATCGCCCAGTCCGCCCGCGCCTCGCCCGGCATCGGCAGGAAGGGGCGCTGGCGCGAGATGCGGCGCTCGGAGTTGGTGACGGTGCCGTCCTTCTCGCCCCATGCGGCGGCCGGCAGCTTCACGTGCGCGTGGCGCAGCGTGTCGGTCGAGGCGACGACGTCGGAGACGACGAGGAAGGGGATCCGGGCGAGCGCCTCGTCGATCCGCGCCGCCTCGGGCATCGAGGCGGCCGGGTTGGTCGCCATCACCCAGAGCGCCTTCACGCGCCCGTCATGCACCGCCTCGAAGAGGTCGACCGCCTTGAGGCCCGGCTTCTCGGCCATGCGCGGGGCCTGCCAGTGGGCGCGCACGATGTCGCGATGGCCCGCATTCTCGAGGTCCATGTGGCATGCGAGCATGTTGGCGAGGCCGCCAACCTCGCGCCCGCCCATCGCGTTCGGCTGCCCGGTCACCGAGAACGGACCCGCCCCCTCCTTGCCGATCCGGCCGGTCAGGAGGTGCGTGTTGATGATCGCGTTCACCTTGTCGGTGCCGCGCGCCGACTGGTTCACGCCCTGGCTGTAGATCGTGACCGTGCGCTCCGTCGCGCGCACCCATTCGTAGAAGGTGCGCACGTCCGCCTCGGCGAGGCCGCAGCGGGCGGCGATGGTGGCGACCGAGAGCCCGGCGACGGCCGCGAGCGCGTCGTCGAGCCCGCGCGTGTGGCGAGAGACGTATTGCGCGTCGGCGGCCCCCGCCTCGGCGAGCGCGCCGAGGAGGCCGGCGAAGAGGGTGACGTCGGTCTCGGCGCGGATCGCGAGGTGGAGGTCGGCGGCGGCGGTCGTCGCCGTCTGGCGCGGGTCGATCACGACGATGCGCATCGCTGGCCGCTCCGCCTTCGCGGCCAGCAGGCGCTGGAAGAGGACGGGGTGGCACCAGGCAAGGTTCGAGCCGACGAGGACCACGAGGTCGGCGCACTCGATGTCGGTATAGGTGCCGGGAACGGTGTCGGCCCCGAAGGCGCGGCGGTGGCCGGCGACCGAGGAGGCCATGCACAGGCGCGAATTGGTGTCGATGTTGGCGCTGCCGACGAAGCCCTTCATCCACTTGTTGGCGACATAATAGTCTTCGGTGAGGAGCTGGCCGGAGACGTAGAGCGCCACCGAATCCGGACCGTGCTCCGCGATCGTGCGCGCGAAGGTCGCCGCCACGCGGTCGAGCGCGGCGTCCCAGGAGGCGCGCGCGCCGTCGACGATCGGGGTGAGGAGGCGGTCTTCGAGCCCGATCGTCTCGCCGAGCGCGGAGCCCTTCGAGCAGAGTCGGCCGAAATTCGCCGGATGGTTCGCATCGCCCGAGATCGCCACCGCGCCATCCGCCTCCGGGCGCGCGATCACGCCGCAGCCGACGCCGCAATAGGGGCAGGTCGTGGCGACGGGGGGAAAGCGCTCGGCGTCCATCAGGCTCGGCGCTCCTCTGTGCGGGGGCGGGCGGTGGGGCGCGGGGTGTGGAGTTGGCCGTTGCAGCCGGTCGCCTCAACCGGCGAGGCTGCAACGGCCACCATAGGGTCCAGCGGGTGCGCCCCTGCGAAGGTGGGGCCGAAGATCAGCGCCTCGCGCAGCGCCGACACGTCCGTCCCGTCGCGCATCATCTGGAAGAACCAGGCACTGTCCGTGACGTCGCCGAAGAGGACGACGCCCCGGATGCGGCCGTCGCCAAGGACGATGCGCCTGTAGACCCCGCCGAGAACGTCGCGCAGGACGATGTCCTCGCGCCCGTCCCCCTCGCCGAACTCGCCGGCGGCGAAGAGGTCGATCCCCGTGACCTTGAGCTTCATCGAGGTGGCGGTGCCTTCATAGACCGCGCTGCCGCCGGTGAGGCGGTCGGCGACGACGGCCGCCATCTCGTAGAGCGGGGCGACGAGGCCGTACGTGAGGCCGCGATGCTCGACGCACTCGCCGACGGCGAGGATGTCCGGATCACTCGTCGCCATTGCGTCATCGACGAGGATGCCCCGGCTCACCGCGAGCCCCGCCGCCTCGGCGAGCGCCACCGAGGGGCGGATGCCGACGGCCATCACGACCATGTCGCATCCGATCTCCCGCCCGTCATCGAGGCGGACGGCCTCGACGCGCGTGTCGCCGACGATCGCGTGGGTGTTGGCGCGGGTCACGACGTCGATGCCGCGCGCGCGGATCGCATCGGTGAGGAGGCGGCTCGCGGCGGGGTCGAGCTGGCGCTCCATCAGGCTGCCGCCGATGTGGAGGACGGTGACGTCCATCCCTCTCAGCTTCAGCCCGGCCGCCGCCTCGAGGCCGAGGACGCCGCCGCCGATCACCACGGCGCGACCGCCTTGCTCGGCCCGCGCGATCATCGTCTCGACATCGTCGAGATCGCGATAGGTCACGACGCCCGGCAGATCGTGGCCGGGCACCTTGATGATCGAGGGCGTGGAGCCGGTCGCGATCAGGAGCGTGTCGTAGTCGGCGACGGTCCCGTCGGCGGCCGTGACGCGCTTCTGCGTCCGGTCGATCGCGACGACGCGCTTGCCGCGATGGAGGACGATGCCGCGCGCGGCGTACCACGCATCATCGTGGATGATGATGTCGGCATAGGCCTTCTCCCCCGCGAGGACGGGCGAGAGCATGATCCGGTCGTAATTCTCGCGCGGCTCGGCGTTGAAGATCGTCACGTCATAGGCGTCGGGCGCGGCGGCGAAGAGGCGCTCCAGTGCGCGCCCCGGCGCCATGCCGTTGCCGATTACCACCAGCCGTTTGCGCCGGGGGGGATCCGCGTGATGCGTTCGCATGGGCCCCATCTCAGTTGTACCAGGCCATGACGGCGGAGAGGCCGGTCTCGCCGAAGAGCGGGATCACGAGCATGTTCGAGAGGCCGTGCGTGTTCGTCGACAGCGCGATCGCCGGATGCTCGGCCTCGAGGGCGAGGGTCAGCGCCGGCGCCTCGGTGTCGAGCGCGGTGCCGAGCGCGCCGAGATCGCGGGGAATGCGCACTTCGGCATAGTCGGCCGCGAGATCGCCGGAGCGCTCGCAGAAGCCGGCGTGGAGGATGAGTTCGCCGGCGTCCGGCACCCAGACCTCAAAGCGGGTCGCGATCGGGGTGTGGAGGGCGGACAGGAAGGTCATCACCCACACGCCGTCGGTCTTGGTGGCGCAGGGGATGCCGACGCCGCGGCTGATCCCGGCGCGCGCCGCCTCCTCCCAGCGCACGAAGCGCGGGCCCCTCAGCGCCTCCATGATGACCGGCATCCCGCTCGCCCAGACCTGGCCGGGAAGACCGCTGCCCTTCATGAAGCTGATGTGCCGGGCGGTCCATTCGAACACCTCGGCGGTGCCATAATAGCCGTCGACGAGGCTCATCTCGACGTCATCGGCGTCCGCGTGCCAGACCTCGATCGCGCCGACATGGTCGCGGTCGTCGCCGCAGAAGAAGACGATGACCGCGCGCAGCGCCTCGCCGTCGAAGATCGGCAATGCCACGCCGCAGGTGAGGTTCGCCTCGATCGCCGCGGCGGCGCGGACGAAATAGGAGTTCGTGAGGTTCTTGAGGACGATCGGCTGGCCGGATGCCCAGGCCTTGCCGGGCAGCCCCTCGTCGAAGGCGAACCGGGTCGAGGCCGCGACCTCGGCGAAGCCCGTCAGCGGCCCGTAGAGGCCTGTGCCGAGCGTCAGGGTGGTGCCGTCCTCGTCCGGCAGCCAGATCTCCGCGGCCCGGATGAAGGACCGCTTCTCACGCGCGCTCGTATGGCTCGAAGTCAGGGTCATGGTCGATGATCCTTCGTGAGTGGAGCCGGACGCCGTCAGGCGGCCTCGGCCTCGGAGCCGGCGGACAGCGTGCCGGCAGTGCGCTTCAGCGCGGCGAGACGCTCGGGCTCGGGCGTCGCGCCACCCTCATAGGCCTCCAGGAAGTCGAGGAGGGTCTGGCGGTAGCGGTAATAGTCCGGGTGCTCGAGCAGCGCCTTGCGGCTGCGCGGACGCGGCAGGTCGACCTTCATGACGTGGCCGATGCGGGCGTTCGGCCCGTTCGTCATCATCACGACCTTGTCGGCGAGGAGGATCGCCTCGTCGACGTCGTGGGTCACGCAGATCGCGGTGACGCGGGTGCGCTTCCAGACGTCCATCAGGACCTCCTGCAGCTCCCAGCGCGTCAGCGAGTCGAGCATCCCGAACGGCTCGTCGAGGAGGAGGAGCTTCGGCGACAGGGCGAAGGCGCGGGCGATGCCGACGCGCTGCTTCATGCCGTTCGACAACGCGTCCGCCTTCTTGTCGGCGGCGTCGGTGAGGCCGACGCGGGAGAGGTAGTAGTCGACGACCTCGCGCCGCTCCTTGGCGCTCGCCTTCGGGTAGACCTCCTCGACGCCGAGCGCGACATTCTCGCGTGCGCTCATCCAGGGGAGCAGCGAGGGGGCCTGGAAGACGACGGCCCGCTCCGGCCCCGCGCCCGCCACCTCGCGATTGTCGAGGACGATGCCGCCACCCGAGATGTCGGCGAGCCCGGCGGCCATCGACAGGACCGTCGACTTGCCGCAGCCGGAGTGGCCGATGAGGGTGATGAACTCGCCCTTGTCCATCTTGAGGTCGAACCCGTCGACCACGGTGAGGGGGCCCTTCGGCGTCGGGTACACCTTGCGCACCGCCGAGAACTCGACATAGCGCGCCTCCACCGGCGACTTCGCCGCCTCCAGATAGGCGCGGGGCGGACGGGCACCCTTCAGGATCGGGGTGATGGTGGGCGCGGCCATCTCGGCATCGCCGGCGGCCCGTTCGAGGCCCGCCGCCATCAGATAGCCCGTCACCTTCGCGCGCAGCGCCTTGAAGGCGTCGCTCGAATTCATGGCGGTCCGGTCGCGCGGACGGGGGATGTCGACGCGGAATTCGGGGCCGAGCGTCGCGCGCGGACCGGGAGTGAGGGGGATGATCCGGTCGGCGAGCAGGATCGCCTCGTCGACGTCGTTGGTGATGAGGATCACCGTCTTCTTGTCGTTCTCCCAGATCGCCTCGATCTCGTCCTGGAGCTTGGCGCGGGTCAGCGCGTCGAGTGCGGAGAGGGGCTCGTCGAGGAGGAGGATGTCGGGCCGCATGGCGAGCGCGCGGGCGACGGCGACGCGCTGGCGCATCCCGCCCGACAGCTCGGCCGGCTTGCGGTCCCGCGCGTGGCTGAGCCCGACGAGGGCGACCGCGTCGTCGACCCGCTTGCGCCGCGCGGCGCGGCTCTCGTCGGCGAACACCTGGTCGACCGCGAGCGCGATGTTCGAGGTGACGGAGAGCCAGGGCATCAGCGAGTAGGACTGGAAGACCACCCCGCGGTCCGGCCCCGGCCCCGTCACCGGCGCGCCGTTGACGGTGACGCTGCCGCTGTCGGGGGCGATGAGGCCGGCGATCGTGTTGATCAGCGTGGTCTTCCCCGAGCCGGAGAAGCCGACGATGGCGATGAACTCACCCTTCTCGACCGTCAGATTGATGTTCGAGAGGACGTCCGTGCGAAGATCGCCCTCGCCGTAGGACTTCGAGACATTCTTCAGGCAAAGCATCGACATCGCGGCGTCTCCCTAGCGCTTGGCGGAGAAGGTGAAGGCGGCCTGCAGGGCGAACATCAGCCGGTCGAGCAGGAAGCCGATGAGGCCGATGGCCAGGACCGCGACCATGATGTTGGCGAGCGAGGACGAGGAGCCGTTCTGGAACTCGTCCCAGACGAACTTCCCGAGGCCGGGGTTCTGCGACAGCATCTCTGCCGCGATCAGCACCATCCAGCCCACGCCCAGCGACAGGCGGAGTCCCGTGAAGATGAGCGGCAGCGCCGACGGGAGGATGATCTTGGTGATCATCTTGTGCGTCGGGAGCTGGAGCACTTTCGCGACGTTGGTGAGGTCCTTGTCGACCGAGGCGACGCCGAGGGCGGTGTTGATGAGCGTCGGCCAGAGCGAGCAGAGCGTCACCACGATCGCCGAGATCAGCATGGATTTCGGCAGCGCGTCCGAGGCGTCCACGTAGGTCGCCGAGACGACCATGGTGACGATCGGGAGCCAGGCGAGCGGGGAGACCGGCTTGAAGATCTGCACCAGCGGATTGATCGCGCCGCCGACCGAGCGGGAGAGGCCCGAGGCGATGCCGAGCGGCACGGCGACGAGGGTCGCGAACACGAAGCCGAGCGCGACGGTCTTCAGCGAGGTGACGATCTGGTCGAGGAAGGTCGCCTTGCCGGTATAGTCACGCCACTTGACGCGGTCGCTCTTGCCTTCGGCCTCGAGCTTGGCGTTACGCTCGTCCTGCCGTTCGTAGAAGGCGGCCGCCTTTTCCCGCTCGCGGGCGTGGTCCTCGAGGAGGGAGCCGGCCTGCGAGAAGACGGCGGCGGGGCCGGGGATCGCGCCGAGCGAGGTCTGCACCTGCGGGGCGAGGGCGGCCCAGCCGAGAAGGAAGACCGCGATGCCGAGGAGCGGCAGGCCGAGGCTCTGCCAGATCTCCTTCAGCTGTTCGCGCGGTGCGTCGCCCGCCGCGATCCGCATCAGCGGGACGACGAAGGCGAGACCGACCGCGCCGAACCAGCCGCTGGACTTGTTGATGAAGGTCAGACGCCGTTCCTTGCGCTGTTCCTTGACGCGCAGCAGTTCGGGGTCGGCACCGTGCGTGGTCACAGACATCGTCGCCTCGTTGCTGATGGAGTGGGGATGGGGCGGCGTCGGGCGCCGCCCTGTGGTCCGTCCGTCGGGGCTCAGCCGCCGACGACCTCGCTGCCTTCGACCCGCTCCTCGCCCTTCAGGCCGATCGGGAAGTTGCCGAGATATTCGTTCGGCTTGCGCCCGTCATAGGGGACGTTGTCGATGAACTCGGTCTGGACTTCGCGGTAGCCGTCGGTGCCGAAGGGGAAGTCCGCCTCGTCGACGAGACCCTCTTCGATCAGCATCCGCGCGGCCTGCTCGTAGATCTCCGGGCGGTAGACCGACTTCGCGACCTCGTCGTACCAGGAGTCGGGATGGGATTCGGCGATCTGGCCCCAGCGGCGCATCTGGGTGAGGTACCAGACGGCGTCGGAATAATAGGGATAGGTCGCGTAGTAACGGTAGAAGACGTTGAAGTCCGGAACGTCGCGCTTGTCGCCCTTCTCGTATTCGAAGGTGCCGGTCATCGAATTGGCGATGACTTCCTCATCCGCGCCGACATATTCGGAGCGCGACAGGATCTCGACCGCTTCCATGCGGTTGGCGTTGTCGTTCTCGTCGAGCCACTTCGCGGCGCGGATCAGCGCCTTCACGATGGCGAGCGTGGTGTTGGGGTTCTCCTCGGCGAACTCGGCGGTGATGCCGAAGACCTTCTCCGGGTTGTTCTTCCAGATCTCGTAGTCCGTCACGACCGGCACGCCGATGCCCTTGAAGACGGCCTGCTGGTTCCACGGCTCGCCCACGCAATAGCCGTGGATGGTGCCGGCCTCGAGGGTCGCGGGCATCTGCGGCGGCGGGGTCACGGAGAGGAAGGCGTCGGCCTTGATCTGGCCGGAGATGTCGCTCGGCGAATAGTAGCCGGGGTGGATGCCGCCGGCGGCGAGCCAGTAGCGGAGCTCATAATTGTGCGTCGACACGGGGAAGACCATGCCCATGTTGAAGCGCTTGCCCTCGGCGCGGAACTGCTCGATCACCGGCTTCAGCGCGTCGGCCTTCACCGGGTGGACCGGCTTGCCGTCGGCGTCGGTCTCGAGGTGCGGCTTCATCATCTCCCACACCTCGTTCGACACGGTGATGCCGTTGCCGTTGAGGTCCATCGAGAAGGGGGTGATGATGTGCGCCTCGGTGCCGTAGCCGATGGTCGCCGCGAGCGGCTGGCCGGCCAGCATGTGCGCACCGTCGAGCTCGCCGGTGATCACGCCGTCGAGGAGAACCTTCCAGTTCGCCTGCGCCTCCAGCGTGACGTAGAGGCCTTCATCCTCGAAATAGCCCTTCTCGTAGGCGATCGCGAGCGGGGCCATGTCGGTCAGCTTGATGAAGCCGAACTTCAGCTCGTCCTTCTCCACGTCGAGCATCTCGGCGTGGGCGGTGGTGATGATGGTCCCGGCAAGGAGGAGGCCGAGAAGAGTTCTGGTCGTCGCAAAGCGTGTCATGGGTTTTCGGTCCCTCATTGCCATCGAAGGCCAGTGAAAACGAAAAAACGCCGCAGGCTTTCGGAACCGCGCTAGTACAGCGCATGGTTCTTGAGCCGGCGACGTTGCCGAAACCTGTCCCTGAACGGTCAGGCTAGAATTTCTATCGGTCCAATCCGATGACTGGAGTATCTACCAGGAAATCGTCCGATGGAAAGCCTAAATTTCCAACAAAACAGTGCCTTTTTGCCTTCCGATTGTGCAATGCAGCGTTATTCACCGGCCCGTGAATTCGTTCGGAGAGGCAATTCAGTGCGGATCGCGAAGGAGCGGATATAAGTCTCGATGTCGGCCGGATCGAAGACGCCGCCGTCGAAGAATCCGTCGCGTTTCAGGATGAGGCGGCCCGTCGTCGAGCCGGCGGCGATATCGGCGGCGAGCGAGCCCTCGATCTTGGCGTTCGCGGCGGGGAGGGTGATCCCGGTCCCCGCGAAGGCGCTGCGATAGATGTCCGGCCGGAAGGCGCGGCCGGCGATCATGCTGTTCTCCGGCGAATAGAGCGCCTGCCCCCAGCGCACCATCTGCGAGTAGAACCACAGGGCGTGGGAGCGCCACGGGAAGCTCGCCGCGCCGCGGTCGAAGACGAAATAGTCCTCGATCGGCTCGGCCGGCCCGCGGCCGATGGCGATCTCGCCGTGGAGCGTCGCCTCCAGCATCTCGGCGTCGAGGCCGAGGAGCGCCTCGTCGGCGAGGATCGCGGCGAGCTCGGCCCGGTTCTGCGGCGCGTCCGCCCACACCGCGGCGGCCTTGAGGGCGCGCAGGAGGAGCACCAGCGTTTCCGGCTCGGTTTCGGCGAAATCCTCGCGCACGGCGAGCACCTTCTCCGGCCCGACGCGCCAGATGTCGGGCTTCACCACCACGACCTTGGCAAGGCCGCGCCGCACGCCGACATTCGTCCACGGCGCACCGACGCAGAACCCGTCAATGAGCCCCTGGCTCATATAGTCGACGATGAAGGGGGGCGGGATCACCACGAGCTCCACGTCGCGGTCCGGGTGGATGCCGGCGGAGGCGAGCCAGTAGCGCAGCTCATAATTGTGGGTGGAGTAGGCGTGGACCATGCCGAGGGTCAGCTTCGGCTCGCCCTTCGCCTGGCGTGCGCGGATCACCTCGGCGAGCGCCTCGGCCTTCGCGGCCGGGTCGCGCGGGGCGCCGAGGCGGCCGGTCGCCTCCATCGCGTCGAAGAGATCGTTCGAGACCGCGATCGCGTTGCCGTTCTGGGAGAGGGTGTAGGGCGCGACCATGCGCGCCTTCGGGCTCCCGATCTGGAGCTGCGAGGCGACGGGGATCGGGGCGAGGAGGTGCGCGCAATCCACCACGCCGACGGTGAGCTTGTCGCGCAGCGTCGCCCAGGAGGCCTCGCGCTCCAGGGTGAGGGCGATGCCCTGTTCTTCGGCGAACCCGCGCCGTGCCGCGACGGCGAGCACCGCGCAGTCGACGAGCGGGATGAATCCGGCGCGCAGTTCCCTCAACGTCCTCCCTCCAGGAGATTGGCCGCCATCGAGACCGCGCGGGCGACATCGGCGATCGTCCGGTTCTCGTCCATCGCGGTGCGGCGGAGCAGTTTATAGGCGTCGGGCTCGCTGAGGCCCCGGCGCGACATGAGCATGGCCTTCGCCCGGTCGATGGCCTTGCGGTCCTCCAGCGCGCGCTTGGTGTCCTCCAATTCGCGGCGCAGGCGATGGAACGCGTTGAAGCGCGACAGCGTCATGTCGAGGATCGGCTTCACCCGCTCCTTCTTCAGCCCGTCGACGATGTAGGTGGAGACGCCCGCCTCGACGGCGCGCTCGATCATCCCCGGTTCGGACTGGTCGACGAACATGCCGATCGGCCGCTCGACGCTCTGGGAGACCTGGAACATGTGCTCCAGCACGTCGCGGTTCGGGTTCTCGAGGTCGATCAGGATGACGTCCGGATTCGCCTCGACGATCTGGCGCATCAGGTTCTGCATCGTGTGGAGGACGGTGACGCGCGTGTAGCCGGCCTCGCGCAGCCCCTCCTCGAGGATGGCCGCGCGCAGGGAGTTCTCATCGATGACGAGGATGTGCAGCGTTTCGCCCATGTCCGCCGAAACCTACCCACTCTTCATAAAGTTGAGGACGGCAAAAAATGGGCAACCGCTGACGGTTTTGTAGCCAGCGTCAGCCGGCGCCGGCGCGCCGGGGACGACGGTCAGGGAACGAGGCCGAAGGGGCTCGTATCGGTCGCGTCCGCCTTCATGAGGACGCCGGAGAGGTCGGTGTAGAGGTCCATGTAGGCGCGCGTCGTCGCCACCATCGAATAGGCGATGGCGCGATCACGGGCGGCGGCGCCCTCGGACGCGGCGGCGGCCGGATCGTCGAGGAGGGCGTCGATCGCGGCGGCGAAGGCCTCCGCGTCGTTCGGCGGGGCGAAGCGGGCGACCCCGTCCCACAATTCGCGCATGGTCGGGATGTCGCCGAGCACGAGGGCCATCTTCGCCCGCGCGGCTTCGAGGACGGCGAGGCCGAAGGGCTCGTAGCGTGCGGGGGCGACGAAGACGGAGGCCTGCGCCATCGTGTGCTCGAGCTGCGGCGCGTCGACCCGGCCGAAGGTGGTGAGGCCGCGCGCGGTGGGCGGGGTGATCCCGCTCTCGGAGGGGAGGGAGGCGGCCTGCTCCTGCTCCGACATCATCTCGCCGATGAGGGCGATCGGGTAGCGCGTCAGCGGCGCGACCTCGCGCAGGATCGAGAGATTCTTGCCCTCGTCCCAGAAGCGGCCGGCGGCCAGCGCGAAGGGCACCTTCTCGCCTTCCGGCTGGAAGGAATCGCTGCGGCCATTGTGGATGACGCGCGCGTTGCGCGGCTCGCCGTGCTCGGCGCAGAAGGCCTTGAGGTGCGCGGCGGTTGGGGCGACGAGGCAGTCGGCGGCGGCGACCCCACGGCGCAGGCGCGTGCGATAGGCGTCCCACTCCCAGGGGGCCGCGGCGCCGTGCACGGCGCGCCAGCGCGTCGCGACGCAGGAATGGGCGACGCTGACGACCGGCGCGTCGAAGCCCGCGGCGGCATTGGCGTAGCCGTTGATGTGGATGATGTCCGGTCGGATCTCGGCGGCGAGGTCGCGCAGGATGGCGTCCGTCTCGGCAAGGTCCGCCTCGGGCGCATTCATCCATTCGAGCTTCAATTCGCTGCGAACGAGGCGCAGGTTCGGATGGAGCCCAGCCTCGACCATGCGCTGCAGGGTGAGGGGGCCGCCGGAGACGAACAGCGTCACCTCGACGTCGTAGGCGGCGAGCCCCTCGGCGAGGTCCATCGCATAGGTCCAGGTGCCGCCGGTGCATTCGGTGGTCATCAGCACGCGCCGCAGGCGGCGGTGCGCGCGGGCCGGCGCGGTCAGCCTATCGGGCCGCATGGGACATGGGGCCGGTCAGGTCGCGGGCGATTGGACATGTGCGGCTCGGCACAAGGGACCTTCCTGAGCGTCAACCGGGGCGGGCTGAGATCATGCCGCCCCGTTCGAAAGAGGACGTGCCAGCGAACAGAAGGTTCCATGCGCGGCTGCGCATTCTGGCACGGCCTTTCAGGCGAGTCTAAATGCAAGACGGAGTCCATAAGGCGATCCGCCGCAGGGGGGGCGGGCGCCCCCGCCGCGTCAGCGCAGGAGTTCGACGAGCCCCAGCGACAGTTTCGGCGCGGCCGCGACGATGGCGAGGCCGATGAGGCTCGTGACGAGGAAGGGGAGCGCGCCGGCCGAGATCCGGTGGAGCGGCAGGCGCGTGATGAAGGCGGCGACGAAGAGGTTGATGCCGACCGGCGGGGTGAAGAGGCCGATCGCGAGGCCGATCATCATCGTGACGCCGAACCAGGTGAGGTCCCACCCGAGCTCGCGCGCGACCGGCAGGAAGATCGGCAGCGCGATGAACATGATGGTGATCGCGTCCATGAACATGCCGGCGATCAGCACCACCACCAGGATGACGAAGAGGATCACCCACTGGTTGTCGCTGATCGACAGCAGGCCGGACGAGTACTGGCCGACGATGTCGTCGACGGTGACGACCCAGCCGAAGAGGCTCGCATAGGCGACGACGAGCATCACGACCGCCGACGCGGCGGAGGATTCCACGAGCGCGTCGAACAGCTTGTCGAAGGTCAGCGTGCGATAGATGAAGACGCCCACGAAGAGCGCGTAGACGGCCGCGACGATGGCCGCCTCGGTCGGCGTGAAGGCGCCCGAATAGATGCCGCCGAGGATGACGACCGGCGTCAGGAGCCCCCAGAAGGAGCGCACGAACGCGCGGCGGAGGCGGACGCCGTAGGGGAGCGTCTCGTCCTCGGCCGTGTCCAGCGAGGCGATCGCGGCGCTGGTGTTGGTGAAGCGCGCGTCGCCGAACATCCCGGCGAGCGGGAGGGCGAGGAGCATCAGCGCACCGCAGATGAGGCCGGGGATGATCGCGGCGATGAAGAGCTCGGAGATCGAGGTCTCGGCGATGACGCCGTAGATCACGAGGCCTATCGAGGGCGGGATCACGATGGAGAGCGCCGCGCCCGTGCACACGAGGCCGGCGGCGAAGGAGCGGCTGTACCCGTCGTCCGCCATGCCCTTGATGATGAGGGGGCCGATCGCGGCGACGGAGGCGGGCCCCGAGCCAGAGACCGCGCCCCAGAAGAGGCAGACCACGGTGCCGACGACGCCCATCCCGCCCGGCAGCGCGCCGACGAGGACGCGGAAGAAGCGGATCAGCCGCTCGGCGATGCCGACCGTGCCCATCAGGTTGCCGGCGAGGATGAAAAATGGGATCGCGAGGAGGGTGTATTTCGCGATGCCGGTGGAGATCAGGTCGCCGATGAGGTCGAGCCCGAAGCCGAGCTGCCACATCGCGAACATGGCCGACAGGCCGAGCGCGAAGGCGACCGGCACCTGGAGCGCCAGGAGGACGAAGAAGAGGATGACCATCTGCGTCCCGGCGGTCATCTCAAACATCGTCCGCGATCTCCTTGGCGAGGCTCTGGTGGACCGTCCAGGCGTGCTGGAGATAGCGCACCAAGACGAGGAGGAAGCCGAAGGGTAGGCCGATCGTGTACCACCAGGCGGGGACGAGGAGCGCGTAGGACACGGTGCCGGAGCGCATCTGGTTGGCGACGAGGCCCCAGGTGAACCAGGCCGACAGGAAGAGAAGCATCGCCGCGAGCACGGTGGTGAGGTGCAGCGCGTAGATGCGCACGCGCGGCGGCAGGAGGTCGAAGACGACCGTGACCGCCAGGTGCTCGCCTCGGCGCGCCGCGATCGCCGCGCCGAGGATGGTGAGGAGAAGGAAGCCGTTGACGAGGATCTCCTCGGTCGCGGCGAAGGAGCGGTCCGTCAGGTAGCGCACGAGGACGTTCGCGAAGCCGAGCCCCGTCATCGCGGCGAGGATGACGGCGCATAGAATCTTCTCGGCGTTCGCCAGAAGCCTCATAGCGGGGCCTTTTTGGTCAAGAGGGTGCGGGCCGCGCGAAGGCGGCCCGTGCGGGGATCAGTTGGACGTCTTCTCGATCGTCGTCTGGAAGACCGAGACGAGGTCCGGGCCGACCTTGGCCGCCCAGGTGTCGAAGGCGGGCTTGGTCGCGGTGCGGAACGCCTCGATGTCCTCCGGCGACGGCATGTAGACCTCCATGCCCTTTTCCTTGAGGAAGTCGATGCCCTTCGCGGTGTCCTCGCGGCTCACCTGGATCTGGTAGGCCATCGCCTCGGTGGCGGCCTCCTGCATGGCGGCCTGCTTCTCCGGCGACCAGCTGTCCCAGAGCTTCTGGCTGACGCCGAGGAAGAGCGGGTCATAGGAGTAGTGCCAGGGGGTGATGAACTTCTGCACTTCATAGACGCGCTGCGGGATGATCACCGCGCCGATCGGGTTTTCCTGCCCGTCGACCACGCCCTGCTGGAGGGCGGAGAAGGTCTCGGTCCACTGCATCTGCTGCGGGTTGGCGCCGAGCGCGTTCATCACGTCGATATACATCGGACCCGCGACGCGCATCTTGAGGCCCTTGAGGTCGTCCGGCGACTTGATCGGGTGCTTGGAGTTCGTGACCTCACGGAAGCCGTTCTCGCCCCAGGCCAGCACCTTGATGCCGTGCCCGGCCATGATCTCGGCCATCTTCTCGCCCGGCTCGCCGCCCGTCGTGGCGTCGACTTCCTCGTAGCTGCCATAGAGGTAGGGCAGCGAGAAGACGGCCATCTCCGGCACCAGCGGCGTCACGTTGATCGCCGAGGTCAGCACGAAATCGAGCGCCCCGCGGCCGACCATCTCGGACTGCTTCATCTGGTCGCCGCCGGTGAGCTGCGCGTTCGGGAAGATGCGGACGGTCGTGTCGCCGCCGGTCTTGTCCTTCACGAGCTCGGCGAAGCGGTCGGCGCCCTTCTGCCAGGTGGTCGTGTCGCTGGTGTTGTGGGTCAGGCGCAGCGTTTCGGCCGAGACGGTGCCGCTGACTGCGAGGGCGGCCAAGGAGACGGCAGCCGCCAAGGCCTTGAGCGAGAAGCGCATAGGTTTCCTCCATGTGTTGCCGATCCTGACGGGTCGGCCCCAGTCGTTTGCGCCGGGTTGGTCCATATGATGGATCATCCAGATCCATCGGAACTGGCGACCGTTCTCATATCGGACTCTTTGTTGCAAGAGTTTCTGCCAACCTCTAGTATTCGGGGAAGCAAAGAGAGTCCATAATATGGATCTGTGGGGAGGATGAAGGTCGAGACCGTGGCGCCGGCGAAGCCTGCTGACGGGATCGGCGCGCAAAGCGTCGATCGCGCGTTGCGCCTTCTGTCGCTCATCGGCCGTCATTGCGATCACGGTGTCGCCCTCGGCGCCATCGTCGACGAGAGCCGGCTCAACAAGCCCACCGCGCGGCGCCTGCTGATGGCGCTGATGCGCGCCGGGCTCGTGGAGCAGGACGTCGCGAGCCGGCGCTATTTCCTGGGCGAGGGGGCCTACGTGCTCGGCACGCTCGCCTCGCGCCGGTACAACCTCCTCGAAGTCGCGATGGAGAGCCTGAAGCGCCTCGCCGAGCTCACAGCCGATACCGCCTTCGTTTCCGCCCGGCGCGAGAATTACGCCGTCTGCCTCCACCGCGAGGAGGGGGCCTATCCGGTCCGCACCCACGCGCTGATGGCCGGATACCAGCATCCGCTCGGTGTCGGCGCCGGATCGCTCGCGATGCTCGCCTCTATGAGTGACGAGGAAATCGATCGCGTTCTCGCCGACACCGCCGAAATCCGCGCCGAGGCCTACCCGAACCACACCGACGCGCGGCTCCGCGCCGACATCGCGATCACGCGCGAGCAGGGCCATTCGCTGAACCCCGGCCTCATCGTGCCGAGCTCGTGGGGCATCGGCGCGACCATCACTTTTCCCGACGGGCGCGTCGCCGGCGCGCTCTCGATCGCCGCGATCGACTCGCGGATGACACCTGAACGCCAGCGCGACATCGCCGCGCTTCTGACAACCGAGACACGCAAGGTGGAGCGCAAGCTCGCCAGAATGTTCACAGCCGGCCAGGAGCGGGGCGCGAAGAGCCAGACCCCTGCGCCGGCCCAGACCATGGAGTGAGGATCATGACCAAGGCGGCCATCGTGGGCTGGAGCCACACGCCGTTCGGGAAGCTCGAGGATCCTGACGTCGAGGCGCTGATGTCGCGCGTGACGGGCGAGGCGCTCGCCCATGCCGGGGTCGGCGCGGCCGAGGTCGACGGCATCTTCGTCGGCGTGATGAACGCGGGCTTCTCCCCGCAGGGCTTCGAGGGGGCGCAGGTCGCCCTCACGATGCCGGAGCTCGCGCACACGCCGTCGGTGCACCTGGAGAATGCCTGCGCCACCGGGTCGGCCGCGCTCTATGCCGCGCTCGATTTCGTCGAGGCGGGGCGGGGGCGCGTCGCCCTCGTCGTCGGCGCGGAGAAGATGACCGCGACGCCGCTCGCGCAGACCTCCGATATTCTCCTCAACGCCTCCTACCGCAAGGAAGAGGCCGGCATCGAGGCGGGCTTCGCGGGCGTCTTCGGCCGCATCGCGCAGGGCTACTTCCAGCGCTATGGTGACCGGTCGGAGGAGCTCGCCAGGATCGCGGCGAAGAACCACAAGAACGGCGTCGCGAACCCCTACGCCCAGATGCGCAAGGATCTCGGCTACGAGTTCTGCAACACCATCTCCGACAAGAACCCCTACGTCGCGGCGCCGCTGCGGCGGACCGACTGCTCGCTGATCAGCGACGGGGCGGCGGCGATCGTCATCGCCGACCCGGAGGTCGCGGCCGGTCTCGACCGCGCCATCGGCTTCCGCGCCCGCCAGCACGCCAACGACATCCTCCCCCTCTCGCGGCGCGATCCGACCGCCTTCGCCGGCGCGCGGCGGGCCTGGGAGCGGGCGCGCGAGGAGGCCGGCATCGACATGTACGATCTCTCCTTCGTCGAGACGCACGACTGCTTCACCATCGCCGAACTGATCGAATACGAGGCGATGGGCCTCGCCGCCCCCGGCGACGGCTACAAAATCGTGCGCGAGGGCATCGCCGAGAAGGGCGGCAAGCTGCCGATCAACCCCTCGGGCGGGCTGAAATCGAAGGGCCATCCGGTCGGGGCGACGGGCGTCTCGATGCACGTCATGGCCTGCCTCCAGCTCATGGGCGAGGCGGGCGACATGCAGGTGCCGGACGCCAAGCTCGCGGGCGTCTTCAACATGGGCGGCGCGGCGGTCGCGAACTACGTCTCGATCCTGGAGCGCCGGTCGTGACGGACGCGCCGCGGGGCGGTGTCGCCCCATGCACGCGGCGGGTGATGAACCTGTCGCATTTCCTCACTCAGAATGCGCGGCGCCACGGCGCCGGGATCGGCTTCGTGCAGGGCGAGAACACCTGGACGTGGCGCGAGATGGAGACGCGGGTCGAGGCGATGGCGGCCGCGCTCGCCGCGCGCGGCGTCGTGAAGGGCGACCGCATCCTCGTGCAGTCGAAGAACTGCCTCGCCCTCTTCGAATCGATGTTCGCCGCCTTCCGCCTCGGCGCGGTCTGGGTGCCGACCAACTACCGGCAGACCCCGGAGGACGTTGCTTTTCTGGCCGAGGCGAGCGGCGCGCGCGCCCTCATCTGCCACGCCGATTTTCCGGCGCACGCGGCGGCGGTGATGGCGGCCGCGCCCGCCATCGCGCCGGTGGTCTCGATCGGCGCCAGCGAGTTCGGGGAGGATTATGAGAGCCTCGTCGCCGCCCATCGCGGCGAGGCGTTCCCGGCCGTCTCCGTCGAGTATGACGACCCGTGCTGGTTCTTCTTCACCTCCGGCACCACCGGGCGGCCGAAGGCGGCGGTGCTGACACACGGCCAGATGGCCTTCGTCGTCAACAACCATCTGTGCGACCTGATGCCGGGGACGAACCATCACGACGCCTCGCTCGTCGTCGCGCCCCTCTCGCACGGGGCGGGCGTCCACCAGCTCGCCCAGACCGCGCGCGGCGTGAAGTCGATCCTCCTGTCGACCGAGCGCTTCGATGTCGACGAGGCCTGGCGCCTCGTCGAGGAGTGGTCGGTCTCCAACATGTTCACCGTGCCGACCATCGTGAAGATGCTCGTCGAGCATCCGGCGGTGGAGCGCTACGACCATTCCTCGCTGCGCCACGTCATCTATGCGGGCGCGCCGATGTACCGGGCGGACCAGATCCGCGCGCTCCAGGCGCTCGGCCCCGTACTCGTCCAATATTTCGGCCTCGGCGAGGTGACCGGCAACATCACCGTCCTCGTCCCCGAGCTGCACTCGGCCGACGACGGGGCGATGAAGGTGGGCTCGTGCGGGTGGGAGCGGACCGGGATGGAGGTCTCCATCCAGGACGCGACCGGCAAGGCGCTTGGCCCCGGCGAGACCGGCGAGATCGCGGTGTGCGGCCCGGCCGTCTTCGCCGGCTACTACAACAACGAGGAGGCGAACCGGAAAGCCTTCCGGGACGGCTGGTTCCTGACCGGCGACCTCGGCCACCTCGACGAGGAGGGCTTCCTCTACATCACCGGTCGCGCGTCGGACATGTACATCTCCGGCGGCTCGAACGTCTATCCGCGCGAGGTGGAGGAGAAGCTGCTCCTCCATCCGGCGATCAGCGAGGTCGCGATCGTCGGCGTGCCGGATCCGCGCTGGGGCGAAGTGGGCGTCGCTGTGTGCGTCGCGCGCGAGGGGGAGAGCGTCGCCGAGGCCGACCTCCTCGAATATCTCGCGCCGAAGGTCGCCCGCTACAAGATGCCGAAGCGGGTCTTCTTCTGGGATGCCCTGCCGAAATCCGGCTACGGCAAGATCACCAAGAAGGCGGTGCGGGCCGAACTCGAGGCGCGCGGCCACCTGCCGCTCGAAACGACAAAAGAGAACGCCTGACGACAGGCACGGCGCGGGCAGCCGCGCGCGGGGAGGAAAGACATGGCGGAACCGACGATCATCGTGACCGGCGGCGCGTCGGGGATCGGCCTGTCGGTCGCGAAGGCCGTGCTCGGCCGGGGCTGGCGCGTCGCGATCGCCGACCGTGACGAAGCAAGCCTCGCGCGCGCGGAAGCCGAGCTTGGCGCGGGCGACCGGGCGACCTTTGTCACCATGGATGTGACGGACGAGGAGAGCGTCGTCGCGGTGGTCGCCGATCTCGCGGGCCGCGTCGGCCCCATCGGCGGGCTTGTGAACTCGGCGGGGATCGGCCGCGACGTGCCGGCGCTCGAGACGAGCGTCGCCCTCTTCCGCCAGATCCTGGAGATCAACCTCCTCGGCAGCTTCGCCGTCTCGCGCGAGGTGGCGAAGGCGATGATCCCGACCGGCGGCGGCTCGATCGTCAACATCGCGTCGGTGTCCGGCATCATCGGCAACGAGGGGCGCGTCGCCTATGGCGCGTCCAAGGGCGGCGTCGTCACGATGACGATGGTGATGGCGGTGGAGCTTGCCCAGCACGGCATCCGCGTGAACGCCATCGCGCCAGGGCCGATCGAGACGCCGCTCGCCGCCGCGATCCACACCCCTGCGGTGCGCGAGACCTGGCACCGCACGGTGCCGCAGGCCCGCTACGGCACGCCGGAGGAGGTGGCGACCACCGCGCTCTTCCTCCTCGATGGCGCCCAGTCCGGCTACATCACCGGCCAGACCATCGCGGTCGACGGCGGTTTCGTCGTCGCCGGCCTCTTCGGCAGCCGCGGCGCTTCCTAGGCCCGGCGGTGATGGACAGCCACGACGCCTACATCGCCGCCGCACCGGAGCCGTTCCGCGCCATGCTGGGCCACCTGCGCGATCAGCTCGCGCGGGCGCTTCCCGATGCGGTGGAAGTGATGAAATACGACATGCCCGGCTTCCAGATCGGAGACGCGATCGTCGCGGGCTATGCGGCCTTCAGCAAGCAGTGCGGGCTCTACGTCGATCCGGGCGCGATCGCCGCCCATGCCGACGAGATCGCGTCGCTGAAGCTGAAGGCGACCAAGACGGGCGTCACGTTCTCGGCGAGCAGGCCCATCTCCGATGCGCTCGTTGCGAAGTTGGCCATCAGTTCGCGCCGCGCGAAGGGATTTTAGGCGCGATTGCCGCCATTTTCGATGCGATCCGCGCCTCTGACGGCCTGATCGGAAACCCACGCGCCGCCTCCGGCGTTGGCGTTCCATCATGACACTGTCAGACACGGCCATGTTGATGACGAGCACCTACGACATGCCCCCGCGCCGCACCAACGCGACGGGGGAACAAAGGGGCGTCGGCGTCGAGATCGAGTTTTCCGGGCTGAGCGTGGAAGAGGCGTCCGAGGCGCTGAACAACGCGCTCGGGGGCCATCTCGTCCAAAAGGACTCCTTCGCCTACACGCTGAAGAAGTCGGACCTCGGCGAGATCAAGATCAAGCTCGACAGCCGCCTTGCCCACAAGGACGGCGAGCCACGCAAGGCGGGGGCCCTCTCCGCGATCGGCGAGGCCATCGGCGAGTGGTTCGCCTTCGTCGCCGAGCCGATCATTCCGGGCGAGATCGTGACCGGCCCGATCCCGGTCGAGGACCTGCCGCGGATCGACAAGGTGACGGATGCGCTGCGCGACGCGGGGGCCGAGGGCGTCTCCAAGGACAATTATCGCCCGCTCGCCCTCCATCTCAATCCGGAGATCCCCGACACCTCGCCCGAGACGGTGATGGCGCTGATCAAGGCCTTCGCGATGATGGACGGGTGGCTGCGCGAACAGGCCGAACCCGACCGCGTGCGCGAGATGATGAACTATTTCCGGCCCTATCCGGACGACTATGTCGCGAAGATCGCCGACCCTGCCTACTGGCCGGCGATGGACACCCTCATCGACGACTATATCGCCGCCAACCCGACGCGCGACCGCGACCTCGACATGCTGCCGCTCCTGCGCTTCCTCGACGAGGACCGCGTGGTCTCCCAGTTGCCGGACGAGAAGATCGGCTGCCGCCCGACTTCGCACTACCGCCTGCCGGATTCTCGCATCGGCGATCCGGGCTGGTCCGTCGCGACGGTGTGGAACAAGTGGGTGGTGGTCGAGCGCGTCGCCGACGACTGCCAGACGCTGGACGCCCTCTGCAAGGCCTACCTCGCCACCGGTGACAAGTCCGTCTGGCCCCGGCAAGCGGAGCGCATCGCCCTTGGCTGACCCGATCGAGACCCACGGCGACACCGGGGCGGACGCCTCCTTCTGGCACGCGACCGCCACCGGCACGGTGAGCGCGGCGCGCCTCCACGGCGATCTCGCGGTCGACGTCGCGGTCATTGGCGGGGGCATCACCGGGCTGTCGGCCGCGCTGCACCTTGCCGAGGCGGGGGCGAGCGTCGCCGTCGTCGACGCGGAAGCCATCGCCTGGGGCGCGAGCGGGCGGGCCGGCGGCGAGGTGCTGCCGGGCCTGAAGCTCGATCCGGAAGGCATGGTCCGCCGCTTCGGAGAGGCGCGCGGCGAGCGGCTCGCCGCATGGGCGGGGGCGACGACCGACCTCGTCTTCGACCTCGTCGCGCGGCACGGCATCGACTGCCACGCGCGCCGGACGGGCTGGCTCCAGGCCGCCTACACCAACGGCGAGATGAAGACGCTGGAGGCGCGTTGCAGACAGTGGCAGGCGCGAGGCGCGCCGGTCGAGATCCTCGACCGCGAGGAGACGGCGAAGCGGCTCGGCACGCCGCCCTCGCTCTATGTTGGCGCGTGGCTCGACGGGCGGGGCGGCGGCATCCACCCGCTCGACTACACGCGCGGCCTCGCGTGCGCCGCGGCGAAGGTGGGCGCGCGCCTCTTCGAGAAGACGCTCGCCCGCCGCCTCGTCGAGGCGGACGGGGCGTGGCGCGTGGAATGCGACGGCGGGACCGTCGCGGCGGACGCGGTGATCGTCGCGACCAACGGCTACACCGGCGACCTCGTGCCGGGCCTTCGCCGCACCCTCATCCCGATGCGTGCCTCGCAGGCCGTGTCCGCACCGCTCGACACTGCGGCGGCGGAGGCGATCCTGCCGGCCGGCCACGTCGCCTCGGACCGGCGGCGGCTCCTCATCTCCTTCCGCCTCTCGCACGACGGACGCCTGATCCTCGGCGGCCCCGGCGGCACGCGCGAGGCGACCGGCGAGGCGCTGCTCCGGAACGCGGCCGCGGCGGCGGAAGGGCTCTTCGGCGAGCACGGGCGGCGCCTTAGCTGGGACTACGGCTGGTCGGGCCAGATCGCGCTGACGCGCGATTTCATCCCCCACCTCCACGAGCCACGCCCCGGCCTTCTCGCCGCGCTCGGCTATAATGGGCGCGGCATCGCGCTCGCGACGGCGCTCGGCAAGCTCGCGGCGGAGCGGATCGGCGGGCGGCCGGCGGAGGACTTGCCGCTCCCGCTGTCCGAGATCCGCCCGATCCCGCTCCACGGCCTCAGCGAGCCCGCGCTCGCGGTCGGCGAAGCGTTCATGGGCGTCCTCGACCGTGCCGAGCGCACTCTCGGGCGCTGAGTTTGATACTCGTCAAGGCGAAGACGCACGAGAGACGATGAAATCGGCCACGCTTTACAGCGGCGCACTTTGGACCACTTCTGTCCGAACAAGCAAAAGACAGTGGAAGGGGAGAGCGAGATGCAGGCCAAGGACATCATGAATACTGCGGTCGTCACGATATCGCCGACGAGCGGGATCGCCGACGCCGCCCGCGTGCTGACCGAGCATCACATCAGCGCGCTCCCGGTTGTGGACGCGGCGGGCAAGCTCGTCGGCATCGTGAGCGAGGGCGACTTCCTGCGCCGGATCGAGGAGAGCGAGGGCAAGACCCACGGCTCCTGGTGGCTGATGGCGCTCGCCGATCCGGGCCAGGAGGCCGCGCACTATGTGAAGGCGCACGGCCGCACCGTCGCCGACGTGATGACGGAGAAGGTCGTCACCGTGGGTGAGGACACCTCGGTCCCCGACATCGCGCACACGCTGGAGGCCAAGCGCATCAAGCGCGTGCCGGTGGTGCGCGACGGAAAGGTGGTGGGGATCGTCAGCCGCGCCGACCTTCTGCGCGCCGTCGCCGCCCGCCGCACGAGCCCGGGGATCCCCGTCTCTGCGGACGACGAGACCATCCGCGAAGCGGTGCTGACGAAATTGCGCGGCATGGCCTGGGCGCCGCTGACGCGCATCAACATCGTCGTCACGGACGGGGTGGTGAGCTTCTGGGGCTTCGTCGACGATCCGGAGCTGGCGCGCGCGATGAAGGTCGCCGCCGAGGAGGTACCGGGCGTGAAGTCGGTGGAGATGAACATCTCCGCGACGCCGGCCTTCGGCTGGGCGGTCTGACGCTCAGGCGACCGGCGCGCCGGTCTCGAGGCGGATCGTGATCGCGGCGAGCCGCGCGCGGTCCGCCTCGGTCCCGACGAGGAGGACGATGTCGCCGTCCTCCAGGAGGGGCTCCAGCGCCTCGTCGAGATAGGCGAGATCGTCCGCCGCGAGGGAGAGAGTGAGCGTCCCGCTCGCGCCGGGCTCCAGCGCGAGCGAGGCGAAGTCGCGCAATTCCAGGAGCGGCCGCGCGAGCCGCGCGACCGGATCGCGGCTGAAGAGGAAGAGGGTGAGGCGGCCGGCACGCGCGCCCTCGTTCGTGACCGGGACGCGCACCGAGACGCGCTCGCCGGGACGCAGGACCGTGCGGTCCGCGACCGGTTCACCGATGGTGAAGCGCGTGTAGCCGAGGCCGTGCCCGAAGGGGAAGGCGGGCGCGTTCGGCCCGTCGAGATAGCGCGTCGTGTAGCGGTTCTCGGCCTCCTCCGGCCGGCCCGTCGGCCGCTCGGTGGAGATGATCGGGATCTGCCCGACCGCAGCGGGCCACGTGATCGGCAGGCGGCCCGAGGGGCTCTCCCGCCCGGTCAGGAGATCGGCCATCGCCGCGCCCGATTGCGTCCCCGCCGCGAAGGCCATCAGCACGGCGTTCGAATGGGCGAGGACGCGCGGGACCACGAGCGGGCGACCCGCATTGAGGATCGTCACGATCTTGCGCCCCGTCGCGGCGATGGCGGCGAAGAGCGCCTCCTGCGCGCCTGGCAGGCCCGGATGCATCCGGCTCCCGCCTTCGCCGCTCATCTCCGGCGCTTCGCCCAGCGCAAGGACCACGATGTCCGCCCACTCCGCAAGCCGCACCGCCTCCGCGATGCCGCTCTCGTCCATTCCCTCCACGGAGACGCCGGGGATGGTCCGGACCTCGAGACCGGACCCGGCCGCGAGCCCCTTTGCGTAGCTGACGGCCTCGCCGGCGTCGGCGGCGGCCGCCCACGCGCCGTGCATCGCGCGCGCATCGTCCGCGAGCGGGCCGATCAGGGCGACCCGCCGCACGTCGGGCGAAAAAGGCAGAACCCCGTCATTCTGGAGGAGGACGATGCTGCGCGTCGCCGCCTCGCGCGCGGTGGCGCGGATCGCCGCGCGCTCCGACTCCGGCAGCGGGGTGGCGCCACGCGCGAACGGGTCCGCGAACAGGCCGAGCGCGGCCTTGAGGGTGAGGACGCGCGTGACGGCCGCGTCGACGTCGCCCATCTCCACGAGGCCGCGGGCGAGAGCGCCCGGCAGCCCCTCGATGTAGGCAAAGCCCATCATGTCGATGTCGACGCCGGCATTGAGGGCGAGGGCGGCGGCCTCCTCGATGTCGGCCGCGACGCCGTGGGCGATCAATTCGCGGATCGCGTTGTAGTCGCTGACGATCACCCCCTCGAAGCCGAGCCGGCCGCGCAGGTGCGCGCGCAGGAGCGAGCCGTGCGCCGTCATCGGCACCCCGGCAAGGTCGTGGAAGCCCGGCATCAGCGAGGCGACGCCCGCCTCCACCGCCGCCGCGAAGGGCGGCATGTGGACCTCGAGTAGGGTGCGGTCGGACAGGTCCACCGAGGCGTACTCGCGCCCCGCCGTCACCGCGCCATAGCCGACATAGTGCTTGGCGCAGGCCGCGAGCGCGGCGGCGTCGGCGAGCGCGGCACCCTGGAAGCCCGCCACTTTCGCCTGTGCGAAGCGGGCGCCGAGCAGCGGGTCCTCGCCGAAACTCTCCGCCATCCGCCCCCAGCGCGGGTCGCGCGCGATGTCGAGCATCGGGGCGAAGGTCATCGAGATGCCGTCGGCGGTCGCCTCGCGCGCGGCGTCGCGGGCGGTGCGGGCCCAAAGGTCGGGGTCGAAGGCGGCCGCCTCGCCGGGCGGGATCGGGACCAGGGTGCGGTGGCCGTGGATCACGTCGAAGCCGAGGAGGAGGGGGATCTTGAGTCGCGACTTTTCCACCGCAACGCGCTGCGCCTCGTCGGTCTTCGCCTTCCCCCAGAGGTTGAGGAGATTTCCCACCGTGCCGGCTTCGATCTCCTCGAGCCAGGCGTGGCCGGGAACCGGGCCGGTGATGGCCATTCCGGCGCTCGTCATGGTGAGCTGGCCGATTTTCTCGGCGAGGTTCATCTCGGCGACAAGAGCCGCGATCATGGAAGGGGCGGCGGCCATGCGTCCAACTGTTCGCTGATGACTTGCATCGAACCTATAGACGACTCACTGGCGGCAGCGGAAGATGGACGTGCCGCCATGTCGCTCAAAGTCGATCGGCAGGGCGGGGAGCGGAGCCGCGAACGCCTCGCCGTCGCGGCTGCTCGAGTGCAGTGTGCGAGGGTCGTCGCTGACGTCGACGCTGCATGTGTGGAGTGCGATGCTCGTGAGTCTCGCTGCCCTTCCGAACCGCATCGCCGCCATGCTCGGGGTGCGCACACTCATGGTCCTCGCCGGCGCGATCGTGGCGGTCATCGGCGCGAACACGCTGATGCAGCTCCGCCTCAACACCTGGAACGGCGCCTTCTATGGCGCGCTCGAGGCGCGGAACTACGCGGCCTTCATTCAACAACTTTGGGTGTTCCTCGTCATCGCGGGGATCCTGCTCGTCCTCGTCGTCATGCAGACGTGGCTGCAGGAGGTCTCGAAGGTGCGCCTGCGCGAGCAGCTCACCGACGATCTCGTGGAGCGCTGGCTCGCCCCGCGCCGCGCGTTCGAGATGAACCTTGCGGGCGATATCGGCGTCAATCCGGACCAGCGCCTCCAGGAGGACGTGCGGCACCTCTCCGAGCTCTCTGTCAGCCTCGCGGTCGGGTGCCTGCAATCGACCGCGCTCCTCCTCACCTTCGTCGGCCTCCTGTGGACGCTGTCGACGGCCGTGCCGGTCACGATCTTCGGCACCACGATCGTCGTCCACGGGCTGATGCTGTGGGGCACGCTCGCCTTCTCGGTCGCCGGCTCGCTCCTCACCTACTGGATCGGCGCCCCCCTCGTGCGCCTCCACCGCACGCGCTATGCCCGCGAGGCGGAGTTCCGCTTTGCGCTGGTGCGCGTCGCGGAGTCCGCGCAGGAGATCGCCTTCTATCGCGGCGAGGAACAGGAGCGCCGCTCGATCGGCGGCGTGTTCGGCAGCATCACCGAGGTCATGCTGCAGCTCGCGAACGCGGTCGCGCGGGTGACGTGGGTGACCTCGGGCTATGGCTGGCTCGCTATCGTGGCGCCGGTCGTGGTCGCCTCGCCCGCCTACTTCGCCGGGAGCCTCACCTTCGGCGGGCTGATGATGGTGGTGCAGGCCTTCTACCAGGTGCAGCAGTCGCTGCGCTGGTTCGTCGACAACTACCCCGTCATCGCCGACTGGCGGGCGACGCGGGCGCGCGTCAAGGAGTTCCGCGACGCGGTGAACCTCGTCGACACGCTCGGCGACGACACGCCCCGCATCACCGTCCTGCCCAACCCGGAGGGCAATCTCCGCTTCGAGCATGTGCGCATCAAGCTCCTCGCGGGGACGGCGAGCTTCGACGAGGATCCGGTCACGATCGAGCCCGGCGAGCGGGTGCTGATCGTCGGCGAGGCAGGCGTCGGCAAGAGCATGCTTCTGCGCGCGACGGCGGGCCTTTGGCCGTGGGGGACGGGGACGATCCTGATCCCGCCCGCCGAGACGATGATGTTCCTGACGCCGCGCCCCTACCTGCCGCTCGGCGACCTCAAGGGTGCGCTCGCCTATCCCTCGCCCGCTTCGAACTGGACGCAGGAGCAGTATGAGGCGGCGTTGAGGCGGGTTCATCTCGACGCCTTCATCCCTTCGCTCGGCGTGGTGAAGCGCTGGGACCGGGACCTGTCGATGGAGGAGCAGCAGCGCCTTGCCTTCGGGCGCGTCCTCATCCACCGCCCGCGCTGGATCTTCTTCGACGAGGCGGCGAGCGAGTGCGCCGAGATGCACCGAGTCGCGCTCGTCTCGATCCTGAAGGACGAGCTCTCCGACGCCGCGATCGTCGGCCTCGCGCGCGATCCGAACGCCGACGGCCTCTACGACCGCATGGTGCACCTGCGCCGTGAGGCCGCGCCGAAGATGGTCCTTCGCCGCAAGGGCGACGGGGCGCGCGGCCTCAACGCGCCGGAGACCACCTCCGGCACCGCCAACCAGCCCCCGCCGGGGACGACGACCCCCGTGCGCGTCGCTGGCACCCATCCCGAAACGATTGGTACGTCCTCATCATGACGCCGCTCGCCCCGGCCGACGCGGACCTTCTCGACGAGGTCCAGCGCCGGACGCTCCGCTATTTCTGGGACTTCGGCCACCCGATCTCCGGCCTCGCGCGCGACCGCTCGAACGCGCCGGCCCACGATCCGGACAACGACACCATCACTATCGGCGGCACCGGCTTCGCGCTGATGGCGCTGATCGTCGGGGCGGAGCGGGGCTTCCTGCCGCGCGCGGCGGTGGTGGAGCGGATCGCCACGATGCTGGGCTTTCTGGAGCGGTCGGACCATTTTCACGGCGTCTTCCCGCACTTCCTCAACGGGAAGACGGGCGCCGCCATCCGCTTCAGCCGCAAGGACGACGCGGCGGACCTCATCGAGACGTCCTATCTCGTCGCGGGCTTCCTCGCCGTGCGCGAATATTTTCGTGGCGACAGTCCGGGCGAGCGGCTGGTGCGGGAGAAGGCGGCCTACCTCGCGCGCGAAGTGGAGTGGGACGCGCACCAGAAGCCGGGCGGCAACGTCCTCATGTGGCACTGGAGCCCGAACCACGGGTTCGGCATGAACATGGAGGTGCGGGGCTGGAACGAGTGCCTTCTCGCCTACATCCTCGCGGTCGGCTCGGACGAGCACGGGGTGAGCCCGGCGCTCTATCATCGCGGCTGGGCGGAGGGGCGGGAGTTCCGCAACGGCCACGCCTATTACGGGGTGGAGCTGCCGCTGGGGCCGCCCTTCGGCGGGCCGCTCTTCTTCGCCCACTACACCTTCCTCGGCATCGACCCGCGCGGCCTCGTCGACCGGTATGCCGACTATTTCGCCCAGAATGTCGCCCACGTTGAGGTGAACCGGCGCCATTGCATCGAGAACCCCAACGGCTTCACCGGCTACGGGGCCGACTGCTGGGGCCTCACCGCGAGCGACAGCGATGACGGCTACCACGCCCACGCCCCCACCAACGATCGCGGCGTGATCTCGCCGACAGCGGCGGTGAGCTCGATCCCCTACGCGCCGGAGGCGGCCATGGAAGCGATCCGCCGCTTCCGCGAGATCGACGGCGTCTGGGGCGAGTATGGCTTCATCGACGCCTTCAACCTCACCACCGGATGGCGCGCCCCGTCCTTCCTCGCGATCGACCAGGGGCCGATGATCGTGATGATCGAGAACTATCGCAGCGGCCTCATCTGGCGCCTCGTGATGGGGTGCCCGGAGGTGCGCTCGGCGCTGGAGCGGCTCGGCTTCAGCGCGCTCGCGCTGGCGATCGCCTGAGATGACGCTCGCCGACTGGATCGCGGCGCAGCGCGTCCACGCGAAGGCCGGCCTCCTGCGCGCGATCTCCGCGACGGACATTCTGCGTGAGCGGCCCGCGCTCGGCGACCGGATACGGCCGGTCCGGGGCTCGGTCGTCGCCTCGCCGGTCCTCGGCGACTACGACCCGGAGCCCGACTATTTCTTCCACTGGCTGCGCGACGCCGGGATCGTCCTCGACTGCGTCCGCATCCTCGACGAGGCGGGGGACGGCGCTGCCGACTGGGGCGCGATGCTCGCTGATGCGGTCGCCTTCGACGAGGCGCTGCTGGCGCTCGATGGGCGGCGCGTCGCGCAAGGCGCCTGGCGGGCGGGGGTGCGGGCCGACATGGTCCAGCACGTGCGCGATGCGGAGGATCTCGCCGCAATCACCGGTACGCGCGTGCCGGGCGACGTGCGCTTCAACCCGGACGCGACGCTCGACATCAAGCGCTGGGGCCGGCCGCAATATGACGGGCCGGCGCTGCGCGCCCTGTCGCTCGCGCGTTGGCTGGAGGGTCCCCGCGGTCCGGACGGTCCGGTCCGCGAGGCCGCGGTGCGGGTGATCGCGGCCTATCTCGGCGCGGTGCTCGCCCACCTCGACACGCCCTCCTTCGACATCTGGGAGGAGGTCGCGGGGGCGCACTACTACACGCGCCTTGCCCAATCGGCGGCGTTCGTGGCGGCCGCCGCGTGCCTGCCCGATCATCCCAACGCCGCGGGGTGGGACGCGGCCGCGGCGCGGCTCGACGCGCGCCTCGCGGACCACTGGTCGCCCGCGCTGGGCATCATCCTCGCCCGGCTCGACGGGGAGGGGCCTGCCGAGGCGCGGGCCGATGCCGCCGTGCTCCTCGCGATCATCCATGCCGGGCGCGCGGCAGGGCCGCATTCCGTGCTCGACCCGCATGGCGCGCAGACCGCCGCCGTCCTCGAAACCCTCTTCGCGGAGCGCTACGCGATCAACCGCGACCGGCCGACCGGGGAGGGCGTCGCCTTCGGCCGCTACCGGGACGATATCTACTATAGCGGCGGCGCCTTCTTCATGACGACGCTCGCCGCCGCCGAATACGCCTACCGCCGCGCGGCCGCTCTCCCTCTTGCGGGCGCTCCCGATGGCGCCTCCCTCTGGGACGATCCCCGCGCGCTCTTCGCCTGGGGAGACGGGATCCTCGCGACCGTGCGGCGCCACACGCCCGCCGACGGGACGATGGCCGAGCAGTTCGACCAGACGACCGGCGCACCGTCGTCTGCAAAAGATCTCGCCTGGAGCCACGCGGCCCTCCTGACGGCCACCGATCATCGCGAAAAAGCCGCGCGTGCGCTGAGCTTTTAGCGCCGCCTGACGCCCCACCGCGCCGCTAGTGGACGGCGCGAGATGTCACGAAATCGCATTGCAGACGTCATTATTCTGAGATCTTCGCCCACTATTGGTGTAGCGTGTGGAAACGTTTCCATCGAGGGTGGTTGTGACGACGATCCAGGATGTAGCCGACCGGGCGGGGTGCGCGATCTCGACGGTGTCGCGCGTCCTCAACGGCTCGCCCCACACGAGCGAGGCGACGCGCGAGCGCGTGCTCCAGGCCGTCGCGGACCTCGGCTACCGCGTGAACACGCTCGGCCGCAGCCTGAAGACGAAGCAGACCCGCGCGCTCGGCGTCCTCATTCCGTCCGTCACCAACCCCGTCTTCGCCTCCTCCCTCGCCGGCATCGAGGAGGCGGCGCGCAAGCGTGGCTTCGACATCATCGTCACCACCTCGAACTACGCGCCCGAGCGCGACAGCGCGGCCATCGGCGCGCTCTCCTCGCGCGGGGTGGAGGGCGTGCTCCTCACCGTGACCGACCCGGCCGAGGCCGAGATCCGCGCCTTCCTGCGCGACACGGAAGTCCCCTGCGTCCTCCTCTACAACCAGCCGGTGGAGAAGGGCGTCGCGGCCGTCACGGTCGACAATCGCCGCGCGACGCTCGACCTTGCGCGCGAGGCGATCCGGCTCGGCCACCGCCGCATCGGCTACATCTCCGGCGCCTTCGGCTCGTCCGACCGCGCCCGCATTCGCTACGAGGGATATTGCGCGGCGATGGAGGAGGCGGGGCTCGAGCCGCTCTTCGCGCGTGAGGTGCCGTTCGTCGGGCGCGACATCGACTTCCTCGCCGCCGTGTCCGCCCTCGTCGAGGTGAAGGACCCGCCGACGGCGCTCCTCTGCTCCAACGATCTCCTGGCGATCCGCGTCATCGGCGCCGCGCGCACGCTCGGCCTCTCCGTGCCCGACGACCTCTCCGTCGCCGGTTTCGACGGCATCGATATCGGCCGGATGATCGCCCCTTCGCTCGCAACGATCGAGCAGCCCGCGACGGCCATGGGCCGCACCGCGGTCGACCTCCTTTTCGCCCTCATGAACGGCTCGCGCGATCCCGAGACCGTGCTGATGGCGCACCGATTTCGCCCCGGCGGTTCGCTCGCTGCCCACCGGGGTGAAGACCAGCCCGACGCGAGGCGAGACGCGCGGGCGCCAATAAACGGGAAACAGAACCGATGAAGCTGACCGCCAGACTCATGCTCGCGGGCCTCGCGCTCGCCACACTCGTCCCGGCGCCGCGCGCGTTCGCGCAGGACGCCATCTGCTACAACTGCCCGCCCCAATGGGCGGACTGGGCGTCGATGCTTGAGGCGATCAAGTCGAATCTCGGCGTTGAGTTGCCTCACGACAACAAGAATTCGGGCCAGTCGCTGTCCCAGCTCCTCGCGGAGCGGGCGAGCCCCGTCGCCGACGTCGTCTATTATGGCGTGACGACCGGCATCAAGGCGGCGAACGAGGGCGTCGTCACGGCCTACAAGCCCGCCGGCTTCGACGACGTTGCCGACGGCCTCAAGGATCCGGACGGCAAGTGGTTCACCGTCCACTCCGGCACGCTCGGCCTCTTCGTCAATGTCGACGCGCTGGGCGGCGCGCCGGTGCCGCAATGCTTCGCCGACCTCCTGAAGCCGGAATATGACGGCATGGTCGGCTATCTCGACCCGTCGAGCGCGTTCGTCGGCTATGCCGGCGCCGTCGCGGTCAACCTCGCCTTCGGCGGTGACCTCGACAATTTCGACCCGGCGATCGAGTATTTCCAGAAGCTCGCCGAGAACAGCCCGATCGTGCCGAAGCAGACCGCCTATGCGCGCGTCGTCTCCGGCGAGATCCCCATCCTCTTCGACTACGACTTCAACGCCTATCGCGCGAAGTACAACGAGGACGGCAATTTCGAGTTCGTGCTGCCCTGCGAGAAGACCGTCGTCGTCCCCTACGTGATGAGCCTCGTCGCCAACGCGCCGCACCCGGAAGTCGGCAAGAAGGTGCTCGACTTCATCATGTCCGACGAAGGGCAGGCGATCTGGACGAACGCCTATCTGCGCCCCGCGCGCGACATCGAGCTGCCCGAGGAGGTCGCCTCCAAGTTCCTCCCGGCGTCCGAATATGAGCGCGCGGTGCCGGTCGACTACGCCAAGATGGAAAGCGTCCAGCAGGCCTTCGGCGAGCGCTACCTGAACGACGTGCGCTGACGTCACGAACCGCCGTCCCGAAAGGGACTGATGCCATCCGGCCGGGCCATGCGCCCGGCCGGATTTCGACGCCGACTGCGGAGCTCTCATGAAGCGGCACGCCCTCATCTTCGACCTCGGCCTCGCGCTGCCGGCGCTGGCCTTCCTCCTCGCCTTCTTCCTCGTTCCGATGGTCGAGCTTGCGATCGTCGGCGGCAGCGGGGCGAACGGGATCGCCGAATATTTCACCCTCGCGACCAACCCGCGCCATTTCCGCGTGATGGTGGCGACGCTCGTCCTGTCGATCCTCGTCACGCTCGCGACGCTCGCGATTGCGACGACGGTGGGGCTCTTCCTTGCCCGCAACGTCTTCCCCGGCCGCGCTGTGCTTCTGTCGATGCTGACTTTGCCGCTCGCCTTTCCGGGCGTCGTCGTCGGCTTCCTCATCATCATCCTTGCCGGGCGCCAGGGGCTCCTCAACACCATGAGCCAGGCCGTCGGCGGCGGCCGCGTCGTCTTCGCCTATTCGATGGTGGGGCTCTTTCTCGGCTATCTCTATTTCTCGATCCCGCGCGTGCTCCTCACGGTGATGGCCGGTGTCGAGAAGCTCGATCCGCAGGTGGTGGAGGCGGCGCGCTCGCTTGGCGCAAGCCCCTTCCAGGTCCTGCGCGACGTGACGCTTCCGGCGCTGAAGCCGGCGCTGATCGCCTCGGGCGCCGTCGCCTTCGCGACCGCGATGGGGGCCTTCGGCACCGCCTTCACGCTGGCGACCGACATCGATGTCCTGCCGATGCTGATCTACACAGAGTTCACCCTCCAGGCGAACTTCGCCACGGCGGCGGCGCTCTCGATCGTGCTCGGCCTCGTCACCTGGCTCGTTCTCGTGGTCGCGCGCTCCTTCGCGGGCACCACCGTCGCGGCGGCGGGCTGACCATGGCGCGCCCGCTCTCCTTCTGGCTGCAGCTCGCCTTCACGGTGTTCGTGGCGGCCTTCCTCATCGTGCCGGTGATCCTGTCGATGCTCGCCGGCGTCACAGCCAACTACATGCGCGGCCTCTCCTCGGGGCTGACGCTGAAATGGGCGGGCGAGGTGTGGGGCCTCTACCAGGGCACCATCTTCCTCTCCCTCCAGGTGGCGCTCGCGACGCTCGTCGTGACGCTCCTCATCGGGGTGCCGGCGGCCTGGTTCCTGGTGCGCCATCCCTCGCGCCTGTCGCGCATGTTCGAGGAGGTCATCACGCTGCCGGTCGCGATCCCCGGCCTCGCCATCGCCCTCGCGCTGATCCTCATCTATGGCGGCGTGCGCGACTTCCGCGCCTCGTGGCTCTTCATCCTCGTCGGCCACGTCCTCTACACGCTGCCCTTCATGGTGCGCTCGGTGATGGCCGTGCTCCAGGCGATCGACGCGCGCACGCTGGAGGAGGGGGCGGCCTCGCTCGGCGCCTCGCCGCTGAAGCGCTTCCTCACGGTGATCGTGCCGAACGCACGGCCCGGCATCCTCGCCGGCGCGCTGATGGTGGTGACGCTCTCGCTCGGCGAGTTCAACCTCACCTGGATGCTTCACACCCCGATGACGAAGACGCTGCCCGTGGGCCTTGCCGACTCCTACGCCTCGATGCGCCTCGAGATCGCGTCCGCCTACACGCTCGTCTTCTTCATCATGATCATTCCACTCCTCGTCGCGATCCAGCTCATGGGCGGCGGCCGTTTCGGCGGAAGCCGGAAAGGGACACGATGACCACCCAGACGCGCCATGGCGCCGCCGTCGACGTGCGCGGCGCGGCGAAGACCTTTCCCGACGGCACGAAGGCCCTCCAGCCGACCGACCTCCACATCGAGACCGGCGAGACGCTCGTCCTCCTCGGCCCGTCCGGCTGCGGGAAGACGACGCTCCTGCGCCTCATCGCCGGCCTCGAGACGCCCGACACGGGCGGCGCGATCCTCTTCGACGGGGAGGACGTGACACCGAAGCCCATCGAGGCGCGCGGCGTCGGGATGGTGTTCCAGTCCTACGCGCTCTTCCCGAACATGAACGTCATCGAGAACGTCGCCTATGGCCTGAGGGTGCGCGGCGTCGCGAAGGTGGAGCGGCTGAAGGAGGCGCAGGCCCACCTGGACCTCTGCCGCATCGGCGACCTCGCCGGGCGGGCGATCACCGACCTCTCGGGCGGCCAGCGCCAGCGCGTGGCGCTTGCCCGCGCGCTCGTCGTGAAGCCGCGCATCCTCCTCCTCGACGAGCCGCTGACCGCGCTCGACGCGAACCTGCGCGAGGCGCTGCGGGCCGAGATCAACGACCTCCTGCGGGCGCTCGCGATCACCTCGGTCTACGTCACCCACGATCAGGCCGAGGCGATGATGCTCGGTGACCGGATCGCCGTGCTCGACAAAGGGCGGATCGCCCAGATCGGCACCCCGCGCGAGATCTATGGCCGCCCGGCGACACCGTTCGTCGCCGCCTTCCTCGGCGTCGCGAACCAGATCGCGGGCCATGTCACCGACGGGGTCTTCCACTGCGAGTTCGGCGCGGTGAAGGTGCCGCTGGCGGACGGTCCCGCGACCATCCATTTCCGCCCCGACGAGGCCGAGATCGCGCCGACGGGGGAGGGCGGGCTGCACCTCGATGTCGCGAGCGTCACCTTCCTCGGCGCGAGCCAGCTCCTCGCCGTCGGCACCGAGGCGCGGCCTCTCCGGCTCGTCGTCCCGGCCCATCACAACCTCGAAGCGGGCGACCGCGTGTCGATCCATCTGCGTCCCGAAACGATCAAGACCTTCTGATGACCCTTCTCATTGCCCAGCTGAGCGACACCCACATCCGTGAAGGCGGCGCCTTCGCCTATGGCGCGGTGGACACCAAATCCTTCCTCGAGCAGGCGGTCGCGCACCTCAACGCGCTCGACCCCCAGCCTGACGCCGTGGTTCTCTCCGGCGATCTCGTCGACTATGGGACCGATGCGGAATACGCCTATTTCCGCTCCCTGATCGCGCCCCTGAAGGCGCCGCTCTGGGTGATCCCCGGCAACCACGATTCGGCGCGCATCTGGCACGCCTTTCCGGAGGCCGGCGCGCTGCGCGGCGGGGAAGGGCTCGGCTACAAGGTGGAGGTCGGGCCGCTCTCGCTCCTCATGTTCGACAGCACCGTCGAGGGCGAGCACCACGGCCATGCGAGCGAGGCGCGCTGCGCCTGGCTCGCCGACGCGCTTGCCGCGACGGACGGGCCCTCGCTCCTCTTCCTCCACCATCCGCCCTTCCTCACCGGCATCGGCCACATGGACCGCAACAATTGCTGGGAGGCGGAGCGGCTCGCGGCGACGGTCGCGCCCGCCTCCGGGCTGCTCGCGATCGGGTGCGGCCACATCCACCGCATGATCACCGCGACGGTCGGCGGCCGGCGGGCGATGATCGCCCCGTCGCCCGCCCATGCGGTGAGCCTCGACCTGCGCGAAAATTCGCCCGCGACCTTCCACCTGGAGCCGCCCGCGATCCTCGTCCACCGCGTGACGCGGACGGAAAGAGGGTGGACGCACGTCTCCCACCAATCCTTCATCGGCGACTATCGCGGACCCTTCCCCTTCTTCCAGACGGACGGCGCGCTGGTCTGATCCGGCGCCCATAGGGCGGGATGCGCTTTGCGATTGCGCGGCAGTCGCCAATCGCGCGGAAAGCGCGCTAGTGTCTGCGCCTCATAGGCGGCCATCGTCGCGGAGGCGGATCTGAAAGCGCTATCCCACCTCGCCGGCCCGTCCCCGATCGTGAGTTTCGATCGGGGCACGGTGCAGACCCAGGTCCACGCGCATCTGCGCCGCCTCGTCATGCTTGGCCACTACCGGCCCGGCCAGGCCCTCAAGCTGCACGACATCGCCGATGCTCTCGGGACGAGCCCGCAGCCGGTGCGCGAGGCCGTGCGCCAGCTCGTCAGCGAACGCGCGCTGGAGGCGGTGCCGAACCGCAGTGCCCGCGTCCCCGTCGCCGACAAGGAAAAGCTCGACGATCTGGAGCGGGCGCGCATCGTCAACGAAGGCCTCGCGGCCGAGCTTGCCGTCCCGCGCGTCACCCGCGCCGACATCACGGCGCTGGCCGCGATCGTGAAGGCGGAGCGGCGGGAGCTGAAGGCGTCCGGCATCGAGGCGTCGGTCGCGAAGAATCTGGAATTCCACGCGACGCTCTACCGGATCTCCGGCTCGCGCGTGCTGCCGCCGATCATCGAGAGCCTGTGGCTCCAGTTCGGCCCCTATATCCGCCTCGCCGCGGAGGCCTTCTACACCGTGAACGACGGCAGCGACTTCCACCGCGCCGTGATCGAGGGGCTGAAGGCGGGCGATCCGGCCGCCGTCCGCGACGCGCTGGAGCGCGACATCCGCCGCTCGTTCGACATCGTGCGGGCGATGACGGGCAACCAGGGATCGCGGATTCTTTGATCAAAGATTCAGCGGCGGGACGGGCTACCGTGATCGCCGAGTGGCGCGCTCGCGCGCGCACGGGCGGGTGTCATTTCGTGTAACTCGCTGAGAATGCTGGGTGGTTTCGGCGGGTAGAGTGGAACTTGAAGACGGGGCGATGATGCTGCCATCGGAGGCGCAAAGGGTGATTGAAGCCCAGCCGAACTGCTGTCATGATTTGATCAAATTCAGCGAGACGAGGGACCCGAGTGGAGCGATCCGCGTGCCATCCGAGCGTGCCGTCGACCGGCCGGCCCCGCGCCAGGCAGTGCTGACCCTTGCTTGAGGCCCGCCATATCAGCTTCGGCTACGACGCGCTGAAGGCGGTGGACGACGTCTCGCTCGCCTTCGCGTTCGACCGGATCACGGCGCTGATCGGTCCGAACGGGGCGGGGAAGACGACGCTTTTCAACCTGCTGGCCGGGGCGCTGAAGCCGCAATCGGGCGAGATCCTGCTTGCGGGCGAAGCGCTCACCCCGCTGCCGCCGCACGCGATCTTCCAGCGCGGCCTCGCCCGCACCTTCCAGATCCCGCGCCCCTTCGGCCAGCTCTCCGTCCTCGAAAATCTCCTCGTCGCGGCGGACGAGACGCCGGGCGAGCGCTTCTATGACGGCTGGCTGCGCGGCGGCGCGGTGAAGCGGCGCGAGCGCCAGCTTACCGAGCGGGCGCGCGAGCTCCTCGATTTCGTGACGCTCGACCATCTCGCCGACGAGCCGGCCCGCACCCTCTCGGGCGGCCAGCAGAAGCTCCTGGAGCTCGCGCGCATCCTCATGAAGGAGCCGCGCATGATCCTGCTCGACGAGCCGGCGGCGGGCGTGAACCCGGCGCTCCTCCAGGTGATCGTGGAGCGGATCGAGAAGATCCACGCGCGCGGCATCGGCTTCGTCATCATCGAGCACAATATCGACCTCGTGACGCGCATCTGCGACCCGATCGTGGTGATGGCGGAGGGGCGCGTGCTCGTGGAGGGCAGCGCCGAGACGGTGCGTAACGACCCGCGCGTCATCGACGCCTATCTCGGTGACGCGCCATGAGCGCAATCCTCGCCATCGACAACCTCGTCGCGGGCTATCACCGCGACCTTCCGATCGTGCATGGCGCCTCGCTCGACGTCGCGCCCGGCGAGGTGGTAGTGCTCCTCGGGCCGAACGGGGCGGGCAAGTCGACCCTCATGAAGGCCGTCGCCGGCCTCACGCCGACCTTCTCCGGCACCGTCTCGCTCGACGGGCGCTCGGTGGAAGGCCAGTCGGCCGAGGCGCTCACCGCCGCCGGCCTCGGCTTCGTCCCCCAGCTCCAGAACGTGTTCGTGACCCTCACCGTCGACGACAATCTGCGCGCCGGCGCATACAGCCTGCCGCGCGCCACCGCCCGCAAGCGGATCCGCGAGGCGTACGAGCGCTTCCCGGACCTTGCCGTGCGGCGGCGCAATCTCGGCGGCCAGCTCTCGGGCGGGCAGCGCCAGATGCTCGCCGTCGCGCGCGCCCTCATCCTGACACCGCGCATCCTCCTCCTCGACGAGCCGAGCGCGGGCCTCTCGCCAAAGATGGCGCAGCAGATCTTCGCCTCGGTGCGCGAGATCGCGGCATCCGGCGTCGCGATCCTGATGGTGGAGCAGAATGTGCGGGCGGGTCTTTCCGCGGCGGACCGCGCCGTGGTGCTCGCCGAGGGGAGGGTGGCGCTTGCGGGACCGGCCGCCGGCCTCAACGAGGACCCGCGCCTCAAGACGATCTTTCTCGGCGGCGAGGTGGCGGCATGATCGGTCAGCTCCTCGTCGACGGCGTGCTCACCGGCGCGATCCTCGCCCTCGGGGCGATCGGCATCACGCTGTGCCTCTCGGTCCTGCGCTTCGCGAACTTCGCCTATGCCGAGCTTCTGACGGTCGGCGCCTACGCCTCGCTCGCCGTCGTGTTCGCGATCGGGGGGACGGGGTTGCCGATCGGGCCGTTCTCGTTCGGCATCTATCTCGGCCTCGCCGTGCTCGTCTCGATCGCGATCACCGCGCTCGCGGCGCTTCTCGGCGAAAGTCTCGTCTTCGCGCCGCTCCGGCGCAACAACGCCAACTCGCTGGTGCTGGTCTTCGCCTCGTTCGGGCTCGCGCTCGTCGTGCGCAACCTCGTGCTGCTCTTCTTCGGCCCGCAGCCTGAATATTATAGCCGCGAGCTGCAGATCGCGATGCGCCTGCCGGGCGGCATCCGCATCATGCCGGACCAGGTGGTGGTGCTCGCGACCGCCTTCGCCGCGCTCGCCATCCTGTGGTGGTTCCTCCACCGCACACGCTACGGGCTCGCGATGCGGGCGGTGTCAGAGAACACCGCGCTCGCGCAGGTCTGCGCCATCAGCCCGAAGACGGCGATCTGGGTGACGTGGTGCGTGATCGGCGTCCTCGGCGCGGTCGGCGGCACGCTCTTCGGCCTCACCGTCCAGCTCCGGCCGGAGATGGGGGCGAGCCTCCTCCTGCCGCTCTTCACCGCCGCCGTCCTCGGCGGGGTCGGCAGCATACCGGGCGCGGTCATCGGCGGCCTCGTGGTCGGCATCGCCGAGAGCCTGTCGCCGCTCGTGCTCCCCACGGCCTACCGCTCGATCGTGCCCTTTCTCATCCTCATCGGGTGCTTCCTGATCCGCCCGCAGGGCCTCTTCGGGAAAAGCCAATGATAGGTGTGTTCTCCTACGCCCTCTTCTTCGTCACGATCGCCTCGATCTTCGCGATCGCGACGCTCGGGCTGAACCTGCAATGGGGGCAGTGCGGCCAGTTCAATGCCGGCGTCGTCGGCTTCGTGGCGGTGGGGGCCTACACGCAGGCGATACTGACGGTCGGCGCCAATCCCGAGTTCATCAGCGGGATCGGCCTGCCGTTCCCGCTCGCCCTCGTCGCGAGCATCGCCATCACGGCGGTCGTCGCCCTCCTCATCGGGCTCCTCACGATCCGCCTGCGCAGCGACTATCTCGCCCTCGCGACATTCGGCATCGCGGCGACGATCCAGCTCCTCCTCATGAACCTCGACCCGCTGACGGGCGGGGCGCGCGGCATCCCCTCGATCCCGCGCCCCTTCTCGGGCCTGCCGCCGATCCAGTTCGCGCTCGCCTTCTGCGCGATCACGGTGGGGCTGGTGCTCGTCTCGGTGTTCCTGCTCGGCCGCCTCGTCGCCTCGCCCTATGGCCGCCTCCTGCGTGCGATCCGAGACGACGAGGTCGCGGCCGCCTCGCTCGGCAAGCCGGTCGCGCGCATCCGCGTCACGGCCTTCGTCATCGGCGCGTCCTTCATGGGGCTCGCCGGGGCGCTCTACGCCTCCTTCGTCGGCTATGTGAGCCCGTTCGATTTCCTCCCCATCATGACGTTCCAGATCTGGGCGATGCTCATCGTCGGCGGGTCGGGGAGCAACAAGGGGGCGGTGCTCGGCGCCTACGTCGTGTGGGGGCTGTGGAGCCTCAGCGGCGTCGCCGTCGTCTCGATCCTGCCGACCGCGCTCCAGACGCAAGGCGGCGCGATCCAGGCCATCCTCATCGGCACGCTTCTCATTCTCATGCTGATCGGGCGCCCGATGGGCCTCGTCGGCACCTACCGCAAGTCCGCTTCCATGCGGCGCAGACCCTCAAACCCACGCAAACTGTTCGGGAGACAGACGCCATGAAGACATTCGGTCTGGGCCTCTTGGCCCTCGCGGCGCTCGCCGCCGCTCCGGGATCGGCCAGCGCGCAGGATGTGTCCTGCCCCGTGCGCCTCGGCTCGATCATCCCGCTGACCGGCCCGCAGGGCCCGATCGGCAAGCCGATCGCGGACACCGCCCAGCTCGCCGTCGAGCACATCAACGAAGCCGGCGGCATCAAGGGCTGCCCGGTCGAACTGATCCTGCGTGACGACACCGGCCAGCCGACCGTCGGCCTCGACGCCGCGCGCTATCTCGTCGACGTGCAGAAGGTGCCCGCGATCGTCGGCGTCGTCGGCTCCGGCATCGCGCTCCCGATCGTGAGCTCGGTCACCACCGCGGCGAAGGTGCCGATGGTGTCGTGCTGCGCGGTGACGCCGACCCTCACCAAGATGGCCGAGAAGGGCGAGACCGACGGCTACTTCTTCCGCACGATCCCGACCTCGCGCGTGATGGGCGTCGCCCACGCCGTGGCGGCCACCGACCGCGGCTACAAGAAGGTCGCCGTGATCTACGTGAACAACGATTTCGGCCTCACCCTCACCGACGACTTCAAGAAGGCGTTCGAGGCGATGGGCGGCGAGGTGCTCGGCACCTTCGCCTACAACGAGAACCAGCCCTCCTATCGCGCCGAGGTGCAGGAGGCGATGGCGCTGGAGCCGGACGCGCTCGTCCTCCTCGCCCTCTCCCAGGACGGCGCCACGATCGCGCGCGAGTGGATCTCGCTCGGCGGCACGCAGAATCTCGTCCTCCACAACACGCTCCGCTCGCAGGACTTCATCGACGCGATCGGCCCGCGCTATCTCGCGAACGCCGCCGGCATCGACAACGCCCAGGTCGAGGGCGCCTCGGTCGACGCCTTCAACGCCGCCTATGAGGCGAAGTTCGGCAAGCCGCCGGTCGGCCCCGGCCTTCACACGGTCTACGACTCGGTGGTCGTCACCGCGCTCGCGATGGAAGCGGCCGACACGATCGACGGCACCGCCATCCGGGACAATCTGCGCGTCGTGACGAGCGCCGACGGCGAAGTCGTCGTGCCGGGTCCCGAGGGCCTCAAGAAGGCGCTCGAGCTTCTGAAGGAGGGCAAGACGATCCGCTATACCGGCGCGACCGGCCCCTTCCAGTTCGACAAGAATGGCGACGTCTCCGGCCCCGCCCTCATCTGGGAGATCAAGGACGGCGCGCTCGTGACGCAGAAGGTGATCACGCTTGAAGAGATGGACGCGCTCTTCAAGGAGATCGGGTTCTGACCATGGCGGCGAACACCAACGCGGAGCGGGTCGATCTCGCTCCGGACCTCAGCGTCTCGCGCATCACCAAGGGCAACTGGCAGCTCGCGCAGCGGCACGGCCCCGAGGTCGAGCGCGAGGTCGCGATCGAGGACATGCGCCGCTTCGTCGAGGCGGGCTTCACCAACTTCGACTGCGCGGACCACTATGTGCAGGTGGAGGAGCTGATCGGCGAGTTCCGCACCCGCTACCCGGACCTTGCCAAGCAGCTGACGGTGCAGACGAAGGTCGTCCCCGACCGGGACGTGCTGCCGCGCATCAAGAAGGCCGACATCGAGTTCGTCGTCGACCGCGCGATCAAGCGGCTCGGCGTCGAGGTGCTCGACCTCGCCCAGTTCCACTGGTGGGACTATGACGTGCCCGGCTATGTCGAGGCGATGGGCTGGATGCAGGACCTCAAGAAGGAGGGCAAGCTCCGCTACGTCGGCACGACCAATTTCGACTGCCAGCGGATGAGCGAGATCATCGAGTCCGGCGTCGAGATCACGAGCCATCAGCTCCAATATTCGGTCATCGACCGGCGGCCGGAGCACGGCATGGTGGCGCTCGCCGAGAAGCACGGCTTCGGGCTGCAATGCTATGGCGTGGTGGCGGGGGGCTTCCTGTCGCCGAAATATCTGGGCGCCGCGGATCCCGCGGCCCCGCTCGCGAACCGCTCGCTGGTGAAGTACCGGCTGATCCTCGACGAGTTCGGCCCGTGGTCGCTCTTCCAGGAGATGCTCACGGTGCTCGCCGCGGTCGGCGAGAAGCACGGCACCAACCTCTCGAACGTTGCGATCCGCTACGTGCTCGACAAGCCGCAGGTCGCGACCGCGATCGTCGGCGCGAAGACGGCCGAGCACCTCGAGGCGCTGAAGGCGGTGGCGAGCCTCAAGCTCGACGCCGACGACCGCGCCGCCATCGAGGCGGTGATCGCCAAGGGGGCGGGGCCGGAGGGCGACTGCTACGCGCTCGAGCGGGTGCCGGGCGGACGCCACACGACCATCATGTGGACCAACCAGAACCTCAAGGGAGTCGGTGCCCGCTAGGGCGCCGGAGATGACGATGGAAGACGATTCCTTCGAGCTCTACGACCTCAAGGTCGAGGTGGTGCATCGCGACACCTCGCGCCCGATGGTGTGCCGCCACCAGGTGGGCGACCATTTCTACCTGCGCGGCGGGAACCTCGAATTCCCCGTCGAGCGGCCCCGCTTCGGCTACTATGCGATGCTCGCGGTGCTGCCCTTCCTGATGGCGAAGCAGCGCCCGACGCAGCGGACGGACTGGATGTCGACGGACGCCGAGATCGGCTGCACCGACCCCAATTGCGGCGGTGCCTTCCGCATCACCCGGCTCGACAAGCAGACCTACCGCCACAGCGAGTACACCAAGGAGGCGCTGCCGCCCGCGTAGCGATCCGCCCGCGCGGCGGCCGGCGAGCCGCCCGCCGCGCGCCACCACCGGGGCCATGGCGATGACCGAGGAATTTGCCGGCTATTGCACGCTGTGCCGCTCGCGCTGCGGCACGCTGAACGACGTCGAGGATGGACGCCTCGTCGCGGTGCGGCCGCTCCCCGGCCACCCGACCGGCAGCGCGCTCTGCGCCAAGGGGCGGGCGGCCCCGGAGATCGCCCATTCCTCGCGCCGCCTGACGCGGCCGCTCCGCCGCACCAACCCCAAGGGCGCGGCCGATCCCGGCTGGATTGCGATCTCCTGGGACGAGGCGCTCGCGACGATCGCCGAGCGCATCGGCGCGATCCGCGAGAAGGACGGGGCTGAGGCGGTCGCCTTCGCCGTGACCTCGCCGAGCGCCACCCCCATCGTCGACAGCGTCGACTGGGTGATGCGCTTCGTCCACCTCTTCGGCAGCCCGAACCTTTGCACCGCGACGGAGATCTGCAACTGGCAGAAGGATGTCGCGCACGCCTTCACCTTCGGCGTGCCGATGCCGCTGCCGGACTATGAAGAGACCGATCTCGTCATCCTGTGGGGCCACAATCCTGGGAGCGTGTGGCTCGCCGAGGCGGGCGCGCTCGGTGAGGCGCTGCGGTGCGGGGCGCGTCTCGTCGTCGTCGACCCGCGCCCGACGGCCCACACGCGCGAGGCCGCCCACTGGCTCGCCGTCCGGCCGGGGACCGACGCCGCGCTCGCCCTCGGCCTTGCCCATCTCCTCATCGAATCCGGCCGCTTCGACGCGGCCTTCGTGCGCGAATGGACGAACGGTCCCGCCCTCGTACGCGCCGACACCGGCGCGTTCGCGCGTGACCCCGAGGGCCGGCTCCTCGTCCTGCGCGACGGCATCCCTGAGCCGCTCGACCCCGCCGCCGATCCGACCGGCACCGACGCCGCGCTCTTCGGCGAGGCGACCGTCGACGGGGTGCGCTGCGAGCCGGCCTTCGCGCTCTTCGCCCGCCGCGCCGCGTCGTTCCCGCCCGAGCGCGTCGAGGCGATCACCGGCATCCCGGCGGCCTCGGTCCGCGCCGTCGCCGACGCGATCGCCAGCGCGCGGTCGGTCTCCCAATATGCGTGGACGGGGGTCGGCCAGCACGGCAATTCCACACAGACCGCGCGGGCGATCGCGACCCTCTATGCGCTCACCGGCCATTTCGACCGGCCGGGCGGCAACCGCGTCGCGGAGGGCGTCCCGGCGGGCGCGATCGCGGGGCCGGGCCTCCTCTCCGAGGCCCAGCGCGCGAAGGCGCTCGGCGCGGGGACACGGCCGATCGGCCCGGCCGCGCTCGGCATGGTGACGGCGCGCGAGATCTACGATGCCGTCCTCGACGCGCGGCCCTACAAGGTGCGCGCGCTGGTGACCTTCGGCGCGAACCTCCTCCTGTCCCGCGCCGACGTCGATCGTGGTCTCGACGCGCTCCGTGCCCTAGACTTCGCCGTCCATTGCGACCTCTTCGAGACGCCGACGGGGCGCGAGGCGGACATCCTGCTGCCGGTCTCCTCGCCCTGGGAGCGGGAGGGGCTGCGGATCGGGTTCGACTTCGCCGCGCCCGGCACCGAATGGGTGCAGCTTCGCCAGGCGATGATCCCGCGCCAGGGCGAGGCGCGGTCGGACGCCGAGATCGTCCTCGCGCTCGCCGACCGGCTCGGCTTCGGGGGAGAGATGTTCGGCGGCGACATCGAGGCGGGCTGGCGCCACCAGCTCGCCCCCCTCGGCCTCTCGCTGGACGCCTTGCGCGCCGTGCCGGAAGGGATCGCCATTCCCGCCCCGCGCCGGGCGCGGAAATATGCCGAGCGCGACGCGGGCGGCGCGGTGCGCGGCTTCGCGACCGAGAGCGGCCGGGTGGAGATCTACTCGGAGCTCTTTCTGCGCCACGGCGAAGACCCGTTGCCGGTCTTCACCCCGCCCGAGGGGGACGGACCCTTCGTGCTCGGCAGCGCGAAGAGCGGCTACTACTGCCAGAGCCAGCACCGGCACGTCGCCTCGCTGCGCCGCCGCGCGCCGGAGCCCGCGATCACCCTCGCGGCCGACATCGCCGCCGCGCGCGGGATCGCGGACGGTGACGCGGTGGAGGTCGCGACGCGCACGGGCAAGGCCCGCTTCACGGCGCGGATCGAGCCGCGCATGGCGGCGGGCGCGGCGATCGCCGAGTTCGGCTGGTGGCAGGCCGACCCCGATCTCGGCCTCTCCGGCTACGACCCCATCCGCGACGAGGGCAGCAACTTCAACCGCCTCGTCGACAGCGCGGGCGCCGATCCGGTGAGCGGCGCGCCGGCGCTGAAATCCTTCCCGTGCGACATCCACCGCATCCCTGCCACCGTGCCCCCGTGGCCGGGGACGCTCGTCATCGCGGCGCGCGAGGTGCACGGCGACACGGTGAGCCTCCATCTCGCCCGCCCCGACGGCGCGCCGCTGCCGCCCTTCCGCCCCGGCGCCTATATCGCGCTCGCGGCGGACATCGACGGCGAGGGCGCCGTCGAGCGCTGCTATTCGCTGGCGGGCGCGAGCGGGCCGGATGGGGTCGCGACCTACCGGATCGCGGTGCGCAGGGTCGGGGACGGGCGCCTCTCCCGCTGGCTGACGACGCGGGCGGCCGTCGGCGACCGGCTCGCCGCGAAGCCGCCCGCCGGGCGCTTTCTCCTACCGGTGGAGGCGGACTTCCCGGTGGTGCTCCTCGCCGCCGGGATCGGCATCACGCCCTTCCTCGCGCATCTGGAGGCGCTGCGCCGGTCGCCGCGACCGGCCGAGACGGTGCTCCATTATGGCTACCGCACGCCCGCCGACCGCATCTTCGGGGCGGAGATCGACGCCGCGCGCGCCACTGCCTCGCTCCGGATCGTCGAGCATCTGTCGCGGCCGGGCGAGGCGGATCTCGCGTCAATGGGGGACGCGCGGGCAGGCCGCCTCGACGCCGCGTCGGTCGACCAGCATCTCATCGACCGGCGGGCCCGCTTCTACATCTGCGGCCCCGGCGCGATGATCGAGGAGATCCGGGCCGGACTCATCGCCCGCGGCGTGCCGCGCTTCGAGATCTTCAGCGAGGTGTTCCGCTCCTCCGGCGCGCTCGCCGCCCCGCCGAGCGCCGGGCCGCACCGCGTGCATTTCGTCCGCACGGGCCGCAGCGCCGTCTGGACCGCGGCGGACGGCGACCTCCTCGCCTTCGGCGAGGCCCACGGGGTGGCGTTGCCGTCCGGGTGCCGTGTCGGCCAGTGCGAAAGCTGCGCCGTCACCCTGCTCGAAGGGGAGGTGCGCCACGTCGCGCCCGTCGCCGAGCTCGACGACGGCGTCTGCCTCTCCTGCTGCGCCGTGCCCGCCGGGGACATCGTCCTCGACGCGTGAGGCGGGCGGCTCAGCCCACCCGGATCGGCTGAAGCTCCTGCCGCAGCGCCGCGATGATCGAGGCGGAGACCGGCTGGATGCGCCGCGCCGGATCGGGCTCCACGGTGAGGCGCGAGGTGAAGTGGCCTGCGCGCCCCGAGACGGTGAGGGAGAGCGTGTGCGCGCCGCCGGGGCCGGGGTCGGAGAGGCGCACCCGCGTCGCCGCCGGGCCGGGCCCCGCGAGGGCGGAGGTCGCGGCGATGTTGATCTCGTTCGGATAGGCCGCGACCGCCTCGGCGAGCGTTCCCTCGAACGGCGCCTCCATGCCCGGAATGCCGGGCCGCGCGGCTTCGACGAGGAGGCGCGCGTCGGGGTCGGCGGCGGCCGCCGCCACCGCGTCGAGCCCGCCGATCGCCCCGGACATCAGGCGCAGGCGATGGCCGTGCGCCTCGGCGGCGGCCGCGAGGCTCGCATAGAGGGCGGTGTCGACGAGGGCGGAGGCGCTGATCGTCCAGGTCTCGGCGACTTCCAGCGCGCGGGCGCCGTAGGTGCGCAGCGCGACGGGGCCGGCGGTGTCGATGACGAGATCGGCCGGCGTTGCGAAGAAGCGGTCCGGATCGGTCGTCGCGCGCGGGTCGGCATGGTCGCGCCGCGTCAGAATCGCGGCGATCGTCCAGGACGGGTTCGCGTCGACATGGGCGACGACCGGCGCGCCGATGCGTCCGGTCCCCATGAGGAGGATGCGCCGTGGCTCCCGGCTCATCGCGTGCCGAGATATTTGGTGGGCACGGCTGTCGTGTATTTCATTTCTTCCATCGCGATCGAGGAGGAGATGCCGGCGAAGTCGATCTTCGTGATGAGGAGATTATAGACCTCGTCGAGCTTGGCGACGTCGGGCACCACGATGCGCAGAAGATAGTCGGTGTCGCCCGTCAGGCGATAGGCCTCCACCACCTCCGGAATGTCGGCGATGACGCTGCGGAAGGCGACGAGCCACTCGCGCGAATGCTGCGCGCGGATCGCCATGAACACCGTCATCGCGACGTTCGCCTGCGCCCGGTCGAGGAGGGCGACGCGGCGGCGGATGATCCCGTCCTGCTCGAGCCGTCGCACGCGGCGCCAGCACGGGGAGGGGGAGAGGCCCACCTTCTCGGCGATCTCGTTCGTCTGCAGCGAGGCGTCCTCCTGCAGGAGGTCGAGGATGCGGCGGTCGATCTCGTCGAGTCGGGTCTCGGTCATCCGATTCGTGTCCTTGCCACGGTGACGCAATCCATTTGCGCGTAAATTCCGAATGGCGCAACTAGATTGCAGAATCTGGCGCGGCTGCGCCGAAAATCGCAACCAACCACCGGGCCGATGCTGGTAGATTCGAAGCGTTCCAACATCGAGGGTGAAGGCATGCGTTGCATCGGGTTGCTCGGCGGCATGAGCTGGGAAAGCACGGCCGTCTATTATCGTCGCCTCAACGAGGTGGTGCGGGATCGCTTCGGCGGCCTGCAGTCGGCGAGCATCCTGATGCGGTCGGTCAATTTCGCGGACATCGTCGCCCTCCAGAAGGCGGGCCAGTGGGACAAGGCGGCCGAGATCCTCGCCGCCGACGCGCGCGCGCTGGAGGATGCCGGGGCGGACTGCATCCTCATCTGCACCAACACGATGCACATCCTCGCCGACGCGATCCAGGCGGCGATCTCGATCCCGCTTCTCCATATCGCCGACACCACCGGCGAGGCGTTGCGCGCGGCCGGCGCGAAGAAGCCGCTTCTCCTCGCGACGCGCTACACGATGGAGCAGGCTTTCTATCGCGACCGGCTCGCCCAGAAATACGGGATCGAGGCGGTCGTCCCGGCCGAGGCCGATCGCGGCCTCGTCCATGACGTGATCTTCGAGGAATTGTGCTGCGGCGTCGTGAAGGAGACCTCGCGCGCGGCCTATCTCGACATCATCGCCCGCGCCGGCGGCGACATCGACTGCGTGATCCTCGGCTGCACCGAGATCGGCCTTCTCCTCGACCAGGCCTGCGTGCCGCTGAAGGTGTTCGACACCACGCTCATCCATGCGGATGCGGCCGTCGACTTCGCGACGGGCGCGGCGCGGGCCGAGCCTGCCGGCGCGGAACGCTCTTTTGCATTGGAGAGCGCGGTCGGCTAGCGTCCCGACCGACCATGCCGGTGTCGGGGCGAGCCGTCTTTGCTGGAACGGAAGAAGACGCACGATCGAACCAATAGGGCCGCCACCACCGGGCGCGATCGCGCGCCTGAACCGGGGCGGCCGGCCCCCTCGCTTTGGGCCGACACCGCCGTCGCGGCGCCGGTCCTCTCGTCGCTCCAAGGCGATGAGCGCGCCGACGTCGCGATCATCGGCGCCGGCTTCACAGGCCTTTCCACCGCGATCCACCTTGCCGAGCGCGGCGTCTCCGTCGCGGTCGTGGAGGGGGAGGAGGTCGGCTTCGGCGCCTCCGGCCGCAACAACGGCCAGGTGATCCCGACCCTCTCACGCCTCGACCCGACGGACATGGCGGCGCGCTTTCCGGTGCGCGGCGCGGACGACAAGCCGGTCGGCGAGCGCCTCGCCGCGCTGGTGCGCGACAGCGCCTCGATCGTGTTCGACCTCATCCGCAGGCACGATCTCGCCGCCGAGGCGGAACAGACCGGCTGGCTCCAGCCGGTCCACACGCCGGGGCGGATGCGGCTCGCCGAAAAGCGCTTCCGCGAATGGGACGCGATCGGCGCGGACGTCGCCCTTCTCGACCGCGCGGCGATGGCGGCGGCGCTCGGCAGCCCCGCCTATCATGGCGGCATCCGCATGGCGACGGGCGGCCACATCAACCCGCTCGGCCTTGCGCGCGAGATGGCGCGCGCGCTCGTCGGCCTCGGCGGGCGGATCTTCGTCCGCGCCCCGGCGACCGGGGTTGAGGCGGGCGGGCCGGGCTGGCGCGTCGCGACGCCGGGCGGATCGCTCTCGGCCGAAAACCTCATCGTCGCGACCAACGCCTACACCCACGACATCTTCGACCCGCTGCGCCGCTCGGTGGTGCCGGTCGCGTCCTGGCAGATGTCCACGACGCCGCTCGATCCGGCCGTCCGCCGCACGATCATTCCGGGCCGCGAGGCCGCGTCCGACACGCGGGGGGATCTGCGCTTCTTCCGCCACACGGCGGACGGGCGCCTCGTCGCGGGCGGGGCGCTCATCGTCCCCGCCGACGGGGTGGGGAAGCTGAAGGCGATGGTCGGCGCGCGCCTCAGGGAGACCTTTCCACAGATCGGTGACGTGGCGTTCGACCATGTCTGGAACGGCTATATCGGCATGACGCCGGACTTCGCGCCGCGCCTTCACGCGCTCGGGAAGGGCGCCTATGGCTGGGTCGGGTGCAACGGGCGCGGCGTCGCGCTCTCGATCTCGCTCGGCCGCGAGCTCGCCCGTCTCATCGCCGGAGAGGATCGCGGCGCGCTTGCGCTTCCCTTCGAACCGATGGCACCGATCCCGCTGCACCGGATCGCGACCGAGGTTGCGCCCCTGATGCTCGCCCGCTTCCGCTACAAGGACAGCCGCGAGATCGGGGCATGAGGTTCGGCCGCGCCCTTGCATCCGGGACCCGTATGGCGGGCCGGCCGCGGGGCGGCGGACGCAGAAGAGAACGAGACACGAAGGCAGGAGGCTACACGATGAAGAAGAGAACCGGCGCCGCACTGTTCGGCGCCCTCGCGGCCGCGCTCGTCGTGACCGGGGCGCACGCGCAGGATCCGGTCAAGATCGGCTACCAGCTCCCCCTCACCGGCGAGACGGCCCAGTACGGGCAGGGCTTCCGCAACGCGGCGGAAATGCAGCTCGAGAAGTTCAACGCCTCCGGGCGCATCCCCGTCCCCGTGGAGATCGTCTACGAGGACAGCCGCTCAGACGCGAAGGAAGGCGTGACCATCGCCCGCAAGTTCGTGGACGACCCGGCGATCGTCGCCGTCCTCGGCGACTTCACCTCCACGGTGTCGATGGCCGCCGCGCAGGTCTACCGCCAGGCCGGGATGCCCCAGCTCTCGCAAACCGCCTCGCACCCGGACTACACGAAGATCTCCGAGTACCAGTTCCGCAACATCACCACGCAGAACCAGGAAGGCCCCTACAACGCCGACTGGTTCACCGAGCTCGGCTTCAAGAAGGTCGCGGTGATCGCGGAACAGACCGACTGGGGTCAGTCGGTGGTGGACGGCTTCGTGAAGAAGTTCGAGGAGAATGGCGGCGAGATCGTCTTCTCCGAGTTCTTCAACCGCGGCCTCAAGGATTTCCGCTCGGTCATCACCAAGATCGAGCGCGCGGCGCCCGACGCCATCTACACCGGCTTCTTCTATGAGGACGGCGCCAACTTCCTGCGCCAGGCCAAGCAGCTCGGCGTCGATATCCCGATCTTCTCGACCTCCGCGGCCTACAACCCCGCCCTCATCGATCTCGGCGGCGACGCGGTGAATGGCCTGCGCCTCACCGTGACCTTCCTGCCGACGAGCGACGATCCCAACGTGAAGGCGTTCGTGGACGAGTATACCGAGCGCTATGGCGAGGCCCCCGGCCAGTTCCCGGCCCAGGCCTATGACGCGGTCGGCATCATGCTCGACGCCGTGGCGAAGACCTATCCGGACACGACGCGCGCCACGATGCGCGACGCGCTCGCCGCGACGAAGGACTATCCGGGCGTCACCGGCATCACGACCTTCGACGAGAACCGCGAGCCGGCGAAGGAACTCGCCAAGGCGGAAGTGAAGGACGGCGCGTTCGTCGCCCTTCCGTGACCATCCGGGCAGGCGCCGCGCGCGCCTGCCCTCCACCAAGGGCCCCTCACGCGAAAGCCAGGCGATGATCGACCCCTACTACCTCCAGCAGCTCGCGATCGGCCTGTCGCTCGGCATGACCTACGCGCTGATGGCGATCGGCTTCACGCTGATCTTCGGCGTCCTGAACGTCGTGAACTTCGCCCATGGCGAGGTCTACACGATCGGCGCCTTCGCGAGCCTCGTGCTCATCACGGCCCTCGCGCCGCCCTTCATCGCGGTGGTGGTGTTCGCGCTCGCGGTCGGCGCGCTCGCCGGCTTCTCGCTGGAGCGCATCGCCTTCAAGCCGTTCCGCCGCTTCACCGACGAGGCCTCGCTGAAATCGCGCGCGATGCGCGAGGCGACGCTGCTCTCCTCGCTCGCGGTCTCCATCATCGCCCGCGAGGCGATCGAACTGGTGTTCGGCTCGCAGCAGCAGGCGGTGCCGTTCGAATATCTCATCAACGAGCCGATCCGGCTCGGCCCGGTGGTGATCGTCACCGGCGACCTCATCATCTTCGGCGTCTCGGCGCTGATGCTGATCGGCCTCCAATTCCTCCTGACGCGCACCCAGGTCGGCCTCTCGATCCGCGCCGTCTCCAACAACCCGCTCGGCGCGCGCTATGTCGGGATCAATGTCGACCGCACCATCATCATGACCTTCGTCATCGGCGGCATGATGGGCGCGGCGGCGGGCATCCTCGTCGGCCTCTATTATGGCGTGATCTTCCCGGCGATGGGGTTCATTCCGGGCGTGAAGGCGTTCGTCGCGATGGTGATGGGCGGGCTCACCTCGATCCCCGGCGCGGTCATCTGCGCGATCATCCTCGGTCTTTCGGAATCGATGGCGGTGACCTTCATCTCCTCCGGCTGGGCCGACATGGTCGCCTACGGCTTCCTCATCGTGACGCTCATCTTCTTCCCCCAGGGGCTCTTCGGCGCGAGGCGCGAACGTGTCTGATCCGACCCGTCCCGCGCTGTCGTCCGTCAGCGGCGGCGTGCGCACGCTCATCCTGCCGGTGCTCCTCGCGCTCGTGATCTTCGTCGTCGTGCCGCTGGTGCTGTCCTCGTTCGGGCGGGGCTATTTCTGGCAGATCGCGAACATCGCGCTGATCTTCATCCTGCTCGCCGCCTCGCTCCACGTGGTGACGGGCGTCGCGGGCCTCCTCCATCTCGGCCACGCCGCCTTCTACGGGGTGGGGGCCTACACGGCCGGCCTCCTCGCCAGCGAGCAGGGCATGCCCTTCATCGTCACGGTGCCGGCGGCGGCGGTGGTGACCGCCTCGATCGCCTTCCTCGTAGCGCTGCCCACGATGCGGCTCGTCTCGATCTATTTCGCCGTCGCGACGCTCGCGATCGGGCAGATGATCTACCTCGTGCTCCTCAACTGGGTGTCCTTCACCCACGGGCCGAACGGGGTGATCCTCTTCTCCGGCCTCAACCTCTTCGGGCTCGACCTCTCCTCGCCGGTCGCGACCTATCTCGTGGTGGCGGTGATCGTCTCGTTCTCGATCCTCCTCATCCACCGCATCAGCCACTCCTATTATGGCAATGCCCTCCGCTCCCTGCGCGAGGACGACCAGTGCGCCGACGCGATGGGCGTGCGCACCGTGCGCCTCAAGATGGAGGCGTTCGTGATCTCGGCCGCCTTCGCCGGCATCGCGGGCGCGCTCTGGGCGCACACGACGGGCTACATCTCGCCGGGCGATTTCGACTTCGCCGAGTCGATCCTCATCCTCGCGATGGTGGTGGTCGGCGGGCTCGGCAGCCTGCCGGGCGCGGTGATCGGCGCGCTCCTCCTCATCCTCCTGCCGGAGGTGCTGCGCGAGGTCGGGGACGTGCGCAACATCATGGTCGGCATCGTGATGTTCCTGTCGATCCTGCTCCTCCCGAAGGGCCTCTTCGGCGAGGTTTCGGCCCTCTCGATGATCCGCCGCCAGTTCGGCGACGCCTGGCGTCGCGACGAGAGCGGCAAGGGGGTCGGCTGGCGATGAGAGACTTCCTCACCATCCAGAACGCGACGCGCCGTTTCGGCGGCCTCGTCGCGGTCGACAACGTGACGACGCGCGTCGACAAGGGTCAGCTCGTCGGCCTCATCGGGCCGAACGGGGCGGGCAAGACGACCCTCTTCAACCTCATCTCCGGCTTCACCCCGCTCAGCTCCGGCGATGTCTATTTCAAGGAGACGCGCCTCAACGGGCTGAAACCGAACCGCATCGCGCGGCTCGGCATCGGGCGCACCTTCCAGAATCTGCGCGTCTTCCCGAACATGACCGTGTTCGACAACGTCTCGGTCGGCGCCTTCGGCACGCACCCGCAATCGCTGATCGACGCGCTGCGCCCCGGCAGCAAGCGGGCCGAGATCATCTCGGAGCGGGTCTGGGCGGCGCTGGAGCGGTCCGCGCTCGCGGACGTCGCGACCGAGCTCGCGGCGAACCTCTCCTACGGCAAGCGCAAATATCTGGAGATAGCGCGCGCGCTCGCGATGGAGCCGGAATTCCTGATCCTCGACGAGCCGGCCGCCGGCCTCAACGATTCGGAGACGCTGGAGCTTGCCGCCTTCATCCGCTCGCTGCACGCCGACGGGCTGACGATCATGCTCGTGGAGCACGACATGGGCCTCGTGATGAGCGTGTGCGAGCGCATCGTGGTCCTCGCGTCCGGCCGCAAGATCGCCGACGCGGACCCCGACACGGTGCGCGCCGATGCGGCCGTCCTCGAAGCCTATCTGGGGACCGAGTGATGAGTCTCGCTGAAATCCGCAACGTCTCGGTGAAGATGGGGATCCAGGAGATCCTCCACGGCGTCTCGCTCGACGTGCCGAAGGGGGCGATCGTCGCCGTGCTCGGCGCGAACGGCGTCGGCAAGACGACGCTGATGCGGGCGATCTCCGGCGTCTACAAGGTCGCCTCCGGGGAGATCCTCCTCGACGGCCAGCCGATCACCAACATGGCGAGCCACAAGATCGTCGAGCAGGGCGTCTGCCAGGCCCCGGAAGGGCGGCAGATCTTCTCCAACATGTCCGTGCGCGAGAACCTCGTTCTCGGCGGCGGGACGAAGGGGCTCGGCGAGCTCGACAAGGTGCTGACGCTCTTCCCCGTGCTCAAGGAGCGGATGGGGCAGGGGGCGGGCTCGCTGTCCGGCGGCGAGCAGCAGATGCTGTGCATCGCCCGCGCGCTGATGGCGCGCCCGAAGCTCCTCCTCCTCGATGAGCCCTCGCTCGGCCTCGCCCCGAAGCTCGTCGCGCTGATCTTCGAACTGGTGTCGCGCATCCGGGAGGAGGGTGTGTCGATCCTCATCGTGGAGCAGAATGCGCGCGCGGCGCTGAAGGTCGCCGACCACGCCCACGTCATCGACGCGGGGCGCATCGTGCTCTCCGGCCCCTCGGCCGAGCTTCAGTCCGACCCGCGCATCATCGAGGCCTATCTCGGAGGACACGTCGCATGAGCGAGACGAAGAGCGAAGAAGACGTCGCGGCCGAGGCGATCGCCGCGCTGCCGATGCTCGCCCGCCGCCGCATCGAGGCGGAGATCATCCGGCCCATCTATGCCGAGCTGAAGGAACGGCTCGGCGAGGCGGAGGCCGACGCGCTCCTCACCCGCGTGATCCGCACCAGCGCGATCGCGCAGGGCGAGTCGATGGCGGCCGCTCAGGGCGGCGACAAGGGCGTTTCGGGCTTTGCCGCGCTCCTGCCGCGCTGGACCGCCGGCGGCGCGCTCGAGATCGAAGAGAAGGACAAGGGGCCCGACCATCTGGAGTTCGACGTGGTGCGCTGCCGCTATGCGGAGATGTATCGCGAGATGGGCCTCGGCCATATCGGCCACATCCTGTCGTGCAACCGCGACGGGACCTTCTGCGAAGGCTACGACAAGCGGATCGAGTTCCACCGGACCCAGACGATCATGGGCGGTGCGAGCCACTGCGACTTCCGCTACCGGATGCGCGAGGGCTGAGCGCCCCCCGCACGCGGCGAGGGGCGGACGGGCGGAGGGCGGCGCCTCAGAGAAGAATGTCGCCGAACTCCACCCCGTGATAGGCGCCGTCGACGCGGAAGCCCCAGGCGGTCTCAGACCCGGCGTTCACCGTCGCGTTGTAGCTGACATTGCCGATCAGATACGTGTCGCCCGTCTGGCTGATGATGCGCGCGTTCCAGATGTTGGCGATGGTCCCGTCGGTCGTGACCTCCACCGACCAGCCGCTGGTGATTCGGCTCGCGCTGTCGTTCACCACATAGGAGTCGATCGTGTAGCCGGTCGACCACTGCTCGCGCAGCGTGAACTCCGGGTAAATCCCGTCGCCGTTGAAGTCCGGCCCGTCGCCCGAAGGGGCGTCGTCGTCGCGGATGGTGACGGTCGCGTTCGCGTCGCCGATCACCGCGCCGTCGGCCGACAGGATCCTGAGCGCGATGGTCTCGTCCGCCTCGTCGAGCGTGTCGTCCGAGATCTCGATCGCAAGCGTCGCCTGGGTCTCGCCGGCGGCGAAGTGGACGCTCGTCTCGGGGATCGAATAGTCAGCCCCGCTCGCCGTGCCGCCGTTCGTTGCGACGACGACCGTGATGTCGCTGGTCGCGGCCTCGTCGAGGCTAAGGACCACGTTCGCCGTGCCGACATCCTCGTAGACCGAGAGATCCGCGATCGAGACCGTGGGCACGACGGGGGCGATGTCGTTGTCGAGGATCGTGACCGTGGCGCTGCCGTCGGCGATGTCGACATCGGGTGAGGAGAGGGCGAGGGCGATCGTCTCGCTGCTCTCCACGATGTCGTCGTCGTTGAGGATGATCTCGAGGAGCGCCTGCGTCTCGCCGGCGGCGAAGACGAGCGTGCCGTTCGGGATCGTGTAGTCGCCCGCGCCCGCGCTGCCTCCCGCGACCGCGACGTCCACGCTGACGGCCTCGGTGGGGGCGGTGTCGAGCGAGACGGTCACGAAGACCGATCCGTCGCCCTCGGAGACCGTCGCGTCGGCGATCGAGGCGGCGGGGACGACCGGCGGCGCGCCCTGATCGTCGTCCGTGATGGTAACGATCATCGTCTGGTTGCCGAGAACGCCGCCCGAGGCGTCGCTGAGATTGACCGCGAAGGTCTTCTCCAGCGCCTCTTCCAGCGTGTCGGCGAGGATGGTGATCGCCACCGTCTTCGTGGTCTGGCCCGGCGCGAAGGTCACGAAGCCGCTCGCCGCCTCATAGTCGGTGCCGGCGATGGCGGTCCCGTCCTCGGTTTCCCAGGCGACGCTCACCGTCTCGCCTGCGGGGGCGGAGAGGGTGATGTCGACCATGATCTCCCAGGCGGGGTCCGGCTCGCCGGTGCCTGTGCCCGACAGGTCGCCCCCCAGCGCCGGCGTCAGCAGGTCAACCTTGTTCTGCAGCACCGTCGACCAGTCGCTCGCGAGGATGCCGCCGGTGTCGCCCGAGTTCGGGTTCCACGCCCAGAAGGTCCAGCTGAGATTGTTCTCCTGGAGGTAGGGGATGAACTCGTTCATCCACAGGATGTCCTTGGCGTCTTCGAGCTTCGAGCCGAATTCGCCGACGAGGACCGGGGCGATATCTTGCTGTGCGATGTAACCCCAGACCGAATCCCACTTGTCCGTGAGATTGTCCGGGTATTCGGGGTCGGAGAACCAGGGCTGGTTGTAGATCGAGTTCGGGTAGGCGTGCGGGGAGTAGACGAGCTTGTCCGTGTGCTCGAGGCGGATCGGATATTCGCCGACCTTGCTGAGGTCGCCGCCCCACCAGTAGCTCTGGCCCGTGCCTTCCACGAGGACGAGGACGTTCGGGTTGATGGCGTGGATCGCGTCGATCGCGTCCTCGGCGGCGAGGCGCCAGTCGGTCGCCGGGTTGCCCGAGCCCCACTCGGCCGCGTGCGGCTCGTTGGAGAGGTCGAAGCCGACGACGGTCGGGTTGTCCTTGTAGCGCTCGGCGAGCATCTCCCAGTCGGCGACCCACTCCTCGTGGGTGTAGCCCTCGCCGTACCAGTAGCCGTTGCTCGACGCGCCGTCGCCCGCGGCGTTGCGGTGATTGTCGAGGATGATGCGCAGGCCGATCTCGCCGGCATACTCGACGACGGCGTCGATCACCTCGAGCGAGGTCAGGCCCTGGAGTTCGGGGTTGATCGAATAGTTGATGTCGTTCGGCATCGCGCCGTCGCGCAGCGCGTCGTTGGAAAAGGGCAGGCGGATCGTGTTGAAGCCGAGATCGGCCATCTGATCCATCATGTCCTTGTAGTTGCGGGTGAAGAGCCCGTCGGGCCCCATCCGCACCGTCTCGCCGCCGAACCAGTTGACGCCGGTGAGCTTCACGACATTGCCGGCGCTGTCGACGATGTCGGACCCTTGCGTCGAGAACCATCCGGCCGCGGCGCCGACGGTCGGGTCGCCTTCCTCGATGCCGAGCGCGGCGCCGATCGAGATGGTGGGGGGCGGGGGGAGATCGTCGCTGACGATGGTGATCGTCGCTTCCGCATCGCCGATCGTGGCGCCATCCGCGCCTGAGAGGCGGACGCGGAATATTTCGTTTTCCTCAACGAGTTCGTCGTCGGTCACAGGGATGTGTACGGTGGCGCTCGTCTCGCCGGGCGCGAAGGTGACGGTCGTGTTGACGGCCGTGAAGTCGGCGCTGGTGGCGCTCCCCGTGACGGTCGCGACGCTGACGGTGACCGGCGCGTCGGACGCGGTGTCGAGGCTGACGGTGACGCTCGCGTGCCCGTCCTTCTCGTTCACGACGGCGTCGGCGATCGAGAGGATCGGCAAGGCCGGATCACCCGGATCGCCGACGGGTTCGCCGTTGACCATGATGTCGGTAAAGACAGCGGTCGGACCACTGGGATTGGCGATGAAACCGATGGTCGCCTGTTGCCCCGGTGCAAGCGTACGGTTCCAAGATAAATTCTCGACCACGTAAACATCGCCGACATGGGAGACGATCTTTGCGCCCCAAATCTGTGTGATGTTCACGGGAGTACTAAACGACAGTTGCCAGCCCCGTTCCGGGCCGTTCCCTGTATTTGTTAGCTTAAACTCTCCTTGAAAGCCTGAGGTCCAGCTATTGATTTGAGTGTACGTCGCGTCGAACATATCTGTGACCTGCTGACTCGGAACGAATTCGATAAAGCACAAGACTTCGATGCAGGAAACAATTTTTTGACGCGTAATTTCTCATTCATGCCCAATTCAAAGGTTCGTTAATTGATCGAAAGCGCGAAATATCAGCGCGCGCCGTGGGCTTTTTTCGGTTCTACACGAATCGTCCGACGAATAAATCTTACAATCTCGCAACATCATTTATGTTGCTGGTCGTGCAGAATATCGCATCTTTGCAATATCCTGCCGCCGACCCTGCCGGGCTCCCGCGACATCCTGGGCTGTGGACGGAATAGCAGGGATGCGCAATTTTGAGTTGTTGACGCGCGGAAGTGTGGTATCAACACAAAGATCGCGGGAACGGCGGACCTCTCCTCGCCGTTCCATCTGGACATCGCCCCTTGGAAGTCTGGTGAAGCGCCATGCCGACAGAACCCGTCCGCCTCCTCTGGGTCCTCGCCGACAGCGCCGCCGCTGACCTGCCGCTCGCCCTCGCCCAATGCGGCGCGGCGCGGGAGAATGGGGTCGATGCGCGCATCCTCCTCCTCCACGCCGCACCGGCGGAGCCGTCCGCCATCCACGGGCCAGCCACCCATCAGTCCGCCACACATGGACCCGCGGGCGACACCGTCCCGATCGCCGCGCTCCCGGGCCGCCACGGCGCGAGCGAGCGCCAGCGCCAATTCCTCGACTGGCTGAAGCAGACTCCGCAGGACGTCCTGATTCTCGCCGGGATCGACGAGTTGGAGGGTGCGATCGCGCGCCTTCCCGCCCGCCTCCGCGTCCTCTCGCTGGTGCGCGAGGCGACCTCCCGCGCCTTCGCGGCGACGGTCCGCCTCGCCCCCTGCCTCGACGGTGTGATCGCGACGTCCGAGGGGCTTGCCTGCCGCCTCGCGCCCGCCTTCACCGATCCGGCGCGCCTCATCCTCGCGCGCCCCGGACTCGGCTTCCCCCACCCGGTCGACGTGCTCAGCCACACCCAGCGGGGGGACGATCTCGTCTTCCTCGGCGGCGACAATGTGATGAAGGGTGCGCTCGAGCTTCTCGCCCTCTGGCCGCACCTCTCCCGCGCGGGCTTCCGCGGCCGCATCCACTGGTTCGGCAATGTCGCCCCGCCGGTGCGCGCGGCGATCACCGCGCTCGACGGGCGGGACCGGATCGTCCTGCGCGGTCCGGCCGACCGGGCGAGCGTCCTCAACGCGCTCGCCGCCTCGAAGACGCTCCTCGCCCTCGACCGGGCGGACGGGCCGGGCCTTGCCGCGATGGATGCGCTCGGCATGGGCGCGAGCGTCGCCGCGTGGGATATCGACACCGCCACGCGGGAGCTCGTCACCGCCCATAAAGGCGGCTGCCTCGCCCCCTTCGGCGACCGTGCCGCCCTCACCACAGGCATCCTCGCAACGCTGGAGACCAACGAGGCGACCCGCACCACCATCGCCCGCTCCCTGCGCGCGACATGCGACCCGGCGGCCTCCTGGCCCCACCTCGCCACGGCCCTCACGACCCTCGCCGCCGCCCCGGACGTGCGCGAGGCCACCGAGTCCTGGACCACGATCCTTACCGACGCCGGCCGCCTCCTGCGCACGATGACCCACACCGTCCGAGGCCGCCCCGCCGCCACCCCCCAGCCCGCAGGGCGGGCGCTGGAGTAGGGGCGGGGAGACCGCGCGCGGCACGCTGGCGGACGAGCGGCGTCGCGGGGGAAAGGCGTCGTGTTGCGGCGCTCGGCCGGGCGAGCGCTCGGGTGAGCGGATCTACAGACCTCGGTCGGTGCGGGCCAGGGTGAAGCGAGACCTCACTGTGTGAGAGTGCCGCCGTGGACCTAGAGAGACGCGGCGTGTTGCCGACCTGATGCGTCGAGGGGATGGTCGTATGGGAATAAGGCTCCAGAGTTCGGCGCCGTAAGCGCGGCCTGCAACGCTGATCCGCACGACGTCGCGGCCGTCTTTGGCCCGGATCAGCGCATGGCTGCCAACAGATGGGCGCGGGCCAAGATGATAGAGTATTCCGTGACACCGACGACGCCGAGGCGGCCACCATCTCGGCGGTGCACCGTGCCACCCTTGCCCCTCGGCGCCCCATCCGTCTCAGCGCTTGCCAAGTCCCTCTGAGTCTTTCCCGCGCACAATTCCATCCCGTGTCGAACGGCGCAGAACTGCGCGGACGAGGTCCGCTGAGGCGGGGGCAACGGGGCGGCCGGCCGCCGTGACCTGCGCCAGTTTGCGGCCGATCTCGGACCTGATCAGCGCAGCGCGACCAACCGGAGACGGGCGCGGGCCGAGAGGAGCGCATCGTCCGAGAAAAACGGCGACGCCGGAGCCGACCTCCACCATCGCCACGGCACTGCCCGACTTCCCGGACCCTTCCGACTTTGCGCCGGCAACGCCCAGCTCGTTCCCAATTCCCCGCGCCAACCTGCGTTGAGAGGCGCAGCACCGCGCGGACGGACCCAGCGACGCGATGGGCCGCAGGGGTGAGGGCGGTCGGCCGCCGGGACCTTGTTGGCTCGCAGTTTGTCTCGGTGCGGATCAGCGCATCGTTGCCAGCGGAAAGGCGCGGGGGCCGAAGGGAGCACGACCTGGAAAACCACGACGCCAGGGCCCGCCTCCACCCTCTCGAGCGCAGAACGCCGCCTCCAATCTTCCCGCCACCCATCCGCCCTCGCGCCAGCCACACGCGCCTCGCTTTCCACCGCGCCGCCACCCCGCGTCGAGCGACGGCACCGGACGCACGAGATCCGCGAAGGCATGGACGACGGGAGGTGATGCGGCAGGCGGCTGCAATTTGCGCATCCTTGGCTGACCTCGGGCCGGATCAGCGCCGCGCTACCGACCGGGGAACGGGCGGGGGCCAAGAGGAGCGAGGAGTCCGGGGACGCCGCGACGCCGGGTCCGACCTCCCATTGCGGTTGCCCACGACGCCACCCTACTCTCAAGTCCCTTCCGCTTCCGCGCCGGCAACGCGCAGCTCGTTCCGCATTCCCGCGCCACTCTGTGTCGAGCGGCCGAGCACCGCGCGGACGAGCTCGGCGAAGGCGTGGGCAGCGGGGGTGAGTGGCGGTCAGCCTCCGGGATCGCCACCAGCTCGCGGCTTGTCCCGGTCCGGATCAGCGCATGGCTGCCGGCAGATGGGCGGGCCGAGAGGATCGTGTGCTCCGAGAGGAGCGCGACACCGGGGCCGACCTCCACCCGCTCGAGCGCACAACGCCGCCTCTAGTCTCCCCGCCACCCCTCCGTCCCCGCACCAGCCGCGCGCCCCACCGTCCCGCCACCCCGCGTCGAGCGGCGCAGCACCGTGCGCACCAGGTCCGCGAAGGCGTGGGCGGCGGGGGTGAGGGTGCGGCCGGCGGCGGTGATCTGCACCACCTCGCGGCTGATCTCGGGCTCGATCAAAGCCGCGCTGCCGACGGTGCGGGCGCGGGCCGACAGGAGCGCGTAGGTCGGCAGGACGGCGACGCCGAGCCCCGCCTCCACCATCGCGATCGCGCTCAGGATCTGGTGCACCTCGAAGGCGGGGCGGAAGGGGATGCGCGCCTCCTCGTGGCCGGCCTCGACGAGGCGGCGGATGCCGCTCTCACGGCGCAGCGCGATCAGCGGGTGCTCGGCGAGCGCCTGCCATGGGAGGGAGGTGATGCCCGCGAGCGGCCCCGCCGCCGGATAGAGGAGCACGAGGTGATCGCGCATGATGTGCGTGCTCGCGATCCCGTCCTCGCCCGGCGCGAAGGTGCCGATCCCGATATCGGCCCGCCCGTGGCGCACATGGTCGAGGATCTGGTCGGTCCCGACATCGGCGATGTCCACCGTCAGCCCCGGATGGTCGCGCTGGAAGCGGGCGACGATCTCCGGCAGCACGGACGCGGCGAGGAGCGGCGGGAGCGCGACCCGCACCCGCCCGCGCTTCAGGAGGGCAAGGTCGCGCACGCTCGCGACGGAGCGCTCCAGGTCGTCGAGGATCTTCGCGGCATCCTCGGCGAACTCGACCCCGGCGGCGGTCGGCTCGACACGGCGCGTGGTGCGGTTGAAGAGCGGCAGGCCGAGCTCGGCCTCGAGCTCGCGGATCGCCTGGGAGAGGCTCGGCTGGGTGATCCCGCAGCGCTCGGCCGCGCGGGTGAAGTTGCCCGTCTCCATCACCGCCATGAAGGCTTCCAGCTGGCGGATGCTGATATTGCGCAACGTCATTAATAGGGTGTGCCTCTTAATTTATATCGCAATCGGTGATTATCATATCAAAAAGCTCTGCTCTACTCGGCGCTTCCGTTCGCAAGAGGGGCCCGGCGCTTGACGGCAGAGACGCGCTCGCACGGTTGGATCGGCGCCCCGCTCGCGCGGCGTGAGGACACCCGCCTCGTCTGCGGGCGCGGCCAGTTCGTCGACGACCTGCGGCCCGAAGGCTGCCTCTTCCTGGAATTCGCACGCAGCCCCGTCGCGCGCGGCGTCATCCGCACGATCGACACCGAGGCGGCCCGCGCGATGCCGGGCGTGTGCGCGGTCCTCACCGGGGAGGCGATCGAGACGTTCGGTGTCGCCGCCGTCAACCGCCTCCTGCCGGATTTCGAGGCGAATCCCGGCCCGATCCTCGCCACCCGCGCGGTCCACCATGTCGGTCAGCCGATCGCCGCGATCGTCGCGACCACGCGACGCACGGCACGCGATGCGGCCGACGCGGTGGCGGTGGTCTTCGACGAGGATGCGCCTGAGATCCCGCCCGGTGGCCGGATCGGCCATCTGTGGGAGGCGGGGGACGCGGCGGCGGCATTCGCGGCCGCGCACCTCGTGGTGTCGGCCTCGGTCGACCATGCCCTCGTCGCACCCGCTCCGATGGAGCCGCGCGCCGCGCTCGCCGACTGGACGGACGGCCGCCTCACCGTCTGGCTCTCGACGCAGACCCCCAACCGGGCGCGGGCCGACATCGCCGCGATCTTCGCGATCCCGCCCGACGCCGTGCGCGTGATCGCGCCCGATGTCGGTGGTGCGTTCGGCGGCAAGGCTTCGATCTTTCCGGAGGACCTCGCCGTGGTGGCGGCGGCGCGGCTCGTCGGCGCGCCGGTCAAGTGGTCGGGCTCGCGGGCGGAGGACATGCTCGCCGCAACGCTCGGGCGCGGCGGGCGCACCCGCGCCGAGATTGCCCTCGACGCGGAGGGGCGCATCACCGGCCTTCGCGGCGATCTCGACTTCACGCTCGGCAGCCGCACCCCCTATAGTGCGCTCGCCTCGGGCCGGAACGCGGCGCGCGTCCTGCCCGGCCCCTACGCGATTTCCTCGGTGCGCATCGCCCTTTCGGGGGCAGGGGAGACCATCGCCCCCGTCGGCATCTATCGCGGGGCGGGGCGGCCGGAGGCGGCGATCCTGATGGAGCGCCTCGTCGCAAAAGCCGCGCGTGCGTTGGCGATCGACCCGTTCGAGATCCGCCGGCGCAACCTCATCCCGGCCGCCGCCTTCCCCTACCGGAGCGCGACCGGCGAGACCTATGACAGCGCCGATTTCGCCGCCCTTCTCGACAAGGCCGAGGCGCTCTCTGCCGAACGCCAGCTCACCGCGCGGCGCGACGCCTGGCGCGCGAAGGGCGAGGCGGCGGGCGTCGGCCACGCCCTCTATATCGAGCCGTGCGGGGCGGGATGGGAGACGGCCTATCTCAGCCTGTCGCGCGATGGGCGCTTCATGGCGGCGACCGGGGCGAGCACGCAAGGCCAGGGGCGCGAGACGACGATGGCCCAGATCGTCGCTGACGTGCTCGCTATCGACCCCGGCCGGGTCGATGTCGCGAGCGGGGACACGGCGCGTGTGCCGGAGGGGACGGGGGCGCTCGCGAGCCGGTCGACGGCCATCGGCGGCAGCGCCATGCTGCGCGCCGCCGAGGCGATGCGCGCCGCGATCGGCGAGGCGGCGGCGAAGCTGATGCAATGCGCGGCGGAGGAGATCACCCTCTCCGAGGCGGGATTGGCCGCGCCCGGCGGCGCGAGCCTTGCCTGGGACGCCTTCGCCGCGACGGTGGCGGGGGAGGGGACCGGCCCCGGCCTCAGCGTCACAGAGCGCTACACGACGCCCGGCGAGACCTGGGCGAGCGGGGCGGCGATGGCGCTCGTCGTCATCGACCCGGAGACGGGCGAGGCGCGGATCGACGATCTCGTCTGGATCGACGATGCCGGCCGCATCGTGAACCCGACGCTCGCGCGCGGCCAGCTCGTCGGCGGCATGGCGCAGGCCGTCGGCACCGTCTTCATGGAGCGCATAATCTATGACGGGGAGGGCGAGCTCCTCACCGGCTCCTTCATGGACTACGCGATCCCGCGCGCGGGCGACGTGCCGCCCATCACCATCGCCAAGCTGGAGACGCCGGCCGCCACCAACCCGCTGGGGGCCAAGGGCGTCGGCGAGGCGGGGTGCGTCGCGATCCCGCCCGCGCTCCTCAACGCGATCCACGACGCCCTCGGCACCGAGGACGACCTTTCGCTGCCCATCATGCGTGAGACCCTCTGGAGAATTCTCGCCCGGCGGGACACCATTTCACCATGATTGGCGCTCGACCCCCTGGACGCGCTGGCGCAACCCGCGCCAGTCTCGTCCCCAACACGAGGATGAAGTCATGAAAACGGGGCGACTGAACGCGTTCAACTTCAAGGCCTGGATCGACGAGCACGCCCACCTCCTGAAGCCGCCGGTCGGCAACCAGCAGATCTGGGAGGACGCCGACATGATGGTGACGGTGGTCGGTGGACCCAACTCGCGGACCGACTATCATGACGACCCGGTCGAGGAGTTCTTCTACCAGCTGAAGGGCGACATGGTTCTCAAGGTGGTCGATGACGGCGCGTTCTACGACGTGCCGATCCGGGAGGGGGAGATCTTCCTTCTGCCGCCGCACGTGCGCCACTCGCCGCAGCGCCCGCAGGAGGGCTCGATCGGCCTCGTGATCGAGCCGAAGCGCCAACCCGACCAGCTCGACGCGTTCGAGTGGTATTGTTTCGAGTGCAGCGCCCTCGTCCACCGCGTCGAGGTTTCGCTGAAGAGCATCGTGCGGGACCTGCCGCCGCTCTACAAAGCCTTCTACGAGGACGAGGCCGCCCGCACCTGCCCCGAGTGCGGCGCGATCCATCCGGGCAAGGCCCCGCCGGCCGGCTGGGTCGTCCTCTGATGTCTCGACCGCTCTCGCGGGACCGAGGTCCGGCGGCGCCGCCCCGCACTGCACGATAAGCACAAGACGAACAAGCAAGGGACGCATTGATGAAACGCAGCTCAATTCTCCTCGCCGGCCTGCTCGCGACGGTGTTCGCCGCGCCGGCGGCCATGGCGCAGGACCCGGTCAAGATCGGCATGATCACGACGCTCGCCGGTCCCGCCGGTTATCTCGGCCAGGACGTGCGTGACGGCTTCAACCTCGCCGTCGAGCTCGGCGGCGGCAAGCTCGGCGGCGTTCCGGTGGAGGTCGTCGTCGAGGACGACAACCGCAACCCCGGTCAGGCCCGTCAGATCGCCGAGCGCATGGTCTTCGACGACGACATCAAGATCATGACCGGCATCATCTTCTCCAACATCGCCAACGCGGTGATTCCGGATGTCGTCGATGCGGGCGCCTTCTATATCAGCCCGAACGCGTCCCCCTCGAACCTCGCCGGCGCGGAGTGCAACCCGAACTACTTCTCCGTCGCCTGGCAGAACGACGCGCTGCACGAGGCGGCCGGCTACGTCGCCGAGAATGCAGGCTACAAGACCGCCTTCCTCCTCGCCGCCAACTACCAGGCCGGCAAGGACGCGCTCACTGGCTTCAAGCGGCGCTTCTCCGGCGAGGTCGTCGGCGAGATCTACACCCCGATCGAGCAGAACGAGTTCTCGGCCGAGCTCGCCCAGATCCGCGCGGCGAACCCCGAGGTCGTCTACCAGTTCTTCCCCGGCGGCGCCGGCATCGCCTTCCTGCGCCAGTACCAGCAGGCCGGTCTCCTCGGCGAGATCCCGCTCGTCCTCGGCGAGCCGACGGGTGATGCCGTCATCCTGAAGGCGGTCGGCGACGCCGCCGTCGGCCTGCAGGTCGGCTCCCACTGGAACGAGGACTTCGACAACGAGGCGAGCAAGGCCTTCGTCGCTGCATGGCGCGAGAAGTACGGCGATCGTCCGATCACCACCTACGCGAGCCAGGGCTACGACACGGCGCACGTGATCGGCTCGGGCCTCGAGGCCAATGGTGGCGACATGGAGGATGCCGACACCTTCCGCGAGGGCGCGCGCGCCGCGAACTTCGAGAGCGTGCGCGGCAGCTTCGCCTTCGACACCAACCAGCACCCGATCCAGGACTGGTACGCGATGACCGTCGTCGCGGGTGAGAACGGCCCGAAGCTGCGCACCGACGCCAAGGTCGCCGAGGCCGTCAGCGACGTCTACGTCCAAGACTGCAAGATGTAATCGACACGCGGAGCGGCCCCTCGGCCGCTCCGCAACCTGCGGCCCCCTCGAGAGAGATCGGACCACGTGCTCCTCATCTTCGAACAGATCCTCAACGGCGTGCAGTATGGCGTGATGCTGTTCCTGCTCGCCGCCGGGCTGACGCTGATCTTCGGCATCATGCAGGTCATCAACCTCGCGCACGGCTCGCTCTACATGATCGGCGCCTATGCGGGGACGTGGACCGCCCAGCAGACGGGATCCTTCTGGCTGGGGCTGCCGGCCGGCCTCCTCGCGGCGGCGGTCGCGGGGGTGCTGATCGAGGCCATCGTGGTGCGCCGCCTCTATGACCGCGACCACCTCGACCAGGTGCTCGCGACCTTCGCGCTGATCCTCATCTTCAACCAGCTCGTCGTCATCATCTTCGGCCGCCAACCCTTCTTCGTGGCGATGCCTGAGGGGCTGCAGGACTCCATCCAGCTCCTGCCGGGGCTGCAATATCCGCCCTATCGCCTCATCATCATCGCGGCGGGGCTCGGCGTTGCGGCGCTCCTCTATCTCCTCATCACCAAGACGCGGATCGGGATGCTGGTGCGCGCCGGGGCGACGGACCGCGAGATGGTGCGCGCGCTCGGCGTCAACGTGCGGCTCCTCTACACGGTGATCTTCGCCTTCGGGGCGCTCCTCGCGGGGCTCGCGGGCTATCTCGCCGGGCCGATCTTCGCCGTGCAGGTCGGGATGGGCGAGCAGATCCTTCTCACCACCTTCGTGGTCGTCGTCATCGGCGGGGTCGGCTCGATCCGCGGGGCGCTCGTCGCGGGTGTCATCCTCGGCGTGCTCGACACGTGCCTGCGGGCGTTCCTGCCCGGCATCCTGCGCGTCTTCATGGAGGGACCGGACGCGGACGCCCTCGGCGCGGGCATCGCCGCCATGGGCATCTATCTCCTGATGGCCATCGTCCTTCTTATCCGGCCCCAGGGCCTCTTCCCGGCGGCGCACTGATCATGGACCGTCTCGCCGCCACCCGGCTTCTCGCCCTCCTTCTCGGCCTCCTCGCCCTCGTCGCGCTGCCGCTCATCGCCGAATATGCCGGCAACACCGCCTGGATCTCGATGGCGACGCGCATCCTGATCTACGGGATGGCCGCCGCGAGCCTCAATTTCGCGCTCGGCTATGGCGGGCTCATCAGCTTCGGCCACGCGGCCTTCTTCGGGCTCGGCGGCTATGTGGTCGGCATCCTCTACACGGCCTATTCGGACGAGACGCTGCTCTTCGGCTTCATTCCGGGGACGAACCAGCTCCTCGTCACGCTGCCGGTCGCGATGCTGGTCGCCGGTCTTGCCGCCGCCGCGATCGGCGCGCTCTCGCTGCGCACCGGCGGCGTGCAGTTCATCATGATCACGCTCGCCTTCGCGCAGATGCTGTTCTTCTTCTTCTCCGGCCTCTCGGCCTATGGCGGGGAGGACGGGCTCATCATTCGCCGCACGAACGAGCTCTTCGGCCTCAACATGCGCGACCGGGCGACGCTCTATTACGTGACGCTTGGCGTCACGGCGATCTTCTTCCTGATCTATCGCCGCCTCACCATGTCCTCCTTCGGCACGATCGTGAGCGGGCTGCGCCAGAACGAGCGCCGCATGGCCGCGCTCGGCATCATGGCCTACCGCTACCGCCTCATCGCCTTCATCCTGTCGGGGATCGGCACGGGGCTCGCGGGGGCGATGCTCGCCAATGTGATGCGCTTCACGAGCCCGGACATGCTGTCCTGGAACACGTCCGGCCACCTGATGATCATGGTGATCCTCGGCGGCGTCGGCACGGTGCTGGGGCCGTTCCTGGGGGCGGGCGTGCTCCTCCTCCTGGAGGACACGCTGACCTCGCTCACCGAGAACTGGCCGCTCATCATCGGCCTTGCCCTTCTCGTGATCGTGCTCCAGGCGCGCGGCGGGTTGATGGCGCTCATCAACCTCGTGCGGGGGCCGCGCCCATGAGCGCGCCGATCCTCAAGATCGAGGGGCTGGTGAAGCGCTTCGGCGGCCTCACCGCGACGGACCACGTGGATTTCGACCTCGGCGAGGGCGAGATCCACGCGCTGATCGGCCCGAACGGGGCGGGGAAGTCCACCCTCATCAACCAGATCTGCGGGGAGATGCGGCAGGACGAGGGGCGCATCCTCCTCGACGGGGCCGACATCAGCACGCTGCCGGCCCCCCGGCGCGCGATGCTGGGCCTCGCCCGCGCCTTCCAGGTGCCCTCGCTGCTCAACGACATGAGCGTCCTCGAAAACGTGAGTGTCGCCGTCCAGGTCCGCCGCCACCGCACCTATCGCATCTGGGATTCGCCGCGCGGGCGGCGGGATCTCGCGGCCGAGGCCGCGACCTTCCTCGACGGGACGGGCCTTGCCGATCGCGGCGGGATCCTCGTCTCCGACCTCTCGCACGGGGAGCGCAAGCAGCTGGAGCTCGTCGTCGCGCGCGCGACGCGGCCGCGCCTCCTCCTCCTCGACGAGCCGATGGCCGGCCTCGGCGCCAGCGAAAGCCAGGAGATGATCGCGACCCTCGCGACGCTGCGCCAGACGCACGGCATCCTCCTCGTCGAGCACGACATGGACGCCGTCTTCAATCTCGCCGACCGCATCTCGGTCCTCGTCTACGGCCGGATCATCGCGCACGGGACCGTGGACGAGATCCGCGCGGATCCCGAAGTGCGGCGCGCCTATCTCGGCGAGGAGGAGGCCTGATGCTGATCGTCACCGGCCTCGAGGCCGGATACGGCAAGAGCCGCGTCCTCTTCGACATCAACCTCACCGTCGCCGACGGCCAGCTCGTCACGCTCATGGGGCGCAACGGGATGGGCAAGACGACGACGGTGCGCTCCATCATGGGCCTCATCCGCCCGACCGCCGGCACCATCCGCCTCGACGAGGAGGACATCAGCCGCGCCTCGCCCGAGCGCGTCGCCCGGCTCGGCGTCGGCCTCGTGCCGGAGGGACGGCGCGTCTTCCGCACGCTGACGGTGCGGGAAAATCTGGTCGCGACCTCGGCGAACCGGCTGCGCCGCGCCGAGCCGTGGACGCTGAAGCGCGTTTGCGACCTCTTTCCCCGCCTCGGTGAGCGCATCAACCAGCGCGCGGGTACCCTCTCGGGCGGCGAGCAGCAGATGCTCGCCATCGGCCGCGCGCTGATGACGAACCCGCGCCTCCTCATCCTCGACGAGGCGACCGAGGGGCTCGCCCCGCTGATCCGGGCCGAGATCTGGAGCTGCATCGAGCGGCTGAAGGGCGAGGGCCAGTCGATCCTCCTCATCGACAAGAATCTCCACGCCGTGAAGCCGCTCGCGACGAAGCATTTCATCATCGAGAAGGGGCGCACGGTGTGGACCGGCACCAGCGCCGAGCTCGATGCCGACCACGAACAGACGAGCCGCTACATTGGACTCTGAGACGCTCGCGCGGCCGCTTATCGACCTCGCCCTCACGATCAACGGCGAGCCGGTGCGCACCGAGATCGACCCCGCGACGCTCCTCGTGGAGCTGTTGCGCGAGGAGCGGCGGCTCACCGGCACCCATGTCGGGTGCGACACGTCCCAGTGCGGCGCGTGCACGGTGCATGTGAACGGGCGGCCGGTGAAGAGCTGCACGGTGCTCGCCGCGCAGGTGGCGGGCGAGGCGATCACCACGATCGAGGGGATCGGCACGCCCGAGGCGCTCCACCCCCTCCAGGCGGCCTTCTCCCGCCACCACGCTCTCCAGTGCGGCTACTGCACGCCAGGGATGATCATGGCCGGGCTCGGCATCATCGCCCGCCACGGAGCCGCGCTCGACGCAGCGACGGTGCGCGAGGAACTCGACGGCAATCTGTGCCGCTGCACCGGCTATGAGGGGATCGTCGCGGCCATCCTGGAGGTGGCGCGCGATGGGGAGGGTGGCGGGGGCGGTTAGCCCCGCTCAGGCGTACATCGCGCGGCGGAGCGTCTCGCGCAGGGCGTCGATCGGCACCAGCGTGCCGTCGTCGCTCTCGATGTGCCAGTAGGTCCAGCCGTTGCAGGCGGCCTGGTTGCGGACCGCCGCGCCCACCTTGTGGATCGAGCCCTTGTGGTCGCCCGCGCGGATCGAGCCGTCGACGTGGACGCGTGCGCGCACCCCGTCCCGGCCGCCGATCAGCTCGTCGCCGACCTTCACGTGCCCGGCCTCCACCAGCGCGCCGAAGGGAATGCGCTTCGGCCGGCCCTCGCTGCCGATCTGCGTCACGTCCCGCAAGGGGACGACGTCCGCGATCCGCCGCCGCGCGATCTTCGCGTAGCTCTCCTCCCGTTCGATCCCGATGAAGCCGCGTCCGAGGCGCTTGGCAACGGCGCCGGTGGTGCCGGAGCCGAAGAAGGGGTCGAGGACGGTGTCGCCGGGAAGCGTCGAGGCGAGGAGGAGGCGGTTCAGCAGCGCCTCGGGCTTCTGCGTCGGGTGAAGCTTCGTGCCCTCCGCGTCGCGCAGCCGCTCCGGCCCGGAACAGATCGGCAGCGTCCAGTCCGAGCGGTGCTGGAGGTCGTCGTTGAACACCTTCATGGACTTGTAGTTGAAAGTGTAGTCTGTCCGGCTGCGGTCGGCGACGGCCCAGATCATCGTCTCGTGCGCGTTGGTGAAGCGCCGGCCGCGGAAATTCGGCATCGGGTTCGTCTTCACCCAGACGACGTCGTTGAGGATCCAGAACCCGACATCCTGCACGGCCGTCCCGACACGGAAGATGTTGTGATACGAGCCGATGACCCACAGCGTGCCGTTCGGCTTCAACGCCCGCCGCACCAGCGCGAGCCAGCGGCGCGTGAAGTCGTCATATTCGGCGAAGCTGTCGAACTGGTCCCACGCGTCGTCGACACCGTCGACGCGAGTCTGGTTCGGACGGAACAGGTTGCCCTCGAGCTGGAGATTGTAGGGCGGATCGGCAAAGGCCGCGTCCACCGAACCGGGCTCGAGCTCCGAGAGCCGGTCGAGCGCATCTCCGACGAGGATGTCCTGAGTAAGAAAGGTGGGCCGGGACACGCCCCGTGCCCCGGCCATGTGTTCGCTCATTGCGACGCAATACCCTCACGCAAATCGCAAGCGTTAAGGTAAGGCGAGTGGGTGAAGAGGTCGTTAAAGCCTTTCAGAGATTTCAGTTTACCATTGTTAATGAATTATAAAGCTGCACTCGGTCCGGTTGCTTTGGCTTCACTTGCGAGATCCGTAAGCAATCCTGAAGCAACGGCGATCCGGCTGATAGTCACCATCCCACCCTCGACAATATCGTTGATGGCGCGGCGAATCCTCGGCACCGAGCGGCCCTGTTGAGAGAGCCATGTCTCGACCCGTTCCTGCCCGTTGCCCGAGAACGTGTCGCGCAGGACATCGATCGCGAGGCCGCGGTGGGCGTCGGCGAGGGAACGGCGCGCCCGGTCGAGGGCGAGACCGTCATAATAGTCCTCCACCGAGATATCGCGCGCGATTTGATCGAGTTCGGCAACCTTGAAGATGTCGTTCACCGCGAACCAGACCGCGCCGGCCTCCAGAAGGCTGACATCGCACGAGGAGGCGACCTCCACGATGTCGAGCGCGGCGGAGGCGACCGGCAGGCGCGCGAACATGAGCGCTGTCTCCTCCGGCACGCCGTCATCGATGAAGCGCTGGGCCTGCGCGGCGAGGGTCGTCGCATCCTGCTCGGGCAGGATTTCGGCGAAATGCTCGCGCAGCTTCGTGATGCCGGACTGGAAGCGCTCCACGACCGAGGCGAGCCCGTCCGCGAAATTCTCGTTGCGGAGGAACCAGACCGTCGCATCGAGGAGGAGGAGGCGGGCGTTGGCGTAGAGGTCGAGCTGGGTGTCGCCGGGGATCTCGTTGTCGAGCGCGTCCGCCACCGCGTTGATGGCGAGGAGGTCGAACGAGTCGCGCGCCGCCGCGAAGGCCCGCGCGATTTCCGAGACCGTCGCCCCCGTCTGATCCGCGATCCGCACCACGAAGGTCGGCCCGCCGCGATTGATCATCGAGTTCGCGAGCATCGTGGAGATGATCTCGCGCCGCAGGCGGTGGCGCTGGATCTCGTCCCGGTAGCCGCTCACCATCTCGGTCGGGAAGTAGCGGATGATCTCGCGGCCGAGATACTCGTCATCCGGCACGTCCGACTGGAGGATGTCGTCGTAGAGGGTGATCTTCGCGTAGGCGAGGAGCACGCCGATCTCCGGCCGGGTGAGGCCTTCCCCGCTGGCGACGCGCGCGTCGAGCTGGGAGTTGGTCGGCAGATACTCGATCTCACGGTCGAGCCCGCGCGGCTCCAGCACCTCCATCAGGCGGCGCTGGTAGCCCGCCGCCTCGGTGTTCTGGCGCTTGGAGAGGGAGATCGCGAGCGTCTGGAGGTAGTTGTTGCGCAGGACGAGCGCGGCCACCTCGTCCGTCATCGTGACGAGGAGGGCGTTGCGGTCCTCGCGGGTGAGGCGGCCGGTGCGCATCGCGTCGGCGAGCGCGATCTTGATGTTCACCTCGACGTCGGACGTGTTGACGCCGGCCGAGTTGTCGATCGCGTCGGAGTTGATGCGGCCGCCCGAGAGGGCGTAGGCGATGCGCCCCTTGGGGCTGACGCCGAGATTGGCGCCCTCGCCGATGACCTTGGCGCGCACCTCGGTGGCGTCGATGCGGATGCCGTCATTCGCACGGTCGCCGATGTCCATGCTCGTCTCGCTCGGCGCCTTCACATAGGTGCCGATGCCGCCGAACCAGAGGAGGTCCGCCGGGGCCTTCAGGATCGCGCGCAGCACGTCCTGCGGGGTGAGGGGGCCCGGCCCGATCTCGAGCGCGACGCGCGCCTCGGGCGAGAGGTCGATCGACTTCGCCGCGCGCGAGTAGATGCCGCCGCCGGCCGAGAGCGCCGCGCGGTCATAGTCCTGCCAGGACGAGCGGGGGAGGCCGAAGAGGCGCTCGCGCTCGGCAAAGCTCGCTTCGACGTCCGGGTTCGGGTCGATGAAGATGTCGCGATGGTCGAACGCGGCGATGAGCTTCGTCTGGTGCGAGAGCAGCATCCCGTTGCCGAAGACGTCGCCCGACATGTCGCCGACGCCGATGACGGTGAAGGGCGTCTTCTGGATGTCGTGGTCAAGCTCGCGGAAGTGCCGCTTCACGGCCTCCCACGCGCCGCGCGCGGTGATGCCCATCGCCTTGTGGTCGTAGCCGGCCGAGCCGCCCGAGGCGAAGGCGTCGTCGAGCCAGAAGCCGTGCGCCTGGCTGATCGCGTTGGCGGTGTCGGAGAAGGTCGCCGTCCCCTTGTCGGCGGCGACGACGAGGTAGGGATCGTCCTCGTCGTGGCGGATCACCTGGGGCGGATGCTTGACCGTGTCGCCGTCGAGATCGTCGGTGATGTCGAGGAGGGTGTCGACGAAGATCTTGTAGGCCTCGCGCCCTTCCTCGGCGAACCCTTCGCGGTTGGAGCGGTCCGGCAGCTTCTTCGGGAAGAAGCCGCCCTTCGCGCCGACCGGCACGATCACCGCGTTCTTCACCTGCTGCGCCTTCACGAGGCCGAGCACCTCGGTGCGGAAATCCTGCGGCCGGTCGGACCAGCGCAGGCCCCCGCGCGCGACCGCGCCGAAGCGCAGGTGAACGCCCTCGACGCGCGGCGAGTAGACCCAGATCTCGCGGAACGGGGCCGGGCGGGGCAGGCCCATGATCGCGTGCGGGTCGAACTTGAAGGCGAAGGTCTCGACCGCCATCCCGTCTTCGTCGGTCTGGAAGACGTTGGTGCGCACGATCGCTTCGATGAGGTTCTGGAAGCGGTGGACGATCGTGTCGTCGGCGAGGCTCGTCACGTCATTGCAGAGCTCGTTGATCTCGTCGACGAGCGCGGCGATCGCCTCCTCGCGCAGCCCCTCGTGCCGCTCCGGATCGAGGCGGGCATAGAAGAGGTCGACGAGGGCGCGCGCGATGGCCGGGTAGCGGTTCAACGTCTCGGCCATGAGGTCCTGGCCGTAGGGGATGCCGGTCTGGCGCAGATAGCGCGACAGGGCGCGCAGGATCGCGATGTCGCGCCAGCCGAGCCCGGCATTGAGGAGGAGGGCGTTGTACTCGTCGCTCTCCGCCATCCCTTCCCAGACGGCGATGAAGAGCGACTGGAGCTTCTCCGCGTTCGCCACGACGTCGATCGTCGCGCCGGAGGCGACCGAGAGGGTCATGTCGTGGATGTAGACGCCCTCGGCATTGTCGCCCGGCACCTCCACGCGGAAGGTGCGCTCGTTGACGACGATGAAGCCCATATTCTCAAGGATCGGCACGCGCGCCGACAGGAGGATCGGCTCGTCCTTGTGGTAGATCTTGAGCGAGCAATGGTCCGGCTCGTCCGTGTCGCGGCGGAAGAAGAGGATCGCGGTCGGCGTGTCCTCGCTGATCCGCTCCAGGATCATGATGTCGCGCACGGCGCGCTCTGCCGAGTAGGTGCCGCGATAGCTCTCCGAGAAGGATTCGGACCAGGCGGCGATCTTGAAGCGGTCGAGGCCGAGCTTGGGCGCGGCGATCGAGGCGCGAAGCAACTCGTCGGCCCAGGTGCGGATGATGGAGGAGATCCGCTCCTCCAGTTCGCGCGGGTCGGGGCGCGGCGTCTGCCCCGTGCGGCGGCCGATGATGAGGTGGAGGCGGTTCAGCACCCCTTCCGGCATCGCGAGATAGCGGGCCGAGACGTGGCCGTCATAGGCCTTCGCCATCAGCGTCTCGATCGCCTCGCGCACCTGTGTCGTGAAGCGGTCGCGCGGCACGAAGATGAGGAGGGAGACGAAGCGGTCGAACGGGTCGATGCGGGGCAGGATGCGCACGCGCGGGCGCTCGGAGAGCTGGAGGATCGCCAGCGCGAAGCGGGTGAGGAGCGCCTCGTCGATCTGGAAGAGCTCGTCGCGCGGGTAGGTCTCCAGGATGTTGATGACGGCGTTGCCGGAATGGCTGTCCGGGTCGAAGCCGAGCTTCTGGATGACGTTGTTGACCTTGCGGCGCAGCATCGGGATCTCGCGCACCGACTTGTTGTAGGCCTCCGAGGTGAAGAGGCCGACGATGCGCAACTCGCCCGCGAGCGCGCCATATTCGAAGCGCTTGACGCCGACATAGTCGAGATAGGTCCGCCGGTGGATGTGGCTCTGCACATTCGCCTTGGCGATGAAGACCGGCTCGCCGTGCTTCAGGAACTCGCGCACCTCGGGCGTCATGGTGACGAGCTCGTTGCCGCGGCGCAGCACCTTGATGTTCGGGTCGCGCAGGATGCCGAGGCCGGCATTGTCGGGCGCGACGAGCTCGCCCTCGTCCGGCGAGCCGTCGAGCGTGTACTCGCGCATGCCGGTGAGGATGAAGGCGCGCTGCTCGATCGTCTCCAGGAAGTCGATCGCCTCGTCGAGCACGTCGCGCGGGACGGGGGGCGGCTGGTGGCGGTAGCGCTCGATCGCCTCGCGCAGGAGGCCGCGCATCTTCGGCCAGTCGGCGACGGCGGCGTCGACCTCGCGATGCACCTGCATCAGCGAATCGGTGAGCGCCTGGCGCTGCTCCGGCAGGTCGAGCGGGTCGACATGGACGTGGACGAAGCTCTCGTGGCGATACCCGTCCCCGGCGCGCGCCTCGCCATGGAAGCCGACGAGGCGACCGGTGTGGTCACGCTCGACCGCGAGGATCGGGTGGACGACGAGGTGGAGGTCCAGATTCTGCGCGTGCAGCTCATTCTTCAGCGAGCCGAACAGGAAGGGCTTGTCGTCGTTCAGCGCCTCCACGACCGAGATGGTGTGCCCGCTCTCGGCCTCGGTGATGCCGACCTCTTCCGGCGCCATGACGACGACGCGGGGCGTCCCGGTCTTGCGCTGCTGGAGCGCGGTCCAGGCGGCGTGGGAGAGGCGCATGAGGTCGTCGACGCTGTAGCGCGCCAGATCCTCGGCCGCGGCGTGGCGGAAAAGAAGCTCGGCGAAGGTCGCGAAACCGACGTCACTGTGCTCTTCGCGGACGGCATCGGCTAGGGAGCTGAGCTTGGCGTCCTTGGTGTCTTCGAAATCTTCCAGCATGTTGCTCCTCCCCGCGGGCTCTGAACGGCCCGCCCACACGATAGCGCGTCCCAATGAGATGCCCGATAAGAACGGGAGGGGTCTACCCATGGAACATGAAGAACCGGTGATCTCACTCAAGCTCGCTCCCGCCGAGCTGTCCCCAGAGACCCGAGCCTATTTTGACAAATGTCGTGAGAAGCTCGGTCTCGTGCCCAATGTTCTTCTCGCCTACGCCTTCGACGAGAAGAAGTTGCGCTGCTTCACCGAACTCTACAACGACCTGATGCTGGGCGAGTCCGATCTCTCCAAGCTTGAGCGGGAGATGATCGCCGTCGTCGTCTCCTCGGCGAATCGGTGCCACTACTGTCTGATCGCGCACGGCGCGGCGCTGCGCGAGCTTGCCGAGGACGCCGCGTTCGGCGACACCATTGTCACAAACTACCGCGCGGCCGACCTCACGCCACGCCACCGGGCGATGCTCGACTATGCCTGGGCGCTCACCGTGCGGCCTGCCGAGATGGGGCCCGCGGACGAGGCAGCGCTGCGCAAGGCGGGCTTCTCCGACCGGGCGATCTGGGATATCGCCTCGGTCGCGGCATTTTTTAACATGACCAACCGCGTGGCGAGCGCCACCAAGATGCGCCCCAATCCGGAATATTACGGACAGGGCCGGAAAATTGCCCCATGACGGGGCGATGATGTGGCGGCGGGCCGAGCGCGTGTGCCACACCGGAACGCGCCGCCGCGCGGCTCGACCGTTAGGGAGACGAAGCGACCATGGACGTCAAAGAACTGTTCGATAATTTTCAAACGGTCGACCTTCAGTGGTTCGTCCCGGTTCTCGGTGGCCTTGCCGTCATCGTGGTCTCGCTTCTGGTCGGCCTCTTCCGGGGGATGACGGCGGGCGTCATCGTCGCCATCTTGTTCGGTGGGCTGATGTCGATGTCGCCCATCCTGTTGAACGCGCTCCAGCACCGCGAGGACACGCGGGTCGACCGGGCGAGCGCGAGCGTCGCACGGGGCGCGGCAGAGCTTGCCGCGCTCAACAACGAGGCCGTGCTCGATATTTCGCGGGTGATCGCCACGCTTCGCAACGCGCTCGACGGGCTCGGCCCGCTCCTGCGCGCGCCGGAGGACACCGACACCACGGAAGAGGTCGCGCGCTTCACCCAGAGCTTGACCGACATTGAAGACCGGCTGGATTCGGCGATTTCGTCGCTGTCGCGCGCCAATCTCTTGCGTCAGCGCCTCGAAGAGGAGATCCAGACGCTAGAGGCGGAGCTCGATCGGGCGCCGGGCTCGCGTTAAGGAGGACCAAGGACATGCAACCGTTCACGACGCTGACTTCGGTGGCGGCGCCCCTCAGGATGATCAATGTCGACACCGACATGATCATTCCGAAGGATTATCTGAAGACGATCAAGCGGACCGGCCTCGGCCGCGGTCTCTTCGCGGAGATCTCGCGCAAGTCGGACGGGACGCCCGATCCGAACTTTCCGCTGAACCAGCCGGCCTACCAGAACGCCGCGATCCTCGTCGCGGGCGACAATTTCGGCTGCGGCTCCTCGCGTGAGCACGCGCCCTGGGCGCTTCTCGACCGCGGCATCCGCTGCGTGATCTCGACATCGTTCGCCGACATCTTCTACCAGAACTGCTTCAAGAACGGCATTCTGCCGGTGAAGGTGACGGCCGAGCAGCTCGAGGAGCTGATGCGCCACGCCGAGCGCGGCGCCAACGCGACGCTGACGGTCGACCTGCCGAGCCAGACCATCCAGGGCGCCGACGGCGAGCCGGTCCATTTCGACATCGACCAGGGCCTGAAGCACTGCCTCGTGAACGGCCTCGACGAGATCGGCATGACGATGCAGAAGGCCCCGAGCGTCGCCGCCCACGAGACGCGCCTCAACGAATCGCGCCCCTGGATCTGATTGCGCCGCGCCCAGGCGGGCGCGCGACCAGGACGCCGACACGAAAAAGCCCCGGCTGGTGATCCAGCCGGGGCTTTTTGCTTGTTGCGGGGGGCAGGGGGCTCAGCGGCCGAGACGCTCGCGCACCGCCTCGACGGTGTGTTCCGGCGTGATGCCGAAGTGCTCGTAGAGCTCCTTGTAGGGGCCGGACGCGCCATATCCGCTCATGCCGATGAAGATGCCGTCGCGGTTGATGATCCAGTCCCAGCCCTGGCGCACCGCGGCCTCGATCGCGACCTTCACCGGCGCGTTGCCGATGATCGCGCTCTGATAGTCGGCGTCCGCCTCGGCGAAGAGCTCCATGCACGGCACGCTGACGACGCTCGTCGGGATGTCGAGCGCGGCGAGGCGCTTCGCGGCCTCAACCGCGATCTCGACCTCGGAGCCGGTGGCGAAGATCGTCGCCATCGGTTCGGCGCTCGGCTGGACGAGCGTGTAGGCGCCACGCCGCATCCGGTTCTCCGTCGCGCCGGGGGCGGCGAGGACGGGGAGGTTCTGCCGGGTGAGGGCGAGGACGGAGGGACGCTTCGCCTCCAGCGCCAGCTCCCACGCCTCGGCCGTCTCCACCGCGTCGCAGGGGCGGAAGACGAGGAGGTTCGGCATCGCGCGCAGCGCCGCCAGATGCTCGACCGGCTGGTGGGTCGGGCCGTCCTCGCCGAGACCGATGGAATCGTGCGTCATCACATAGACGACGCGCGTGCCCATCAGCGCCGAGAGGCGCATCGCCGGGCGGCAATAGTCGGAGAAGGTGAGGAAGGTGCCGCCATAGGGGATGAGGCCCCCGGCGAGCGCCATGCCGTTCATGGCCGCCGCCATCCCGTGCTCACGGATGCCGTAATAGACGTAGCGGCCGTGATAATTGTCCGGGCTGATCGGGGCGAGCTGGTCGGTCTTTGTGTTGTTCGAGCCGGTGAGGTCGGCCGAACCGCCGATCGTCTCGGGCAGCACCGCGTTGATCGTGCCGAGCACCCGCTCGGAGGCCTTGCGCGTCGCGACCGAGGGACGCTCCTCGAGGAGGTCGTGGCGCAGCGCCACCATCGCCGGGGCGAACTCGCTCGGCAGGTCGCCACGCAGGCGCCGGTCGAACTGGGCGCGAAGCTCGGCCTCCATCGCGTCATAGCGCTGGCGCCAGCCCTGGTGGGCCTGGGCCGAGCGCAGGCCCGCGATGCGCCATGCGTCGCGAATGTCCTCCGGCACCTCGAACGGGCCGGCGGTCCAGCCGAGCTCGGCGCGCGTCGCGGTCGCCTCGGCGGTGCCGAGCGGCGAGCCGTGGACGCCGGACGTGCCGGCCTTGTTGGGCGAGCCGTAGCCGATCGTCGTCTTCGCGGCGATGAGGGTCGGCCGGTCGCTCGCGGCGGCGCGCTTCAGCGCGGCGTCGATCGCGATCGGGTCGTGCCCGTCGATCCGCTCGGCGGCCCAGCCGGCGGCCTGGAAGCGCATCACGACGTCGCCCGATTCGGACAGCGAGGTCGGGCCGTCGATGGAGATGCCGTTGTCGTCGAACAGCACCGTCAGCTTGTTGAGCTTCAGGTGGCCGGCGAGCGAGATCGCCTCGTGGCTGATGCCCTCCATCAGGTCGCCGTCGGAGGCGAGGACGAAGGTGCGGTAGTTGATGATCCCGTCACCGAACTCCGCGTTCATGATGCGCTCGGCGAGCGCCATGCCGACGGACGTGGCGAGACCCTGGCCGAGCGGGCCGGTGGTGATCTCGATGCCGCGCCCGTGCATCGCGCCCTCGATCCCGGTCGCGTGCATATATTCGGGGTGGCCGGGGGTCTTGGAGTGAAGCTGCCGGAAGTTCTTCAGCTCGTCGATCGTGAAGTCCTCGTAGCCGAGGAGGTGATAGAGCGAGTAGAGCAGCATCGAGCCGTGGCCGGCCGACAGCACGAAGCGATCCCGGTTCGGCCACTCGGGGTAAGCGGGATCGACGTTGATATGATGGACGAACAATGTCGTCACGAGGTCTGCGGCGCCCATCGGCAAACCGGGATGGCCGGACTTTGCGGCCTCCACTGCATCAACCGACAGCATCCGGATGGCGTTCGCCATCGGTTTTAGCTTGTCCACATCCACCATCTGAGACACTCGAAGGGCTTGGTGTTTATCGTTAACGGGCGTCACATAACGCACGTGATGAGCAACACGCAAAGTGCTGCGTGCAAGGAGAGGTCAAATCGCTGGGCATAGAACGATGCAAGCGGTGTCGCGGCTCGAGGCGGCCCTGAACCGACTCGAGGCGGCTTTGGCGCTGAATGGCGAGGCGTCGCGGTCCATCGAGGCGCTGCGGGACGACCGCGCGCGGCTCGAAAGGGACCGTGCGGAGCTCGCCGCGAAGCTCGATGCCGCGGAGGCGCGCGCCCGCCGCTTGCGAGAGGCGAACCAGGAGGTTGCGCACCGCCTGGTTTCCGTGATGGAGCGGGTTCGGCGGATGGATCCAGCGTCGGCCGCGGGCAAAGGGGAGGGCGAAACCTGAGCCAGGTTCGCGTCACGATCGACGGCCACAATTACAGGATGGCCTGCGAGCCGGGGGACGAGGAGCGCGTGGTCGCGCTCGCGACCGAGCTCGACGACACGATTCGCGGCCTCAAGGAGCGGGTCGGCGAGATTGGCGACCGGCGCATCACGGTGATGGCCGGGCTGCTTGTGCTCGATCGCCTGCGGGCGGCCGAATTGAAGAATGCGGAGCTCGCCACTCATGTCGCCGCCCTCGAGAGGGCGCGCGAGGACGCGGCGCTCGCGGCCGACGGCGAGGACGAGCCGCTGATCGAGCGGCTCGACGCGGCGACGGCGGCGGTGGAGCGCATCACGCACACGCTGAACGACCAGATCCGCGCGGCGACCGAGGAGGTGAGCCACGCGAATGCGGCCGCCTTCCGCACGCAGAGCGCGCCGGCGCCGCGGCCCGATCCGGCGCCCGCCGCGCCGAAGCCTGCGGCCCCGAAGATGCCGCCCGCGCCGCCCGCCCAGCCGAAGCCCGCCCCGCAGGCCGCGCCACGCCCGGCGCCGGAAGCGCCCGTGGCGGCAACGGGAGCCGCTGCAGCGGCCGCAGCGGCCGCGACGGCGGCCGCCAGCGCGGAGGCGAAGGCCGAGGCGGACGCCGAGGCCGCGGACGCCATGGACCCGCCCGCACCGACCGGCGAGACCCACGAGCCCGCCGGCAAGGCGGAGGAGCGGATCGAGCCGTATTTCGGCGGCGGCGAGGATGACGATGATGACGAGGATGGGTCCATGGTCCCCTCCTTCATGCAGCCGACCTGATCCCGGCAGGATCGCCGCCGTCCCTCAAGGGCGCGGCGATCCGGACCGGGCGGCCGGGGTTCAGCGCGTCAGGCGCTTGTACTTGACCCGGCGCGGGACGATCGCGTCGGGACCGAGGCGGCGCTTCTTGTCTTCCTCATAGGCCTGGAAGTTGCCCTCGAACCACTCCACGTGGCTGTCGCCCTCGAAGGAGAGGATGTGGGTCGCGAGGCGGTCGAGGAAGAAGCGATCGTGGCTGATGACCACGGCGCAGCCCGCGAAATCCTCCAGCGCGTCTTCCAGCGCGGCGAGCGTCTCGGTGTCGAGGTCGTTCGTCGGCTCGTCGAGGAGGAGGACGTTCGCGCCCGACTTCAGCATCTTGGCGAGGTGGACGCGGTTGCGCTGTCCGCCCGACAGGTTGCCGACCTTCTGCTGCTGGTCCGCGCCCTTGAAGTTGAACGAGCCCACATAGGCGCGGCTGTTCACCTCGCGCTTGCCGAGATCGATGACGTCGCTGCCGCCGGAGATCTCTTCCCACACGGTCTTGTTGCCGGCGAGGGAGTCGCGCGACTGGTCGACATAGCCGAGCACCACGGTCTCGCCGACCTTCACGGTCCCGTCGTCCGGGTTCTCCTTGCCGGTGATCATGTTGAAGAGCGTGGTCTTGCCCGCGCCGTTCGGCCCGATCACGCCCACGATGCCGCCCGGCGGCAGCGCGAAGGAGAGATCGTCGATCAGGAGGCGGTCGCCGAACGACTTCTTGAGATGCTCGACATCGATGACCGTGCCGCCGAGGCGGGGCCCGGCCGGGATCACGATCTGCGCCTCGCCGGATCGCACGCGGTCCTCGTTGCGCTGGAGCAGCTCTTCGTAGGCCTGGATACGGGCCTTCGACTTCGTCTGGCGCGCCTTGGGGGAGGACTGGATCCACTCGCGCTCGCGGGAGAGGGCGCGCACCTCAGCGGCGGCCTCGCGGCCCTCCTGCTGCATGCGCTTCGCCTTCTTCTCCAGATAGACGGAGTAGTTGCCCTCGTAGGGGATGCCGCGCCCGCGATCGAGCTCGAGGATCCACCCGGTGACATTGTCGAGGAAGTAGCGGTCGTGGGTGACGATCAGGATCGCGCCCGGATATTCGCGCAGGTGGTTCTCAAGCCAGGCGACCGTCTCGGCGTCGAGATGGTTGGTCGGCTCGTCGAGGAGGATGAGTTCCGGCTGCTCGAGGAGGAGACGGCAGAGCGCGACGCGGCGCTTCTCGCCGCCCGACAGGGTGGTGACGTCCGCATCGTCCGGCGGGCAGCGCAGCGCGTCCATCGCCTGGTCGATCTGGCTGTCGAGGTCCCACAGATTCTGCGCGTCGATCTCGTCCTGGAGGCGGGCCATCTCGTCGGCCGTCTCGTCGGAATAGTCCATCGCGAGCTCGTTGTAGCGGTCGAGCTTCGCCTTCTTCTCGGCGACGCCATCCATCACGTTCTCGCGGACGGTCTTGTTCGGATCGAGCTCGGGCTCCTGCGGCAGGTAGCCGACCTTCGCGCCGTCGGCGACCCAGGCCTCGCCGTTATATTCCTTGTCCCGCCCGGCCATGATCTTGAGCAGCGTCGACTTACCCGAGCCGTTCGGCCCGAGCACGCCGATCTTGGCGTCCGGGTAGAATTGAAGGTGGATGTTGTCGAGGACCTTCTTCGATCCATAGGTCTTCGACAGACCCTGCATGTGGTAGATGAATTGGCGTGCCATGAGGGCGGTCCTTCGAGAAATGCATTGGCGCAAGAGCGCCGGCGGCGTCGGGCTGTCCTAGCGCGCTTTGCGCCCGATTGGCACCAATCGGGCGGGCAGAAACCGCGCGGGATCCGATTTTCTGGCACATCGCCCCGCCGACCTGGCCTGAGGTCCGGCGAACGGTGCGCGAGCCGGTTGGCAAAAGCGCGTTACGGTCTGTGCAGGCGGGCCGTCGATCGAGCGGGAACGGCGTCGCATGCGCGATGCGGTTCCAATCACACTTCTGCGTTGCGCGAAAGCCCTCTAGGGCGAGCGGCCGCAGACGGCCGAGGGTTCGTTCCGATCGCGGGCGGAGCGGCGGATGGGGCCGCGGCGTTCTGCGCCGGCGGCCCGCTGCCGCCGGTGTCGCACGCGGCGGAGGGGGTCAGTTGAACCGGACCTCGGTGATCTCGTAGGCGCGGGCGCCGCCGGGGGCCGACACCTCGACGGAATCGCCGACGGATTTGCCGATGAGGGCGCGCGCGATCGGCGAGGAGATCGAGATGCGGCCGGCCTTCACGTCCGCTTCCACGTCGCCCACGATTTGATATTTGCGTTCCTGTTCCGTGTCTTCGTCGACCAACGTCACGTGCGCGCCGAACTTCACGGTGTCGCCCGACAGCTTTCTGACATCGATCACCTCGGCGCGGGACAGCATGTCTTCCAGCTCCGCGATGCGGCCTTCGTTGTGGCTCTGCGCTTCCTTGGCGGCGTGATACTCGGCGTTCTCCGACAGATCGCCGTGGGCGCGCGCCTCGGAGATCGCCGCGATGATTTTCGGGCGCTCCTCCGCTGTCCGGCGCTTGAGCTCACTTTCCAACGACGCATACCCCTGCGCCGTCATCGGGATCTTTTCCATGGTCCGAACTTTCTTATACGCCGCTCAAATGAGCGAATCGCGCTACTCTCCACCAAGCAATGATGGAAATGCAAGCATTCGCTCAGCTGGTCGGCAAAGACGTCACGTAAGACTGCATTGGCCGCACCTCAAGCTCCTGCGAGTCTTGCAGCGCAATTCCTTCGACGGCCGCCAATGCTCCAGCGAGCGTCGTATAATACGGCACTTTATGTGAGAGCGCAGCGCGCCTCATGTCACGGGAGTCGGTGAGGGATTGAGGCCCTTCCGCCGTGTTGAGGACGAGCTGGACGGCGCCGTTCTTGATCGCGTCGACGATGTGCGGCCGGCCTTCCGAGACCTTGTTGATGCGCTTGCACGCAATGCCGTTCGCCTCGAGGTCGCGCTGCGTGCCGGAGGTGGCGAGCAGGCTGAAGCCCTGGTCGACGAGGGTGCGCGCCGCGGAGCGGATCGCCGGCTTGTCGTTGTCGCGCACCGAGAGGAACACGGTGCCCGACGACGGCAGCCCGTTGCCGGCCGCGATCTGCGACTTCGCGAAGGCGAGGGGGAAGGTGCGGTCGATGCCCATCACTTCTCCCGTCGACTTCATCTCCGGGCCGAGCACGGTGTCGACATTGGGGAAGCGCGCGAACGGGAAGACGGCTTCCTTCACCGCGACATGGTCGAGCGTCACGGTCTTGAGGTTGAACGTCTTCAGCCGCTCGCCGGCCATGAGGCGGGCGGCGATCTTCGCGATCGGCACGCCGATCGTCTTGGCGACGAACGGCACCGTGCGCGAGGCGCGGGGGTTCACTTCCAGGATGTAGATCGTGTCGTCCTTGACCGCGAACTGGACGTTCATCAGCCCGACGACGCCGAGCGCCAGCGCAAGCGCCGCGGTCTGCGCGCGAAGCTGCTCCACGATCTCGGGCGAGAGGGAGCGGGGCGGCAGCGAGCAGGCGGAGTCGCCCGAGTGGATGCCGGCCTCCTCGATGTGCTCCATCACGCCGCAGACGAACACGTCCGAGCCGTCCGACAGTGCGTCGACGTCGATCTCGACCGCGTTCTCCAGATAGCTGTCGAAGAGGAGCGGATTCTTGCCGAGCAGCATGTTGATCTGCCCGGTCTTGTCGTTCGGATATTTCACCCGGATGTGCGGCGGGATGAGGTTCTGCAGCGCGCCGAAGAGGTAGTTGTCGAGCCCCTCTTCGGTGCGCAGGACCTCCATCGCGCGCCCGCCGAGCACGTATGACGGCCGCACCACGACGGGCATCCCGACCTCGCCGGTGATGAGGCGCGCCTGCTCGACCGAGTAGGCGATCCCGTTCTCGGGCTGCTTGAGGTGCAGCTTCACGAGGAGCTTCTGGAAGCGGTCGCGGTCCTCGGCGAGGTCGATCGCGTCGACCGGCGTGCCGAGGATCATGTAGCCGGCGTTCACGAGATCCTCGGCAAGGCCGAGCGGGGTCTGGCCGCCGAACTGGACGATGCAGCCCATCAGCCGCCCGGTCGACTTCTCGACGCGCAGGATCTCGAGGACGTCCTCGAGGCTGAGCGGCTCGAAATAGAGGCGGTCGGAGGTGTCGAAGTCGGTCGACACCGTCTCGGGGTTGCAGTTGACCATGATGGTCTCGATGCCGGCCTCTTTCAGCGCGTAGGCGGCATGGCAGCAGCAATAGTCGAACTCGATGCCCTGGCCGATGCGGTTCGGGCCACCGCCGAGGATCACGACCTTGTTCCGGTTCGAGGGCGCCGCCTCGTTCTGCGGCGCGCCGTTCACGTCGGTCTCGTAGGTCGAGTACATGTAGGCGGTCGGCGCGGCGAACTCGGCCGCGCACGTGTCGATGCGCTTGAAGACCGGGTGGACGCCGAGCTTGGCACGGATCGCGCGGACCTCGTGCGCACCGTCCAGATTGGCGAGCGTGGCGAGGCGCTGGTCGGAGAAGCCGGCGGCCTTCAGCATGCGCATGTTGGCCTTGTCTTTCGGCAGGCCATGGGTGCGCACGCGCTCTTCAAGCTCGATGATCCCGGCGATCTCGGTCAGGAACCACTTGTCGATCTTGGTCTGGTCGTAGATCCCGTCGATCGTGAAGCCGCGCCGCATCGCCTCGGCGACCTTCAGGAGACGGTCGGGCCGGGGGACGGTTATCGCGGCGCGGATCGCCTGGTTGTCCTCGCCCATGCCGAGACCTTCGATCTCGACATCGTCGAAGCCGGTGAGGCCGGTCTCGAGGCCGCGCAGCGCCTTCTGCATCGCTTCGGGGAAGGTGCGGCCGATCGCCATCACCTCGCCGACGGAGCGCATCGAGGTGGTGAGCGTCGTGTCCGCGCCGGGGAATTTCTCGAACGTGAAGCGCGGCATCTTGACCACGACATAGTCGATGGTCGGCTCGAAGGAGGCGGGCATCGCGCCCTTCGTGATGTCGTTCTCTAACTCGTCGAGCGTGTAGCCGACGGCGAGCTTGGCCGCGACGCGGGCGATCGGGAAGCCCGTCGCCTTTGAGGCGAGCGCGGAGGAGCGCGACACGCGCGGGTTCATCTCGATGACGACCATGCGCCCGTCGTCCGGGTTCACCGCGAACTGGACGTTGGAGCCGCCGGTCTCGACGCCGATCTTGCGCAGCACCGCGATCGAGGCCGACCGCATGCGCTGATATTCCTTGTCGGTCAGCGTCAGCGCCGGGGCGACGGTGATCGAATCGCCGGTGTGGACGCCCATCGGGTCCACGTTCTCGATGGAGCAGATGATGATGGCGTTGTCCGCGCGGTCGCGGACCACCTCCATCTCGAACTCCTTCCAGCCGAGCACCGATTCCTCGATGAGCACCTCGGTCGTCGGCGAGGCGTCGAGGCCGCCTTCGACGATGTTGAGGAACTCCTCGCGGTTGTAGGCGATGCCGCCGCCGGTGCCGGCGAGCGTGAAGGAGGGGCGGATGATGGCGGGCAGGCCGATCACGTCGAGCGCGGCAAGCGCCTCGGGCAGCGAATGGGCGATCTCGGAGCGCGGCGATTCGAGGCCGATCTCGTTCATCGCCTCCTTGAAGCGATCGCGATCCTCGGCCGTGGCGATCGCCTCGGCGTTGGCGCCGATCATCTCGACGCCGTGCTCGGTCAGGAAGCCGCTCTCAAAGAGGGCGAGGGCGCAGTTGAGCGCCGTCTGACCACCCATCGTGGGGAGAAGCGCGTCCGGCTTCTCCTTGAGGATGATCTTCTCCACGATCGCCGGCGTGATCGGCTCGATGTACGTCGCGTCGGCGAGTTCCGGGTCCGTCATGATCGTCGCTGGGTTCGAATTGACCAGGACGACGCGGTACCCTTCCTCCTTGAGCGCTTTCACGGCTTGCGTGCCCGAATAGTCGAACTCGCACGCCTGGCCGATGATAATCGGGCCGGCGCCAATGATCAGGATTGTGGAGATATCGGTACGTTTCGGCATTTAGGACCGTCAGGGGACCCGTGTGGGAGATGGCTCGTGCTGGGTGGGAACCCGGCCCGCTATATAGCCTCTGGTCCTCGCCGCAAAGCCGTTCAGTCGTCGTCGTCGTCGTCGACCGTGGTCGAGCCGGGTTCAGCGGGGGTCGACCACTGCACGGTTCGCCCGTCAAATTCTTCGACACCGCAGGCGATCGCGTAGCAGGCGAGGCGCACGGTTCGGGGGATCTCTACCGTCTTTCCGTCGCGGTCGCCACGCTCATAATACTGGATCATTCGTCGCTTCAGTCCCAGCCTGTCGGCCAGCTCCCGCTGTTTCCATCCATTGGCCTTCCGCCAAGCTCGGAACTGCTGTGGGGTCATTGAGAGATACATCCGAAACATTCTAGCGCAAAATTTGCGCCTCCCCCCTTTTAAAGGCGCACGAGTTGCGCATATAGAGGGGGTGAGGCGCACTGATTGCGGAACACGTAGCGGGGAATTGAACTTCGCGCCAGCCGTTTTCAAGACCGCCTTGTTGATGCCAACCCCCAATGGAGGAGTGAAGACGATGTTGAACCATCTCGTTCTCGGGCAAGCCCTCATCCGCACCCCCGTTTTCGACGGGGCTGAGGTCGACAAGAGCACAGCGGCGCGCCTGCGCGCCTGGCTGTTTCAGCGGCCCATTCGCTAGAGCGCACGCAATAGTGGAACCAAAAAAGGTGATTATGCGCTAATCTGCGGAAGCGTATGCGATGCGCATACGCATACCGGAGATGTGAATATGCGCTGGGAAGGTCGTCGCCAGAGCCAGAACGTCGAAGACCGTCGCGGTGGCGGCGGGTCGCCCTTTCCCAGACAAGCGCGTTTTCCCTTTCCGACCGGCCGTGGCAGCGGCCGGTCGGGCGGCCGCATCGGCGGCCCCTCGCTGATCCTGATCGTCCTCGTTGCGCTGGGCCTGTGGGTGTTCGCGGGCATCAACCCGCTCCAGCTTCTCGACATGGTCACCCGTGGTGACGGCACCATCACGACCGACGGCGGCCAGCCGCAGGGCAGCTCCGCCGGCGGGTCGGCGGGCGCCGGCCTCAACGATGAGAACAAGGCCTTCCTCAGCGTCGTCCTCGCCGAGACGGAGGACACCTGGGGCAACATCTTCAAGGCCGAGGGGGCGGATTATCCGGAGCCGACCCTCGTCCTCTATTCGGGCTATTCCAACACCGCCTGTGGCTTCTCGAGCGCGGCCGTCGGCCCGTTCTACTGCCCGAACGACCGCAAGGTTTATATCGACACCGCCTTCTTCAACACGCTGTCCGAGCGATTCGGCGCGCCGGGCGACTTCGCCGAGGCGTACGTGCTCGCCCACGAGATCGGGCATCACATCCAGAACCTCACCGGCGTGCTCGCCCGCTATCACCGCGACCGCCAGTCGATGAGCGAGGAGCAGGGCAACCAGATGAGCATCCGCGTCGAGCTTCAGGCCGACTGCTATGCCGGCATCTGGGCGAATCGCGCCGACCGCAGTGGCATCGTCGAGGATGGCGACATTGAGGAGGCGATTCGCGCCGCCTCCGCCGTCGGCGACGACACGCTCCAGCGCCGCACCCAGGGCTATGTCGTGCCCGAGAGCTTCAACCACGGCACGGCCGAGCAGCGCGCCCGCTGGTTCCGCGTCGGCTATCAGTCCGGCAACCCGGACGATTGCGACACCTTCAACACCGCGCGCCTCTGAGGCGGGCGACACGAAAAAAGGCCGGCGCGCCGGCCTTTCGGGTGGTGGAGAGAGGCGGCTTCGGCCACCTTTTTCGTGCGCGAGAGGGGCGTCAGGCGCCGCGTTTGAGGTCGCGCACCATCATCGAGACGACTTTGCCGGCCGATTCGTTCAGCCGCTCCAGGATCGGCGTGAAGCCGAGGCGGGCGTGGAAGGCCATCGATTCGGGGTTCGGCGGATCGACATTCACCTCGCTGACGATTCGCGGGCGGCCCTCGCCGGTGGCGAAGGCGATCGCGTCGTCATAAAGGGCGCGGCCGACCCCGGTCCCACGCGCCAGCGGCGAGACGATGACGCGGTCGATGTAGACGAAATCGTCGAACTGCTCGCTGAACCAGCGATAATTCTGGCTCTTGTAGATCGTCCCCGGCGGCACCGTCACGAGGACGCCCGCGACGGGGGCGTCCTGCGAATCGCCGAGGATGACGCGCATCCGGCCGATCTCGGCGAGCTCCACGACCTCGTCCATGTCGAGTTCGTTCACCGCCGGGACCGCCGCGTTGTTCAGGACGCGGATCGCCTCGCCGTGGCGGGAAAGGTCCGCGTCCTCGACCACATGCCCGGCCATCAGGGTGCGACGGCGGCCTTGGCTTCCATCACCATCGCGAGGAAGCGGTCGAACAGGTTGTGGCTGTCGTGCGGGCCGGGCGAGGCCTCTGGGTGGTACTGCACCGAGAAGGCCGGCCGGTCGGTCAGCGCGAGACCGCAATTCGTCCCGTCGAACAGCGAGCGGTGGGTCTCGCGCGCGTTCGCCGGCAGCGTCGCCCCGTCCACGGTGAAGCCGTGGTTCATCGAGACGATCGAGACGGTGCCGGTGTCGAGGTCGAGCACCGGATGATTCGCGCCGTGATGGCCCTGGCGCATCTTCTTCGTGCGCGCGCCGATCGCGAGGCCGAGGAGTTGATGGCCGAGGCAGATGCCGAAGGTCGGCAGCCCGCGGGCGAGGAGGGCGCGCAGCGTGTCGCCGACGACGAGGCTCGTCGCGCCGGGGTCGCCGGGGCCGTTGGACAGGAAGAGCCCGTCCGGGTTCACCGAGAGCACTTCCTCGACGCTGGCGTCGGCCGGAAGCACCGTCACCTGCGCGCCGCGCGAGGCGAGGAGGCGCAGGATGTTGCCCTTGATGCCGTAGTCGAGGGCGACGATTCGCGGCCCGTTGCCGCCCTTCGGGTCCTCGAAGCCCTCGCCCCACTGCCAGGTGCCGGCGGTCCAGTTGACCGTCTTGCGGCCGGACACGGTGGTCGCGATCTCGGCGCCCGCCATGTCGGGCGCGCCCTTGGCGAGCGCCAGGAGGGCCGGGACGTCGAACACGCCGTCGGGGTTGTGGGCGATCGCGCAATTCATCATGCCGCCATCGCGGATGCGCGCGGTGATGGCGCGGGTGTCGACGCCGGTGATGCCGACGATGCCGCGCTCGGCGAGCCAGGCGCCGAAATCCTCGGTGGCGCGCCAGTTCTGGGGCGTGGTGATGGGGGCGCGCAGGACGCAGCCGAGCGCGGCGCGCTCAGCCTCGGCGGCCACGGTCTCCACATCGTCGGGGTTTGCCCCCACATTACCGATATGCGGGAAGGTGAAGGTGACGATCTGGCCGGCGTAGGACGGATCGGTCAGGATTTCCTGATAACCCGTCATGGCTGTGTTGAAGCAGAGCTCGCCGACGGCGGTCCCCGTGGCGCCGGCGCCGTCACCCATCAGCACCAACCCGTCCGCAAGCACCAGACAAGCAGTCGGTTTTGGCTCGGCCCAGGGGGCGACGGTCATGATGGTGTCCTTGGATCAGATGTAAGCTGGAGAAATTTAATCAGCCACTAGAGGGTTGAACACCCCGGTCAAGCTTGCTTGTGCCCAGCCATGCAGCAGTGGCAGCCCTGGACCGCATTCAAAGAGGGATTTAAGTTCGCCGCCTATGTGCCATCTGTGTCGTTAACCACCCGAACCAAACCGTGTGCTAGTGCATTGAGGCCACTCAATGGGCGCATTCGGTGCTGTTTGGCACTGGAAAGGCCAACCGGGCGGTTGGCGGACGGTGTGCGATAGTGTTAAGCGCCGAGTTACGCGTGAGCTGTCAGCCAGGTATGATCATGACTGTACGAGAGCAACTGCAAGACGCGATTCGTGAAGCTGCCGACCGGGACGACCGTCGTCGTCTCTGTACGCTTCGCCTTGTTCAGACGGCCATTCGTGACCGTGACCAGGCGCATTGTATCGGCAACGGCGAGAAGATCTCGCAGAACGAAATCGCGCTGCTGCTTCAGAAGATGATCAAGCAGCGTGAAGAGCAGATCGGCGCCGACCGCGAGGCCGGCAACGCAGAAAGCGTCGCCCAGACCCAGCGTGAGGTCGACACCATCCGCGAGTTTATGCCGGCGCTCATGGACGAGACGTCGATGCGTACCGCCTGCGCGCAGGTCGTGAAAGAGATCGGCGCCGCAGGCCTCCGCGACGTGGGACGCACCGTAGCCGCGCTCAAAAAGCGATATCCGGGCCAGCTGGATCTCGGCCGCGCGAGCTGCGTGGTGAAGGGAATGCTGCGTTAACCAATTTCCCTTGTGGAAATTCATTTTATTCACACTTTATTCACATCTAATTAACTGCGATCGGCGCCACTGTCTCCGGCACATCGGAGACCCTGATCGGTGCGCTTCTCAAAAGACTTCCTGGCCTCGCTGCGTGAACGGGTTCCGCTGTCGGAAATCGTCGGGCGCGTCGTCACGTGGGACCGGCGCAAATCGCAGCCGGGCCGTGGGGATTTCTGGGGCTGCTGCCCCTTCCACGAAGAGAAGACCCCGTCCTTCCACGTCGACGATCGCAAGGGCTTCTTTCACTGTTTCGGTTGCCACGCGTCCGGCGACCATCTCGGCTTCCTGACCGAGCATGACGGCCTCGATTTCGTCGACGCCGTGAAGCAGCTCGCCGACCGGGCGGGCGTCTCCCTTCCCGAATCGGGCGAGAGCGAGCGCGAGACCGAGGCGGCGCGCCGCCGGCGCGTCGAGCGCGGCGCGCTGGAGGCGGCGACCGCCCTCTACGAATCGACCCTGTGGGGAACCGGCGGCGCGGCGGCGCGGCGCTACGCGATCGATCGCGGCTTCACCGAGGAGACGCTGCGCCATTTCGGCTTCGGCCTCGCTCCGAACATGCAGGGATTCCTGACGCGCCACCTCACCGGAGAGGGCGTCGCGGAGCGTGAGCTCGAGCGCACAGGCCTTGCCGTGCGCACCGACCAGCGGGGCCTGCGCGACCGTTTTCGCGGCCGCCTCATGGTGCCGATCCATGACCCGCGCGGGCGGATCGTCGGCTTCGGCGGACGCACGCTCGACGGGCGCGAGCCGAAATATCTGAACTCGCCCGAGACGCCGCTCTTCGACAAATCCTCCCTTCTTTTCAACGCCCACCGCGCGCGGGGGGCCGCCCACCGCAATGGCCGCCTCGTGATCGTGGAGGGCTATCTCGACGCCGTGGCGCTGTCGCAGGCGGGGGTGGAGGAGACGGTCGCGAGCCTCGGCACCGCGCTCACCGAGGCGCAGATCCAGCTTGCCTGGCAGTTCGCCGACGAGCCGATCCTGTGCTTCGACGGCGATCGCGCGGGCCGCGCCGCCGCGCACCGGGCGATGGACCGGATCGTGCCGCTCCTGTCGGGCGGGCGCTCCTTCCAGTTCCTCGCGATGCCGGAAGGGCAGGACCCCGACGATCTCGTGCGGGACGGCGGGCGCGCGGCCTTCGAGGCGCTGGCCGCCCAGGCGAGCCCCCTCGTCGACGCGCTCTTCCAGCGCGAGGCCGACAAGGGGGCGGACACGCCCGAGCGGATCGCGGCGCTGGAGCAGCGGCTCGAAGCGCTCGCCGCCTCGATCGCCGACGAGCGGCTCGGCAAGCTCTACCGCAACGCCTTCCGCGACCGCGTCTTCGCGCTTCGCCGCAGCCGCCCCTCGATCCCGACGCCGCCGAAGCCCGCCGCGGCGGCGATCTCGGCGCCGGCCGCCATGGACCGCTCGCTCCTCGACCTCGAGCGCCTGGCGCTCGGACTCCTGGTGCTGCGGCCCCATTTCATCGAGCGCTACGGGGAGCGGCTGACGGCGGCGACCTTCATCAGCGAGGCCCACGCGGGCTTTGCCGCGCTCCTCGCCGAGACCTACGCCCAGTGCCTGCCGGAAAATCCGGAGACGCTGACCGAGGCGCTGCCGGCGAGCGCGCGCATGTGCCTCAGCGAGGTGTGGGGGGAGGGGACGCACGCGGTCGGGCCGCGACTCGCACAGCGTTTCTCGATCCTCGCCTGCGACCCGGACGACGATTTTCTCGGCCGCTGCATGGACCTTTTCCTGAACCGCCTCAATTTGCGGGCGGAGATGGCAGAATTGGCACAGGAGCCAAAACGATTTGCCGCGGGGGGTGGTGATGGCGAGGCCCGTCTCCTATCTCTGTCCGTGGCGGTACAGGAACACAGCAATGCGCTGCAGGACGCGGAACGCGCGTTAGCCGACGAGGCGGCGACCCTGCGGCGAAAAAAGGCAATGCCAACGAAACCAAAAGGCGACTGAGTCGCTTTAATGGTTCGGGGATCCTTGCGCCTTTCGCCGCGCGCGTTATCTAGTTTCGGATCGACAATAGACCTACCCGTTGGCTAGGCGCGTAGGGCCCTGCATTTGCAGTTGGCCTGTGGGCATCGCTGAAGGCGGCGTCCGTCGAATGCATTAACGCGCTCACTGCGCTCTGAAGCATGTGTTGGAGGCTCGATGGCGACGAAGGCAAACGCGGCGGAAGACAAGGACACGTCAGCAGAGAGCTCCGACGGTCCCCTCCTTGATCTCAACGACGCGGCTGTCAAAAAGCTCATCAAGACGGCGAAGCGTCGCGGCTACGTGACGCACGATGAGCTGAACGAGGTCCTGCCCTCCGAAGAGGTGACCTCCGAGCAGATCGAAGACACGATGGCGATGCTCAACGACATGGGCATCAACGTCGTGGAGCATGAAGAACAGGAAGAAGCCGAGCAGGACGACAGCGAGGCCCGCGAACTCACCGAGTCGACCGGGACGAAGGCTGTCGCCAAGACCTCGACGCGCGAGCCTGCGGAGCGGACGGACGATCCGGTCCGCATGTACCTGCGCGAGATGGGCTCGGTCGAGCTTCTCTCCCGCGAGGGCGAGATCGCGATCGCGAAGCGCATCGAGGCCGGCCGCAACTTCATGATCGCCGGGCTCTGCGAGAGCCCGCTCACCTTCCAGGCCATCATCATCTGGCGGGACGAGCTGCTCGAGGGCAAGGTCCTCCTGCGCGAGATCATCGATCTCGAGGCGACCTACGCCGACCCCGAAGGCAAGGGCCAGTCGGAAGAGGACGGCGAGGGCGAAGAGGGCGAGGAAGGCCGCGGGCCGAGCAACGTCATCCCGCTCGCGAGCGGGCGTGCGAACCCCGGCGCGCCGAACCCCAACGGCGAGAGCGAGGAAGAGTCCGACGAGGACGATTTCGAGAGCTCGATGTCGCTCGCCGCGATGGAAGCGGAACTGAAGCCGAAGGTGCTCGAGACGTTCGAGGCGATCGCCGAGAACTACAAGAAGCTCCGCAAGCTCCAGGAGCAGGTGGTCGAGCAGCACCTCACCGACGAAGGCCCGCTGACCCCGCAGCAGCAGAAGCGCTACGCCAAGCTGCGCGAGGACATCGTGACCTCGGTGAAGAGCCTCCTCCTCAACCCGCAGCGCATCGAGAGCCTCGTCGAGCAGCTCTACGACATCAACAAGCGTCTGATCGGCTGTGAAGGCCGGCTGATGCGTCTTGCCGATTCCTATGGCGTCGATCGCGGCGACTTCCTGAACCACTATCAGGGCTACGAGCTCGATCCGAACTGGACCGGGCGCGTCGGCGGCCTGTCCGGCCGCGGCTGGTCGGAATTCTGCAAGCACGAGAGCGACACGATCAACGGCCTGCGCCTGGAGATCCAGGATCTCGCGACGCAGACGGGTCTCGAGATCACCGAGTTCCGCCAGCTGGTCCAGAAGGTCCAGAAGGGCGAGCGTGAGGCGCGGCGCGCGAAGAAGGAGATGGTCGAGGCGAACCTGCGCCTCGTGATCTCGATCGCGAAGAAGTACACGAACCGCGGCCTTCAGTTCCTGGACCTGATCCAGGAGGGCAATATCGGCCTCATGAAGGCAGTCGATAAGTTCGAGTATCGCCGCGGCTACAAGTTCTCGACCTACGCGACGTGGTGGATTCGCCAGGCGATCACCCGTTCGATCGCGGACCAGGCGCGCACCATCCGCATCCCGGTCCACATGATCGAGACGATCAACAAGATCGTGCGCACGAGCCGCCAGATGCTTCACGAGATCGGCCGCGAGCCGACCCCGGAGGAGCTGGCCGAGAAGCTCGCGATGCCGCTCGAGAAGGTCCGCAAGGTCCTCAAGATCGCCAAGGAGCCGATCAGCCTCGAGACGCCGATCGGCGACGAGGAGGATTCGCATCTCGGCGACTTCATCGAGGACAAGAACGCGGTCCTGCCGATCGACGCCGCGATCCAGTCGAACCTGCGCGAGACCACGACGCGCGTGCTCGCCTCGCTCACCCCGCGTGAGGAGCGTGTCCTGCGCATGCGGTTCGGCATCGGCATGAACACGGACCACACGCTCGAAGAGGTCGGCCAGCAATTCTCGGTCACCCGCGAGCGTATCCGCCAGATCGAGGCGAAGGCGCTGCGCAAGCTGAAGCACCCCTCGCGGAGCCGCAAGCTGCGCTCCTTCCTCGACAGCTGAGGACGAACGCGGCGGGCGATCCGTCCGCCGCGAAATCGCCACAAGGCAGTATGAGAATGATGCGGCACGGCAATGTGCCGCATCTTTTTGTCTACGACATCCCATGGGGGCATCCCCCAGCGCTGATCGCGGGGTCCGCCGGTTGCCGGCCCACCTCGCGTAGCCTTCCTCGAATCAAAGGGCGACCCGAATCCGACGCGCTGATGACGTCGGATTGATCGTCCACCGGCTGGCGAATTGCCGATTTGCACACGAGTTACGGTTGTGCGTTGATGCGGCGACCCCGTCACCGGTGCATCGTCGGGCGTTGGCCCGACGGGTTCGGTGAAAGCGAGCAGATCGTCCTCGCTCCGCGAGTTCTGCTCTTGGCGCACGACGGACCCGATGGTCCCAAAGGCGGAAATTATGGTGAGTTCACTCATGGCGGATCGCGGTGAGTCCCAGGCGGTCGCGCGCCCGCAGCGGCCGAAGCCGGCGTCGGCCGAGCAGCGCCTGTCGCTGTGGCTGATGACGGAGGCGGTGAAGATGGACCTCGGGTCCATCGTGGAGGCGCTCGGCCATCGCCTCTCCGCGTTCGGTCTGCCGCTCGACCGGTTCACGGTCTCCTTCAGCCTTCTGAACCCCTCCCTTCTCGGCGGGGCGGTAATCTGGCGGCCCGGCAAGCCGCCCGAATTCTCGCGCTACGACTATGCCCGCCGCGATCTCGGCCTCTATGAGCGCAGCCCCTTCAAGGTGGCGTACGAGACGGGGAACTGGGTCGATATCGACCTGCGCACCACGCCGGACGACGCGTACGGCATCGTGCCGGACCTGAAGGCCGAGGGCATCGCCCACTACACGGCCGTGCCGATGAAGGCCTCGAACGGCGACAATTTCTCGCTGACGATGGCGACGAAGTCGGCCCACGGCTTCTCGGACGAGCAGCGCCGCCTCATTCGCGACATCCTGCCCGCCCTCTCCGTCGTCACCGAGATCAAGCTCCTGCGCTCGACCTTCCAGGAGGTGCTCGCCGCCTATGTCGGCCGCGCGTCCTCGCGGGAGATCATCCAAGGGACGGTCCATCGCGGGCAGGTCACGAAGGTGCGCGCGGCGATCTTCGTGTCGGACCTTCGCGGCTTCACGCACCTGTCGACCCAGCTTCCGGCGAAGGCCACCGCCGACGTCATCAACCGCTACTACGACATCGTCGTGCCGGCGGTGGAGAAGCATGGCGGCGAGGTGCTGAAGTTCATCGGCGACGCGGTGCTCGCGATCTTCCCGGTCGCCGACCGGGGCGATTCGGCGGCGGTGCTGTCCGCGCTCGACGCGGCGCGCGAGGCGCTCGACACCGTGATCGAGCCCTTCATCGTCGATGAGCGCGAGATCGACATCCGCTTCGGCATCGCGGTCCATCTCGGCAACGCGGCCTACGGCAATGTGGGCTCGGGCGACCGGCTGGACTTCACCGTGATCGGGCGGGACGTGAACGTCGCCGCGCGGCTCGCCTCGCTCTGTAGCCGCCTCGGCCAGAACTATCTCGTCTCCGAGGCGGTCGCGAAGGTGGGCCGCGAGAACGGCCGGCTGATGTGCGAAGGCGGCGCGCACGAGGTGCGTGGCCTCGACGATCCGCTGTCGGTCTATGTGCCCGACGCGACCGACCTCAACCCCGAGGCCGACGACGGCGTCTCGCAAGGGATCACCTTCGTCTCCCCGATCTGACGCGCCGCCCGCTCAGACGAAATCGCCGGCCATCAGGTCCGCGAGCGCGACGCCGACGAGGCGCACGCTCGCCCCGTCGCCGGCGACGAACACGATATCCCCGCCGTCCGCGATGACGCTCGCGTAGGCGGCGACGGGGTCGGCGACGTCGAGCACGTCCTCGCCGGGGGTGAAGTCGCCGATCGTGTCGGCGCCCGTCCGCCCGACGAAGCGGAACACGTCGTCGCCGGGGCCGCCGCGCATCGTGTCGTCGCCGAAGCCGCCGATGATCACGTCGTCGTCGCTGCCGCCGAGGAGGAAGTCGGCCCCGCGCTCGCCGAGGAGGGTGTCGCTGCCGGGCCCGCCGTCGATCCGGTCCTCGCCGTTCCCGCCGCGGAGGCGATCGTCCCCGGAATTGCCCATCAGCGTGTCGTTGCCCGGCCCGCCCGCGAGGGTGTCGTCGTCACGCCCGCCCTGCATCGCGTCGTCGCCGTCGCCGCCGACGAGTGAATCGGGCGAGTCGCCGCCGGAGAGCCTGTCTGCGCCCGGCCCGCCCGCGAGCGTGTCTTCTCCGCCGCCACCGTCGAGAGTGTCCGCGTCTTCGCCGCCGTCGATCGAGTCGCTCCCACCGTCGCCCGAGAGGCTGTCGCCGCCGGGCCCGCCCGCGAGCGTGTCGTCCCCGCTGCCGCCGTCGAGCGTGTCCGCGTCCTCGCCGCCGTCCATCGAGTCGCTTCCCCCGCCGCCGGAGAGGGTGTCCGCGCCCGGCCCGCCTGCGAGTGTGTCGGGGCCCTCGGCCGCGTGGATCGCGTCGTTCCCGTCGCGCCCGTCGAGGGTGTTGGCGAGGCGGTTTCCGGTGATTGTGTCGCCGGCCGAGCCGCCGCGCGCGTCCTCGATGCCGGAGCGCCAGCTTTCCTCGTGGAGAAGGGCGTTGTGGACCGCGCCGTTCGCGAGGATCGCCGTCGCGCCGGTGCCGAGCGCCTCGGTGCGGTTCAGCTGCGCCTCCTGGCCGGTCGTCGACCAGCGGCCGGGGCGCAAGTCGATGGTGACCGGGGTGATGTAGCGGCTGAAATCGTAGGTGTCGTGGCCGCCCCCGTCCCAGATCGTGCGCTGCATCACCCGCGTCGCCGGGTTGAAGACGTAGCGGTCGTCGCCCCGGTCGCTGTAGTTCGCGCCGTAGAGGTGCTGGAGGGCGGCGATGTCGTAGACCATGTAGGTCTCGGCATAGCCGCTTGGGTCGATGCCGAGCCCGGCGGCGGGGTCCGCGTCCGGGTAGGCGCGGTTGCTCATGACGGAGAATTCGGACCCGTCGATGTCGCTCGGGAGGCGGCCGAAGGGGCCGGCCTCGTCCGGGTGCTTCAGGCCGAGCGCATGGGCGATCTCGTGGAGGACGGCGCGGAAGGCGTAGGTCCCGGTGGTGGCCGTGGCGGCGATGTCGCTGCCGAACCAGGCGTCGCCACCGGATTCGTCGGCCGCCGGATTGAAGGCGTACGCGCCGAGCCGCACCGTCTCAACCGCCCGGCCATCCCAGAGGGAGAGGGTGTCGGCCTGGACGAACCGCAGCGTCGCGTCGTCCGCCGCCCGCGCGCCGACGCGGGTGATGTCGATCCGCGTGAAGGTGGCGATCATGTCGATCGCGGCCGTCACGGCATCGGTGAGGACGGGGGAGGGCTTCAGCACGGGGTTCGGCGCGTACCCCTCGCCGGTGGGGGGCGCGGTCATGACCGCCCAGTCGAGCGGCCCCTTCCAGGCGGTGCCGCACAGGAGGGCGTTGACCACGAGCAGCTTCGACGCGTCGACGGCACGAGCACGAGCCAATTCGACCTCCCGTCATGAGAGCGGTTGCAATGTCGGCCATCGGGACGCGTCGGTTCGGGCGGCGACGTTCATCGTCGTCGCGCGGCTTCGCTGCCCGTAAATCTGTCGAGCGTGCGTCCTATGGCGCAGGACGATCTTGCGCGGCCAAGCTTGCGCCGGGATGGAACGTCCGCCGGCGCCGGTTCACCTTCCGTCACCTTGCGAATAGGCGATGCCTTGCTTTCGGGGCGTGGCGCGACTCGGCATCGTCTTGCGCGGGACGGCGTCCGGCGCACTATGGGCGGACGATCGAGTGTTGAGGAGACGACGATGATCCGTTCGAGCGCGACATCCACCGTGCAGGTCGACGAGGCGCATGTGCGCGTGACGGAGTGGCGCTTCGCGCCGGGCGCCGCGACGGGCTTCCATCGGCACGAGTACGACTATGTCGTCGTGCCGACGGTCGGGGGCGTCCTCACCATGGTGGACGCGGCCGGGGCCTCGAAGCAGTCGACGCTGACGCTCGGCCAGAGCTATTCGCGGCCGGCCGGCGTCGAGCACGACGTCATCAACGAGACGCAGAGCGAGATCGTCTTCGTCGAGATCGAGATGAAGCGATAGGGCGGGTCGGTCAGCCGTTGTCGCGGAATTCCGGATAGAGCTCCATGCCGCCGTCGACAACCAGGGTGTGGCCGTTGACGTAGTCGGACGCGTCCGAGGCGAGCCAGGCGACGGCGGCGGCGACGTCGCGCGGCTGGCCGATCCGCTCATAGGGGATCAGCTTGTTGAGCTCGGCCGCCTTCACGGGGTCGGACCATACGTCCTTGTTGATCGCGGTGGCGATGGCGCCGGGGGAGACGGCGTTGACGCGGATCCGCTCGGAGGCGAGCTCCTGCGCGGCCGTCTTCACCAGCATCGAGACGCCGCCCTTCGAGGCGGCGTAATTCACGTGGCCCGCCCAGGGGATCACGTCGTGCACGCTGCTCATCGAGACGATCTTGCCGAGCGCGCGGGAGACGCGCATCCCCTGCTTGCGGAACTGTCGCACGGCCGCCTGCATCACCAGGAACTGGCCGGTGAGGTTGACGGCGATCACCCGGTCCCAGTCCGCCTTGGTGAGGTCGGTGAAGGCGGCATCTTTCTGGATGCCGGCATTGGCGACGGCGATGTCGACCGAGCCGAAGGCGTCGACCGCGGCGGCGAAGATCGTGGCGACATCCTCCTCCTTCGAGGTGTCGCCCGCGACCGCGATCGCCTTCACACCGTGGCGCACGCACTCGGCGACCGTCTCCTCGGCGCCCTCGGGGCTGCCGTAGAAGTTCACCGCCACGTTGGCGCCGTGCTCGGCGAGCGCGATGGCGCAGGCCTGGCCGATGCCCGAGCTCCCGCCCGTGACCACGGCGGACTGTCCCGTCAGCGTACGATCGACTTTGTCGGTCATCCAGCATCTCCCCTCGTTCGCGGCGGATCGCGAAAACATCACCTTGCCTGAACGATAATGTTACCGAGACGTGTTGGTTTCTGAAATGCCGGCCCATCGTCCCGCTCGCGCGGCGGCCCCACGTGACGAGATGCCGCTTGATGGAGGATGAGATGGCATTGTCTATGACCCCCGCACGCTTTCCCGTCGTGAACCTGTCCGGCGCCGTCGCGATGCTGGCCGGCGGGCTCCTCGCGACGATCGTGTTCGACCTCTTCGGCCAGTGGCTGACGCCGACGCTCGGTTATGCGCGCCTCGCTCCCGTGCCGCTCGCGACACAGTCGCTCGAAGCGCTCCTCGGCCCGTTCGACAATGCCTCCCTCGCCGGCACCGTCGTCCACTGGGTGACGGGCATCCTCTTCTATCCGATCGGCTACGCCTTCATCGCGCTGCCGGTCGCGCGTACGCTGATTCCGCCAATTCACTGGTTCGTTGTCGCCGTCGTCTATGGCGTCGTCCTGTGGGTGTTCGCGCTCTACGTGATGGCGCACCTCGTCGCCGGAAATCCGCCCTTCCTGGGCTTCACCGGGATCACTTATGTCGCGCTGATCGGGCACGTGATCTACGCGGTGGTTCTCGGCGCGGTGCTTGCAAGGCGGGGGTGAGGCGAGGCGCGCCGGGGCATGGAAAGGGTTGCCGTCGGCGCGCGCTCTTATAAGTCCTTTGAGGAGGTCGTGCGTCAGCGGAGCGTGAGACGTTGGTCGATGGGGATCATCGCGGCATAATGTTGCGCCTGCGCGATTTGATCGGCACCGCGCGTACGCGTGTCACGATCAGATCGCATCCAACCGTGCCGCGCACCGTGACGGCGCACGAGACCGACCGCCAGAGAACCCGAGCCGAGAGCGTCATGATCGAAGAAAACCTTGCGACTTCAGACGCGACTGTCGACCACACCCTCGCCACCCCCCGCCCGTCCCCTGCCGAAGGCGCGGTGATGATGGAGCTCGCCAGCAACCGCGTCGCGATCGAGGGGGTGGATCCTGAGATCGACGGCGGCCGCTTTCCCGCCAAGACCATCGTGGACCGGCCCTTCGTGGTCTCGGTCGATGTCTTCGGTGACGGCCACGACAAGGTGGCCTGCGCCATCCTGTGGCGCGTGAAGGGCGTCGACAATTGGGAGGAGTCGCCACTCAGCTTCGTCATCAACGACCGCTGGACGGGCCACTTCACTCCGCTCGACAATCTCCCGCACGAGTACACGATCATCGCTTGGCGCGACACGTTCGAGAGCTGGCGCGGCGAGGTCGCGAAGAAGCACAATGCCGGCGTGCCGATCACGCTGGAGTTGGAGGAGGGGGCGCGCCTCGTCGCGGCCTCCGTCGGCTGCGGGCGCGGCACGCAGGCCGACCAGGCCAAACTCGCCAAGCTCGCCGAGGCGATGAAGGACGCCCACGACGGCGACCGCTTCGCCACGCTGATGACGGACGACACCGCCGCCCTGATGCGGCGGGCCGGCCACCGGGCGAACCTCTCCTATTATGAGCGGGTCCTGCCGCTCACCGTCGACCGGCGGGCGGCCGCCTTCTCGGCCTGGTACGAGGTGATGCCGCGCTCCCAGTCCGGCGACGTCCACCGCCACGGCACGTTCGACGACGTGATCGCGCGCCTTCCCTATGTGGAGGGGCTCGGCTTCGACGTCCTCTATTTCACGCCGATCCACCCGATCGGGAAGACGAACCGGAAGGGGCGCAACAACTCCCTCGTCGCCGAGGCCGGCGATCCGGGCAGTCCCTACGCGATCGGGGGGGAGGAGGGCGGTCACGACGCGCTCCACCCCGAACTCGGCGATTTCGACGATTTCAAGCGCCTCGTCGCCGCCGCCAAGGAGCATGGGCTGGAGATCGCGCTCGACTACGCGATCCAGTGCTCGCCCGACCATCCCTGGATCAAGGCGCACCACGACTGGTTCGACTGGCGCCCCGACGGGTCGATCAAGTTCGCAGAGAACCCGCCCAAGAAGTACGAAGACATCGTCAATGTCCGCTTCTATGATGGCGACGAGCCGATCCCGGACCTGTGGCGCGCGCAGCGGGATGTCGTGCTCTTCTGGGTCGACCATGGCGTCAAGATCTTCCGGGTGGACAACCCGCACACCAAGGCCTTCCCGTTCTGGGAATGGATGATCGCGGAAGTGCAGGCGGATCATCCCGACGTGATTTTCCTCGCCGAAGCCTTCACCCGGCCGAAAGTGATGCATCGGCTCGCGAAGATCGGCTTCACGCAATCCTATTCGTATTTCACCTGGCGCAACACGAAGCACGAGCTCATGGAATACATGACCGAGCTGACCACGACCGAGAAGCGCCACACGATGCGGGTGAATTTCTTCGTCAACACGCCGGACATCAACCCGTATTTCCTGCAGACGTCGGGCCGGGCGGGCTTCCAGTCGCGCCTCGTTCTCGCGGCGACCCTCGCGGGCAATTACGGCGTCTATAACGGGTTCGAGCTTTGCGAGGGGTCGGCGATCCCCGGCAAGGAAGAATACCTCAACTCCGAGAAGTACGAGCTGCGCGCCTGGGACTGGGACCGGCCGGGCCACATCCGCGAGGATGTCGCGCTGGTGAATCGCCTGCGCCGCACGCAGCCCGCGCTCCAGGAGTTCGCCAATCTCAAGTTCTACAACATGTGGAACGACAACATTCTCTACTACGGCAAGCGGACCGAGGACCTCTCCTCCTTCCTGCTCTTCGCCGTCAGTCTCGATCCCCACCACGGCCAGGGCGCGCACTTCGAGGTGCCGCTCTGGGAGTTCGGCCTCTCGGACGACGCATCGATCGAGGTCGAGGACATGGCCGCGGACTACACCTTCACCTGGCACGGCAAGGCACAGCACGTGTATATCGACCCGCACCAAAGACCCTACTTCATCTGGCGGATCATCTCTCCGCTGGGGCAACGCTGATGGACGCCGTCGCCCCCGTGACGGACACCGCCGAGACCGCGACGAGCGGCCCGGACGGTGCCATCGATCGCTCCGTGACCGATTGGTACAAGGACGCGATCATCTACCAGCTCCATGTGAAGGCGTTCATGGACGCCGACAACAACGGCATGGGCGACTTCGCGGGCCTCATCCAGAAGCTCGACTATGTCCAGGCGCTGGGCGTCACCGCCATCTGGCTCCTGCCCTTCTACCCCTCGCCGCTGCGCGATGACGGGTACGACATCGCCGACTACACGACGGTCAATCCGCAATATGGCGACGTCGAGATCTTCGCCCGCTTCGTGAAGGAGGCGCACGCGCGGGGGCTGAGGGTGATCACCGAGCTCGTGATCAACCACACATCGGACCAGCACCCCTGGTTCCAGGCCGCGCGCGCCGCGCCGAAGGATTCGCCGGAGCGCGACTTCTATGTCTGGTCCGACACGGACGAGAAGTACGAGCTGACGCGCATCATCTTCCTCGACACCGAGAAGTCCAACTGGACGTGGGATCCAGTCGCCGAGCAGTATTTCTGGCACCGCTTCTACTCGCACCAGCCCGACCTCAACTTCGACAACCCGAAGGTTCTCGACGAGGTCGTCACGGTGATGAACCAGTGGCTCGATATGGGCGTCGACGGGCTGCGGCTCGATGCGATCCCCTATCTCGTCGAGCGGGACGGCACCAACAACGAGAATCTGCCCGAGACGCACGACGTCCTGAAGAAGATCCGCGCCGCGCTCGACACGCGCTACACGGACCGGATGCTGCTCGCCGAGGCGAACCAGTGGCCGGAAGACACGCGCCCCTATTTCGGCGAGGGCGACGAGTGCCACATGGGCTTCCACTTCCCCCTGATGCCGCGCATGTACATGGCGCTCGCGCAGGAGGACCGGCATCCGATCACCGACATCATCCGCCAGACGCCGGAGATCCCCGACCAGTGCCAGTGGGCGATCTTCCTGCGCAATCATGACGAGCTGACGCTCGAAATGGTGACGGAGGAGGAGCGCGACTATCTCTGGCGCACCTACGCCGCCGACAGCCGCGCGCGCATCAATCTCGGCATCCGCCGCCGCCTTGCCCCGCTCATGCAGAACGACCGGCGCAAGATCGAATTGATGAACGCCTTCCTCCTGTCGATGCCCGGAACGCCCGTGCTCTATTACGGCGACGAGATCGGCATGGGCGACAACTACTATCTCGGCGACCGCGACGGTGTGCGCACGCCGATGCAGTGGTCGGCCGACCGCAATGGCGGCTTCAGCCGGGCCAACCCGCAGCAGCTCTTCCTGCCGCCGATCATGGACCCGATCTACGGCTTCCAGGCGATCAACGTGGAGGCGCAGGACAGCGACGCCTCCTCGCTCCTCAACTGGATGCGGCGCATCATCCTGGTGCGCAAGCAGCACCCGGCCTTCGGGCGCGGGACGATGCAGTTCATCTATCCGCGCAACCGCAAGATCATCGCCTATATCCGCGAGCACGAGGGGGAGGCGATCCTGTGCGTCGCGAACCTGTCGCGTTCGGCGCAGGCGGTGGAGCTGGATCTCTCGGCGCACCGCACCCGCGTGCCGATCGAGCTGACCGGCCGCACGCCCTTCCCGCCGATCGGCGAGCTGCCCTACATGCTGACGCTGCCGGCCTACGGCTTCTTCTGGTTCGTCCTTGCGGGCCCGGAGGAGGCGCCGCTCTGGCATGAGCCGGCGCCGGAGCCGCTCCCCGATTTCGTGACGCTGACGACGCGCAATGGCCGCATCGACGGGGCGCTCGGCGGGCGCGAGCGCGTGCAGCTCGAAGACAACACGCTGCCGCAATTCCTGCCGTTGCAGCGCTGGTTCGCGGCGAAGGACGAGCGGATCCGCAAGGTCTCGCTGGAGCCGCTCGCGATGCTCGACGATGCGGGCCTTTATGCGCTCGCGACGCTCGAAGTGACGCTCCCCTCCGGCACCCAGCGCTATCTGGCGCCCCTCTCGGTGCGCTGGGGCGAGGAGAATCTGCGGCCGGGCGCCCAGAAGCTCTCCTACACGCTCGCCAAGGTCCGCTCCGGCCCCCGCGTCGGCGCGCTGACCGACGGCACCTATGACGAGGCGCTCGCGGCACAGCTCGTGCGCCTCATGCAGGAGGGGGCGACGCGCGGCTTCGGCCCGCACACGGTCGCCTTCAAGGCGTCCCCGGCGCTCGTCGAGATCGGCGAGCTCGCCCCGCCGCGCCCGCTCGGCGTCGAGCAGTCGAACGTCTCCATCGTGTTCGGCGAGCAGATCATCCTGAAGATCTATCGCCGCCTGCGCGAAGGGGAGCAGCCGGACGTGGAGATCGCGCGCCACCTCACCGATGTCGCGCACTATGCCCACACGCCGGCCCTCGTCGGCACGATCGAGCTGAAGGAAGACGGGACGGATGATACCGTCCTCGCCGCCGCCTTCTCATTCGTCCCGAACCAGGGCGATGCGTGGCAGGCGGTGCTCGACGCGCTGGAGCGGTATCTCGAACGGGCCGACCTCATCGAGACGGACACCGGCGTCGAGGCGGAAGCGCCGTCGACGCTGAGCTTCCCGCTCGATATCGGCGGGCTCGCGGGCGTGCGCACGGCGGAGCTTCACCTCGCGCTCGCCGCCGACAAGGCGAGCGAGGCCTTCCGGCCCGAGCCGATCACCGCCGAGGATCTGTCGACCTGGGCGGACGACGCGACGGCGGAGGCGAACGCGCTCCTCTCCCGTCTCGAGGCCCGGATCGGCGAGCTGCCGGAGGATGTCGCGGCCGACGCCCGCCGCCTCATCGACCAGCGGGAGACGCTCGCGGCCCGCTTCGCCTCGGTCCGTTCGGCCGCGCCATCCGGCCACAAGTCGCGCATCCACGGCGACTATCATCTCGGCCAGGTGCTGGTCGCGCAGGACGATCTCATCGTCATCGACTTCGAGGGCGAGCCGACCCGTCCGCTCGAGGAGCGGCGCGCGAAGTCCTCGCCGCTGCGCGATGTCGCCGGGATGCTGCGCTCGTTCGACTATGCGGCGGCGATGGCGCTCGCCCGCTGGCGCGACACGCACGAGGTCAACGCCGAGGAGGCGCGGGCCAAGGCACTCGCCTGGCGGGACGACACGCGGCGCGATTTCCTCGCCGCCTATCTCGCGACGACCGGCGATGCCGCGCCCGCGCCGGCCTTGACCGGCGCGCTTCTTGACCTCTTTACCCTCCAGAAGGCGATTTACGAGATCGGGTATGAGCTCGCGAACCGGCCGACCTGGGTTCGCATCCCTCTCGCAGGCGTCATGGACGTCCTGGCCGATGAGCGCGGCGTCTCCGCCTGGGCGGATGCCGTCATCGAGGCACCCGCCAACAATGGACCGGACACGGGAGAGAGCTGATGAGTGATACGCGTCTGCGCGACCGACTCGCCGCGGGTGAAGCCGAGGCGATCGTCACCGGCCGTCATTCCGACCCCTTCGCCGTGCTCGGGATGCACGGCGGCGGGGGCGAGGCGCCGCTGACCGTGCGCGCCTTCGCGCCTCACGCCGAGGCGGTCAGCCTCACCGACGCGAAGGGGAAGGTCGTCGCCGAGATGGAGCGCATCCATCCGGACGGCCTCTTCTCGTCCATCCTGAGCGGAAAGCCGTTCGCCTATCGCTTCAAGATGCGCGCCGGGGACCACACCTGGACGGAAGACGATCCCTACCGTTTCGGGACCATCCTCGGCGAACTGGACATGTACCTCATCGGCGAGGGGCGCCACCGGAAGATCTACGAGAAGCTCGGCGCCCATCCGATGACGATCGACGGGGTGGAGGGCGTCGCCTTCGCCGTCTGGGCGCCGAACGCGCGCCGCGTCTCCGTCGTCGGCGACTTCAACGGCTGGGACGGGCGGCGCCACATCATGCGCCGCCGTCTCGAAGCGGGGATCTGGGAGATCTTCGTCCCCCGGATCGGGCGCGGCCTCTACTACAAGTACGAGATCGTCGGCCCGCACGGGAATTTGCTGCCGCTGAAAATGGACCCGTTCGCCTTCGCGACGGAGCAGCCGCCCGACACCTCGTCCGTCATCCACGGCCTCGTCGAGTATGACTGGAAGGATTCGGCCTGGATGAGCGCGCGGGGCGCGCGCAACGACCGCGCCGCGCCGATCTCCATCTACGAGGTGCATCTCGGCTCCTGGCGCCGCGGCGACGGCAACACGATGCTCGACTATGATGCGCTCGCGAACGAGCTCATCCCCTACGCCAAGGAGATGGGCTTCACCCATATCGAGCTCCTGCCGATCTCCGAGCACCCCTTCTCGGGCTCCTGGGGCTACCAGCCGATCGGCCTCTTCGCGCCGACGAGCCGCTTCGGCTCGCCCGAAGGTTTCGCCCGCTTCGTGGAGCGCGCGCACGAGGCCGAGCTCGGCGTCATCATCGACTGGGTGCCGGCCCATTTCCCGACCGACGCGCACGGCCTCGGCCAGTTCGACGGCACGGCGCTCTACGAGCACGCCGACCCGCGCGAGGGCTTCCATCGGGACTGGAACACGCTGATCTACAATCTCGGCCGGCGCGAGGTCGCGAACTTCCTGGAGGCGAACGGCCTCTTCTGGCTCGACCGCTACCATGTCGACGGGCTGCGCGTGGATGCCGTCGCCTCGATGCTCTACCGGGACTATTCGCGCGAGCACAATGAGTGGGTGCCGAACATCTATGGCGGCCGCGAAAATCTCGAATCCATCGACTTCCTGCGCTCGCTGAACGAGCGCGTCGCCGAGGACGGGGAGGGCGCGATGATGGCGGCCGAGGAGTCGACGGCGTTCCCGTCGGTCTCACGCCCGGTCGAATCGGGCGGTCTCGGCTTTAATTTCAAGTGGAATATGGGATGGATGCACGACACGCTCGAATACATCCAGCGTGATTCGGTGTACCGTCGTTATCATCAAGACAATATTACGTTCGGTCTGCACTACGCGTTCTCGGAGAATTTCATCCTGCCGTTGAGTCACGACGAAGTCGTGCACGGCAAGGGTTCGATGCTCGGCAAGATGCCGGGCGACCGGTGGCAGAAGTTTGCCAACCTGAGGGCTTACTATGCCTTTATGTGGACGCATCCCGGCAAGAAGCTCCTCTTCATGGGCGGGGAGTTCGCGCAGGGCCGTGAATGGAACCACGACCAGAGCCTCGACTGGCACCTCCTCGCCGACCCCTTCCACCAGGGCATCCAGTCGCTCGTGCGCGATCTCAACGGCATCTATAGCGGCACCGCGGCGCTGCACGAGCGCGACTGCGAGGCGGACGGGTTCGAGTGGATCGACGCCTCGGATGCGGAAGGCTCCGTCTTCGTCTATGCGCGCTACGCGGCGGACCGCTCACCGGCGGTCGTCGTGGTGAACTTCACGCCCATCGTCCGTGCGGGCTATCGCATCGGCCTGCCCACCGGCGGGCGCTGGCGCGAGGCGCTCAACACGGACGCGAGCGCCTATGGCGGCAGCAATGTCGGCAATTCCGGCCATGTCGTCGCCGAGAATGTCGCCTATCACGGCCGTTCCCATTCAGCGGAGATCACCTTGCCACCGCTCGGTGCGCTCATCTTCCTGCCGGCATAAAGGCTCTATGAAAATTGAATCGGGGTCGCCGACGCCACTCGGCGCGAACTGGGACGGTTCGGGGACCAACTTCGCCCTCTTCTCGGCAAATGCCACGAAGGTGGAGCTGTGCCTGTTCGACTCGACCGGGCGGCGCGAGACCGATCGATTCGAGATGCCGGAACACACGCACGATGTGTGGCACGGCTATTTTCCGGAGATCTGGCCCGGCCAGAAATATGGCTACCGCGTCTACGGCCCTTACGAGCCCGAGGCCGGACACCGGTTCAATCCGAACAAGCTTCTGATCGATCCTTACGCGCGTGCGCTCAGTGGTGAGCTTCGCTGGCACGATTCGATGTTCGGCTACCGCCTCGGATCGAGCCGCGAGGACCTCTCCTTCGACCGCCGCGACTCCGGTCCCGCGATGCCGAAATGCATCGTGGTGGACGAGGCAACCACTTGGGGCACCCACCGCAAGCCGAAGGTGCGCTGGAGCGACACCGTGATCTACGAGGCGCACGTGAAGGGCATCACCGCGATGCACCCGGACGTGCCCGACCATCTGCGCGGCACCTTCGCGGGCCTCGCCGACCCGCGCGTGATCGACCATTTCGTCAAGCTTGGCGTCACGTCGATCGAGCTGATGCCGATCCACTATTTCATCGACGATCGGCATCTTCTCCAAAAGAATTTGCGGAATTATTGGGGCTACAACACCCTCAGCTTCTTCGCGCCCGCCGCGCGATACTTGTCGTACGGGCCGAACCATCACGAGTTCAAGCATCTCGTGCGGCGGCTCCATGATGCGGGGATCGAGGTGATCCTCGACGTCGTGTACAACCACACGGCGGAGGGCAACCAGCTCGGCCCGACACTGTCTTTCCGCGGCATCGACAATGCGAGCTACTACGTCCTTGCCGAGCACAAGCGCTATTATCACGACACCACCGGCACCGGGAACACGGTGAACGTCGCGCACCCGCGCGTGATGCAGATGGTGATGGACAGCCTGCGCTACTGGGTCGAGGTGTGCCGGGTCGACGGGTTCCGCTTCGACCTCGCTCCCGCGATGGCACGCGAGGGGGCGGGCTTCGACCGCTCCTCCGCCTGGCTCGACGCCGTGCTGCAGGATCCGATCCTCTCCAAGGTGAAGCTGATCGCCGAGCCCTGGGACCTTGGCCATGACGGCTACCAGGTCGGCAACTTCCCGCCCGGATGGGCCGAGTGGAACGGGCGCTATCGCGACGACATCCGCTCCTTCTGGAAGGGCGATGGCGGCTATCTTCCCGCGCTCGGCCGCAACCTGCTCGGCTCGGCCGACATCTTCGACCATGCCGGGCGCAAGGCCTGGGCGTCGGTCAACTTCGTGACCGCGCACGACGGTTTCACCCTCATCGACCTCGTCAGCTACAACGAGAAGCACAACGAGGCGAACGGCGAGGACAATCGCGACGGGCACGGCGACAACCGCTCGTCCAACTGGGGCGTCGAAGGCGACACCGACGACCCGGCGATCCTGGAGCTGCGCGACCGGATGCGGCGCAATCTGATGGCGACGCTCCTCGTCTCCCAGGGCACCCCGATGCTCCTGATGGGGGACGAGATCGGCCGCACGCAGTACGGCAACAACAACGCATACTGCCAGGACACCGAGATGAGCTGGCTGTCCTGGGGCAAGCATGACGGGCGCGACGAGGCCTTCCTCGCGTTCGTGATCGGCCTCCTGAAAGCGCGGCGCGAGGTGGCGCTCCTGCGCCAGCGCCGCTTCCTCCACGGCGACCCGCTCGACGCCAACGGCGCGAAGGATGTCTGCTGGTTGCGGCCGGACGGGCAGGAGATGGCGCCGGAGGACTGGCTGGAGGGGGAGCCGAAGGTCGTCGCGATGGTGCTCGCCGACGAGAGTGCGCGCATCATCGTGCTCTTCAACGGCTCGACCGAGGACGTGACCTACAACCTCACCGACCCGCTCGCCGGGATGGGCTGGACCCAGCTCTTCAACACCGCCGACGGCATGACCTTCACGGCCTATGAGGGGGACGTCGTGACCTTCCCCTGCGGCGTCGCCAAGCAGTCGATGCTGGCCATCGTCGCCCGCAAGGGCTGAACCGCGCGAGGGGTGCGGTTCGGCACATCACAGCCATGCGTCGCACCGCGCGGGTTAGCCTTGCGCAGGGCGACGCGTGCAGGTTTTCTCACATGAACCACACGACACGCGGGCGGCGTCCGCCGACCCGTGTCCTGCGATCCCGCGACCGCTCACGCCAGGCCGAGAGGAATTGTGACGAAATCCGCTTTCCCCACCACCTGGGGCGCGAATGTCCTCGCTGACGCAAGCGCCCGGTTCCGCCTTTGGGCACCGGACCAGACGACGCTGAAGCTCCGCACCGATTCCGGCGACCTCCCGATGGAGCGGGCCGGGGAGGGGTGGTTCGAATTGACGACCGATCGCGTGCCGGTCGGCGGCGCCTACGCCTACGTGCTCGACAACGGGTTCGTGGTGCCCGATCCCGGCGCGCGCGCCCAGGTCGACAGCGTGCATGGCCCCTCGCGCCTCGTCGACCCGAACGCCTTCGACTGGAAGACGCCCTGGACCGGGCGTCCCTGGGAAGAGGCCGTGATCTACGAGATGCACGTCGGCACCTTCACGACCGAGGGAACCTTCGCGGCGGCGATCGAGAAGCTGCCGCATCTCAAGGATCTCGGGATCACCGTGGTGGAGGTGCTGCCGCTCGCCCATTTCGGCGGCAATCGCGGCTGGGGCTATGACGGTGTGCTGCTCTACGCCCCCCACGCCGCCTATGGCGGGCCGGAGGGCTTCAAGGCCTTCGTCGACGCCGCCCACGCGCTCGGGATGATGGTCTTCCTCGACGTCGTCTACAATCACTTCGGACCGGACGGGAACTATCTCGGCATGTATGCCAGCAAGTTCTTCCATCCGGAGAAGCACACGCCTTGGGGCGCGGCGATCGCCTTCGAGAATCCGGCGGTGCGCAGCTACTTCATCGAGAACCCGCTCTACTGGATCGGCGAATACAATCTCGACGGTCTTCGCTTCGACGCGATCGACCATATTCGCGACGGCTCGGACGAGGCGATCCTCAACGCGATGGCGCGCCGCATCCGCGAAACCTTCGACCGCCCGGTTCACCTGTGCACGGAAGACGAGCGCAACGTCGTCAGCCTGCATCCCTACGTGGACGGGAAGCCGACATACTTCACGGCCGAGTGGAACGACGACTATCACAACGTCATCCACCCGATCGCGACCGGTGACAACGAAGGCTACTACATGGACTTCGTCACCGATCATTGGACGAAGCTCGGTCGGGCGCTGTCGGAAGGGTTCATCTTCCAGGGCGAGAGCTCGAAGATCCACGGCAACACGCCGCGCGGCGAGCTGACGACCGATCAGCCGCTGACCGCGTTCGTGATCTTCAACCAGAACCACGACCAGGTCGGCAACCGTGCCTTCGGCGAGCGCCTCATCGACCTGTCCGAGCACGACGTCGTGGTCGCGCTGACGGCGGTCCTCCTCCTCACCCCGCAGATCCCGCTTCTGTGGATGGGGGAGGAGTGGGGCGAGACGCGGCCCTTCTGCTACTTCACCGACTTCGACGGCGAGCTCGCGGCGGCGGTGCGCAAGGGCCGGCGCAACGAGTTCTCGAAGTTCGACGCGTTCATCGACCCCGACACGCGCGAGGACATTCCGGACCCCAACGAGTTGTCGACGTTCGAGGCCTCGCGCATCGACTGGGAGAAGCCAGGCACGCCCGACGGTGCCGCCTGGATGGAGATCTACAGGACGCTCCTGAAGGCGCGGGCCGAGTTCATCGCGCCGCGCCTCGTCGGGCTGAAGTCCGGCCACGGCACGGTGCTGAAGGCCGATGACGGGATCGTCGACGTCGCGTGGACCCTCGCCGACGGGTCGGTCCTGACGATGGCCATCAATCTCGGCACGGAGGACGCGGGGCCGGTTCCGGAGGGGGCGCTCGTCGCCGCCGTCGCCGCCGGCAAGCTCGCCACGCCCGAGACGCGCACGCCCCACTCGGTCATCGTCACGCTGGTGTCCGCTTGAGCGAGAGCGCGCTCGACAGGGCGGCACGCGCGGCCGGCATCGTTCTCGACCGGCCGGGCGAGCACGCGCCACCCGTCCCCGATTCCACCAAGGAAGCGCTGACGGCGATGCTCGGCCCCGCGCCCGAGCCGCCGCCGAGCGACGGGCGTCCCGCCTATGTGCCGGAGTGGCTCGACGACACGCGCACCTTCGGCATCGCCCTCCAGCTCTACCAGCTCCGCTCGCGGCGCAATCTCGGCGTCGGCGACCTCGCCGATCTCGAGGCGCTGATCCCAACCTTCGCCGCCGCCGGGGCGGATTTCGTGGGGATGAACCCGCTCCACGCCCTCTTCACCGCCGATCCGGAGCGGGCCTCGCCCTTCTCGCCGTCCGACCGGCGCTTCCTCAACCCGCTGATCATCGCGGTCGACAAGGTGCCGGGCTACAGGCCCGAGATGCGCGCGCGCGTCAGCGTCCCCGACGCATCGGAACTCGTCGACTATCCGGCCGTGACCGCCGCGAAGCTCGCGATCCTGAAAGAGATCCACGCCGTCTGGACCGCGGGCGGCGCCGCCGTGCCCGATGCCGATCGCGCGGCGGCCGCCCGCCACGCCGAGGATGGCGGCGACGCGCTCGCCGACTTCGCCCTCTTCGAGGCGCTCTCGAACGCGCTCTTCCGCGAGGGGCACACGGCGGGGTGGATCGACTGGCCCGCCTCCTATCGCGACCGGACGAGCGAGACCGTCCACGCCTTCGCGCTCGCGCACGCGGGTGAGGTCGAGTTTCACCGCTGGCTTCAATTCATTGCCGACGATCAGTTGCGCCGCACACAAGCGGCGGCCGTCGCGGCGGGGATGCGGATCGGCCTCTATCTCGATCTCGCGGTCGGCACCGCGCCGGACGGGGCCGCCACCTGGGCCGATCCCGGCCTCACCATGCGCGGCGTGCGCGTCGGCGCGCCGCCCGACCTCTTCTCCCTCGACGGGCAGGATTGGGGCCTCGCCCCGTTCTCCCCGACCGAGCTCATCGCGCGGAACTTCGCCCCCTATCGCGCCGTTATGTCGGCAGTGATGCGTCACGGGGGCGCCGTCAGGATCGACCATGCGATGGGACTGGAGCGGCTCTTCCTCATCCCGGACGGTGCGACCGCGTCCGGCGGCGCCTATGTCCGCCAGCCCGGCCTCACCGATCAGGTCGTCGACGCCACCCATCATCACAAGGCGATCGCGATCGGCGAGGATCTCGGCGTCGTGCCCCCCGGCTTCCGCGAGCGCATGGCCGCGCGGCGCATCTTCTCGACGCGCATCCTCTCCTTCGAGCGCGGTCCGCGCGGGATGATGAACGCGCCGTCCCGCTATCCGAAGGACGCGCTCGCCTGCATCTCCACGCACGACATGGCCCCGCTCGCCGCATGGTGGGTGGGCGACGAGATCGACATCCGCTTCCGCCTCGGCCGCATCAGCGAGGCGGTCGCGCGCCACGAATATGCCGTCCGTCGCGGCGAGAAGGAGGCGATCCTCGGCCTTGCCGGGCTGCCGCCGCGCCTCGCCGAGGACCCGCTCGGGGACGATATCGTCGTCGCCTTCCACAAGGTCGCCGCGCGCACCGCCTCACGCCTCCTCGCGGTGCGGCTCGAGGATGTCGTCGGCGGGCGGCGTCTCGTGAACCTTCCGGGCACCGACCGCGAGCACCCGAACTGGCGCCACACCCTGCCGCTCGACGTGGAGGACATCGCCGCCTCCGAGCGTCTTGCGCGCACCCTTCGCGCCGTCAGCCGGGAGCGGGACAGGGCGCCATGATCGGGGCGACCTACCGCCTCCAATTCCGCGCCGGCGTCGGCTTCGACGAGGCCTGCGCGATCGTCCCCCATCTCGCCAGGGCCGGCTTCTCCCACCTCTACGCCTCGCCGATCTTCGCGGCGACAGCCGGTTCCACCCACGGCTACGACGTTACCGACCACCAGCGCCTCGACCCGAGCCTCGGCGACGAGGCCGCGTTCGAGCGCCTCGTCGCGGCGCTGCGCGAACACGGTGTCGGCCTCCTCCTCGACATCGTCCCCAACCACATGGCCGCCTCCACCGAGAATCCCTGGTGGCGGGACGTGGTGAAGCACGGGGCGAAATCGCAATATTCCGATCACTTCGACATCGACTGGACGGCCGAGAAACTGATCTTGCCGATCCTCGGCAAACCTTATGGGCGCGCGCTCGCCGATGGTGACATCGTGCGCCGCGACCATCCGGAGTGGGGGCCCGTCCTCTCCGTGCCGGGGCACGACCTCCCGCTGATGCCGGGCACCGAGACGATCGCGGACGTCCACGAATGCCACGAGGCCCAGCCCTACCGGCTTGCCCACTGGCGCCTCGGGCGTGACGGGATCAGCTTCCGCCGCTTCTTCGAGGTGACCGGCCTCGTCGGCGTCCGCGTCGAGGACGAGGCGGTCTTCGACGACGTCCACGCCCTCATCCAGCGCCTCGTCGATGAGGGGAAGGTCACGGCCGTGCGCGTCGACCATGTCGACGGGCTCGCCGACCCGGCCGCCTATCTCGATCATCTCGCCGCCCGGCTCGGCGTGCCGATCCTCGTCGAGAAGATTCTCGAGGGGCACGAGGCGCTGCCGTCCTGGCCGGTGGTCGGCACGACCGGCTACGAATTCATGGCGGCGATGGCCGCGCTCTTCGTCGACGGGGACGGGCTTGCCCGCCTCGCGAGCGACTACCAGGCGATCGGGGAGGACGACATCGCGCTCCTCACCCGCCGCGCCAAGCGCGAGATCATCAACCGCAACCTCTCCGGCGAGCTGCGCCGCCTCGCGAGCCTCGCGCGGACCGTCTTCGCCGACGATCTCGACGCGCGCGATTTCGGCCCCGTCACCGTGCGCGAGGGCATCGCGGCGCTGGCCGAGGGGATGCCGGTCTATCGCACCTACGTGACCGCCGAGGCCGGCCCCGGCGATCGCGAGACGCTGGCGATCGCACGCCGGGACGGGGCGCTCGCCGAAAAGCTCGAAGATTCTTCGATCCTCGACGCGCTGATCGCGCTCCTCCACGACCCCGGCGAGGACCCGTACGCCCGCGAATTCGTGAGCCGCTTTCAGCAATTGACCGGCCCCCTGATGGCGAAGGCGGTCGAGGACACGCTGTTCTTCCGCCATCACCGGTTGCTGGCGCTGAACGAGGTGGGCGGCGATCTCGCGCCCGAACTCGGCCCCGAACGCTTCCTGCGCGTTGCCCAGGTGGACGGGCTTGCGGCTACCCAGACCCACGACACCAAGCGCGGCGAGGATGCCCGCGCCCGCCTCTATGCGCTGTCCGACCCCGTCGCCGTGTCGCTCTGGGAGGACGTATGGCCGCAGCTCCCTTGCGAGGTGTCGCTGCGCTGGCGCTGGGCGTTCGGCCAGATGCTGTTCGCCTCCGCCCCCTTGACGGCGGATCCGGCCTTTCCGGACCGGTTCCGCGAGGCCGCCCTCAAGACCGTCCGCGAGGCGATGGAGGACACGAGCTGGACCCGTACCGACGCCGACTTCGAGGCGCGGGTGATCGCGACGGCCGACGCGATGACCGAGGTCCACGCCGAACGGCTGATGCCACTCTCTGAGGTTGCCCGGTCTGGCGCCGTGATCGGCCTCGCACAGGCCCTCCTCAAGACGACGACCCGTCCCGCCCCGGACATCTACCAGGGGACGTTCGGCTGGGATTTCTCGATGGTGGACCCTGACAATCGCCGCCCGGTCGACTTCGCCGCCGAGGCGCGGCTGTGCGAAGCGGCGCTTGCGGCCGACGCGCAATCGCTCGTCACCGACTGGACGGACGGGCGGATCAAGGCGCGAATCCTCCTCGAGGGACTGGCCGAAAGGCGCGAGAAGCCGGACCTCTTCACGCGCGGCCGGCTGGAGAGCGTTCCGATTCTGGGCTTCGCGCCGGGGGAGGGGGGCGAGGATTGGGCCTCACCCGTGCCGGTCTACGCCTTCACCCGAACCCTTGGCGAAGACGTCGCGCTCGTGGTGGTGCCGGTCCGCCCGCTGCAATTCCTCGGCTCAGGCGGGCTGATTCTGCGCGAGGAATCGCTGGATTCGCTGGCGATCGCGGTCGATCGGCTGCTCGTTGCGCGCGTCACTGGGCTCACCCTTGCACCCGGCGAATCTCCGCTTGCCCCGCATTTCTCAAGATTTCCGGTGCTTTTCGCGACGAGCTGGTGAGGCCGGGGGGATCCGATTCCCCCAAAAGGGCTTCCAGGGGATTCGCGAGGGGGCTATCTGGCCGATCGGGCGGCGGATCGGTCGATTTTTATCCACACCCCCCACCCCTCCAAGGCCCGTAGATCCTAACGAGTCCTTGCCCAAACGGGCGAATTTCTCCCGGTCTGGCTCGAAAACGTGTTGTCCGTGCAACATCGCAGACGGAGTGCGGGGGTTTAGGGGCTTGCGGTGCACGCTTTCCGTTGCCGTGAGCCGGGTGCCTGCGCAATGTCACCTCACGAGCGGGGCGGAACACAAACCGGTCGTAGGTTTGGGCGGGCCGCAGCGGCTTCTCAAATCGAGTTAGAGATCCGGCGACTTTCGGCCCGATGGTCACCGCCGGAATGAAAGTCGAAGGATTTCTGTTGTGAACCTCTTTGGAGATCGAGACATGAACATCAAGCGTCTTGTCCTCGGCACGGCTGCGGGTGCTCTCGCGGTGACCGGGGCGCAGGCGGCGGACCTTCCGGTCGTCGTCGAGCCTGTCGATTATGTGCGCATCTGCGACGCCTTCGGGACGGGCTTCTACTACATCCCGGGTACGGAAACCTGCCTTCGGGTCGCTGGCCGTATCCGCGCTGACTACAATGCCTTCTTCAACCTCGACGACGACGACTTCGACGTCCTGGGCGATGCTTACGGCGTTGATGGCGGCAACGGTTACCGGTTCCGCGCTCGTGCTTACATCTACATGGACAGCCGTACGAACACCGAGTTCGGCCTGCTCCGCACCTTCACTGAAGTCTACTTCACCAGCCAGTATGGTGGTAGCCTCAGCACGACCCTGAACCGCGCTTTCATCCAGTTCGGTGGCCTGACCTTCGGTCGTACGCAGTCCTTCTTTGACTTCCTGGACGCGTCCTACTCGGCGGCTCAGTTCTTCAACGCGAACCTCTCGGACGTCACGACCAACGTGTTGGCTTACACCTTCGCGTTCGGCAACGGCTTCTCCGCGTCGATCTCGCTCGAAGACTCGCTGTCCCGCCGCACGGACATCGGCTTCGGCATCTACCAGGGCTCGCGCATCCCGGACATCGTGGGTAACATCCGCGTCGACCAGGGTTGGGGTTCGGCTCAGTTGATGGCTGCTGGTCACTATGTCGAAGACATCGTGACGGGTGACGAAGAGTACGGCTTCGCTGTCGGCGGTGGCGTGAACGTCAACGTTCCGTTCGGCACGGGCACCCAGGTTGGTATCCAGGGCGGTTACGCTCACGGCGCTCTCCTCTACACCTCTGAGTCGCTTGTCGGCCCGGGCGTTGTGGACGCGATCGTGGACGGTGCTGGCAACCTCGAGCTCGCCAACTCCTTCAACGTGTCGGGTGGTTTCTCGACCTCCTTCACGCCGACCATCTCTCTGGCGATGCAGGCTGGTTACGCTTGGGTTGACCAGAAGGAAGTTGCTGGCGTCAGCTACGACTTCTCGAACCTCGACATCCAGGGCTTCCTTGGCTACTCGCCGGTCTCCGGCTTCGTCCTGGGCGTCGGCGCCGAGTTCAAGTATGTCGACACCGACGACTTCGGTTCGGGTTCGGCTCTCTCGACCTTCTTCCGCGCTCAGCGCACCTTCTAATCCGATCCTCTCTATCGGATGAGGGAAGCCCGGCGGTCCAACCGCCGGGCTTCTTCTTTTCAAGAAGCGCCATCCGAAAGGGTGGCGCTTTTTTCGTTTGTGACTCCAGAGGATGCGATTTCCGGCGATGCCCAAAGAAGGGGCAGGTGCTGGCCGCAGTGGCTCATTCACGCTAATGCAATATTTGTGCGGCGCACCCGAACGGGACGAGCCGCCGTGCACCGCCTGTTCGTTCGACCGAAGAGCAGAGTGTCCCGACGGCCGAACGGCCCATGCGGGTCTTCTCCTCGGCAAAGTCCCCCGATCACCGGTAAGAGCCCCCTATGGTCCGCATCCTTCTCACGCTTCTTCTCGCCTTCGCCGGCCTCACCGCCGCGCACGCCGAGCCGGTCGATCGACCGCTCGTGATCGGAATGGGGCTCGAGCCGCCGCATCTCGACCCGACCGCCGGCGCCGCCGCCGCGATCGACGAGGTGCTCTACGCCAATGTGTTCGAGGGGCTGACCCGAATCACCGAGGACGGCTCGGTCGTCCCGGCCCTCGCCACCGATTGGGACGTCACCGAGGACGGGCTCACCGTCGTCTTCCACCTGCGCGAAGGCGTGACCTTCCATGACGGCAAGCCGTTCGACGCGTCGGTCGCCAAGTTCACCCTCGACCGCGCCCGCGCGGAAGGGGCCGAGAACGCGCAGCCCCAGCTCTTCGCGGCGATCGAAAATGTCGAGGCGACGGATCCGACGACGCTCACCCTCACGCTGAAGCAGCCGGATGGCGATCTCGCCTATTCACTCGGCTGGGGCGACGCGGTCATGGTTCACCCCGACAGCGCCGAGGAAAACAAGCAGACCCCGATCGGCACCGGCCCCTTCCGGTTCGACCGTTGGCGCCGGGGCGACCGGATCGTTCTCACCCGCAACGACGATTATTGGGGGGAGGCGGTGAAGCTGCCGCGCGTCGAGTTCGCCTTCGTCTCCGACCCGACGGTCGCGCTCGCCTCGCTGCTCGCCGGTGACATCCAGGCCTATCCGAACTTCCCGGCTCCCGAATCGCTGCCGGTTCTGGAGGCCGACCCCCGCTTCACGGTCGCGATCGGCACGACCGAGGGTGAGACGATCATGGCGATCAACTCCGCCCGCGCGCCGTTCGACAATATCAATGTGCGCCGCGCCATCGCGCGCGCGATCGACCGCAAGGCCATCATCGACGGCGCGATGTACGGCACCGCGACCCCGATCGGCTCGCACTTCCCGCCGCACGACAAGGCCTATGTCGACCTGACCGCGGTCAACGCCTACGACCCGGAGAGCGCGCGGGCGCTGCTGAAGGAGGCGGGCGTCGAGAATCTCTCCGCGACGCTCACGCTGCCGCCGACCCAATATGCCCGCCGCTCGGGCGAGATCATCGCCGCGCAGCTGCGCGAAGTCGGCATCGACGTCTCGCTGGAGCCGGTCGAGTGGGCCGACTGGCTCTCCCGCGTCTTCCGCGGCAAGGACTACGATTTCAGCATCGTCGCCCACACCGAGCCCGCCGATATCGGCATCTACGCGCGGCCGGACTATTATTTCCACGTCGAGGACAAGCGCTTCAACGAGGTGATCGCCGAGCTCGCCGTCGAATCCGACCCCGACAAGCGCGTCACGCTCCTCCAGGAAGCACAGCGCCTGATCGCCGACGATGCCGTCAACGTCTTCCTCTTCCAGCTCGCGAAGATCGGGGTCTGGGACAAGCGCGTCCAGGGCATGTGGACGAGCTCGCCGATCCAGGCGAACGACGTGACGGGCGTTTCCTGGAGCGAATGAGCGCGCTCGGGCGCCTCGGCCAGCTCGTCACGACGCTGTTCGTGGCGAGCGTCCTGATCTTCGTGGCGATGCAGGTGCTGCCGGGCGACCCGGCCGAGGTGCTCCTCGGCATGAACGCCGACCCGGCCGCGATCGCTGCATTGCGCACCGAAATGGGGCTCGACCGGCCCCTCGTCGTCCAGTTCACCTCCTGGCTCGGCGGCGTGCTGACCGGCGATTTCGGCGTCAGCGCGACCTATGAGGTGCCGGTCTCCTCGCTGATCGTGGAGCGGGCGGTGGTCTCGGTGCCGCTTGCCCTCCTCGCCGTCACGATCTCGATCGGGCTCGCCCTGCCGGTCGGCATCTTCGCCGCCGTCCGGAGGGGGAGGGGAGCGGACCGGGCCGCGATGGGCGCCGCGCTCATCGGCCTTTCGGTCCCCAACATGTGGCTCGGCCTCATGCTGATCTACGTCTTCGCCGTCCTCCTCGGGGTCTCGCCCGCCGGCGGATTTCCCGGCTGGGAGGTCGGAATCGGCCGCGCGTTCGGCGCGCTCTGGATGCCGGCCGTCGCGCTCGCCTTGCCCCAGGCGGCGATCCTCACCCGCATCGTGCGCACCAGTGTCGTCGAGGCGATGGACGAGGATTATGTGGCGCTCGCCCGCGCGAAGGGCCGCTCGGTCGCGGGCGCCGTGATCCGCCACGCGCTGCCGAACGCCTGGGCGCCGATCCTCACGATCATCGGCCTCCAGTTCGGCTTCCTCGTCTCCGGCGCGGTGGTGATCGAGACCGTCTTCTCCCTTCCCGGCATCGGCCGGCTTCTCTTCCAGGCCGTCAGCCAGCGCGATCTCATGGTCGTCGCGGGGGTGGTCTTCGTCCTCGTCGCGGCCGTGGTGGTCATCAACTCGCTCTGCGACCTCCTCGCGGCCTGGCTGAATCCGCGCCAGCGCGCCGATTTGGGCGGCGGGTCATGAGGCTCACCCTCGCAGCGAGCGTCGCCTTCCTTCTCGGTGCGGCGGCGGTCGTCGCCATCTGGTGGACGCCCTATCCCGTCGACACGATCGAGATCAGCGCGCGGTTCGCCCCGCCCTCGCTCGCCCATCCGCTCGGCACCGACCAGTACGGGCGGGATCTTGTCTCAATGCTAATGGCGGGGGCCCGAACCTCGCTCGGCGTCGCGGCCGCCGCGATCGCGATCGGCGTTGCGATCGGGGCGCCGCTCGGCCTCCTCGCCGCCGCCTCGAATGGGCTCGCCGCCGCGCTCGTCATGCGCACGAGCGACATTATTTTCGCCTTCCCAGCGCTGATCGTCGCCGTGATCCTCACCACCTCGTTCGGCCCCGGCGCGATGAACGCGGTGGTCGCGATCGGCGTCTTCAACATCCCGGTCTTCGCCCGCCTCACCGCGTCGAGCGCGCGGCGGATCCTCTCGCTCGACTTCATCGACGCCGCCCGCCTCTCCGGCAAGGGCCCGGCGCGGATCGCGATCGAGCATGTCGCCCCCAACGTCGCGCCGATCGTCCTCACCCAGGCCGCGACCCAGTTCGCCGTCGCCGTGCTCGCCGAGGCGGGGCTCAGCTATGTGGGGCTCGGCGCGCAGCCGCCGGCCGTCTCCTGGGGGCGGATGCTGAACGAGGCGCAAACGCTGGTCGCGATCGCGCCGCAGCTCGCGATCTGGCCGGGCGTCGCGATCGCGCTCTCCGTCCTCACCGTCACGACGCTCGGCGAGGCGCTGCGCCGCCGCCTCGATCCGCGCGGGCAAGAGGGGCGCGCCGTCCCGTGCTGAGCGTGCGCGCGCTGACGGCGCACACCCCGCGCGGACCACTTCTCGCCGGCGTCGATTTCGACCTCGCGGCCGGCGAGCGGCTCGCCATTGTCGGCGCGTCTGGCTCCGGCAAGTCCCTGACGGCGCGGGCCCTTCTCGCCCTTCCGCCCGCCGGGATCGTCTATGGCGGCACTGTCGATTTCGACGGCAAGACGCTCCTCGAACTTCCCGAGCGCGACCTCACCGCGATCCGCGGCAAGGACATCGCGATGATCTTCCAGGAGCCCGCGACGGCGCTCAATCCGGTGAAGCGCATCGGCGACCAGATCGACGAGACGCTCCGCATCCACACCGATCTCGGCCGCCGCGCGCGCGCCGCGCGCGTTGCCGAAATGCTAGAGCGGACGGGTCTCGCGGCCGTCGGGGTGGGGCCGGAGCGCTTCCCGCACCAGCTCTCGGGCGGGCAGCGCCAGCGCGTCGCCGTCGCGATCGCGCTTGCCCTCTCGCCCCGCCTCGTCATCGCCGACGAGCCGACGAGCGCGCTCGATGCGGTTTCGGCCGCGCTCGTCCTCGATCTCCTCGTCCGCCTCACGGCGGAGGAGAATGCCGGCCTCGTCCTCATCACCCACGATCTCGCCGTCGCACGGCGCGCGGCGCGGATCGCGGTGATGGAGGCCGGCCGCATCGTGGAGGACGGTCCGTCCGAGCGCGTGCTCCGCGCCCCCGAAAGCGCGGCGGCGAAGGCGCTCGTCGCGAACACGGTCGTCGCCCTGCGCCCGCACGCCCCGCCGCCGGCGGGTGCACCGCCGGTGCTCGCGGCCGAGAGGGTCGGCGTCGCGCGCGGCGGGCGGCCGATCGTGCGCGAGGCCTCGCTCTCGGTCGCGGCCGGGGAGCGGCTCGCCCTCGTCGGCGGTTCCGGCTCGGGCAAGACCACGCTGATGCGCGCCATTCTCGGCCTCCTGCCGCACACCGGCACCGTCGCGGTGCATGGCCGCGCCATCGATCCGGCCGACCCGCACCCGCTCCGCGCCTGCGCGCAGATGGTTTTCCAGGACCCGGCGACGAGCTTCAACCCGCGCCATTCGGTGCGCCGGATCGTGACCGAACCGCTCTACGGGCGGCGCCTCTCGCGCCGGGAGAAGACCGCGCGCGCGGCCGCAGCGCTCGAAAAGGTCGGCCTCGGGGCCGATTCGCTCCGCAAGAAGCCGCACGCCTTCTCGGGTGGGCAGCGCCAGCGGATCGCGATCGCCCGCGCCCTCGTCGCCGAGCCGGAGCTTCTCATCGCGGACGAGGCGGTCTCCGCGCTCGACGCCGCGATCAAGGCCGACATCGTCCGCCTCCTCGATCAGCTCACCCGCGAGGAGGGGATCGCGCTCGTCTTCATCGCGCACGATCTCGGCCTCGTGCGTCGCCTCGCCGACCGCATCGCGGTAATGGCGGACGGGACGATCGTGGAGGAGGGGCCGGTGGCCGCGATCTTCGACGCGCCGCAACATCCGGCGACGCGGGCGCTCGTCGCCGAGGCGGAGGCCGTCCCCGACGGAGCCTAGGCCGCCGCGTTCGAGCCCGGCCGCTGGTCCGACCCCTTCGCGACGAGCTGCTTGTGGTTCAGCGTCGAGGCCGCGACCTGCCAGGCGAAGGAGAAGGAGAGGAGTGACTTCTCCTCGATCCGGTCATTGTCGAGGTCGACGATCACCTTCTCGAAGATCTCGAAGAGATGCCGGCGGATCGCCTCGATCTCCTGATGGGTCGAGGCGTTTTCGAGCTGGGCGAGGATGTCGACGATCTCGAGATTGTAGTGGTCCGCGCGATTCTTGCGCGCGTTCGAGAGCCAGATCCGCGCCTGCCAGAGGGCCGAGAGGAGGAGGGCGAGGGCGGTCACGCCAAGCGCCATCGGCTCGGCATATTCCACGATGAAGAGCGGATCGTCCTGCCGGTAGTAGAGCTCCGCGCCCGGATGGATGCCGAAGGCGAGGCGGTCCTGATCGGTCGGCGCGCTGATGAAGGCGGCCTGCGGCAGGAGGCGGACCATCGCCTGGCGGTTCTCGAAGAGGCCGCGCGTCAGCACCTCGACCGTGGTGTTCGACACGTCCCGCCGCACCGCCAGCAGGCTCTGCACGGTGACGATCGAGATGGGCTGGGCGGGCACCGGCCGCTCGCCCGAATAGGCGCCGACGGGGACGACGCTCGCGCTCAGCGCCGGGTCGAACATCGCCATCGCCTCGGCCTGCTCGATCGGGATGAGCTGCGTCGGCGTCGACTTGATGATGCTCTCCATCGTGCCGTTGCCCAGCGCAATGACCATGAAGAAGGCGTCGATCGCGCCGGTGCGGATCGCCTCGGCCTGGGTCTTGAGGTCGCCGTGGACGATCGTCACCTCGTCCGCCTGGATCTCGTAGTGGCGCAGGAGGCGTTCGAAGAGGGCGTTCGACCCCGCCCCCTCGGGCAGGAGGCCGACCTTGTGGCCGCGCAATTCGTTGACGCTGGTGATCCCTGAATCGATCCGCGCGATGAGGTGGAAGGCCTCCGGGAAGAGGCGCGCGACGATCAACGTGTTCGGCGTGACCGCGGTGTCGCTCTGGATGAGGGCGAGCTCGGCCGTCCGGTCGCTGAGGCGGGACGCGTTCTGGCTCGCGCCGGCGGAGGTCAGCGTCTCGATGTTGAGCGGGTCGCCGCCGCCGACCGTCTTGATGAGCGCCGAGGCGAAGGCGTCATAGGTGCCGCCCGGCGTGCCGGCGCTGATGCGCAGCGGCGAGTTGTCGAGGGATTCCATCTGCCAGATCGCGACGCCGGTGGCGACGATGATGAGGATCGCGGCGATGGTGGCGATAAGCACCTGGCGGGCGGTCGACATTTCGGCTCCGATTCGCGGGATGCCCAGGCCGATCGCGCCCGCACACCCGTGTTCGTCCTCGATCCGGACACGCAAACTTCCGGGATCAAACCCGACAGTCGCATTTTCGTTACGTTCGACGGTAGTCTATTTTCTGGGCATGTGTGATGTGCCTCGTTCGATCGCTGCACAAAAAAGGAAAACGGAGGGAACGACGATGACGACGGACTATTCAGAAGACGTCAAAAAATACGCCAAGCATTGTGACGAAGCTTGCGTGGCGGGAATCGTGCGCCATCTCGGCATTGCGCTGCGCTCGCGCGATGCGTCGATGGTCTCCTGCTCCGACGAGTCTGAAAGAAACCGCGTGAGGGACAGTTTTCTGCGCAAGAAGCTTGGCCGCACGGAGGCGGATGCTTCCCTCGACGAGGCGATCCTGGAAGTGTGCCAGGCCATGAAAGACACGCGGCAGAAGCATCGCGTGACCTTCTATTATCTCCTGGCCGAGAAGTTCGGCCAGCTCGACATGTTCAAGTGATCCCGGATCGATCGTCATGACCATCCTCGTCTGCGGTGAAGCGCTTTACGACGTGTTCGTGGGGGAGGAGACGGCGGGCGGCTTCGCGCTCGATGCGCGCATCGGCGGCTCCGCCTTCAATGTGGCGATCGGCCTTGCCCGCCTCGACATGCCGGTGGGCCTCCTCACCGGCATGTCGACCGACGCGCTCGGCGACAAGCTCGTGCGCGCGCTGGAGGGGGAGGGGGTCGCGACGCGGTTCCTGACGCGGCCCGACGCACCGACGACCCTCGCCCTCGTCGCGCTCGATGCGGCGGGCGCCGCTCACTACCAGTTCTATGGCGAGGGGGCGGCCGACCGGCAGGTGACGGCCGCGGACCTTCCCGCCATCGAGGGGCTCGACGCGCTCGTCTTCGGCTGCTTCTCGATGATGACGCGGCCGACCGGGGACAGCTTCCTAACCCTCGCGCGCCGTGCCGCGGGCGGGCCGCTCGTGGTCCTCGACCCCAATGTGCGCCCGACCGTGGAGCCCGACATGGGGCTGTGGCGCAACCGCGTCGAGGCGTTCGCCGAGCATGCCGACCTCATCAAGGCGAGCAGCGACGACATGGCGGCGCTCTACACCGAGCCCGTCGCCGACGTCGCCGCGCACTGGCTGGGGCTCGGCGTGCGGATGGTGGTGATCACCGAGGGCGGGCGCGGGGCGCGCGCGTTCCTGCCGTCCGGCGCGTTCGAGGTGGCGGCCGAGGCGGTCGACCTCGTTGACACGGTGGGGGCGGGGGACAGCTTCCTCGCCGCGCTCCTCACCGCGCTGTCCGACGACGGGCGGATCAACCGCACCGCGCTGGGCGCGATATCGGCGGAGGCGGCGGGTCGCGCGATGGCCTTCGCGAGCCGCGCCGCCGCGATCACCTGCAGCCGGCGTGGGGCCGATCTCCCCCGCCGCGCCGACCTCGGCGTGTAAGGGGTCCGCGGCCCGGTTGACGGGAGCGGCCCGGTCGGCACCAATGCCCATGCGATCGAGCGAGACGGCGTGGGGCGGATGGACGTAGCGGTTTTGGGCGGCGGCAACGGGGCGTATGCCGCGGCGGTGGACATCACCTTGCGCGGCGCGCGCGTGCGCTATTGGCGGCGGGACCGAGAGGCGCTCGGCCCTGTCCGGGACGCCGGCGGCATCATCCTGAAGGACTATGAGGGCGAGCGCCTCGTCCCGATCGCGGCCGTCGAGAGCGATCTCGGCGCGGCGGTGCGCGGGGCCGACCTCATCGTCTCGCCGTCCCCTGCCTTCGCGCAGGCCGATCTCGCCCGCGCGCTCGCACCGCACCTGTCGGACGGGCAGGTCATCTTCCTGCCGCCCGGCACCTTCGGCAGCGTCCTCATGGTGCGTGTCCTGCGCGAGGCGGGCTGCACCGCCGATATCGCGATCGCCGAAACGGGCACCTTGCCCTGGCTCTGCCGCAAGCATGGGCCGGCGAAGATCGCGATCACCACGCGGGCGACGCGCCTGCCGACCGGCGTCTTCCCGAAGCGTCTCGAGGCGCACGCCTTCGCGCGCCTCGATGCGGCCTTTCCCGGCGCGATCGAGCCGATCGAGGACGCGCTGTCGGCCGCGCTGATGAACGCCGGGCCGATCATCCACCCGCCGCTCATCATCATGAATGCCGGGCCGATCGAGCATTTCCCGCACTGGGACATTCACAATGAAGGCACGCAGCCCGCGATCCGCCGCGTGACTGACGCGCTCGACGCGGAGCGCGTCGCCGTGCGCGAGGCGCTCGGCTATGGCGCGCCGCACTTCCCCCTCGCCGACCACTACAGCGCCGACGGGGACGAGTGGATGTACGGCAACCTCGCCCACGAGAAGCTGACGGACAGCGGCGACTGGCGCGAGCGCCTGGTGCTGACCTCCCACCGCTATATGCGCGAGGACGTGGCGCTCGGCCTCTCCTTCATCGTGTCGATGGGGGCGTTCGTCGGCGTCGAGACGCCGGTCGCGGCGGGGCTCCTCGCCATCGGATCGGCGATCTGCGGGGAGGATTTCCGCGTCACCGGGCGTCCGCTGTCGGCGGTCCTGCCGGACATCGCCTCGCGCGACGCGCTCGCCGCCCTTCTGACCGAGGGGTTCTGAGATGGCGGCCCCCATCGCCGCCATCGGCGCGGGCCGCATGGGGCGCGGCATCGCCCACGTCTTCGCCTATGCCGGCCACCCCGTGCGCCTGCTCGACGCCAAGGCGCGGTCGGCGGAGGCGTTCGAGGCGCTGAAGGCGGACGCGCTCGGCGAGATCCGGGCGAGCCTTGCGATGCTCGCCGAGCTCGGCCTCTTCGAGGCGGAGGCGATCGCGCGGATCATGGCGCGCATCGAGGTTCTACCCCGCGCGGAGGCGGAAGGCGCCGTCGGCGACGCCGCCGTCCTCTTCGAGGGCGTGCCCGAGACGCTCGAGGCGAAGGCGGAGGCGTTCGCGCTCATCGACCCGTTCGTCGCGCCGGACGCGATCGTCACCTCCACGACCTCGACCATCCTCGTCGACGATCTCGCCCCGCTGACGCGGCACGCGAAGCGCTTCCTCAATGCCCACTGGCTGAACCCCGCCTATCTTGTCCCCCTCGTGGAGCTCAGCCCATCGGCGGCGACCGAGGAGGCGGCGACGGCCGCGCTCGAGGCGCTGCTGACCGATGTCGGCAAGGTCCCGGTCCGGCTGAAGGCCTCGCCCGGCTACATCGTGCCGCGCGTGCAGATGCTCGCGATGAACGAGGCGGCGCGCATGGTGGAGGAGGGCGTCGCGACGCCGGAGGATATCGACAAGGCGCTGATCTACGGCCTCGGATTCCGTTTCGCCGTGCTCGGCCACCTCGAATTCATCGACTGGGGCGGCAACGACATCCTCTATTATGCGAGCCGCTACATGGAGAAGGCGACGGGTGAACCCCGGTTCGCCGCGCCCGACATCGTGAACCGCATGATGGAAGAGGGGCGCAACGGCCTCAAGGACGGGGCCGGCTTCTTCGACTATCGCGACCGCGACATCGCGGCCTACCGGAAGGCGCGCCTCGGCGCGATGCTTGCACAATTGCGCCTGACGGGACTTGCGAAGCCCCCGCGGTGACGGGACGATCGCCGCAACGAGACCAGAATCTGGAGGGACGTGGATGCGCATTCCGATGAAGTCGACCGTGCTGGCGATCGCTGCCGGCGTGGCCCTGTCCGGCCCCGTTTCGGCCGAAGAGGTGCTCCGGGCGGTCACCGCCTTTCCGGCGCCCGTGGAGTTCGCGAAGAGCTTCCTGCGCTTCGTCGACAAGGTGAACGCCATGGGTGAGGGCGTTGTCCGCATCCAATATATGGGCGGGCCGGAAGTCATCCCGCCGCCGCAGCAGGCGCAGGCCGTGCGCCGCGGCGTGGTCGATATGCAATACGGCCCCGGCACCTACTATCTCGGCGACGTGCCGGAGGTGGACGCCTGGGTCGGGTCGACCGTGACCGCCATGGAGGCGCGCGAGAATGGCGGCCTCGAGGCGATGCGCGAGGTCTACAAGGAGAAGCTCGGCGCCTATCTCCTCGGCCATGTCGACACCGGCATCACCTTCCACATCTACCTCACCGAAGAGCCGAAGATGACCGCCGATGGCGGCGTCGACCTCACGGGCGTGAAGCTGCGCAGCCAGCCGATCTATCGCGAGTTCTTCGATTCGCTGGGCGCGACCAGCGTCTCGGTTCCCGTGCCGGAGGTCTACACGGCGCTGGAGCGCGGCGTCGTCGACGGCATCGGCTGGCCGCTCGTCGGCATCCAGGATCTCTCCTGGGACAAGTTCCTGAAGGTCCGGATCGATCCGCCCTTCTTCCAGACCGACCTCGTCATCATTCTCAACGAGGAGAAGTGGGAGGGGCTGTCGGACGAGGCGAAGGCGATCCTCACGAAGGCCGCCGCGGAGTACGAACAGGAATCCTACGACTACTACCAGGCGAACATCGTCGAGACCGACAAGGCCGTGCGGGACGCGGGCATGGAAGTGGTGACGCTGGAGGGCGCGGCCGCGCAGGCCTGGCTCGATTCCGCGTTCGAGACCGCCTGGGCGCGCCTCAAGGCGAGCGGCAGCCCCCAATATGACGCGCTCCGCGCCGCCTACTACAACCGTTGAGGCGGGTCGCGATCCCTCGTGATGCGGGCTCTCCTTCGCGCCTATGAATGGCTCATCGTCGCGCTCGCCGTTCTCGGCGGCGCGATCCTTCTCGGCGCGACGGTGCTCATCATCGTCGACGTCGTCGCGCGCAACACGGCCCTTCCGCCGGTGCGCGCGGCGAGCGCTCTCGTCGAATATGCGATGCTGGCGGCGACGGCGTTCGGCGCGCCCTGGCTCGTGCGGCGCGGCGGGCATGTGGCGATCGACAGCTTCGTCGTCCGCCTCCCGGCCGGTGCGCGCTTCATGGTGAGCCGCGCGACGCTCGCCCTCCCCCTCGCGATCGCCGCCTTCCTCGCCTGGCGCGCGGGCGTCATTGCGGTCGAGGCGGCGATGCGCGGCGCGGTCGACATCCGCTCGATCGACCTGCCGGGCTGGCTCGCCCCGGCGCTGCTAGCGCTCGCGCTCGGGCTCTGCGCCACCGAGTTCCTGCGCCTCCTCGTCCTGCGCCGGGAGCTGCCGCGCTCGGCCCACGGGTCCGGCGCATGATGATGGAATGGTGGGAGGCGGCGGGCCTCCTCGTCGGCGGCATCCTTGTCCTGATGGCGCTCGGCCTGCCGGTCGCCTTCGCCTTTCTCGGCATCAACATTGTCGGCGTCGTCGTCTTCATGGGCGGGATGGCCGGGGTGGACCAGCTCGTCGACAATGCGAGCGGGGCGCTCACCACCTTCACGCTGGTGCCGGTCCCGCTCTTCATGATCATGGGCGAGCTCTTCTTCCACACCGGGCTCGCGATGCGCGTCTTCGATGCGCTCGACAAATGTCTCGGCGCGGTGCCGGGCCGCCTCTCCTACATGACGGTCGGCGGCGGCACCCTGTTCGCGACCCTCTCCGGCTCGTCGATGGCGAACACGGCGATGCTCGGCTCGCTGATGGTCCCGGAGATGACGCGCCGGGGCTACAAGAAGCACATGATCATGGGGCCGATCCTGTCGACCGGCGGCCTCGCCATGATCATCCCGCCCTCGACGCTCGCCGTCCTCCTCGGCTCGCTCGCGCGCCTTGATGTCGGCGCGCTCCTCATCGCCGGGCTCGTCCCCGGCATCATCCTCGCCGCCTTCTATATCGCGGTGATCCGCATCCAGATCGCGCGCGACCCGGACGCCGCGCCCGGCTACGCGGCCGAGCGCGCGAGCGCGGGGGAGATGGCGCGCGCGCTCCTCGTCAACGTCGCGCCGATGGGGCTCGTGGTGTTCGCCGTCATCGGGCTCATCCTCCTCGGCTGGGCGACGCCGACCGAGAGCGCGGCCTTCGGCGTTCTCGCCGTGGTGATCCTCGCCGGGCTCTATCGCTGCCTCACCCTCGAGGCGATCGTGAAGGCGCTGACCGGCTCGCTCGCCGTGACGGCGATGATGTTCATGATCATCCTCGGCTCGTCGACCTTCAGCCAGGTCCTCGCCTTCTCCGGCGCGACCTCCGGCCTCCTCGGCTTCGCGATGGGCTTCGACGTCAGCCCCTACATGATGCTCCTCGCGATGCTTCTGATCCTGATCGTGCTCGGCATGTTCATGGACCAGCTCTCGATGATGATGCTGACGCTGCCGGTCTTCATCCCGCTCGTTGGCTCGCTGGGGTTCGACCCGATCTGGTTCGGCGTCATCATGCTTCTGGCGCTGGAATTGAGCCTCGCGACGCCGCCCTTCGGGATGCTCCTCTTCGTGATGATGGGGGTGGGCCCGCCGGGGACGACGCTCGGCGAGGTCGCCCGCGCCGCAGCCCCCTACATCGCCTGCACCTTCATCCTGATCGCGCTCCTGACGGCCTTCCCCGGCATCGCCCTCTTCCTGCCGCGCCTCGCGGGGGGATAGCGGGGACGGGGCTCCCGCTTCAGGCGGGAACGCCGTTTAGGAACTCGAGCACCACGCGGTTGAACGCCTCGGGCTGCTCGATGTTCGACAGGTGGCCGGCGTCGGGGATGATCGCGAACTGCGCGCCGGCGATGCGCGCGGCGATCTCGGCGGCGAGCGTCGGCGGGGTCACGCGGTCGAGCGCGCCGACGAGGACGAGCGTCGGCACGGCGACGGTGTCGACCAGCGGGTCGAGGTCCTCCTCGGTGGTCGCCCGGATCGCCTCGATATAGGGCTTGGCGCGCAGCCGCTCCATCGAGGCGATGAGCTTGGCGAGCGCCTCGGTGTGGGCCTCGTCGCCGATGAGGGTGCGGGCGAGGCGTGGGGCGATGTCGGCCGTGGTCTTGCCCGCAAGCAACGGCTCGGCGCGCTTCGACACGAACTTCTGCCGGTCCTCGTGGGACATGTGGCGGAAGCCGAGATGGGTGTCGCACAGGGTGAGCGAGGCGACGCGCTCGGGCGCATTCGCGCAATAGGAGAGGGCGATGCGCGCCCCCATCGAGAGGCCGACGAGGTGGGCCTTCTCGGCCCCGAAATGGTCGATGACGCGGGCGAGATCCTTGCGGAAATCGCTGAAGGCAAGGGGGGCGGGCGGATCCTCGCTCGCCCCATAGCCGCGCGCGTCCCAGGCGACGGCGTGGAAGTGGGGGGCGAAGGCGGGCAGATTGTCGTGCCAGTTGGCCTTGTTGCCGCCGACCCCGTGGAGGAAGACGACGAGCGGGCCGCGCCCCATCTCATCGACCGAAAGGGCGGGCTCGCCCCCGATGGTCGTCGTTGTCCACATGGTCGCGTCCTCCCACCCGGCCGGGTCGCGCGAAGCCGCGCCCGCACCGCGCGCGCACGGTTGCCGTCTCGCCCCGAAGCGTTTAGATCACCCGTGCATTGGGGCGTAGCCAAGCGGTAAGGCAGCGGTTTTTGGTACCGCCATGCGCTGGTTCGAATCCAGCCGCCCCAGCCATTTGCCTCAAGTCTAATTAAATCAACTGCTTATCGCTTTTCGGACGAGCCCGACATTAGCAGTTCGCTTTAGCAATTTCGTTAGCGGGCGTCGCTGAAATACACGTGACGAAGGCGGTGGAGGCACCAGAGAGGCTCCGACGCTTCGGGATTCCAAGGCGGCTAGAATCGCTGACGGGTGGCTCTCACCCTTCAATGTTGCTCCGGATTGCCTTGGGCTCCTCTGTCTGTGCTTCCTTCTCCATGCTTCATTGCGATGTGTCTTACCGAGAACGATCGAGTGTTGTTCATGGAGCTGCGATTGGTTTCATCGACAAAGCGCTGGTCGGACATCCGCCTCAGGTTTTCCATCAACCCCTCGTCGGGAGAGGCGAGCCATGACGCTTAGGGCCACCTGAGGGGGAGCCGGTGAACGCTCAATTTCACTCAACGGCTTTCGTTGCCCAATAAACGACAAGCCGGAAAGCGGGCGTGGAATCGACCGCGCTGGTGCCTTCTCGGTGGCGATGGAATTCGAGGAAGAGGGAGACGAGGTGTTGGTAGTGGTGCGGAGTTGTTGGGAAAAATAGGAAATCAGGTCCCTAGCCACTCGCCGCTACCGACACCACCACCTCGCCCCCTATATAACACCAAGGTGGTGTTTATATGGGGCTCGACTGCGCCGGTGTCTCCGGGATGGTGTCGGTAGCATCAAGCGTTTGTGGTGCGCGCCGAACTCATGCAGTCGCCGCCTCTACGTCATTGGTGTTGTCGTTCTGGTGCGGCCGCTGACAAACTTTGCGCGCCCGCCCATTCTTCTGCTCGTCTACCACCACGACATGCCTGGCGGCGATCATGGCGCTCAGTTTCTCCCTGACGGCTCGCTTGCCAACCGGCGTGGTGATGTCGGCGCCAAGGTGCTGAGCGAGGACATGCCCGATCCAATCTCGCGCTTGCGCATTCTCTGCCCGATGCCCGGTCCGCTCTACGTCAGCCCAGACCGCGCCCATGTCTAGGTCCACGGCGCCCAGGTCCGGTGGCCCCTCCACTTTAAAGGGCGTCAGGACGCCGACCGGCAGGTCACCGTTGCCAAGGTCAACCTCGCCGAACGCGTACCATTCAGCCGCCTGGGTGCGCCTGCCGTAGTTAGCTTTGACGTTGTCGCATCGCAGATAGCCGAAGTGGTTGGCAAGCCCGTAGTCGGTCGCCGTCCGCTCGCTCATGGGATTGAGCGCATGGGCCGCCCGGACGCCATCGGCGAGCGCCTTCGCCCCGCGCGCTGATTCGACGTTGGCCTCATCTCCCCGGAGCTTCGAGGTGTGGTGCACAAGCCAGACGGCGCAATTGGCCTCATCAGCAATCCGATTCCATTCGGTCACCACCACGTCGATCGCGCCGTTGTCATTCTCGCCAACAGCGTGTGACTTCACGAAGGGATCGACGATCAGCACGTCGATCCTCTGGCGCTTCAGCGACGCAATGAGTGCGTCCGTCGCCGGCGCGTCCACCTCCACCTCGCCGTGCTTACCTTGCCTGACAATGCGGATGTTGGTGCGCTGCCCGGTCGTAACGAAGAGGTTCCCCGCGACAGCATCATCGCCATGCAGGCCGTAGTGCAGCGCGGCGGCGTGTAAGCGGCGATCGAGCGTTCCGCGGTCTTCCTCAAGCGACCAGAAGCGAACGCGCTGGGGGCGGTCAAAGACGTGATCGTGCAGAAGGTTATGCCCTGACGCGAGTGCGAGCCCTGAGGCGACGGTGAAGAACGTCTTACCGACGCCGCCGGGTGCCAGTAGCAGGCTCGCCTTGCCCCGAAGCAACTTGTCGCCATAGAGCCAGGGCGTGAGGGGTAGAGTCCTCGGGTCGCGCCAACTGTACGGCTCTTCGTCCAGGGGGGCGACGGCAAGCTCGGGCACCTCGGTGCTGACGTCCTTCGTCGCACTCGCCTGGATCTCAGCCAGTGCCGCGCGCACCGCGTCGACGGTTGCGCGCTCTTGCTCTTCCTGCCCCTCGTGCCAGGTCCACCCGGCGTCTTTCGCCCTGCCTAGGAGGGTCCCGATCGTCACAGGGCTGGAGTGATTGCGCTTCTTCGCAGCGGATCCCCAGATCCGTTCGCAGGCCCCGGGTTCGAATGACCGCCCAGCGCTCGACCATCTCTCGAAGGCGTCGAAACCATCATCATCGCCGCCAAAGTTTTCGTGGATCGCGAAGCCGATGTCGCGCCACTCGGGGTAAGGCATGTCGGGGTCAAGGTACCGAAGGGCGGATTCCACCTGCGCTCTGGTGACCGGCTTATACTCGCGGTCACCCCTAGGCCGCCGCACCGGCTCAGGCCCGCGCCATTTCGCGAGCTGGCGGTGGATGATTTCCATTGTCCGGGGCGCCGGGCCGAAAACGTCGGTCATTCCCTTGCGTGGTGGGACGAAAGTGTTTCGGAAGTATCGGCCGGAGCTGTAGATCTCGATCGCCTGGCGTTTGGTGCCGCCGGGCGTCTCGGGATTGGCAACGGTGACGGTCTCGTGACTGCCGAGGGCATAGATGTGCAGCCCAGTGCCTGAGCTGGACAGCTCTATTACAGTCTCGTTGAGGTCGAGTATCTCGTCCACCCAATCGGGCACCTCAATCACCTTACAGCCGCCCTCGTCGGACCATGTTGCGACACCATCGAGATCGATCCCGAAGATGTTGTCCTCCTGGCGGAAGACGAAGCCGACACCGTCGAGACCGTCATACGCGTTGATGCGGCCGAGAACCTCGCGCCGGGTGCCCCAGGTCGAGGGGTCGGTGGTAGATGCCGGTTTGCCGGTGTGCGGGTTCATCGGCACCTTACCGCGACACGCAACCCAAACGGGCAAATTTTCGAGGGTCGTAAACGTAATCGGATGTTGAAGCACGTTAGAAATACTTTCGGTAAGAAGCTTTGATGAAATAGAATTAGTCACTTGAGTCTCCCTTTTCGGTGCTTGTTGCGCATTTCATTGGTAAAATTCGGCTCACTATGTGAATATATATTTTCAGATATACAATTGAAAAATTTCTTAGTTCTACGATATTCGGCGGCATCGGAGGCGGAGAGAGCCATTTCAACTTCACTCAGGCCGCCAGTGCCATTGCGTCTTCGTCTGAGTCATCAGGCTCGGCGACAAAGACGCCGCCCAGCCAGACGATCGCCTCGCTCGCAAACTCCTCCACGGCGATGCTCATCTCGCCCTCCATCTCCGGCGAGGCCGTGAGCCCCAAAGCTTCAAGACGCTCGGCAGTCACGCGCCGGAAATCGTCGGCGAGGGCAAGGGTTGCAGCTTGGAACGCTAAATCGGAAAGGTTAGTCATTATCATCCTTCAATCGATCGGAATTGATCGCGGCGTATATCTGGCCATTTTGAAGATATGGGTCAAGTGATATTTTCCATGATCAAAGGATAAATTGGATGACTATCTCGATAGTCATAGTAAATCCATAGAAATCTATAATTTATACTATTCAAGTACAACTCAATGGGTCACGGCGTTACGGCCTTCCCAAGGCAGCCCCGCAAAATCTGGTTCCAAGACAAGTTTCGCCACGGCACCAGCAAAATCAGGAGCGTGAGCGTCATCACGCTATTGAGCGCCAAGGCGCTCCAGGTCGCGGCCACTAGCCGGGCGACGTCGTCGTTCAGAAAATCGAGCGCCAGGGCTCACTGCTGCCGCACGGGTAGGCAGCAGCCAAGCTCGATAAACGACGTGATTGTGGGGGCTATGGCGGATGGGTTCGAGGCAGTGAAACGGCCCCGGTCGGCAAATCGCCGAATTTTCTAGGACTTCGGCCTCTCGTTTACCCCTACCACAACCGCCCCTTCACCTGTCCGTGCGAGCGGTGCATTCTGGCACGAGAAGCGGACAGGGAGGGCGAATTGGTCACCGGGGATGTCGCGACGAGGCTGTGGGCTGCAGCCGATCAGCTTTGGGCCAACACGGGGTTGAAGCCCGCCGAGTTCTCCGGCCCCGTCCTCGGCTTGGTCTTCCTGCGCTACGCTGAGAAGAAGTTCGCGGACGTCGAGGCGGAGATCGGGCCGGTCGGGTCCGGCAACCGGCGCAAGATCGGCAAGGCCGACTACATGGCGAAGGGCGTCATCTTCCTTCGGCCGGAGGCGCGGTTCTCCCATCTCCAGAACCTCCCGGCCGGTGAGGACCTCGGCAAGGCGATCAACACCGCCATGGAGGCCATCGAGGAGGAGAACGAGGACCTCGCCGGGGCGTTGCCAACCAACTACACGCAGATCGAGAACCGCGTCCTCGACGAGCTGCTCCGCCTCCTCGCCCCGGTTGAGCTGTCGGGCGACGCCTTCGGCAAGGTGTATGAGTACTTCCTCGGCGAGTTCGCCCTCCGCGAGGGGCAGAAGGGCGGCGTCTTCTACACACCTGAGGCCATCGTCCGGCTGATCGTCGAGATCATGGAGCCGTTCCACGGGGAGATCTTCGACCCGGCGTGCGGCTCTGGCGGCATGTTCGTGCAGTCGGCCGAGTTCGTGCGGCGGCACAACGAGACGGCCAACGAGCGCCTCTCGATCTTCGGGGTCGAGAAGGACAACACCACCGTCAACCTCAACAAGATGAACCTCGCGGTTCACGGGCTGTCGGGCAACGTCGTCGTGGCGAACTCGTACTACGAGGACCCGCACCGGGCGGTGACGAAGAGCGGCGGGCGGTTCGACTTCGTGATGGCCAATCCGCCCTTCAACGTCTCCGGGGTGGACAAGGAGCGGCTGACGAAGGACCCGCGCTTCCCGTTCGGGATGCCGAAGCCCGACAACGCGAACTACCTCTGGATCCAGCAGTTCTACGCCGCGCTCAACGAGACCGGACGGGCGGGGTTCGTGATGGCGAACTCGGCCGGTGATGCGCGCGGGTCGGAATTGGAGATCCGCAAGAAGCTGATCGAGGACGGAGCGGTGGACGTGATCGTCTCGGTCGGCCCCAACTTCTTCTACACGGTGACGCTGCCCTGCACGCTGTGGTTCCTCGACCGCGGCAAGGCGGGGACGGCGCGGGGCGACGAGGTGCTGTTCATCGACGCGCGGGCGATCTTCCGCCAGATCGACCGGGCGCACCGCGACTTCACCCCGGCGCAGATCGAGTTCCTCGCCAACATCGTGCGGCAGTGGCGCGGCGAGGAGCCGGAGCTGGTCGCCGGAGCCGAGGCGCTGATGAAGGAGTTTGCACTGTGGGAGGGGTACGTTGACGTCCCCGGCCTCTGCAAGATCGCCTCGCGGGCGGAGATCGAGGCGCAGGGCTGGAGCCTCAATCCGGGCCGCTATGTCGGCGCGGCGAGCCGGGCGGACGAGGACGTGGACTTTGTGGAGCGGTTCGAGGCGCTGAACGAGGAGCTGGTGCAGCTGACGCTGGAGGCGCGGGGGCTGGAGGACGAGATCGCGGCGAACTCGGCCGCCGTCTTAGGAGGCGCGCGATAATGTTCGCCCAGTGGCACGAACGCACGCTGAATGAGCTCGTCACGCTGCAACGTGGCTTCGACATCACGAAGGCGGAGCAGCGAGATGGGCCGTACCCGGTCATCTCCTCCTCTGGCGTCAAAAGCACACACGCCGAATACAAAGTCGAGGGTCCCGGTGTCATCATCGGCCGTAAGGGCAGTCTCGGAACAGTCTTCTATTCAGCAACCCCTTTTTGGCCACACGATACGACTTTGTGGGTTAAGGCGTTCCATGGGAACGATCCCCGCTTCTGCTTCTATTTTCTGAAGACAATGGGGTTCGAGCAATACGACGTAGGTGCGTCGAACCCGACGCTGAACCGCAACCACGTGCATGGATTGCCGGTGCGCATCCCCCCGCTCGACGTGCAGCGGCGGATTGCGGGGATCCTGTCGGCCTATGATGACCTGATCGAGAACAACACGCGGCGGATCGCGATCCTGGAGGAGATGGCCCGCCGGCTCTACGAGGAGTGGTTCGTCCACTTCCGCTTCCCCGGCCACGAGAGCACCCCCATCCTCGACACCCGCAACGGCCCTCTGCCGGAGGGGTGGGAGCGCTGTAAGGTCTCAGAAGCCGCCGAGTACGTGAACCGCGGCATTGCGCCGAAGTACGCCGAAAATGGGCCGTCACTCGTCATCAATCAGAAGTGCATCCGGGATCAAAGATTGAGCCTCGGGCCTGCGCGGCGGCAGCAGCGCGCGATTCCCGACGCGAAGCAGGTCTGCCTGGGAGACGTGCTGATCAACTCAACCGGCGTTGGGACGCTCGGGCGTGTTGCGCAGGTCTGGGAGGAGCTGCCGGAGACGACCGTTGACACCCACGTTACCATTGTCCGGCCGCGTGCCGACGTGGATCACTGGTACTTCGGCGCTGCGCTGCTGGCTCTACAGCCATTCTTCGAGGACGCGGGTGTCGGCTCGACCGGGCAGACCGAATTGTCGCGCACTCGGATTGGCGAGGTGGACATCGTCGTGCCACAGCGGAATATTCAGATGACGTTCGCGGCGAACGTCGAGCGAAACCGCCTCGCGTGCATAAATCTCGCCAAGCAGAACGCCAACCTCCGCGCTCAGCGCGACCTCCTCCTCCCCAAGCTCATCTCCGGAGAGATCGACGTTGCCGCCACGGAAGAGGCGCTCCCGGTCGCCGCCGAATGACGGTTCTGTCGCGCATCACCTCCGTGCCGCCGCGCGAGATCTGGCGCCATGAGGCGTTGGAGTTCACCCCTTGGCTCGCTCAACCGGACAACATCGCCCTCCTAGCCGAAGCGCTGAGCCTCGACGAAGTGGAGGTCGAGGCGATGGAGCGCGATGTCGGCCGCTTCTCCGCCGATATCGTTGCCCGCGACACGAGCGGCATGCTCGTCCTCATCGAGAACCAGCTGGAGGCGACCGACCACCGCCACCTCGGCCAGGTGATCACCTACCTTGCCGGCCTTCAGAGCGACGCCCTTGTCGTCTGGATCGCGACACACTTCCACGAGGAGCACCGCGCCGCCATCGACTGGCTCAACGCCAACACCAACGACCGCTTCAACTTCGTTGGCATCGAGATCGAGGTCCTCAGGATCGGCGACAGCCCTCCTGCCCCACGCTTCTCACTCGTCGCGAAACCCAATGACTGGACGCGCAGCGTAGGCGCCCTCTCCCGAGCCGCCACGGCCGGTGAGCTTGCGGAGCGCCACAAAGTCCGCATCGGCTACTGGACCTCATTTGCTGACTACGTGAAGGACGCCGGTGGACGTTTCAGAGTCCGACCGAACACCAAAACGATGTGGCATACCTTTGCTATTGGTCGGAGCGGCGTCGTCATCAGCGCGACGGTCAGCACGGACAAGCGGCGCATCGGGGTTGAGCTCTATCTGCGCAATGACGCCAACAAGACCGGGATACGCGCGCTTGAGGCCGAAAGAACCGCAATAGAGGCCGAGTTCGGCGAACCGCTCGAATGGCAGGAGCTGCCCGGAAAGCGCGCCAGCCGGGTCGTGGTCTACCGACACGACGTCGATCCCTCCAACGTCGCGACTTACCCCGACCTCCATGCCTGGATGCTTGATCGCATCACTCGCATGCGCAGAGTCTTCGGAGAACGCGTGAAGCGTCTAGACCTCTCCGTTGAGATCGACGACGAAGAAGTCGAACCGGAGGACACGTGACAGGCAGTGGCTTCCCGGAACCCGGTCCGTCCACCTACGGTGGCTTCAACGAGGACTCGGTGGTCGAACTTCCCGCGCTTGAACTCCTTGGCGCGCTCGGATGGGAGACCGGCGACTTCAGCGCGGAGCAGTACGGAACACCCGGGATAACGGGGCGGAAGTCATGCAAGCAGGTTCATATCCCCCGGCGCCTTGAAGCAGCCATCCGTCGACTGAACCCGGACCTTCCGGACGCGGCCATCGTCGAGGTAATCGACAAACTCACCGAGCCGCGCACAAAGCACATCCCCGTCAGCGCCAATCAGGACGTCTACAACCTTCTAAAGGACGGCGTGAAAGTTGACGTCCGCGAAGCGACCGGTCGACTGCGAACCGTCGCAGCCCGTGTGATCGACTGGCAGAATCCGGACCAGAACGACTTCTTCGCGGCGCGCCAATTCACAGTTGAAGGGGAGTTGTACAAGCGCCGCTGCGATGTCGTTGCCTTCGTCAACGGCCTGCCGTTGGTCGTCTTCGAATTCAAACGGCCGTCCCAGACGCTACGGTCTGCCCTAGACGACAACATCCGCGACTACCGTGGGGCTATACCGCAGCTCTTCCCCTTCAACGCCTTCGTCGTCCTCTCGAATGACTCGGAGGCGAAGATCGGCAGCTTCACCGCCGAATGGGAGCACTACGCACACTGGAAGCGTGCGACAGACGAAGCCGAGACGGGCTCGATCCGGCAGGAAACGTTGATCCGGGGCACCTGCGAACCGTCCCGGCTACTCGACATCGTTGAGAATTTCACCGTGTTCGAGAAAGCCCGCGGCGGCCTCGTGAAGAAGGTTGGCAAGAACCACCAGGTTCTCGGCGTCAACAAGGCCATCGCATCGCTCGCGGACGTCCAGCAGCGCCCTGAGGGAGAGGCTGGCCGCCTGGGTGTCTTTTGGCATACGCAGGGTAGCGGCAAGTCGCTCTCGATGGTGTTCTTCTGCCAGAAGATCCTGAGGAAAGTGCCGGGCAACTGGACGTTCGTGATCGTCACCGACCGGCAGGAGCTGGACGAGCAGATCTACCGCACCTTCGCCGCAGTGGATGCGGTGAGCGACAACCGCACGGTCGCCACCAGCGGTGCACATCTCCGCGAGCTCCTTCAACGGAACGACCGCTACGTCTTCACCCTGATCCACAAGTTCAACACGGAAAAGGGCGAGGCGTACCCCAAGCTTTCCGACCGCAGGGACGTGATCGTGCTGACTGATGAGGCTCACCGGAGCCAATATGACACGCTGGCGCTCAACATGCGCAACGCCCTGCCCCAGGCCGCTTTCATCGGTTTCACGGGCACACCACTGATCGCCGGCGAGGAGCGCACCAAGGAGGTGTTCGGCGACTACGTGTCCATCTACGACTTCGGCCGCTCAATCCAGGACGGCGCGACTGTCCCGCTCTATTATGAGAACCGGATCCCCGAACTCCAATTGACGAACGACGATTTCGCCGAGGAGTTGGCCGAGATCGTCGAAGACGCTGGTCTCGACGAGGCACAGGAGGAGAAGCTCCAGCGCCAATTTGCCAGGCAGTACCACCTCGTCGTCCGCCCCGAGCGACTCGATGCCATTGCCGAAGATCTCGTGCGGCATTTCATGGGTCGCGGATTCCGGGGCAAGGCGATGTTCGTCGCCATCGACAAGCCGACCACCGTCGCAATGTATGACCGCGTCCGCACAAAGTGGGATGCCGAGATCCGTCGCCGCAAAGACGAACTCGAAGCGCTTGAGGACGACGAGCTAAAGTCGGCCGAGGCCCAGCTGGCGGACATGAAGCGGCTCGACATGGCGGTTGTCGTATCCGAAGAGCAGAACGAGGGCGAGAAGCTCGCCGCAAAGGGGCTCAACATCACGCCTCACCGAAAGCGGATGAAGGCCGAGAAGATCGACGAGAGGTTCAAGAACCCGGAGGATCCACTTCGGCTGGTGTTCGTCTGCGCGATGTGGATCACCGGGTTCGATGTGCCTAGCTGTTCGACGATCTATCTCGACAAGCCGCTGAAGAACCACACTTTGATGCAGACGATCGCTCGGGCAAATCGAGTCTACCCGGGCAAGGCTGCCGGCCTAATCGTCGACTATTTTGGGGTGTTCCGCAGCCTGCAAGATGCATTGGCTATATATGGAGGTGGTACAGGAGGGTCGGCTCCTATTGAGGACAAATCCGAGCTTGTGGAGCACCTGAAGCGCTGCGTCGCCGAAGCAAAGGCGTTCTGCTCGAAACATGAGATCGACATTGAGACCATTGCGACGATGCCGTCTTGGCCAGAAAAGAGCATCAAAGTCGATGACGCTGTTGAGATCCTTCTTGAGACTCCGGAGATCAAGAAGGAGTTTCTGACCGCCGCTAGCGTGGTGGGCCGGCTCTTCAAAGCGGTGCTGCCCGACCCTGCAGCCAACTATGTGGCGCACGACGCCATCATCATTGCAGAGATCGCAAAACGGATCCGCGCACGGATTGATCCGGTAGACATCTCCGGCGTCATGGAAGACGTGGAGGCACTCCTTGATCGATCCATTGCGCCGGAACCTTACTTGCTCCCACCTGACGAGGAACCTGAACCGTTCGACCTCAACCAGATCGACTTCGACAAGCTGAAGAAGGAGTTCGAGAACGGCCGCAAGCGAACGCAGGCAGAGCGTCTTCGCGCCCTCCTCGACCTGAAGCTCGATTCGATGGTCAAGCGCAACCCTGCCCGGAAGGAGTTGCTGGAACGCTTTCAGGCGCTGATCGCTCGCTACAACGAAGGAAGCGTCAACATCGAGGCATTCTTCGCCGAGCTGCTCAGGTTCACCGCCTCGTTGGACGACGAGCAGCAACGCGCATCCCGGGAGGGCCTCTCGGAGGACGAGCTCGCGGTCTTCGATATTCTGACGCGCCCAGGCCCGAGCCTGTCCGACGCGGACACTCGGCAAGTGAAGCTCGTGGCGAGAGATCTCCTGAGGTCGCTTTTAGGCGACAAGCTCGTTCCCAACTGGCGACTAAAGCCACAAGCACGAGGACAGGTGGAAGTCGCGATCAAGCAGGTCTTCGATGACGGCCTCCCTGACGTCTACGATGAGGCGCTCTTTGAAGAGAAGGTCGCATCGGCGTTCCACCATGTTTTCGAGCGCTACGATGGGTTCCGCACGAACGCCGATCTGCCATCCTCCGCCTAGTGTGCCCCGAACTGTGGGGTGGGTGTCGAGAACCGGCGAGCGATGTCAAAAATCCCGGTCCAATTTGGGTATGCCCTTCGGAGACCAGGCCCTGGCCATCCTCAATATAGATACTTGACCATCCAAACCAGACCGACTATTTCCTTACCATCCAAAATGAACCAGGTGGCACATGTCGGTAAGGGGATACCTCAGAGCATCGACCGAAGATCAGAATGCCGAACGGGCGCGAGCCGATCTCATCGCATTCGCCGCCGAGCATGAGGTCGACATCGTCGCCTGGTATGTCGAGAGCGCATCTGGAGCGACCCTAGCCCGTCCTGAGCTGTTCCGCCTCCTCAGTGACGCGCGCCCTGGCGATGTTCTATTAGTAGAACAAGTCGATCGCCTTTCGCGTTTGACGACGGACGATTGGCAGAAGCTTCGAACAGAGATCGATGCTCGGCAGCTCCGGGTGGTTGCTCTTGACCTTCCGACGAGCTGGACGCAGCTCAGCCTCCGTGCAGATGACTTCACGGGCCGAATTTTTGCCGCGGTCAACAGCATGATGTTCGATGTCTTGGCAGCTGTGGCGCGGAAGGACTACGAAGACCGGCGTCGGCGACAGGCGCAGGGCCAAGCGAAGGCGAAGTCGGAGGGCCGCTACAAAGGTCGGCCAGAGGATGCCAACCGAAACGCGTCGATCGCGAAGATGCTCAAGAAAGGCATGAGCTGGACGGAAATCCAGGACGGCGCCCGATGCTCCCGAGCTACCGTCGCAAAGATTGCGAAACGCCTCCGAGAGGCTGAAATCGTTGGTTAAGGGGTAGATTCCGTAGGTTGTTTGGCATGAACACCATGCCGGACTTCAATTCGCCCGTCAGTGTGCCGCAGGTTCGCGTCACTCAATCGGTGAGGAAGGGCATCACAATGATGCGCCTGATCCGCCGGCTGCGCCCCCCCGACCCGCTGCACCCGCAAAATCCATCTTCTACTCCGATTTGGCCGCTCGCCCGGATTGCACCCGAAATCTCCGGCACGCGGGCACTCCAGGTTCGTCTCAAGCTTCGACGGGGCTCAGTCGAGAGGTGACGCCGCCTATCTCGTCGCCAGTTTGTCCGTTCTAGGGTCGTTCTTGTTTTTGCTTCAATGCGCCACCGGTGGCTTTCGCCAAATCCAGGTTGAGCAACGCTGTCGAGCCGCTTGTAGCGACCACCCGCCCGAAGGTGCCGCCTAGCGACTGTCTGATCGCCCACTCGCACATCCGGTGACAAAGCCGCTGGACACATCGCTCTTCGTCACAACGAAATCGGCGGTTTCCACCCATCGGATGAGCAATTGTCCGTGCGGACAGCAACTGAGGGGCTGCCGCTCTACTGACCCAACCCACCGTATTTAGTCGCGTTGGTGCAGAGCGCATAGAACACGAGGACGAGCGGCGTGATCGCCGCACTACAGACAGGGATGTCGTCACCTTCGAGTGCGGAGAAAGGCGACTACGGCATCGAGCTCGGCGTCGGTCAGCCAAGTGCTGCGTGCATTTGGCCGGCGGATCGGGACTGAGCCGTCGAGAAAGGGAATGGGGCCTCGGTACCAATGGAGCACTTCGCAATCAGAATGAGGCCGTTGTAAGCGGGGCTGGCAATAGCCAGGCCCCGCGTCTATATTCGGTTGCTTGTTGCGTTTGATTGTTAAGAAGTGATTTTCAAAAATCAAACATACCTTCATGAATATCGGCGAGCCCGACGCCTTTAACGAGAACCAGGTAGCGGTCATAGTAGTCAAGAATATATGTACCTCCTGGACCTCTCTCAAAATTAAGTCGATCAAATCCTTCAATTTTAGTACCATCAAACGAAATGGTATCTTGAGGATGAGAAAAATCTTGGATCACGTCAACTTCGGTTTTATAACGTGTGCCGTCTCCATTGTTGTATTGGAACGTATCTTTGCCGCCGCCTCCGATAAGAGTGTCCTCATCGTTGCGGCCGAAATACAATAGATCGGCCCCCTTTCCACCCAACAACTTGTCAGCGAAGTCACCGTGGCCAATGATCGTATCATTACCACTGCCACCTTTTAGGTTTCCGGATACAGTAGTAATGACGTCATTGCCCGCACCGGCATTGACAATATTTCTTCCGTTTCCACCGGCATAGAAAGAATTTCCGGGGTAATCGGTACCAGCGACAGTGTCGTTCCCTGATCCAAGTGTTATTTTGTCGTCACCGCGGCCCACATAAACAATGTCGTTGCCGTTCCCCCCATTGATGATGTCGTCCCCATTGTCACCCCAGATTGTATCATTTCCATCGCCGCCAGCGAGAGTGTCTCGATTCTCTGTACGGAAGTCGTCCGCAAGGCCTGCTGCGATTAGATCAGCGCCGACACCGCCAAGTATGTTGTCGTTTCCGGAGCCGCCATACAAGATATTGTCACCTGACGGATCCGAAATCCGGTCCTCTCCCCCGTTTCCGTAGATATAGTCATCTCCCGGCCCACCATCGAGAACATCGTTGTTTAGATCTCCGTCAAGGTGGTCGTGTCCTGGACCTCCACTTAAAGTATCACGTCCATATCGGCTAAATTCGCCACCATCGTCACCATAAAGTGTGTCATTCCCTTTCCCTCCATCTAAAATGTCGTCATCTTCGTCCCCGAATGCCTTGTCATATCCGTTTCCAAGTTTTAGCCGATCATTACCTTCGCGACCGTAGACCGTGTCGTCGCCACCGCCCGCGTTTATCCAGTCACCGCGAGCCGTTCCTCCGATGTTATCGCTGTCACGACCAAATACAAACCAGCGACCCTTACGAACGTAATCCGCCATTATTCAAAATTCCTAAGTTATACTGGTGTGATCTTGCTCACCCGGTGAAGCCACCAAACTGAGGCTAACAAGGTTATCGGATCGTGGCAATTGTGTGTTCTGTTTTAATGCAAAGCGACGCTCACGGTTCACTTCGTCCCAGAGGGGCGGCGAGCCTTGTCGCGACGGTTACCCAGTCTTCGTCCCCAGTGGCCACGGAGTAATCCATGAAGACGTCCTCGGGATCGCGGGCCAGGGACTTATCGTTGACCATCAACACGGTGAGATCATCGCCACGCCCCATATAGAGATCGCCTTCGATGTGGCCGGAGCCGACATATTTGCCGTCGCCGAGCTCGATGGAACCGGTGACGTATCCATCATTCCGAAGTGTAGCGCCCTCGATGGAACTGACGGACATCCCGATGAAGTCATTGTTCATGTCGATGCGACCGAACTTTGTAACTTTTATAAAAACATCACCAAACACACTAATCCCGTAGTAGGAATCATTGAGATCAACGGTTCCGCCGACGATGAATTTATGGCGTTCGGAGGTCTCTTCCTCGCCGACTACAAGGCTATATAACTCGGCAAATCGGTCACTCTCGATAGAAAGGATCTGGTCCTTTGGGACGATGACATCCTCATTGAAGAACAAGGGCGCATCGAAGGTCCCTTTTACGCGTGCCATGAAACTGGCCTCCTAGCTCACTCCAGGACCAACCAAAACGGTTTGATCCAATGCGAACCGTAGGGAGCAAGATGGGGTATGGCGAGGGCTGAGGCGACGAGGACGACCATTGAAGCGGCGGCCGGCGATCACTCAGTTGGACCAAATGCCCTTTCCACGCGGGATTGTGGGGCCCCCAAAAATGTGGAGCCCAAAACTGGAACGATGACCGCGCGACACCCGCAGATCTTCTAGGACTTTGGCCCCAATGAGTTTCAGGGGTATCGCCAGAACCGCTACGAAGTTTGCTACGAAATCCGCTACGGTATCAGATGTAATACGTTGTTTTTATCGATCTTTTCAAAACTGGTGTCCCCGGCAGGAGGCGAAGCCGTCCTACCGTGGGACCGTAGCTTCGACTTTGAAGATTGAGAGAAGATCGAAGTCATATGTTAGAGCCTCGATCATTGCCGCCTTCCTTTCGACAACATGAGCTTTGTCGTTCCCATATCGCCCTGTCATGCTCGCCTTGTGGCCAAGGAGGACGTCGAACTCGTTGTCTGCGTATCCTGCAGTCCGCATCCCATCCGCGAATGTGTGACGCAGGCTGTGAAAGTCCAATTTGGGCGCTTCGTCCTGACCCTTGAGCCCAAGTCGCCTGAGCAGGCGTCCAAAGTCACGAGAGACATCAGCTGCCCATTGACCTCGCTGATTTCGAGCAACGTCTGGAAAGACGCGACCAGCCTTTTGCCTTCCTACGTAGTCTATAAAACCGATATCGATCAGCGCGCGATGAACGGGGACGATTCTTGCCGAATTCGCGTTCTTAAGTGACTTTTCGCCATCTCCGAGATCTGTGAAGTGGAAACAAATGTGACCGTGGAATGCTCGCACGTCTATCGTGTTCAATTGAGCGAGTTCTCCTAGCCGCGCGCCGCTGTAGAGCGACAGGATCGGTAACCAGAAGCGATGGCCGCGCTCGGCGGCAAACCACGGGTCGGCGAACAAGGCGACTAATTCGGCGGCGTCGAAGCTCCGCACCTTCCGCATGTTCTCCTTCAAGCGCGGAAGCCCCGTGCATGGGTTGGAGCTGTCCCGAAAGCCCTCGGCGATGCACCAGTCGAGAAATACCGAGACCGCGGACAGCTGCTTGTTCACAGTGCGGCGCGAGAGAACGGGCTTCCTGAGCGTGCCATTCGCCTCAATGACGGCCCGAATCGGCATGTCCTTGAAACTAGACATCTGAGCGGCCCGGACGGGGTAGCACACGAGCAGTTTGCGCCACTCACGAATGTGATCCCTCGTGACTGCCGCTGGATCGAGATCGCCGGCATACTCTACGAACAGTCCAATCGCGTAACGGTCGGTGTTGATCTTGTCCGGCTTCACGCCGCCGGGGTTGGTCTCGGCGTAGGTCTCGAACAACGCGGACATCCGCGATTTTGCCGGCGGTTCCGGCTTGCGCAGAACCATGGGGTCCATCGCAGACAGCGTAAAGTTGCCGTTGTCCCTCGCGATCAAGATCTTGACGGCGTCAATCTGCGCTCGCTGGCAGAGGTAAGCGAGATACCGGTAGTCCTCGCTGTCCTTTACGATTGCGAGCGCGTCGCGCGTCGCGACGTGCTCGACCCACCAGCTGATGTGATGGAAGTGTCCCTTCGATAGGTCGCTTTGCATCGCGGCGAGGTAGGACGGTCGCACTCCGGCGGTGAGATCGGCATTGCCGGTTTCCGTCGAATAGCGCCGCATCTTGTCGTCTTCAGCCAGCGTGTAGTCGAACAGCTCCCGTGCCAGTCCTTCTAGGTGCTCGTCCGAGATCTGCCGGACGTGCCGCCTCGCATCCTTGGTCATGCGGGCGCGGGCGAACTCCCCTTCGATCTCGGCGCGAATGATGATGGCCCGCCGCCGAGCTTCGGCGCGGTCGGCCGTCTTGGTGGAACGCCAGATCTGAGAGCGCTTCAGGACGGGGACAAGGTCGGTCGGCACGGCAGCAATCACATAGAGCTTGTCGCTGCCGCGCCTGGTCAAAAGCCCGTCGTTCGCCATGGCTGGGAATCCAGTTAGCCCATTTTCGTTAGCAGGATTCATTAGCAGTTTTCATAGCAGGCGCAAGAAATCCGCCTAAGCCGTGGCGATTTTTCATCTGCGGTCGGGTCCAGCCGCCCCAGCCATCGCCCGACCCTCCGGCGCGCCCCATCACCAGGATATTTTCGAGCCCCCGGCGCTTGCCTGCTTCGGCGGCAGGCCAGTTCGCGCGCATCGGTGCCGCGCTTTCGGCTGATCGGGTTGCGTCGCCCGGCCCACTTGGCGGGTGCAATCGATTTGCTTGGCTCTATTGCCGCCCCTATGATCATTCTCAGAGATACCAAGACATCGAACGACAATAATGTTCAAGCAATGGAGGGCGTCCTGTGATCCGATCCATCATGGGGGCGGCGGTCGGCGCCGTGTTGTTGGGTTCATCGGCCATCGCGGCTGAGATGTACCACGCGGGGACGCTGCAATGCACGGCCGATGGGCACGAAGCATTTTATCTGCCGGTTTCGTCTCTCGATTGTCGATATACTAAACTTGACGGCGGTGCCGAGCTTTACAGGGTGTCCGTCCAGGAGTTCGTCAACGACAGGCACGGCCACACCGGCCGCGGCGGGATGGCGTGGCGCGTGCTCGACGCGACGCGCGCCCATCCGCCCGGCGTGCTCGCGGGCGCGTTCACCAGTCACGAGGTTCGCGTCGGCGGGGCCGATCCGCAGCGCGTGCTGATGCGCGGTCCGAACACCACCCTCATACTTGCGCCGGACGGCGGGATGGAGGCGAACCTCGCCCATGCGGTCGAAGGGCTGGAGCTCGCCGCGGGCGGCCCGGCTCCTGGGCCGGTCGCGCAGGGTGTGATCACGAACGACTTCGCCGACGGGCTCGCCGGTGGGCCCGACGTGTGGCACGTCGTCGGCGTGCAGGCCGGCCATCATCTCAACCTGCACGCCCGGCCGTCCGTCGATTCGGCGATCATCCACCGGGTTGGGCCGGACGCGACGCTCGCCAATCGGGGCTGCCGTATGGTGGGGCCCGATCGCTGGTGCCTCGTCGCCGACAGGGCGGGGGGCGCCGCCGCGGGGGAGGCATGGGTCGCCGGGGCCTATCTCGCCGAAGGCGCCGCGCCGCCCGTGCGCCACCAGCAGGCGGCCGCGCCGGCTGCCCGGACCGCCGCGCCCCAGGCGACGGCACCAGCGCATAGGACGACCGCGCCCGCGCCTCAGGCCACAGCACCCGCCGTGCAGGCGCAGGCGCCGAGCGCGCAAGGGGCGGAGGGGACGAGCCGCCAGCGCGTCGCGTTCGACGCCGGCACCACGGGCACGTCGATCGAGGGCAAGATCTCCGGCCATGGCGGCATCGACTATGTCGTGAACGCGAAGGCGGGGCAGGTGCTCGCGGTCTCGATGGACGCGGCCGGCGTCGGCTACTTCAACATCCTGCCGCCGGGCGTCGACGGCGCCGCCGTCTTCATCGGCAGCCGTGACGGGGATGCGTTCGAGGAGACGCTCGACGAGGGCGGCGACTGGATCATCCGCACCTATCTCATGGGCGGCGACCGCGACGAGGGCCGCACCGTCCCCTTCCGGCTGAAGATCGCGGTCGTCGACGGCGCCGCGAGCTCCCCGGCGGCGCCCGCGGCGAGAGAGGGCGACGCGCTGGTGCCCGGAACCGAATACCACGCGACCGGCACCGTGAAGTGCACCGTCGGCGGCTCCACTGAGCAGGACTGCGCCTTCGGCGTGACGCGCGGCGCGAAGAACGGCGACGGCGACGTCCACATCACGCAGCCGAACGGGGCCATGCGCGTGATCTTCTTCGAGGATGGTGAGGCGGTCGGCGCCGATGCGTCCGAGGCGGACGGCGGCGCGTTCTCCGTCGTGCGCGAAGAGGACATCAGCATCGTCACGGTCGGAGACGAGACCTACGAGATCGTCGACGCCATCATCTTCGGCGGGTAAGGCGCTCTAAGCGCCGCGGATCAGCCGATCCTGGTGCGGCCAATCGTGCGGGAAGGGCTCTCATCGTAGCGCCGCCGATACTCTGCGGAGAAGCGGCCGAGATGGGAGAAGCCAACACGGTAGGCCGCGTCGGTGACCGTGCCGATCTCGGCCATGTCGACCAGAAGGCGGCGGGCCTTCTGAAACCGAATCTCCGTCAGCACCTGATGCGGCGTTTGCGTCCAGACGTCACGAAACGAGGCTTCCAGCGTGCGCGTGCTAGTGCCGCAGGCGAGCGCCACATCGGCGATGGTTGCGATGTCGGCATATGCGCCGTGCATATAGTCGAGCGCGTTGCGGACGTGCCTCCGGGCGGCTCCGCGATCGGTTGCGGGGGGGAGCCGCACCACCCCCACCGCATCGAGGGACGCAATCATCGCGTCCATCAGAAGCGTCGCCCAGGAGGCCTGAGCATCTCGCCGTAAGAGGCGAGGGTCGCCCACCGAGACGCGCTCATAGAGTGCGTTGGCGATGGATATGAGGTTCTCGGCGTGAGGCGAGCGCGAGCCGGAAAGGCTCAATGCGAATGTCTCGAGGCCTGCGAGGTCGCGAGTGCGGGTCGCGAGGCGGTCGGCTGTCTCGAGCAATTCAGACGTCGGGATGACGATGGGGACGCCGATGAAGCGCCCCGTGTCGGCGGGCTCGACGCGGGTCTGTCGACGGTTCGCCGAGAAGAGGAGTGCCTCACCGGTGCCCGCCGTGTGAGTCGCGCCGTTCTGTTCGCCCGACAAGATGCGGCCGCGGCGTGGCACGATGAGCGTGGAGCCCATCGGCTCGGTCACGGCTGTGTCGTGTCCGGAGGAGAGGACCTGGCCAACCGCGATCGTCCCGACGAAGAAGCGGCCGACGTCAATCTGCGCTTTAGAATTCCTCAAAGGTGTGACGTCGCTCGGGACGGTGAACAGCCTGCTCTGCCGATGCGGCCGATGGCCTGCTTCGATCATCAGGATGCGATTGAAGTGGCCCATGTCTTGGTGTCGCGTTCTTGCAGAAGATCGGAAAATAGGGCGATCGGCCCGGATGTCGCGGCCCAGGACGGGCGTCTCTCGCGCTTTCTCTGCGGATGATCATTGTATCGAAATGTGTCGACCTCGTGCCGAGGCGAGGCGAAAATTTCTTCGCACCTTCGGAAATTGGATAGACCCAAACGGATCCGTCGGCCTACGTCTCCTTAAAGCGATTCCAGAAGTTCGTGCCAGGCGGTTGATATTCACAGTCAACCTTGGTGGGCGATCTTCGGTAGAAGCGGCCGCACTTTGCGGGATAAGGGAGCGTAAGACACACGATGCGTGGTTTGATCAAAGCTTCGGCGATGGTTCTTTCACTTGGGTTGCTTTCAGTGTCTCAGGTTTCGTCGGCAGCCGCGGCGAATGCGGACCCGGATTACATGATCGATAAGTGCCGCGAGCATGCGGCGCACCGTCTTCACGTTGATGCAGGCATTGTAAACGTGAAATATGAGGGCCAGCGCACGGATGGCACCCATGCCGTGAATGGCGACGCGGAGACGAACCCGGTCGTCACCTTCCAGTGCAATTTCGGTCCCGCCGGACGCCACATCACCGAGCTGGTCGTGAACGAGGCGCAGACCTGCCCGGTCGATGTCACTGAAGCCGACCGGTACAAATATCCTGCCTGCCGGTAGCGCAGTTCGAGGCGCCGACTCGTTCGGCGTCCTCGTTCAGCAAGCCTCGACGGATGTCGCGTTCTCGACGTCGCAATCCGAGGTCATTCAGGCGATCTCGCCCCCTTAAGTCGCTCGGGCCTCCACTTCGCCGCTTGGTTCCAACGTCTGGAACGGTGGGGCTCGTGCGGCGTTGGTGTCATGGGGATCGCCGCGGGGTGAAGGACTAGGCGACACCCATTGTGCTCCGCACAAAAGCCTTCGGTGGCATCGTAAATCCAAAGCATCTCAGTCTAGAATTCACGTATTTTCAAATTTGACTTGTGTCAAATTGGGATAGTGTGCCAGTAAATAGCCAGCGCTAGTTCCGTAGGCGCAAGTCAAACGAGGCAGAATTATGGCTATTTTCGTCGTCGATACATCCGCTGACACGACTGATGATGACGGATTATTCTCGTTGCGTGAAGCTATCGAAGCATCCAACGCAACGCCCGGATCTGATCTGATCAAGTTCGATGCTTCGCTCGCCGGAACGCCGATCGTGCTGTCGTCCGATCTTCCTGCGATCGAGAGCTCGGTGCGTATTGTCGGCGATAACGGCATCACGATCGACGGTGCTCGCGAGCACAACATCTTCAATATCTCCGGGGAAGACGATCTAAGGGTCGTGATCAAAGATCTGATCCTTATTGATCCCATGCCGCATGCAGTGTGGATTCAGAGCGAAGACAACAGTGTCTCGTTGGTAAATCTTAGTCTGAAGGTGCGCGACGACGATGCCATCAAAGTCGATGGTGACGATACTGACCTGACCATCAGAAGGTCGGTCGTCAATCTAACTGAAGGCGCTTTCGACGACGTCGATGGTATTGATTCAAATGGTGAAAATGTTCACCTGAAGATCACGGGTTCGACTTTTGTGGGCAACCCGGACCTTGATGACAGCGATGGCATTGAGTTGGACGGTGATGGCTCCAGCGTCATCATCTGGAACTCGACGTTCGAGAATATGCCTTATGGCGTAACTGTCGACGAATCCATTGGATCCGACGTTAGAATCTATGGATCATCATTTGAAAGCACTAGTATAGACGGCACTGGTATTAGTTATATTGGTGTAGATGATGGCGGTGACGATTTTTACCTGCTAGTTGCACGAAGCTATTTCGGTGGGAATGGAGAAGACGGCATTTCTTTCGGCGAGGGTGCCGGCGTGGACGGCGGAAGCTTTGTCGTGAGGAATTCGGTCTTCGACGGAAACGGGGACGGTATCGATCTGGATGAATTGACCGCAAATGTCGATGGCCTGATCTGGCGCTCTGAATTCCTGGATCAAGAGGACGATGCGATTGAGCAGGGCTCCACGTCGAGCGAAGTGAGCGTGTACGCGAGCTTGTTTGCCGGAAACGATACGAACTTCGATGGCGCCGGGCCGATCTTCGAAGCCAACAACATCTTTGTCTAATATACGGTGAGCGTTGGGCGGGTTCACGAGCCCGCCCTTCGTCGGTGCCCGCGTGGTACCGAGATCATCCATGACGACGGTGTCGCGTTGTCAGAGGCGGGGAACGAGGAGGGGCTCGCCCCGCCGCCATGGCGCAGTCTCAAAAAAACTGACCGCAGGGACGCACGACGCGCGCATAGAACGCGCCTTAAAAGAAGCCCGGACGTCTTTTGCCCGAAACGGTCCGTCGCCTGAGTTGAAGTCGGCTCGTATATCGCGGGCCCGACCCGGACGGTCCCGTCACTGCCCCGCGACCCGCGTCACCAGCAGCTTGTCGATCCGCCGGCCGTCGAGGTCGATGACCTCGATGCGCCAGTTCTTCCAGGTGAGCTCGTCGCCGACATGGGGGAAGCGGCCGAGCTCGTCGAGGACGAGGCCGGCGACCGTCGCGTAGGAGCGGTCCGCGTCGAGCGTGGTGCCGAGATGGTCGGCGAACTCGTCCACCGCCATCGCGCCCGCGACGAGCAGCGAGCCGTCGGCGCGCGTGACGAGTTTCTCCTCGTCGTCGTGAATGTCGATGAAGTCGCCGGTGATCGCCTCCAGGATGTTCATCGGCGTCACGATGCCTTCGAACACGCCATACTCGTCATAGACGAGGACCATGTGGGCGGGCGAGGTGCGCAGCCGCTCGATGAGGTCGAGCGCCGGCATCCCGTCGCGCACGACCGGGGCGGGGAGGAGGTGGGCACGCAGGTCCGACGGCGGCCCGCCCGGTTCCAGCAGGTCGTGCGCGGAGAGGACGCCGACAATGTCCTCCGCCGTCCCGTCGCGCACCGGAAGGCGGGAGTGGCGGCTCTCGCGCACCTTGTCCACCAGCGCCTCGGGCGGATCGGCAAGGTCGAGCACCACCACGTCATGGCGCGGCGTCATGAGGCTGCGCGCGGTGCGGTCGGCGACGCGCATCACCCCCGCGATCATCTGCGTCTCGGCGTGCTTCATGACGCCCGCCCGGCGCGCCTCGGTGAGGACGTGGCGCACTTCCTCGTCGCTCATGTCCGGCTCCTTGTCGCCCGACTGGCCGAGGAGGGCGAGGACGAGCTTGCCCGACTTGTCGAGGAGCCAGACGAGGGGCGCGGCGCCGGTCGCGATCGCCTGCATCAGCGGGGCGACGCGAGCCGCGACCGCCTCCGGCGCGCGCAGCGCGATCTGCTTCGGCACGAGCTCGCCGATGATGAGCGACAGATAGGTGATCACCACCACCACCCCGCCGACGCCGAGCGACTGGGCGAGCGAGGCCGGCACCCCCCATTCTGCGAGCTGCACCGCGAGGCGGGTGCCGAGCGTCGCGCCGGAGAAGGCGCCCGAGAGCACGCCGACGAGGGTGATCCCGATCTGGACCGAGGAGAGGAAGCGCCCCGGATCCTGAGACAGATGCAGCGCCTTGGCCGCCCCGCGGCTCCCCTGGTCGGCCATCACCTGGAGGCGCGCCGGACGGGACGAGACGATCGCGAGCTCCGACATGGCGAGGAGGCCGTTCAACAGGGTGAGCGCGAGGACGATGGCGATCTCGAAAAGCAAGGGAGCCTCTTAGAAGACTTGGCGGGCGTGATCGGGGCCGGCCCGCTTGTCCTCGCGGGCCGGCTCGCGGTGGGCGCGGGGCGCCTCGCTCGTGCGGGCGAGCGAGTAGACGATGCCGGCGCCGAGGATCGCGAAGGTGATGCCGAGCGACCAGACAGGCGGGAACTTCTCCCACCCCATCAGGTCGGCGATGAAGATCTTGGAGCCGATGAACACCAGGAGCACCGAGAGCGCATATTTCAGATAGGCGAAGCGGCGCAGGATCGCGGCGAGCGCGAAATAGAGCGCCCGAAGCCCGAGGATCGCGAAGATGTTCGAGGTGTAGACGATGTAGGGGTCGGTGGTGATCGTGAAGACCGCCGGCACCGAATCGACCGCGAACACGATGTCGGCGATCTCGATGACGATGAGGGCGAGGAGGAGCGGCGTCGCGTGGCGCACGATGCGGCCGGTGCGGGCTTCGGGCCGCTTCACGATGAAGGCGTGGCCGTGGATCTCGTCGGTGACGTGGAGGTGGCGCTTCAGGAAGCGCACCACCGGGTTGGTGGAAAGGTCCGGCGCCTCCTCGTGCGGCTTCAGCATCCGGATACCGGTGAAGATCAGGAAGGCGGCGAAGACGTAGAGCACCCAGTGATATTGCTCCACCAGCGTCGCGCCGAGGCCGATCATCACGCCGCGCAGCACGATGACGCCGAGGATGCCCCAGAAGAGCACCCGGTGCTGGTAGGCCGCCGGCACCATGAAGAAGCCGAAGATCAGCGCGATGACGAAGATGTTGTCGAGCGCGAGCGTCTTCTCCACCACGAAGGCGGTGAGATATTGGGCCGCCGCGTCGCCGTCCATCTGCCACCAGACGAAGGCGGCGAAGAGGACGCCGAGCGAGATGTAGAAGGCGGAGAATCGGAGGCTCTCGGCGACGCCGATCACATGGTCCTTGCGGTTGAGGACACCGAGATCGAGCGCCAGAAGCGAAATGACGAGGGAGACGAAGGCGAGCCACATCCAGACCGCGTGGCCGAGAAAGAGGCTTGAAAAAATATCCACGGGGCGGACCTCACAATTGCGGCGAGGCTCGAGTCATCGGTGGGATCACGAGTCCAGGCATGACATCGAGGAATCTCGATGCGATCCGACATCGCGAGGTCTGCCTCGCCAGAGGGGCCCGGTCCGCTGACTTGGACTTGGTGCGTCGCGCCGCCGGAGCAAGATGGGTTGGCGAAAAAATTCCCCCGAGGCGCCGAAGAGCGGCGCCACGCGCCTGGAAATGCCGGGTGCGCCGAATAATTTGCCGCACGCCATTGAACGCCCCCGCGCCATCCCGACATCTTGGGGATGTCCGCCCGGCCGAGTGAGCCCGCCGTGCGGCGCGACATGGAGCACGCGGGACGCCTTGTCTCCCATCCCGACGCCGGACATGACAGGCCGACCCGCAACTGATACCCGATCGGGCATGAGCGAGGACATCGTCCGCTGCGGACCGCACGAACGCCGGCCCTTCGCCGGCCGGTCGCGCGTGCGTGCGGCGGCGGCTCTGCTGGGGCTCGTCCTCCTCTATCTCGGCGTCGCGCTCAACGCGCCGATGCCCCGCCTTGCAAGCGAGCACGGCGCCGCGACCGCGCAGGCCCAGAGCGAAACCCGCTACCTCTTCGTCAATCGCGGCGACGCGCGCGCCACCGTCGCCTCCGAACGCGCCGACCCGCGCGTCCCCCTCCTTGCCGGCCCCGCGGGGCTGAAGCCCGTCTCGGGCGAGCTGCCGCCGCCCGTCCGCCGCGCCGTCAAGGCCAATGCCCCCCGCGCGCCGCCCGCCCGCGCCCTTTCGCGCCGCGAGCCGCGACAGTCGCGCGCCCCTCCGTCCGTCACAGCCTGATCTTCGCCGCCTTCTGATCATGGCGCGCCGCAGCCCCCGCTCGTTTCGAGCGGTCGGCGGCGGTGCATGCACGGACACATTCTATGCGAACGTCTCCCTGGCTCGTGGCCACCTACGTGGTCATCGTGGCCCTCGGCGTGCTCATCGCACTGCCGAACATCATCCCCCAATCCACCCTCGACCGCCTGCCATCCTGGGTGCCGCAGACCAAGGTCGCGCTCGGGCTTGACCTGCGCGGCGGCTCCCACCTCGTCCTCGAGGTCGACCACGACGCGCTCGTGAAGGAGCGCCTCGAGACGCTGTCGGAGGACGCGCGCGCGGCCTTGCGCGGCGCCGGCCTTCGCGGCGCGTCGATCCAGATTTCGGGCGAGGGCGTCTCCGTCCGCCTCGCCGAGGCCGGACAGCGCACCGCAGCGCTCGCCGCCCTCGCCGATCTCGTCGGCACGATCGGCCTCTCCGGCGCCGACGACCTCACCTTCGGCGGGGAGGGCGCGACGATCAGCCTGACGCCGACCGAGACCGGCATCGCCGAGCGCACCAGCGCCGCCGCCGAGCAGAGCATGGAGATCATCCGCCAGCGGATCGACCAGGTGGGCGTCGCCGAGCCCACCATCCAGCGCGTCGGGCCGGACCGGATCCTCGTCCAGCTTCCGGGCGTGCAGGACCCCGCCCGCATCCGCGAGTTGCTGGGCTCCACCGCGAAGCTCTCCTTCCACCTCCTCGCGAACACCCTGCCGGGGACCGCGCTGCCGGCCGGGGTCAGCCTCCTCGATGACGCGGAGGGCGTGACTTATCCTGTCGTCGACCGGGTCGAACTCGCCGGCGACCGGCTGCGCGACACGCGCGCCGGGTTCGACCAGCGCACCAACGAGCCGATCGTCACCTTCCGCTTCGACACCGCCGGCTCGAACCGCTTCGCCGACATCACGCGCACCAATGTCGGCCACCCCTTCGCGATCGTGCTCGACGGGGAGGTCCTGTCGGCGCCGGTCATCCGCGAGCCGATCACCGGCGGCTCGGGCCAGATCTCGGGCAGCTTCACGGTGGAGAGCGCGACCGACCTCGCCGCCCTCCTGCGCGCGGGCGCGCTGCCGGCAAAGCTCACGGTGATCGAGGAGCGCACCGTCGGCGCCGATCTCGGCTCCGACGCGATCCGGATGGGGGTGATGACGGGGCTCATCGGCTTCGCCCTCGTCGTCGGCTTCATGGTGCTGCTCTACGGTCCGTGGGGGCTTCTGGCGAACCTCGCCCTCGGCCTCAATGTGGCGCTCACCTTCGCCGGGCTCACCCTCCTTGGCGCGACGCTCACCCTGCCGGGGATCGCGGGCATCGTGCTCGGCATCGGCCTCGCGGTCGACGCCAACGTCCTCATCAACGAGCGCATCCGGGAGGAGACGAGGAAGGGACGGAGCGCGCTCGCGGCCCTCGATGCCGGCTTCAGCCGCGCCTATGCCACCATCGTCGACAGCAACGTGACGGCGCTGATCGCGACCGTGCTCCTCTTCTGGTTCGGCACCGGCCCCGTGCGCGGCTTCGCGGTGACGATGGGGCTCGGCATCGCGATCTCGATGTTCACCGCCGTCTCCATCGTGCGCGTCGCGATGGTGGCCATCGTGCGGCGCCTGAAGCTGAAGCGGCTCGACATCAAGCCGCTCCTGCCGGTCCGCCTCGTGCCGGACGGCACGCGCATCCGCTTCATGCGGGCGCGTTTCTTCGGCATCGGCCTGTCGGCGGTGCTCTCGCTCGCCTCGATCGGCCTCTTCATCTCGCCCGGCCTCAACTATGGCGTCGACTTCCGCGGCGGCATCCAGATGGAGGTGGTGACCGACGGGCCCGCCGACCTCGCCGCCTTCCGACAGACGCTAGACGGGCTCGGCCTCGGCGACGTCGCGCTCCAGGAGTTTGGCGATGCGAGCCACATGCTCGTCCGCGTGGAGCGGCAGCCGGGCGGGGAGGAGGCGCAGACCGCCGCGACGGCCCGCATCCACGCCGCGATCGAGGAGGTCGACCCCTCCGCGAGCGTCGCGCGGACCGAGGTGGTCGGCCCCAAGGTGTCGGGCGAGCTCGCGATCGCGGGCGTCCTCGCCGTCGTCCTCGCGAGCCTTGCGATGCTCGTCTACATCTGGGTCCGCTTCGAGTGGCCCTTCGCCGTCGGCGCGATCGTGACGCTGGTGCTCGACGTCACGAAGACGGTGGGCTTCTTCGCCCTCACCGGGCTCGACTTCAACCTCACCGCGATCGCCGCGCTGCTGACGCTGATCGGCTATTCGGTGAACGACAAGGTCGTCGTCTACGACCGGATGCGCGAGAACATGCGGCGCTACAAGGCGATGCCGCTGCGCGATCTCATCGACCTGTCGATCAACGAGACGCTCGCGCGCAGCCTCTACACCTCCGTCACCGCCTTCCTCGCCATACTGCCGATGGCGATCTGGGGCGGCAGCGCGGTGGAGAGCTTCGCGGTGCCGATGGTGTTCGGCATCCTCGTCGCCGCCTCGTCCTCGGTGTTCATCGCGGCGCCGATCCTGCTCTTCCTCGGCGACTGGCGGCGCAAGCGCGCGGCCGAGCGCGCTCCCGCCGCGGCGGCCGAACCCGCCGTCGCGGCCTGACGGGAGGCGATGGTGCCCGTCACATCGGGGCGCGGGGAGGCGGTCCGTCGGGTCCGCCTCCTCCTCCACGCCGCCGGCTATCGCTTCCGCACGCGCGCCCGCGACCTTCCGGGCGTGCCGGACATCGTCCTGCCCGGACGGCGCAGCGTCATCCTCGTGCGCGGATGCGCCGAGGTGCCGGGCTGCTCCGTCTGCCGCCGCTGTTCCGGCGCGCGGGCGGGGGCTGGCGGGGCCGCTCCGGAAGGGCGTGCCGCGCTGGAGCGGGCGGGGTGGCGCGTCCTCCTCGTCTCGGAGTGCGAGGCGGTCGACGCCTCCCTCGCCGCGCGGCTCCTCACGATCCTCGGCCCGCCGCCCGGCCGAACGCACTGACGACCGCCGGCGGGAATGGCCCCGCCGGCGCACCAACGCACGCGCCTTGGGGAGAACCCGGCGCATTTTCTGGAGACGACAATGGGTAGCTTTTCGATCGGGCACTGGGTGATCGTGCTCGTCGTGATCATGATCCTCTTCGGCCGCGGCAAGATCTCCGAGATCATGGGGGACGTCGCGAAGGGGGTGAAGAGCTTCAAGAAGGGCCTCGCCGAGGAGGAGGAGGCGCACGCGCACGAGCCGCGCGCCATCGCGCACGCCCCGGCCGCGCTGGAGGCCACGGACGCCGCGACGAGCCCGCGCGCCTCGGCCTGAGCCGCGCCGATGTTCAACGTGTCGGGGACGGAGCTCTTCGTCATCGTTGTGGTCGCGCTCCTCGTCGTGGGGCCGAAGGAGATCCCGTCCCTCCTGCGGACTGTCGCGCGCACGCTCGGCCAGGTCCGCCGCACGACGCGCGACTTCCAGACGGCCTTCAACGACGTGCTGAAGGAGGCCGAGCGTCAGGCCGGCCTCGACGAGGTGCGGCGCGATCTCCGCGCCTCGGGCACCGGTGGCCCGGCAAAGCCGCGCCTCGTCGCGCCGGATGGTGCCGGGGCGGCGGGGCCGGCGGACGGCGCGCCGCCGGAGCCGCCCGGTCAGGCCGAGGATCTGCCTCCGGCAACCGATGCGCGCCGCGCCGTCAGTGGAGGCCGCTGAACGACCCCGCCCGCCGCATCCTCGCGGCGGGCGTCCGGCGGGGCTGACCACTGGAGTTGGCGGCTGCTAGGGTGGCCGCACGCCCTCCGCGTTCCAGTCGAGTCCCCTCCCATGGCCACCGAAATCACGACGACCGTCGAAGAGACGCTGACCGATTCCCACATCGACATTCTGGAGGGAGGGCGGATCTGGACGGAGGGCGTCGGGCCCGGAATCCGGCCCGCCGACACGTCCGACGTGGTCATCAACAACGCCGGTTGGATCGTGGGCGATGTCGGGATCCTGATCCAAGGCGATGGTCGCTACGTGATCCGAAATACCGGCGACATCGACGGCACGAGCGAAACCTACGAGGACCCTAATTTCGACTTGGGTTCGTCCCGCGCCACCACCGCGGTCAGCACCAGCGGTGATCTCGACGGTCTCATCGTCAATCGCGGTTCGCTCTACGGCCCGTGGACGTTCGACAATTTCTTCGGGACCTACACCTACTTCAACGGCGTCGCCCTCTATCTTGGGGGAAGCGCGGAAACGGTCGTCAATCACGGCCGGATCTATGGCGACGTGAGGTTCGCTGGTTCGTCCGGAAACGACACCTTCATCAACGCCCCCGGCGCGACGTTCGACGGCACCCTCACGTTCGGCGAGACCGACGACACCGCCAAGCTCTACGGTACGGTGGAGCGCGTCTCGATGGGCGACGGGGCTGACACCGTGGTGATCTACGACGATGGCGCGATCGAGCGGCTGAACACCGGGCATGGCGACGATGTCGTGCACAATTTCGGCGCGCTCGGTGAGGTCGATCTCCAGAAAGGCGACAATCTCTACGATGCGCACAGGATCGGGACCGCGACCCAGGTCGATTCCGGCATCGGCGACGACACGCTGATCGGCGGGCGCGCGGACGATGTCTTTCTCGCGCGGCACGGCGACGACCGCCTCCTCGGCGGCGGCGGAAACGACATCCTGAAGGGCGGCAACGACGCGGACGTGCTGATCGGCGGGGCGGGCCGCGACAAGCTCTTCGGCGAGACGGGCGACGACACGCTCTCGGGCGGCGTCGGCCGTGACCGGCTCACCGGCGGGCCGGGCGCGGATCTCTTCGTCGCCGAGCGCGGCGGTGACGTCGACATCGTCGCCGACTTCAACCCCGGCGAGGGGGACCGCATCGACCTCACCGGCATCGACATCCCGCTCGGCCGCATCCTCGCCCGCGCCAATGTGGCGGGGGGCGACACGATCCTGAAGTTCGGGGGCGGGGACGTGATGGTGCTCGCGGACTATGCGCGCCCGCTCGACGCCGACGATTTCCTGGTCTAGCGCGCTCGCCGATCGGGTCGGGCTGACTTCGGCGGCGAGCCATGCGCCCGATTTGGGACGCGCCTTGCGGCCCCGCCGGGCCGGACCGGGTCAGGTCATGCGGCCGAGGATGCCGGTCTTCCACCAGAACTGATGGATGACGACGCCGACCACATGGAGGCCGGCGAAGGCGAGGAGGAGGTTGCTGCCGACCTCGTGCGCCTCGCCGAGGACGGGCGAGGGGATGAAATAGGCGCCGAGCCCGACGAGCGGCAGGAGAACGATCAGCGCATAGAGGCCGAAATGCACGATGTGCGAGGTCATCTTCGCGAGCGGCGGCTCCTCGGCCGGCGGCAACGGCGCGCCGACCGCCGCGCGCAGGCCAAGCCGCGCGAGGGCGAAGACGAGCACCGCGATGCCGACCACCATATGCGCGAACGGGTAGGTCGTGAGGACGGGGGTGCCGGTCTCGACGGTCTCCCGGAAGGCCGGACCCATGCCGTCTTCGAGGACGAGATATTGCGCGATCAGGAGGAGAACGACGGCCCAGTGGAGGATTTTCTGAAGGGGCGTGAACCCGTCAGCGGGACGATGCGCCATGCCAAGACCTTTCCGATATGGCGACCGGCAATCGAGCCGGCCCACGGGAGGAGGCTTAGCAAGTTTTATAGAACGATTCTAATGACAATCGATTTCGCTTCTCTTGAGCCTGACGCCAGTCTGTGGAACGCGCCTCGCGCAAGGAGGCGGCCTCGCCTCGATCTGGAGGTGCCAGGGACAAGTCCTCGGACCGGGGGGCGGCCGAGGATTGGACGCTGACCGGCCTGTCCCGGTCTGAGATGATGATGCGGGAAGGCGGTCGGCCCGAGCGGCGAGGATCTATGGCGCGCGAGGATGCGGTGTCCGTCCGGATGGCGGCGACGGAGGGGGACTTCGAAGCCGCGCGCGACCTCTGCCGGGCGTGGCTTGACTGGCAGCTGAGGACGTTTCCGGACCTGCGCGCCACCATCCTCACCACCTTCGAGCCCGTCGCGTATGCCCGCACGCTGGCGGCGCTCCCGGCGATCCATGCCCGGCCGAAGGGGGCGATCCTACTCGCCGATTTCGGCGCGCGGACGGTCGGCTGCGTGATGTATCAGGAGATGGAGCCCGGCGTTGTGGAGGTGAAGCGGCTCTTCGTGAGGGAGGAGGGACGGGGGCACGGCGTCGGCGAGGCGCTCCTCACCGGGATGCTGGCCTCGATGCGCGCGGACGGCTACGGGACCTGCCGCTTCAGCTCGGCCCGCTTCCTCACCGCCGCCCGCCGCCTCTACGAGCGGATGGGCTTCGCCGAAATCCCGTCCCCGCCCGGAACACCGGCCCACGTCTATTTCATGGAACGGCCGATTTGAGGGAGCGCGCCCGCAGGCTTGGGATGGTCGAGGACGGCCGGTTTAGCGGCCGGCTTCTTCTTCCCGCAAGAACGCCCCCACCACCCCGTTGAACCACCCCGGATTCTCCAGGAACATGAAGTGGCTGCCGCCCTCCTCGCGGGAGAGGATCGCCGCGCGGGCGCCGGGGATGGTCGCGGCCTGCCACAGCATTGCGCTCACCGGGACCGAGCTGCCCTCCGCGCCGATGCACAGGGACGGGCGGTCGATGCGGCGGATCACGTCGCGCCAGTCGCTGAAAACGTGGTTGAGGATCAACGCCCCCGCGTGGCGGCGCGGCAGCATGATGTTGAGCGCCACCACCGCGTCGAGCATCTCCGCCGGCACGCCCGGCGAGAAGAGGGCGCGCAGGAACTCGGCCGTCGCCGTGGCCGGGTCGCCCCCGGTGAGGCGGGCGATCGCGGCGAAGAGGGCGTCGGGCGGAAAGATCGCGCCGGCCTCGGCCTTCTCCTCGGGCGTGAGGAGGGGGGTGTCGGCGAGGAAGGCTGACTGGTCGACGAAGACGAGGCGGTCGAGCCCGCCGGTGCCGTAGAGGTCGATGAGGGCCCAGATCACCGAGCAGCCCATCGAGTGGCCCATCAGGGCGACGTCGCCGAGGCCGAGCCCGGAGATCAGCTCATGAAGGTCCTGGGCGAGACGGGAGACCTTGTAGCCATGGCCGGGCTTGTCCGACGCGCCGTGGCCGCGCATGTCGACGGCGATCACCCGGTGGGTCGGCGCGAAGGCCTCGATCTGGCCGGACCATTGGAGCGCGGTCTGCGACCAGCCGGGCACCATGACGAGGGGCTGGCCCGCGCCCGCCTCCAGGTAGCTGAGGCGGACCCCGTCGCCGGTGGTGAAGTCCCGTCGCGTCGCGTCGGTGGTGAACATCGGCGGCTCCTGCGGCGGGCGGCATGTGATGCCGGTCCGCCGCAGTCTACGCGACCTCCGCGTGTGCCGGAACCGCCGGGCGGTCGTCGCGGCTCAGGCGATCGCCGGGCGCGGCCGGGGCGTGCGCGTCTTGCCGAGGATCAGCACCATCACCGCCATGTTGAGGATGTTGAACGCGATGCCGTTGAGGAAGGCCATCTCGTAGGAGCCGGTGACGTCGCGGATATAGCCGGAGACCCACCCGCCCACGGCCATGCCGATGATCGTCGCCATAAGGACGAGGCCGATCAGCGTGCCCGCCTGCCGGGCGGGGAAATATTCCCGCACGATGACGGCGTAGGACGGCACGATCCCGCCCTGCGACAGGCCGAAGATCAGGCTGACGATGAAGAGCCCCGAGACCATCCCGTCGAACGGCAAATAGAGCGACAGCGCGAAGCATTGCAGCGTCGCCCCGATGAGGAGCGTCTTCACCCCGCCGAGCCGGTCGGCGACCGCGCCGAACACGATGCGCGAGATCACCCCGCCGAAGAGCATGACCGCCAGGATCTGCGCCCCGACGACGGGCGCGCAGCCGAGATCGACGGCGAGCGAGACCATGTGGACCTGCGGCATCGCCATCGCCATGCAGCAGCCGAACCCGGCGAGCGCGAGGAGCCATTTCAGCGTCCCGAGGGGCAGGTCGATCGAGCGCCGCTCCGCCTCCGACTGGACCATCGCCGCCTGGGGCACGCGGCGCCGCAGCGTCAGCGCCAGCGGCACGAGGGCGACGACCATGATGATCGCGAGCGTCCAGTAGATGCCGCGCCAGCTTCCGGTCTCGAGCATCCCGCCGAGCACCATCGGCCAGAAGGCGCCGGCGATATAGTTGCCGCTTGCCACGAGCGCGACCGCCGTGCCGCGCCATTTCGAGAACCAGTGCGAGATGTCCGCCATCAGCGGCCCGAAGCAGGCCCCGGTGCCGAGCCCGATGAGGACGTGGAGGGCGATGACGAGGGTGACGTTCTCCGCCATCGCCGTCGCCGCGTAGCCGACGCCGAGGATCAGCGCGGCGAGGAGGACGGCGGTCGACACCCCCACCCGGTCGACGATGCGGCCGGTGAGGACGTTGCCGAGCGCGAAGCCGACCATCGTCGCCGTGTAGGGGAGCGAGGCCCCGGCGCGGTCGATCGCGAACTCGGCCTGGAGCGACGGGATGACGATGACGACCGCCCACATCCCCACATTGCCGATCGTCGCCACGCCGAGCGTGAGGACGAGACGGCCCCAGGAATAGCGGCTGTCGAGGATGCCGGTGGCGCCCACGCGCATTCTCCCCTGCGAAGACGGGAGGCGTTCCAGCGTCGCCCGGGTCGCATCTGTTCTCATTCTTGGCCGCCGGCATGGGGCCGGCGGCATGGTCCTGCCTGATAGCACGGCCTCGCCCATGGCGGGGCGGTGATCCGGGTTCGGCAGGGTGGCGTCGCGGCCGGCCTCACGCAGGCGCGGCCGAAAATGTCAGCGCACGCGCGAAAAGCGCCGCGCGGTCTCCCGTCGGTGCGGCGGCCTCAGATCCAACCGCCGTCCACGACGAAGATCTGGCTCGTGCACATGCGGCTGTCGTCGGAGGCGAGCCAGGTCGCCATGTTGGCGATGTCCTCCGGCTGGACGAGGCCGGGCAGGCACTGCATCTGCTTGATCTTCGCGCGGGCGGCGTCGTCGACCCAGAGCGTCAGCTGCCGCTCGGTCATCACCCAGCCGGGGATGATGCAGTTGACGCGGATATTGTCGGGCCCAAGCTCGCGGGCGAGCGAGCGGGACAGCCCTTCGACGCCCGCCTTCGCCATCGCGTAGAGGGGGAGGCCGCCGAAGGCCGCGTGCCAGGTGATCGAGCCGGTGTTGATGATGACGCCCGAGCCGCGCGCCCGCATCCCCGGCGCCACGGCCTGCGCCGCGAACACCATGTGGCGCAGGTTCACCGCGATGCGGTCCTCGAAATAGGCCTCGTCGACATCGTCGAGCGTGTGGCGCGTGTCGTCGGCGGCGTTGTTGACGAGCACTTCGATCTCGCCGAGCCGGTCGCGCACCGCCTCGATGCCGGCGCGCAGGGCCGGGATGTCGGTAAGGTCGACCTCCAGGAACAGCGGCGCGCCGCCCGGCGCGTCGGCGTTCTTCGCGACCACCGCCTCGGACGCCTCGCGCGCGATGTCGAAGAAGGCGACGCGCGCGCCCTGGGCGCAGAAGGCGGCGACGTGGGACGCGCCGATGCCCGACCCGCCGCCGGTGATGAGGACCAGCTTGTCCTTGAGGCTCGGATGGATGGAATTCTGTGGCATGGATCTCTCCGGGACGCTCAGCGTGCGCGCGATTGCTTCTGGAGCTGGCCGTCGACGATCACGCCGACGAGGATGACCGCCCCCATCACCGCGAAGTTCAGCGAGCTCGGGATGCCGAGCATGTTGACGAGATTCTGCAGCACCTGGAGGAGCACCACGCCGAGCACGATGCCGATCACCGAGCCCTCGCCGCCGCGCAGCGAGCAGCCGCCGAGGACGGCGGCGGCGATGGCGTAGAGCTCGTAGAAATTGCCGTGCGCGGAGGGGGAGACGGACTGCGTGTAGAACACGAAGAACACCGTCGAGATGCCCGCGAGGAGGCCGCTGATCGCGTAGGCGGCGACGATCACGGCCTTCGTCGGGATGCCGGAGAAGCGCGCCGCCTCCTCGTTCTTGCCGACCGCGTAGATGTAGCGGCCGAGCACGGATTTGTGCAGCAGGACGCCCATCACGATGGCGACGAGGATGAAGAAGATGAAGGTGTGCGGGATGCTGTAGGTGCGGCCCGAGGTCAGCCACTCCAGCGTCTCGTAGCCGCCGGCATAGCCGAAGCCTTCCGTCGCGTCGGCCGTGTAGTAGCGCGCGATGCCGCGATAGATGAGAAGGCCGCACAGCGTGACGACGAAGGGTTGGAGGTTCAGCCGCGAGATCAGCACGCCGTGGATCGAGCCGAGCACCATCCCGGCGAACACCACGATGACGAAGACGACCGGCCAGGAGAGGCCGAAATTCACCAGGAGGTCGAGGAAGATCACGCCGAGCAGGGCGAGCATCGAGCCGACCGACAGGTCGATGCCGCCGGTGACGATCACGACCCCGAGCCCCAGCGCCAGAAGGCCGAAGAGGCCGATCTGGTTCGACAGGTTGATGAGGTTGATGGTGGAGATGAATTGCGGGTTGATGAGGGCGGTGACGGTGCCGGTAATCAGGATGAGGACGAACAGACCCAGTTCTTTTCTAAGCATTCTCGCGTGTTCTTTCCTCGGTCGTGGCACCGACGGCCAGGAGCATCACATTGTGTTCGGAGAAGTCGGGCCGTTCGAGCATGCCGCTGATGCGGCCCTCGTGCATGACCGCGATGCGATCTGAGACGCCGATCACCTCCTCCATGTCGCTGGAGATCATCAGGATCGCGACACCGGCATCGGCGAGCGCGCGCATGATGGCGTAGATCTCGCTCTTCGCGCCGACATCGATGCCGCGGGTCGGCTCGTCGAAGATGACGGCGTTGGGGCGCATCGAGAGCCACTTGCCGAGCACCACCTTCTGCTGGTTGCCGCCCGAGAGGTTCACCGCATGGGTGGCGGTGGAGGGCGTCTTGATCGACAGCGACTCGCATTGCTGGCGCGCCGCGCGCGCCTCGGCTGCGCGGTCGGGCAGGCCATGCCGGGCGTAGCTCGCAAGGTCGGCGAGGGTGATGTTCTGGTCGACCGGAAGGTCGAGGAGGAGGCCGGCGCGCTTGCGGTCCTCCGGGGCGAGATAGATGCCCTTCGCGATGGCGTCGCTCGCAACGCGCGCCACGACCGGCTCGCCGTCGAGGAGGACGCGGCCCGAGAGCGGCGGGTCGATGCCGAAGATCGCGTGGGCAAGCTCCGTCCGGCCCGACCCGATGAGGCCCGCGAGCCCCACGATCTCGCCGCGGCGGAAGGCGAAGGAGACTTCCTTGTCCGGCCGCGCGCGGGTGACGAGACGGTCGATCACGACGCCGCTGTCCTTCGGCGCCACCTTGGGCGGGAGGTAGACGGCCTTGAGGGCGCGGCCGATCATCAGGCGGATCATCGCGTCGTGCGTGATCTGCTCGCCGACGAGTTCGCCGACGCGGCGCCCGTCGCGCAGCGCCACCACGCGGTCGGCGCAGCTCTTCACCTCGTCGAGCCGGTGGGAAATGTAGATGATGCTGACGCCGTCGGCGCGAAGGTCCGCGATCACCTCGAGGAGCCGGTCGGTCTCCTTCAGGGTGAGGCTCGAGGTCGGCTCGTCCATGATGATGACGCGCGCGTCGAGCGACAGCGCCTTCGCGATCTCGACGAGCTGGCACTGGGCGAGCGAAAGCTCGGCGAGCGGCGTCGACGGGCTGATATCGAGGCCCAGCCGATCGAGAAGGGGCGCGACCTTCGCGTTGAGGGCGCGCGTGTCGATGAGGTTCAGCGGGCCGCCATAGCGCGGCTCGCGGCCGATATAGACGTTGGCGCCGACGCTCAGATTGTCGAAGAGGTTCAGTTCCTGGTGGACGAAGGCGATGCCGGCGGCGGTGGCGGCCGGCACCGTGAGGCGGTCGTGCGACACGCCGTCGAGTTCGATCGTCCCGGCGGTGGGGGCGACGATGCCGCCCAAAATCTTCATCAGCGTCGACTTGCCGGCACCGTTCTCGCCGATGAGGCCCAGCACCTCCCCCTTGTTGAGGGACAGGCTGACATCGTCGAGAGCGGTGACGCCGGGATAGGTCTTGGTCACCGAGCGCAGCTCGAGCAGGGGTTCGGGCATATCCGATCCTTCGCAAGTCTCGCCGGGACCGCACGGGTCCCGGCGAGGTCTCACATCATGTCGCGAGAGGCGGGATCACTGGCCGAGGGTGGCCTGCACCTTCTTGATGAACTCGGCCACGTTGGACGCGTCGATGATCTGGGTCGGAACGATGTCGAGCTTGTTCTCGGGCACGACCGACTTATCGCCATCGATATACTTCGCCATCTTGATGATGGACTGGTAGCCGAACTCATAGGGCTGCTGGACGACGGTGCCGAGGATGTCACCGGCGACGATGCCGCGCAGCGTCTGCTGGTCCTCGTCGAAGCCGACGATCTTGACCTGGCCCTGCTTACCGGCCGCCTTCACCGCATTGTAGATCTGCGGCGTGTTGTAGGCCCACAGGCCGACGAGCAGGTCGATGTCCGGATATTTGGAGAGCGTGTCCTCGGCGTTGGCCTTCGCCTTCGTCTGGTCGCCGCCGTCGGTGCGGATGTCGATGATCTCGATGCCGGCGCCTTCGATCGCTTCCTTGATGCCCTGGCTGCGCTCGCGCGCGTTGGCCGCGTCCATCGTGCCGACGAAGAGCATCGCCGTGCCGCCGTCCGGCAGCGCCTTCTTCATCAACTCGCCCGCCTGACGACCGGCGGCGACATTGTCGGTGCCGATATACATGACGCGGTTCGACTCGGGCGCGTCGGCGTCGTGCGTGAAGAGCACGGCCTTGGAGGCGACTTCGTTGAGGATCGCGGTGGAATCGTCGGGGTTCACCGGGCTGATGGCGACGCCGTCGATGCCCTTGGCGAGGAGATCCTCGAGGATCTTCTTCTGGGCGGCGGCCGACATCTCGCCGGGGATGTAGAACTCGACCTCGTAGCCGGGGAGCTCCGCATCGGCGGTCTCGGTGCCGACGCGCGCGAACTTCCAGAAGTCGGCGGGGACGTTGACGACGAAGGCGAGCTTCTTCACGTCCTGCGCCGAGGCGGGGGCGGCGGCGGTCAGGGCTGCGAATGAGGCGACCCCGGCGACGAGCAGCGTGCCGAGGCTCAACTTGCGCAGCAGCGAGGCTGCGGTCTTCGCGGACGGTTGGTTCATCGTGTTTCCTCCTTGGTACGCGCACGTTGGCGCGCATTTTTGTTTTTCTGGTGCGGGGAGAGGCAGGGACGCGGCGGCGTCACGCGGGTCCGCTGTCCGGACGGTGTCTAGGTTCAGTCCGCCTCCCTTGCGCACTCGATTCGCTGTAGCCGAAAAGCCAGCGTGACGCCCGCTTGTCGCGGTTCTTTTTATAAGTTCGGTTGCAAGACTACAGCGACTGCTTGAGCCCCTCAAGCATACCCGCACGAAATTCAGACGGTCCGGTATCCGCGGAGGACAGGGCCAAATGCCGGTCTCCGGACGCGCTCGGAAGACGGCAAGCGCACCGATCAAGCGGCCGAAGTCGTCGCGGCGCGCCAACCGGGTTTCACGCGGCCGGGAAGGCTTTCGGCAACCCGTTCGTCATGCGCCGTCGAGCAAATCGATCCGTCGCCGTATGGCCGGGCTCGGGCGCCGGACACGCAAGAGGCGCGTCTGGCTGGCCGCAGCAGAAATTATCTGTAAACTTCGTCAGCATTCGTGATCCTTAATGCAAAGAAAAATGAAATGATCTTGCAGATGCGCAATCTCCCGGTCTCGGTCTGGCTGGTTCTTTCGTTGCTCTTCGCAACGCTTTGCTTCGCTGCCGGAGCAAACGCGCAGGACGGGGCGGCGGGGTCTTCGCCAGCGCCGGCGCCGGCCGCCGCCGAGGCGCCCGCGGCCGACGGCGAAGCGGCGCCCGGCACGGTGTCGGAGGAGACTGCCAGGCAGGCCGAGCAAAGCGCCGATCAGCTCGACCAGGCCGTCCGGGCGGCGGGTGCGGCCGAGGCGGGCGCGGCGAACGCCGACGGGGCGTCCGAAGGGCAGTCGCAGGCGGCGGTCGAGAATGCCGCGGAGGCGGTCGCCGAGGCGGCCGTCGACGAGAATGCGCGCGACTCCGCGACGGGCCTCGCCGTCGAGGTGCTCGATCCGAAGATCTCCACCGACGAGCTCGAGCTGCGCCTCGTGCCGCTCACCAAGGCCGAGCTCGAGAAGCTCGCGCAGGTCTGGCTCGAGATCGTGCGCAAGAAGACCGAGGAGGTGATGGCCGCGCAGGTGGCGATCATGCGGACCGAAGGCGCGGTCGCGGACGCCGCGCGCGAAAACCTCACCGAGCTCGTCGCCGAGCGCAAAGGCCTGTTCGACAAATATTCCAAGGTCATCTCGTCCTGGGAGAAGAAGGGCGGCGACGCGGCGGCGATCGCGGAGCTGCGCGCCTACCGCTCCTCCATCATCATCGAGGAGACGCGCACCGCCGACTTCAAGACGCTGCTCGCCCAGATGATGGCGTGGCTGACGGCGCGCGACGGGGGCGTCCAGCTCGCGATCGATATCGGCATCATCGTCGCCTCGCTCGCCGGCCTCGTCCTCGCGGCGCGGGTGGTGCGGCGCCTCGCAAGGCGGTGGATCGGTCACGTGCCGCATCTGTCGAAGCTGCTGCAGATCTTCCTCGTCGGCCTCATCTACTGGTTCGTGCTCGCGATCGGGCTGATGGTCGTCCTGTCCGGGCTCGGGATCGACATCTCGCCCGTCTTCGCCCTCATCGGCGGCGCCTCCTTCATCATCGCCTTCGCGCTGCAGGACACGCTCGGCAACCTCGCGAGCGGCCTGATGATCATGGTCAACCGGCCGTTCGACGAGGGCGACTATGTCGATGTCGGCGGGGTCGCGGGGACGGTGCGCACGGTGACGATCGTGTCGACCACGGTCGTGACGCCGGACAACCAGATCATCGTGATCCCGAACAAGAATGTCTGGGGCAACGTGATCACGAACGTGACGGCGAGCACCACGCGCCGCGTCGATCTCATCTTCGGGGTCAGCTACGAGGACGACCTGCGCAAGGCGATGCACGTGATCGAGACGACGGTGAAGGCCCATCCGCTGGTGCTGCCCGAGCCCGAGCCCGTGATCCGCGTCCACGAGCTCGCCGACAGCTCGGTCAATTTCGTGTGCCGCCCCTGGACCCGCACGTCCGACTACTGGACCGTCTATTGGGACCTCACGCAGCAGATCAAGGAACAGTTCGACGCCGCCGACATCTCGATCCCGTACCCGCAACAGGACGTGCATCTGCGTCGTCCCGCCGAGCCGGCGGCAGCCGCCAGCGCGCCGCTTGCGCGACCGGAGATGGAGATGTCCGGCCAGTCGAAGGGCTTTGCGCGCAACGACGAAGGGTTCGACGGCGACGAGCGGGGCGACTGAGGGGCGCGACGGGGCTCGCCGGCCCTCAGACGGTCGGCGGGAGAGCGTCCAGACGGCGACGGACTTCGGAGGTGATGTGATGCGGATCGTGGCAACCGCCATCTGTGTCTTCGGCCTTGCCGGGAGCGCCGCGGCCGCGGACGCAACCCTCATCACCGGCGCGGCGATCTTCGACGGGGTCAGCCCCGACCTCATCGTCGGGCAGGATGTGCTGGTCGAGGACGGGATGATCGCCGCGATCGGCGAAGGGCTCGACGCACCCGAGGGCGCGCGGATCATCGATGCCGCCGGCCGCACCATGATCCCCGGCCTCATCGACGTGCATTGGCACACGTCCTATTGCTGCGCGGCGCAGAGCACCGTCGTCACCGGCGACATTCTCGAGATCGCCATCCGCGGCGCGCTCGGGTCCGAACGCACGCTGCTGCGCGGCTTCACCACCGTGCGCGATGTCGGCGGCAATCCGTTCGCGACGAAGCGGATGATCGACGCCGGCGAGATCCTCGGCCCGCGCATCCTCCCCTCAGGCCCGCCGATCGGCCAGACCGGCGGCCATTTCGACTACCGCCCCTACCAGGCCGTCCCGACCAACCCGGCGGACTCGCAATGGTACTGGTACAGCGTCGGGCTGATGGCGATGGCGGACGGCGTGCCGGAGGTCACCAAGCGGGCGCGCGAGGTGATGCGGATGGGGGCCTCTCAGCTCAAGATCTCGGGCGGCGGCGGCGTCTCCTCGGTCTACGACCCGCTCGACGTGCGCCAATACACGATGGACGAGGTGCGGGCATTCGTGGAGGTCGCCGACACCTACAACACCTACGTCGCCTCCCACATCTTCACCGACGAGGCCGCCCGGATCGCCGTCGAGGCCGGGGTGAAGACCATCGAGCACGGCTTCCTGCTCAGCCGCGAGACGATGGAGCTGATGCGCGACAACGGCGTGTGGCTGTCGGTCCAGCCGCTCCTCGACGACGAGGACGGCTTCCACTTCGACGACCCCGGCAGCCAGCGCAAATGGATCGAGGTGACGAACGGGACCGACGCCACCTACAACCTGGCGAAGGAGGTCGGCGTCAAGGTCGCCTTCGGCACCGACATCCTGTTCGACCCCGCGCTTGCCGAGCGGCAGGGCGCCTTCCTCGCCAAGCTGAAGCGCTGGTACACGCCCTACGAGATCCTGAAGATGGCGACCTCGACCAACGCCGAGCTCCTGATGCTCGCCGGCCCGCGCCACCCCTACCAGGCGGGCCCCCTCGGCGTGATCGCGGCAGGGGCCTACGCCGACCTCATCCTGGTCGACGGCAACCCGCTCGCCGACATCGACCTCGTCGCCGACCCCGGCGCGAACTTCGACCTGATCATGAAGGGGGGCGTGGTCTACAAGGACGGGCTTTGAGGGGCGGTGGGGAGGGGAGTGTCTCTTCCGGCGCTGGGCGGATTCAGCGGCGTAGCCTGGGGGCGGCGCGGGCTGTTCGGCTTTCCGGGAAGAATGGTGCCCAGGGGCGGGCTAGCTGGGATTTCGCGGAATCTCTAGGGTTTCTGCGGGGTTCTGAGGGTTCGGGACAGGGGTGTGTGTAGCAGTTGTGTGGAGATCGCGCAATCGTCTCAGAAGCTCTTTGGACGCAACGCGGGGCTGTTCCTGAGGGGCAGGGCCGTTCGACATGCCCCACCTGATCAGAGCCGAAACATGAGGTTCGCAGCGATCAAAGCCACCACATGTCAAAACTGATATCAAAGTCGCCAACGAAGTCCTTCAGGACGATTGCATTGTCGTCGTCGAGAATGATGAAGGTGCTGCCCCTGTGCTCTCGAATCTCGAAATCCTGAATCTCCCACCTGATTTCCGAGTAGCCGGTGTTGATCGCCAACGTATCCTCAGACGGGTTGAAGTCCCTGATGATCGCGGTTGCTGGGCGCTCAGTGCGAGGATTTGAAAAGAAGGTCACCTCAAAAATATCGTTGCCCTCTCCGCCAAACAGTATGTCTCGGCCCTCATCTGCCATGAGAAGGTCATCACCCCCACGGCCCTTCAAGATGTCGTTGTTGACGTTTCCTTCTCGGCCGGCGTAGCCACCAGAGAGGGTATCATTCCCAGCTCCTCCGAACAGGGTGTCGTTGTTACCGTCTCCGGAAATGAACGTTTCGGCGGATGTATTCATAACGAATAAATCTCGGCCCGCTTTCAGAAAAACACCCCGAAGGTCGTCTTCTCCTCGATAAACGATGTAATCTCTGTCTGAGGTTGTGTGCGGAGCTTGATATGTAACAATGCGTTCCAAGGGAATAGTCCTTCGATATATTGCGCGGTCCTAGCGCGAGAGGCTGAATGGGTATGGTTTGCTCTGTACTATGGCCAGGGCCGATGCCTGGGTTAGAGCATGTGGAGTAGTGGGCCGCAACTTGCCGCTTCGAGGGTGGCAGGACCGGACGGCCGCGATCAGACGGTAGGAGAGGCTATATCACGCAGAGGCCGAGCAAGCGGGGTAAAATCAAGGCATCATGGTGGCTCTGGTAAGGTACCGGAGATAGTCACGAAGTTGGGCTCTACTCAGGTGATCCAAGCGCGTCGCACGGAGCGAGCGTGGGAGGCGAGAGGGTTCTATAGCGGTCTTGGACTTCCAAAATCTGTTGGGTAAATTATGTATTGGTTAACTGAGATTCATTCAGCTGTTCTATATTTTTCTAGAGCAACGGATACTTGACGTTCACCCTCTAAAAAGATGCGTTCAGGGTCAGGAAACTGCAGCGTCCGTGTGACTGCTTCAAGTAAATCCTCTTGCGATATCACCAGAACACCAAGTCGTTCTGCCGACTCGATATCCGCCACAATTTCATCTTGTGTGCGAGATGTCACGATCACGGGCAACACTCTCAGAAAGCTCTGGCCCGTTCTTGCGACCTGTTCCTTGCATTTTGTGCATCGAGCAACGAGATTTGCTAATTTGTTTTCGGCCTTCAGTAGTCCGGTGGTGCATTCGATGATTGCCAAATTCCCCGACGGAGCCGCAGCAACGATGTCGACCGCATCTTGCGTCAAGGATGTCCCACCGAGGTGAGCTACGCTAAAGCCGAGCATCCATAGGAGCCACGCAACGCCAAACTCAAGATCGCGTGCATTGCCTTTTCCGGATGATTTACTTAGAAAATTTTGCAGCGTTAATAGGCCATCGTCCGCAATCTCATATATTGCGCGCCGCGGATTTTGCCACATTGCCGAGTCGTTAAGCCACCAATAGTGCTATGTTTCTTCTGCGTAGTTTGCAAAGCATTGCACTACAGCAGCAGATGGTACGGTTGTCTGGTATCTGCCACGAAGAACACCAGGAATTTCAGATTCGGACCAATTTAGTTCTTTTCCAATAACTCTTCCGCGATTTACAACTTCTCCATTACTCAGTATTCGGTAACCCAATGACGCTTTCTCAGTATCGAGTTTGTCTCCGATCAGGATTGCTAGCTCAGCGCCAGTTCCGTTGATGCCTGAGAGTTTGTCAACTGCCACCGCTTGGAGAGCTGCTACCTCGAATACGCATCTATCGTCCATGAAATACCCCAGTTCGTAAAAGCTGAGAAGCTCTTGAAAGCTGGAGAATGGGGTCTCGGAGGCCATTACGTCCCAGTCCGCCTCCGGATATCGAACAAATTCTCGTAACGTGCCGCCTTGGATTGACAGGAGCGCAAGCCGACTTTGATTGTGAAGTCCCGCGGCGTGAAACGGAGTGAGGGTGGTGGGCCGGAGACCCTGTTCATTCGCCGGCATTAGTATTTGCCCCTCGGGGGTGGGCAGGCTTCCCTCCATTATCTGCTGCACAAAACCTTTCAGGTCTAGTCCGACTTTCTCGAGTTTGAATGCCCCGCCGACAAAACGATGCGAGTCAAACCGAGGCGGGAGATCAAGCGGAGTATTCCGGAGATACAGGAAACCTTTGAGTAAACGTAGGCCTCCGTCTACTCTCGCCGCTACATAGCGGACGTCGCTTTCCGCGTAGGCAGGAGCCAAGGTGGCTGTGGCGTGCAGGAAAGCCTCAAGGTGTTGATTGATCGCCATGTCTTACTACAGTCTAAACCAAGCTTGATTCTAGCACATTGGATCGCACTACCGATAGGATTCAGGGGCGGCGAGCGATCAAGCTGGGGCGCTTGCTCCATTGAGGCTGGTGAATTTTTGGGGTGTGTCCGGCTGTCGGGGGCTGTCGGAGAGCCGCTACCAGCGGCAATCGCGATTCGAGACGATGATGTCTTATGCTCGCAATCGGGTGCACTTGCATCGCTCGGTGATGTATGTGCGTGGCCCGGCTGTGATTGTCATCTGTGTGAGGGGTCTTAGACTGTGCGTCATTTTATTATAGCACTCGTGACGTTGCTATATTTAACTACAGTTTCCCAAGTTGCGGCTGGGTTTGATGATCCAATGACCTTCTTCAAAGCGACAAGTGGAGGGAATTGCGAGACCTGCAACTGGATCGTGGCCGAGGGGGCTATCAAGGATGATTCGGCGGAGGAACTTCTGCGCTTCCTGGAAACTGAGGACTTGCTTCCGGCGCGAGGGCTGAACATCCACCTGAACTCACCTGGTGGCAGCCTTGTTGGCGGTGTTCGGCTTGGACTTGCCATACGGGAGCAACGTGCAAACACTGTAGTGTCTGGCACATTTGTGGAGCGCGTCTACGACGATGGATGGCGGGTGGCAGGGGACACTCCGACCGCCAATGCCGAGTGTAGTTCCGCCTGCGTTTTTGCGTTTGCCGGAGGTGTCAGCCGTTTCGCCTCGACAGCAACGCCGAAGACTGCAATCGGGTTTCAGCGGGTGGGCCGCCTCGGTGTGCACCAGTTCTATAATCCCGTTTCCCTTTCCGATCCGTCAGCGCCCATCTTTACCACAGAAGACAGGATTGGCGATCAGAAGATTGTATCAGCTCTTCTTGAATTTTTGTCTGCGATGGGCGTATCGGCTGAATTGCTTCAACTTTCAACCAGTGTTGATCCGAGGAGTATTCATTACCTGACAGAGGAAGAGCTTCGTAGCACGCGGATGGATAACTACACGGCCCTGGAAGTGTCTCTCAAGGGGTATCGAAACGGTGTCGCCGTAACTGAGATTATCTACCAGCGAAGCGAGGGGAAGTTTAAACTCGAACTATACTGTCGACGGAATCAGATGCAACTTCTGGCGCATATTGACTGGTCTGGTGCATATGACATCGACGGGCACGCGCGTTGGAATCTTTTTGACAATATCTCATTGGCGGATGGCAGTAGCGTGAAGCTGATATCAGAAAAATTTACCCCGCGACCTGACGGTGGTGTGAGTGGCGATCTTCGCTTTGAATTCTCCGATTCACTGTCTGAGTTGGTGGTACGTAAGGAGTTTCAATTTGAGGATTGGTCTAGCCGATACGCAAACAACTCCGCTTCATCCTTGAGCTTTTCACTTCCCGACGATTTTGATGGATTGCACGTGCTTCCGAGGGCTTGTATGTGATTGGATTGGCGCGGATCTGCGTCTCTCGTTGGTGATAGGCACTCCAGTAGTTTACGCGGCGCTCGATCACGACGTCCTGCTCGGCCTTCTCCCGCTCCAGGCGGGAGACCTTGCCCTGGAGGGCCGTCATCGCCTTGAGGATCAGCTCGTCCTCGGACATCTCGCCCGTGCGGACCTTCTCCTCACCGTTCACGTACATACCGTCGCTCTCGATCGCCGGGAGCACCTCGCGGACGACCCAGTTCTGGATCTCCTTCGCTTCGGGCTTGTTCGAGCGCATGACGAGACGGAAGAAGCCCGCGCGGTTGATGATCAGCGGCTTGCGGCCTCGGCTGCCGGGGAAAACCAAATCGGATTTGGCTTTCTCGTCGGCGGGCATCGACTTCAGCGACATGAAGGCGTCTGCCAGTCCGAGCATGTCGCACACGTCCTTGGCGACGAACCACGCCTGACCGTTGAGGTCGAAGGCGCGGAGCTGCAGGCCACGGAAGGCGAACTCGAAGGTGTTGTTGGTGGTGTTGGTCATTTCAGTCTCTCTCTGAACCATCCACCTCTCCCGAGCGGCTAGCTGGCGTAAGCTGGTGTCCTCAGCGATATCCTTGAAAACTCCCCTATGTCGGAAGACTATCAGCGGATCGAGCTGAGGCACCTTGGTCAAGGAGTCGGGAGAGAAGCCGATATGGCCATGCAAGAGCATGACGGGGTCGCGGTCATAAGGCCGGGAGAGACCTATGTCGGGAAGCAGGGTTTCACCTATGGCGCGGGTGCGTCGATGGAGACGGTCGGTGCCCTGAAGGTGTGCATGAATATTCTGCCGATGCCGCCGGGGGTCGTCGCCAAGGCGCATTACCACGAGGGGATCGAGACGATCGCGTACATGCTGGAGGGCGAGTGCGCGGTCTATTATGGCGATCATCTGGAGAAGATGGTTCGCGTCCGCGAGGGCGAGCAGTGCTTTGTCGCCGCCAGCGTGCCGCACGCCCCGCGCAACGAGAGCGGCAGGCGATGCACCTGGATCGTGGTCCACTCGTCCGGGAGCGACCAGGACGGGATCGTCCTCCTTCCCGAGCTCGACGAGGAACTCGCGGCCCGCCTCACCGAACAAGGACAATAAGCTCCAGCCCGTCCGGTGAGCCACGGGTAGGTTGGACTAGAGTTCGGCTTCGAGCTTGGCGAGGTACTCGTCGATGACCTCACCCGGGAGCTGCTTGAGGATGGTGGTGATGCGGCGGAGCTTCTGAGCCCGCTCCTTCTCTGCTTCCGTCCGGGCATCCTTGGTAGCCTTCTTTTCCTTATGGTCACCCTTATTGGACTGGCGGGTGATCGCCTTGGGTTCCGTGGGCTCGACGGGCTCCGAGGTGTCCTCTTCGTCCTCCTCGGGTCCTCTTCAGGGTCCTCGGGAAACTCGGCGTTTGAAACGCCTGATTTCTGCCGGTCATAGAAGCGGTGGTTCTTCTGGCGCTGTTCCTCCCGCATTTCCTCCACGGTCTTCCGCCCATCCGCGATCATGATGATCTCGTCAGCGCGGCGGCGACCGATGGGGCAGTAGCGAACCAGGAAGGCGGGCCACGTCAGCTCGTCGGCCGGGAGGTCCTTCCTCGGACGCCCTGGGCGGACCCTGAGGCGCGCCTTGGCGAGAAATCGGGCGGCTACTGGATTCGTCCACACCCGCAGGTAGCTAACACCCAGTCAACATCTCGATCGCGTCGAGGTCGATGTACGGCGTGGAGTTGCCGTTCCGGTTCAGGCCGTAGACCAGGAACATCTGGTGCGAGCGCTCGACAAAGTCGCGCAGGTGGAACCAGTGGTTCTTACAGCGGCCAGAGGGCACCGGGGAGCCGAGGGCTTCCAGGACATCGAAGAAGGGGACTGCGTCCCTCCCGGTTATCGGGTTCTTACGGATGATGTCCTTCTGGCGGCCCGAGAAGATCGCGAGGATCTTGCGGCCCAGGCTCTCGGAGAAATCTTCAAGAAGAGCCCGCTTGATGGCTTCCCGCTTCTCGGGGTTCGCCATGGCCTGTTGGATGAGGGCGGAGATGTTGGCGTCATACTTCGTCATGGTTCAGAGTTCCTTCTGGAGGGAGACCAAGAGGTCCCAGTCCTTGACTGCGGCTGCGAGCAGGCGATCGACCAGCCATTTGGCAGGCTTCTGCTCTAGGCGGATGGCAATGCTTTCCAGGCGGTTCCGAATGTCCGCCCTATCGTTGTCCTCGGCCTCGTTGGCCTCGGCGCTCTCACGCATCTCGTCGATGTCGACGTTGAACCGGTCGAGCATTTCGTCCCGCTTGGCGGCAGCGATTGCAGCCTCAGCGGCCGGGGTGTCCGGGTGGGTGGCGAGGCGGTCCAGCTTGCGGATCGTGTCCGCCTCGATGTCCGTGAGCTTCGAGGTGTCGATGGCGGGCCCGGCCTTGGCCTTGCGGTATGCAGACCGGATGTGAGTGGGGTGCGTTTGTTGCACGCCGTGTAACAATCGGCGGACTTCATCCCAGTTCTCAGCGAGCCAGATGGCATCGGATCGGACTGTGGACTTGATGTCGTCGAAGCCGTGCTCCTTGCACCAAACGCCGAAGGCCTTCGTCTTCTTCTGGCTCTCACCGGACCCTCGGCCCACCAGAAGGGCCTTCCCGATCTCATGCCAGCGGTGGAGAGCGCGCTGCTGGTTGAGCTTCTCCTCCGTCCAGGCACGCTGACCGGCTCGGATGATCTGCTCGTCGTTGAGGACGATGACCTGTGCGGATGCGGTCATGGGGATACTCCTTCTGATGGGATTACAGGGGGTGTGTTGGGTCCCCCTCAGGCGTTGAAGGTCAGCAAGGGGATGCCCAGGAGGATGATCAGGTCCGCCGGGATCACGAGACTGCCGTCTTCGGTGTAGTAGGGGGCGAGGGTGGCTCGCAGGCGCGAGGATCTGACCTAAGCGCCGGATCTTGAGAGGGTAGTGGTCAGGTTTCGTATAGAGAGGGGACGGTTACGGAAACCGACCACTAGGTCTCATCAGTGAATCCGAGGGTATCCACGAGCCGTCGAAACGATCGATAACGTTGGCCATCCTTGTGCTCGACAATACCCACCTCCTCCAGGTGGAGGCGGAAGATCTTATGTTGACGAACGTCCCGCCTAAAATTTGAGGCGCTCGTCATGCCTAGGACCTCCATCGCCTCGGAGAACGTCACTTCGTCGGCGCTCTCCTCGAAGAGCCTCCGAGCGACATAGGCCAGGGCTCGCTTCCGCTTTCCCGACAACGCCTGCAGATGCGGGACCCAACCTCGGAGGTGAACGCCGGGGAAGACGGTCGCCAAGGCTTCCTTGATCCCCGTCTGCCTCCCGGCGATGACGTAGGCGTCCGTTGCCGGGCATCCTCCATCGCCCTCGCATCGTCGAACCGCAGCGCGGCAGAGCGCTTGCAGGATGTGGTGCTGGTGTTCCCCCAGCTTCATCCGGGCCCGTTTGTCATCCGAGAAGGCGCCTTTAGAGGCTGGGAAGGCTGACGCCAGGCGACCGAGGGCCTCGTAGTCGGACTCTCGGTAGAAGAGGGTTCCCGCGAGGATCACGTTGGGAACGTCCGCGAAGTCGTTCACGGCATCATGGACGCCCCAGTGGAGGAAGCGGACGTTCTCCGGGCAGCGAACGTGTCGGAGGATCTCCTTCACGAACTCACCATGGAAGGCCTTCTTGTGGTGGACGACGAGCCATTCCTCATCGGGCTTCTTGTCAATCGTCGAGGCGATGGCGCTCGTCATCTTCTCTTTGTTGCGATCGATGCTCGTCTTTCCGCTCGCATGCTCCCACACGTGAACGGTCAGCCGGTCATAGCGCTTGGGGGCGGTCGGCAATGGCTGCAGCCCGCCGCGATCCTTCTCCCAGAGAGAATAGGTCTCCCTCACCCGGGCCGAGGCATCGAGGATGAGCACGGGGCCGATGTCGGGTGGGAGCGTCTCCACGTAGTCGAGGATCGTCCCAGCGTTCACGCCATCCCGGCGCACTGAGACTGTGCGACCCATCAGCTGCCACATGGTGTCGGCGTACTGGCGAGCCACAGTGTCGTTGCCTTTGATGCGGTCGAGAACGGCTTCGACCTCCACCCGGTGCTTCTCTGCGAGGTTCGGGAAGAGGAATTGTGAGCCGTCGTCCACGCCTCGCAGATCGAAGTAGAGGGTCTCGATGTCGTCCGCGAGCTTGGGGAAAGGGGCCCGCAGGTGGTCGATCAGCCCTGCAATCTTGTCCCGAGGGAGCGTAAGGGCCTCGCCGGGCATCATGGCTTCGTCCCAGATCCGCACGTCACGCGCTCGGCCCCAGAAGGTGAACTCCGGGCGAGCCTCGAACGAGCTGCCGTCACACCGCGACATGACCATCTGATGTGTCGTGAGGAGGATGCGGGCGTTGTCCCGATCCTGCCGACCCAGGGCATTCAGCTCATCGTCAGCGGTGAAGATGGCAAAGGCATCCTGGGTGAACTTCCCCGCCTTGATGAACTCGCGGATCTGATCCTTCCGGTTCACGCAGACGATGGCCGAGGCATTGGCGTGCTCATGGCTGGCGAGCATCGCACGGAGGAAGTGGATGACGGTCTGCGTCTTCCCCACACCGGGATCGAGGCTCGAGACGTAGATCTCCGGATCACACCGCTCCTCAGCCATCGCGGCGAGCGTGGTCAGGGTGGCATCGAGTGCTCGCCACATATCGGGTGTCGGGTAGTGCCCGTAGGCGTCGAAGGTGTCCTGGAGGGTGCGTAGGGTCTCGGAGGCGAGTGAAGGGGCGCTGGCGGTTGGCCAAGCGTTCACCGCCTCATGCGCCTGGGGCGCGATGAGCTGGGTCATGGTGTCATGTCCTGTTGGGGGTGATGGGGGGCAAAAAAAGAGCCGCGACGAGCGCGGCCCTAGTTGATGCATAGAAGGATGGTGGCCCCGGTTCTGTTCGTCCGGGGCTCGGGGTTGTTGAGGGGAGATGCGTAGGCTCCCCTCAGGCCGGCGCGGCCATCTCTCCAAAAGGCGGCGCCGAATGCTGGTAAGTCTGCGATGGGTGCTCGCGAGTCGGTGTTGAGTGCTCGCGTCGGGATCTGATGTGGGCGGCTAGCTCAGCCGCGGCTTCCACCCAGCGATCCTTGAAGATCTGCTGGAGGGACAGGACGAGCTGAGCGGTTCGCCTGGCCTTGTCCCAGGTCTCGATGGTGTCAGGAGCGATACCGGCGCGCGCGAGGAACCCTCTGGTTCTTCGCATGGTCGTGATCCCACCGAGGCTCACGCCAGTTACCCGGGCGACCTCTCGCCTGGAGCCATGATCTTGGGTGATCCGCTGCCAGGCCTCCGTCATGCGGGCCTGCTGGGGCGTCATCTCTGCCCCTCGCTGCTGAACATCGTGCGGGAGTAGTCGGTCCGCAGCTCGTCCATGGCCTGGTCGACTTGGTTGCGGTCGCCGGAGGCCATCGCCGCGTTGAAGCGCTCGAACTTGTCGTCGGACCAGTTGGACCTGGCGAACGCATCCATGCTCGTCCAGACCTCTCGGCCGCCCACGCGGCTGAAGAACGCCTCGCGGTCGCGGTCCTTCTCCGCCGCCTTGGCAGCAGCGCGCATCTCTTCGTCGGAACGGCTCATGCTCATTGGGCGCCTCCCTCTGACGTCGATGCATCAGGCTCGGGCGGCGTGACCCCACGAACGCGCATCCCATTGAGGCGACCTTGGGCAGCAATCTGCTCCTGGAAGTTCAGGTACCAGCGCTCCGCCTCGGTCCATTTGCTCCTGTCGAACGAGGGACGCGTGGATAGCGGGTCACGATCCACGGCGAGGAGCATGTTGTAGACGCGGATCATGTTGAGGGCGTCTTCCTGACTGATCCGGTAGTTGTGGATCAGCTCGGGGACGGAGAGCATTTGGCTGCTTCGGAAGGCTGCACGCCACACCTCCTGCAGCGGGGTGGGCGCCTGGTTGAACTCATCGGGACCCTTGAAGCTCCGCAGGGTTCCTTCGGCGACCTGGAGGTACTGTCTGCGGTACGGGCCGAGCAGCTCCTCAGCCTTCTTGCGGGCGATCGGTTGGCAGTCGGTGTTGAGGCGCAGGGCGATCCGATCAGGGACCTTGCCGGTGCCCTTCAATTCCTCCGGGGCCTCCTGGATGCCGACCCAGATGCCCTGGGCGAGCCCGAGCTTGATGCTGGGGAGCGTCACGGTCGGTTCGGCGTTCTCGACGTTGGTGTCGGTGTCCTGGCGCTGGGCGCGCGCCGTCGTTGTCTTGGCCATCTGAGATGGGCCTCCTTGTTGAAGTTGGATGTGGTGGTATTGGGATACCGCGCGAGCACTCGGTGGGAGCACCTGCCGATTGGCTGTTGGCGGTGGTCGATCCTGGTCCCGCGATGGATCGTCGGCAGGGTGCCGAGAGCGGGGTAGGATTGGCGTTGGGGGACTTTGGGGCCCTCGGGTGCCGGGAGGTGCTCACGCGTCTCCTGCGGCGGACGGCGGAAGGCTGCTGTAGATTCCGTTGGCTCGGCCTGGTGCGGTGTGTGTTCAGGATGTCGCCGCCAGGTGAGAGGCTTTGGGGGGGCAGATCCTCCCGCTCTTTTTGAGGAGGTGCGCCGATGCATGATCTGAGGACGATTGCTCTCTTGGGGAGCCTGCTCGCTGTTTCGATCGGGGTACCCGCGATTGCGACAGAGAAGGGCCAGGATGCTCCCGTAATCCATTTAGATGATGATGATGATGATGATGATGATGAGAGCATCTTCATCAGTCACGGACTGAGGAGATTGATTAGGGATGCCGAGAAGAGATTCGCCGAGCTGAGGAGTAACGGTGAATGTTATGATTTGACTGCGGATAAGAGATCAGACGGCTCCGTTCTAATCTCATTTCTGGTGTCGCTTAGGCAGTATCCTGTGCACGTCGACGGAGGGAAGATGTACGTTTTGATGGATGATCGTCCATACTGTGGCCGCGGGATGACCTTCGAATACGATTCTTCAGGCGCGTTCGTCAGGTACACCTATCATCGGTAGTGAGGAGTCTGGCGGACCTGCCTCACGCACGCGCGTGGATGTAGAAGTGTGGTGGGGCTACTCGGCCGCGTCGGGGCGAGGTCGGTAGCGCTCGACCTTGAAGCCCTTCGCTCCCTCGGAGAGAGACCGCTCGGCCCATCGGTTGAGAGGAGCGGCGTTGAAGCAGATCACTGTCCGCTCGCCTTCCTGGCGGACGAACTCGATCAGCGTCTCAGGCGGATAGCCGGTGCGGATCAGCTCACGGCAAAGCTTGGAGATTGAGTTGCGGCTCGCCTCCACACGAACGCCCGAACACTCGGTGATGTGGATAGGCCTGCCTGTCTCGTGCATGCGCTCGGAGAGGAAGGCGCGCAGGACCAGCGGTTCCTGCTCGATGGGCTCGCGCGTCATCGCAAGAGATCGAGGCCGGACGCGAGAGCGGCACTCTCGGCCTCCGCCAGCTCGTGCTTCTTGAGTTCAAGCTGGGCGAGGCGCATCCCAAGGACGCCGAACGTCTCGGCGAGCCATTGGCCGAGGACCGCCATGGCCTTCGGTGCGAAGTAGGGGTACCGGCGCTGGAAGGTCCCGTCAGCCGCGTGGTAGCGACCTTCCGAGACATCCCCCAGCTGCCGCACCATGCGGGCGAGCTGGAAGGTGAAGGCGCGATCCGACGCAAAGCGCCTGGGGTCGAACTCCTGGAGGATGACCACGGCTGCGGCCGTGTACATGACGTCCTCCCAGCGCTGCTCACTGTGGAGCTTGATGATCTCCTGGGCGGCCGTGAGTTCGTATCGGTTGTAGGGGCGGGACCGGGCCTTTCGCTCGCAGATCATCGCGTGATCCACGGTCTCGGCCCAACGGCGCCGCATGATGTTCCACGCTTCGTTGGACGGCGTGTTCGCGTGCTTCGCGGCGACGATGGCGAGGTAGGGCTTGAGGTCCTTCTTGAAGATGGGCGTCTGCAGGGGATGTCCGTGCTTCCGGTCGGCGTGGCGGTGCCGGTCGCACATGACGCCGTAGCCGTGAGCGGAGCCGGGGCAACCGCGCACACGGCATGGCTTAGGCGCAAGCATGGGCTTGGCCTCCTTTCTTCTCTGTGATGTCGGGGGTGGGGCGACGACTTGGTGGTATTGTCCTTGGTAGGGCAATTGCGCACCCCGTCCCCCCGGCAGGCGAATCCTCAGGATACCCGTGGGGTGCGTGGGAGACCCGTGGGTCCGAGGGCAAGAAAGCGAGGCTTGAGGGCGCCGATCATGGAAACGGTATCATGATACCGCTAAGGGCGAGAGACACACACGAACGCCCTCACGCCCAAGCGGCCAAAGCCCGCCCTGCAGCCCCCGGGTTCTCCTTGATCCGATAGACGGTCTGCCGCGACACTTTGGCCGCCCTCGCGACCTCTGCGGGTCCTCGGCCCTCCCCAAGGAGTGCGACGACCTGGTCGAGCTGCTCCCTGCTGAAGCTGGGCTTCCGACCCCGATACGCCCCCTTCGACCTCGCCAGCGCGATACCGGCCGCCTGGGCCTCCTTCATCGTCTCGGCCTGGGCCTCCGCCATCGCGGCCATGAACCCCAGGAGCGCGTCACGGACAGCCTTCGACATCGGGTCCTTGGCCGAGCCATCGAAGGACATGCCGTTGATCACGGTCCTGATGGTGACCCCACGATCCAGAAGCTCCCGCACGGTCGCGGTGACGTCGACATAGTTGCGCCCGAGCCTATCGAGCCAGCGCACGACGAGCGTGTCGCCCTCGCGAAGGAGATCGAACAGGCGTCGACCCTCCGGCCTCTCCTTGATGGGCACCGACACGCCCGAGAGGCCATGGTCGGCGATCACGTAGTCGAAGGCGAACCCTGAGGCCTCCGCTTGGGCCTGTTGGTGCTCCAAGGTCTGCTCGGTGGTCGAGACGCGGGCGTAGAGGATCGTCTTGGTCATGGCGGTGTCCGTAGAGGTGATGTCCGGGTGCTGAGGCGTCCGAAAGGGCGATATCGACCCTCACGGACGCGTTGGTGCTGTCTGGCTGAACGACCGTTGGCCTATGCCCTATCGGTCGCTGAGGGGTGGTGCATGGCAGCGTTTGCTCCCCGACGCGGCACGTCACGCCAAGGGGCGAAGCACCAGGGATCGATGTAGTTGCTGGCCAACTCCCCCACGAAAGGGATGCGGAGAAAGAGCGAGTACGGCTGAAGCTCGATCTCAACTCGATGATGTCCGCGGCCAATGGTGAGAAGCATAATGGGTGACCTCGTCAGGCTGATGGTGACGAGAGATCTATCTAGATACTCAAGTATAGAGACGCAATGTCGTTTTCTTATCAAGAATATACACCGATGCATCGCAATGCATGTGTGGATATATTCAAGTAGATGGCCCCACGGGGGAAATTTAGGTGCGAATGGTATCTAGATACCCACTCAGATTCGTGGCGCAAAACCACCGATAGTCCCCTGAGGGGCCGCTAAGGTGTCGAGGGGAGTGCTGGAGGGGCGTTGGGAGCCTGGCGGGAGCCTACGGACCAGAATGAGAGACGGCCCCATCTCTGACCTCGGAAACGCCCTATGTAAGGCGAAAATATGGTCTTCGGTATCGGTCTATGTGCAGAGTATTACTATTGATTTCGATCAGTTATCGGCAATCGATTTTCTAGAAATGATCTTCGGCATCGTGTCAGAAAGTTAACTTAGATCAACGGTTAGTTTGGAATAGATCTTAGAAAGAGCTTGACCAGTGATTCCGGGCGAACTCACAATCGGTCAATGTTAATGTATTTCTAAGTGGATCTTCGAATGTTCGAGGTGGCGCCTTTGGTGCGCATTGCGGCTGACATTCTCGTCGGTCACCCAGGTGCTTCGGTGCGATGACGCTGACGAAGCCAATGCTGGAAACGCTCCGGCCGTTCGCGACCTTCTGCGCTCAGCTGGAACGTCAAGGAAAAAACGGTACTTGGCTCGGAAGCGAACTGGACAACTACGAGACAGAGGTCGTGGTGCATGTCCCTCGGAGCGATGGACCTCCGCAGGCCCTTCCCGATGATCTGGCGATCATCTCGGTTCAGGTCGAGAAGGGCGTAGGCCAGGCGATGACCGAAATCACGATGGGCGACCTGCGCGCCCTGCGTAGGCTTGTAGCCGAGAACTCCGACAGGCGGGATCGGTAGGGGCATGGTGCATCTCTGGCTCCATGTTGGCTCACACAAGACCGGGACAACAAGCATACAGGCCACGTTCGATAAATCGCGTCGCGAGCTTCTCGATCTGGGCCTTAGCTATCCGGAGAACTATCTGGATATACACTATAAGATTCGGCATCGGATCGGGCACCACTACATTGCGCAGGCGCTGGGACGTGGTGAGCTTCAGCCTCATATCGACGCGATACGCCAGAATACGAGCGTCGGTGAAGTTATCCTGAGTACCGAGCGGTTTGACTACGTTACCCGTCGGCGCATTCGCGATCTGCCCGATATTTTTGGTGGCACATTCAGCGACGTCACAGTTCTGCTGTATGTACGTGAGGCTGTAAGTCTCTCAACTTCTCGCGGCCAGCAGATGATCAAGAGGGGTATTGGGACATACGCTGGTCTATCTGCCGATCCGCCTCTGTACGACTACAAGGAGGCTGTGGAGAAGTGGACGCACGTCTTCGGCAGGGAGAGCATTCGAGTCCGCCCCTTCTCGAAGGGCGCGCTTCTCAGGGGTGACGTCGTCGACGATATTCTTCATTGCATGGGCAGGGACGCGAGTAGCATCGGCCTAAATCGCAAGCGGCGAAACGACGGCATTTCCCTGCAAGCTGCTCTCGCAATCAGCGCGCGGAAGAATGAGGACCCAGGCTTCCAACCTCACGTGGACGGCCGGGATCTCTTCAAAATCCCGGGGGATGTTTTCCGCTTCCCAAAGGAGACTGAAGACCACATTCGGCAGCAGTCGGAACCAGGCATGCTCTGGCTCCGAGATGAGTACGGGATCGATTTTTCAACCGATTGAGCTGTCGATCCTGCAGCCGCCTAGTTGAGTTTGATTGGCGGCATAGCGTCGATCACCCGAGCCATTGCTGCGATGGTGTGGTCGCCATAGCGGTCGTGAACGTCGCGTCCTGCATGGCCGACGACTGCCCGAACCATGGCATCATCACAGCCAAGCTCGCGTGCGAGCGTCGTGAAGCGATGGCGCCAGGCGTGGAACGGCTGGACGTTCTCGTCCGGTACGACCTCCCGCATGATCCGTCTCAGGCGGTTCGTGAGGCCCTTGAGGGCGCCATGGGGGTCCGAGGGGTCTGGGGTGGTGAAGAGATGGCCTTCGCCGGCCGCGTTCACGAACTCGATGAAGCCGCGATCGACGATCTGCTGATGGAGGGGGACGAGCCGGGTCTGTCCCGACTTCACCGCGCCTGCGTCTGGGGTGATCCGGAGGACCCACCTCCCGGATTGCTGGAACACGTCCTCCTTGCGGAGCTGAGCAACCTCCCCAACGCGGGCGCCGGTGAAGGCGAGCAGCCATGGGACCCAACGTCGGGCGGCTGTCGTCTTGGGCTTCTCCGTCCCTGAGGGCGTGTGCGCGTCCGCGTTGGAAAGGATCGCCCGTACCTCGGGCTCGGTGAAGCCTTTGCTGCGGGTCTGATCTTTCTGAAGGCCGCGCCCACCTCGAAGGGAGATACCCTCAGCAGGGTTCGTAGGAAGGCGGTCGTTGGAGACGGCCCAGCCGAACACCGACTTGAGTGCGGCCAGGTCGTTGTCGCGTACCGTCTTGACGGAGATCCCCTGCGCCAGCCGGTGATCCTTGAAGGCGATCACGTCCGCTCGGGTCACCTTGGTTGCGTCCTCATGGCCAAGAAAGGACGCGAGGTGCTTGAAGGATGTCTGCCAGGCGCTGAGGGTGCTCAGAGATCCTCCTGCAGCTTTGGCTTCGATCCACCGACCGTCCACCAGCGCGCTGAAGGTTGCGTTCGCGGCCGTGGTTTGCCGCTTCTCTGGCGGTTCCTGTCTCGCTGGAAGGGTGGGGAAGCGGTCTGCGTCAGGATCGGGCCTGAAGTTGCCCTCGGCATGCCGCTGGAGCTGTTCCCCGAATTGCTCCATGGCCTTCGCCACGTCGGCTATGAGGAGCTGTCGCGAGGCTTCATCCACTATGAGACCGTGGCGAGCGAGGAGAAGGTCTGCCCACTCTCCGAAGCGATCCTCCATGGAACGGCGCCGCTTGGTATCTTCGCCGATCATGAACTCGGCCGCGCCGATCTCACCCGCCCGCGCGCTTGCGTTCACCTCGCTGATCCGCTGCCACAACTCGGCGTCTCCTGGGTCATCACCCGAGATGTCCATCCACTCGCGGTAGAGTTCGCCGGAGAGTGCCACGGCCTCGCGTCTGGTCAGGCGCTTCGGCCCTTGGCGCATCGCCTCCCACGTCTTGTCGAGGTGGGCGAGGGCGGCCGCTTCTCGGGCCTTCGCCTCCCTAGGGTCACGCGTGTCGAGGGAAAAGCCGATCTCGGTTGCCTTGGCGCCGATGACCTTCTGGACCGTCCGATCCCCTACGAGAACGGAGATCGTCTGCCCACGCGCCTTCTCGACGATGTCGCGAGGGATTCGTCGGCGGAACTGGAAGACGGAGGACTGCGGTCGCTTCATGGGTGACGGCATGCGGAGGGGCATGTGTGGGTACCTGTGTGTAGCAGGTAGTCCCCAAAAACTCCGCGGAAACCCTATCGATCAGGAAAAGTGGGCCATTCCAGGAAGAATGGTGCCCAGGGGCGGGATCGAACCACCGACACTGCGATTTTCAGTCGCATGCTCTACCAACTGAGCTACCTGGGCGCTGGCCTTGCGGCCTGCCGGCGACCGCCGAGGCGTTCGCCGAAACCGTCCCTGCCGAAGGCACGAACGGGTTTGTGCGGGCGAAGCCATGGGCCGTCGGCCGCGACGGCCACTCTCTTAGCAGCGGTTTTTCGCGATGGGAAGCCTCAAATCGGACCCGGCGCGGGCTGTGGATTGTCGCGGCGAAGATGAGGCGGCTTCGGGCCCGCTTCAGCGCCGTCGCGGCGCGAAAACGGCCCGCCTTCAGCCGAATGCGGCGGGGGGCGGGGCGGTCTCACGTGTGTCCTCGCCGCCGGCGGGGGGCGCGGTCTCGGCGTTCTCGCGCGAGGTCTTGCGCCGTTCCGCCGCGATCGCCTCGATCTGGCGGCGCAGCGTCTCGTTCTTGTCGATGAGGGTGCGGAAGGCGCGGCCCTGGAGGACGAGGAGCTCGCCGAAGCCGAGCATCGTCACGTGCGCGGTCCGCGGCGCGCCGGTGAAGGCGGCGAGCTCGCCGACGCACGTGCCGCGCCCGAGCGGGATGCGCGCCGTCCCCGTGTCCACCTCCACCGCGCCGGACGCGATGAAGAAGACCGTGTCGCCCCGCTCGCCGCGCGTGATGATGCGCTCCCCCGGCACCACGAAGCGCGTGCGCAGGACGCGCGCGATGTCGAGGAGCGTCTCGTCGGGGAGCGTCGCGAAGAGGGGCTGGCTCGCGACGAGGGCGCGCTTGTCGACGCTGAGGTCGAGGCGGAGGGCGCCGGCGAAGCGGCGGTTCGCGGCGGCGATCTCCTCGTTCAGCTGGCTCGAGATCTCGGCGCCGATGAGGCCCTCCTCGCGCAGCATCCGGTATTGGCGCTCCTCCTCCTGGAGGGCGATCCGCTCCAGGAAGCGCTGCTCGATGGCGGCGGCATAGTGCGGATATTGGAGTGCGAGCGCGTCGAGCGCCGCCTTCACCACGCGGGCGCGCTGGGTGAGGATGCGCCGGCACACCGAGGCGACACGCACGCCGAGAACGGGGGCGATGCGCTCGTCGCAGAATTCAGGCAGCTCGTTGAGGACGATGCGGCGCACGAGGAGCCTCTCGAACCGCTCCGCGAGCGCGGATGAGAGGGGGCCGCGCACGCCGAACCAGCGCTGGGCGAGGAGGGCCATGCGGAAGGAGAAGGGGAAGCGCACGACGCGCAGCGCGGACTGGTTGTAGCCGACGCGCCCGCTCGCGCGCGCCGCCTCGCGGATGCGCTGGGTCTCGCGGTTCAGCAGCTCGGCGATTCGCGGGCTGATGACCGCGTTCTCGCCGTGCCGCGTCAGCATCGAGCGCTCGGCCTGGGCGAGCACCACGAGGGCGAGGTCGAGCCGGGCGCGCGCCGACACGGGGACCGCGCCGTCGACGTGCGCGCTCTCGTCATAGGCGGTGAGGGCGGCGTTGGTGACCTCGGCGGCGATGCCGTAGCGCGTCGCGGTCTCGGTCAGCATGTTGCGCGCGGTGTTGGTCGCGAGCGCGCGGGCGCCGACGCCGAGGCTGCGGTCGAACGGGCTGAGGCGGTGAAGGCCGAGGAGGCGCGTCAGCGGGCGCAGCGTGAGGCCGTTCACGAGGATGGTGAAGAGGGTGAAGGCGGTCGCGAGGACGGCGACGAATTCCTGCGCGGAGGGTGAGATGCTCGCGTGCTCCTTCACCGAGAGGGCGAGGACGAGGGTCAGCGCACCGCGCAGGCCCCCCCACCACAGGAGCGTCTTGGCGCGATGGCCGATGTGCTGGGCGAGCGCCGCCTTCTGCAGGATCGGCAGGAAGCCCCACAGGACGAGGGCGCGCGCCCCGAACGCGGCGATGACGAGGACCACCACCGCGATGCCGACGGATGAATCGAAGCGCGACAGGAGCGTCGGCACCATGAAGGCGGAGAAGACGAAAACGAGCGAGTTGGACCAGAAGGCGAGCTGGTCCCAGATGCCGCTCACATGGCGCCAGGCGGCGGGGCCGCGGCCCGATTGAGCGCGCCCGGCGGTCACGAGGCCGGCCGCGACGACGGCCATGGCGCCCGAGATGCCGAGGAGCGATTCGCACACGATATAAGAGAGGTAGGCGAGGGCGACCGTGACGCTCGTCAGCGCCGCGGGGTGATGGCGGGTGAGGGCGATGACGCTCGACGCGCCGAAGCCCATCGCCGCGCCGACGACGAGCCCGCCGACGCCCGACACGAAGAAGACGACGAGCCCTTCTTGGAAGGAACCCGCGCCGGTGGAGGCGGCGGTGAGGAGGATCGTGAAGAGGGCGATCGCGGCGGCGTCGTTCCACAGGCTCTCCCCCTCGACGATGCGCACGAGGCGGGCCGGGGCGCCGACATCGCGGAAGATCGACAGGACCGCGAGCGGGTCGGTGGTGGAGACGATCGCGCCCAGAAGCAGGCAGATGACGAGCGGCTGCATCCCGAGCGGGGCGAGGGCGAAGCCGATCGCGAAGGTCGACACGCACACGGCGACGACGGCGAGGAGGAAGATCGGGGCCGCGTCGTCGAGCATGCGCCGCGCGTCGATGCGGAAGGCCGCGTCGAAGAGGAGCGGGGGGAGGAGCAGGAGCGTCAGCGTCTCGGCCGAGAGGGGGAGGTCGCGGAAGAGAATCGCGAGCGGGGCGAACGTGCCCCCTTCCGAGCCGAACAGCGCGAACGTGCCGGTGAGGATGCCGAGGCCCGCCAGCATGATGGATTGCGGCAGAGCCAGACGCGACACCGCAGCCTCCACCAGAGCGATGAAGACGAACAGAATGGCGACGGCGATCAGCACGAGCGGAAGCGACATGATGCTGATTTGCCGCAAATAGCGCGGTCCCGCCAGGGTCCATGCGTGGGACGAAAATTCGCTCGGAGAATTGCCCCAATGCCCTTGCAAAGGGCGGATCATTCCAGCATATACCCCTTGCCCAATTTCGCACGTGCCTGTGGTCGCGTGCCGGTCACGCAAAGGGTGGTGCCAGGTTTTCGTCTGGGCCGACCGATGCGGGGCATGACCGGTCTTCCGGATTGAACCGGACCCTGCGTGAGGTGGTTGGCGGCGAGGAGCCGCTGGTTGGCCTGACGCAGCGCGACTTGAAGCAACGACGTAGAGGGCTTCCTTGGTCTCTTCCGGCCGTCCAAAGGCCGGGGTCACTGAAGAGGCGACTACATCTTTGCCAGGCGTGCGGTGCGGGGCCTCTCCCAATCCAAAGCGCTAGCATCACGGGATGAAGACCGCGGGACCCATACCCGCGCCACCTTCGTCCAATCGCCCCGCCGATCGGTCTTTGCCGTTCGCGCGGAACGTGTGACGCGACGCGTCCCCGCCGAGAGTTGCGGGGGCCTTCGGTTCGGACGACGACGGTGCTCGCCTCCAACGCGAGTCCGCCGAATGCCGCGCCGACGCTGTAACTTGGAACTTGGGGTTACCGCGATGACTGACCGCATCCTTGATTTCCTCCGACGTACCCGTCCGGAAGGCCCTTGCCTCGTCGTCGACCTCGACGTCGTGCGCGACAACTATCTTCGCTTCGAGAAGGCGATGCCGGACAGCCGGATCTTCTACGCGGTTAAGGCCAATCCCGCGCCCGAGATCCTGTCGCTGCTCGCCAGCCTCGGCTCAAACTTCGACTGCGCCTCGGTGCAGGAGATCGACATGGCGCGCGCCGCTGGCGCCACGCCGGACCGCATTTCCTTCGGCAACACCATCAAGAAGGAGCGCGACGTCGCCGCTGCCTTCGAGCGCGGTGTGCGCCTCTTCGCGGTGGACTGCATCGCCGAGGTCGACAAGGTCGCCCGCCAGGCGCCGGGTGCGCGCGTGTTCTGCCGCATCCTGTGCGACGGCGAGGGCGCCGAGTGGGCACTGTCGCGCAAGTTCGGTTGCGAGCCTTCGATGGCGGTCGACGTTCTCGACCATGCCCATCGCTCGGGCCTCGTCGCCTACGGCGTCAGCTTCCATGTCGGTTCGCAGCAGAAGAACACCCAGGCGTGGGACAGCGCCCTTCAGTCGGCCGCCGAGATCTTCCGCATCATGTCGGACCGCGGCGTCGAGCTGAAGATGGTGAACCTCGGCGGTGGCTTCGCGACCCGCTACCTCGAGGACATTCCGGGCGAGGGCGACTACGGCAACGCGATCAACGAGTGCATCCGCGCCCATTTCGGCAACCGGATCCCCGAGACGATCATCGAGCCGGGCCGCGGCATGGTCGGCAATGCGGGCGTGATCAAGTCGGAAGTCATCCTGATTTCGCAGAAGTCCGAGGGTGACATCCGCTGGGTCTATCTCGACGTCGGCAAGTTCAACGGCCTCGCCGAGACGATGGACGAGGCGATCCGCTACCCGGTCATGACCCCGCGTCAGGGCGTGGAAGTGCCGTGCGTGCTCGCCGGCCCGACCTGCGACTCGGTGGACGTGATGTACGAGAAGAAGCCGTATCCGCTGCCGATCAACCTCGAGATCGGTGACGAGATCCTGATCGCCGGCACGGGCGCCTACACGACGACCTATGCCTCGGTCGCCTTCAACGGCTTCCCGCCGCTCCAGTCCTACGTCATCTGACGGGGGCGGAGCCCCACGTAAAAAAGGCCGTCCGCGAGAGCGGGCGGCCTTTTTCTTTTGCGCCGACCGGGGCGGGGCGGGGCGCGGGTCAGGCGGCCTTGCGGATGAAGGCGAGGAAGTTCTTCGCCCGCTCGCCGAGCTGACGGGCGGTCGCGTCGAGGTCGGTGGTCACGCGGCTCACCTCGTTCGCCGCCTCGCCAGTGCGGCCCGATGACACGTTCACGCTCTCGGAGAGCTCGCGCACCCGACCGGCGCGGTTCGCGACGCCGTGGATCGTGCGGGCGATCTCGCCGGTGGTGAGCTGCTGCTCGCTGATCGAGGCGGCGACGGACGTGCTCATCTCGTCGACATTGCGGATCGCGGTGCCGACCTTCTCCACCGCCTGGACGAGGGCGAGGCCGGCCGAGTTCACCCGCGTCACCTCCGCCGAGATCTCGGAGGTCGCGGTCGCCGCGCGCTCGGCGAGGCTCTTCACCTCGCTCGCCACCACCGCGAAGCCGCGCCCGGCCTCGCCCGCCCGGCTCGCCTCGATGGTGGCGTTAAGGGCCAACAGATTCGTCTGCTCCGCGACGTCGGCGATGAGGCCGACCACCTCGGAGATTCGGTGTCCCGCATCCTCAAGCGCCTTCGCCGAGCTCGACGCGCCCTCCGTGGTGGAGGTCGCCTCGCGTGCGACGCGGGCGTTCGCGGCGATTCGCTCGGCGACGTCGGCGAACGAGCCGTTCAGCTCCTCCACCGCCGCCGCGACCGTCTCGATCGCCTCGGAGGCCTCCATCGCGACGCTCGCCGCCTCGCCGCTGTTCAGCGTGCCGGTGGAGGCCGCTTCCTCCAGGATCCCGGTGCGCTCCTTCAGCGTCTTCAGCGAATCTTCCACGATGTGGAGGAGGGAGGAGACGTCGGTCTCGAACTGGGTCGCGGTCCGCTCCTGCTGCGTGGCGGAGACGATGGAGACGCGCGGGCCGGCATAGGAGCCGTCGAGGCTCTTGAGGGCGGTCGCGCGGAAGATCACCGTCTCGTCGCCGATGCGCACGGTCTGCGAGACCGGCAGGCGCGCGGGGTCGGTGACGGCCTGCGCGAACGCGGCGCTCTCGGGGAGGAGGGTGGCGAGGGGGGCGCCCTCCAGCGCCTCCGGCAGGCGCGGCTCGAAGCGCCGCAATCCCCCGATCATCGCCACCGCGGCGTCGTTCGCATAGTCGATGCGCAGCCCGTTGCCGGTGTCCGCGGTCACCACCGCGAGGTCCGACTGCTTGAGGGTCTGGGCCTGCTTGAACGCCGCCTCGGCCGATTCGGCGAGCGCCTTCAGCGCGCGCTGCATCGTGCCGATCTCGTCGCGCCTTGTGACGCGGACCTCCGGGATCTCGCCGCGCGCCAGCGTCTCGATCTGCTGCACCGCGCGGCGCATCGGGCGCAGGAGCCCGTAGCAGAGCGCCGCGCCGCCGATGGTCGCGACGAGGAGGAGGGCGGCATTGGCGAGGATCAGCTCGAACCGGAGCGCGCGGGTCTGCGCCACCAGCGCCTCGCCCTTCACGCCGACATAGAGGATCCCGGCGACGCCCGAGGCCGAGCGCGGCACGTCCGGGCTCGACGAGAAGATCGGCATGTAGAGCGTCTGGTAGGCCGTGCCGAGGATGGTCGCGGTACCGAGAAAGGCCTCGCCCCGCATGATCGGGCCATAGGCCGCGCTCGCCTCGCCGAGGAACGTGCCGACGGCGCGCGTGGCGTCCGGCTTGATGATGTTGGTGGTGCGGCGGACGAAATCGTTGCGGGCGGGGTCGTAGGCGAAGATCGTCGCGGTCTGCTGGGTGAAGTCGCCGACGCGATCGATGAAGGTGTGGTCCGCCCCTTCCGCTCCCGCGAAAGCCGGCCATTCTGTGACGCTCACACGGCGCACGTCACCCTCGGCATCCCGCTCGATGGCGACGCCGTCGGTCCGTTCGCTCAGGATCTCGGCCGCGATTCGCAGGCTTTGCTTCTGCTCTCCCAGCACCTCGCCGACGACGACCGAATCGATCTCGCGCAGCGCCATGTAGGTGAGGAGCGCGCCCATGACGAGCATGAACCCCGTCGTCAGCAGGGCGAGCTTCAGCCAGAGGGGGAGCTTCGAGACAATGAACATCAGGCCCTTCCTGTCGCGGCACGCGCTGGTCGTGCGTTCAGAAGGAAGGGCAAGGTGCTGGTGCGGGCCTTGCGGGGCGTGCGGCCCGCAGTGGCGCGGGCGCGATGAGCCTCAGTGGTAGGGCTCGGCCGTCACGTCTTCCATGCGGTAGCCGACATCGGCGAGGATCGTCGCCACGGGATCGGCGCGCAGCGTCCCGGTGATCCACACGGGGGCGAACATCTCCGGCGTCGTCGCGGCCTTGTCGACATAGACGATCTGGTTCGGCGGCGGCGGCGGGACGTGGATGCACGCGCCGAGCACGGGGACGAGGAGGAAGGAGGTCGCCTCCTCCTCGAAGCCGACGGGGGTGGTGTAGCCGGCGATGCGCACGCGCTTGCCGTCGAGCTCGGGCCGGATCGCCCCTTCGAGCGGCTGGAGGGAGCGCATGTCCTGCATGTCGAGGAAGAAGAGCGTCACGTCTTCCGCGGTGCTTCCCTCCGGAAAGAGCGACTTGTCGGGCGTGCCGATGCGCTCGCCATTCTCGTCCTTCAGCGAGAAGGCGCCGGACTTCCACAGATCCTGCCACGACATCTCGACCGCGCCCGACTGGAGCGGCGGCGTCTCCTTGGCGGCGGGCATGTCGTAGCGCACGAGCTCGTGCGGGGCGGCGTTGTTGAAGTCGGGGACGGGCTGGAAGGTCCCGTCATCGGGGATCGGGTTGCCGTCCGCGTCGGTGATGATGGTCGCGACCGGCGCGTCGGGCGCGAGCTCCCACGGCTTCACCAGAAACACGATGACGGCCACCATGATGGCGGCGACGGCAGCAAGGCGCAGGGCGAGCGAGAGCATGGCGGTTCGGTTCCTTCCCGCGCGCAATATAGGCCTTGCCCGCGTCCGGCGCAGCGTGACGGGCGGCCGCGCTCAGGCCTCGATCGGCTCGACCCCGCACCAGTCCGCGATGAAGAGCGCGATGGCGCCGGTGACGCGCTGGAGCGAGGAGAGGCTGACCCGCTCGTCGAACCCGTGGACGTTCTCGGAGAGCGGCCCGTACACGAGGCACGGGATGCCCTGGTAGATCACGAACACGCGCCCGTCGAGATAGGAGGGCGAGACGAAGGACTGGAGGGGGCTGCGGTAGGCGGCAAGGTGCGCGCGGGCGAGCGTCGCCTCCGCCTCGGACCCCTCTTCGAGGACGTAGCCTTCGGCGAAGAAGCCGTTCCAGGTGACCGTCGGTGGCGCGTTGGCGAGGAAGCGGTCCTCGCGCGCGGCGGCGGCGATTGTCGCCTCGATCTCGGCCGCGGCGTCGGCGGCCGAGACGCCCGGAAAGATCGCGATGCGGCAGTCGATCGCGCACCAGGCGGGGACGGACGAGGCCCAGTCGCCCCCCTCGATCTTGCCGATATTCAGATTGATGGGGTGGTCGATCGTGTCGAAATAGGGGTGGTCGTCCTTGCGCTCGTTCCACGCCGCCTCGAGGCGGCGCAGCGCGGCGATGATGCGGTAGGTCGCCTCGATCGCGTTGGCGCCGCTGCCCGCCTCGCGCACATGGACCGGCACGCCCGACAACTCGACGCGGAACCACAGCACGCCCGTGTTCGCGCGCACGAGGCGGTCGTCCTCCGGCTCGGGGATGATGGCGGCCTCGGCGGTGAAGCCGCGCGCCATGCAGGCGAGCGCGCCGTTCCCGGTGCACTCCTCCTCGCTCACCGATTGGAGGTGGACGGTCGCCGCCGGCTGCAGGCCGAGCCGGCGCAGCGCGTCGAGCGCGGCAAGGTTCGCGCCGATCCCGGCCTTCATGTCGCCCGCGCCGCGGCCATAGACCCAGTCCCCCTCGCGCCGCCCGCTATAGGGTGAGCCGGTCCACATCGCGGCGGGGCCGGTCGGCACGACGTCCATGTGGCCGTTGAGGATCAGCGAGCGGCCGGTTTCCCGGCGCGGACGGTGCGTCGCGACGACGTTGAAGACGTTGTCGTAGGGGATCGTGGTCGGCGAGAAGCCGGGATGGTGGCGGATGAGGTCGAGATCGATCGGGAAGATCTCGGTGTTGTAGCCGCGCTGCCGGCATTCGCGGGCGAAGAGGTCCTGCGCGCCGGCCTCCTCTCCGCGCTGGGAGGGGATCGCGACGAGGCGCTGGAGGAAGCCCACCTGGTCCTCGAAGCCTGCCGCGACGGCGGCGAGGATGGCATCGTCCGTGGGTCTCATGCGTGATCCGCTGTCTCTGGGGCGGCGCCGCTCCAGGCCGCGCCCGGAACCGCCGCAAGGAGGCGCTTGGTGTAGTCGTCCTGCGGGTCGAGGAAGACCTTGGCGACCGGCCCGGTCTCCACGATCCCGCCGCCCTGCATCACGGCGATCCGGTCGCAAAGCTGTGCCGCGACGCGCAGATCATGGGTGATGAAGAGCATCGAGAGGCCGAACTCGTCCCGCAGCGAGCGCAGGAGGTCGAGGATCTGCGCCTGGATCGAGACGTCGAGCGCCGACACCGCCTCGTCCGCGATGATGAGCTCGGGTCGCATCGCGAGCGCGCGGGCGATGCCGATGCGCTGGCGCTGACCGCCGGAGAATTCGTGCGGGTAGCGGTCGACCGCGCCGGGATCGAGGCCGACCGTCTGGAGGAGGTGGCGCGCGTCGTCGAGCGCCTTCTTCTTCGGCGTCCCCATCGCGACGGGCCCCTGCGCGATCGCCATGCCGATCCGCGTGCGCGGATTGAGCGAGGCGTAGGGGTCCTGGAAGACCATCTGGGCGCGCCGCCGCGCCTGGCGCAGCCCGTTCGCGTCGAGGCTCGTCATCTCCTCGCCGCCGATCGCGACGCTGCCGCCGTCCGGCTCGACGAGGCGCACGATCACGCGGCCGACGGTCGACTTGCCCGACCCCGATTCGCCGACGAGGCCGAGAATCTCGCCCTTGCCGATGTTGAAGGAGACGTCGTCGACGGCCTTCACCACGCGCTTGCGCTTCAGGAAGCCGCCGCCGCCATAGGTCTTCGTGAGCCCCTTCACCTCGAGGAGCGGGCTCGCACGCGCCGCGCCCGGCGGGGGCACCACGTCGGACGGGACTGCCGCGAGCAGTTCCTTGGTGTAGGGGTGCGTCGGGTGGTCGAGGATCTCGCGCGCCGAACCCGCCTCCACGATCTCGCCATGGCGCATCACGACGACGCGCGTCGCGATCTCGGCCACCACGCCGAAATCGTGGGTGATGAACATCACCGCCATGCCGTGGCGGCGCTGAAGCTCGCGGACGAGGTCGAGGATCTGCGCCTGTGTGGTGACGTCGAGCGCGGTGGTCGGCTCGTCGGCGATGAGGAGGGTGGGCTCCAGGGCGAGCGCCATCGCGATCATCGCGCGCTGGCGCTGGCCGCCGGAGAGCTGGAACGGGTAGGCGCGCACGATCGCTTCGGGGTCCGGCAGCCCCACCTCGGTGGCGAGCGCCACGGCACGCTCGCGCCGGGCGCGGGGGCCGAGCTTGCCGTGCGCGTCGAACACCTCCGCGATCTGGTCGCCGATCCGCATCAAGGGGTTCAGCGCCGTCATCGGCTCCTGGAAGATCATCGCGATGCGGTCGCCCCGCAGCGCCTGGCGCTTGGCCTCCGGGAGCGTGAGGAGGTCGACGCCCTCGAACACCGCGCGCCCGCCGGTGACGCGCACCATGTCGGGCAGGAGGCCCATGATGGCGTTCGCCGCCATCGACTTGCCGGAGCCCGATTCGCCGACGACGCAGAGGATCTCGCCCGCCTCGATGGTGAAGGAGACGCCCTTCACCGCGAGGGCGCGGTCCGCCCCCTTGGGCAGCGCGATGGAGAGGTCTTCGACGGAAAGGATGCTCATCCGCGTTTGCGCGCCAGCCGCGGGTTGAGGGCGTCGTTGAGGCCTTCGCCGATGAGGTTGAGGGCGAGCACGGTGACGAGGATCGCGACGCCGGGGAAGAAGGAGAGCCACCAGGCGGTGCGGATCACGGTGCGCGCCGCGCCGATCATGTAGCCCCAGCTCATGATGTTGGGATCGCCGAGGCCGAGGAAGGAGAGCGAACTCTCCAGGAGGATCGCGGTCGCCACCATCAGCGAGGCCATCACGATGATGGGGCTCATGGCGTTGGGCAGGATCTGCCGCGTCAGGATCGTGAAGTGGGAGAGGCCGGAGAGGCGCGCCGCCTCCACGAACTCGCGGCTCTTGAGGCTCATCACCTCCGCGCGCACGAGGCGCGCGACCGGCGGCCACGAGACGACCGCGATCGCCGCGACGATCGAGGTGAGGGAGGGCTGGAAGATCGCGACGAGGACGATCGCGAGCGCGAAGCTCGGGATCGTCTGGAAGAACTCGGTGATGCGCATCAGCACGTCGTCGACGAGGCCGCCATAATAGCCGGCCGCCGCGCCGAGGGGGACGCCGATCGCGAGCGAGAAGAGGGTGGAGATCAATCCGACGATGAGCGAGACGCGCGCCCCGTAGGCAAGGCCCGCCGCGACGTTGCGGCCGAGCGTGTCGGTGCCGAGCCAGAGCCCCTCCATCTGGAAGGGCGGCAGGAACGGGCGCTGGACCATCTTCCACGGGCTTTGCGGGAAGAGGACCGGGGCGAAGATCGCGACGGCGATCACCAGGAGGAGGATGAGGAGCCCGATCACCGCGCCGCGATTGCGGGCGAAGCGGATCCAGAAATCCCACGCCGGATGGCGCGCGCGGGGGGCGTCGGCCGCAAGGCTCATCGCGCGCCTCCGATGCGGGGGTCGATGAGGGTGTAGATCACGTCGGTGATGATGTTGAAGACGATCACCACGGCCGCCGAGATGAGGAGGATGCCGAGGAGGAGGTTGTAGTCGCGCTGGGCGAGGGCCTCGAACATCAGCCGACCGATGCCGGGCCAGGCGAACACCGTCTCCGTCAGCACCGCGCCCCCGACGAGCTGGCCGGCCTGGAGGCCCGCGAGCGTCACCACCGGGAGGAGCGCGTTGCGCAGGATGTGGCGGCGCTGGACGCGGCCGGCCGACAGGCCCTTCGCGCGCGCCGTCTTCACGAAGTCCATCTGCGCCACCTCCAGCATCGAGGCGCGGGTCATGCGCATGTAGACGGCGGTGAAGAAGAGGCCGAGCGTCAGCGCCGGAAGGACGAGATGGGCGGCGACGTCGAGGACGTGGGCAAGGCCCGTATAGCCCGCCCCGACCGTCTCGTAGCCATATCCGGGCAGCCATCCGAGCTGGACCGAGAAGAGCAGCACCGCCATCAGCGCGACCCAGTAGAGGGGCGTCGCGTAGAAGAGGAGGGAGAGCGAGGTGACCGCGCTGTCGGCCCACGTCCCCTGCCGCGCCGCTGCGATCACGCCGAGCGCGACACCGAGCGTCAGCGAGATGGCGAAGGCGGTCATCGTGAGGAGGAGCGTCGCGGGCAGGCGGTCGAGGATCAGCGTGAGAACCGGCGCCTGCTGGCGGTAGGAATAGCCGAGATCGAGCTGCAGGACGCCCTGAAGATAGGTCCACAATTGCACGATGAAGGGCTGGTCGAGGCCGAACCGCTCGCGCAGCTGGGCGATGAAGACCTCGTCCGCCGCGCCCGCCTCGCCGGCCATCACCGCCGCCGGGTCGCCGGGGGCCGCGTGGATCAGGAGGAAGTTCGCGATCACGATCAGAATGAGCACGATCACCGCTTTGACGAGGCGTGTCGCGATCAGGGTGAGGAGGTGCAAAAGGCGGACTCCCGGGGGCCGTTCTCTCGGGTCTTGGACGCCGCGGGCCCTGCAAAGGCCGTGCCGCAGGACGGTGTGGCGTCAACCAAGGGTGGCCCGCCCGCCCGTCCACGTCAACGATGATCGCCGGTCCCGGCCGGTCGCGCCCACCGCGCGGCGGTTCCCGCACGGGCGCGGCGGGCGCCAGCTTCGGCCCAGCCCGGAACTTTACAACGTCACAACAAGTAGCACGGCGCCTGGCGGCCGTATGTGAGTGGGTGTGAGTTCGATGGTGGTTTGCAAGGATCGGCGCAATGAGGGCGGGCTCGTCCCGCCTGCCATGGCGACACTCTTCCCCTTGGCCGAGCCAGCGACCGTGGGGCGACAGATCTGCGAGGCGTCTCGGATGGGCACTACCGCGCCGGCCATACCCCGATGGATGTGCGCCGTCACGCGCGAGACCGAACCGCGTTTCGAGAACGACCTGACGGCCGAGGCGCTGAAGCGGCTCGATGTCGGCGCGCTCATCCTGGAGCGGTCGGGCGAGATCACCTACGCGAACGACAATGCCCGGCGCGAGTTCGGCTGCTCGGACGCGACGACGGACCTCTTCGCCCAGTTCCGCACCGTGTGGGAGGAGCCGGCCGCGACCATCGAGGACGCGCTGGCGCAGGCCGTCGACACCACCTCCTGGCACACCTTCTCGGTGACGCCGCGCGCCGGCCTCTCGGCGGGGCGCGCCGTGAAGCTCAACGCGCGCGCGATCCGCGTCGTCGACGAGACCGGCCGGCCGGAGATCTACATCCTCGTCATGCAGGAGGACGCGAAGAGCGCCGACGCCGCGCGCGACAGGGCGCTCGTCAACCAGCTCACGGCCGAGCTCGAATCCGGCGCGCGCTCGGAAGAGACGCTGAAGACCAACCTCGCCCGGCAGGCGAACCTCAATCGCGAGCTGATCCACCGCTCGAAGAACAATCTGGCGCTCCTCGTCTCGCTCCTGCGCGACACGCGGCGGCGGCTCGACCAGGTCGGCGCGGAGGACGCGATGACCGAGTTCGAGCGCCGCCTCATCTCCGTCGCCGCCGTCCATGACGTGCTCGACGGCACGCAGCAGACCGAGTGCGTGCGGGCGGACCAGCTCCTCGCCCGCATCTGCGAGGCGGTCGCCCAGTCGCTCGCCCCGCCCGGCGTGACCGTCTCCTACGATCTCGCCGAGACGGAGCTTTTCGTCGCCGACGCCAACCCGCTCGCGCTGATCGCGAACGAGCTCGTCACCAACGCGCTGAAGCACGCCTTTCCGGCGGGGCGGGCGGGGCTCGTCCACGTCTCGCTCCATCCGCTCGACGCGGACCGCATGGAGCTCGTCGTCGCCGATGACGGGGTCGGCGCGCTGAAGCCGCAGCCCTGCCAGCTGGGCCCGGTGGTGCGCTCGAAGGGGGCGGGGCTCGGGATCGTGGGCGTGCTCCTTGCCCAGCTCAACGGCGAGCTGGTGCGCGAGGAGGGGGCGGGCACGCGCTGCCGCGTGGTCTTCCGCCCGTCGGAGCTTCCGGACGGCTGACCCTTCAGGCGAGCTCCGGCCCGCCGATCGCGACGATCGCGGGATGGTCGAGCTGCGGCGGGGGGCCGTCGGTCAGCACCATCCGCTCGAAACTGCGCTGGGGGACGAAACCCTTTCCCGCGAGGAAGACGGCGACCTCGCTCTGGCCGTCCATCAGGTCGATGAAGACGGGGCCCTCGACCCGCCCGAGCGCGTGGCTGAGGAGTGCGATCGCGTCCGCAGGCGTCTCGGCGAGGACCGGGCCGATCTGCGGCGCGCGCCGCCCGTCGCGGCCGAGGAGGAATCCGGTGATCCGCCCGTCCACGCGCGCAACGGCCGCGAAGGCGGCGGAGCGGGCGAGGAGGCCGGTGAGCAGCGCGCCCCTTTCCGCACCGAAGCGCGGCGTGTCGTAGGCAATGATGTCGGCAAGGTCCGCCGCCGTCGCTGGGCGGACGGCGTCGGGGGACGGGGCCGGTGACCCGCCCGCCGGGCGCTGGAGCCGCGTGATGGCGCACACGCCCTTGAAGCCGAGGCGGCGGTAGACCTCGCGTCCCGCCACCGTCGCGTCGAGGCCGGGGACGCGGCTTGCGGCGCGGTGGGCCTCGATCGCCCAGCCCATCAGCCGGCTCGCGTGCCCCCGCCGCCGCGCGTCCTCGGCGACCAGTACCATCGAGATCCACCCGAACGCGCCGAACGGCAGGGTCGCCGCCGTCGCGACGAGGCGGCCGGCGTCGAAGAGGCCCATGCCCTCGCCGCTGGTGAGGAACAGCGCCCAGTCCGCCTCGGTCTGGTTCCAGCCCGCCGCGTCGCTCAGCACCAGACAGGCATCGATGTCCGGCAGATCCAGCCGCCGCATCGCGAGGTCGGTCACGGGCGCGGGCTCAGGCGGCGTAGGTCACGCTGCGCAGCGCCTCGTAGTCCGGCTCAGCGCCGCCCGCGAGGCCCGGCTGGTCGAGTGAGGCGATCGCGATCATCCCGCCCTCGATCCGCACGCGAACGGCGCCGTGCGTCTCGTGATAGAGGTCCGGATGGGCGGCGAGATAGCGGGCCTGCTCGTCCACCGGTGCGACGGCCATGCCGTTTACATAATGGTGGCCGTTCCGCTCCACATGCGTGCAGCCGATGAGGGAGGCGAGGGCGAGGTCCTGCTCCACCGCGGTGCCGGCCTGGGTGGTGAGGTCCTCCGCCGACATGAAATAGCGCCCGCCGCCCGGCTCCCCGTTCCACTTCTCGCAGCGCGCCCGGTTCAGCAGCGAGCGGTAGAAGCCCTTGCACGATTTCGACGACACGCCCCGATAGCCGAGCGCCTTCGCCTCCAAGAAAGCGTCGAGCGTGGCGTCCGACTCGTCGATCTCGACATCCTTCACCGCCGCGAGTGCGGCAATGTCGGCCTCGAGCGCGCGGGTGCGGGCGATCGGCTGCTCGATGAAGAGGATCGCGCCGCGCATCCTGTCGAGCTCCGGCGTCGCCTCGATCGCGCGCCAGAGGGCGAGGACGCCCTCCGCGTCGCGATATTGCTCGTTCCCGTCGAGCGTCGCCTGGTAGGCGGGGAGCGTGTCGAGCACGGCGGCAATCGCCTTCAGGCGCGCGAGGTCCGCCTCGATGTCGCCGCCGACCTTCAGCTTGAAATAGGTGACGCCGTAGGTCTCGATCACCTCGTCGAGCGTCTCCGGCATCCCGTCCCCGACGCGCTTGTCGGCGGGAAGGTCCGCGGCGCTGATCGGGTCGACGAGCCCCACCGTGTGGCGCGCGGCAATGACGGGCGCGGCCGAGAGGGTGGCGAGGAAGGCGTCGAGGTCGAACCCGTCGAGGTCCGGGGTGAGCGCGGCGGAGAGGTCGAAGAGGTTGGTGCGCGTCGCGGCGAAAACGGAGACGCCCTTCGCCTTGCAGAGCGCGTCGAGGATCGCCCGGTCGAGGAGGGCGGTGCCGAAGGAGGCGACGAGCGGGGGGAGGCCCGCTGCCTCCGCTTTCGACGCGACGGCCGCGTTCGCCGCGACATGGAGGCCGAAGGCGGTGAGGCGGCCGGCGGCGAGATAAGCCTCGGCCGCGATCGCGAGCGCCCGGCGGAGCTGGTCGAAATTCTCCTCGTTGGTGAGGTCGGGCGACTTGTCGAACCATTTGGGGGCGAGGAGCTCTGAGGAGAGGCCGAGCGCCTCCGTCCCGTCCGCGAGGCGGATCTTCACGCGCACATAGGTCTGCGGCGCCTTTGTCAGCGTCACGATGCCGAAGCGGAAGGGCATGCGCAGCGTGACGTCCCGCTCGTAGAAGCGGACCTCCTCGAGGCTCAGCGTGGGACGGTCGGTCATCCAATTCTCCGCAATCGTGTGTCAGGCTCGACGGAACACGCGCGCCACCGCGCGGCGCACCGGGCCGATGCCCCAAAGGATCGTGATGAGGGTGAGCGCGGCGAGGGCGCCGGAGATCGGGCGCGTCACGAACGGCTCGAACGAGCCGTCGGACAGCACCATGCCGCGCCGGAAATTCTTGTCGAGGATGTCGCCGAGGACGATGCCGAGGACGAGGGGCGCCATCGGATAGTTCATCTGCCGCAGCGCGAATCCGAGCACGCCGAAGCCGAGCATGACCCAGATGTCGAACACGCGGCTCGCGATCGCGAACGCACCGACGACGCACAGGACGAAGACGATCGGCATCAGATATTCGCGCGGCACCCGCAGCACGAACAGCATCGGCCGCGTGAGGGCGAGGCCGAGGATGAGGATCGCCACCGAGGCCCAGAAGACCATCGCCGCGACCTCGAAAATGAAGCCCGGATTCTCGATCATGATGAGCGGGCCGGGCCGCACGCCGTGGATGAACATCGCCGCGAGGAGGACGGCCGCCGGCGCCGATCCCGGCACGGCGAGGGTGAGGACCGGGATGATCGCGCCGGGGACGGCGGCGTTGTTGCCGGTCTCGGCGGCGAGGAGGCCTGCGGTGCTGCCGTTGCCGAAATTCTCCGGATTGCGGCTCGCGCGGCGCGCGGCGGCGTAGGAGACCCAGGCCCCCATGTCCTCGCCGACGCCCGGGATGATGCCCATCAATGTGCCGAGGATGCCGGAGCGGATGACGAGCCACCAGCGCGCCGCGAGCTCGCGCATCTTCGGCAGGATGCGCCCGCCATAGTCGCGCACCGTCTCATAGGCGGGCTGCTTCATGACCGAGAGGAGCTCGGCGAAGCCGAACGCGCCCACGAGAGCCGGGAGGAGGCCGAACCCGCCCGCAAGGTCGACCGAGCCGTAGGAGAAGCGCTGGTAGGCGTGGATCCCCTCCTGGCCGACCTGTGCGAGGAAGAGGCCGAGAAAGCCCGCGATCCAGCCCTTGATCGGGTCGTCCATCGCGGTGAGGCGCCCCGAGATCACGACGCCGAAGACGGCGAGCCAGAAGAACTCGTAGGACTGGAAGCGGAGGCCGAACTCGGCGAGCTCCGGCGCGATGAGCGCGAGGAGGACGAGCCCGACGCAGCCGCCGAAGAAGGAGCCGGTCGTCGCCAGCCCCATCGCCTCGCCGGCCCGCCCCGCGCGCGCCAGCGGAAAGCCGTCGAGCGCGGAGGCCGCGTTCGCGGGTGTGCCGGGGATGTTGAGGAGGATCGCCGTGCGGCTGCCGCCATAGATCGCGCCGACATACATCGAGATGAGGATGAGGATCGCGTCGGCCGGATCCATCCGGAACGTCAGCGTCGTCAGAAGCGCGATGCCGAGCGTCGCGGTGAGGCCGGGCAGCATCCCGACCGTCATGCCGAGGAGCGTCGCCCACGCGACGTTGAAGAGGCTGCCGGGCGTCGCGAGCGTCGCGATGGCGGCGAGGAGGGAGAGGAGCGAGTCGGTCACGGCAGGCGCACCAGGAAGACCTTCTCGAAGAGGAGCGTCACGAGCACCGCGGTCGCGATGGCGAGGAGGGCGGCGGTGAGGAACAGCCGCGCCGGGGAGAGGCGGCCCCAGGAGAAGGCGGCGACGAAGAGGAAGACGAAGATCCCGGTCGCCGCCATGAACGGCACGTGCCCGACGAGCCCGACCGCGTAGACGAGGCAGAGGCCGAGCGCGAGGGCGAGGCGCCCCCATCCGCCCTCTGCGGGTCCGCCGGCCGCGCCCGCGTGGCGCACGCTGCGCAGGAGAAGCGCCGCGCCGAGGCCGGTGAGGATGATGCCGAGGAGGCCGGGCGTGAGGCCCGGCGCGCTCATCGGATCGACGCCGAGCTCCTGGAGGCGCGGCATGCGCCAGGATTCCACGATCACGGCCGCGCCGAACACGGTCAGAAGGAGCGAGAAGACGAGATCCGCGCGGGGTGTGGAGGACATGAAACCGGGGGAAGTGGGGGGCCGCGGCGTCGCCACGGCCCCGTGAGGGTCAGGGCTTCGGAATGTTCAACTCGTCCGGCGACATCTTCGTGCGGCCGGCGGCGTCGAAGGACCAGGCGTCTGCCTGGATCTCGGGCCAAACCTTCTCGCGCGCGGCGTCGCCCGCGGCGGGGGTGAAGAGCGCGCCCTTCTCCAGCGCATATTTGCGCAGCGGCTCGGCGTTCGGGATCACCTCGGCCCAGATCTTGTCGAAGGTGGCGATCACGTCGTCGGGCGTGCCCTCGACGGGGATGAAGATGCCGAAGGCGGTCGACAGGATCGGGAGCTTCTCGTCCACGAAATCCGTCACCGGCGGGACGGTGCCGAAGCCCTCGATCTCGAGCGGCTGGTCGGCGAGGACGGCGAGCGGGCGCAGGCGCCCGGCGCGGACCATCTCGGCCTGCTCGGAGGCAAGCTGGGTCGTCGCCTGCGCCTCGCCCGAGACGGTCGCGACGATGGCCGGATTGCCGCCGTCATAAGTGACGTGCTTGTAGTCGCCGCCCACCGCGCCCTTCAGCGCCTCGGCCGCGGCGTGGCCGGAGGAGCCCGCACCGGCGGTCGCGATGGTGACCTTGCCTTCCTTCATGGCGGCGACGAAATCGTCCATCGTCTTGTAGGGCGCGTCCGGGTTCACCGAGACGAGCGGCACGTTCGTGACGGTGTTGTAGAGGCGCCAGTCGTCGATCCAGGTGTCCCACTGGCCGAGCAGCTTGTAGGTGCCGAGCTGCTTCGGCGCGCCGGCGGCCCAGGTGTAGCCGTCGTGCGCGGCCTCGTAGGCGTTCTTCTTGCCGATCGCGCCCGACGCGCCCGGCTGGTTGACGATGACGACGCGCTGGCCGAGCTCCTCCTCCAGGATGCTCGCGGTCACGCGCGTCACCTGGTCCGTCGCCCCGCCCGCGCCCCAGGGCACGATGATGGTGATCGGCTTGTCGGGCGTCCAGGGGTAGTCCTGGGCGAGGGCCGGCGCCGTGACGACGGCGAGGGCCGCCGCGGCGAACGCTAGACGTTTCATCATCTCATTCCTCCCTGTGAACGGGCCGCTCTTGTTGTCGGTCTGGCCCGCGAATTGACGGTCTCTAGTCCATGCCAAGCTGGTGGTAGATGCGGCGCGCATAGGCGCCGAACTCGGGTGACTGGCGCATGTCGAGGCGCCGCGGATAGGCAAGGTCGATGGGGAAATAGTCGGCCATGCGCGCGGGGCCGGCCGTCAGCACCGCGCAGTGCGAGCCCATCAGCACCGCCTCCTGGATGGAGTGGGTGACGAAGAGGATCGTCTTCCCGCTCTCCTCCCAGATCCGCAGGAGCTCCAGATTCATCCGCTCGCGCGTGAGGGCGTCGAGCGCGCCGAACGGCTCGTCCATCAGGACGAGCTTCGGGTCGTGGACGAGGGCGCGCGCGATCGCGGCGCGCTGCTGCATCCCTCCCGACAATTCGTAGGGCTTCTTCGCCTCGAACCCTTCGAGCCCGACGAGGGCGAGGAGGCCGCGCGCCCGCTCGCGCGCCGCCTTCAAGGGCAGGCCGAGGATCTCGGCCGGCAGGAGCACGTTGTCGAGGATCGTGCGCCATTTGAGGAGGAGGGGTTGCTGGAACACCATTCCGACGTCGCGCCCCGGCGTGAAAGGATGTTCCGCGTCGCCGATCTCGACGGTGCCGCCATCGTGGCCGTGGAGGTCGGCGAGGATCTTCAGGACGGTCGTCTTCCCGCAGCCGGAGGGGCCGACCAGCGAGACGAGCTCGCCTTCGCCGACCTCCATCGTCACGTCGGAGACGGCGACGAACGCCTCACCGCCGCTCTGATAGACCTTTCGCACCTTGTCGAGCCGGATGAACGGGCGCTTCTGCGCGCGCTGCGGCACCGGAGTCACCATCGCTTCAGCCGGCATCTCAAGCCTCGTGCACGGGCAACGGAGACGAGAATGCCGCGCCTTGGTGGCGGTCGTCGCGTGGGTCGCGGACGTTGTTCGGACCCATGTGATTGACAGCTGAGGCCACTAATCGCACCCTGGGTAACCAGACAGTTACATTGTCCGAACTCACCCGTGGCGTCAATTGCGGGGAGCGGGCGGATCGGGAGGAGGAAGCATGAAGCGCGGTGTTATTGCGGCAAGTTTTGCGGTGCTTTTGTCGGCGACGACCGCTCAGGCCGCGGACGAGGTCGAGATCGATTTCGTCCTCAACTGGATCGCGGGCGGCGACCACGCGCCCTACTATTACGCCAAGGAGCAGGGCTGGTACGAAGAGGCCGGCATCGACCTCAATATCGAGCAGGGCAAGGGCTCGCAGATGGCCGTCCAGCGGACCGGCATCGGCCAGACCCAGCTCGGCCTCGCCGATCTCGGCACCGCGCTCATCGCGAAGGGCAAGGGCGCCGATTTCGTCGCCGTCATGAACATCTACGCCAACTCGCCCTACGGCATGTATTGGCTGAAATCCTCCGGCATCAAGGACGTGAAGGACTTTCCGGGCCACTCCATCGGCAACCCGCCCTCCGACGCGGCGCGCGCGATGTGGCCGGCGCTCGCCAAGGCCGTCGGCATCGATCCGGACTCGGTGAAGTGGGTGAACGTCCAGCCGAACGCCAAGCTCGCGGGTCTGAAGTCCGGGGCGTTCGACGTCACCTCGTCCTTCTACAACATCCATCACATCTTCCAGCGTGAGCTGGGCGACGACATGGGCTTCTTCGCGTGGAAGGAGTACGGCATCAACCCGTACGGCAACTCCATCATCGTCAACGGCGAGTTCCTGAAGGAGCACCCGGAGGCGGTGAAGAATTTCGTCGCCGTCACCCAGCGCGCCTTCAAGTTCTGCGTGGAATCGCCCGAACCCTGCGTCGATGCGCTGGTCGCCGCCAATTCCGGCCTCCAGAAGGACAACGAATTGCAGAACTGGGCGCTCGTCGTGGAGCTTCTGACGGACGAGACGTCCACCACGAAGGGCCTCGGCTATTTCGACGAGGACCGGCTGAAGGCCGACTACGAGCTGACCGAGACCTATTTCGAGCTCGACCAGCCCTTCGACATCATGGACGTCGTGACCAACGAATATATCGACCCGTCGATCACCGTCCCCACCAAGTGAGGGGCGCTGGTGATCACCCCACGGGGTGATCACTAGAACTTCCCGTCGCGGACCTGAAAGCCCGTCGGCTTGCCGAGCGAGGGCATGCCGCGGCGGATCCAGTCGGCCTGCCAGTCGATCATCCGCTCCAGCGGAACGAGGGGAAGGCCGAAGAGCGCGTGCGCGGCGGCGGCGTTGTTGAGCCAAGCCGTCTCCGCCTCCGTGCCGACGATCTTCGCCGCGACGCCGAAGCGCTCGGCGAAGGCGTTGGCGAGGGTGCGCGTCGACAAGGTACCGGGGCCGGTGACGTTGAGCGGGCTCGTCGGGCTCGTCGCCGTCTTCAGGGCGCGCAGGATCATCGTGTTGGCGTCGCCCTGCCAGATCACGTTGGAATGGCCCATCGTCACGTCGATCGGCGCGCCGTCGAACACGGCCCGCGCGATGTCGTGGAGCACGCCATAGCGCATGTCGATCGAGTAGTTGAGGCGGATGAGGCGGCCGGGCGTGCCGTGGATGTCCGAGCCGTATTCGAACATCCGCTCGCGGGCGAGGCAGGACCAGGCATATTCGCCGGGGGGCGGGCCGACCGGGGTCTCCTCCGTCGGGCCTCCGCTGTCGACGGGCACGAACGGGTAGACGCACCCGGTGGAGAGGGCGACGATCCGCGAGGCGGCGTAGCGCTCGGCGACGAAGGCGGGGACCAGCGCGTTCATCGCCCAGGTGCGTGAGGCGTTCCCCGCCGCGCCGAACTTGAAGCCGGCGAGGAAGAGGATGTTCTGCGCTTCCGGCAGCCGCGCGACGGCCTCGCGGTCGAGGAGGTCGCAGGTGACGCACTCCACCCCCTCGGCGGCCAGCGCCTCGGCAAGGCCGGGGGAGGAGAAGCGGGCGACGCCGTAGACGCGCTTGTCCGGCGCGGCGCGCTTGGCAAGCCGCGCGAGCGTCGGCCCCATCTTACCGCCGACGCCGAGGACGGCGATGTCGCCCGGAACGGCCGCGAGATCGTCGACGAGCGCCTTCGTCGGGCGCGTCATCAGCTCCTCGAGGGCGGCGACGTCCGCGATCGTGTCGGGCAGGCCGGCTGCGTCGAGAAGGGTCGTTTCGGCGATCGCGCTCATCGGCGTTTCTCCCGCGAAGTCCATTGCGCGGCGGTGGGGCTGCGCTTTTCAACCATATGGTTACATCGCGGAAGGGAGGTCAAGCGAGCGCGGCGCGGCGGCCTCTCAGGCGCGCACGATCGCGAGGATCGTCGCCTCGATGTGCGCGCGCCAGGCGGTGCGCGCGGCCTCGGAGGAAAGGTCGCGGCCGAAATAGATCGAGAGGGTCGGCGTGTTGCCGATGAAGAGATAGACGAGCGCGATCACGGTGATGTGGACCGTCGTCGCGTCGAGGCCGGGCTTGAAGACGCCTTCCGCCGCGCCGCGTTCCAGGAGCGCCTCCAGCTTTTCCACCAGCGGACGCTTCATCCGCCCGATCTCGCTCGAGCGGGCGAGATGCTCTCCCCTGTGCAGGTTCTCGTTGTTGAGGATCGAGATCGCGTCCGGGTGGGCGAGATAGTAGCGCCATACGAAGTCGACGAAGGCGCCGATCGCGGCGAGCGGTGGGCCCGAGAGATCGACCGTCTCGCTGGCGTCCGACAGCTCGGCATAGATCGTGTCGAGGACGGCCCGGAAGAGGCCCTCCTTGTCCACATAGTAGTAGTAGATCATCCGCTTGTTGACGCCGGAATCGGCGGCGATGGAATCGATGCGCGCGCCGCCGAATCCCTCGCGGGCGAAGGCGTTGCGGGCGGCCTCGATGATGAGGCCGCGGGTGCGGACGGGGTCGCGCGTCTGCGGACGGCGCTCAGGCGTAAGCGACACGGCTGTCCCGCGAGACGGTGAAATATTCGAGGAGCTGGACGAGGCCGTAGAGGGCGACGCCGATCATGGTGATGAGGAGGACGGCCATGAACATCGCCGCCGTGTCGAGCGTGACCTGGACCTGGAGCATGAGGTAGCCGAGGCCCGAATCGGAGGCGATGAACTCGCCGACGATCGCGCCCGCCACCGCGAGCACGGTCGCGACCTTCATGCCCGAGAAGATGTAGGGGAGGGCGCCCGGAAGCTGGATCTTGGTGAAGATCTGCCAGCGCGAGCCCTTCAGCGAGCGCACGAGGTCGAGAAGGTCGGGTTCCACTTCGCGCAGCCCCCGCGCGGTGGTGAGCAGGATCGGCAGCACCGAGATCGCGAAGACGATGAGCACGTTCGGCGTGAAGCCGTACGAGAACCACACGATGAAGAGCGGGCCGAGCGCGACCTTCGGGATCATGTTGAGGCTGATCATCAGCGGCATCACCGCCTGGTCGAGGATGCGCGACCAGGAGCAGAGCAGCGCGACGCTGACGCCGAAGACGACCGAGATCGCGTAGCCGGCGAGAATCTCGCCCGCCGTGACCATCGTGTTGTGCACCCAGTCATAGCTTTCCCACAGTGAGGCGAGGGTCGCGGCCGGGCTCGGCATCACGTAGGCCGGCACCTCGCCGAGGGTGACCCAGAGTTGCCAGGCGAGGATCACCGCGAGGTGGGCCGCGAGCGGGATCCAGTTCCGCCGGGCCCAGGCGAGCACGCCGCCGCGCCTCTCGACCGCCACCGTGCGCGGCGCGTCGGCCGGCGCGGGCGTCGGCCGTTGCTCGATCGGTGCGGGGGCGTGTTGCGACATGGCCTGCGTCCCATTAAAGCTATTAACTAAATCGATAATTCCGCGCGGCGGCACGCCGGTCAAGTGGACGACAGGGGAGCGAACGAGATGACGACGCCCGGTATTCTCACCACAGTTGTGGGATCTTACCCGATCCCCGACTGGCTTGCAGGCTCGCCGAGCGAGCAGGCGCTGATCGACGCGACGCGCGTGGTGCTTGCCACACAGGAGCGCGCCGGCATCGACGTCGTGTGCGACGGCGAGCTCTACCGCTTCGACGTGAACCATCCCGAGACCAACGGGATGATCGAATATTTCGTGCGTCCGATGGGCGGGGTGCGCACGGCGCTCTCCTTCCCTGAGATCCAGGCCTTCCGCGACCAGGCCGGCATGGCCTTCCGCACGCGCCCGGCCGGCATCGTCGAGGGTCCGATCGACGGCGGCACGCTCGACCTTCCGGCGGCGTGCGCGCGGGCGAAGGCGCTCGCGAGCCGGACCTTCAAGTTCACGCTGACCGGCCCGCACATGCTCGCCAAGACGCTGTCCGACCGCCACTACGGCTCGACCCCGCGCCTCGCGATGGCGATCGCCGAGGCGCTCGCCGAGCAGGTCGCGCACTGCGACGCGGACGTGGTGCAGATCGACGAGGCGAACCTCCCCGGCCATCCGGACGAGTGGGAGTGGGCGGCGGAGGCGTGCAACATCGTCCTCTCGGCGGTGAAGACGACGCCCGCGATCCATCTGTGCTTCGGCAATTATGGCGGCCAGTCCGTTCAGCGCGGCACCTGGGAGAAGCTGATCGGCTTCCTCAACGCGCTGAAGGTGGACCACATCGTGATGGAGATGGCGCACCGCCCGGCGGAGGAGGTCACCGCCTTCCGCGGGCTGCGGCCTGAGATCGGCCTCGGGCTCGGCGTGGTCGACGTGAAGCGGACCGAGGTGGAGAGCGCCGACCAGATCGCGCGGAGCCTCGAACGCGCCGCCGGCCTCCTCGGCGAGGGCCGCATCCGCTACATCCACCCCGACTGCGGCTTCTGGATGCTGAAGCGCAGCATCGCCGACGCCAAGATCCGCGCCCTCGTCGCCGGCCGCGACCTCTACGAGGCGCGCGCGCCCCAGAGCGCCGCCGCCTCCTGACCGGGGGTGCCTCGGCGCACGATCCACAAGGCGGCCGCCCCCGCCGCCTTGCCTCCCCCTTGTGCGCAGCGCTATGGCGGCCGCGCTGTCTCGTTCGGCTGGTTCGAATGATGCATGCGGCTGAAGGCGCGGCGACCTTGCCGCGCGTGTCGAGCGGCCCACCGGGTGGCCCGGCCATTTGCGGGGCGTCCGTCCTGGCGCGCCCTCGGGGGAACGAATGGACATACTGGCGGCCGGCGCGGTCGTGCTCTTCGGCGCGCTCGTCCGAGGGGCGACGGGATTCGGGTTCGCGCTCGTTTCCGTGCCTCTTCTGACCATCTTCTGGGCACCGCTGTTCGCAACTGGCGTCGCGCTCGTGCTCGACCTCGTCGCCTCGGCGGTGCTGCTGCGCTCCGGCGTCATGCGCCATCTCGTGCAGCGCGACTTCATCCTGATCGGCATCAGCGGCACCATCGGCGCGGTGATCGGCGCGTTCGCGATCACCGAATTGCCGGCCCGTCCGGCGGCGATCGTGCTCAACGCCGCCGTGCTCCTGTCGGCGATCGCGGTGCTTGCCCGCGTGCGCTGGCGCGGGCTCGACCATCCGGCGGCCGCGCTCCTCGTCGGCCTCCTGACGGGGATGCTCATCGGCGCGTTCGCCTTCGGCGGAACGCTGCTCGTCGCCTGGCTGATCGCGGTCGGGCGCACGCCGCAGCAGACGCGCGCGCTCCTCACGATCGTCTTCGCCCTCTTCGGCTCGCTCGCCCTCGTCATCCGCCTCGCCCTCGGCGCGCTCGCCGAAGGGACGTTGACGTGGGCGCTTTTTCTTGCCCCGATCACGGTCCTCGGAATCCTCGCCGGGACCTATGTCTTGCGCTTCATCCATCCGGAAATCTGGAAACGCGGCGTCGCCGTCCTCCTGATCGCGTTCGCGGTCACGGGGCTCGCGGGCGCGGCCGGATAGGCGCGGGGCGAACTTCGACAAGGCGGCCCGCGGTGTGCGGGTGAATAAAGGGACGTGACATGACGATCGGTGTGGGCGGTTCGACGGCAGAGGCCGAACTCGCGAAGATGAGCGACATGACGAAGGGGATCGTCCCCATCGACAACGCGGAGCGGTTCGACCGCGTGGCGCGCGCCCAGGCCCTGATGCGCGAGCAGGGGATCTCCGCCCTCTATCTCGATACGTCGGTCAACCTGAACTACTTCACCGGCCTCAACCTCAAGCCAACCGAGCGCCTCCACGGCGCGATCCTGCCTGTGGAGGGGCCGGTCACGTATCTCAGCCCCGCCTTCGAGGAGCCGAAGACGCGCTCCATGCTGAAATTCGGCGACGACATCCGCTGCTGGGAGGAGCACGAGGATCCGACCGCGCTGGTGATCGATTCCATCGAGAGCCTCGGCTACCATTCGGGCACGGTGGCGGTGGACCCGGCGACGCCCTTCTTCACGTTCGACGGGCTCCGCCGCGCCGGCAACCGCTACGATTTCGCGAACGGCGCGTCCATCACCGGCGCCTGCCGCATGGTGAAGACGCCGGCCGAGATCGCCCTCATGACAGTCGCGAACGCGGTCACGCTGGAGGTGCACAAGGCGGCGGCGCGGATCATGCGCGTCGGCATCACGACGACGGAGGTGCAGGCCTTCGTCATCGCCGCGCACCGCAAGCTCGGCGGCAATCCGCCCGGCGGCGGGCTCGTCCTCTTCGGCGAGGCGTCGGCCTATCCGCACGGGGTCGACTATCCGCAGACGCTGGAGGAGGGCGACATGGTCCTCCTCGATCTCGGCTGCTTCGTCGCCGACTATCGCTCCGACATCACCCGCTCCTACGTCTTCGGCGAGCCGAACAAGCGCCAGCGCGAGATCTGGGGCCTCGAGAAGGAGGCGCAGGCCGCCGGCTTCGCCGCGGCCGTCCTCGGCGAGCCGTGCGAGAATGTCGACAAGGCCTCGCGCGGGACGATCGAATCGGCGGGCTTTGCCAAGGAATACGGCCTGCCGGGCCTGCCGCACCGCACCGGCCACGGCATCGGCGTCGAGGTCCACGAGGAGACCTACATGGTCCGCGGCAACCGCCAGCCGATGGTGCCGGGCCTCTGCTTCTCGGTCGAGCCGACGATCTGCATCTATGGCGAGTTCGGCATCCGCCTCGAGGATTGCGCCTACATGACGGCGGACGGCCCGCGCTGGTTCACCGAGCCCTGCCACTCGGTCGACGATCCCTTCGGCGTTGAGGCCTGACCGACACGCTCGTCACGCGTGTTGGGGATTGACGCAATAGCGTCAATCCATGTCGCTTCATGGATAGAGGGTGTTGCGCTCGCGAAATCTACTGGCGTCGAGCGCAGCATTCGCCGTCCCGTCCAACGGCGGCGTTTGCCGGGGCTCCGGCCGTCGAATGGTATAACGCTTGCCTTCAACTCGTTGGCAGCCGTACGTTTTGAATGGTCGTCCGCCCTGCGCCCATCAGGGCCCCTTCGCCGCCGACCGGCAAAGCACAAGTGGAGACCTCCTTGGGGCAGTTCCTCTTCAAGAATTTCGGCATGCTGGACCCGACCAAGGACGAGATCCTCGGCGGTCATGAACTGCTCGTCGAAGGCAATCTGATCCGCGAAGTCTCGGATCGCCCGATCAGCGCGCCCGATGCGGCCGTGATCGACTGCGCCGGCGGCACGCTGATGCCCGGCCTCATCGACTGCCACGTCCACGTGGTCCTCGGCGAGGTCTATATCCGCCAGCTCGAGAATGTGCCGCTGACGCTGATGACCGCGCAGGCGATGGTCGCCATGCGCGAGATGCTGGACCGCGGCTTCACCACCGTGCGCGACACCGGCGGGGCGGACTGGGGCATCAAGGCCGCTGTCGACCAGGGCTACATCACCGGCCCGCGCATCTTCATCGCCGGCCGCGCGATCGGCCCGACCGGCGGCCACTCCGACAGCCGCCGCCGCACCGATCCGGGCCCGATGTGCGCGTGCTGCAACGCGCTCGCCTTCACCATGGGCCTCGCCGACGGCAAGGCCGAGGTGCGCAAGGCCGTGCGCGAGGAGATGCGCCAGGGCTGCGACCACGTGAAGATCATGATGTCGGGCGGCGTCGCCTCGCCCTATGACCCGCTCGACAGCCTGCAATTCTCGCTCGGCGAGGTCGGCGCGGCGGTGGAGGAGGCGCACGCCTTCGGCCGCTATGTCTGCGCCCACGCCTATTCGGCCGAGGCGATCACCCGCGCCGCCCATGCCGGCGTGCGCACGATCGAGCACGGCAACCTCATCGACGAGCCGGCCGCGAAGCTGATGGCCGAGAAGGACATGTTCCTCGTCGCCAACCTCGTCGCCTATTACGCGATGAAGGAGCGGGCGGCCGAGTACGGCATGTCCGGCGAGATGCTGGAGAAGAACGACGTCGTCATCGAGGGCGGGCTTCGCTCGCTCGAGATCTGCAAGCGCGCCGGGGTGCCGGTCGCCTATGGCAGCGACCTTCTCGGCCAGCTGCGCGTCGACCAGAGCCGCGAGTTCCAGCTTCGCAGCGACGTCGTCCCCGCGATCGACATCATCCGCTCCGCGACCACGATCGCCGCGAAACTCCTGCGCCACGAGGGCAAGCTCGGCTGCCTTTCGCCCGGCGCCTTCGCCGATCTCCTCGTGGTCGACGGCAATCCCTTGAAGAACCTCGAGCTCTTCGGCGGTCAGGGACGGCACATGTCGCTGATCATGAAGGACGGCGCGGTCCACAAGAAGACGCTACACTGATGCCAGTCCGATACCAGCGCGCGGCTCGGCAAGGGGCTCGCACATGACGAACGAACCGATTCTCTTCAAGAATCTGCGCCTCCTCGACCCGGCCTTCGACGAGCCGCGGGGCGGATACGAGGTCCTCGTCGAGGGCGAGAAGATCAAGGAGGTGTCAGAGACGCCGATCCGCTCGGCCTCCGCGCAGGCGGTCGATTGCGGCGGGCGCGTGCTGATGCCCGGCCTCATCGACTGCCATGTCCATTCGATGCACTCCGAAGTCTATATGCGCCGGATGGAGGACGTGCCTCTCACCCTCGCGGCGGCGCGCGCGGCGCGGCGCCTCAAGGAAATGCTGGACCGCGGCTTCACCACGGTACGCGACACCGGCGGCACCGACTGGGGCATGAAGACGGCCGTGGAGAAGGGCCTCATTCCGGGCCCGCGCCTCTTCATCGCCGGGCGCTCCATCGGCCCGACGGGCGGCCATAGCGACGGGCGCGCGCGCACCAACACCGGTTTCGCCTGCGCCTGCTGCAACGGGCAGGCCTATCTGCGCATCGTCGCGGACGGTGAGGACGAGGTCCGCAAGGTCGTGCGCGAGCAGATGCGCCAGGGCTGCGACCACGTGAAGATCATGGTCTCGGGCGGCGTCGCCTCGCCGAACGATCCGCTGGATTCGCTGCAATTCTCCATCGAGGAGATCGAGGCGGCGGTGGAGGAGGCGGAGGCGTTCGGCCGCTACGTCCTCGCCCACGCCTACGCCGCCGAGGCAATCACCCGCGCGGTCGCCCACGGCGTGCGCACGATCGAGCACGGCAACCTCATCGACGAGGCGGCCGCCAAGCTGATGGCGGAGAAGGGGGCCTATCTCGTCGCCAACCTCGTCGCCTACGTGGCGATGAAGGAGCGGGCGGCCTCCTACGGGATGCCCCCGGTGATGCTCGAAAAGAACGACATGGTCCTCGAAGGGGGCTACCGCTCGCTCGAGATCTGCAAGGCGGCGGGCGTGAAGGTCGCCTACGGGTCCGACCTTCTCGGTGCGCTCGCGGAGGACCAGAGCCGCGAATTCTCGATCCGGTGCGAGGTGCAGCAGCCGATCGAGGTGATCCGCGCCGCGACCACCATCGCCGCCGAAGTGGTGCGCCGTCCGGGCCGTCTCGGCACGATCGCGCCCGACGCGTGGGCCGACATCATCGTCGTCGACGACGACCCCTTGAAGGACATCACCCTCCTCGAAGGGCAGGGCGCCCATCTCGCCGTCATCATGAAGGGCGGGGCGTTCTACAAGAACCGCCTCGGGGGCGCGGTTTGAGCGTCGCGAGCCCATCCAACGGGAGCGGGCCGTCCCTGATGGACCGCCTGCGGCCCGGCCGCTGGCTCCTCAAGGGCGTCGCGATCGTCGCCTTCCTCTACATCCTGACGCCGCTGATCTTCATCACGTGGCTCTCCTTCTACGCGCAGGAAATTCCGTCCTACCCGCCGGAAGGCTACTCCCTGCAATGGTACAAGCTCGCGATCAGCAACGAGCGCTTCATCAACGCGTTCCTGATCAGCGCGCAGGTGGGCGTCGCGGCGACGCTGATCGGCCTCGCCGTCGCGCTGCCGGCCTCGCTCGGCATCGTGCGCCTGCGCTTCCGCGGGCGCGGCACGGTGAACAACCTTCTCCTGATGCCGCTGATCGTGCCGGGGATCGTCCTCGGCTTCGCGCTCTACGTCTTCCAGGTCGAGATCGCGATCGCGACCCAGTGGCCGATCCTCGGCTCCTTCGGCGGCCTCATCTTCGGCCACGTCCTCCTCGTCATTCCCTGGACGGTGCGCCTCATCACGGCGAGCCTCGTCGGCTTCGACAGGACGCTGGAGGAGGCGGCACAGAATCTCGGCGCGAACCGCTTCACGACTTTCCGCCGGGTGACGATGCCGGCGATCCTTCCGGGCATCGTGGCGGGCGCGCTCTTCGGCTTCGTGTCGTCCTTCGGCAACCTCGAAATGAGCCTGTTCCTCGTCGGACCGGGCCGGACGACGCTGCCGATCGCGATCCTCCAATATCTCCAATGGAAAATCGATCCGACCATCGCGGCGGTATCGGTCTTGCAAATCGCGATCATCGCCGTGGCCATGCTGATCACGGACCGGTTCGTGAAAATCTCTCGGGTGGTGTGAAGAATGGCGCGTCTTGAAATCGATGGGGTGTCCAAGCATTACGGCGAATTCTACGCCGCGCGGGACGTCTCTCTCGATGTCGCGGAGGGTGAGTTCCTCGTCCTCCTCGGGCCCTCGGGCTGCGGCAAGACCACGACGCTGCGCATGATCGCCGGCTTCGTGGAACCGTCCGCCGGCGCGATCCGCATCGGCAACAAGGACGTGACGCGCCTGCCGCCCTGGAAGCGCAACACCGGCCTCGTCTTCCAGAATTACGCGCTTTTTCCGCACCTGACGGTCGCGCAGAACGTCGCCTTCGGCCTCGAGATGCGCAAGGTCAGCAAGGCGGAGGCGGCCTCCAAGGTGGAGGACGCGCTGCGCCTCGTGCGGCTCGACCATCTCGGCGAGCGCCTGCCGCGCCAGCTTTCGGGCGGCCAGCAGCAGCGCGTCGCGCTCGCCCGCGCGCTGGTCTTCCGGCCGGACGTCCTCCTTCTCGACGAGCCGCTCTCCAACCTCGACGCCAAGCTGCGCCACGAGGTGCGCGTCGAGATCCGCAGCCTCCAGCAGCGCCTCGGCATCACCACCGTGATGGTGACGCACGACCAGGAGGAGGCGCTGACGATGGCCGACCGGCTCGTCGTCATGAACGAGGGGCGGGTGCGCCAGGTCGGCTCCCAGCGCGACCTCTATGAGCGCCCGGTGGACCATTTCGTCGCCGGCTTCGTCGGCCGGTCGAGCTTCATCCGCGGCGAGATGCACGGCGACACGCTGACGACCGATGGCGGCCTCGCGATCCGTTGCGAGCGCCAGATCGTCGGCAAGGCGGAGATCGCGCTCCGTCCCGAGCGCGTCTTCGTCGGCGCCACGCCGGTCGAGGGGTTGGGCAACTCATTCCCCGGCGAGGTGGAGTTCGTGTCCTACATGGGCGGGCTCATCGACATCCATGTGCGCCTCAGCGAGCACGACCACGTGATCGCGCAGGTGCCGAACCATGATGGGAGTATCCTGCCGTCCGTGGGCGACAGGATCCATGTCGGCTGGGCGCCGACCTCGGCCGTGTTCCCGGCCGGGGACAGCGCCTCGGAAGGCTGAACGAGGGGGAGAGCGGGGCGAGACCTATCGCCACCGCCACGAAAGAGGACGGGAGAAGCAACATGACGAAGGACTTGAAGGGCCTCATCGGCCGGCGCGGCGTTCTGAAGGGCATGGCCGGCGCTGCCGGCGCCGCCGTTCTGGCGCGGCCGTCCATCGTGCGGGCGCAATCGGCGGGCACCGCCGTTGTCGGCACCTGGGGCGGCGACTATGCGCGCCTGCTCAACAAGAACATCGAGCAGCCGTTCCTGATCTCGAAGGGCTGGGAGGTCATCCAGGACCAGGCCGGTGACCCGGAGCGCCGCGCGAAGATGCTCGCCGAGCGCCGCCTGCCGCAGGGCTCCACCGACATTCAGGGCCTCAACGGTCCCAACATGTACCAGGTCTACGAGCTCGGGATCACCCAGGCGATCGACTATGATCGCATCCCGCTCTCGAAGAACCTCCTGCCCTCGATGAAGTACGAGTACGGCATCGGGCAGATCTATTCGGGCATGGTGCCGGTCTACAATCCCGACAAGGTCGAGGCGCCGAAGAGCTATGCCGAGGTGTTCGATCCGAAGTGGGGCGACAAGCTCGGCTTCATCGACATCCAGTACCAGTACACGCTGACGGCGGCGGCGCTCGCGGCCGGCGGCTCGGTGACCGCCATGGACGCCGCGAAGGACATGCTCCTCAAGGCCCGCAAGGGCGGCGCGCGCATCTATCCGACCAACGAGGCGTTCGCGCAGGGCCTCAAGTCGGAAGAGATCGACGTCGGCATCATGTGGAAGGCGCGCACGGTGCAGTGGCAGAATGCCGGCATCAATGTCAGCTCCGCCGTGCCAAGCGAAGGTGCGCTCGCCTACGTCTCCGGCTTCGTGATCCCGAAGAACGCGCCGCACCTCGATGGGGCCTATGCCTACCTCAACGCGATGCTGGAGCCCGCCGCTCAGCTCGCCTTCGCCGAGGACATGGGCTACAACCCGACCGTCGACAACGCCAACATCCCGGCCGAGCTGAACGAGCGGATCGGCTTCACGCCCGAGGCGATCGCCAACCTCCAGAACATGGATTTCGGCTTCTGGCTCGACAACGATGTCGAGCTGAAGGGCTGGTGGGACAAGGAGTTCAAGGGTTGATCCGTCACGGATCCCATCGCGACCCGCGCGCCTTCATGGCGCGCGGGACCGTGCGGGAGGAGATCTAGTTGGCCACGGCGACCATCTCGGACGAGGGGCCGCGCGGCGGCGCGCTCGTCTTCAGCGCCTCGACGCTGATCGGCCCGGCGACGGTGGTGGTCGCGCTGGGCGTGATCGGCCCGCTGCTGATCCTCTTCCGCTACAGCCTCAACGATTTCGACCCGCGCCTCCTCATGGTCGAGGCGGTGACGGCGCAGAACTACATCAACTTCTTCACCGACCGGTACTATCTCGGCGTCTTCTTCACGACGGTGCGCGTGGCGCTGCTGTGCACGGCGGTCTGCCTGTTGCTCGGCTTTCCGCTCGCCTACCTCCTGGCGCGCACGCAGACGCGCTACAAGAATCTCCTGATCATCGGCGTGGTGATCCCGCTCTTCGTCGGCAACGCGGTGCGCGCGGCGGGCTGGATGACGCTCTTCGGCAGCCGCGGCTTCCTGAGCGTGACGCTGATGGACCTCGGCATCACCACCGAGCCAACCGAGATCATGTTCACCGAGCTCGCGGTGATCATCGGCATCATCGCGGTGAACCTGCCGTACATGGTGCTGACGCTGCAGAGCGTGCTCGAAGGCATCAACCGCAATCTCGAGGAGGCGGCCTTCAGCCTCGGCGCGGCGCCGGCGACGATGTTCCGCCGCGTCCTGTGGCCGCTCGCCCTGCCGGGCATCGCGGCGGGGACGATCCTCACCTTCATCCTCGCGATGAACGCGTATGCGACGCCGGTTCTCCTCGGCGGGCCCGAGTTCAAGATGATGGCGCCGCTCGTCTACGGGCAGTTCCAGCTCAACAACTGGCCGTTCGCGGCGGCGGTGGCGTTCCTCCTGATGGGGACGACGCTGCTTCTCACCATCGCGGCGGGCGTCGCGACGCGGCAGCGCTTCCGCGGCTGAGGCTGCGCCTCACGCCGCGTCGGCGACGATCTCCTCGAACAGCGCCTCGAGGGCGGCCGGGTCGAAGGACCCGCGCCGCCCGATCGCGACGAGGGCGCTTTCGGCCGGAGCCGGCCCGTCCTCGCGGGTGATCGACCAGCGCTTGCCGACGAGCTGAAAGACGACGCGCGTCCCGTCCGCGGCGCGCAGCACACCCTTCGCCCGCAAGAGCGTCGTCGGCAGGCCGCGCACGGCCGCGCGCAGCTTCAACGGATCGATCGCTGCACTCCGCACCCAGCTCCAGGATTGGAACGCGTCGGCATGGTCGTGATCGTGATCGTGGCCATGATCATGGTCGTGATGGTGGCTGTGGCCGTGATGCGCAGCTGCGGCGTCCGCACGGTCCTCGCCGGGGACATGGGCGCCGAGGAGCAGGGCGCGCGGGATGTCGCCCTTCTCGGCGTGGACGAGGCGCAGGCGCGGCAGGGCCGCGCCGAGGCTCTCCTCGATGGCGCTGAGTTCCGCGCCGGTCGCAAGGTCCACCTTGTTGAGGATGACGAGGTCGGAGCCCGCCGCCTGGTCGATCGCGAGCTCGGTGTCGGCGAAGTCGAGGCCCGCGAAGGCCCCCGCGTCGACGAGGCAGAAGACGCCATCCAGCGCGGTGCGCGCGGCGAGGCTCTCGACCTCCAGCGTGTCGGCGATCGGGAGGGGGCGGGAGACGCCGCTCGCCTCGATGATCAGCCGGTCCGGCGGATTGTCAACGTCGAGGATGGAGAGGATCGCCTCCGCGAGATCGTCACGGATCGAGCAGCACACGCAGCCATTTTCGAGAGAGACGCTGTTCTCGGTCCGCTCCACCACAAGCGCCGCGTCGATGTTCACCGCGCCGAAATCGTTGACGAGCACGCCGTAGCGCACGCCCTCCGGGTCGGACAGGATGCGGTTGAGGAGCGTCGTCTTCCCCGCACCCAGGAAGCCCGTGAGGATTGTGACGGGGATCGGGGTCGTGGGGGATGGGGCGTGCGACACGGGAAGCCTCTCACGGGAAACGCTGCGCCGCCTCGGCCCCCGCGTCTTCGCGACGCCGGGTGGGCGGCTCTGAGGAGCCACCACAGCCCGGCGGTCTTTTCAAGGGGCGCGGCCTACCAGCCCGCGACGCCTGAGGGCCGGCGCGGGTCGGCCGCCCCCTCCATGCGCCCAGGCTCGGCGACGATCGCGCACACCGCGCCCGAGACCCACTCCCAGTCCGGCCAGCGCTTCACGTCGTGGCCGAGATCGGCGAGCGCGTCGGCGGTGGAATCGGAGATGCGCCCTTCGAGCTGGAGGAGGCCGGGGTCGAAGGCGTGCGGCTCGGACGAGCGCGGGTAGCTGACGGAGCCGAAGCGCGGCGCCTCCACCGCGTTCTGCGGGTTCATTCCCCACACCACGATGTTGAGGAAGACCTGGATCATCGCCTGGGGCTGCATGTCGTTGCCGGGCGAGCCGAAGGGCATCATCCATTCCCGCCCGCGCCGGGCGAAGGCGGGGTTGGGGGTGAGGCGGGGGCGCTTGCCGGGGGCGAGCACGGCCGGGACGCGCGGGTCGGTCCAGGACTGGCTGCCGCGCGTGGAGGGCACGAAGCCGAGGCCGGGGATGACCGGCGCGCCGACGGAGGAGTCGGACGGGGTCGCCGAGAAGGCGTTGCCGGCCGAATCCACCACGCAGATATAGCTCGTGTCGAGCTGGGCGCCGTCGTCCACAAAGGGGCGCGGCGCGGCATCGGCGCCCGGCCGGCCGATCTTGCCGGGCGCGGGCATCCCCCGATACGCCTCGTGCGGGTTGATCGCCTTGCGCCGCTCCGCCGCGTACTCCTGGCTCGCGAGGATCTCGATCGGCACGTCCACGAATTTCGGGTCGCCGTAGAAATGGTGGCGGTCGCTATAGGCGAGCTTCGCCGCCTCCACGACGTGGTGGATGTAGGCGCTCGTGTTGTAGCCGGCGGAGCGGAAATCGAAGCCGTCGAGCATCTGGAGGGTCTGGCCGAGGAGGGGCCCCTGGCACCACGGCCCGCAGGTGAAGACCTCCGTGTCGCCGAAGGTGAAGCGCAGCGCCGGGTCGACGTCGGAGCGGAAGGTGGCGAGGTCTTCGGCCGCGAGCCAGCCGCCATTCTCGGCATGGTAGCGCACCATCTCGCGCGCGATGTCGCCGCGATAGAAGGCGGCGCGGGCGGCTTCGAGCCCGGCCTCGCGTCCGCCGCCGGCCGCGCTCGTCTCCTCGTCGATCATGTACTGGATCGTGCGGCCGAGATCGCTCTGGACGAAGAGGTCGCCGGCCTTCGGGGGCGCGCCGTCGGGGAGGTAGATCGCGGCGCTCGACGGGTAGGCGGCGTAGTCCTCGCGATATTTCTCGATCACCGTCGCGGTGAGGGGGGCGATCGGGAAGCCGTCGCGGGCGAAGCGGAGCGCGGCGCCGGCGGCTTCGGCGAAGGAGATGGTGCCGTAGCGGGTGAGCGCGGTGATCCACGCGTCGGGCGCGGCGGGCACGACGGTGCGCATGATCCCCTTCGGCATCAATCCATCGTGATTGTCACGGAAATAGTCGACGCTCGCCGCGCGCGGCCAGGGGCCGAGGCCGCTGATGGTGATGACCTCGCCGGTCTCGGCGAGCTGGATCATGATCGGCGCGACGCCGCCGAAGCTCACATAGTCGCTCTGGAGAACGCCGAGCGCGATGCCGCCCGCGACGCCCGCATCGATGGCGTTGCCGCCATTCTCCAGGATCTGGAGCGCGGCCTGAGCGGCGAGATAGTGGCCTGCGGACGCCATGTGGCGGGTGCCGAACAATCGGGCGCGGTAGGGGGCGGACATCGCGGGCTCGCTTTCATCGGACGGGGCGGCGCGGGGCCGGAACTAGCGGGACGCGGCGGTGGCCGGCGCGCCGTGACGGGCGGTCGAAAGGATGGCACGGGCCTTTCGCGAGGGCCAGCGGCGGGCGGCCATACGTCCGTACCATGCTCTTGCAATTCACCAACGATTATAAAACAGTCGTGCCCATCGAAAAGGCGGGGCGACCGACGAACCCCTCCTTGTCACCCGGTCGGGTTGGGGCATTTCCCTCGGGGACCGTCGATCGGACGGCGCCGGCATCCCGTCATCTGAGGAGAGAGAGACATGCGGCATTGGATCAGACAGTCGATGGTCGCGGCGGCGGCGGTGGTCGCCCTGTCCGGACCGGCGCTGGCGGACTGGCCTGAAAAGGACATCACGCTCGTTCTGCCGTCCTCTCCCGGTGGCGCCGTCGACCAGCTTATGCTGCCCTTGAAGCCGCTCCTCGAGAAGGAGCTCGGCGTCAACGTCCTCCTCGAATACCGGCCGGGCGGCAGCTCGCAGATCGGCGCGCAGCTCGTCGCGGCGCGCGGCGGGGACGGGTACACGATCGGCGCGCTCCTCCTGCCGCACATCATCGGCACGGTGCAGTACCAGACGCCGGCCTACACGCTCGACGATTTCACGCCCGCCGCGATCATCAGCGGTGACGTGCCGATCTGGTTCACCTCGAAGAACTCGCCCTACAACTCCATGAACGACCTCATCGAGGCGGCGCGCGAGCGGCCGGGCGAGGTGACGGTCGCGATCGGCACCTTCACGGGCGAGCACTACATCACCCTCCTCCAGATCGAGGATCAGGGCGGGGTGAAGTTCCGCACGGTCAACGTCGGCGGCGGGTCCGAGGTCATGAGCGGCGTCGTCGGCGAGCACTTCGATGTCGGCATCTCGCGCCCGGCCTCGATCCTCTCGGTGAAGGACGACATCAAGGGCCTCGGCATCGTCTCCGACGCGCGCGCCGAGCTCTATCCCGACACCGCGACCTTCGACGAGCAGCTCACCGACCCGTTCAAGATCGCGCACCTGCGCTTCGCCGTCGGCGTGATGGCGACGACCGAATTCGCCAAGGACGATCCGGATGGCTTCCAGAAGCTCGTCGACGCGATCGACAAGTCGGTCCACTCCGAGGAGTATGTCGCGGGGCTGACGCGCGCCGGCCGCGAGCTGACCTATATGGGCCCGGAAAAGGCCAAGGGCCTCGTCGACGAGATGTCCGAGGTGATGGCGAAGTACAAGCCGCTGGTCGAGGCCGCGCAGAAGCAGTAGCGGCGCGCCGGGCAAGCGGTTCCGGCTTGTCCGGTTTCTCCACCCGCGTCGCGCGCCCCGCGCGGCGCACCCCCGCCCGTGCCCTCGCCGGAGGATAGGATGGAACAGAAGCGTCCCTTCTGGATCGAGCTCGTGTTTCCGGCCGTCATCCTCGTGCTGGCGGTGATCTACTATTTCAACACGCTGGGCTTCTCGCGCCAGGCGGTGTTCTTCCCCCACTCCATGATGGTGGTGATGGCCGTCCTCGCGGCGGTCGTTCTCACCAAGGAATATCTCGACCGGCGCGGGCGCCCGGCGGCGACCGGCTCCGGCCTCGCCTCGCTCGGCGTCACGCGCAACGCGCTCCTCATCTTCGCGCTCTCGGTCGCCTATTACGGCCTCATCATCGCGATCGGCTACTTCATCGCGACCGGCATCTTTCTCCTCGTGAGCCTCTTCGTCTTCGGCGTGCACAGGTTCGTCTCGATCGCGCTCGCCCTCGGCTTCACCGGGGTGCTCTATCTCGTCTTCGCGGTGCTCTTCGACATCCGCATCGGTTCGTGACGCGCACGCGTCCGGACGGAAAGGAACAGCCGGATGGCTGAAATCTGGGCCGCGATGTCGGTCGACACCTTTGGCTTCGCGATCATCGGCATCGCGCTCGGCATCTTCTTCGGCGCGCTGCCGGGCTTCGGCGGCGGCGCGGCGATGGCGATCTCGCTCCCCATCGCGATCACCCTGTCGCCTCTCAACGCCATGGTCTTCCTGATCAGCATCTATGGCGGGGTGAACTACGGCGACTCGCTGCCAGCCTGCCTCATCGGCGTGCCGGGCTCACCGGGGAGCGCGCCGACCGCGATCGACGGCTTTCCGATGACACGGCAGGGGCGGGCCTCGGAGGCGCTCGCGGCGGGGGCCGTCGGCTCGTGCGCGGGGGCGACGATCAGCGTCCTCGCCTTCATCTTCCTCGCCCCGATTCTTGCCCGCTTCGCGCTGAAATTCGGGCCGCCCGAGTTCTTCATGCTCGTCGTCTTCGGCCTCACCGTGCTCGCCTCGATCGACGCGCGGGGGACGGCGAAGACGCTCTTCGCGGGCGGGTTCGGCATCTGCCTCGCCCTCGTCGGGGCCGATCCCTATTGGGGGCAGTCGCGCATGACCTTCGGCGCGATCGAGCTTTACGAGGGCATCCCCTTCATCCCCGCGCTCCTCGGCCTCTTCTGCGTCTCGCAGATGATGCTCCTCATCGACGACCGCGTCCTCGCCGAGCCGGAGGACCGCCAGGCGCCGACCATGCGCGGGATCATCCGCGGCATGGGCGCGTGCACGCTGCGCGTGCGCATCATCCTGCAGAGTTCGCTCGTCGGCACGGTGGTGGGGGCGCTGCCGGGGGCGGGGGCGACGATCGCCGCGTTCCTCTCCTACACGCTCGCGAAGAACACCTCCTCGAACCCGGCCGCCTATGGCAAGGGCGAGCGCGACGCGGTGATCGCCAGCGAGGCGGGCAACAGCTCCACCGTCGGCGGTGCGCTGATCCCGACCTTCGCGCTCGGCATTCCGGGCTCGGCCTCCACCGCGATCCTCCTCGGCGTCATGATGTACATGGGGCTGCGGCCGGGGCCGCGCCTCTTCCTGGAGCAGATGCCCCTCATCCAGACGCTGGTGATCTTCCTTCTTTTCGGCTGCCTGATGATCGGCCTCTTCGGGGCCTTCGCCGCCAAATATTTCTACCAGCTCACCCGCGTGCCGCTGAAGATCCTGGTGCCGTGCACGATCGCGACGGCGACGCTCGGCGCCTACACCAATCGCGGCGAGATCTTCGATATCGGCGTGATGCTCGCGATGGGCCTTCTCGGCTACATCCTCGTGAAGCTGCGCTATCCGTTGAGCGCGGTGGTGCTCGGCATGGTGCTGGGGCCGCTCGCCGAGCGCTATTTCATCCAGAGCGTCGAGCTCGTGAACTGGGACCTCAGGATCTTCTTCGCGAGCCCGATCTGCATCGCGCTCTGGGTCGGGATCGCGCTGTCGCTGATCGGCTCGCGCGTGCTGGCCTACCGCGAGCGCAAGGCCCACGAGAGCGCCGGCTAGCGCGCTTGCCGCTCAGGTTGGCTCAACCTGAGCGAAGAGCAATCGCGCCAGACAGAGACGCGTTCTCGGCGCTCCGCCCCCGGCCGGGATCAGGCGATCCCGGTCTGCTCGGCGAGCCAGGGGTAGAAGAGCGCCTCGAACGCCGCCTTCTGGTCGACGTTCAGGATGTGCTTGCCGTGCTCGATGATCTCGAGGCGGGAGCCGCGAATGCCCTCGTGGATCACCCGCGCATCGTCGACGGTGGTGCCGGGGTCTTCCTCGCCCGCGATGATGAGGGTGGGGCAGTCGATCTTGCCGAGATCGGCCCGCACGTCGAAGCCGACGATCGCGAGGCAGCAGCCCTCATAGCCGAGCGGCGGCGTGGCGAGGACCATGTCGGAGAGCGCCTTGAAGGCGGCCGGGCTGTTGCGCCGCGTGCGCAGCGTGATCCAGCGGTCCATCGTAGGGGCGACGAGGTTCGCGAGCCCGCCTTCGGACCGGGCGACGGCGATCCGGTTGGTCCAGACCTCCTTGCTGCCATAGGGCGCGTTCGGGGCGGTCGCGATCGGGCAGATGCTCTTCACGAGGTCCGGCCGGCGAATCGCCAGCATCTGCGCGGCCATCCCGCCCATCGAGACGCCGGCGAAGTGGGTCTCCTTGATGCCGAGATGGTCGAGGATCGCGGCGATATCGTCGGTGAGGCCCTCATAGGTGTAGGGCGGCTCGGAGACGACGGACTGGCCGTGGCCGCGCACGTCGTAGCGCAGCACCTGGTAGCGCGCGGCGAGATAGTCCATCTGGCCGTCCCACATGCGCCGGTCTGTGCAGAGCGAGTTGGAGAGGGTCACGACCGGCGCGCCCTCCACGCCCTCGAGGCTGTAGCTGATCCCGTTGAGGGTTCCGTTCGTGACCGCCATGGCGACTGCCTTCTGGGAGGGCCGGGGAGGCGGGCGCCAGCGATGGCGGGCCGTCCCCGGCGCGGGGAGGGAAGGGCCGGCGGACCGGTCCCGTCCCTCGCAAGTCCACCCTCGGCGCGATCAAGTCAACAATCAGGGGCGACGGCCGCGCCGCCGTGCGCCGGTCATTGCGGGCGCAGGTACGCGACGTACTCCTTCACCCCGTCGGCGAAGGGGTGGGTCGGGCGGTAGCCGAGATCGGCCTCGATGGCGCTGATGTCGAAGCGGTACTGCCACTCGTCCTGCGGGTCGTCATTGGGCTCGAGCACGATGTCGGCGTCCGGCAGCTCCGCCTTCACGAGGGCGGCGACACGGCCGAGCGGGATGAACTCGCCCCCCGTCGCGGTGTAGGCCGGCAGCGGGCACTCCGGCGCGTCGAGCGCGGCGATGAGGGCGGCGGCGGCGTCGTCGCGGTGGATGAACTGGCGCGGGAAGCCCTCGCCATAGGCAATGCGGGTCTGGCGGCCGGCGAACGCGTCCTCGATCATGTCGCGGATGATGCAGTCGGTGGTGCGGCCGGGGCCGTAGACCCAGGAGAGGCGGATCGAGACGCCGTCCACCCCGTGCTGCTTGCGATACCCGTTGATCAGCGCCTCGCAGGCGACCTTCGTCGCGCCATAGACGTTCGCCGGATTGAGCGGCGCGTCCTCCTTCCACATGCCGCTTTCCGATGTCGGCTTCGGCGTCGGCCCGTAGGCGCTGGTGGAGGAGCAGAACACCACGCGGCGCATCTTGTGGATGCGGGCGAGCTCCAGAATGTTGGTGGTGCCGAGGACGTTGGCGACCACGATGGCGTGCGGGTTGTCCACCATCACCATCGGCCCGGAGACGGCGCCGCAATGGACGATCTCGGTGATGCCGTGCGCGAGGGTGACGGCGTGAAGGCGGTGGATGTCGCCGAGATCGACGATCTCGACCGGAAGGTGGCCGGGCTTGCGGGCAAGGTCGATGCCCACCGGGTCGCGGCCCGCCTCGGTCAGCTTCTTCATGACGCGCTGGCCGACAAGGCCCGATGCGCCGGTGACGAGTGTCTTGCCCTTCACGGAGTGTCCTCGTTCCTGGGAAGCCGGAGCGGACGCCCCGGCGGAGGGATCATGCAAGGCGGCCGGGCGGCGCCTTAATCGTACGGACCTTTCCACCGTCCGCGCGCGCTGTCGAGATGGCGGGACGGTGGCGGCGGGTCATCTTGGACAAAGGCGTCGCGGCGGGGAAGGACCCGCGTCGGGGACGCGACACGGTGTGCCGGCCGGTCAGCGCGAGAGCGCGGCCTCGGCCGGTCGCGCCGCGCCGTCGACGCTCACCCGGCGGGAGGTGTCGGGCGGGAGCGGGCCGCTCGCCACCTGGCGCTGGAGCCAGTGGATGAAGGCCTGCATCGGCGGCGGCGGGCTGCCGGTCTGCGGGTGGAGGAAATACCAGGCGATGTTGCTGATATATTCGGGCGCGTCGAACACGACGACGAGCTGGCCGCCATCGAGGTCGCGCTCGATCAGCGTGCGGTCGGCGAGCGCGATGCCGAGCCCGTTGATCGCGGCCTGGACCGGCAGGAAGCCGGTCGGGAAGGTGAGGTGGCGGTTGATGCTGATGTTGCGCATCCCGAGATGGGCGAACCAGTTCACCCAGTCGCCCGCCGAGTTCTCCGCGACGATCAGCGTCTCGTCGAGGAGCGCCTCCGGCGCCAGCGGGCGGCGGCGCTCGGCGAGGTAGAGCGGGCTCGCGACCGCCACCATGCGGCGCGAGAAGAGGAAGTGAGGCTCAAGCCCTTCCCACTCGCCGGTGCCGGAGATGATCACCCCGTCGAACGGGCCGGAAGGGCCGAGTTCCGGCGCCACCGTGTGGGTGTTGAGCGTCAGGTTGATGTGCGGGAATTCGTTGCGGAAGTGGGCGAGGCGGGGCAGGAGCCAGCCGGTCGCGAAGGCCATGTGGACGCTGATCGACAGGAGCGACTGGGCGGGTTTGCGCTGCAGGCGCGCGGTGCTCATCTCGAGGATGTTGAAGGCCTCGGAGAGGGCCGGGAGCCACTCCCGGCCATAGCTCGTGAGGCTCAGCGACTGGGGGTGGCGCTCGAAGAGGGCGTGCCCGGTGGTCGCCTCCAGCATCTTCACGTGGCGGCTGATCGCCGCCGGCGTGACCCCCAGCTCCCGTGCCGCGAGCGCAAAGCTCTCGTGCCGGGCGGCGGCTTCGAACGCCCGCAATGCGTTGAGCGGAGGCAGTCTCCGCCTTTTGACATTGATCAATTCGTCCATGCCCCACGCCGAGCAAGGCATGTGCCAATCCATGTCCTCGGCGAGGCTCGGCGACGGCGTGAGGCGGGGACGCATGGTCAGTGGAGCTCGGAGGTGATCGTGGTGCGCCGCATCAGGCGGGTGTAGCGCGTCGCGTCGAACGAACTCGCCGTGTGCAGGACGGCGCGGTTGTCCCAGATCACGAGATCGCCCTCGGTCCATTTGTGGCGGTAGACGTAGCGGTCCTGCGTCGCGAAGGAGATGAGCGCGTCGATGATGAGGCGGCTCTCCTCGGCGGGCAGCCCCTCGAGGTGGCTGATCACGGCGGGGCAGAGGAGCAGCGAGCGCTCGCCGGTGACCGGGTGCGTGCGCACGAGCGGCTGGCGGTGCGGCGGGAACTTGGCGCGCATCTCGTCCGTGTAGGGCCGACGGCCCTCGTTCACGAGGTTCAGCCAGCGGTCGAAATATTCGTAGTCGTGGACCGCGAAGAGGTCCTTGATCCGCTCCTTCGTGCCGGCGGGCAGCTCCTCATAGGCGGTGGTGGCGTCCGCGAAGAGGGTGTCGCCACCCTCGGGCGGCACGATCTCGCCATAGAAGAGGGAGCCGACGCTCATGAGCGGGCGGTAGGAGCTGTCCGCGTGCCACTGCTCGACGCCGACGGAGAAGGCCGCCTTCGGCTCGCCATTCTCGCGATAGTTGCCGATGCGGATGATCTCGGGGTGGGTCGGATCGACGAAGCGCGTCTCGGCGTGGATCTCCAGCGGGCCGAAGAGGCGGCTGAACGCGACCTGGTCGGTCGGCGAGACTCCGCTCGTCGGCAGCACGAGGAGGTGCTTCTTGTGGAAGACTTCGACGATCTGGTCGAACTCGTCCTGGGCAATCGAGCCCGACACGTTCGCGTTCCGGACGACCGCGCCGAAGGTTGGCATAAGATCTTCGATCACGAGGGACATCGTGTATTCCTTGAGAGGGGAGAAGTCTTGCGTCGGTATTGCTGAAAACGAGCAGTGCGGCACAATCGAGACTTTGCGGCTTGGGGGAGATCCTCGCAAACTGTTTAACGTGCGAGCTAGGGTCAGCTTTTGTTTGTCCTGACGGCGGCGTCCGGGTGCCGGGACGTCCCCTCGGGGAGGGCGAGGCGCCGCGGGGCGCCTCGCGGCCGGACTATTTGACGGCGTCGATGTTCGCGATGAGGGCGTCGAGCATCGCGGTGCCCTCCGCGCCGTACTTCTCCTCGATGAGGGCGCGCACGGCCGGCTGCGTCGCTTCGGCGAACTTCTCGAGCTCCTCCGGCGGGATCGCGTTGACCTTCATCTTGCTGGCGAGGAGCGGGAGGCCGGTGTCGGAGGCCTCGATGACGCGGTTGATGCCGCGCCCGGCGTCGCTCGCGACCTCGGCCGCCCAGTCGACGATCGTGCGCTGCTCGTCGGTCAGGCCCTCATAGAAGTCGCGGTTCATCACCCAGATCGTCGGCGTGATGACGTGGTTCGAGAGGGAGAGATATTCCTGCACCTCGTTGTAGCGCTCGTAGCTCATGACCGGGATCGGGTTCATCGCGCCGTCGACGGTGCCGGTCTGGAGGGCGGTGTAGACCTCGGTCGAGGAGAGCGGCACGGGCTTCGCGCCAAGCGCGCTGATCATCGCCTGGTGGCTCGGCAGCGTCATCGTGCGGATCGCGAGGCCCTTCATGTCCTCGACGGTCGCGATCGGGCGCTTGGAGTTCGCGAAGGCGAAGAAGCCGCCGGAGTCGATCATGCCGAGCGTCTTCAGCCCGGTCTTGTCTTCCATGTCGGCGACGAATTTCTGTCCGAACTCGCTGTCCTTATCCATCACCTTGCTCGCCACCGCGATGTTCGGGAAGGCGAAGGGGAGGTCGAAGACGGCGACGAGCGGGTAGTGGAGCGCGATCGCGCCGGCGGAGGCCATGGTGGAATCGACGAGGCCGCTGCGGACCTGGTCGATCTGCTCGGTGTCGCGGCCGAGCTGGCCGTTCGGGTAGAGCGCGACCTCGACATCGCCGTCGGTCGCCGCTTCCACGAGCGACTTGAACACCGCCGCCATCGCGCCGGCATTGCTGCGGAAGGGATCGGCCGGGCTGCCATAGGAGAGGCGGATCGTGGCGTCCGCGGCCACGGCCGGGGCCGCGATGGTGAGGGCGAGCGCGGCGGTCGCCCCGAGTCGGAAGAGAGCGTTCATAGGATCGACTCCGGTGGTGTGAACTAAAGGTCGAAGAGGCGCGGCAGGGACATCGTCACGGCCGGCCAGTAGGCGACGAGGAGGAGGACGGCGACTTCGGCGAGGATGTACGGCCAGAGCTTGCGGGCGATGGCCTCGACCTTCTCGCCCGTCACCGAGGCGAGGACGAAGAGGCAGGCCCCCACCGGCGGCGTCATCAGCGAGATGTTCAGCGAGAGGATGATGACGATGCCGGCGTGGACCGGGTCCATCCCGACCCGGTCGAGGATCGGGACGAGCACCGGCACGAGGACGAGAAGCGTCGCGCTGTTGTCCATCACCATCCCGACGAGGAGGAGGAGGACGATGATGAGCGCGATGACGACGGACGGATCGGTGGAGATCGCGAAGATCGCGGAGGCGACCATCTGCGGGATCTGGTTGAAGGCCATCCACCAGGAGAGGATCGAGGCGGTGGCGATGATGAGGAAGATGACGCCGGTGAGCCGGGCCGTCCGCACGAGGCTGATATAGAGGACGTCCCGGTTGATCGAGCGGTAGACCACCGCGCCGAGGAGAAGGGCGTAGGCGACCGAGAGGGCCGCCGCCTCCGTCGGCGTCGCGACGCCGGTGACGATCGAGCCGATGATGAAGACCGGCAGCAGGATCGCCCCGACGCTCTTGGAGAGGGCGTGGCCGATCTCGCGCAAGGACGGGCGGCCGGTGCCGGCGGGCAGCCCCTCGCGGTCGGCCATCACCGCGATCACCGCCATGCAGGCCGCGCAGATGAGGAGGCCGGGCAGGATCGCGGCGGCGAAGAGGCCGGCGATCGACACGCTCATGATCGAGCCGTAGACGACCGCGATCGAGGAGGGCGGGATGGTCGGGCCGATGATCGAGCCCGCCGCCGTCACCGCGCAGGCATAGGCGCGCGAGTAGCCGGCCTTCACCATCGCGGGCACGAAGGTGTTGCCGAAGGCGGCGGCGTCGGCGGTCGCCGAGCCGGTGATGCCGGCGAACAGCACCGAGGCGATCATGTTGGAGTGGGCGAGGCCGCCGCGGAACCAGCCGACGAGCGAGGTCGCGAGGCGGACCAGCGAGTCGGTGATGCCGGTGCGGTTCATCAACTCGCCCGCGAGGATGAAGAGCGGCATCGCGATGAAGGGGAAGATGTCGAGCCCGGCGAACATGCGCTCGGGCACCATCAGGAACACGCGCCCGCCGCCCATGAGGTAAAGGCCGACGAGGCCGGACACGCCGAGGACGATGCCGACCGGCAGGCCGAAGGCGAGGAAGCCGAAGAAGAGGACGCCGACGAGGGTCATTGGGACACCTCGCTCGCCTGGGGGGCCATCGCCTCGCCGGGGATGGTGAAGTCGGCGGCGATGCGCAGGGCAAGCTGGGCGCAGCTGAGGAAGCCCGCGACCGGCACGACCGCGTAGGGGTAGGCCTTCGGGATGTCGAGGATCATCGTGGTGGAGTTGAAGCCGCGCTCCACAAAGGACACGCCGTAGACGCACATGAAGGCGAAGAAGGCGAACGAGATGAGGTCGAACGCGATGCCGAGCCAGCGGCGCACGGGCGGCGGCAGGCTCTCGAAGATGAAGGTCAGTCCGACGTGCTCGCGCCGGGCGATGCCGGAGGAGATCGCGAGCAGCGCCACCCAGATCATCAGGTAGCGCGAGAGTTCTTCCGTGAAGGTGATCTGAATGAAGTCGATATAGCGGGCGCAGATCCCGAGCCACACCGTCATCACCAGCAGCGCGAGAAGAACAACGCACAGTCGTTCGACGAAACGATTGAGCGCTGTGCTCAAGTCACGCGCATTGATACCGCCAGGATTCGCGAATTTCATTCTTGACCCTAGAACGAGAACGGAAATTTCCGTCCGGACAAAGAATAGTTCTAGGGAAGCTGACGGTCCGCAAACGGACGCGCAAACTGTTTATTTTGAGGTGTAGGCTTAGGGAATGTAGGCCTTAATTCTGTCTTCGGCCGACTAATATTTGATATGCGCAACAAATAATCGAAATCTGCGCGCGCGCAAAGCATCGTGCCGCCACAAGGGGCGTTTTTTGCGTCGCGATTGGGGTTTGGGCCGCGCGAGCGGCGGGGAGGCGCGGGGGCGGAGTCGGCCGCCCGCCGCTTTTCGTCCTCAGAGGATGAACGAGTCGGCGTAGATGTGGGAGAGGTTCGAGAGCAGCACCTCGAAATCGGCGACGCCGTCGCCGTCCACGTCGCCCTGGAGGAGGATCGAGTTGCCGACCACCTCGTAGCGCAGTTCACCCGCGTCGCCGATGCCATCGCGCGAGCCGAACGCGGCCTGGCGCAGGAAGTAGAATTCCTGGTCGCCCGCGACATTGGTGTTCGCGTCGATCCCGGACAGGTCGATCTTGTCGCCCTCCTGCGGACGCAGGTCCGTGATCTTGTCGCGCAGCGGGCCGTCCGGGGAATCGGTGACGGAATCGAAGCGGAAGAGGTCCGTTCCGTCGCCGCCATCCATCGTGTCCGACCCGCGGCCGCCGTCGAGCGTGTCGTTGCCGTCGCCGCCGCTCATCAGGTCGTTGTGGGCGTTGCCGAAGAGGGCGTCGTCGTGCTCGGCGCCGATCAGGCGGTCGTTGCCGCCCTGGCCGTAGATCTCGTCGTCACCCTCGCCGCCGACGATGGTGTCATCGCCGAGGCCGCCGATGAGCGCGTCGGACCCGCCCGCACCGCGCATCAGGTCGTTGGCGGCGCTGCCGACCGAGCGGTTCGCCGCACCGTCGCCGAAGAAGGCGGCGAGCTCCTCCACCTTCACCCAGTCCACCTCGAAGAAATAGGACTGGTTCAGCGCGGGGTTGCCCGTCGGCCGCAGGCTCGGGTCGGCCGTATCCCAGTCGAGGCCCGGCCCCCAGATGTTGAGGTGGAGCGCCATCGCACGGGTCGGCGACTGGTTTTCGGTGCGCACGAGCTCACCGTCGACATACCAGCGCACCTGGTTCGGCAGCCACTCAATGCGGAAGGTGTGAAACTCCGTCATCGGCTCGTCGATCGGGTGGATCTTCCAGTTGCCGCCGCTGTAGGTGTCGTTGACGTAGAGATTGGTCTGAACGTTGTTCAGGCCGCGATTGGGGATGAGTTCCCAGTCAATCTCGTCATGTCGGTTCGCATCGCCCCAGAAGGGGAAGAAGCCGGCGATCAGGCCGCGCTGGTCCTGCGCGAGGCGCATCTCGCCCTCGAACGCGATGCCGTTGCCGACACTGAACTCCTGCCGGCTGATCGCTTCGGAGCCGAAATAGGTCGGCTTGGCAGGATTTCCGCTCGGGTTGTACGTGTCGAGCTGGAGGCGCAGCACGCCGTCCTTGGCGACCGGCAAGGTCGGCCGCATCTGCGTGGCGCCCAGGAAGGAGCCATCGCCGACATTGGGCCGCCACTTGTTAGAATCGATCCGGCCGTTTGTATTGAAGTCGTCGCTGAACAGGACTTGTCCGCCACCAATCTGGCTCATGGTTTCTTTTCCTTATTCATGCTTGTAGTCCCCGAAGGGTAACTTTGGGGCCCACTTAAACATCAGCTCAATTGCCCCCAGCCCGTCGATTTTACTAAAAAAATAGAACTAATTCCAACTCAATTGTCGGTAATGATACTCGGGGTTGGAACATCAGGGTTCCCGGCCGCGAAGATCAATGGGCCGCGTCTGCTTTTCGCGCGGCGAAGACGGAGGGCGAGACGTGGATTACAGACGCCAGCTCATCTCCAACGGAAATCCGATGGAGTCGGTCGTGGGATTCAGCCGCGCCGTGCGGGTCGGGCCCTATATCAGCGTCGGCGGCACCGCGCCGGTCGACGCCAACGGCAAGACGGTCGGAATCGGCGATGTCTACGCCCAGACGCGGCAGTGCTTCGAAATCATCAAGGCCGCACTCGAGGAGGCCGGGTCGGGGCTCGAGGACATCGTGCGCACGCGCGTGATCCTCACCGACATCGACAACTGGAAGGCGGCGATCGAGGCGCGCAAGCTCTACTGCCGCGATACGCGGCCGGTCGACACGATCATGGCCATCAACCGCTTCGTCAATCCGGAGTGGCTGGTCGAGATCGAGGCGGACGCCGTCGTCGCCACGCGCGACTGACCTTTCCTGCCGGCCTGTCCCGATGCCGCGCCAGCACGCCCGCCCGGCGATTTCGGCCGCCCGTTCCGCCCCGTCCGGGCGGTCGTCCGGTTCGCGGCGTGCGGACTGGCCAGATTTGTGCAATGGGTCAAACTGAAACTTCTAGTCGCCGTTCTGACGCCGGTTCCGCGAAGCTATGTCCATCAAAGCCGCCATCTACCATCTCACCCACTATCAGTATGACCGCCCCGTCACGCTCGGGCCGCAGGTCATCCGGCTGCGGCCCTCGCCGCACAGCCGCACGCGGGTGATCTCGCACTCGCTGAAGGTGAGTCCGGCGAACCACTTCGTGAACCACCAGCAGGACCCGTACGGCAACTGGCTCTCCCGGTTCGTCTTCCCCGAGCCGGTGCACGAGTTGAAGATCGAGGTCGACCTCGTCGCCGACATGACGGTCTACAACCCGTTCGACTTCTTCGTGGAGGCCGCCGCCGAGCAGTGGCCCTTCGACTATGCCGAGGAGATCGCCGACGATCTCGCGATATACCGCGTGACGGAGCCGGTCGGCCCGCACCTCCAGGCCTTCCTCGATTCGCTCGACCGCACGCCGCGCAACACGGTCGACATGGTCGTGGAGCTGAACAGCCGCCTCTCGCGCGAGATCGGCTACGTGATCCGCATGGAGCCCGGCGTGCAGACGCCGGAGGAGACCTTCATCGCGGGGACCGGCTCCTGCCGCGACACCTCCTGGCTCCTCGTCCAGATCCTGCGGCATCTGGGGCTCGCGGCGCGCTTCACCTCAGGCTACCTGATCCAGCTGAAGCCGGACCTCGTCGCGCTCGACGGGCCGGCCGGCACTGACCACGATTTCACCGACCTTCACGCCTGGGCGGAGGTCTATCTTCCGGGTGCGGGCTGGATCGGCCTCGACCCCACTTCCGGCCTCCTCACCGGCGAGAGCCACATCCCGCTCGCCGCGACGCCCCATTTCCGCAACGCCGCCCCCATCCACGGCCTCGCGAGCGCGGCGAAGGTGGACTTCAATTTCGAGATGCGGGTCGACCGCGTCGCCGAGCATCCGCGCATCACCAAGCCCTTCTCGGAGGATGCGTGGTCCGCGCTCGACAAGCTCGGCCGCGATGTCGACGTCTCGCTCGCGGCGGGAGACGTGCGCCTCACCATGGGCGGCGAGCCGACCTTCGTGTCGATCGACGATTTCGAGTCGCCCGAGTGGAACACCGACGCCGTCGGCCCCACGAAGCGCGAGCGCGCCGACACGCTGATCCGTCAGCTGCGCGACCGCTTCGCCCCCGGCGGCTTCCTCCATTACGGCCAGGGCAAGTGGTATCCGGGCGAGACGCTGCCGCGCTGGACCTTCTCCCTCTATTGGCGGCGGGACGAGAAGCCGATCTGGGAGAATGCCGCCCTCATCGCGAAGGAGGGCGAGCCGACCGCGGCCGAGCCCAAGGACGCCGAGCGCCTGATGAGCGAGATCGCGGACGAGCTCGGCATCCCGACCGACTTCGTGGCGCCCGCCTTTGAGGACCCGGCCGAATGGGTCCTGCGCGAGGCGAACCTCCCCGACAACGTGACGCCGGGCGATTCCAAGCTCGAGGACGCCGAGGCGCGGGCGCGCATGTCGAAGGTGTTCGAGCGCGGCCTGTCGCAGCCGGCCGGCTATGTGCTGCCGGTGCAGCGCTGGCAGGCGAAGAGCCAGGGGCGGCGCTGGGTCTCCGAGCGCTGGCGCACGCGCCGGGGCCATCTCCTCCTCGTCCCCGGCGACAGCCCGGTCGGCTACCGCCTGCCGCTCGCCTCGCTCGCCTACATCCCGCCCTCCCAATATCCCTACATCAACATGGCGGACCCGACGGTGGAGAGGCCGCCGCTCGCCGACTTCCGCGCGAGCGACGCGATCGCGGCCGAGCAGGGCGGCGCCCGCCCGCAGCCGGTCGCCCACTTCACCGCCGCGACGGCGACGCAGGACCGCGTCGAGCAGTTCATGACGAACGAGATCGAAGGGGTCGTGCGGACCGCGATGTCGGTCGAGCTGCGCGACGGGCGGCTGTGCGTGTTCGTCCCGCCGGTGGAGAGCGCGGAGGACTATCTGGAGCTCCTCGCGGCGATCGAGAAGGCGGCGGCGGAGACGGGCCTGCCTGTCCATATCGAGGGCTACGCGCCGCCGACCGATCCGCGCCTCAACGTGATCCGCGTTGCGCCCGATCCCGGCGTCATCGAGGTCAACATTCACCCGGCCGCGAGCTGGGAGGAGTGCGTCGCGACCACCGAGGAGGTGTACGAGGCGGCCCGCCAGTCCCGCCTCGGCGCGGACAAGTTCATGATCGACGGGCGCCACACGGGCACCGGCGGCGGCAACCATGTCGTGGTCGGCGGGGCGACGACGATGGATTCGCCGTTCCTGCGCCGACCGGACGTCCTGAAGAGCCTCATCCTGCACTGGCAGCGCCATCCGAGCCTCTCCTACCTCTTCGCCGGCCTCTTCATCGGGCCGACGAGCCAGGCGCCGCGCATCGACGAGGCGCGCCACGATTCGCTCTACGAGCTGGAGATCGCGCTCGCCCAGATCCCGCGGCCGGGGGAGGGGATGCCGCCGCTGCCGTGGCTGACGGACCGCCTCCTGCGCAACATCCTCGTCGACGTCACCGGCAACACGCACCGCGCCGAGATCTGCATCGACAAGCTCTATTCGCCGGACGGGCCGACGGGCCGGCTCGGCCTCATCGAGTTCCGCGGCTTCGAGATGCCGCCCGACCCGCGCATGAGCCTTGCCCAGCAGGTGCTCCTGAGGGCGATCATCGCGCGCATGTGGCACCAGCCGCTGACGGGCGAGCTCATCCGCTGGGGCACGCGCCTCCACGACGAGTTCATGCTGCCCGAGATGATCTGGCAGGACTTCCTCGAGGTGCTCGGCGATCTCGGCGCGCACGGCTTCGACTTCCGCTCCGAGTGGTACGAGGCGCAGGCCGAGTTCCGCTTCCCCTTCTGCGGCGAGATCGAGGTGGAGGGCGTCCATCTGGAGCTGCGCCAGGCGCTGGAGCCGTGGCATGTGCTCGGCGAGGTCGGCGCGATCGGCGGCACCGTGCGCTACACCGATTCCTCGGTCGAGCGGCTCCAGGTGAAGGTCACCGCGGGCAACCCGGAGCGCTACCGCATCGTCGTCAACCGGCGCGTCGTGCCGATGACGCCGACGCGCACCAACGGCGTCGCGGTCGGCGGCGTGCGCTACAAGGCGTGGCAGCCCGCGATGGCGCTGCACCCGGTCCTGCCGGTCAACGCGCCCCTGGTGCTCGACATCTTCGACACCTGGTCCGGCCGTGCGATCGGCGGGTGCGTCTACCACGTCGCCCACCCCGGCGGGCGCAACTATGAAACCTTCCCGGTGAACAGTAACGAAGCGGAGGCGCGACGGCTTGCGCGCTTCGAGCCGCACGGTCACACTCCCGGGCTTTACATGCCGGCCCCGGAGAGGGCCCACCCGGAGTTCCCGATGACGCTCGACCTCAGACGTGGTCCCGGCATCTGACGCGCTGATCCTTCAGCGCGCCGTCCCGCCCTCGGCCTCGCCGGGCGCCGTCGCCCTCTCGCCGCGTCCGTCGGGCCGCGCGGAGGCGCGCGCGTGATCGACAACATGGCCGCTCCCCCGATTCGCGGCACGGACCGCCGTCTCGCGCGTCTCCTCGCGGACTATCGCACCATCGAGGGCGTTCCCGACGAGCTGCTGACGCCGGACGGCGCGATCCGGCCGGTCTGGCGCGACTTTGTCACCGCGCTCGCGGCGATGAAGCCGGAAGATCTCGCGCTGCGCCGGGTCCGGGGCGACCAATATCTCAGCGACGCCGGGGTCTTCTATCGCCACTATGGCGAGGAGGGGCCCGCGGAGCGGGACTGGCCGCTCAGCCACATGCCCGTCCTCATCAACGAGGACGAGTGGAACGCGATCGGGACGGGCCTCATCCAGCGTGCCGACCTGCTGGAACAGGTCGTCGCCGATCTCTACGGGCCGAACACGCTCGTGGAGCAGGGGCACCTGCCGGCCGCGCTCGTCGCGGAGAACCCGGAATGGCTGCGTCCCCTCGTCGGCGTGAAGCCGCGCGGCGGGCATTATCTCCACTTCCTCGCCTTCGATATCGGGCGCGGGCCGCAGGGGCAGTGGTGGGTGCTGGGAGACCGGGCGCAGGCGCCGTCGGGCGCGGGCTTCGCGCTCGAGAACCGCGTCGCCATCACGCGCGTCTATCCCGAGCACATCGCCCGCGCGAACGTCCATCGCCTCGCCGGCTTCTTCCGCACCTTCCGCGATTCGCTGACGCGCCTGCGCGGTCCCGAGCAGAGCCGCGTCGGGGTGCTGACGCCCGGCCCGATGAACGACACCTATTTCGAGCACGCCTATATCGCGCGCTATCTCGGCTTCACCCTTCTCGAGGGCGACGACATGACCGTGCGCGACGGCCAGCTCATGGTGCGCACCGTCGCCGGCCTCAACCCGATCAGCGTCCTGTGGCGCCGTCTCGATTCGGCCTGGGCCGATCCGCTGGAGCTCGACGAATCCTCCGCCCTCGGCACGCCCGGCCTCGTCGGCGCGTTGCGGGCGGGGACGGTCACGATGGTGAACGCGCTTGGCTCCGGCGTCGTGGAGATGCGCGCGCTCCTCGCCTTCATGCCCCGCATCTGCGAGGCGCTGACAGGCGCGCCGCTCGCGATCCCGAACATCGCCACCTGGTGGTGTGGGCAGGATGCGGCGCGGGCGGCGGTGAAGGCGAATTTCTCGCGCATGTCGATCGGCAATGCCTTCTCCACGGGGCTCCTCTTCGACGCGAACGACATCCACGCCGTCGCCGGCAAGTTCAGCCGCCCGATGGACAGCCCGATAGAGTCCTGGATCGACGCCAATGCCGGCAATCTCGTCGGCCAGGAGGTGGTCACGCTGTCGACGACGCCGGCCTTCGACGGCACGCGCCTCGTGCCGCGCCCGATGAGCCTGCGCGTCTTCCTCGTGCGCACGGCCGAGGGGTGGCAGGTGATGCCCGGCGGCTTCGCGCGGATCGGGCGCGAAAGCGGGACGGCCGCGCTCGCCCTCCAGCACGGCGGCGGGGTCGCGGACGTGTGGGTCGTCGCCGATCACGCGGTGCCGGACGAGACGATGCTCGCCCCGGCGTCGGCCCCCTTCGTGCGCCCGCAGCCGACGGTGCTGCCGAGCCGGTCGGCCGACAATCTCTTCTGGCTGGGACGTTACATGGAGCGGACCGAGCACACGGTCCGCCTCCTGCGCGCCCACCATATCCGCATCGCCGAGGCCTCGTCCGACGCGACGCCGGTCGTCGCCTATTCGGGCGACTATCTGGAATCGCTCGGCGTGGAGGAGGGGGAGTGCATCCCGGCCGTGCTCGTCGGCGCCGTCGATTCGGCCGCCGCCGCCGCCGCCAACATCCGCGACCGCTTCTCGGTCGACGGGTGGAACGCGCTGAACGATCTCTCCCACACGATCGCGGGCCTCGCCGGGCGGACGCAGCCGGGCGACGAGACGGCGCGCGCGATGGGCCTCCTCCTGCGCAAGATGTCCGGCTTCTCCGGCCTCGTGCACGAGAACATGTACCGCCTCACCGGTTGGCGCTTCATGAGCATCGGCCGCTCGATCGAGCGCGCCGCCTCGCTGACGGCGCTGCTCGCGACCTTCGCCGACCCCGCCGCGCCCGAGGGCTCGCTCGACTTCGCCGTGGAGGTCGCCGACAGCGAGATGTCGCACCGCCGCCGCTACGCGGTGACGACCACGCGCGCGACGGTGGTCGACCTCCTCGCGCTCGATCCGCTGAACCCGCGCGCGGTGATCTACCAGCTCGACGATATCGAGAAGCACGTGGAGATGCTGCCCGGCTCGGAGGAGCACCGGCAGCTCACCCCGCTCCAGCGGGCGGTCCTCAAGGTGCGCACGGGCTTCGCGGTGGAGACGCCGGAGACGCTCGACACGCGCCACCTCAGCGCGCTGGAGCGAGAGATCCTCGCCCTCTCCGAATGCCTCGCCAAGAGCTATCTCATCTGATGCTCTACGACGTCTCCATACGCGTGAAATATCGCTACGATTCCTACGTGTCGGCGAGCCGCGACATCGTCATGCTCACCCCGCGCGACAATGTGGAGGCGCAGCGCGTGCTCGTCACCACGCTGTCGATCGACCCGCGCCCTGAGGAATGGTCGAACCGGCGCGACTTCTTCGGCAACGCCGCCGTGGACGTCGCCTTCTACGAGCCGCACCGCAACGTGACCTTCTCCCTGAAGGCCCGCGTCGAGCGGCACGCCATCGAGTACGGGCTCGACATCTCCCCCCGCCTCGGCGACCTCGCGGCCGAGATCGCGGCGACGCGCCATCTCACCGACCGCGCGCCGCACCATTTTCTCGGCCGCTCGCCCCGCATCCCGCTGCCGGCCGAGACGACGCGCTATGCGCGCGCGGTGGCGGAGGGGACGCCGAGCGTGTTCGCGGCGGTCCTCGCCGTCGGCAAGGCGATCCATCGGGACATGGCCTACAAGCCGGGCGCCACGACCGTGACGACCCCGCTCGCCGAGGCGTTCCGCAAGCGCCAGGGCGTGTGCCAGGATTTCTCGCACATCATGATCGCGTGCCTGCGCGGGCTCGGCATTCCGGCGGGTTATGTGAGCGGGTGCCTGCGCACCACCCCGCCGCCGGGCGAGGCGCGGCTCGAGGGCGCGGACGCGATGCACGCCTGGGTCGCCGCCTGGTGCGGCTCCGAGCTCGGCTGGATCGAGTACGACCCGACCAACGACATCCTCGTCGGCGCCGACCATATCGTGATCGGCCACGGGCGCGACTTCTCCGACGTGTCGCCCGTGCGCGGCGTCACGCGCACGGCCGGCACCCACACGACGGTCCACGCGGTGGACGTCGTGCCGGTGGAGACGGTGGCCGTGCGCGCCTGAGCGCGCCGCCGGGCGGCCGCGCCGCCGGTGCGGCATGATTGTCGGGGATCGTCTCGGAACGCCACTTTCAAAGATGCTGCGGCGGGTCTGAAACTCGCGGCGCAGCGAATGGCGGGAAGCGCGCGTGTTACAAAGTTCATTCTGGCCGGCGGTCGCGCCGATCCTACTCTTGTGCGCCTCGAACATCTTCATGACCGTCGCCTGGTACGGTCATCTCAAGTTCCACCACACCTCGCTCTGGGTGGTGGTCCTCGTGAGTTGGGGGATCGCCTTCTTCGAATATTGCCTTGCCGTCCCGGCGAACCGGATCGGCTATGGCGTGTGGAGCGCGGCCGAGCTGAAGACGATGCAGGAGGTGATCACCCTCGTCGTCTTCTCGGCCTTCGCGACCTTCTATCTCGGCGAGCACCTCACCTGGAACCACGCCGTCGGCTTTGCGCTGATTGCGCTCGGCGCGTTCTTCGTGTTCGCCCGCCCGCTCGGCTGAGCCCTATTCCTCGGTGTCCGGGATCTCGACGCGCTGGTTCAGCGTGAGGACGAAGAGCGTGCAGACCGCGCCCGAGAGGAGATAGGCGCCGGCCGAGATGAGGCCGAACTCCGAGGCGAGGAGGAGGGCGGCGAGCGGCGCGAAGCCCGCCCCGAAGAGCCAGGCAAGGTCCGAGGTGATCGCTGCGCCCGTGTAGCGGTAGGTGCGCGAGAAGTTCGAGGCGAGCGCGCCCGAGCACTGGCCGAAGGAGAGGCCGAGGAGCGTGAAGCCGAGGACCATGAAGGTCGCCTCGCCGATCGCCCCGCCATTCAGGAGCTGCGGCGCGAAGCCCGAGAAGATGGCGATGCCGAGCGCGCAGACCGCGAGCAGCCGGCGCCGGCCATAGCGGTCGGCGAGGATGCCGGAGGCGACCACCGCCGCGACGCCGAAGACACCGCCGATCAGCTCGTAGGTGAGGAAGCGGGAGGGCTGTTCCTGCGTGTAGAGGAAGATCCACGACAGCGGGAACACCGTCACCATGTGGAAGAGGGCGAAGCTCGCGAGCGGGACGAAGGCGCCCATCGCGACGAAGCGTCCCTCGGCGCGCAGCGTGCGCAGGACGGGCTCGGCCTGAAGCTCGCGGCTTTCGAAGAGGCGCTGGAATTCCGGCGTCACCACGATGCGCAGCCGCGCGAAGAGGGCGACGACGTTGATCGCGAACGCCACGAAGAAGGGATAGCGCCAGCCCCAGGAAAGGAAGTCCTCAGCCGACAGGTTGTGGAGGAAGTAGGCGAAGAGCGCGCTCGCGACGATGAGGCCGAGCGGCGCGCCGAGCTGCGGGATCATCGCGTACCAGCCCTGCCGTTCGCGCGGGGCGTTCATCGACAGGAGCGAGGCGAGCCCGTCCCACGTGCCGCCGAGTGCGAGGCCCTGGAGGATGCGGCAGATGGCGAGCGTGATGATCGAATAGATGCCGATGCTCTCATAGCCGGGCAGGAAGGCGACCGCGACGGTCGACGTCCCCAGCATGAAGAGCGCGGTGATGAGCTTCGCGCCACGTCCGTGCCGGCGGTCGATCGCCATGAAGATGAGCGAGCCGATCGGGCGGGCGATGAAGGCGAGGGCGAAGAGGGTGAAGGAGTAGAGCGTCCCCGTCAGCGGGTCGACGAAGGGGAAGAAGAGCGCCGGGAAGACCACGACCGAGGCGATCGCGAAGACGAAGAAGTCGAAGAATTCCGACGTGCGGCCGATGATGACACCCACCGCGATCTCCGCCGGACGGACCGGGCCGTCGTGCGCGTGGATGCGCGCGGCATCCTGCGAGAAGGTGCTTTGCGGGGGCATGGTTGAGACAGTCGGCGAACTCACAGGCGCTTCGCTTCCTCGGCTGGGCGGGTCAGGACCGGCCGGGATGTCGGCGGCCAATTCTGGCATCTCGCAGATTGTGCAAGTGCGGCATTGGACAAAGTGTCCAAGGCCGTTTCTCGCTGCATTGCAATATCCGAATGACAGATCGTCACGCCACCCGGCCGGGTTGGACAAAGTGTCCAATGCCCTCCTTGCTGCGGTGCAGCTAGAGCGGTCGGGTGCTGCCGCCCGTCGCGGCGCCACGATCGTGCCTGCCCGACCGGTCGTCCGGTGTGTCGCGCCACCCGCGCGAGGCGCCGCGGTCGGGAGCCTTCTGACCCCATCGGCCGCCGACAGGACCCGCCTTGCGTCGCTTTCATCTCCTGCTCCTCCCGCTGCTCGTCGGCCTTGGAGGATGTAATTTCGTCGTTCTCGAGCCGTCGGGACATATCGCGCTCGAGCAGCGGGATCTGCTCATCTTCGCGACGGGCCTCATGCTCCTCATCATCCTGCCGGTGATGGCGCTGACGGTCATCTTCGCCTGGCGCTACCGCCAGTCAAATTCCGCGGCGCGCTACGACCCCGAGTGGCACCATTCCACGATCCTCGAGCTCGTGATCTGGGCGGCGCCGCTGGCGATCATCGTGTGCCTCGGCGCGGTCACCTATCTCGGCACGCATCTCCTCGACCCTTACCGGCCGCTGGCGCGCATCGACGCGGCGCGCGCCGTCACCGCGGAAGACGAACCGCTGGAGATCCAGGTCGTTTCCCTCGATTGGAAGTGGCTCTTCCTCTACCCCCAATATGGCGTCGCCACGGTGAACGAGGTCGCGGCCCCGGTCGACCGGCCGATCCACTTCAAGATCACCTCGAACGAGGTGATGAACGCCTTCTACATCCCCGCGCTCGCCGGCATGATCTACTCGATGGCCGGGATGGAGACGCAGCTCCACGCCGTCATCAACGCCGAGGGCGACTACGAGGGCTTCTCCTCCAACTATAGCGGCGCCGGTTTCTCCGGCATGCGCTTCACCTTCAAGGGCACCGACGGGGCCGGGTTCGACGAATGGATCGCGGCCGCGAAGGCCGATGCGACCGCGCTCGACACCGACCGCTATCTGGAGCTCGTGAAGCCGAGCGAGAACGTCCCCGTGATGCGCTTCGCCTCGGTCGAGGACGGGCTCTACACCCGCATCCTCAACATGTGCGTCGCGCCCGGCACGACCTGCATGTCCGAGATGATGGCGATCGACGCCATGACCGGCGCCGGCCACGGCCCGCACAGCGAGCACGCCGCCGCCGGCTCGATCGCGACCGACATCATGTGCGGCATCACCGGCGCGGACGGCGTCGCGCCCGGCATCGCCAACGTCTCCTTCGCGAGCGTCGCGGCTCACGTGCACGAGGACCGCCGTCCCGTCGGCATGGCCGATGGCGGCATCGCGCCGACCAACGGGCCGAAGATCCGCGGCGCGGGCCTTCCCCAACCCAACTCCGATGTCCGGGTGAGCGACGCCTTGCCCGAAGACCACATTAATTTCTGACCGGAACCGGCCAATGTTATCGCAAATCTGGGCCTTCCTCTTTGGCCGACTGTCGTTCGAATCGCTCCCGTTCCATGAGCCGATTCTGGTCGTCACCTTCATCGTGGTCATGCTGGGCGCGGCCGCCGTCCTCGGCGCGATCACCTATTTTCGGCTCTGGCCGTATCTGTGGCGCGAGTGGTTCACCACCGTCGATCACAAGCGGATCGGCATCATGTACATGGTGCTCGGCCTCATCATGCTGCTGCGCGGGTTCGCCGACGCCATCATGATGCGCGCCCAGCAGGCACTCGCGTTCGGCGGCAGCGAGGGCTACCTCCCGGCCCACCACTACGATCAGATCTTCACCGCCCACGGCGTGATCATGATCTTCTTCGTGGCGATGCCGTTCGTGACGGGCCTCATGAATTTCGTCGTGCCGCTGCAGATCGGGGCGCGCGACGTCGCCTTCCCGTTCCTGAACAATTTCTCCTTCTGGATGACGGTGTCGGGCGCGGTGCTCGTGATGACCTCGCTCTTCGTCGGCGAGTTCGCGAAGACGGGCTGGCTCGCCTATCCGCCGCTCTCGGGGGTCGTCGCCAGTCCGGATGTCGGGGTCGACTATTACATATGGGCGCTGCAGATCGCGGGCGTCGGAACGCTGCTATCGGGCATCAACCTGATCGCGACGATCGTGAAGATGCGCGCGCCCGGCATGGGCATGATGAAGATGCCCGTCTTCACCTGGACCTCGCTCTGCACGAACATCCTCATCGTCGCCGCCTTCCCGGTGCTGACGGCCGTGCTCGTCCTCCTGTCGCTCGACCGCTATGTCGGGACGCACTTCTTCACGACGGACGGCGGCGGCAACGCCATGATGTACATCAACCTCATCTGGATCTGGGGCCATCCGGAAGTCTACATCCTGATCCTTCCGGCCTTCGGCGTGTTCTCCGAAGTCGTGTCGACCTTCGCGGGCAAGCGTCTCTTCGGTTATGCCTCGATGGTCTACGCCACCGTCGTCATCACCGTTCTCGCCTACGTCGTGTGGCTGCACCACTTCTTCACGATGGGCTCGGGGGCGAGTGTGAACTCGTTCTTCGGGATCACGACCATGATCATCTCGATCCCGACAGGGGCGAAGATGTTCAACTGGCTCTTCACGATGTATCACGGCCGCATCCGCTTCGAATTGCCGATGATGTGGACGCTCGCCTTCATGCTGACCTTCGTCATCGGCGGCATGACGGGCGTGCTCCTCGCGGTTCCGCCGGCGGACTTCGTGCTCCACAACTCGCTCTTCCTCGTCGCGCACTTCCACAACGTGATCATCGGCGGCGTGCTGTTCGGCATGTTCGCGGGCATCACCTTCTGGTGGCCGAAGGCGTTCGGCTTCAAGCTCAACGTCTTCTGGGGCAAGTGCAGCTTCTGGTTCTGGGTGACCGGCTTCTACTTCGCCTTCATGCCGCTCTACGTGCTGGGGCTGATGGGCGTGACGCGGCGTCTCAGGGTGTTCGAGGATTCCTCGCTGCACATCTGGTTCCTCATCGCGGCCTTCGGCGCGGGGCTGATCGCGCTCGGCATCCTGTCCTTCCTGATCCAGATCGCGGTCTCGATCAAAGACCGGGAGAAGCTGCGCGACACGACGGGCGACCCCTGGCACGCGCGCACGCTCGAATGGTCCACCTCGTCGCCGCCGCCGGCCTACAATTTCGCCTTCACGCCGGTGATCCACGACAGCGACGCCTGGTGGGACATGAAGGAGCGCGGCTACACGCGTCCGCTGGAAGGCTACCGGCCGATCCACATGCCGAAGAACACCGGCGCGGGCATCATCCTCGCGGGTCTCGCCCTCGCCACCGGCTTCGCCCTCGTGTGGCACATCTGGTGGCTCGTGGTCGTCGGCTTCGTCGGGCTGCTGGTCGTCGCGATCGGCAACACGTTCGACTACAAGCGCGACTTCTACATCCCCGCCGAGGAGGTCGCCGAGACGGAACGGGCGCGCACGACGCTGCTCGCCGCGGGAGCCTGACATGACCAGCATCGACGCCTCCGCGCACGGCGCACCGATCGGCGAGGGCGAGGCCCCCGTCTTCTACCTCGCCGAGGAGCACGAGCACGAGCCCGGCGGCTCGACCATGCTCGGCTTCTGGCTCTACCTGATGAGCGACTGCCTCATCTTCGCCTCGCTCTTCGCGGTGTTCGCCGTCCTCGGCGGCAGCTTCGCGGGCGGGCCGGGGCCGCATGAATTGTTCGAGCTGCCGCTCGTCGCCGTGAACACGACGATGCTGCTCCTCTCCTCCATCACCTACGGGTTCGCGATGCTCGCGATGGAGAAGGGGAGTGTGAAGCCGGTCCTCACCTGGCTCGCGATCACCGGCGTGTTCGGCGCGGCCTTCCTCGGCATCGAGCTCTACGAGTTCAGCGTCCTCATCCACGAGGGCGCGACGCCGATGCGCTCGGCCTTCCTGTCGGCCTTCTTCACGCTCGTCGGCACGCACGGCCTGCACGTGACCTTCGGCATCGTCTGGCTCATCACGCTGATGGTGCAGGTGCGCCGCTACGGCCTCGTCCCGGCGAACAAGCGCCGGCTGATGTGCCTCAGCATGTTCTGGCACTTCCTCGACGTCGTCTGGATCGGCGTCTTCACCTTCGTCTATCTCCTGGGGATGCTGCGATGAGCACGCACGCCGAAACCGACACCCATCACGACGACGCCCACCACGGCGACGGCGACCATCGGGGCGGCACGCTCAAGGACTATGTGACCGGCTTCGTCCTGTCGGTGATCCTGACGGCGATCCCGTTCTGGCTCGTGATGACGAACGCGCTCGACGATGCGGCGCTGACGGCCATCATCATCATGGCCTTCGCGGCGGTGCAGATCGTCGTCCACATGGTCTACTTCCTCCACATGAACGCCAAGTCGGACAATGGCTGGACGATGATGGCGCTCATCTTCACGATCGTGATCGTCGCGATCGCGCTGATCGGCTCGCTCTGGGTCATGTTCCATCTGAACGCGAACATGATGCCGCCGATGCAGCCGATGGCGCCGGCGACCTGAGGCTGGCCGTGGGCGGTCGCGGGCGGCTCGTCACCATCCTCCTCCTCGCCGCGCTCGGGGTGTCGCTGTTTGCGAGCCTCGGCGTGTGGCAGGTGGAGCGGCGCGCGTGGAAGCTCGACCTCATCGCGCAGGTCGATGCGCGCCTCGGCGCCGAGCCGGTCGCAGCGCCCGGACCCGACGCCTGGGCCGCCATCAATCGCGCCGACGACCAGTATCGCCGCGTCACGGTCACCGGCAACTTCCGGCCCGAGGACGTGCTCGTCCAGGCGGTGACGGAGGAGGGGCCGGGCTTCTGGGTGCTCTCGCCGCTCGTCTCGGAGGCGGGCGATACGCTCCTCGTCAATCGCGGCTTCGTCCCGCAAGGGATGCGTGACGCGGCGGCCCGGCGCGCGCCGGAGGGCGCGGTCACCGTCACCGGCCTCCTGCGGATGAGCGAGCCGAAGGGCGGCTTCCTGCGCGCCAACGACCCGGCCGCCGGCCGCTTCTATTCGCGCGACGTCCCCGTCATCGCCGAGACGCTCGGCCTCGGCCCGGTCGCGCCCTATTTCGTGGATGCCGAGAGCGGGGCCGCCATTGGCGCATACCCGGTTCCTGGCCTCACCGTGGTGAATTTCCGCAATTCCCACCTCATCTACGCCCTCACATGGTTCGGGCTCGCGCTTATGGTCGTGGGCGGCGCGGTGATCGCGGTGCGGCATGAGCGGCGGCGGGACGATCCGGCGGCCGCCGCGGTGCCGCGCGCGCCGGTGCGCGGCATTCCCCATCCCGGCTGATCGCCGGCGGGGAGCGGTCGCGGCGGAAAGTGGAAGAATGGGCGACATCTCCCTCGACACGAGGTTGAGCGAGCGCGGCGAGACCGTCTCGCTGATGCGCACCGCGCTGGGGGCGGACCCCAGCGTGCGCAAGAACATGCTCCTCCTCATCGACCTGCGCTGGCTCGCGGTCGCGGGGCAGGTGATCACGATCGCCGTCGTGGGGTTCGGCTTCGGCGTCTCGCTCCCCTATGTCGCGATGGGGCTCGTCCTCCTCGGCCTCGTCGCGCTGAACCTCCTCACCCTGCGCTGGCTCGCCCACCGGGAGGAGGTGCCACGCAGCGCGCTCTTCGTCGCGCTCCTCTTCGACGTCGCGGCGCTGACCGCCCAGCTCTTCATGAGCGGGGGCGGGTCGAACCCGTTCGCCGCGCTCTACCTCCTGCAGGTGACGCTCGGCGCCGTGCTCCTCGATGCGCGGGCAGCGTGGATCCTCGTCTCGATCACGAGCGCCTGCTATATCGGGCTGACGCTCGAATATGAGCCGCTCGCCGTGCCCGGCCATTCGGACGCGGACCTCTTCCACCTCCACACGCTCGGCCTTCTCACCTGCTTCGCGCTCGTCGCGGCGCTCCTCGTCGTCCTCATCACGCGGATCGGCAAGAATCTGCGCGAGCGGGACCAGCGCATCGCGGCGCTGCGCCAGCGCGCGGTGGAGGAGGACCACATCGTGCGCATGGGCCTCCTCGCCTCCGGCGCGGCGCACGAGCTCGGCACGCCGCTCTCCTCCCTTTCGGTGATCCTCAACGACTGGCAGCGCGTCCCCGCGATCGCGGGCGACCCCGATCTCGTGCAGGAGATCGACGAGATGCAGGTCGCGTTGAAACGATGCAAATCCATCCTCACCGGCATTCTCGTCTCCGCCGGTGAGGCGCGGGGGGAGGCGCCGGTGGTCACGACCGTCGCCGCCTTTGTGCGCGAGGTCGCGGCGGACTGGCGCGGGCAGGGCGTCCTCCTGGTGCGCAACCATTTCGGCGACGACCTGCCGATCGTGTCGGATCCGGCGCTGAAGCAGGTGATCCAGACCGTGCTCGACAACGCGCTCGACGCCTCGCCCGAATGGGTGGAGCTGCGCGTGGAGCGGGAGGACGACACGCTCGTCATCAGCGTGCTCGATATCGGGCCGGGTTTTGCGGCCGAGATGCTTGCAAATTTCGGCAGGCCCTACAATTCCACCAAAGGCCGTGCAGGCGGCGGGCTCGGGCTCTTCCTCGTCGTGAATGTCGTGCGCAAGCTCGGCGGTCAGGTGGATGCGCGGAACCGTCCGGGTGGCGGCGCGCGCGTGACGCTGCGCCTGCCGCTCGCCGCCCTCGCGCTGGAGTGAGCCGTCGATGAATGAGCGCCGTTTGCTGATCCTGGAAGACGACGCCTCGTTCGCCCGCACGCTGAAGCGGTCGTTCGAGCGGCGGGGCTATGACGTGGTGGTCGCCGCGAGCCCGGCCGAGCTGGAGGCCATCCTCGCCGACCATGCGCCGAACTATGCGGTGGTGGATCTGAAGCTCGCCAACGCGTCGGGCCTGCCGTGCGTCGAGATCCTCCACGCGCACGACCCGGCGATGCTGATCGTCGTCCTCACCGGCTATGCGAGCATCGCGACGGCGGTGGAGGCGATCAAGCTCGGCGCCTGCCACTATCTCGCCAAGCCGGCCAACACCGACGATATCGAGGAGGCGTTCGGCCGGGCGAAGGGGGATGCCAACGTCTCGCTGACGGCGCGCAGCACCTCGATCAAGACGCTCGAATGGGAGCGGATCCACGAGACGCTCGCCGAGACGAATTTCAACATCTCCGAGGCCGCGCGGCGGCTCGGGATGCACCGCCGCACCCTCGCCCGCAAGCTGGAGAAGCGGCAGATCAAGTGACGCGGCTCAGCGCCCGACCTGCGCTCGCTTCCTGGATCGGGCGCGCTAGCGTCCCGCGCTCGCCCAGTCGATGACGCGGCCGAGGAAGGCGTCGCATCGGGCGAGCTGGTCGAGCGCGATGAACTCGTCCGGCTTGTGCGCCTCCTCGATCGAGCCCGGCCCGCACACGATGGTCGGCACGCCCAGCGTGTTGGAGAAGCGCCCGGCCTCCGTGCCGAAAGCGACCTTGCCGTCCCCGTTGGAGCCGGCGAAGCGGCGCACCAGCGTCGTCACCTCCGCGTCTGTCGGGGTGTCGAGGCCAGGGAAGCCCGCGAAGACGTCGATCTCGATGCCCGCCTCCGGCGCGATCGCCTTCATTTCCGGCTCCAGAACGTCGCGCGCATAGGCGACGAACTCGTCGACAAGCGCGTCCGCGTCCTCGCCCGGCAGCACGCGGAACTCGCAATCCATCCGGCACAGATCCGGCACGATGTTGAGCGCGGTGCCGCCGGAGAGGATGCCGGTGTGCGCTGTCGAGTGCGGCACGTCATAGGCCGCGTCGAACGGGCCTTCGGTCGCGAGGCGCTGGCCGATCTCGCGCAGCCTGACCGCGAGGAGGGCGGCATAGTCGACCGCGTTGACGCCGAAGGGGGAGAGGGAGGAGTGGCAGCTTCGCCCGCGCACGGTCACGCGGATCGAGCGCTTGCCCTTGTGGCCGATCACCACCTCCATCAGGGTCGGCTCGCCGACGATGCAGTAGGCGGGGGCGATCCCCTCGTCCGACAGCCACGAGATCAGCCGCTTTACCCCGAGACAGCCGACCTCCTCGTCATAGGAAAAGGCGATGTGGATCGGGCGGGCCATCGGCCGCGCCACCATCTCGGGCACGGCGGCGAGGACGGAGGCGAGGAAGCCCTTCATGTCGCACGAGCCGCGGCCGTAGAGCCGGCCGTCCCGCAGGCTGAGCTGGAACGGGTCGCTCGACCATGTCTGCCCGTCGACCGGCACCACGTCGGTGTGGCCCGACAGGATGATCCCGCCATTCTCGGACGGGCCGATCGTCGCCCAAAGGTTCGCCTTCTCGCCGGTCTCGTCCATCACCCGATGGCTCGTGACGCCGAGGCCGGCGAGATAGTCCTCCACGAAGGCGATCAGCGACAGGTTCGACAGGCGGCTTGTCGTGTCGAAGGCGACGAGGCGTTCGAGAAGCTCGGTGCTCTTCGGGGCCTGCATCTTCTCTCCTTGGCTCAGTCGGTGACGGATCGTTGATCCGCGGACGGGTAGGGGGTCGGGTCGAGCGATTCGCGCACCATCGCCATGAAGGCGGCCGCGGCGGCCGACGGCGGCCGGCCGGTCGGCGTGATGAACGAGGTGCGATAGGGGATCTCCGGCCGGAACGGGCGCGCTTCGACCGAGCCGCCGAGCTGGTGGACGATCGGGAAGGGGTTCATCAGCGCGACGCCGAGTCCCTCTCGCACAAACTCGGCCGCCGAGACGGTGGTTGCGGTCTCGATCACGATCTTCGGCCGCGCGCCGGCCCGCTGCAAGGCCCGGTCGATCGCCGCGCGGCCCGAATGGCGCCGCGTCAGCGCGATGAAGGGCTCGCCTTCGAGGTCCTGCGGCTCGATCACGCTCTTCTCCGCCAGCGGATGCCCGCTCGGCATGATGCAGATCGCGTGCGTCGCGAGCAGCGTCTCGGACCGCACGCCCTCGTGCGCGGCGACGGTGTCGGTGATGCCGACATCGACATTGCCCTCGGCGACCGAGGTGACGAGCATGTCGGACGCGATCACGTCGAACACCACCTCGAGATCGGGGTTCTCGCGCGTGAAGCGGGCGACGCGGCGCGGCATGAAACGGTGGCCGATCGTGGGCGGGGCGGCGACGCGCAGATTGCCCGAATGCGAACGCTCCGTCTGCTCCGAACGGTTCTCGATGCGCGCGAGGGTGGCAAAGACCGGGCCGAGTTCCTCCGCGATCGACAGCGCCTCCTCGTTGGCGACGAGGCGTCCGCCCTCGCGCAGGAAGAGCTGGCGGCCGAGCTGGGCCTCCAGCTGGCCGAGGCTTCGGCTGACGGCCGGCTGCGAGAGTCCGAGCCGTTGCGCGGCGGCTGTGGTTTTGCCAGTCTCAACCAGCGCGCGCAGAACCTCGAGCTCGCGCAGGTTGAAGCGCGTCATGCGGGCGGGGAGGGACGGCGGCGCAGCCTTCTGCATGGCCTATAAGCAATCTGCATAGATTTTCATGATTGACATTCGAATACCGCATAATAGCGTTGCTGCCAACTGACGATTGCGCCGGCCGGGAGGGGGCGGCGCGCATTCGGGGACCGTGGCGGCGCTCGTTCTGCGGGTGTTTCGCTCAAAGGGAGAGGCATCATCGATGACCAGCAAGACAACCCTGATGGCCGGCCTGATCGCAGCCAGTGCACTGACGGCACCCGCCTTCGCGGAGGATCTGACCATCGGCCTCAAGTCCGAGGCGACGTCGATGGATCCGCAATTCCACAATCTCGCCACCAACACGCAGGTCCTGCTGAATATCTTCGAAGGGCTCACCAAGCAGGATGCGGTCCAACGCATCCAGCCCGGCCTCGCGACCGAATGGGAAGCGGTCGACGACAAGACTTGGCGTTTCAAGCTGCGTGATGGCGTGAAGTTCCACAATGGCGGCGATTTCACCGCGCGCGACGTGATCTACACCTATTGCCGCGTCCCGCTCGTCGAGAATTCGCCGTCCTCCTACACGATCTTCACGGGCACGATGGCCAACGTCGTCGCGGAGGACGACCACACCGTCGTCATCACGACGGTCGGCCCGCATCCGCTCCTGCCGACGGACCTGTCGAGTCTGCCGATCGTCTCGGCCAGCGCCGCGGGCGCGGAAGACACCGTCACCTTCGGCGCCGAAGGGTGCGAGGGCATGGGGACCGTGCCGCAATCGGGCGACTTCAACTCGCCGGACGTTGCGGTCGGCACCGGGCCGTACAAGCTCGGCGAGTTCACGCGCGGCAGCCAGCTCGTCATCAACAAGTTCGAGGATTATTGGGGCGACAAGCCCGTTTGGGACACCGTCGTGATGCGCCCCATCACGAGCAACGGCCCGCGCGTTGCGGCCCTCCTCGCCGGTGACGTGATGATGATCGAGTCGCCGCCGATCCAGGACGTGCCGCGCATCGAGGGCGCCGGCTTCAAGATCATCGACGCGCTCTCCAACCGCATCATCTACCTCGCCATGCGCCAGGACACGGCGGACGCCCCGTCGATCTCCGGCACCGACGGCAAGAACCCGCTGCAGGACGCGAAGGTGCGCGAGGCGATCTCGCTGGCGCTGAACCGCGAGGCGATCAAGGACCGCATCATGGGCGGCTACGCGGTGCCGGCGGGCGAATTGCTGCCGCCGCCGATGTTCGGCACGACCGGCCGTGACGTCGACCCCTACGACCCGGAGAAGGCAAAGGCGCTTCTCGCCGACGCCGGCTACCCGAACGGGTTCGAGATCACCCTCGGCACGCCGAACGACCGCTACATCAACGACGAGCAGGTCGCCCAGGCGATCGCCCAGATGCTGACCCGCATCGGCATCAAGACCAATGTCGACGCGACGACGGCGAGCCAGTTCTTCTCCCGCCGCAACGCGCTCGACTTCCCGATCTACATGGCCGGCTGGGGCGCGTCCTCGGGCGAGATGACCTCGCCGCTGAAGTCGCTGGTCACGACCTACGACAAGGAGCGTGGCCGGGGCGTCACCAATGCGGGCCGTTACTCCAACCCCGAGATGGATGCCGTCCTCGAAGAGGCGATGACCACCATCGACGACGCCAAGCGCGAGGAACTCCTCCAGAAGGCCGAGACGATGGTGCTCGACGATTACGGCATCATCCCGATCCACTACGAGCAGACGGTCTGGGCGCTCGCGCCGGGGCTCAGCTACGAGCCGCGCGTCGACCAGTACACGCTCGGCTTCCAGGTGAAGAAGGCCGACTGAGGCCGACCGCCGCCGGCCCAAAGCCGGCGGCGCCCACCGTTCCGCGATCGGTTGGGAGACAGGGATGATCGTCTACCTCGTCCGCCGCTTCGGCCAGAGCCTCCTCGCGATCTGCGCGATGGCGGTTCTCGTCTTTCTCGGCGTCTACGCCATCGGCAATCCGGTCGACATCCTCATCAACCCGGAGGCGAACCAGGCCGAGATCGCGGCGACGACGGCCCGCCTCGGGCTCGACAAGCCGCTCTGGGAGCAGTTCTTCATCTTCGTCTGGAACGCGCTCCACGGCGATCTCGGCAACTCCTTCGTCTATGGCCGCCCGGCGGTGGAGATCATCCTCCAGCGCCTCCCGGCGACGATGGAGCTCGCCTTCGTCGCCCTCATCCTCTCGGTCGGCATTGGCGTGCCGCTCGGCGTCCTCGCGGGGCTGAAGCCGGACTCGATCTTCGGCCGCTCGATCATGGCGGGCTCGATCCTCGGCTTCTCGCTGCCGAATTTCTGGCAGGGGATGCTCCTCATCCTGATCTTCGCCGTTCTCCTCGGCTGGCTGCCGGCGGGCGGGCGCGGGGAGACGGTCGACGTCCTCGGCGTGGAGCTCAGCTTCCTGACCCTCGACGGGCTGCGCCACCTCATCCTGCCGGCGGTGAACCTCGCGCTTTTCAAGATGAGCCTCATCATCCGCCTCACCCGCGCGAACACGCGCGAGGCGAATTTGCAGGACTATGTGAAGTTCGCGCGCGCCAAGGGCCTGTCACCGCGCCGGGTCGTCCTCGTCCACATCCTGAAGAACATCATGATCCCGGTCGTCACCATCATCGGGCTTGAGCTCGGCTCGATGGTCGCTTTCGCGATCGTCACCGAGACGGTGTTCGCCTGGCCGGGGATGGGCAAGCTCCTCATCGATTCCATCAACCTGCTCGATCGCCCGCTGATCGTCGCCTACCTGATGCTCACGGTGTTCATCATCGTGATGATCAATCTCGTCGTCGACGTCCTCTATTCGGTGCTCGATCCGCGCGTGCGGCTCTCGGAGGTGAAGGGATGAGCGACGACACCTTCGCCTCTGGCCTCGAGCGGGTCGACACGGTCCGCGTCCCGCGGCTCGAAAGCCCGCTGAAGCGCATCGCGATCGCCTTCCTGGAGGACAAGCTCGCGATCGTCGGGCTCTTCCTCTTCCTGTGCGTCGCGGTGATCGCCATCGCCGCGCCCTGGATCACCCCGCAGAACCCCTACGACCTCGCCCAGCTCGACATCATGGACGGCGGCCTTCAGCCCGGCGAGACGAGCTTCGGGACCGGGATGACCTTCTGGCTCGGCACGGACCTCCAGGGCCGCGACATGCTCTCCGCGATCGCCTACGGTCTGCGGATCAGCCTCGTCGTCGCCGGCATCTCGCTCGGCTTCGCGATCACCATCGGCGTCACGCTCGGCGTCGCCGCCGCCTATTTTGGCGGCCGCGTCGACGCGTTCATCATGCGCATCGTCGACCTGCAGCTCTCCTTCCCGGCGATCCTCATCGCGCTGATCCTCCTCGCCCTTCTCGGGCGCGGGGTCGACAAGGTGATCCTCGCCCTCGTCATCGTGCAGTGGGCCTACTATGCGCGCACCGTGCGCTCCTCCGCCATCGTGGAGCGGCGCAAGGACTATATCGACGCCGCGCGCTGCCTCGGCCTCTCGCATCGGCGCATCATGTTCCGCCATCTCCTGCCGAACTGCGTGCCGCCGCTCATCGTGGTCGCGACGGTTCAGGTCGCGCAGGCGATCGCGCTCGAGGCGACGCTCTCCTTCCTCGGCGTCGGCGTGCCGATCACCGAGCCCTCGCTCGGCCTCCTCATCGCCAACGGCTACGACTATCTCCTCTCCGGCCGCTACTGGATCAGCCTCTTTCCCGGCATCGCGCTCGTCCTGACGATCATCGCCATCAACCTCGTCGGCGATCGCCTGCGCGACGTTCTCAACCCGCGGCTCCAGAAATGACGCTGCTCGAGGTTCGCGATCTCAAGACGCATTTCTTCACCCGCGACGGGGTCGCGAAGGCGGTCGACGGGGTGAGCTTCTCGCTGGAGCGGGGGGAGATCCTCGGCCTCGTCGGCGAGTCGGGCTCGGGCAAGTCCGTCACCGGATTTTCGATCCTCGGCCTCGTCGACCCGCCGGGCCGCGTCGTCTCCGGCGAAATCCGCTTCGACGGGACCGACCTCGTCGCCGCCGGGGAGAAGACCGTGCGCACGCTGCGCGGCAAGCGCATCGCGATGATCTTCCAGGACCCGATGATGACTCTGAACCCGGTCCTGCGCATCGACACACAGATGGTGGAGACCGTTCTCGCGCACGAGAAGGTGAGCCGCGCCGAGGCGCTGGAGCGAGCGCGCGAGACGCTCGTAATGGTGGGCATCTCCGCCCCAGACGAGCGGCTGAAGAGCTATCCGCACCAGTTCTCCGGCGGGATGCGCCAGCGCGTCGCGATCGCCATCGCGCTCCTCCACAAGCCGGACCTCATCATCGCCGACGAGCCGACCACCGCGCTCGACGTGACGATCCAGGCGCAGATCCTGTCGGAGGTGCAGCGCCTCTGCGTCCAGTCGAACACGGCGCTCATCTGGATCACCCACGACCTCGCCGTCGTCTCCGGCCTCGCCGACCGCCTCGCGGTCATGTACGCGGGCCGCATCGTGGAGGAGGGGCCGACGAGCGAGATCATCGCCCATCCCTTCCACCCCTACACGCGCGGCCTCATCGAATCCGTGCCGCAAGGGAAGCCGCACCGCACGATGCTCACCCAGATCAACGGGATGGCGCCCTCGCTGCTGCACCTTCCCGAAGGCTGCCGCTTCCGCCCGCGCTGCCGCCGCGCGGACGCGGCCTGCCTCGTCGACCCCGCCCTCACCGAGCCCGCGCCCGGCCGCGGCGTGCGCTGCTTCCACCCGCACCTCGAGGCGCGCGACGAGGCGATGGCATCGTGACCCCGCTCATCGAGATCGACGCCGTCTCCAAGCGCTTCGTGAAGGAGCTCGACATCGCCGAGCGCACCGCGAAGCTGATCGGCTCGAATGTGGAGCCGGTGCGCGTCCACGCCGTCGACGATGTGAGCCTTTCGATCCACAAGGGGGAGGTGCTGGGGCTCGTCGGGGAATCGGGCTGCGGGAAGTCGACCCTCGGCCGCATGGTCGCGGGCCTCCTCACCCCGTCCGAGGGCACGATCCGCTTCCGCGGCCGCGATGTCGCGACGGTGAAGGGGGCCGAGGCGCGCGATGCGGCGCTGAAGGTGCAGATGGTCTTCCAGGACCCGATGAGCTCGCTCAATCCGCGCCTTCGCGTCGGCGAACTGATCGGCGAGGCGCCGCGCGTCCATCGCGTCCGCCCGCGGCGCGAGATCGGCGCCTATGTGGACGACCTCCTCGGCCGCGTCGGCCTCGATCCGGTGATGGCCAAGCGCTATCCGCACCAATTCTCCGGTGGCCAGCGGGCGCGCATCGGGATCGCGCGGGCGCTCGCGGTGGAGCCGGATTTCCTCGTGTGCGACGAGTCGGTCGCCGCGCTCGACGTGTCGATCCAGGCGCAGATCCTCAACCTCTTCATGCGCCTGCGCGAGGATCTCGACCTCACCTACCTCTTCATCAGCCACGATCTCGGCGTGGTGGAGCACATCTCCGACCGGATCGCGGTGATGTATCTCGGCCGCCTCGTAGAGCTCGGCGGGAGCGAGGACGTGCTCGCCCGGCCGAACCACCCCTACACGCAGGCGCTGGTCGCCGAGATCCCGACCCTTCAGACCTCGAAGAAGATCTATTCCGCCATCAAGGGCGAGATTCCCTCGCCCCTCGACCCGCCCCCCGGCTGCCACTTCCACCCGCGCTGCCCGCACGCCTTCGCGCGCTGCCGGGAGGAGCGGCCCCTCCTGAAAGAGGTCGCGCCGGGGCGGTTCTCCGCCTGCCACCTGAACGACGAGACGGGCGCGCGCGCCACCGCCTGAGGCGCGGCCAACGCCCCCACCCGAGGAGCTGTCATGGGCAATTCAGAACGCATCTGGGATCACGTCGATGCCCGGCGCGAGGCCTATCTGGAACTGAGCGACCGCATCTGGGGGATGCCCGAGATCGCCTACACCGAGTTCCGCTCGAGCGCCGAGCACAAGGCGATGCTGGAGGCCGAGGGCTTCGCGATCACCGAGGAGGTCGCGGGGATCCCCACCGCGATAATGGGCGAGGCGGGGGAGGGCGGGCCGATCATCGCCTTCCTCGGCGAGTATGACGCGCTGCCGGGCCTCTCCCAGGAGGCCGGCATCGCCGAGCCGAAGCCGCTCGAGGGCAACGGCTACGGGCACGGGTGCGGCCACAACATGCTGGGTTCGGCAGCCCTCCTCGCCGCGACCGCGCTGAAGAACTACCTCGCCGAGACCGGACAGCCCGGCCGCGTGCGCTATTATGGGTGCCCGGCCGAGGAGGGGGGCGCGGCGAAGGCCTTCATGGTGCGCGCCGGCGCCTTCGCCGATGTCGACGCCGCGATCACCTGGCACCCGGCCTCGCTCACCCGCGTCGACGAGGCGCTCTCGCTCGCGAACACCCGCCTCGACTTCACCTTCACCGGCCGCGCCTCCCACGCCGCCGCCGCGCCCCATCTCGGCCGCAGCGCGCTCGACGCGGTCGAGCTGATGAATGTCGGCGTCAACTATATGCGCGAGCACATGCCCTCCTCGGCGCGCATCCACTACGCGATGATCGATGCCGGCGGCGTCGCCCCGAATGTCGTCCAGGGCCGCGCCGTGGTGCGCTATGCCGTGCGCGCGCTCGACATTCACGGGATGCGCGCCCTCAACGAGCGCGTCATCAAGATCGCCAAGGGCGCCGCGATGATGACGGAGACCGAGGTCTCGGTGCGCGTCCTCTCGGCGGTCTCGAACCTCCTCGGCAACACCCCGCTCGAGGAGGCGATGCACGCCAACATGGAGCGGCTCGGTCCGGTGGAATTCGACGCCACCGACCGCGCCTATGCCGAGGCGATCCAGGCGACCCTCTCGGACGAGGACATCGTGTCCGACTATCGCCGCGTCGGCCTCTCGCCGGAGACCTTCGAGGCGCTCTGCGACTTCATCGTCCCGCTCGACCAGATCGGCGAGCCGATGATCGGCTCCACCGATGTCGGCGACGTCTCCTGGGCGGTGCCGACGGTGCAGGCGCGCGTCGCGACCCACGCGATCGGCACGCCCGGCCACTCCTGGCAGATCACCGCGCAGGGCAAGTCCGGTCCCGCCCACAAGGGCCTCGTCTGGGCCGCGAAGACGATGGCCGGCACGGCGGTCGACCTCCTCGCCGACCCCGCCCTCCTCGACAAGGCGAAGGCCGACCACCAGAAGCGCGTGACGAAGACGCCCTATGTCTGCCCGATCCCGGCCGAGGTGAACCCGCCGATCCAGCCGCGCCCGGCGAACGGCTGAGCCGATGGCGGACATCAGCGCCCTGATCGCCTCCGCCCCCTTCCAGGCGGCCGCCGCGGACCTCTCGGCCCATCACGACCGCTTCGTCGCCGACATCATCCGCCTCACCGAAATCCCCGCGCCCCCCTTCAAGGAGGCGCGGCGGGCCGAGGCGGTGCGGGCGATGATGGAAGAGGCGGGGCTCGAGGAGGTCGGGCTCGACGGGATCGGCAACGTCACGGGCCTCCGGCGCGGACGGGGCAATGGCGGCATCGTCGTCGTCGCCGCCCACCTCGACACCGTCTTCCCCGAGGGCACCGACGTCACGGTGCGGCGCGAGGGCACGAAGCTCTTCGCCCCCGGCGTCGGCGACGACACGCGGGGCCTTGCGACGCTGCTGGCCTTCGTGCGCGCGCTCGACGCCGCCGACATCGAGACCGTCGACGACCTCCTCTTCGTCGCCGATGTCGGGGAGGAGGGGAAGGGGGATCTGCGCGGCGTGCGCCACCTCTTCGCCGAGGGCGCCTACAGGGAGCGGATCAAGGCCTTCTTCACGATGGACAGCCCCGACATGGAGGAGCTCGTCGTCACCGCCGTCGGCTCCAAGCGCTACCACATCGTCTTTCACGGGCCGGGCGGGCACAGCCTGATGGCCTTCGGCACCGTGAATCCCGCCTATGCGATGGCCGCCGTCGTCGCCGGCATGTCGGCGATCGTGGTCCCGAAGGAGCCGCGCACGGCCTATTGCGCGAGCGTCTTCGGCGGCGGCTCGTCGATCAACGCGATCCCCGAGGAGGTGTGGGTCGACGTGGACCTGCGCTCCACCGCGCCCGACGAGCTCGCCCGCCTCGACGCGACGCTGATGGAGCTCGTCGAGACCGCGGTCGCGGCGGAGAATGCGCGCGGATCGACCGAGACCGGGACGATCCGCGCCGTCACCCACCTCATCGGCGACCGGCCCGCCGGCAACACGCCGATGGACGCCCCGATCGTGGTGGCGGCAAAGGCCGCGCTCACCGCCTTCGGCTACGAGGTGCGCCCCGGCTCCTCCTCCACCGATGCGAACATCCCGATGAGCCTCGGCATCCAGGCCGTCCGCCTCGGCACCGGCGGCCGCGGCGGCCGCGCCCACACCGTGGAGGAGTGGATCGACGTGGAGGAGACGGAGAGCGTGCGCGGCCTCACGGCCGGCCTCGCCGCGATCCTCGCCGTCGCGGGAACGCCGGCCTGATCCCGGCGGACCCCGCACGCACCCTCTTCCTTCGCCCCTTCCCTTGGAGAGACGAGACCGACCTTCCCTCGGAGCCGACTGATTCCGCGCACGCCCGGCAAGGTTCGAGGGTCAACCCCGAAGAGCGAAGCGTGGGTTGAGGCTCGAACCTTGCCGGGCGATCCTCTGTCGTCGGCGGGAGGGGCACGGCCCCTTCGGCGGCTCAATCGTGGTGGAAGACCTCTTCCATCATGGCCCACCACTCGCCGGGGGCGCGGCTTTCGAGCGGGACCTGGCAGGGACCGCAGAGTTCCCACCAGCGCTGCGTCGGCTCGTGCGCGCGCATCCGCGCCATGTCCGCCTCGAAGTCGGTGCCGTGATACTCCCAGGTGCCGAAGAGGAGGTTTTCCGGCTCGCGCAGGAAGATCGTGAAGTTGCGGATGTTGCAGGCGTGGATCTCGTCGAGGATCGCGGGCCAGGCGTTCGCGTGAAGGGCCTTGTATTCGGCGATCTTGTCCGGCGCGATGCCGATCACCATTCCCATGCGCTGCATCGTCTCTCCCATTGGATGGTGACCTATTGGATCGTGACCGGGTCGGCGACCGCGACGCGGGCGATCGCGTCCCAATCCCAGTCGATGCCGAGGCCGGGCGCGGGGGAGGGGATCGCCGCCCCCGCCTCGATCCGCATCCCTTCGCGCGTGATCGGGTCGAGCTGGGGGATGTACTCCACCCAGCGCGCGTTCGGGACCGCGGCGCAGAGCGAGACGTGGAGCTCCATCAGGAAGTGGGGGCAGACCGCGATGTTGAAGGTCTCGGCGAGGTGGGCGACCTTCAGCCACGGCGTGATGCCGCCGATCCGGGCAACGTCGACCTGGACGATCGAGCAGGCCCCGCGCGCCAGATACTCGCGGAAGGTGGCGGCGCTGTAGATGGATTCGCCGACCGCGACGGGCAGCGTCGTCGCGTTCGAGAGGCGCACGTGCCCCTCGATATCGTCCGACACCAGCGGCTCCTCCAGCCAGCCGATATCGAGCGGCTCGAGAAGGCGCGCGCGCCGGATCGCCTCGTCGACGCGGAAGGCCTGGTTGGCGTCGGTGAAGATCTCGAACCCGTCGCCGACGGCGGCGCGCACGGCTTCCAGGCGCGCGACATCCTCCTTCGGGTCCGGCTTGCCGATCTTCACCTTCGCGCCGCGAAAGCCGCGCGCCTTCGCGGCGAGCGTGTCCTCGATCATGGCCTCGGTCGCGATGTGCAGCCAGCCGCCCTCGGTGGTGTAGACGGGGACGCGCTCCTGCGCGCCGCCGGCCATCACGTGGAGCGGCAGGCCGGCCTTCCTGCAGCGGAGGTCCCACAGGGCCGTGTCGATCGCGGCGAGCGCCAGCGCGGTGATCGCCCCCGGCGTCGTCGCATGGGTGAACATCTTGAGCTGGCGCCAGCGCGCCTCGACCATCGCCGCATCCGTCCCGATCAGGACCGGGGCGAGATTGTCGACGAGGAGGCGCATCACGGCCGTGCCGCCGGTGCCGATCGTGTAGGTGTAGCCGGTGCCGCTCGCCCCGTCCTCGTCAATGATGGTGACGATCGGGGTCTCCTGGCTCACGAAGGACTGGATCGCGTCGGTTCGCTTCACCGTCGGCTGCAGGTCGACGAAGCGGATCTCGATGGAGCGGATCTTCGCCATCACGCGGCCTCCGTGTCGACGCTGTGGATCGTCGCCATGATCGCGTGGCCCATGCGCGCGGCGTCGTGGTCGTTCTGGATTTCGCCGAGGATGCGGAAGTCGTTCATGACGACGATGCGGTCGGCGAGGGCGATCATCTCGGGCATGTCGGAGGAGATGAGGATCACGGCCGTCCCCTGGTCTGCGAGCTCCTGGATCAGCTCGTGCAGGTAGCCCTTGGTCTGGATGTCGATGCCGACCGTCGGCTCGTCGATGATCAGGATCTCGACCCCGGCGGCGAGCCACTTCGCGACGCTCACCTTCTGCTGGTTGCCGCCGGAGAGGAGGGCGACGGGCTGGGCGAGCGAGGGCGTGCGCACCTTGAGGCGCTCGATGAAGGGGAGCACCGCCTTGCGCTCGGAGGCAGACGGCAGCCAGCCGAGCGCCTTTGCGAGCCGGCGCCACAAGGTCACCGCGACGTTGCGGCGGACCGAATGCATGAGGACGAGCCCCTCGTGCTTGCGGTCCTCGCTCACATAGCCGATCCGGTAGCGGTTGAGGGCGGTCGCGACGCTGTCGATATGGGCGGCCTCGCCGCCGACGCGCACGGTCCCCGCCGTCACTCGCGCGACGCCGATGATCGCCTTCGCGAGCTCCGTCCGCCCGGCGCCGACGAGGCCATAGAGGCCGACGATCTCGCCCTTGCGGACCGCGAGGTCGATCCCTTCATGGCCGAGCTCGGTCGCGACCCCTTCGAGCGTCAGCGCCGGCGCGCCAGAGGCCTTGCCGGTGCGGCGGGCGACATCGGCGACCTCGCGCCCGATCATCAGCTTCACGACGGCGTTGCGGTCGAGCCCGGCGAGCGGCTGGGAGGGGCAGGCGTTGCGCCCGTCGCGCAGCACCGTGACGGTGTCGCAGATCTCGAACACCTCCTCGAGCTTGTGGCTGACGAAGAGGATCGCGACGCCCTTGTCGCGCAGCGCCTTCAGGAGCTTGAAGAGCGTCTCGGTCTCGTGCGGGGTCAGCGAGGCGGTGGGCTCGTCGAGGAGGAGGAGGCGCGCGTCGAGGGAGAGCGCCTTCGCGATCTCGACGAGCTGCATGTGGGCGACGGAGAGGGAGCGGACCGGGGCGCGCGGGTCGATGTCGAGGCCGAGCGGGGCGAGGTGGCGCCGCGCCTCCGCCTCGACCGCGCGATAGTCGACGAGGCCGCTCTTCGCCGGCAGCCGCTCCAGCATGATGTTCTCGGCGACCGAGAAGCGCGGGATGAGGTTGCGCTCCTGGTGGACGGCGGAGATGCCGCGCGCGATCGCGTCGCGCGGGGAGAAGAATTGCACCTCCTCCCCGTCGATCCGCATCGTCCCGGCATCGGGGCGATGGACGCCGGTGATGATCTTGATGAGCGTCGACTTGCCCGCCCCGTTTTCGCCGAGAAGGGCGTGGATCGACCCCGCCTCCACCACGAGGCCGACATCGGAGAGCGCCTTCACGCCGGGGAAGGCCTTGCTCGCCCCGCTGATCTCGAGCTTGGGCGTCGTCATGCGGGATCCCTGAAGCGGCTGAGCGCGACGGCCGCGAGGATCAGCGCGCCGAGGAGGAGTTGCACGGCGAACGGGTCCACGTTGAGGAGGACGAGCGCGTTGTTGATGAGGGTGACGATCGCGACGCCGAGGACGGTCCCGACGACCGAGACATGCCCGCCCGCGAGCACCGCGCCGCCGATGACGGGCGCGGCGAAGGAGATGATCAGCCAGTCGTCGCCGATGGTCGGCTGGCCGAGCTGGAGGCGCGCGACGGCGAGCATCCCGGCGACCGCCGCGAGGAGGCCGGAGATGACATGGGCCGCGATGATGACGCGCCCGACATGGATGCCGGAGAGCTCGGCCGCGTTGCGGTTGCCGCCGACAGCGAGGAGCTGGCGGCCGAGGACGCCGCGCCGCATGAAGACGAGCATCGCGATGAGGACGAGCCCGGCGACGATGAGGAGATAGGGGAAGGCGCCGAAGCGGGCATTGCCGAACGACTTCACGATGTCCGGAATCTCGTAGAAGGGCTGCGCCTCGGTGATGCCGATATTGATGCCCTTGTAGATCGAGAGCGTCGCGAGGGTGACGACGAAGGCGTTGAGGCCGGACCAGAAGGTCACCGCCCCGTTGATCGCCCCGCACACGAGCCCGACGAGGAGGCCGACGAGGATCGCGAGCGGCACCGGCAGCCCCCACACCTCCATCACGCCGGCGAAGGTGATCGCCGCGAGCCCGCCGATCGCCCCGACCGAGAGGTTGAGCTGCCCGATCGCGAGGATGACCATCTGCGACAGCGCGACGAGCACCGAGAGGGAGAAGGCCGTCAGCATCACGTAGATGTTGAAGGTCGACAGGAAGGTCGGCTGCGTCGCCGCGAGGGCGAGGACGCCGCAGACGAAGGCGACGAGGAGGCCGAACCAGTCGGTCTTGAGGAGACGCATGGTCGTCGTCATCGGATGCGCCGCTTTTCGATGAGGTGCGCCCGCAGCCGGTCGAGCCCGACGGCGAGGAGGAGGATGATCCCGAGGAAGGCCTGCACCCAGAACTCGCCGACGCGAAGCTGCAGGAGGCCGTTGGAGAGGACCGTCACGAGCGTCGCGCCGAGGAAGGTGCCCGCGACCGAGATGGTCCCGCCGGTGAGGAGCGTGCCGCCGAGGACGGGGGCGAGGAAGGCCGGCAGCAGCCAGTCCATGCCGAGCTGGCCGGCCATCGAGGGGATCGCCGCGCCGTTGCGGGCCGACAGCATCAGCCCCGCGAGCGCGGCGAGCGCGCCGGAGAGGGCGTGGCAGACGATGATCGTCCTCTCCACCGGCACGCCCGAGAGGCGCGCGGCTTGCGGGTTCGCCCCGGCGGTGAGGATCTGGCGGCCGAGGATCGTGTGGTGGAAGAGCCACCACAGGAGCACGCCGATGAAGAGGGTGAAATAGACGAGGCCGGAGACCGAGCCGAAGGAGCGCAGCTTCGCAAGACTGACGAACGATGCCGGCAGCGCGTTGAAGGCGTCGGCCTTGGTCATCACGATCATCGCGCCGAAGAAGAGGCTCATCGTCGCGAGCGTGACGACGAAGGAGTGGACGCGCATCAGCACCGTCGCGACGCCGTTGGCGCCGCCGAGGAGGGCGCCGGCGAGGATCGCGATCACCGCCGCGATCGGGATCGGCAGCCCCGCCACCTGCATCGCCCATCCGCCGAGCATCGCGGCCGAGACGCCGATCGCGCCGGCCGCGAGGTTGAGGCCGCCGGTCACGAGGACGACCATCATCGAGAAGCCGATCATCGCGTCGATCGCGAGGACGCGGGTGAGGGCGTAGATGTTGAAGGGCGAGCTGAAGCCGGGCGTCGCGTTCCAGAAGAACGCGACGAAGGCGGCGGTGACGAGCACGAGGCCCACCTCGTTGGAGGCGAGCCAGCCGAGGCTCACCCGTGGGCGAGCCTCGGTCCGAACGGTCTCGGTCGACATGAAGGGGGCGTCAGTTCGGGCAGTTCAGATAGGCATCCTTGAAGGTCTTCATGATGCCGTCGGTCACGCGGACCATCTCGTCCTGGTAGGAGGCGACGGTGCTGGCGTCGACGAAGGCGGTGCCGGAATCGATGAAGCGGTCGGTCTGCGCCGTCGTCTGCCAGGGCGCGTCGTCCTTCATCGTGCAGCCCGAGCGCACGAGGTCCATCGCGTATACGCCGATATAGCCCTGGCCGTAGGGGTTCTGGAGCATCGTGCCGTGCACGAAGCCGTCCTTGATCGCCTGGAGGACGACCTCGTCATGGTCGATGCCGACCATCTTGATCCGCTTGTCGCCGAGATTGCGCAGCGAGGTCGCGGCGACGACGGCGGGCACCCAGGCGGTGGTCACGATCCCGTCGACGCTCGCGCCCTGGGCGGCGAGGAAGGCGTTGATCTTCTGGTCCGCGGGCTCGGGGGCGTCGATGTCGGCGATGACCTGGATCACCTCCACGCCGTCGGCCTCGTCCGCCGCCTTCTGCACCGCGTCAATGCGAAGCTGCGTGTTGGGGTCGACGAGGAAGCCGGTGAAGTGGGCGATCTTGCCCTTTCCGCCGAGCGCCTTGATGAGCTCCTTCGTGCCGAGATAGGCCGAGTTGTAAACGTCGGTGCCGAGGCAGAAGAGGGCCGGGGTCGGCGCCTTCGTGCAGCCGGCGAGCGCGGCGGAAGGGATGTCGAAATCGGCAAGCTCGCCGAGCGTGGCGTTCGTGCCCGAGGCGTCACCCGGGAAGACGAGGAAAGCATTGAAGCCCTGGGCGACAAGACTTTCGATCATTTCGTTTTGCTGGCTCATCTCCCACGCGGGCGGGACTTTGTATTCGGCCTCGACGCCGAAGTCCTTCGAGGCCGCGGCGGCGGCGTCCGCCCAGGCGGCGAAGTAGGGGTGGGGGCCGCCCGGAACGAGGGCGGCGCGCGTGTCGCCCGCGTGCGCGACGCCCGCAAACGCCAGCGGAAGCGCGAGAATGCCCGCGCGGCATAGTCCCATCGCGATGGTCATGGTCTGCCTTCCCGTTTCCTCTGACCGCCAATGTTCGATGCTTGACGGTTCATTTTTGAATGACTTATCCACTAATGAAAGCAACGAAGACTTGTGCCGTCAAGGGACAGATTGGGGAAATGCATGGGCGAGGAGGCGGGCCGCTACCGGGCCCCGGCGCTCGACAAAGGGCTCGATATTCTTGAGCTTCTGGCCGAACACGCGGCCGGCCTGACCCAGGCCGACATCGCCAAGGCCCTCGGCCGTTCGCCGAGCGAGCTCTACCGGATGCTCGACACGCTCGTGCGCCGCGGCTACGTGCGCCGCTCCTTGCGCGACGACCGCCTCATGCTCGGCGTGAAGCTCTTCGCGCTCGCCACCCATCACCCTCCGATGCGCCGCCTCCTCCAGGTCGCGGCCGAGGTGAGCGCGGCGGTCGCCGAAGAGACGCTCCAGTCCTGCCACCTCACCCTCTATCGCGACGGCAATCTCGTCGTCGCCGTGCAGACCGACAGCCCCGGCCGCATGGGGCTTGGCCTGCGCGTCGGCGCCTCGCTCGACCTCCTCACCACCGGCTCCGGCCAGGTCATGCTCTCCTTCCAGAGCGCGGCGCGGCGGGAGCGGATGCTCGCCGCCCACGCCGCCCTCATGGGCGAGGAGGCCGATGGCGAGGCGGTGGATCGCCTCGTCGCGGCGACGCGCAAGCGTGGCCATGCTCGCAAGAAAAGTGGGCAGATCTTCGGCGTCGAGGACCTCGCCTTCCCGATCCTGGGACGCACCGGAGACGCAGTCGCCGTCCTCGCGATCCCTTATATTCGCCGCCTCGATCTGCCCGAGGCGCCGAGCATCGAGCGCGCGCGCGAGGTCCTCGCCGCCGCCGCGCGCGACCTCTCGGCCGAGCTTCCGGCCGGCGTCGCCGACCATGTCGAGCCGCCCGAATTCGCGGTCTCCGACGATCTGTGCGAGGCGCCGTCAGCCTCCGCCTTTCCGGGCCGCAGCCCCCTCCAACCGATGATGAAGGACGCGCGATGACCAGCCTTCCCACCCGCGAACTCGGACGAACCGGGGTCGATGTCACCGTCCTCGGGCTCGGCACCGCCCCGCTCGGCGGCCTCCTTAGCGATGTCGCGGACGAGGCCGCCCTCGGCGCGCTCGATGCGGCCTGGGAGGCCGGCGTCCGCTTCGTCGACACCGCCCCCTTCTACGGCTTCGGCCGCTCGGAGCGGGCGACCGGGGACGCGCTGCGCGTCCACCCGCGCGATGAATACAGGCTGTCGACGAAGGTCGGCCGCCTCCTCGCGCCGGACCCCAACCCGCCCGGCGCCGAGAATGGGTGGGTCGCCCCGCTCCCCTTCCGCCCGGTCTACGATTATGGCTACGACGCGGTGCGCCGCTCGCACGAGGACAGCCTCCAGCGCCTCGGCCTTGAACGCGTCGACATCCTCCTTCTCCACGATATCGGCGCCTTCACCCACGGCGAGGATCACCGCCGCCATTTTTCGGACGCGATGAGCGGCGGGCTGCGGGCGCTGCGGGACATGAAGGCCGAGGGGCTGATCGGCGCCTACGGCATCGGCGTCAACGAGACGGAGGTGCTGATGGACGCGCTCGACGCGGGGGAGTGGGACTGCTTCCTCCTCGCGGGGCGCTACACGCTCCTGGAGCAGGACTCGCTCGACGCGCTCCTGCCGACCTGCGCGGCGCGCGGCACCTCGATCATCTGCGGCGGGCCGTACAATTCGGGTCTGCTGGCGGGTGGCGACACCTGGAACTATGCGCGCGCGCCCGACGCGCTCCTTGCCCGGCGCGACAGGCTGGACGCGATCTGCCGCGATCATGGCGTGCCGCTGCGCGCGGCGGCGCTGCAATTCCCGCTCGCCCACCCCTCGGTCGCGTGCGTGATCCCCGGCGCGCGAACGCCGGAGGAGGCGCGGGACAACCTTGCCCAGCTCCACACCGAGGTTCCGCCCGAGCTCTGGCACGCGCTGCGCAAGGAAGGCCTCATCCGCGAGGACGCGCCGCTTCCCGCCTGATCGGAGCCTTGCCTCTACCTGTCGCCGGGCTTCCGGCGGTGCGCTCCATGCGCGCCGCCGCATGATCGAACCCGGTTGCGCCCATCAATCTAGGCGTGTATCTTATACCTAAGATAGATATTCCAGCTATGGATCGCAGAGGTTGGGAATGTGGCGCAACGTCTGTCAGCGGGATCTCGACGAGACCCGCTCGCTTCGCTTGTTGACCGACGGGTCGTCCTTCACGGGGCTCGTCCTGCATGGCGGGCAGGAGGTCTCGCGCCTCTATCATGCGGATCGCGAACTGTTGTGGGGCCGCCTTCTCGACGAGGCGTCGCGCCACAGCACGGGTGAGTTCGGCTGGGAGGCGGCGCGGGCGACCTTCCGTCGTCGGATGCCGGGCGGCTTCGGGGACCCCTACCATGTCGGCCTCACGCGCGACGTCACGCTGAAGGCGAAGGCGAAGCTGGAGGCCGTCGCCCCGCTCCGCCGGGCGGTGGAGGGGCAGGGGATCGGCGCGTCCGTCCTTCCCGCCTTCACGGCGACGGACCTCCTCTCGCGCGAGGAGCTGATGGCGGTCGGCCTCCTGCTGACGGGCGAGAGCGCCGACGCCTTCGTCCGCGCCGCGGCCCAGTTCACGGTCGACCCCGGCGTCGCGACGCTGGAGACCCTCGCCGCGATCCTGACGGAGGAGGGCGGCGCCACCTGGAGCCTTGCGACCTACCTTCCGTTCCTTTGGGCGCCGGACTTCCACATGTTCCTGAAGCCGACGCTGGTGCAGGATTTCGCCTTCCGCGTCGGCCACTATTGCGCGGACGCGTACGAGCCGTCCCTCACGCCCCCGGTCTACAACGCCGTCCTCGACCTCGTGGTCGAAGCGCGCGAGGCCCTCGCCTTGGAAGACCCGGCCGACAACATCGACATCCTGAGCTTCATGGGCACGGTCTGCGAGGAGGAGCCGACCCAGCGCGAGGCGGCGGAGTAGGGCGGGCGGAGAGCGCCGCCGGGGTTGTCTGCGGGGCTGAGACGGGCCGCGATATTGGGCTGGGCCGCGAGACCAGGTGGGCCGCGGGCCGGGGCGGTGCTCGCGGAACGACCCGCGCATAGCCTGCCGGTCGCAAGGCCGTCCCGCAGAGGCGCGGGCGGCGCGCAGGTCCATTGCGATGCGTCGAACGTCGTCCGCCGCGAGGGGCGGGAGACCCCCGCCGCCGCTACACGAGGTCGAAATCCCCCGCCATCTCGCGTGGTACGATGTGGAGAACCATGTCGTTGTAATCGAAGTCGGAATTCTCGTCCTCGGCGAGGTCCTCGAAGCCGAATGTGTTCTCGCCGAAGATGCGGATCTGCTCGTTGCCGAACGGGTTCGCCTCGCCGACGACGAAGAGGTTGCCGGTCTGGGTGAGGAGGACCGGCGCGTAGTAGCCGTCATCGCCCGCGACGGTCCAGGTCGCGTTGCCGGTGAAGTCGCCGCCGCCCTCGAACGCGAACGCCCCGTCGAGATGGGCGCGCACCGCCTCGCGGAAGGCGTCGGTGTCGCCATAGGGCACGCCCGCGACACTCCAGGCCCCGGTCGTCGGGTTGATGTCGATCTCGACGAAGGCGACCGTGTTCGTGTGCGCGGTGCTCCCCGCGATCTCGAGGTCGAGGATGTCGCCATGCTCGACATAGAGGAGCGCCTCGTTGGTCTCGCGCTGCGTCTCGGCAAGGTTCGACCCGGCGGTGAGCGAATTGTCCGTCTCGGCGCGCAGGATCACGTCGTCCACCACGATCCTCACCGACCCGTCGCGCCGGGGGGTGATGTCGATGTCGGGGTCGATGTCGATGACCTCGTCGCCCGACAGGAGCGCGAAGCGCAGCGCGTTGCCGGTTTCGAGATACACCGCCTGCTCGCCGTGGATGAGCACCGCGCGACCGTCCGCGTGGACCGAGCCGACCGAGGCGCGCGTCGCCTCCTCCAGGCTGACCGAGGGGCCGGCGCGTGTGCCGTCCTCGCTCACCCGCTCGCCCGCCTCGTTCACGGCATAGATGATGAGGGTCGTTCCCGTCGGGAGCGTTGAGCGCACCACGTCGAACTGCACCCAGTTGCCCGGAACCTCGCTCTCCCCGGCGTCGGCCAGCGTGAGCGCGTTCGCGCCGGCCCGCGTGAGGCCGACCTCGGTGACCGCGACGGTGAGGGTGAGGGGCGAGGACACCCCGCCCACCGGATCGGCCGGATTGCCGCCGGTGTCGGTGAGATATTCCTGCATCGTCACCGTGTAGGTGCCGGTGCCGAGATTGCGCGCCGCCGTCTGCCACGCCCCGTCGATGTCGGCCTGGGTCACGAGCGGGGCGATCGACGGACCGCCGGTGAAGGTGATCTCGGCGTAGTTCAATGCGCCGATCTTGTTCGTGTAGTTCGAGACCCAGGACGGGGTGTTCGGCGAACCGTCATTCAGCCCCGTCCAGCCGAAGGCGACGTCCGGCTGCCCCGCCGACACAGCGTTGGTCGCAAGGTTCGTCTGACCGGCGATCGCGGTGAAATCCGTGCCGGACGCCAGCGTCCCCGCGACGGGCGCGGCCGGCTGCCCGTGCGTCGACACCGCCGTGTTCCGCGTCACGAGGTCGGGATCCACCGCGATCGTCGACTGATAGAGGAAGTTGATCGTGAAGGTCTCGATCGTCGCCGCACTGCTCGCCTGCGGGGCGAGCGTCGCGAGCCCGTCGACCGCGAGGCTCTTCGGCGGATTGCCGACGGCCGGGTTGACGAACTGGAGCTGCCCGTTCGTCTCCTCCAGATCGGCGTAGACGTTGAAGGTCTTCAGATCGTCGCCGGTGCCGACATTGATCCGGTACCAGTGGACCCCCGCATCACCGACCGGGATGTTGGCGAGGATGAGGTTGCCGGCGTCGGGCGGCGTCCCCCCGGCCGGCGTTGCGGTGAAGTTGCCGGCCGTGCCGGAGATCGTCCAGACGAGCCAGGGCGAACCGCCGCCGGGCGGCGCGAGATCGATCGTCGTCCAGGTCGGCTTCCCGCTCTGGTCGAGCCCGGCGAAGATGTCGAGCGAGAGCGCCGCGTCCTCGCGCAGGATCATCTCGCTGTTCTTGAAATTCAGCGTGATGGTGTTCGCCGAGGTCGTGCTCGGCACCTCGTAGCCGGCGCCGTCGTACGCGATGTAGTTGTTGATGGACGGCGTGACATAGCCGCTCGGCGTGTCGCCGTCGCCGTAGATCGTGAGGTTGATCGTCGAGACGTTCGTGCCGTCCGCGTTCGACAGCGGGATGAGCGGCCCGCCCACATCGAACTGGCGCATCAGATTGTCGGCGTAGGGCGAACCGTAGGAGTTCGAGTTGTTGAAGAAGATCTTCGAATAGGGGTCGGAGAAATTGTCGGCGCCGGTCGCAAGGTTCGCGCCGAAGGCGTAGGTCGGGTCCCAGTTCCAGTTCGTGTCGAGGTCGATCCTCTCGCTGACCAGCGTGTTCGGAGACTTCCCCGTCGCTCCGTAGAAGCCGGCGGTGAACCCGGTGAAGAACTGCGTGAGAACCTCGCCCCACTGGTTGTTCTCGCCCGAATTCATCGAGTAGTTGCCGTTGGCGTAGGCGGCGTGGTTGTAGATCGCGTAGGGCTCGGCGTCGGTCTTGTTCGTGTAGATGCCGACATCGCCGAGCTGGGAGTAGATGCTGTTGGCAAGATCCGCCGGGGTGATCTGGATATGACCCTGGATCTGGCTGCTCTCGGTCGGGCTCAGCCAGAAGACGCCCTTCGCCGCGTCCCACTCGAGCGCGTAGGCGTAGAAGCCCGCATTGTGCCAGACATTGTTGGCGTCGGCCGCGCCGTTGAAGAAGCCGGCGAAGGCGATCGTCTCGCCGCTCGTCTTCAGCGCGTCGATCGTCGCGTTCCAGTCGGACGGGGCGAAGGCGTCGCTCCCGATCGCGACGGATTCGGACGGGGAGAGGCCCGCGCGGTCGGTGACGGGGTTCGTCCCCGCAAGCGGCCCGTCGGTGAAGGGGAAGACGGTCGTCGCGCCGCTCGCGGCCTTCACATCGTCGAAGATGGTGCTGCCGGAGACAGCGTAGCCCCGCGTCTCGGTCGAGCCGTCGGCGTAGGTGACCGAGAGGTCCATCGGCAGGCCGAACCCGTTCACCGAGGTGAGGTTGCCCTGGTCGTTGATGGAATTCTCGAGGTTCACCTCGATGCTGTCGTAGCGGAAGCTCCAGGCCGACGCGTTGGGCCAGTTGATCTTGTTCTCACCGTCGATGAGCGTCTTGAGATCGTAGGTGTCCGTGTCCTGGCTCTGGATCAGGATGTAGATCTTGCCGCTCTTGTAGGGGTTCGGAAGCGCGATCTGGAACGGGCTCGACCCCTGCGGCGCGCCGTCGATGACGAGCTCCGTCCATTGCGGCGTGCCGCTCGCATCGAAATAGACGGCATAGGCCCAGACCCCCGGCTGGCTGAGCGTCGTCGTGAGGGTGGGGCTGAGCGATAGGGCGAGCGTCGTCATGGAATTTCGATGTCGCGTGAACGTGGCAGGAAATTGTGCGCCTTCACGCCGCGATGTCGAATGAAAATTCGCTCAGAATAGACGCGACACCAGCACTCGGCAGCCGCCGCGCTCTTCGTGCCGCATCCGGTGATGGCGCGCATTTCATCGCCGGAAGGCGGCTGAATGCGTCGCGAATATTGCCGGCGCCGGGCAAACCGCGCCCGGACAGCAGCGTCTAGTCGGGTGGCGCGTGGCCTTCGGCGCGGTCGGCGGGGGCGGGGCGGCCGGCTTCGGGATAGTGCCGGGCGAGGAACCACAGGAGCACCAGGGCGGGGATCGCGAAGAGGGTCGTCGCGATGAAGAAGCCCGCCCACCCGAGTTGCTCCGCGATCCAGCCGGAGGAGGCGGCGAGCACGGTGCGCCCGAGCGCCATCAGCGAGGTGAGGAGCGCGTACTGGGTGGCGGTGAAGGCGAGATTGCAGAGCGAGGAGAGGTAGGCGACGAAGGCGGCCGAGCCGAGCCCGCCGGCGAAGCTGTCCGTCCCCACCGCGATGGTGAGTGCGCCGATATCGTAGCCGCGCGTCGCGAGCCAGGCGAAGGTGAGGTTCGTCCCCGCTTGCAGGATGCCGCCGACCGCGAGCGCCGGGAGGATGCCGATCCGCGCGACGATGAGCCCGCCCGCGAAGACGCCCGCCATCGTCATCAGCACGCCGAACACGTTGGTGACGCTCGCGATCTCCACCCCGCTGAAGCCGAGATCGACGAAGAACGGGTTCGCCATCGCACCCGCGACCGCGTCGCCATATTTATAGAGGAGCACGAAGGCGAGGATGAGAAGCCAGCCCTTCCGCCCGGCAAGGTCGCGCAGTGGATCGAGCGCCGCGTGGGTGAGCCAGGCGCGCGCCTCCTTCGGCGGCGGCGGCCTGCGGTCCACCGGTTCGTCCGCGATGAGGGTCGCGATGATCCCGACCACCACGAACGCCGCCATGATGGCGTAGACCGTGGACCATGAGATGAAGTCGGCGAGCGCCAGCGCCCCCGCGCCCGAGACGAGCATGCCGATGCGGTAGCCGGCCTGCGTCATCGCCGCGCCCGCGCCCTGCTCGCGCTCGTCGAGGATCTCGATCCGGTAGGCGTCGATGACGATGTCCTGCGTCGCCGAGAGGGTGGCCATCAGGAAGGCGGCGAGCGCCAGCGCGCCCAGCGACTGCGCCGGGTCAGCCTGGCCGACGAGGACGATGGACCCGGCGAGGAGGATCTGGATCGCGAGGAGCCAGCCGCGCCTCAGCCCGAAGCGCCGCGTCAGCACAGGCAGGCGGACATGGTCGAGGAGGGGCGCCCACAGGAATTTCAGGCTGTAGGGTGTGGAGACGGTGAGGAGCCCGCCGATCGCGGCGAGCCCGACATCGGCCTCGCGCAGCCAGAAGGAGAGGGTGGAGAAGCCGAGAAGGAGAGGGAGCCCGCTCGAAAATCCCATCAGGAAGATCACGAGCTGGCGCCGGGTCGCATAGACGGCGAGGGCGTCGCGCCATCGGCCGGATCCGGCGGTCTCTGAAAGGGCCACGATAGGGAGGCTCCGTCGCGATGAAGCGCCACTCATGACGAAGCGCGGGCGATTTGGCCAGAGGGGCGGCTTTGCGCCGGGCGCATCGGAGAAGGCGGCGGCGGACGGGGTGCGTCGCGAAACGGATTGTCTTATTGCTTGGCGGCGGACGGCGCGTCAGGCTCAAGGTCCGCACCAAGAAGGAATGGATCATGCAGGACGTCGACGTGAACGCCGCTCATAAGGGCAAGGGACACCTTGGGGCGGGGTTTTGGCTGCGGGAGAGCCCGCATCTGGCGACCCTCCTCCTGACCGTCGGCGGTGTCGCCTATGTCAGCACGACCGACCGACCGCTCCTTTATTATTGGGATTTCGTGGCGGTGTTCATCGCCGCGGTCTGCATCTTTGTCGGCTGGAAGCGGGCGGACGGCGGCAAGTCCAAGCGGCGACTCATCTGGACTCAGATCCTCCACTGGGCCGCCTTCCTCCTCGCGATGAACCTCGTCTTCCTGCCGAGCGTCCAGGCCGACGTGGACATCGATGGGACGGGCCTCGTCCTCCTGATGCTCCTCGCGCTCGGCACCTTCGTCGCCGGCGTCCACATCCCGTCCTGGCGCATGGCGGCAAACGGGGTGATCATGGCGCTCAGCGTCCCGGCGATCGCGTGGATCGACCAGTCGGCGCTGCTTCTGACGCTCGTCGCGCTCGTGATCGCCGCGATCGCGCTCGCGGTGGTCCGCCACCGCAGCAAGGCCTGACGCGGCCGCTCGCGCCTATTGGATCGCCTTCAGGAAGGGCCGTTCCGCTGCGCTCGTCTCGCCCGGCTTGCGGTCGCGGCTGATCTTCGCCTCGTAGAGGGCGCGGTCGGCCGCGTTGAGGAGTGCGGTGAGGTCGCCCTTGTCATCGGCCTTCCGCTCCGCGCTCCCGGCGCTGACGCGGATCACGATCGGCTGCGTGTTCCACACGAGGATCTTTGTCGCGAGGTCGGTGCGCAGGCGATCGGCGGCCAAGTCCGCCTCGCGCCGCGTCGCGCCGGGAAGGAGGGCGCAGAACTCGTCCCCGCCGATGCGGGCGAGGAAATCCTCCCGCCGCAGCGCGAGCCGCGCGAGCTCCACGAAATGGCAGAGCGCAGCGTCCCCCGCTGAGTGGCCGTGCGTGTCGTTGATCGCCTTGAAATGGTCGAGGTCGAAGAGGAGGAGGCTCACCGGCCGGCCATCCGCCACAAGGCGGTCGAACCGGGCCGCGAGGCGGCGGCGGGTCGGCAGGCCCGTGAGGTCGTCGCGCTCGGCATATTCGGCGACATCGTCGCGCAGGCGCTCGATCGTCATCACCGCGAAACCGAGGCTCCACACCACCGCCCCGAAGATCGCGGCGAGGAGGCCGTAGGACGACAACAGGTAATATTGCATGACGTCGACCGAGCCGGTGATCGACAGCCCGTCGCTGCCGACGAGGCCGAGATGGCCGACGAGGCCGATCGCGAAGCCGCCGATCGCGATCTGACGGCCCACCCGGTGGCGATTGCGGGCAAGGAGGAAGGCGACGCAATAGGCCATCAGCCCGGCGCGCACGAGCGAGAAGATGAGGTCGCGCAGTGCCACCGCGTCCGCCGGGATGACGACCGCGATTGCGATGGACGCGGCGGCGACGAGCACGATGGCGGCCGGATGCGCAGGCATGTCGAAGAAGCGGCGCAGGCCGCACAGCGTCGCCGTGAAGGCGACGATCGACAGAAGATTCCCCCCGATATCGGCCGGGAGCCAGCTTCCGCCGCCCTGCAGCATCAGCACGGCGCCGGTAATCGTGAGGGTGATGCTGCCGAAGAACCAGTATCGCGCGGCGATCAGGGTACGATAGGCGAGCGCGATCGCGCCCCAGAGAATCGAGACTGCCAGAAAATCTATCGCTATAATTATGTATAGTGTTAGATAATCAAGAGCCATAGGTCTCAATCGGCGGCGATGTCTTGGTCGACGCGGGTCGCGTGGTCGGCAGGGAAGAGCGAAGTAGAGTTGTCTCGAGCGTCCTGGTTTTTCCCGGTGGCGCGCTCCGTGAAAAACGGTGACTAAATAAAATCTAAAATAAGCGAATCGGCAAGCGAAGGATGTCCTTCCGCTTGCGCGCGATCGTCCTCATGCGAGGCCCGTCGGCTCGCGCGCGGGGGTCGGGCGGATCCCCGCATTGCGCATCGTGCGCTCCAGAAGCTGCTCGTAGATCGGCCGCCCGCCGCACCATTCGGCGACGATGTTGGCGGCGAAGCAGGTGATGAGGAGCGGCATCACCAGCGTGTATGAGCCGGTGAGCTCCAGCGCGAGCGCGACGCCGACGATCGGCGCGCGCACCGAGGCGGTGAAGAGCGCCCCCATTGCCGCGATGCCGAACGCGGTCGGGGTGGCGTCGAAGCCCGGCATGATCGTCTCGACCCCGGTGCCGAAGGCGAGGCCGACGCAGATGGCGAGCGTCAGGATCGGCGCGAAGATGCCGCCCGGCACTCCCGTGGAGTAGCCGCCCACCATCGAGAAGAAGCGCAGCGCGGCGAGGAAGAGGAGGGCGGCGATACTGTAATTCTCGACGGCAAGAATCATGATCACGCGCTCCCCGCCGGTGACGGCCGCGGGCATCGCGATCAGCGCCGCGCCGCTCAGGAACCCGACGAGCGCGGGATAGGAGTAGGGCACCCGGCGGTGCCAGGCGGCGCAGATGTCGAGAGCGCGCAGGATCGCGCGGTTGAGGAGCACGCCGAGGATGCCGATCGCGATGCCGAGCGGCAGGAAGGTCGGCAGGAGGCCGAGCGAGACCTCGGGAACGAGGATGCGGAAGTCCGGCCCGACGCCGGCAATATATTCGGTCAGCGCGGCCGAGATCACCGAGGCGATGATCACGCCCATGTAGGTGCGCAGCGTGTAGGGGAATTGCTTGCGCGTCTCCTCGATGACGAAGAGGACGGCGGCGAGCGGGGCGTTGAAGGCGCAGGCAAGGCCCGCCGCCGCGCCCGCCGCGAGAAGCCCCCGCCGCTCGAGGTCCGTGAGGTGGCCGAAGACGGAGACGCCCTGCGCGACCGAGGCGCCGATATGGATCGTCGGCCCCTCGCGCCCGAGGACGAGACCGGAGGAGATGGCGAGGATGCCGGTCACGAATTTCAGCGGCAGGACGCGCAGCCAGCGGACGGGGCGCATCCCTTCGAGCGCGCCCTCGATCTCCTGCACGCCGCTGCCGCCCGCCTCCGGCGCGATGAGGCGCACGAGCATCACGCACAGCACCGTCGCGGCCATGGTGATCGCGCCGCCCGCGAGGATGAGGTCGCGACCATGGAGCACGTCCGCGAGCCATTGCGGCCAGGCGGCGAGCGCGTCGATCGACAGGTGGAAGGCCGAGCCGATCAGCCCTGCGATGGTGCCGACGAGGATCGCGCAGACGAGATAGCGCACGTCGCCGCGGAACGCGCGCGCGGGGCGGGGCGCATCCTCGACCGACGACACGGCGGCCTCAGACGAGCTGGAAGCCACGCCAGAGCGGGTCGCGCGGGTCGACGGTGATGGTGTTGTGGCCGTAGACGCGCGCCCAGCCGCCGATCGAGGGCATGATGGCGGGTCGTCCCGCGACCTCGGCCGCCGCCTCGACGCGGCAGTCGAACATCGTGCCGATGACGCTCTCGTGGACGAAGCGGTCGCCGACGGCGAGGCGCCCCTTGGCGACGCGCTGGGCCATGCGCGAGGAGGAGCCGGTGCCGCACGGGGAGCGGTCGATCGCCTTGCGGCCATAGAAGACGGCATTGCGCGCGGTCGCTTCCGCGTTGCGCGGCGCGTCGTCGGCCCACATCACGTGCGAGACGCCGGAAATCCGGTCGTCCTCCGGGTGGACCGGCCGCACCGCCGCCTCCACCGCCTCGCGCACGATCGGGCTCCAGTGGATGAGGGCGTCGACGCTCATCGCGTCGAGGCCGCCGAAATTCTTCTGCGGCTCGATGATCGCGTAGAAATTGCCGCCATAGGAGACGTCGACCACGATCTCGCCGAGGCCGGGCACGTCGACCGCGACGTCGGCGGCGTGAAGATAGCTCGCGATGTTGTAGAGGCGGACCTCGTCCACATAGCGGTCGGGCCTTGTGTAGGTGACGTTGACACGTCCCGCCGGCACCTCCAGCGCCAGGCGGCCCTCCTCCTTCGGGGTGACGAACCCCTCCTCAAGCGCGACGGTGACGGTGCCGATGGTGCCGTGGCCACACATCGGCAGGCAGCCCGACGTCTCGATGAAGAGGACGCCGAGATCGCAATCCTCGCGCGAGGGCGGGTAGAGGATGGAGCCGGACATGACGTCATGCCCGCGCGGCTCGAACATCAGCGATTCGCGCACCCAGTCGTGCTCGCGCAGGAAGATCTGGCGCTTCTCGGCCATCGACACGTTCGGCAGGATCGGGCCGCCGCCCGCGACGACGCGCACGGGATTGCCGCACGTGTGTGCGTCGACGCAGAGGAACGTGTGGGGCTTCATCGGGCGCTCGTGTTGCGGTGCGGAGGATCTCGACCGTCGGGCAAGATCGCCTGATGGTCAATCGTCTCCCGCGGTGCCCCGTCCTAGCATCTTTCCACCGCGCGCCGCACGCCTCATTCGGTGAGGGCGCGGACGACCGTCCTCATCTTGTTGGCGAGGTGTCGCTTCAGGAGCGCGGCGAGGCGCGGGCCGTCCCGCTCGGTGAGGGCGGCGAGGATCTCGTCGTGCTCGTCCATCGCCTGGCGCCAACGGTCGGGGGTCATGTTCGCCACATAGCGCGCGCGCCGCACCCGCTGGGACAGCATCTGGTGATGCTGGGTGAGGGTCGGGTTGCCCGCCGCGGCGAGGATCGCCCGGTGGATCGACTGGTTCAGCTCGAAATAACGCGGCATGTCGGTCGCCTCGAACGCCTCGCGCATAGCGGCGTTCATTTCGGCAATCCCGGCCACCGCGTCGTCGGTGATGCGCGCCGCCGCGGCCTCGCCCGCGAGTGCCTCCAGCGCGCCGAGGACCGGGAAGGCCTCCTCCACCTCGGTGACGGTGACGCGGCAGACCCGCGCCCCGCGATTGGGCACGAGCTGCACGAACCCTTCCGCCGAAAGCATCTTCAGCGCTTCGCGCAGCGGCGTGCGGGAAACGCCGAAGCGCTCGGTCAGCGCCTTTTCCGGAACCTTCTCGTCGCCGCCGAGCTCCCCGGCGATGATCATCGCGCGGATCCTGTCGGCGAGTTCGACCGAGAGAGGCGGGCGGGCGAGGGAGGCGTCATGCACGTTCATGCGATCCCCCTTGCAGGGCGCGCGCCAGGAGCGCTGCGACATGGACGGCCTCGCGCCCGCCGCCGTCGGCGATCTGGTGGCGGCATGAGGTGCCGTCTGCCACGATGATCGCATCGGGCTCGGCGGCGCGCACGGCCGGCAGCAGCGCCGCTTCCCCCATCGCGCGGGAGATGTCGGCGGTCTTGGCGTCGTAGCCGAACGCGCCGGCCATGCCGCAGCAGCTCGATTCGATGGTCGAGACCTCGAGCTCGGGCACGAGCCGCAGCGCCTGTTCGGACACGGAGAAGGCGCCGAACGCCTTCTGGTGGCAGTGGCCGTGGAGATAGGCCTTTTTCGGAACCGCCTCGAAGGGCATCGAAAGGCTCCCGTTCTTGATCCCGGCGACGAGGAACTCCTCGAAGAGCTTCGCGCTCCGGGCGATCTCGTCGGTCTCTCCGGGCAGCATAGCGCCGAATTCGTCGCGCAGCGTGAAAAGGCACGAGGGTTCGAGGCCGACGATGGTCCGCCCCGCCGCGATGTGGGGGGCGAGCGCCTCCACCATCCGCCGCGCCTCGCGGCGCGCCTCGTCGACGAGGCCTGCCGACAGGAAGGTGCGCCCGCAGCAGAGCGGCCGCTCGCCGGGCACCTCCAGCGGCATCACCCGCGCGCCGGACGCGGCGAGCACCTTCACGGCGGCGCGCAGATTGTCGGGCTCGAACCAGCGGTTGAAGGTGTCGGCGAGGAGGACGACCTCCGGCCCGCCCGCCGGGCCCGCCGCCGCCTCGGCATCGCGGAAGGCGTCGCGCCGGAAGCGGGGGAGGGAGCGCTCCTTCGCGAAGCCGAGGAGGGACTGGGAGAGGCCGGCAAGGCCCGGAATGCGCTCCCGCAGCGCCAGGAGGCCGCCTGCGCGCGCGGCCATCGGCGCGTAGTGGGGGAGGTAGGCGATCAGCCTGTCCTTGGCGGAGAGGCCCTTCTCCTTCACCCGCGCGGCCAGGACCTCGATCTTCATGCGCGCCATGTCGACGCCCGTCGGGCACTCGCGCTTGCAGGCCTTGCACGAGACGCAGAGGGAGAGCGTCTCCATCATCTCGTCGGAGGTGAGGGCGCCCTTGCCGAGCTGGCCCGAGAGGGCGAGGCGCAGCGTGTTCGCCCGCCCGCGCGTCACGTCCCGCTCGTTGCGGGTGACGCGGTAGCTCGGGCACATCGCGCCGCCGGAGAGCTTCCGGCATTCGCCGTTGTTGTTGCACATCTCGACCGCGCCCTGGAAACCGCCGAGCGCGCCCGGCCATGCCGACCAGTCGAGCGCGACCTCGCGCGGCTCGGCGTGGTAGCCGGGCGGGTAGCGGAAGAGGGTGCGGTCGTTCATCTTCGGCGGGCGCACGACGCGGCCCGGATTGAGGACGCCGGCCGGGTCGAAGCGGTCCTTCACGCTCTCGAACGCGGCGACGATCTCGGGCCCGAACATCTCGGTGTGGAACTCGGAGCGCACGATCCCGTCGCCGTGCTCGCCCGAGTGCGAGCCCTTGTACTCGCGCACCATCGCGAACGCCTCCTCGGCGATCGCGCGCATGGTCTTGGCGTCCTTCTCGAGCTTCATGTTGAGGACGGGGCGCACGTGGAGGCAGCCGACCGAGGCGTGCGCATACCAGGTGCCGCGCGTGCCGTGCTTCTCGAAGACGCCGGTGAGGCGCTCGGTATAGTCGGCGAGATGCTCCAGCGGGACGGCGCAATCCTCCACGAACGAGACCGGCTTTCCGGCCTCCTTCATGCTCATCATGATGTTGAGGCCCGCGCGGCGGAACTCGGCGATGTCGGCCTTGAGGCCCGCATCGGCGATCTCGACGACGCCGCCCTCATGGTCGCCGCCCGCGCCGAAGGTGAGGCCGAGATCGCTCATCACGTCGCTGAGGCTCGCGATGCGGCGGGCGTTCTCGGCCGGATCCTCCTCGGCGAACTCCACGAGGAGGAGGGCGGCCGGGTTGCCGCGCACGAAGCGCTCCAGCGTCTGGCGGTAGATCGGGATGTCGCGGCCGAGGCCGATCATCGTCGCGTCGACGAGCTCGACCGAGGTGGGGCCGAGCGGCACGATGTGCTGCGGGGCCTCCATCGCGGCGCGAAAGGTGGGGAAATGGCAGGCCGCGAGCGCGGCCGATTTCGGCGGCAGCGGCCAGAGCTTGATCTCGATCGCGGTGGAGAGGGCGAGCGTGCCCTCCGAGCCGACGAGGAGGTGGGCAAGGTTGATCGGCGTCCCGCCATTCGGGACGAGCGCGTCGATATTGTAGCCGCCGACGCGGCGCGACACGTGCGGGAAGCGGGCGGCGATCTCGTCCGCCTCGCGCCGGCCGAGGGCGAGCATGTCGCGGGCGAGCGCATCGTTCGAGCCGGGGTCGAGCGGGCCGAAATGGGCCTTCGTTCCGTCCGCCATCAGCGCGTCGATGGCGAGGACATTGTCACGCATGATGCCGTAGCGCAGCGAGCGCGCGCCGCACGAATTGTTCGCCGTCATGCCGCCGATCGTGGCGCGCGAGGCGGTCGACACGTCGATCGGGTACCACAGGCCATGCGGCTTCAGCGCCCGGTTCAACTCGTCGAGCACGATGCCGGGCTCCACGAGCGCGCGGCGGCCTTCGACGTCGAGCTCGATGATGCCGTTGAGGTGGCGCGAGAAGTCGAGGATCAGTCCCGCATTCACCGTCTGCCCGCACTGGGAGGAACCGCCGCCGCGCGCGGTCAGCGGCACGCCTTCCTCGCGCGCCGCGTCGAGCGCGAGGGCGACATCGTCCATGCTCTTCGGGACGACCACGGCGGTCGGCATCACCTGGTAGATCGAGGCGTCGGTCGCGTAGCGTCCCCGCGTGAAGGAATCGAAATGCACCGTGCCCTGGAGTTCGCTCTCCAGCCGGCGCTTCAATCCCGGTCGCAGAAGTTCCGTCATCGGGGCCCCTTGACGAAATTATGAATTCATAATCCACTTTGCTCCGTTGTGGATGCACCCGCAAGATTGAAATCGCGGCGCCAGCAAGACCGCGGTTCGACATGACGGGACACCGAGGGAGCGTGCGGATGAACACCATGCCGGGTCGGCACTTTCTACAAATCCCAGGGCCGACGAACGTGCCGGATCGAATCCTGCGCGCCATGGACATGCCGACGATCGACCATCGCGGCCCGCAATTTCAGGCGCTCGCCGAGCGCGTCCTCGCGGGGATTCGCGGGATCTTCGGCACCACCAATCCGGTGATCATCTTCCCCGGCTCGGGGACGGGGGCGTGGGAAGCCGCGCTCGTCAACACGCTGTCGGCCGGCGACAAGGTGCTGATGTACGAGACGGGGCACTTCGCCTCGCTCTGGAAGCGCCTCGCGACCCGGCTCGGCCTCCAGCCCGAGTTCATCGAGGGCGACTGGCGCTCCGGCGTCGACCCGGCGAAGATCGAGGAGCGGCTGCGCGCCGACACCGGCCACGAGATCAAGGCCGTGTGCGTCGTCCACAACGAGACCTCGACCGGCTGCACCACGCGGATCGACGAGGTGCGCGCCGCGATCGACGCGGCCGGCCATCCCGCCCTCTTCCTCGTCGACACGATCTCCTCGCTCGGGTCGATCGACTATCGGCACGACGAGTGGGGCGTCGACGTCACCGTCGGCGGCTCGCAGAAGGGGCTGATGCTGCCCCCCGGCCTCTCCTTCAACGCGGTGTCCGACAAGGCGATCGCGGCGCAGAAGGGCGCGGGCCTGCCGCGCTCCTACTGGGCGTGGGATGAGATGCTGGAGGCGAACGGCAAGGGCGTGTTCCCGTTCACGCCGGCGACGAACCTCATCTACGGCCTCGCCGAGGCGATCGACATGTTGAACGAGGAGGGGCTCGACAACGTGTTCGCCCGCCACCAGCGCCACGCCGCCGCGACCCGCGCAGCCGTCGGCCATTGGGGCGGCAATGGCGGGGTCGAGGTTTTGTGCCAGAATCCGCGCCATTTTTCCGGCTCTCTGACCGCGGTCATGATGCCGGACGGCGAAAATGCGGATGACTTCCGCAAGGTGGTGTTGGAGAACTTCAACATGTCGCTCGGCAACGGCTTGTCCAAGCTGAACGGCAAGGTGTTCCGCATCGGTCATCTCGGCGACTTCAACGACCTGATGCTGATGGGAACGCTGGCCGGCGTGGAGATGGGGTTGGAGCTTGCCAATGTCCCGCACCGCAAGGGCGGGACCGAGGCTGCGATGGACGTGCTCACGAAGGCGGCGAAGACCGCCAAGGGCGCGTAACCGCCAACACGGCGGCACGATCGAGAACGAAAAACATGAACAGGGAGAAAACGCATGAAGACGCTATGGATGGCCGGTGCCGCACTCGCGCTGATGGCCGCTCCGACGATGGCCGCAGGGCCGGTGCTGAAGCTCGGTCATGTCGGGGATCCGGGCTCGCTCTATGAATCGACCGCGGCAACCTTCGCCGAATGCGTCGCCGCCACTGGCGCCGCCGAGGTGCAGGTCTTCGGGTCGTCGCAGCTCGGCAACGACGAGGAGATGCTGCAGAAGCTGAAGCTCGGCCAGCTCTCCTTCTCGATCCCGTCATCGATCATGAGCTCGGTGTCCCCGACCTTCGGCGTCTTCGAGATGCCGTACATCATCAAGAATCGCGATCACATGAAGCGTGTGCGCGACGAGGCGGGCGACATGTTCCGCGACGCCGCGCGCGCCAAGGGCTACGAGATCGTCGGCTTCTGGGAAAACGGCTTCCGCAACGTCACCAACAACGTTCACCCGGTGAACGTGCCGGCCGACCTCGAAGGCATCAAGCTGCGCACCCCGAAGGGCCAGTGGCGCGTGAAGATGTTCCAGGCCTATGGCGCGAACCCGACGCCGATGGCCTTTTCCGAAGTGTTCACCGCGCTGAAGACGGGCGTGATCGACGGCCAGGAAAACCCGCTCGCCCAGATCTACTCGGGCAAGTTCCAGGAAGTGCAGAAGTACCTGTCGATGACCGGCCACGTCTACTCGCCGGCCTACCTCGCGACCTCCTCGCGCAACTGGGACAAGTGGCCGGACGCGGTGAAGACCGCCGTCTCCGACTGCGCCCTCAAGGCGAGCGACTTCGCCTATGACAAGTCGGCCGAGCTCGACGCCGCGCTCGTCGACGAGATCAAGAAGGCCGGGGTCGAGGTGAACGACGCCGACAAGCAGGCCTTCATCGACGCCTCCTCCGAGATCTACGCGGAGTTCGGGCAGGAAGTGGACGGCGGCAAGGAGCTGATCGAGAAGATCCAGTCTCTCGGCGCCTCCTCGTAGCGTTCCGCTCGGGCGGCGGCGCGGGCCATCCGCGCTGCCGCATCCCATCACGTCCCCCTCAGTTCCGGCTCGGAAGGAGACGCGTTCGTGCGTGTGCTCGCCCGGATTCTTGGTGAGACCCTCACCTGGATCGTCATCACCTTGATGGTCGCGCTGACCACGGTCGTCGTGGTCGCCGTCATCTATCGCAAGGCTGGCGCTTCGTTGTCCTGGTACGATGAAGTCGCCTCGGTGCTCCTTGCGTGGATCACCTATTATGGCGCAGCGCTCGCGGCGCTGAAGCGCAGCCATATCGGCTTCGACGACGTGCTCCTCGCCCTGCCTCTCGGGGCGCGCAAGGTCGCCGTCATCCTTGCCGAGTGCCTCGTGCTCTTCTTCTTCGGGCTTCTCGCCTGGGCCGGCCTCACCATCCTCGAGATCCTCGAGGGGGAGACGCTCGTCAGCCTGACCTTCGTCCCGGTGTCGGTGACGCAGTCGGTCATCCCGATCGGCGCGATCCTCTTCATCATCGCCGAGCTTCTGTCCTTTCCCTATTATTGGCGTGACGTCATGAGCGGCCATTCCACCGAGCACGCGCCCCTCGCCCACGGCGAGACGCCTTCGCACGATCCCGCAAATCCGGGTCCGGAGGGCGCACGATGACCATCGCGCTCATGTTCATCGCGCTGGTCGCGATGGTGTGCATCAACGTGCCCATCGCGATCGCGCTCGCGCTTGCCGCCGTGGTCGGCATCGCCGTCACCGACGGCATGGAGGCGCTCGTCACCGTCGGCCTCGACATGTATGGCGGCGCGAAATCCTTCTCGCTCATCGCCATTCCGATGTTCGTCCTCGCCGGCGCGATCATGAACGCGACCGGCATCACGCGCCGCCTCATCGCCTTCGTCTCGGCGATGATCGGCTTCGTGCGCGGCGGCCTCTCGATGGTGACGATCGGCGTCTCGCTCTTCTTCGCCGAGATCTCGGGCTCGGCCGTCGCCGACGTCGCGGCGATCGGCTCGGTGCTGATTCCGGAGATGAAGAAGCGCGGCTATGGCGGCCCGTTCGCGGCGGCGGTGACGTCGTCCTCCGCCTCGCTCGCCATCATCATCCCGCCCTCGATCCCGATGATCCTCTACGCCGTGTCCGCGGGCACCAGCGTCGAGGAGCTCTTCGTCGCCGGCATCGTGCCGGGCCTCCTCGGCGCGGCGGGCCTCATGGGCGTCGCCTACTTCCTCGCCCGGCGCTACAACCTGCCGACCGAGGGCCGTTTCGAGGTGAAGCGCCTGCGCCAGACCTTTGTGGAGGCGCTGCCGGCCTTCTCGCTCCCCGTCATCATCCTCGGCGGCATCTTCGGCGGCTTCGTCACCGCCACCGAGGGCGCGGGCCTTGCCGTGGTCGCGGCGATCTTCGTCGGCTTCTGGTACCGCGAGATCAACTGGCGCGCCTTGAAGCAGGCGATGCTGGAGGGCGGCATCCAGACGGCGGTCGTGATGCTCCTCGTCGCCGCCTCGGTGCTGATGGGCGGCTACCTCACCGCGGCCCGCATCCCGCAGCAGCTCGCCGCGGCGATCCTCGACATCACGACGCAGACGTTCCTGATCCTCCTGATCCTCAACGTCTTCTTCCTGATCATCGGGTTCTTCCTGCACTCGGCGGCGGCGATCATCCTCGTGATCCCCATCATCGTGCCGCTGATCAGCCAGGCCGGCATCGATCCGGTCCATTTCGGCCTCGTCGTGACGCTCAACCTTGCCATCGGCCAGCAGACGCCGCCGGTCGCAAGCGTGCTCATCACCGCGTGTTCGATCGCGAAGGCTAACATCTGGGAGGTGTCGAAGGTAAACCTACCCTTCGTCGGGGTGCTCCTCGCGGTGCTCCTGATCTGCACCTACGTGCCGGCCATCCCGATGTTCCTGGTTGAACTCTTCTACAGGTGAGAGTGTGAGCGACAACGAACTGATCCACGAGGAGCGTGACGGCATCGTCACCGTCACGCTGAACCGGCCGGAGGCGCGCAACGCGCTCACCTTCGCGATGTACCGGAGCCTCGAATCGATCTGCGAGACCGTGCCGACCGACGGCTCGGTGAAGGCGATCATCATCACCGGGGCGGGCGAGAAGGCGTTCGCCGCCGGGACGGACATGACCCAGTTCCGCGGCTTCAAGACCGAGCAGGATGCGCTCGATTACGAGCACAATATGGGGACCGTCTACACGGCGGTGGAGCGCTGCAAGGTGCCGACCATCGCCGCCATCTCCGGCGCCTGCACCGGGGGCGGGGCGGGCATCGCGGCGGCGTGCGACCTGCGCATCACCAACGCGAACCTGAAGTTCGGCTTCCCGATCGCGCGCACGCTCGGCAACTGCCTGTCGATCGCGAACCTGTCGCGCCTCTCGGCCATCATCGGCCCGGCGCGGGTGAAGGACGTGATCTTCACCGCCCGCCTCGTCGGCGCGGAAGAGGCGCTCGCCCTCGGCCTCGTCTCCGAGGTGCTGCCCGATCACGACACCCTGATGGCGCGCGCCAACGAGATCGCGTCCAACATCGCGAAGCTCGCGCCGCTGACGCTGCGGGCGACGAAGGAGGGGCTGCGGCGCCTGCGCACCGAAGGGCCGGAGGCGCGCGACGACGACCTCATCCTGATGACCTACATGAGCGAGGATTTCCGCGAGGGCATGGAAGCCTTCCTCGGGAAGCGCAAGCCGGAGTTCAAGGGGCGGTGAGCGGCAAGGGACCCCTCGCCGGAATGCGCGTCATCGAGCTCGCGCATATCATGGCTGGCCCCGTGGCGGGCATGATGCTCGCCGACATGGGGGCCGACGTCGTGAAGGTCGAGAAGCCGACCGGCGACGACACGCGGCGCAACACCCCGCACGTCAACGGCGTGAGCGCCGCCTTCATGATGATGAACCGCAACAAGCGGGGCGTCGCGCTCGACCTGAAGAAGGAGGAGGCGCGCGCCGTTCTGCGCCGCCTTCTCGCCGACGCCGACGTCGTCATCGAGAACTACCGCCAGGACACGATGCAGAAGCTCGGCCTCGGCTACGAGACGCTGAAGGCCGACAATCCGGGCCTCATCTACTGCGCCGTCTCCGGCTTCGGGCGCACGGGCCCCTACGCCTCGCGCGGCGGCTTCGACCTCGTCGCGCAGGGGATGTCGGGCCTCATGTCGATCACCGGCGAGGGGCCGGGCCGTCCGCCGGTGAAGGTCGGCGCGCCCGTCTCCGACATCACGGCGGGCATCCTCGCCGCGATGGGCGTCTCGGCCGCCTATGCCCACAAGCTGCAGACGGGGGAGGGGCAGATGGTCGACACCTCGCTCCTCGAGGCGGCGATCACCCACACCTACTGGCAGTCGGCGATCGCGTTCGCGACCGGCGTGTCGCCGGGGCCGATGGGCTCGGCCCATCCGCTCAACGCGCCCTACCAGGCGTTCCAGACGAAGGACGGCTGGATCAATATCGGCGCGGCCAACCAGAACAACTGGGTGCGCCTCCTCGGCGTCATCGGCGCGCCCGAGCTCGGCACCGACCCGCGCTTTGCCGAGAATGCCGGGCGGATGGACCATCTCGACGAGCTGACCGAGGCGCTGACCGCCCACTTCGTCACCCGCTCGACCGAGGAATGGCTGGAGAAGCTCGAGGAGGCCGGCGTCCCGGCCGGCCCCGTCCTCTCCATCATGGAGATGCACGAGGATCCGCACGTGAACGCGCGCGAGATGATCGTGGAGCTCGACCATCCGGTCGCGGGCATGACGAAGGCGCTCGGCCTTCCGGTGAAGTTCGGCGCGACGCCGGGCAGCGTGACGCGCCACGCGCCGCTTCTGGGCGAACACACCCGCGAAGTCCTCGCCGAGGCGGGCTATCCCGCCGCCGAAATCGAGGCGCTCATCGCGGGCGGCGCGGCGCTCGTCCCCTGATCCGATGCCGATCACCCGCCCCGGCGGCGGGTGATCGGTCCTCGCGGGCCTCGCGCCACGTATTCCTTGCCCCCAATCGTCACAAGTAAACAATTTACGGGAAGAAACGGCACAACAATTGCTGCTTCCGGCAACGCACGAGTTGTTCGTGATGTCGACAAGGGAGAAGCAGCGATGTCGTTGATCGAGAAACTAACGGCCTCAGCCGGAATTCTTGCACTGTGCGCCGCGGGCGGCGTGTCCACCGCGATGGCGCAGGTGGATTGCGCGGCGGCCCCGGAAGGCGCGGCCCATCACACCATCAAGGCCAGCGCCGACAGCGTCCACTGGGGCTATTTCTCGAAGGATCTGGAGCCGCAGGCGGTGATCCAGTCCGGCGACTTCGTCACGATCGAGACCCTCACCCATCACGCGAACGACGACGCGGCGCGCATGGTGACCGGCGATCCGGGCGCGGAGAGCGTGTTCAAGTGGGAGCCCGGCGAGAAGGGGGTCGACCGCCGCGGCGCGGGTCCGGTCGACGCCTCGATCCACGGGCGCGGCGCGGGCGAGGGCTTCGGCGTCCACATCCTCACCGGCCCGATCTATGTCTGCGGGGCCGAGCCCGGCGACGTGCTGGAGGTCCGCATCCTCGACCTCGCCCCGCGTCCGTCCGGCAACCCGGACTATGAAGGCAAGACCTTCGGCAGCAACGCGGCCGCCTGGTGGGGCTTCCACTTCAACGACCTGCTCGAGGAGCCGAAAGGGCGCGAAGTCATCACGATCTACGAGATCGATCCGTCGGGGAAGAAGAACTGGGCGAAGGCCGTCTACAGCTTCCGCTGGACGCCGCAGACGGACCCGAGCGGCGTCGTCCACGAGCAGATCGACTATCCGGGCGTGCCGGTCGACCATTCGACCGTGGAGGAAAAGTCGGGCGTGCTCGCGGACGTGCGCGTGCCGATCCGCCCGCATTTCGGCACGATGGGCGTCGCCCCGCGTGAGGCGGACTATGTCGATTCCATCCCGCCCTCCTATTTCGGCGGCAACATCGACAACTGGCGCATCGGCAAGGGCGGGACGATGTACTACCCGATTGCCGTCGAGGGCGCTCTCCTCTCCGCCGGGGATCCGCACGCCGCGCAGGGCGATTCGGAGCTCGCCGGCACCGCGATCGAGACCTCGCTCACCGGCGTGATCCAGGTCGTCCTCCACAAGGCCGACGCCCTCGCCGGCACGCCGATCGAGGGTCTCGACTTCCCGCTTCTCGAAACGCAGGACGAGTGGGTCGTCCACGGCTTCAGCTATCCGAACTATCTCGCCGAGCTCGGGGACAGCGCGCAGGCCGACATCTATTCGAAGTCCTCGATCGACAACGCGATGCGCGACGCCTTCCGCAAGATGCGCAAGTTCCTGATGGGCACCTACGGGCTCACCGAGGACGAGGCGATCTCGCTGATGTCGGTCGCGACGGATTTCGGCGTGACGCAGGTCGTGGACGGCAACTGGGGCGTCCACGGCGTCCTCAACAAGAGCGTCTTCTCCGGCGCGCAATAGTCGAGGGGGAGGGCGGCGCGCCGCCCTTCGCTCACCCCTTCAGGAAGGCGGCGAACGCGTCCTGATAGTCCGGATGCCAGCGCGACAGAGGCGGGCGGTTCTCCACGATATCGCCCGCCGCCCAAAGGATGCGCCGCTCGTCGACCGGGCGCGGCACGTCATTGTCCGGGCACAGGATGTAGAAGTCGCCGGCTTCGAGGCTCTTCAGCATGAAGTCGACCGTCTCGTCGGCCGTCCACGCGCCTTCCGGCTTCTCGGTACGGCCGCGCGCGGTGAGGCCGGTATAGACGAAGCCGGGGATCAGGAGATGCGCGCTCACCCGGCCGTTCGCCGTGTTGCGCAGCTCGTGCTCCAGCGCCTCGGTGAAGGTCTTCACGCCCGATTTCGCGACATTGTAGGCCGGGTCGCCGGGCGGGGTGGTGATGCCCTGCTTGGAGCCGGTGTTGATGACAAGGCCGGGCCGGCCGCGCGTGATCATCCCCGGCACGAAGACCTGCGAGCCGTGGATGATGCCCCACAAATTCACCGCGAGGACGCGCTCCCACGCCTCGGCCGGGCCGAAGATGCCGCTGCCGGGCTGGATGCCTGCATTGTTCATGAGGACGTCCGTCCCGCCGAAGCGCGCGTTGACGGCGGCCTCCAGCGCCCTCACGGATTCGACCTTGCTGACATCGACCCGCTCCGCCATGACGCTGTCGGCCCCGTCCGGCGCGATCGCTGCTAGGGCTTCGGCGCCGGCGGCGAGCGCGGCTTCGTCGAGGTCGGCGATGCAGACCTTCAGCCCGCGCTCGGCGAAGCGCTTCGCGGCGGCGAGGCCGATCCCCTGCGCGCCCCCGGTGATCACGGCGACGGAACCGGCTTCAATGGCGGTGAATGGCATGGCGATCTCCTTGTCGTGTCGGCGCTCGGGAGGGCGGGCCGGCGCCGCACGCTCCCACGCGTCGTTCTGATGTTCCGGCGTGGCGCGACGGTGCAGCGGCTTCTGCGCCGCGCGGGACCGCATTCAGGCAACCACGCTTCCCCCCTGCCTCCTAGCGCGCTTTGCGCTCGATGGGAATCGATCGGGCGATCAAGAAATCGCGGATCGTGGACAGCCGGCCGCCATGCGAGCGCGAGGGGCCGCCCCGACCCCCGCGCGCGGCGCGGTTGATCCGGATCAAGGTGCCGCTCCGCGCCGCATGACAAGCGAGGCGACCGATCGCCGCCGTTCCACGAGGGGTTTCGCCATGACCGATGTGATCGCCCGCCACTCGATGACCACCGTGCCGCGCTACACGAGCTATCCGACCGCGCCGCACTTCCATCCCGGCATCGACGAGGCGGCCTATCGCGGGTGGCTCGGCGCGCTCGACCCGGCGGATGCGGTCTCGCTCTATCTCCACGTCCCCTTCTGCCGCGAGATCTGCTGGTATTGCGGCTGCAACATGAAGCTCGTCGGGACGCGCCGCGCCCCGGTCGAGGACTATGTCGACACGCTCATCGCCGAGGTCGACAGCCTCGCCGCCGCGCTCCCAGCGCGGATGCGGGTCGCCCACATCCATTGGGGCGGCGGCACGCCGACGGTCCTTGCCGGCGCCGAGCTTGCGCGGGTGATGGAGCGCGTGCGCGCGCGCTTCACGGTCGAGGCGGACGCGGAGATCGCGATCGAGTGCGACCCGCGCACCTTCGACCGCGAGAAGGCGGCATGGCTCGGCCGGCTCGGCTTCAACCGGGCGAGCTTCGGCGTCCAGGAGTTCGACCCGAAGGTCCAGGCGGCGATCAACCGGATCCAGCCGCCCGAGATGGTGGAGGCGGCCGTCGCGGCGCTCGGCGAGGCGGGCATCAGCAACGTGAATTTCGACCTCATCTACGGCCTGCCGCACCAGACGAGTGCGATGCTCGTCGACACGGTCGCCCGTGCGCTCGCGATCGGGCCGAAGCGGATCGCCCTCTTCGGCTACGCGCACGTTCCGTGGATGGCGAAGAAGCAGCGCCTCATCCCGGCCGAGGCGCTGCCGGGCGCGGCGGCCCGGCTCGAGCAGGCGGAGGCGGCTGCGCGCGCGATCGTGGCGGGCGGGATGGTGCCGATCGGGATCGACCATTTCGCGGCGCCGGACGATGGGCTGGCGCGCGCCGCGCGCGAGGGGACGCTGCGCCGCAATTTCCAGGGCTATACGAGCGACCGGGCGACGACGCTCCTCGGCGTCGGCGCGACCTCGATCGGGCGCACGCCCGGCGGCTATGTCCAGAACATCGCGGAGACGGGCGCGTGGGCGCGAGCGGTGGGCGAGAGGCGCCTTCCGGTCGCAAAGGGCGTCGCCCTCACCGGCGAGGACCGGCTGCGCGGCGACATCATCGAGGCGCTGATGTGCTTCGGCGCCGCCGACCTCGACGCCGCGACCGCCCGCTTCGGCGCGGCTCCCGGATGGGCGGACGATGCGCTCGCGGCCCTCGCCCCCTTGGCGGACGACGGGCTCGTCACCATCGAGGGCGGGCGAATCGCGCTCACCGAGGCCGGCCGTCCGCTGGCGCGCGTGGTCGCGGCGGCCTTCGACGCCTATCGCGCGGGCGGGGCCGGGCGCCATAGCGTGGCCGTGTGAGCGCACCCCGCCTCGCCCCGTCGCGTCAGCGGTGGAGAGAGGCCGGTCGATGCCTTGCGGCAGAAGATCGCGGTCCGTAGGTTCGCCCCGATCTCCGGCCTCCCACCGCGCCGGACGACGGCAGACCAGATGGGAGATCGGCCCGATGATGAGCGTCCCGTTTTTCACCAGCGCGCTGGCGCTGATTCTGGCCTGGTGCGGCCTGCGCATGGGGGCGATCGGGGCCGGGGTGATCACCGTGGTGGCGCTGCTGGTGCTCTTCCGCTTCCACGCGACCGACGCCATCAACATCGCGCTCTGAGAGGTCACGATGTCAGAGCGTCTTGCCTACAATCTCAACATCCTCGCCCTCTTCGGCATCTCCGGCGTCCTCCTGTTCGCCTTCTACGACCAGTTCGCCAAGGGTGAATTGCCGTGCCCGCTCTGCATTCTGCAGCGCGCCGGCTTCTGCATCGTCGGGCTGGGCCTCGCGCTGAACGTCATCTTCGGCTCGTCCGGGCGGCACTATGGGCTGATGATCCTCGGCGCGTTCGCGGGCGGGGCGGTGGCGCTTCGCCAGGTGGCGCTCCACGTCGTGCCCGGCACCGGGAGCTATGGCGACCCCTTTTTCGGCCTCCACTTCTATTCGTGGGCCTTCGTGGTGTTCGGGGTGGTGGTCCTCGGGGCGGGCGTGATGCTCGTCTTCCAGCCGCCGGAGGGGTGGGGGACGCGCTTCCGCTCCGCCTTCGGCACGCTCGCGACGGTGCTCTTCTTCCTCGTCGCCTTCGGCAACGGCCTCTCCACCGTCGCCGAGTGCGGCTCGGGCCTCTGCCCGGACAACCCGACCTCCTACGAGACGTTCGACGCGCTGATGGAGCGCTTCAACAAGCCGAAATAGCGGTTCAGGCGTCGGGGCCGGCGCCGCCGATCCCGGCGAAGCTGCGCGCCACGCCAAGCGGGGTGGCGGCGGCGGCATCGAGCGCCGCACGGTCCGGCGTGAAGCCGATCCCCGGCCCCGGATCGCGCGCGACGGCGCCGTCGCAGAGGGCGGCGGCGGGTCGGCCGCGCACCGCATCATAGAGCGCGCTCTCACCCACCTGCCGCTCCAGGATCAGGAAGGACGGCAGCGCCGCCGCGACCTCGCGCGAGAGCGCGTCGAGCACCGGGCCGGCGGGGTTGTGGAGGCTCGCAAGCACGCCCGATTCCACGCCGAGGCGCAGCATCGCCATCCCTTCGAGGATCCCGGTTTCACGCAGGTCCGGCAGGATGACGTCGTGCCCGGCGAGCGCCAGGAACCGCACCGTCTCGGCGAGATTGGTGAGCGCCTCGCCGCCCGCCACCATCGCGCCCGTCCGGTGTGCGGCCTCGCGCACGGCGCGGTGGTCGTCCGCGTGGGCGAAGCGCTCGTCGAGCGGGTCCTCGATCCAGTAGAGACCGACCGGGGCGAGTTCGGCGAGGACCGTCGTCGCGAGCGCGCGGTTGAAGCGGCCGTGGCAGTCGACGAGGAGTTTCACGGCCGGCCCGATCCGCGCCCGGACCGCCGCGATGCGGGCGAGCCCGGTGTCGAGCGCGCCGTTCGCGGTGCGCGGCCCCATAGCCGACCAGCGCACCCCGTCGAAAGGGGCGATCTTGATCGCGCGATAGCCTGTGCCGACGATCTCCGCGGCGCGGGCGGCGAACCCCTCCGGCGAGCGGTCGGCGATGCCGCGATTGATGTTGGCGTAGCAGGGGATCGGGTCGCGGAAAGGGCCGCCGAGGAGCGTCGCGACGGGAAGGTCCGCGCGGCGGGCGAGGGCGTCGAGGAGCGCGCCTTCGAGGGCCGTGCGCAGGATCTTGCGCGGCGCGGGCATCTGCATCTGGTCGAGCGCGGCGAGCGCCGGGCCGGTGACGGCGAGCCCCTCCGCACCGAGCCGGGCGTCGAGCGCCGCGATCTCTGCGTTGACCGCGTGCTCCTCCCCGAAGAGGGACGCCTCGCCGAAGCCGACCGTCCCGTCCGAGAGGCACGCCTCTACGAAGATCCACGCCGTCTTCGCCGAGACCGGGACGGTGTGGGCGCGAAGGCGCGCGAGGCGCAACGCATCGCCGCTCACGCCGTGACCTCGCCCTCGCGCGCGATCAAGCGGGAGACCGAAGCGCGGTCGGGCGCGACGCCGAGGCCCGGCCCCTCCGGTAGCGTCCACGCGCCGTCGACGAGCGGCGGCAGGTCGCCGACGAGGAGGGTGCGGAGCGGGTTGTCGTTGACATCGGTCTCGAGGAGGCCGTCGCCGCCGGCCGCGGCGAGGAGGTGGGCGGCCGCGACGAGGCCGACCGCACCCGCCAGGTGATGCGGGCAGAAGCGCCGGCCGGCCCCGAGCGCGCGCCGGGCGACCGCGAGGCCGCCCGAGAGCCCGCCCCATTTGCCCGCGTCCGGCTGGGCGACGGCGAGCCAGCCTGCCGCGAGCGCGACCTCGAAGGCGGGAAGGCCGCGCATGTTCTCCCCCGCCGCGATCGGCAGGCCGACGGCGGCGACCGCCTTCCAGTCCGCCTCGGTGGCGTCGGCCGGGAGCGGCTCCTCCAGCCATTTCGGGCCGAGCGGGGCGAGCGCCTCCGCCATCGCGACGGCCTCCTCGCGCCCCCACCCCTGGTTGGCGTCGACCATGAAAATGTCGCCCACACCCAGCGCATCGGCGACTTCGGCGGCGTTCGCGAGGTCGCGATCCCGGCCGAAGCCGAGCTTCAGCTTGAAGGCGCGGAAGCCCGCCGCCTGCGCGCGCCGCACCGTCTCGCCGGGGTCGGTCGGGTTGATGCCGCTCGCATAGGCCGGGACCGCCGAGACCGTCGACCCGAGGAGGCGGTGGAGGGGCTCGCCCGCGCGCCGGGCGGCCAGGTCCCAGAGCGCCATGTCGAGCCCGCCGAGAACCTGCGCGAGCGGGCCGAACTCGCCGGTCTGGAGCGCGAGGGTGGCGAGCTTGGCTTCCAGCGCCACGGGCGTCGCACCGGCGCGGATCGCACGGCCGAGGATCATGGGCGCGACGATGCGTTCGAGGAGCAGCGCCCGGTGCTCGGCCCCGAAGGTCGGGAAGTTGCACCAGATCTCGCCCCACCCGACGGCGCCCTCATCGTCCTCCAGCCGCACGAGGAGGGTCGCGCGCGCGTCCATCAGCCCGAAGGCGGTCGGCATCGGCCGCTCGAGCGGGATGCGCAGCGCGAGCGTCGAGATCCGCGCAAGGGTGATGTCGGCGGTGTTTGCGGAAAGATCCATCATCCCCTCACGATGGTCGCGAGCGCGGCGAGCTTCTCATCCGAGAGATAGCCGTACCGGTTCATCCAGAGCCGCCCGTCCGCTGCCTCGAAGGCGACGCGCGCGCGGCGCGTCACGTCCTCGATCGGCCCGTAGCCGTGGCCGAAGGCGGAGACGGGGCAGGCCCCGCCGACCGCCTCGCGCGCGTCCCGGATCTTCGCCGCCATCGCCGCGTCCCCCGCCGGGTGCGCCATGTCGGGTTCGGGATAGAGGAGGGCGGAGAGGGCCGCCGCCGGCCCTCCGGTGTCGGCGAGCGCGACGAGGGCGGCGCCGAGTGCATCGGGCGCGACGCCGCTCCCCGCCATCGCATCCCCCCAGTTCCGCAGGATCATCGGCCAGTGCATCGTGTAGAGCTTGACGCCGATCTCGTCCGCGATCGCCCCGGCCGCGGCGAAGTCGAACCCTGAGAGGCGATGGAAGGGCGGCGGGAAGGCCTGCGGGACGAGCGCGATCGAGGCCGGCAGCGCCTCCCGCCACGCCGCGATCAGCCCGACCGAGAGGGCGCGCTTCAGGGCGAGAAGGTCCGCGACTCCCGGATAGTCGGAGGCGAGACGGTCGAGCCATTCGGCGGCGGATGGCGCGGCGATCGCGGCGGAGAGGCCGGCATCCGTCAGCCCCTTGGTGAGATAGTCGCGCAGCGCGAGCGTGTCGCGGCGCATCCGGCCGGTGTCGATCCCCATCGCCTCCGCGCGGGCGAGCACGTGGGGGGAGAAGTCGAAGAAGAGCGCGCCGAAATGGTAGGGCGGATATTCCGGCCAATCGATCCGCAGTGCGTCGATGTCGGGATAGGCGCGGGCAAGGTCGGTCGCGAGCGCCTTCGCGTAGGCGAGGATTTCGGGCGCGGCGAGGCTCGCGTTGAGGTCGACGCGTCCCTCCACCGGCCGGTCGTCCGGGCCGAGCGGCGCATCTTCCGGCCGTGGTCCGCCGAACTGCACGCGGTAGCCGGGCGGGATCGCGGACTGGACCTGCATGTGGACGGTGAGGCCGCGCGCCTTCGCGGCACCGATGAAGCGGGCGACGATCTCGCCTTCGCGGGCGGTGAGGGCGTCGGGCTCGGGCGGCTGGTAGGCGAGCCCCTCATAGAGGCTGGGGTCGGGCGCGAAGCTCGGCGCGGTGCGCACCCACAGATCCCGCCGGCCCCACAGGAGCCGGTCGAGAAGGCGCACCTTGCCGGCGCCGCCATCGGCCGGCGGCTCGCGCGAGCCGGTGCCGTCGGCGACGGGCTCCATCACATAGGGGCTCGTCGCGAGCGCAGTGGCGCCCGCCGCTTCCAGATTGTCGAGCACGCGCTCGATGCCTTCGGCCTGCGCCCATTCGGGCAGGACCGTCACGCCGAAGAGCATCAGCCCGCTCCCACCACGTTGGTCGGATCGTCGAGCGGCGGCGGCGGGTAGTGGAGCCCGCGCTGGCCGGAGAGGCCGCGATTGGCGCCGGGCGCGAAGGTGAGCGCCGGGCTCCCGACGAGGCGGCCGTCCTCCACGAAATCGAGGTCGGCGCCATAGAGCTCGGCCGCGAGGCGCGCCTCCAGGTGGGCGCGGATCTCGGCGAAGGCGGGGTCGGCCGCGCGGTCGGCGCACTCGTCGGGGTCGGCCTCGATGTCGAAGAGCTGCACGACATTGCCGGCCGGATACCAGATGAGCTTGTGGCGCCCGTCATGGATCATGCGCGTCGCCTTCGCCCCTTCGAGGGATTCGCAATAGAGCGTCTCGCGCCGCGCCTCGCCCGTCATCGAGAGGCCGTCGCAGGTGTCGGGCACGGGGATGCCGGCAAGGTCGAGCAGCGTCGGCATGATGTCCTGGAGGCCGACGAGGCGGTCGTCGACGCTGCCGGGCGCGGTGGTGCGGTGGCCGGCGGGCGGGATCAGGATCATCGGGATGTTGGCCGACCCCTCATACATCAGCCGCTTCGCGTAGAGGCCGAAATCGCCGAGCATGTCGCCGTGGTCGCCGCACAGGAGGATAGCCGTGTCGTCGAGGATATTCTCCTCGCGCAGCGTGCCGATCACGATGCGGAGCTGGGCGTCGATGTGGGTGCAGAGCGCGTAGAAGGCGCGCCGCACGTCGGCAAGCCGCTCCGGCCCGAGCTGTTCCCAGAAGCCGCGCACCGCCTGGAGCGCGAAGGGGACATCCTTCCCCCAGTCCGCCTCCAGCGCCGCCGGCATCTCGCGCCGCGCATAGCGCTCGAAATAGGCCGCGAGGGGGACGAGCGGGGGATGGGGCTGGGTGTAGGAGAGGTGCCAGAAGCCCGGCCGCGTCGGGTCGCGCCGCTTGATCGTGCGGCACATCGCGAAGGTCGTCCAGTTGGTGACGTGGCAGTCTTCCGGCAGATGCCAGGTCCGCCAGCCATAGTCGTTGTTCGACATGCCGTGGAAGAACTGGCGGCCGGGAAAGCCGCGATCGGAGAGGTAGAGGTCGTGGTCGTCGACGGCGCCGAGCTGCGGCCGGCCCTCCTCGGCGATCAGCGCCTCCTCGAACCCGATCCGGTTGCGCTGCGGGTAGACGTGGAGCTTGCCGACGGCCGCGCTCTGGTAGCCGGCGGCGGTGAAGGTGCCGGCGAGCGTCGGCAGGTCCGGCATGGTGAGTGCGGGCTGGAAGACGCGGTCCCCGTGGGTGCGCGGGGTGGTGCCCGTCATCATCGTCCGCCGTGCCGGAATGCAAATCGGGCACTCCGAGTAGGCGCGGGGGAAGCTGATGCCGTTGCGCGCCATCTGGTCGATGGTGGGTGTTTCGACAACGGGGTGGCCACGGTGGCCGAAAAGCCGGCCGGGCCATTGATCGACCGCGATGAGGAGCACATTCGGCCGCGCCGAATTGGTATTCATCCAATTTCCCCCCTGCTGCGGTCGGCCCGCCGCCCCGTTGGATCGGGGCTTGTCCATCGCCGCGCAATGCACTTATTGTGGCAAGGTCTAACCAACGAAAACAAACGCGTCCACCGCATTGCGGGAGAGACGTGTTGGGAAGAGACGCTCATGACCAAGCATTCCGCAGTATTGCCGGAGCGAAGACCGATCGCGTTCGCCGCGCGAGCTGTGCTGACCTAGTCGAAGCCTCACGACACGACAGCAGGACATCGCCTGTACAGGGCACCCGATGTGTTTCGTCGCCTGCGCGGTCGCCGCGCCGGGCCGATAAACGATTTCCTGAATTGTCGATTTCCAAGGGGCTTCGGGGATGCACGACCGCGTCGGCGCACCGAGGACGTCCGGGTTTCAACACGCTGGCCACTCCAATTTCCTGATATCCTATCTATCAGGTAGGAATAGTTGACATACAAGCCTCTTCCGGTGGAGTATCGGACCGCTCAAAGGCGTTCGCCGGTCGGATCGCCGAGCGTGTGAGGTGACCCATGGTCCGAAATATGCGGTTGATGTTCCTGCGTCTCTCGAAGCTTTCGCCGCTCGGAATGCAGTCGGACAACGAATTCCGCCGGCCGGCCGATGCCGGTCGCCGACGTCTCGATGAAGATCTGGACTCGTCGTCCGACGATGTCGGTCTTCTGACGGCAATGATGGCTGGGGGGATCTTGGGTGATCCCAACCGATGACGAACAACACGCCTGAGAGGAGGAAAGTTGCGATGATGAAGACATGTGTGGTGGCCGGTTTGGCGAGCGTCCTGTCGCTCGGCATGGCGACGGGTGCGATGGCCGAATGGCCGGAGAAGCCGATCAAGGTGATCGTCCCGTTCCAGGCGGGCGGCACCTCCGATCAGGTGACCCGCGCCTACCAGGTGGCGCTCCAGGAAAACGAGATCCTGCCCGAGCCGCTCACCGTCGTGAATGTCGGCGGCCACTTCTCGATCGGCGCGCGCCAGGTGATGGAGGCCGAGCCCGACGGCTACACCTTCCTCACCCTCCACATCGCGCTGATGGGCGGCGAGGGCGGCGGCGTCTTCGACTTCGGCTATCGCGACTATGAGCCCGTGGCGACGACCGGCGAGTTCTGCGTCCTGCCGGTGGTGCGCAAGGATTCGGGCATCGATTCGGTCGAGCAGCTTCTCCAGAAGGCGGCGGACGAGCCCGACACGCTCCTCTTCGGCGCCAATCTCGGCGCGATCAACCATATGGGCGGCATCCTCCTGCAGAACCTCGTCGACGGGGCGAAATTCCGCTTCGTGCAGATCGGCGGCGGCACCGCGAACTTCACCGCGCTCACCGGCGGGCAGACCAACGTGTCCGTCCTCTCGGCGGCCGAGGTCGCGAACTTCACGCGCAACCCGGACGGGACCGAGATCGCCGACACCCAGATCAAGCCGCTCGCCTACACCGGCGCGGAGCGGGTCGGGGTGCTGAAGGAGATCCCGACCATGAAGGAGCTCGGCTACGACCTGAACTACTGCGTCGAGAGCTGGTGGTTCGCGCCGAAGGGTACGCCGCAGGAGGCGATCGACGGGCTCGCGAACGCGCTCGAGGAGGCCTCCAAGACCGAGCGGATCCAGAAATTCTACGAAGAGAAGATGTTCAGCCCGACCTTCCTGAAGGGCGACGCGATGCAGGCCTCCCTCGACGCGACGTGGCAGCGCATCGAGCCGGTCGCCAAGCAGGCCGCGCAGAAATAGGACCCACCATGACGAACCTTGACCGGCCGGGCGATTCATTCGCCCGCGCCAGCGGGACGGGGCGATGATGGCGGGCGCGGCGCGTTGGGCGTTCGGCGTCAGCCTGTTCTTCGTCCTCGTCTGTCTCGCGGTCCTGTGGGAGACGCGGGACATCCCGCCCGGCACCTTCGAGCCGCTCGGCTCGGCCCCGGTGCCGCAGGCGACGGCGCTGATCGTGATGCTCCTCAGCCTCTTCATCGCCTTCATGGCCTGGCGCTCGGGCGCGGACATGGCGATCGGGGAGACGTCCGCCGAGCGGCCCCACACGCTCGACGCGTTCGCGACCGGGCTCCTCACCATCCTCTACGTCGCGCTCCTCGATGCGCGCGTCGTGAATTTCGCGCCGCTGACGGCGATCTACCTCTTCGTCACCATCGGCTTCCTCGTGCGCTTCCGTCCCCGCCCGCTGATCGTGGCGGCGCTCATCTCGGCCGTCATGGGCTGGGGCTCCGCGCTCGTGTTCACGCGCCTCTTCGTGGTCGACCTGCCCGGCCTCTAGCCATTTCCTGGAGATAGTGATGATCGAGGGCCTCACCGGCGCTCTGTTGCACCTGATGACACCGCTGCCGTTCCTCTACGTCCTCATCGGAACGGTCGCGGGCATCGTCGTCGGCGCGATCCCCGGCCTGTCCGGCGCGATGCTGATCGCGCTGACCTTGCCGCTGACATTCTACATGCAGCCCGTCAACGCGATCGTGCTGCTCATCGGCATGTATGTCGGGTCGATCACCGGCGGGCTGATCACGGCGACGCTCCTGCGCATGCCCGGCACCCCGTCCAACGTCGTCACGACCTTCGACGGCCACCCGATGGCGATGGCCGGCAAGCCCGGCCGCGCGCTGGGGCTCGGCATCGCCGCCTCGTTCGTCGGCGGCATGGTCTCCTGGGTCGTGCTCCTCTTCCTCGCCAAGCCCCTGTCGATCTGGGCGACGCGCTTCGGGCCGTTCGAATATTTCACCCTCATCCTGATGGCGATGGTCCTCATCGCGTCGGTGAGCCAGGGCTCGATGATCAAGGGGCTCGTCTCGGGCTTCCTCGGGATGCTCGTCTCGATGCCGGGCGTCGATCCGTCGGCCGGCCAGCCGCGCCTCACCTGGGACTGGTACGTCCTCAATGGCGGGCTGAAGCTTCTCCCCGTGCTCATCGGCATCTTCGCCGTCAGCCAGGTGATCGGCGACATCGTGACGATCGGCAAGCGCATGGAGCGGGTCGAGACGCGCGTCTCGGGAATGCTCATGTCGCTGAAGGACTGGCGCGACCAGGCCTGGAACATGTTCCGCTCGTCGATCATCGGCACCTGGGTCGGCATCCTGCCGGGCATCGGCGCCTCGATCGGCTCGATCATGGCCTACACGACCGCCCGCAACATGTCCCGCCATCCCGAGGAGTTCGGGCGCGGCTCGGAGGAGGGGATCGTCGCTTCCGAATCGGCGAACAACGCCACCATCGGCGGCGCGCTGATCCCGCTGATCGCGATGGGCATTCCGGGCTCGGTCATCGACGCGATCCTCATCGGCGCGCTGATGATCCACTCGATCACGCCGGGGCCGACCCTCTTCATCACCAACGGCGACATCGTCTGGGCGATGATCGCGGCCTGCCTCGTCGCCAACATCCTGATGTACGTCGTCATGATGGGCTCGGTGCGGGTCGTCGCGCGGATCATGTACGTGCCGCGCCACTATCTCCTGCCGGTGATCCTCGTCTTCTGCGTGATCGGCACCTTCGCGCTCGACAACACGATGTTCGACGTGTGGGTGATGCTCGCCTTCGGCGTCGTCGGCTTCGCGATGGAGAAGGGCGGCTTCCCGCTCGGGCCCTTCGTGATCGGCTTCGTCCTCGCGCCGCTGATGGAGGAGAAGCTGCGCTCCGGGCTGATGATGACGGCCGGCTCCATCGAGCCGATCTTCACCCGCCCGCTGCCGCTGATCTTCCTCATCATCTCCATCATCCTCCTCGTCTGGCCGTTCTTCCGGGCCTGGATGGAGAGCCGTTCGCGCCGTCTTCCGGCCGGGGCCGACGCGCCATGAGGGAGGACGCATTTCTGGGCTTTGCCCGCAAGGACGGCCGGTTCGGCACGCGCAACCACCTCCTCGTCCTCTCGGTGACGGGGCTGACGGGGCCGGCGAGCCGCCGCATCGCGGCGACGCTGAAGGCCGTCTATGCCGGCTCCCCCTATGGCAGCGGCCTGATGGGGGAGGACCGGGCGACCCACCGGCGCGCGCTCGCCGGCCTCGCCACCCACCCGAACGCCGGCGGCGTCATCGTGGTGGGGGCGGACGGGCTGCTCGTCGACGAGATCGCGGAGGCCGCCACCGCCTCCGGCAAGCCGACGGTCGCGCTCACCTTCGACCACTGCAACCACGACGCCCATACCCTCATCGATCGCGGCATCCGCCGCGGCGCGCGCCTCATGAAGCATCTTTCGCGTGAGCGGCGCGAGGCGATCCCCCTTTCCGGACTCGTCCTCGGGCTCGAATGCGGTCGCTCCGACCCGTCCTCCGGGCTTGTCGCCAATCCGGTGATCGGGCGCGTCGCGGACCGCGTGGTCGCCGCCGGCGGAGTCGCGATCATCGGCGAGACGATCGAGTGGCTCGGCGCGGAGGACCGGCTCGCCGCGCGCGCCGCCGATCCCGCGCTCGCCCGCGCCATCGAAGGCGCGGTGCTGCGGCGCGAGGCGGCGGCGGTGGCGGCGGGCATCGACCTCACCGGCAACAATCCGAGCCGGACGAACATCGATGCCGGCCTCACCACCATCGAGGAGAAATCGCTCGGCGCGGTCGCGAAGTCCGGGACGAGCCCCGTCGCGGGCCTTCTCGACTATGGCGAGGCGCCGCCCTGCGCCGGGCTCCACGTCATGGACGCGCCGGCCTATGCGCCCGAATCCCTCACCGGGTTCGTGGCGGCGGGGGCGAACCTCCTCCTCTTCGCGACGGGGGTGGGCAACTCCTATGGCTCGCTCATCGCCCCGACCGTGAAGGTGACGGGCAATCCGGACTCCGCCGCCCGCCTCACCGAGCAGATCGACGTCGACCTCTCGCCCGCCTTCAACGGGGACGAGACGATGGAGGCGGCTGCCGACCGCCTGTTCCGCGCCACCCTCGAGACGTCGGGCGGCGCGCTCACCTTCGCCGAGATCTTCGGCGAGGGGGACGAGGTGATCAGCCGCTACGGGGCCGCGCTGTGAGCGCCGCGCCGGGCGAGGCCCGCGCGATCGTCCTCGACGCGGCCGACAATGTCGCGACCGTGCTCGTCGCGCTCGCCAAGGGCGACAGTGTCGGCCTCGACGGGGCGGGGGAGGGGGCGGGCCGCCTTACGGCCAACGCGGCGATCCCGCGCTGCCACAAGATCGCGGTGCGCGCCGTCGCGGTGGGGGAGCCGGTCCGCAAATATGGCGCGGTGATCGGGCTCGCGACCGCCGCCATCGCGCCGGGCGACCATGTCCACGAGCACAATGTCCGAAGCCGTCGCGCGCAGGGGGAGGCGAAGTGTGGCTGACGCTCCGAATCTGTTGTTCATCTTCTCCGATCAGCACGCCCGCCACGTGACGGGCGCCTACGGGGACGGCGTGATCGAGACGCCCAATCTCGACCGCATCGCCGCCGAGGGCGTCACCTTCGACAACGCCTACTGCCCGTCCCCGATCTGCGTGCCGAGCCGCATGTCGATGCTGACGGGGCGCTGGCCGCACAGGCAGGATTGCTGGACGAACGACGACGTCCTGTCGTCCGGGATCCCGACATGGCTGCACGCGATGGGGGCGGGGGGGCACCGGCCGACCCTCATCGGCCGCCTCCACGCGCTGGGGCCGGACCAGCTCCACGGCTATGCCGAGCGCGAAGTGGGCGAGCACTCGCCGAATTTCCCCGGACCGCCGCGCCACGGGCTTGGCCCTCTCGCGGGCGCGAACGACCCCGACCCGCGTGCGCTGAGCGCCAGCGGCCCCGGCCTCAGCGCCTACCAGGCGAAGGACGAGGCGGTGGTGGAGGCGGCGGTCGACTGGCTGCGGCGCCGGGCGAGCGAGCCCTTCTGCCTGACGGTCGGGCTGATGCTGCCGCACCCGCCCTATGTCGCCGACCCCGAGGCCTATGCGCGCTATGAGGGCCGCGTGCCCGACCCGGTGCGTCCGGTGCCCGAGAACGAGCACGCCTTCTATCGCTGGTGGCGTACCGATCGCGGCATCGCGGACCCGGACCCCGACGACGCGCGCCGCGCCCGCACGGCCTATTACGGGCTCGTCCACCGGATGGACGAGATGATCGGCCGGCTCCTCGACACGCTCGACGAACTCGGCGTCCTCGACGAGACGCTCATCGTCTACGCCTCCGACCATGGCGACCATATCGGCGAGCGCGGCCTCTACTGGAAGCACACCTTCTTCGAGGAATCGGCCGCGGTTCCCATGATGATGCGCCTGCCGGGGGTGCTGCCGGCGGGCGAGCGGCGCGGCGAGATCGTGAACCTCACGGACCTGTCGCAGACGATGCTGGAGGCGCTCGGCGCGCCGCAGCTTCCGAACGCGGACGGGGTCAGCTTCTGGCCGCTCGCGAAGTCCGCCGGGACGCCCTGGCGCGACGAGACCTTCTGCGAATATTGCACCGACAGCGTGCCCTATTGGACGGGCGGACGCGCCGTGCAGCAGCGCATGATCCGCGCGGGGCGCTACAAGCTGTGCCTCTTCGACAGCGAACCGCCGCTCCTCTTCGACCTCGCCGAGGATCCGCACGAGACGCGCAATCTCGCCGGCGATCCGGCGCACGCGGCGGTGCTGCGCCGTCTCACGGCGCGCATCCTGGAAGGCTGGGAGCCGGGCGACATCGCGCGCCGGATGCAGACGCTGCGGCGCGACAAGGACATCCTCGCGGACTGGGCGCGCACGATCCGCCCGGCGAGCCAGCACGTGTGGGTGTTCGACCCCGCGATCAATGTTCTCGCGCCGCGCTGAGGGCCGGGACGCGGACCTCCGGCGCCGGATCGCCCCGGCAGATCCGCTCGATCTCCGCGATCAGCGCCTCGGCCGCGGGGTTGGGGGCGGTGCCGCGGCGCATGATGATGCCGGCCGTGCGGCGCCAGCGCGCCTCCGGGGCATCGAGGGCGACGATCGGGCCGGGGTCGGTCTCGCGCAGCTGTCCGACCGCGTGGAAGCTCAGATAGTCCGCGTGCTGCATCAGGGTGAGCTTCAGCGCGGCGATGTCGGTCTCGATGATCGCGTCCGGGGCGGGGAGGCCATGCGCCTGGAAGATCGCCTCCAGCCGCAGCACCATGTGCGAGGCGCGGCCCGGCAGGATCCAGGGAAAGTCCAGCGTCTCGGCGAGTGCGATCGGCCCGGCGCGGCGTGTCAGCGGATGGTTCGCGCGGGCGATGATCCGGTACTCGTCGTCGATGAGGGGGCGGCCGGTGAGGTCGGGCTCGATCGGCGTCGGCGCCGCCATCGCGGCGAGCACGAAGTCGAGCTCGCCGGCCCTGAGGCGCGCCTTCAGCTGATCGTCCATCCCCCCGAAGAGCTCCAGATGGACGAGCGGCCAATCCTCCCGGAAGGTCGCGATCGCGGACGGCAGGACCGAGCGCTGCCAGGACGGTCCGGCCCCCACACGCACGCGGCCGAGAAGGCCCTGCTTCAGCGCTGCGATCTCCTCCAGCGTCTCGCGCACGCTGGCGCGTACGGTGAGCGCGTGGCGCAGGATCACCCGGCCATAGACGGTGAACGTCACCCCCCGCGAGCGCCGGTCGAACAGCGCCGCGCCGACCTCGTCCTCCAGGCGGTGCACCGCCTTCGTCAACGCCGGCTGGCTGATGCCGAGCCGGTCCGCCGCCGCGCGGAAGCTCCCGCATTCCTCGATCGCGACGAGATAGTCCGCGAGCCGATCTTCCATGTCTGACTGATAACCTGGGGTTATTGCATGTCTAACAAACTGTGCTTGTCCCGACCTTGGGGCTGGTGTCAACTGGCCGGACAAAAACAAAAAGGCCTTCGGCCTAGGGAGGACTACATGGCCCGTTCGTTCACGCGCCGCGTGGCGCTCGCGTGCGCGCTCGCCTTGGCGGTACCCGCTTCGGCGTTCGCCTTTCCCGATCAACCGATCAAGATCATCGTGCCGACCGATCCGGGCGGCGCCATCGACGGTCTATCGCGCATCTTCCAGAAGGCGTTCGAGACCGGCAACGTGCTGAACGAGAGCGTCGTCGTCATCAACATGGCGGGCGCGGGCGGCACGATCGGCACGCGCGCCATCAAGGACGCCGAGCCCGACGGTCACACGATCGGCCTCTGGCACGACGGCATCGTCACGTCGAAGGCGATGGGCGTCGTCGATTTCGACCAGTCCGATTTCGAGATCATCGGCGCGACGGGCTTTGCCGACATGGGCCTCGCCCTGTCCAAGGAAGGCCGCTTCGGCACCTTCGAGGAGCTGCTCGCCTTCGCCAAGGAGAACCCCGACACGGTGACGGTCGCGGCCAATATCGGCCTGCCGGTCCATTTCGTGCCGATGCGCGTCGCGACGGAGGCGGGGGTCGAGCTGCGCTATGTGCAGGTCGGCGGCGGCGCCAAGCGCTACCAGTCGCTGCTCGGCGGCCACACCGACACCGCGCTCTTCTCGACGCAGGAGCTCGTGCAGTTCCAGGAATCGGGCCTCAAGCCGGCGCTGATGCTGACCGACGAGCGCGTCGCGGAACTCCCGGACGTGCCGACCGCGAAGGAGCTCGGCCTCGACGTCGTGGTCCCGTCGCAGCGCATCTGGCTCGCCCCGAAGGGGACGCCGGAGGACCGCTTGAAGATCCTGCGCGACGCCTTCCGCGAGGCGATGAACCAGGAAGAGGTGGCGGCCCAGCTGCGCGGTTTCGGCCTCAACCCGAAATTCCTCGAGCCCGACGTCGTGCGCGCGCAGCTCGAAGAGGCGCTCGCCGAGACGCTGCCGCTCGTCCCGGCCGCGCGCAAGGCCGTCCAGTAAAGCGCGGCCGGCATCGGAGCACGATGTGAGCACGACCGCGCGTCTCGCCCGGATCTTCGGGGCGAGCCGGACGCCCCGCAGCGATGTCGGCCTCGCCGCCGGCGTCGCCCTTCTCGCGGGGCTCATGTGGTGGCAGGCCTCGAAGATCCCGCCACCCTTCTTCGACCCGCTCGGCTCGGCCGCCGTGCCGCGCGGCGTCGCCCTCGTCCTCACGCTGCTCGGCGCGGTCGTGCTCCTGCGCGCGATTGCCGCCCGGCCCTGGCCCGCCATCGTGCGGGAGCGGGACTACAGGACGCGGCCCGACATCGCCGTCGGCATCTACGTCCTCGCCCTCGCCTATGTGGGGGTGATGGCGGCCGGGGTCCTCGGCTTCCAGACCGCGACGATCCTCTTCCTCGCCGCGGGCACGGCGCTCCTGTCGATCTTCCACCTGCGCTCGATCGTGACCGGCCTCGTCCTGGCGGTCATCCTCGGCGTCGGCGGGACGCTCCTGTTCACCCAGTTCTTCTACATCGACCTTCCGCGGTGAGAGATGCTCGCTGACCTTCTGGGCGCCTTCGGCTACATCTTCAGCCCGGTGCCGTTCCTCTGGGTTCTGCTCGGCACGACGCTCGGCATCTTCGTCGGCGCGGTGCCCGGCCTGACGGGCGGGATGCTGATCGCCCTGTCGATCCCGCTGACTTTCACGATGAACTCGACCCACGCCCTCGTCCTGATGGTGGCGATGTATGTGGGCTCGGTCTCGGGCGGCCTCATCAGCGCGACGCTGCTGAGGATGCCGGGCACCCCGTCCTCGGTCATGACGACCTTCGACGGCTACCCGATGGCCGCGCGCGGCGAGGCGGAGCGGGCGCTCAGCCTCTCGATCGGCGCCTCCCTCGTCGGCGGCCTCATCGCCGGCGTGTTCCTCGTGGTCCTCTCCGTGCCGCTCTCGCGCTGGGCGACCACCTTCGGCCCGTTCGAATATTTCGCGATGGTGCTGATGGCGCTCGTCCTCATCGCCTCGATCAGCCAGGGCTCGATGGTGAAGGGGCTCCTCGCCGGCGCGCTCGGCATCGCCTTCGCGCTCCCCGGCCTCAACCCCTCCGACGGACAGCTCCGCCTCACCTTCGGCTGGCACGAGCTCGATGGCGGCTTCGCGCTGCTCCCGGTCCTCCTCGGCGTCTTCGTGATGAGCCAGATCATCACCGACGCGTTCGAGATCGAGAAGAAGGCGAGCCCGATCAAGGTGGGGGGCGGCTCGCTGCTCCTGGCGCTCTCGACCTGGCGCCGGCACGGGGTGAACCTCCTGCGCTCCTCCGTCATCGGCACCTGGATCGGGATCCTCCCCGGCGTCGGCGCCTCCATCTCCTCGATGGTCGCCTACGCGACGGCGCGCAGCGTCTCCAAGGACCCGGACGCCTTCGGCACCGGCTCGGAGGAAGGGATCGTCGCCTCGGAGGCGGCGAACAACGCCAATGTCGGTGGTGCGCTGATCCCGCTCATCACGATGGGCATTCCCGGCAGCCCGATCGACGCCATCCTTCTCGGTGCGCTGATCCTGCACAACATCCAGCCGGGCCCGCTCCTCTTCGTGAACAATGCCGACTTCGTGTGGGCGCTGATCGCGGCCTATCTCGTCGCGAACGTCCTGATGTTCGTCATCATGACCTACTCGGTGCGGTGGATCGCCCGGCTGATGCTCGTCAACCGCGCGCTGCTCCTGCCCGCGATCTTCGTCGCCTGCGTCGTCGGCTGCTACGCGCTCCACAACCGCATGTTCGACGTGTGGGTCATGCTCTTCTTCGGCCTCATCGGCTTCGGCATGGCCCGGTGCCGCGTCCCGCTCGGACCGTTCGTCATCGGCTTCGTGCTCGCCGGCATCCTCGAGGAGGAACTCCGCTCCGGCATGCAGCTCACCGCCGCCGGCTTCTGGGGCATCCTCGACCGGCCGATCGCGCTCGGCTTCCTCGCCGTGTCCGCCCTCACGCTGATCTGGCCGTTCGCCCAGACGGCCCTCGCCCGCAAACGTCGCGCCAAGGAGACCACTTCGTGACGAACGTCCTCTTCATCATGTCGGACGAGCATTCCAAGCGCGTCGCCGGCTTTCACGGAAACGACGTGATCAAGACGCCGAATCTTGACGCGCTCGCCGCCTCCGGCACCGTCTTCGACGCCGCCTACACGAACTGCCCGATCTGCGTGCCGGCGCGCGCCTCGTTCGCGACGGGCCGCCACGTCCACGAGATCGGCAACTGGGACAACGCCTTCCCCTATGACGGCACGCCGCCGTCCTGGGGGCACCGCCTGCAGGAGGCCGGGCACCGGTGCGATTCCATCGGCAAGCTGCACTACCGCTCGGTCGAGGATTCGGCCGGCTTCGACGACGAGATCCTGGCGCTCCACGTCCTCAACGGGCAGGGGGATATCCAGGGGATGGTGCGCCGCCCGCCGCCGCCGCGCACCTCGACGGCGCAGCTTGCCGCCGACGCGGGGCCGGGGGAATCGAGCTACACCGGCTACGACCGCAAGATCCGCGACGCCGCCTGCGACTGGCTGCGCGAGGCCGCGCGCGCGCCGGACGAGAAGGACTGGACGCTCTTCGTCTCATTCGTCTGCCCGCATTTCCCGCTGGTCGCGCCGCAGGAATTCTTCGACCTCTACCCGCTCGATACGCTGCCGATGCCGCGCCTGCGCGGCCCCGGCGACTTTCCCGACCACCCGGTCCTCAAGAAGCTGCGCGAGGTCCAGAGCTACGAGGACCATTTCCGCGACGAGGCCCACGTGCGCACCGCGATCGCGGCCTATTACGGGATGGTCTCCTTCCTCGACGACAATATCGGCCGCATCCTGAAGACGCTGAAGGAGACCGGCCTCGCCGAGGACACGCTCGTCGTCTACACCTCCGACCACGGCGACAATCTCGGCACGCGCACCTTCTGGGGCAAATCCAACATGTACGAGGAGTCGGCGGGGATCCCGCTGATCCTGTCGGGCCCCGGCGTCGCGGCGGGCCGGCGGATCGCGACGCCCGTCTCCCTCGTCGACGCGCATCCGACGATCCTCGAGACGGTCGGCGTCGCGCCGCATCCGGACGACAGCGACCTGCCGGGCCGCTCGCTCCACGCCATCATGGAGGGGGCCGACGAGGACCGGACGGTGCTCAGCGAGTATCACGCCGTCGCCTCGATCACCGGGATCTTCATGGTCCGCTTCGGGCGCTACAAATACATCCACTATGCCGGCCACCGACCCCAGCTCTTCGACCTCGCGGCCGATCCCTACGAGACGCGCGATCTCGCGCTGGAGGGCGGCCACGAGGCGGCGATCACGGAAGGGGAGCGGCGGCTGCGGGCGATCTGCGATCCCGAAGCGGTGAACGCGCGCGCCTTCGCCGACCAGGAGGCGCGGATCGCGGAACTCGGCGGCGTCGAGACCGTGCTGAACGCGGGGAGCTTCCCCTACACGCCCGCCCCCGGCGAGACGCCGCGCATCTCGGCCTGAGGCCCCGGCACGGCGCGTGCCATGGCGAAATTGCGGTGGAGGGCGGCGTTTGCCGCCTCAACGCCGGGTGCGCGAGAGACTAGAGTGATCCGTGCGGCGGCCCTCGTGGCGCCGCGCGGGAGCCCTCCATGCAACTCGACCTCTTCCCGACGGACCTGCACCTGCGGTGTATCGACATCGAGGCGAACAAGCGCCGCTACTATGCGATGTCGATCCAGCGCACGCTGTTCGACGAGTGGGAGCTCGTGCGCGAATGGGGGCGGATCGGGGTCAGCGGCCGGATCCGCCGCGACCTCTATCCGAGCGTCGGCAAGGCGCTCGACGCGCTGCACGACATCGCCCGCTCGAAGCGCAGCCGGGGCTACGAGACGCTCTAGCTGTGATTTCTCGCGAGGTTGTTCAGCGCAGTCTCGGGAGATAGGCCGGCGAGCGCGGCGTGTTGGCGATTGCGATTGTACCACATGAGCCACCTCGGCAGATCGCGCGCGCGGCTGGCTGAA